>CAVUIH010000010.1:0-187294 GCA_963741555.1 uncultured Actinomycetota bacterium | reverse complement strand
CCCACGCAAACGTCTTGCAGCCGGTAATGGACACGGTGGGGGAGCTCAATCGTCACAAGCCGGGGCCGATGCTTGGGCGGCTTGCGTTTACCGATCATCGGCGCGTCCCGTTCGGGTCGGCGGAAAACTACGGGCGAGCGATCGAGGAGCTGTGGACACTGGTGCCCGATGCCCGCTATTGGACGAAGGCCGTATATGCGCTGGACGCCCACGGGCTGGTCTCCACTCTCGTCATCGAAGGCACCGACGCACACGGGAACGAATTGCAGTGGGGTCGAACCTTTTTGTTCCTTTCCGACGGACCGCAGGTGGAGGTTTACGAAGAGGACGCCGTCGACGCCGCCCTTGCCCGCTTCGAGGAGCTACGCCCGCAGGCGCGACGGCTGGAAAACGCGGCAAGCCAAGCGGTCGAGCGCTATTTCGCGCACTTCGCGGCCCGTGACTGGGATGCTTTCGCGAAAGTACTGGCCGACGACATCTCTATCGACGATCGCCGGCGGGCCGTAAACGCGGGCATGCGACACGGTCGAGATGCCGAGATCGCAAACATGCGGGCGGCCGCCGATGCCGGATTCACGTACGTGACGTCCGTCGTCATCGCAGCCCGTGGGCAGCGCCTCATCCTCACCCGCGCCTCGGGCCGCGATAACGGGTCCGTGGAGTTCCAGAGCGATGCGCTGGGCGTCGCCGAAATCAACTCGCACAACCAGATCTCGGCGATCGTAGTGTTCGACCTTGACGACTTCGACTCCGCCATCGCCGAGCTCGACGCGCGATACCTTGCCGGCGAAGCGGCCGCCCACGCGCACATGTGGTCATGGATCATGGCCGGCCACGCTGCGCTCAACCGGCAGGAGCTGCCGCCGATCACACCGGACTGCGTAACCATCGACCACCGCCTCGGGACGGCGTTCGCGCCCGGTGATCTGGTCGAATACCTTAGTGCGGGGTGGGATCTCAAGCAAACCACCCGGAACTACGTCGAGGTTGTGCATCGACTGAGCGACCTCGGAGCGGTCTGGACCGATGTGGGGCAAGGAGTCTCGGACGAGGGCTTCGCCGCCGAGTGGCGGACCGTCGACATCATGGCGGTCGAAGGCGACATGGTCAGCCGCTGCGAGATTTTCGACGAGGCAGACCTAGACGCCGCGCTGGCCGGTTCGACCAACTCAGTCGGCCTGCGCCGCGGCTGGAAAACGCGGCAAGCCAAGTGTCCGAGCGGTATATGGCGCACTTTGCGGCCCGCGACTGGGATGAGCTCGCGAAGGTCCTGGCCGACGACCTCTGTGTCGACGATCGCCGTCGGATCGCAAACGCGGGGATCCGGCACGGTCGGGATGCCGAGATCGCAAACCTGCAGGCCGCTGCGGACGTCGGGATAAGGTACTTGACGGACGTAGTGATCGCGGCCCGTGGGGAGCGCCTCATCCTTACGCGCATCTCGGGTGGCGGAGGCGGGTCCGGGGAGTTCGTCAACGATGTGCTGGGTGTCGTCGAAAATGACTCGCACAATCAGATCGCGGCGATCGTCGTGTTCGACCCCGACGATTTCGACGCCGCCTTAGCCGAGCTCGACGCCCGATACCTCGCCGGCGAGGCGGCTGCCCATGCGGACACCTGGTCGGTAATCACCGGCTTTTCGTTGAGCACAATCGGCGCGAAATCGCAGCGACGACATTAGATGCGGTGAGTATCGACCACCGCAGTGGGGCAGCGTTCGCGCCCGGTCAAGGTATCGAATACATCCGTGTCGGCTGGGACCTCGGCCAAAACCCCAACACTCTACATCGAGTTAGTGCATCGGTTGGACGACCTCGGAGGAGTTTTCATTTGTGTCGGCCCATGGGACGTCGCGAGAGGGTTTCGACGCCGAGTGGCGGGGAGTCCAAATCCTGACGGTCGACGGCGAAATGGTCAACCGCAGCGAGGTATTCGACGAGGAAGATCTCGACGCCGCGATCGTACGGTTCGAGGAACTGCACCCGCCGACACCGCGGCTGGAAAACGGCGTAACGCCGAATGGGAGCGCCTGTTTTGCGTACTTCGCGGCCGGCGACTGGGACGCCGTGATCGAGCGACCGGGCGACGACGTTTCCTCGACGATCGTCGGCGGGTGGTGAACGCCGGGATTCGACATGGTCGAGATGCCAGCATCAAAGGCGCGCAAGCGACCGTTGATGTCGGTTTCGCGATGACGATAGTGGGCGTCCTGGCGACCCGCGGCGAACGCCTTGTCACTCATCCGAGTTCACGTGGCGCGCCGTGACCCCGGGGCGATCCAAAACGATGCTCTCAATATCGCCGAGATCGACGCCGAAGAGCGGATCGTGGCGTTCGTCGTCGTTCGACCTCGACGACTTCGACGCAGCCATCACCGAACTCGACGCCCGATACCTCGCCGGCGAAGCGGCCGCCCATGCGGGCACGTGGTCGGTCATCTCTGGCTTTTTTGCTGCGCACAATCGGCGTGAGATCGCAGCGACGACAACGGATGCGGTGAGTCTCGACCACCGCCGCGGGGCGGCGTTTGCGCCCGGTGAAGGTTTCGAATACATCCGTGCCGGATGGGACCTCGGCCAAGACCTCGACATCTACATCGAGATCGCGCATCGGTTGAACGACCTCGGCGCGGTCTTCACTTTTGCGGGACATGGAACCTCGCATGAGGGCTTCGACGCCGAGTGGCGGGGCGTCACCGTGATGACCGTCGACGGCGAAATCGTCTCCCGCATGGAGGTATTCGACGAGGGAGACCTAGATGCTGCGCTCGCAAAGTTCGATCAGCTCGGCCGGCCGACACCGCGGCTGGAAAACGCGGCAACCCAAGCGTACGAGCGCTTCCGAAGGTACTTCGCCGACCGCGACTGGGCTGCCATGGCGGAGCTGCTTGCCGTCGATACATCTGTCGACGACCACCGACGGGTCGTGAACGCTGAGATCAGACGCGGCCGGGATGTCGAAATCGCGAATATGCGGGCCTTCGCCGACATTGGGGCCAAGAAGAGTACGGCGACAGTCATCGCGACTCGAGGCGAACACCTTGTCCTATGCCGGACGCTGTATCTCGGGCGAAGACGAGCAACCTGGGGGATTCCGCATCGAGATGCTCAATATCGTCGAGACCACCGCCGAGAAGCGGATCTTGGCACGCGTCGCATTCGACCCCGATGACTTCGACGCGGCCTTCGCGGAACTTGACGCACGCTACCTCGCCGGCGAAGCTGCGGCGCACGCGCAAACGTGGGCGGTCGTCACCCGAGCGTACGCCGCGCTCAACACGCGCAAACTCCCTGCGACGAAGACGAGACTGGGTGAATATCGACCACCGGCGACGCGCACCGTTCGCGGCCGGTGATCTGGCGCATACCTCCTTGCGACGTGGGATCTCTCGCCGCAACCCGGCATCTACATCGAGGCCGTGCATCGGCTAGACAAGACTGGCGCGGTCGTTACCCATGCGTCGATGGGAGCTCGCAGCAGGGCTTTGACGCCGAGTGGCGGACCGTCACCTGACGACATACGAAGGCGACAAGATCAACCGCTGCGAGCTATTCGACGAGGCGGACCTCGACGCCGCGATCGCGAGGTTCGAACGACTCAGCCTCCCAGCGGTGAGGATCAAAAATGCTGTAGGAGAACGCGTTTCGGCGCACATCGCAGCCCGCGACTGGGACGCCCTGGCACAGGACTTTGCCGAGGCCTACTGCCTCGATGATCGACGCCGCGTTGTGAACGCCGGAGTGATGCATGGCCGAGACGCCGGGGGCGATAACACTCGGGTGGCCGCGGAAGTCGGCTTGTTGACGAACACCACGTCGACGATCTTGGCGAGCCGGGCGAACGCCTCACTCTCGAGCGCTTTCACGCTTTCGGCGCCGACCAAGAGTCGGTTCAAAATGATGCCCTCAACATCGTCGAGATCGATGCCGACGAGCGGATCGCAGCGGTCGTCATGTTCGACGTCGACGACATCGACGCCGCCTTCGAGGAGCTTGACGCCCGATACATCGCCGGCGAAGACACCGCCTACGTCAACGCATTTGGTCGGTCGTCACGCGAAGGCTACGTGCGTTCAACTGAATAAGCACGAACTACCCCGCTTGGACGTCGGATTGGTTGACGATCGACCACCGGATGCGTGCTACCTTCGAGGCGGCTGATCAGATCGCGTACATCCGTGGCGCGTGGGACATCACGCCAGACCTCAAGATGTACATCGAAGCCGTGCATCGGCTCAGCAGCTTCGGAGCAGTCGTCACCCACGCGGCGTATGGGTCGACGGCAGAAGGCTTCGCTGCCGAATGGCGAATGATCGAACTTCTGGTGGTCGGGGACGACAAGATTAACCGCTGTGAGCTGTTCGACGAGGCAGACCTTGATGCCGCGCTGGCTCAGGTTCGAGGAAATACAGCCGCAGGCGCCGCGGCTCGAAAACGCGGCAGGCCGAATAGTCGAGCGATTTCTGGCGTGCTTCTCGGCCCAGGACTGGGCCGCCTTCGCGCGAGGTACTGGCCGACGACGTTGTCGCGGATGATCGCCGTCGTGTCGTGAACGCAGGGGTTCGAGCGCGGCCGAGATGTGCACATCGCGGACATGCGAGCCACCGTCGAGGTCGGAGTCGCACCGACCTTTTCTTCGAGCATCATCGCGACCCGCGGGGAGCGCCTTGCCCTCGCTCATGTTCGTATCTTCAACGCGCGGCCATGACCAGCGAGGTGGGCTGCCGAGGCGCTTCGGCATCGGCGAGATCGACGCCGACGAACGGCTCGTCGCGACCATCCTCGTTCGACCTTGACGACACCGACGCCGCCTTCGCGGAGCTCGATGCTCGATACCTCGCCGGCGAAGCTGCCGCCTTCGCGCACACGTGGTCGGTCATCACGCGCCTACGCAGCGTTCAACCGGCACGAACTCCCCGCGTGACGCGGACTGGGTCAATATCGACCACCGGCCGCTCGATAGCTTTCGGCCCGAATGATCTGCCCGCAATCCATCCGTGCCGTTTGGGACCTCACGCCGGACATCAGCATCCACATCGAGGCCGTGCATCGGCTCAGCGGCTTCGGAGCCGTCATCACCGATACGATGCATGGGACCTCGCACAGAAGGCTTCGACGCCGAGTGGCGAATGATCCAACTTCTGACTGTCGACGGCGACGCGATCAAACGATGCGAGGTATTCGACGAGGCAGACCTGGACGCCGCGCTGGCGCGGTTCGATGAACTCGAGCGGCGGACGCCTGGCTTGAGAACGCCGCGACCCGAACTGGATGCGCTTAGCCGACGCGTTCAACCGCCGCGACATGGACGGGCTCCTTGCGCTCGCCAGCGCGGATGGTCGGATATGAGGACCGGCGAAATGGCATGCGCGATCACACGTCGAGGCGTCCATGCATGGCGTAAGGCCCTGCGTGACCATGTTCACAGACGTGCACCCCGCAGCTGGCGGATGGAGGTTGGAGCCCATCGCCATCAGGGGGTCTCGCCTCGTCGCTGACCCGCGATCGTTACTCGCGACATCGATGATGCCGATCGACCGATCGCCGTTGAGTTGCCTGCACGTCATGGAGCTCGGCGACGGACGGCCTCATGCACGACACCGTGATCTTCGATCCCGACGACCTTGACGACGCCTTCGCTGAACTCACGGCCCGATGGATTGCATCGGGGGAGGTTGCCTATCCCGAGCTCATCGAAGCGGTCGACCGGATCAACGCGACGATCAACCGTCATGACTGGGATGCGGTCGCAACATATTTCGACGGCGCCGATTACGTCAATCACCGACAGGTGGCGCATGCGGTCGACGGCACGATCGACGACTGGCTGTCATCGCTGCAGACGACCGGATCGCTGGTACCGAATTTACGGGTCGAGCTCGCCGAGGTCCTGGCGCGCTCTGCGATAGGCATCGTGGGTCGCATGTCCCTGAAGGGCACGTCGACCGATGGCGCCGCGATCGAGATTCCGTTCGTCGTGCTCATCCTTCTCCACGGCGAACGTGTCACCCGTCTCGAAGCGTTCGACGAGGACCAACGCGACTTGGCCCTCGCCCGGTTACAGGAATTCAACCGACCGGTCTGATCCGTTGACGCCCAGCTGCACGGCGTCGTGTAGTCAGGTATGCAGTCGAATGAGCCAGGAGGTCCCATGCCAAACGGCCGACTGCTGCTGGCCGCGACGCCGTTGGGTCAGCCCGCCGATGCGTCAACGCGGCTGATCGCGGCGCTGTCGTCGGCGGACGTGGTCGCCGCCGAGGACACCCGCCGGGTGCGGACGCTGGCCAAGGCGCTCGATGTCGTGATCGGCGGCAAGGTCGTCAGTTTCTTCGACCACGTCGAGGCGGCGCGGGTGCCCGCTCTGGTCGAGCAGATCGGCGCGGGCGCGACCGTGTTGGTGGTCAGCGATGCCGGGATGCCGCTGATCAGCGACCCCGGCCACCGGCTGGTCGCAGCGTGCCTGGACGCGGGTCTGCCGGTGCAATGCCTGCCCGGCCCGTCGGCGGTGACGACCGCGCTGGCGGTGTCCGGCCTGCCGTCGGAGCGGTTCTGCTTCGAGGGCTTCGCGCCGCGCAAACAGGCCGCTCGGCGAAGCTGGCTGGCGTCACTGGCTGCGGAGCAGCGCACGGCGGTGTTCTTCGAATCGCCGCGGCGGCTGCCCGCGTGCCTGCAGATGCCGTCGACGCAGCTCGGCGGGGACCGCCGCGCCGCGGTGTGCCGCGAGCTGACCAAGGTCCACGAGGAAGTGGTGCGCGGATCTTTGGACGAGTTGGCCGCGTGGGCCGCCGACGGTGTGCTGGGTGAGATCACCGTCGTGTTGGCCGGCGCGGTTGTCCGCGCTGACCTGCCGACGCTGGTGGCGGCAGGTCAATGCTCTGGTCGATGCCGGGATGGGCGTGAAAGACGCTTGCGCGCAAGTGATTGCGGCTACGCCGGGAGCGTCGTCACGGCGTGAGCTCTACGACGCGGTCCTGCGATCGCGACGCCGATGCGCGCCGTGAAGCGGCGGGCTGAGGAGTCGGGCAATCGGCCCTACGCGGGCCTGAAGCGGCTGAGGCCGCACCCGCGCCGATGATCGGCGCCGCCTTGTGCAGGCATTCCTCCCACTCGGCGTCGACGTCGGAGTCGGCGGTGATCCCGCCGCCGGAACCCAGCACCGCATTACCCATGGCGTCGAACTCCACGGTCCTGATCGCCACGTTGAGCTCGCAGCCGGCTATCGGCGACGCCAAACCGACTGTGCCGCAGTAGACTCCACGCCTGGACTGCTCCCATTGCGAAATCAGTTGTCGCGCACGAAGTTTAGGTGTACCGGTGACCGAGGCGGGCGGAAACGCCGCGTCCAGCAGCGCCGACATCGGCAGCTCGACGGGCACCTGCGCCGACACCGTCGACACCAGGTGCCAGACGCCGGGCGCCGGGCGCACCACGAGCAACTCGGGCACCGTCACCGATCCGGTGACGGCGACCCGGCTCAGGTCATTGCGGACTAGGTCGACGATCATGACGTTCTCGGCGACGTCCTTACTCGAGGCTCGCAGCGACGACGGGGGAGCGGTCAGCGGCACTGTGCCCTTGATCGGACTCGACGTGACGACATCGCCGCGGCGGCATAAGAAGAGCTCCGGCGACAGCGACGCCACCGCGCCCCAGGACCCGGCGACATACGCCGCCCGCGCCGGCGCGGTGCGCGCAACGCCGTCGATGAAGAAATCCAGCGGCTCCCCGGCGATGGCGCCGGTGAACTGCGTGCACACGCAGGCCTGATACACCTCGCCGGCCCGGATCGCTTCCAAGCAGGCCAGCACGCCGTTGCGATGCGCTTCACGGTCAGCCGCGTCCCAGTCGATCCGGTAGGCCCGTGCCGGGGTAGGGGCTGTCAGTGCTTCTGCCAGCCAGTCGGGCATCGGTGCGCCGGACAGGCTCTCGTACCACCACTGCCGGTCGCGGTCGCAACGCAGCACGCAATCCGTCCAGCCGCCGGCGGCTTCCGGGATCCGGGCGGGCCGCCCCGCCGAACCCGCGTCGGGGTAGGACAGGTAGCCCACCCAGCCACCGCCGACCGCGGTGCTGTGCGAACCCGGTGGCACGTCAAACGCGTCTTCGGTGTCGACTGGCCGGATATCCACGCTCGGCGCGATCAACGCCGACGCGCCGAACCAGCCGCCGGTCAGCGCCGCCGGCGGCGGCAATTCCCACCGGTCCGTGGCGTCGCCGACGGCGCGCAGCACCTCGGGGGCGCTGCCGAGATCACCGAGCCGGTCGATTCGCACGCCCCCAGCTTTGCAGAAATCTCAGCCGCGGCTGATTTTGCGCACGGTCGCCGCCGCCGCGAGCTTGTCGGGATTGCGCATCGCGTAGAAGTTGGTGATCTTGCCGTCGACGATTTCGAAGGTGAAAATCCCCTCCAGACGACCACCGGCGTAGAGCACCATCGCCGGTGCCGCGTTGCACATCGCCATCTCCGCGTGCACATCGGGCAGCTGCATACCCCGGCTGATCAGGCCGACGACTGCCCTGGCGACCTTGTCGGCTCCGATCACCGGCCGGCGTGCCGCGCTGGCCTTGCCGCCGCTGTCGGCGGTCCACACCACGTCGGGCGAGAGCATCGACATCACCGTCTGCACGTCGCCGCCGGCTGCGGCCGCCATGAATTCGGCGGCGATCCGGGCGTTCTGCGCCGGGTCGACCGGGGTGAAGCGCTTGCGTCTGGCCTGCACGTGTTCGCGGGCCCGGTGGGCGACCTGTCGCACGGCAGACACCGATTTGTCGACCGCAGAGGCGATTTCGTCGTAGTCGAAGCCGAATACCTCGCGCAGTACGAACACCGCGCGTTCGTCCGGGCTCAACGTCTCCAGCAGCACCAGCATTGCCATCGAAACCGATTCGGCCAGAACGACATCGGCCGACGGGTCCTGCTCGTCGAGCAACAGCGGCTCGGGCAGCCACGGTCCCACGTAGTCCTCTCGACGCCGGGCGCCGGCGCGCAGTGCGTTGAGCGCCTGTCGGGTGACCAGTCGGGCCAGATACGACTTGGTGTCGTGCACGTCGGCCAGGTCTACCTGCGCCCAGCGCAGGTAGCTGTCCTGTAACACGTCGTCGGATTCTGTTGTGGAGCCGATGATTTCGTAGGCGATGGTGAACAGCAGCGGCCGCAGCAGCATGAAACGTTCGGCGTGGTCGTCGGAGGTGGTCACGAGACCGTGACCGCCTCGGCTGCGAGTTTCTCGGCTCGCTTGCCGCCTTTGAGCCAGCGGTACCAGCCCGGCTTGGCGGCTTCGCGGCGAAGACCCCACACCGTGCCCTTGCAGACCAGTTCCTTGACCGACGCGGCGAGCCGGCCGCCGATGAACAAGTTCAACGGGGTGTCGTCTGGGCGGGCGAACTGGACGGTGGCGTAGCTGCGGCCGAGGCTGATGCACTGCCCGGTGAACGCCTGGTTGATCGCTGCCGCCGGTGTTCCCGCGATGTGGCTGAGTACCGTGTTGGCGGCCTGAGCGCCGAGCGGGATCGCGGCCTGGCAGCTCATCCGCAACGGCTTGTCCGACGGCGCGGCGGCATCACCGGCCGCCACGACGCGGGGATCGTCCACGCTGGTCAGTGTCTCATCGGTGAGCAACCGGCCCAGCGGATCGGTGCGAAGCCCGCTGCGGGCGGCCAGTTCCGGCACGCCGAAGCCCGCCGTCCACACCGTCACGGCGCTGGGCAGTAATGCGCCGTCAGCCAGCACCACCGCGTCGGACCGGACCTCGCGAACCGCCGCGGCCTCGAGCACATCGACTCCGAGGCGGCGCAGCCACTTGGCCACCGAACGCCGTCCGGGCTTGCTCAGCGACGGCCCCAGCGTCCCGCCGCAGACCAGGCGCACTCGCCGGCCCTGCTCGGCCAGCTCGGACGCCGTCTCGATTCCGGTCAACCCGGCGCCGACGACGACGACGGGCGCGTCCGGATGCAGTTCGGCCAGCGTGTCGCGCAGCAGTTCGGCATGCTCGAATTCCGCTACTGAATAAGCGAATTCAGCCGCACCGGGTATCGATGCCGGCAGGACGCCGGTGCTGCCGACCGCGTAGATGAGGTAGTCGTAGTGCAGGACCGTGCCGGATGTCAGCTCGACAGAGCGGGTGGCGGCGTCGATCCGCTCGGCACCGTCGACCACTAGTCGGATGCCCTCGCCGAGCAGGGTTCCGTAGTCGACGGCGGCGGTGCCGGTACCGGCGGCCATCTGGTGCAACCGGATTCGTTCGACGAAGACCGGTCGCGGGTTGACCACGGTGATGTCGACGTCGGCGCGCAGGCGCAGATGGTTGGCGGCCAGTGTGCCGGCGTATCCGCCGCCGATCACGACGATGTGAGTGCGCTGGGCGGTCATGGTGTCTCCTGTTCTCGGGGATGTTCTGCCCCCAAGACACCGCGGCGGCGTCAGATGTGACTCGCTGTGACCAGGCTCACTATCGCGCGACGATGCAGGCGACCAGCAGATCGATGCGGGCGGCCCGGTGATCCGGGCGTAGTCGGCCGCTGCGGTCGAGGGTGACCAGCCCATGCAGAGCGGCCCACACCACCTCGGCCAGCGTGTCGGGATCGCGTCCACCCGCGACCATGTCCACGGCCGCACGCAGCTCGTCGAATCCCGCCGTCAGCTCCGCGGGCGTGTCGTCGGCGGCGAACCGCAGCGTCGTCGCGCGGGTGAACATCGCGTCGAACAACACCGGGTTGTCGTGCGCAAACCCGATGAACGCGTGGGCTACTCGCGCCAGAGCGTCCGGCCCGTCGGCGGCGCGGGCGCGCGCCGCGGACAGCCTGTCGGCGAGTTCGCGGAATCCCTGGACGGCGACCGAGGCGACGATGTCTTCCATACCGGAGAAGTGCTTGTAGAGGACCGGCTGGCTGTACTCGATCTCGGTAGACAGTCGCCGGGTGGTGACGGCATCCCAACCCTCCCGCTCGGCGAGCGTGCGAGCCGTGGTGGTGATCAGTTGACGACGGGCAGCGCGTTCGCGCGCGCGACGGTCTTCGATGGCCACGTCGCGATATTAGCACTGATATGAAAACTAGCGTCGCTATTGACGTGAAGCCGGGCGGGGGTTAGCGTTGCTAACACCGATTGAAATGGAGGATTGTCATGGCCCTGGAACTCGTCACCCGTGCCGCCGCACTGATCGCGGTGCTGGGCACCGCGGTGGTCTTCGGCACCGACGTGTTCTGCGCGATCGTGCTGCGACCGGCGTTGGCGTTGGTCGACGACGCCGCCCTGGTCGCGGTGATGGGAAGCGTGCATCGCTTTGGCGACCGGCGGATGCCGGTGCCCGGGGTGCTCGGGATTCTGGCCACCGCGGCGACCGCGGTGCTCGCCGCGGTGACCGCGCACTGGGCGCAGGTGATTGCGGCAGGCGCCGCCCTGGTCCTGCTGTTGGTCTGGCTTGCGCTCTACGTACGGGTCAGTGCACCCATCAATCGACAATTGACAGCAGCCTCCGAGGCCGGCCAGCCGCTACCGAATGGGCGTGTGCTGCAGGCAAAGTGGGACCGAATCATCGACGCCCGCGCCCTGCTGCAAGGTCTGGCCGTGGCCGGCCTCTGCGTGGCGCTGGCGATCTGACGCCCCATGTCCACCGATATGCCCGGCCGATTCAACTGAAGGAGCGTGACTTCGATGTTTCAGCTCAGGATCTACACCCTGCGATCGCCGGAAGCCCTGCAGCGGTACGCGACGGTGCACTGGGCCCGCCACCTGGCAACCTTCACGACATTCGGGGTCACTACCCACGGTGTGTGGACAGAGGAAACCGGCGGCGCGAATCGACTCGTCGCGCTGATCGCCTATCCAGCGGGCGCCGACCCTGAACTCCTTACGCGGCACATCATGACCAGCCCGGAATTCGCAGCCGACATGGTCGGCTTCAATGTCGACGAGATCGTCGACGTTCAGTCGATACTGCTTGACCCGACATCGTTCTCACCGATTCACTGACAACCCCCAGGAGTGTTCGACATGACCGCCACGACCATCGCTTACACCCTCGCCGGACTCATCGGCGCGGGCATCATATTCATCGGCGCGCGATTCCTCGTCGCGCCGCGCGTCGCGGCCGCCGGTTACGGTGTGGAACCGGATCTCGGCCAACGATCCGTCGGCGCCTATTTGAGCGTCAAAGGCGTCCGCGACATCGCATCGGGGCTGTTCGTTCTCATTCTCATCGCTGCGGGCGCCACGCACCTACTCGGCTGGGTGATATTGGCCGCCACGATCATTCCGCTCGCCGACGCGGCGATCGTGCTCGGCAACGGCGGCCGCAAGTCGATCGCCCTGGGAGTCCACGGGCTCACCGCCGTCGTCATGCTGATCACCTCTGCGCTCCTGCTCATCTCCGGCAGCTAGTCGACCTGGTAGCGCGGGAACACCCCGGTGGGTGCGGGCAGCGGCGTGCCCGGCGCCAGTCGCGTGCCGATCGCGGCAAAGCTCCGTTGCTCGGCCGACTGACCCAGCAGGTCCAACAACTTGCCGGCTGACTCGGGCATCACCGGCTGAATCAGCAGCGCCGCAATGCGAACCGCTTCACAGGTGGTGTACAGCACGGTCCCGAAGCGGTCATGGTCGGCGTCTGACTCGCTCTTGCGCAACACCCACGGCTGCTGGGCCGAGAAGTACCTGTTCGCCGCGCCGAGCATCAGCCAGATCGCCTCCAGCGCCACATGCATTGCCTGACTGTCGAACTCGGAGCGAACCTTGTCGAGCAGACCGTCGGCGAGCGCCAGCAGCTCGGTGTCCTCGGCGGTGAAGTCGCCGGGCGTCGGGACGATTCCGTCGAGATTCTTGGCCACCATCGACAGCGATCGCTGAGCCAGGTTGCCCAGCTCGTTGGCCAGGTCGGTGTTGATCCGGGTGATGATCGCGTCTTCGCTGTAGCTGCCGTCCTGGCCGAACGGGACCTCGCGCAAGAGGAAGTAGCGCACCTGGTCGACGCCGAAGGTGTCGATCAAGGTCACCGGGTCGACGATGTTGCCCACCGACTTGCTCATCTTCTCGCCCTTGTTCAGCAGGAAGCCGTGCGCGAAAACTCTTCGCGGCAAGTCGATTCCGGCCGACATCAAGAACGCCGGCCAGTAGACGGTGTGAAACCGGATGATGTCCTTGCCGATCATGTGCAGATCGGCCGGCCAATAGCGCTGGAACAGCTCGGATTTCGTATCCGGGAAGCCCACGCCGGTCAGATAGTTGGTCAGCGCGTCCACCCAGACGTACATGATGTGATCGGGATGCTCGGGAACCTTCACACCCCAGTCGAACGAAGTGCGCGAGATGGACAGGTCGCGCAGACCGCCCGACACGAAGCTGACCACCTCGTTGCGCCGCACCTCGGGTGCGATGAAATCCGGACTGGCCTCGTAGTGGGCCAGCAACTTCTCGGCATAGGCCGAGAGCCGGAAGAAGTAGGTCTGCTCTTCGGTCCAGGTCACCGGGGTGCCGGTCTCGACGGCGATCCGGATCCCGTCCACGACCGCGGTCTCGGATTCGACGAAGAACCGTTCGTCGCGCACCGAGTACCAGCCCGAGTAGGTGTCGAGGTAGATGTCGCCGGCAGCCTCCATTCGGCGCCAGATCTCCGTGGATGCCTCGTGGTGGTCGGCGTCGGTGGTGCGGATGAACCGGTCGAAGGAGATGTTGAGCTTCTTCTGCAGACCCTGGAACACGTCGGAGTTGCGCCGGGCCAACTCGGCGGTCGGAATACCTTCTGCCGCTGCGGTTTCAACCATCTTGAGGCCGTGCTCGTCGGTGCCGGTCAGAAAGCGGACGTCGAAACCGTCGAGCCGCTTGAACCGGGCGATCGCGTCGGTGGCGATGTACTCGTAGGCGTGCCCGACATGCGGGTCGCCGTTCGGGTAGGTGATCGCGGTGGTGACGTAGTACGGCTTCATCGCCCCTCACCTTATTGTCGGGCACCTTATGGTGTGCGCGTGAGTTCCAAACGTGAGCCGCCGCCCGCTCCGCAACCGTTGAGCCCGCTGGTCGACGCCCACACGCATCTGGATGCCTGCGGGGCCACCGATGCCGACGACGTGCGCGCGATCGTCGATCGCGCCGCGGCCGTCGGTGTGACTGCGGTGGTCACCATCGCCGACGACCTGGCCTCGGCCCGCTGGGCTACCCGGGCCGCCGACTGGGACCCGCGCGTTTACGCCGCGGTGGCACTGCACCCCACCCGCGCCGACGCGCTCACCGATGCGGCGCGTGTCGAGATCGAGCACCTGGCTGCCCATCCACGGGCGGTGGCGATCGGCGAGACCGGTATGGATCTGTACTGGCCGGGCCGATTGGAGGGCTGCGCGGACCCGGCCGTGCAGCGGGAGGCCTTCGCGTGGCACATCGATCTGGCCAAGCGCACCGGCAAACCGCTGATGATCCACAACCGCGACGCCGACGATGAGGTGCTAGACGTGCTGCGGGCCGAGGGCGCGCCGGCCACCGTGATCTTCCATTGCTTCTCGTCGGGCGCGGACCTGGCCCGCGCCTGCGCCGACGCGGGCTGGCTGGTCAGCCTGTCCGGGACGGTGAGCTTTCGCAACGCCCGTGAGCTGCGCGAAGCCATCCCGCTGATCCCCCCGGAGCAGCTGCTGGTGGAGACCGACGCACCCTTTTTGACGCCCCACCCGTACCGGGGCGCACCGAACGAGCCGTACTGCCTGCCCTACACCGCGCGGGCGCTGGCCGAGCTGATCGGTCGGCCCGCCGAGGAGTTGGCGCAGGTCACCACCGCCAATGCCCGCAGGGCTTACGGGCTGTCAACGGGGCCGTTAAAAATCGGTTAATGCGCATCCGCCCAAGTTGCTCTACTGTGGGCCTGTTCGTTACCGTCTTGTGATCGAACGGGTGGGGGCCTAGCGCCCCCCTTTTATTTGTTACACCAGTGATTTATTGAGGTCAGGGATACGCGCGCGTTGAACATACTCACGAAACTCCATCAGGCTCCCTCACCAGCTTTGCGGCTTCTCGTCGCCGGTTTGTTGCTCGTCCTGGCATTCGCCGGCTGCTACGCGGTCGCCGACTACAAGACGGTGACGCTCAGCGTCGACGGCACCGCGATGACGGTGACCACCATGAAGTCGCGAGTGATCGACATCATCAAGGAGAACGGGTTCGCCGTCAGCGATCGCGACGACCTCTACCCGGCCGCCGGTGAACGAGTTCCCAACGCCGCGAACATCGTGCTGCGTCGCAGCCGTCCGCTGCAGATCTCGCTGGACGGCCAGAACACCAAGCAGGTGTGGACGACGGCTTCCACGGTCGACGAGGCGCTGGCCCAGCTGGCGATGACCGACACGGCCCCGGCCGCGGCGTCGCGTGGCAGTCGGGTGCCGCTGGCCGGGATGGCCCTGCCGGTGGTCAGCGCCAAGACGGTCGAGCTCGACGACGGCGGTGTGGTGCGCAACGTCCACTTCGCCGCGGCCCGGGTCGGCGACCTGCTGGCCGGCGTGGGGTCCCCCTTGGAGCAGAGCGACCAGGTCACTCCGGGCGCCGCGGTGCCGGTGATCGACGGCATGCACGTCCAGGTGACCCGCAACCGGATCGAGAAGATCACCGAGCGGGTGCCGCTGGTTCCGCCGCGGCGCCGCATCGAAGACCCGCAGATGAACGTCAGCCGCGAGATCGTCGAGGACCAGGGCACCCCGGGCACGCAGGACGTGACGTTCTCGGTGTCGAAGGTCAACGGCGTCGAGACCGGCCGGTTACCGGTCGCCAGCCACGTGATCACGCCCGCCCGCGAGGCGGTGGTGCGGGTTGGCACCAAGCCCGGCACCGACGTTCCGGCTGCCGAACACGGCGAGGTCTGGGACGCCATTTCGCGGTGTGAGGCCGGCGGAAACTGGGCGATCAACACCGGAAACGGCTACTACGGCGGAGTTCAGTTCGACCAGAACACCTGGGAGCGAAACGGTGGTCTGCGGTTCGCTCCGCGCGCCGACCTGGCCACCCGGGAAGAGCAGATCGCCGTCGCCGAGGTGACGCGGGCCCGTCAGGGCTGGGGTGCATGGCCGGTGTGCAGCGGCAGAGCGGGTGCGCGCTGACCATCCAGTTACTTGGGCGGACCGAAATTCGACGGTTGGCCAAAGAACTCGAGTTCCGGCCGCGTAAATCGTTGGGGCAGAACTTCGTTCACGACGCCAACACTGTGCGCCGGATAGTGTCGGCGTCCGGCATCACCCGGCACGACCACGTACTGGAAGTCGGCCCTGGCCTCGGTTCGCTCACCCTGGCACTGCTGGACCGCGGCGCCACCGTGAGCGCCATCGAGATCGATCCGGTGCTGGCCGACCGGCTGCCGCAGACCGTTGCCGAGCACTCGCACAGTGAAATTCAGCGTCTGACCGTGCTGAACCGCGACGTGTTGACGCTGCGACCCGACGACCTGGCGGCCGAGCCGACCGCGGTGGTGGCGAACCTGCCCTACAACGTCGCCGTTCCCGCGCTGCTGCACCTGCTCGCCGAATTCCCGTCGCTGCGCACGGTGACGGTGATGGTGCAGGCCGAGGTGGCCGAGCGACTGGCTGCCGAACCGGGCGGTAAGGAATACGGCATACCCAGCGCCAAGGTGCGCTACTACGGCCAGGTCCGACGGCACGGCACGGTGTCGCCGACCGTCTTCTGGCCCATCCCGCGCGTCTACTCCGGGCTGGTACGCATCGACCGCTATGCGACCTCGCCGTGGCCGACCGACCCGACTTTCCGCACGAACGTGTTCAAGCTCATCGACGTCGCATTTGCTCAGCGGCGCAAGACATCTCGCAATGCATTCATCGAATGGGCGGGCTCGGGCAATGAATCGGCGAGTCGCCTGCTTGCCGCGAGCATCGACCCGGCCCGCCGCGGTGAGACGCTGACCATCGACGAATTCGTCCGGCTGTATCAGCGTTCGGGCGACGTCGGCGACACCAACCCGGAGGGCGACGGTCTGTCGCAACGGCACGCCTCGGCGAGCTAGTCTCGTGCGGTGCCGACGGACCCGAACACCGCTGCTGAATGGGTGCCCACTGGGTCGGTCACCGTCCGCGCACCCGGCAAGATCAACCTCTATCTGGCGGTCGGGGATCGTCGGGATAACGGCTATCACGACCTGACGACGGTATTTCACGCCGTCTCCCTCGTCGACGAGGTCACCGTCCGCAACGCCGATGTGCTCTCCCTCGAGATCGGCGGCGAGGGCGCCGACCAGCTTCCCCTCGACGAACGCAATCTGGCGTGGCAGGCGGCCGAACTGATGGCCGAGCACGTCGGCCGGGCGCCTGACGTGTCGATCACGATCGACAAATGCATTCCGGTGGCCGGCGGAATGGCCGGCGGCAGCGCCGACGCGGCCGCGGTTCTGGTCGCGCTGAACTCGTTGTGGGAACTCGGCGTACCCCGTCGCGATTTGCACATGCTCGCGGCAAAGCTGGGCAGCGACGTCCCGTTCGCGCTGCACGGTGGCACCGCGCTGGGTACCGGTCGCGGTGAGGAGCTAGCAACGGTGTTGGGCCGCAACACCTTTCACTGGGTACTGGCCTTCGCCGAGGGCGGACTGTCGACGCCCGCGGTGTTCGGTGAGCTGGACCGGCTCAGAGAGATCGGGACGCCGCCGCGGCTCGAGGAAGCCGAGCCGGTGGTGGCGGCGCTGGCCACCGGCGACCCCGAGCAGTTGGCGCCGTTGTTGGGCAATGAATTACAACCGGCCGCGCTGAGCATGAAACCGGCGTTGCGCCGGGTCTTGCGGGCCGGCGTCGAGGCCGGCGCGCTGGCCGGCATCGTGTCGGGTTCCGGACCGACGTGCACATTTCTGTGCCGATCGGCGCCCTCGGCGGTCGACGTCGGCACCGAGCTCTCGGGGGCCGGGGTGTGCCGCACGGTACGGGTGGCCAGCGGCCCCGTGCACGGTGCCCGGGTGGTGCCCACGCCGACCCCCGGTGCATGACATGACATCGAATTTCGAGCCACGGTTTGGCACTTCTCTAAGAGGAGTTTAAGATGTTCGACGGTGATGAATACCGGTCAGACACTGCGCCTGGTTCCTTCGCCCGCCGACTACGCCGGCGGGCGTGTCGGTTCCGGCGTGGCTACGTTGCGCGAGGATATTGCGTCACCATCGATTCGAGACCAAATTGCCGCCCAATTGTGGGCGCGCGGTTGTCCCAAAGTGCGCTTGAGCAGGGGCAACATTAAACGCTGGGCGATGATGCCGGACCCGAGGAGGCAATCGTGAGCAGGTTTACCGAGAACATGTTCCGCAATGCTCACCAGAGTTCGCGGGGCATGGTTACCGGCGAGCCGCACGAGCCGGTCCGGCACACCTGGTTTGAAGTGCACGAGCGGGGGCGCCGCATCGCCGGCGGACTGGCCGCCGCGGGCGTCGGACACGGCGACGCAGTCGGCGTGCTGGCCGGGTTCCCGGTGGAGATCGCGCCGACCGCGCAGGCCCTCTGGATGCGTGGCGCCAGCCTGACGATGCTGCACCAGCCGACGCCGCGCACCGACCTCGCCGTCTGGGCCGAGGACACCATGAACGTCATCTCGATGATCGAGGCGAGTGCCGTCATCGTCTCGGAGCCGTTCCTCGTCGCCATTCCGGTGCTCGAGGAGAAGGGCATCAAGGTGCTGACGATCGGCGACCTGCTCGACGGCGAGCCGATCGATCCGGTCGAGACCGACGAGGACGACTTGGCGTTGATGCAGTTGACGTCGGGGTCCACCGGATCTCCTAAAGCGGTCCAGATCACGCACCGCAACATCTACTCGAACGCCGAGGCCATGTTCATCGGTGCCGAGTACGACGTCGACAAGGACGTCATGGTCAGCTGGCTGCCCTGCTTCCACGACATGGGCATGGTCGGGTTCCTGACCATCCCGATGTACTTCGGCGCCGAGCTGGTCAAGGTCACGCCGATGGACTTCCTGCGCGACACGTTGCTGTGGGCCAAGCTCATCGACAAATACAAGGGCACCATGACCGCGGCGCCCAACTTCGCCTACGCGTTGTTCGCCAAGCGGCTGCGCAACCAGGCCGAGCCCGGCCAATACGACCTGTCGACGCTGCGGTTCGCGCTGTCCGGCGCCGAGCCCGTCGACCCCGCCGATGTCGAGGACCTGCTGGATGCCGGCAAGGCCTTCGGGCTGAAGCCGTCGGCCATCCTGCCCGCCTACGGCATGGCGGAGACGACGCTCGCGGTGTCGTTCTCGGAGTGCAACGCCGGCTTGGTCGTCGACGAGGTCGACGCCGATCTGCTGGCTGCGCTGCGCCGCGCTGTCCCGTCCACCAAGGGCAACACCCGGCGGCTGGCATCGCTCGGTCCGCTGCTCAAGGACCTCGAGGCCCGCATCGTCGACGAGAATGGCGAAGTGATGCCCGCCCGCGGCGTCGGCGTCATCGAACTGCGCGGTGAATGCGTCACCCCGGGCTACATCACCATGGGCGGGTTTCTGCCCGCACAGGACAAGCACGGCTGGTATGACACCGGCGATCTGGGCTACCAGATGGAGAACGGCCACATCGTGGTGTGCGGCCGCGTCAAGGACGTCATCATCATGGCGGGCCGCAACATCTACCCGACCGATATCGAGCGGGCCGCGGGCCGCGTCGAGGGTGTGCGGATCGGCTGCGCCGTCGCGGTCCGGCTCGACGCGGGGCACTCGCGCGAGACCTTCGCCGTCGCCGTGGAATCCAACGCGTGGCAGGATCCGGCCGAGGTGCGCCGCATCGAGCACCAGGTGGCCCACGAAGTCGTCACCGAGGTGGACGTGCGGCCGCGCAACGTCGTCGTGCTCGGCCCCGGCACCATCCCGAAGACGTCGTCGGGCAAGCTGCGCCGGGCGAACTCCGTCACGCTGGTCACCTAGCAACGCCGAGCAGACGCAGAATCGCACGAAATCCGCGATTTTGATGCGATTCTGCGTCTGCTCGCGGGTCGATCAGGCGAGCTGTTTCTGCTCGTAGAGCCGCGCCCACTCCTTGCGTGGCCGGATCGAGACGTCGACGTCGGATCCCTTGGCGCGCAACGCCCCGACGCTGGCCTGCTCGCGCGGTGTGCGGGTGAACGGGTCCCAGCCGAAGAATCGGCAGGAGTTCTCCCACGTGATCTTGTTGATGTCGCTGTCGTCGGCGCCCGCGGCGTTCAACTCGGCCAGCACCTGTTCGGGCGCGTCGGGCCAGAAGCAATCGGAGTGCGGGTAGTCGCACTCCCACGCGATGATGTCGATGCCGATCTCGTGGCGCAGTTTCAGCGACGTCTTGTCGGTGACATAGCAGGCCAGTGAGTGCTCGCGAAAGACGTCGCTTGGCAGCTTGTCACCGAAGTCGCGGCGCAGCCACTTCTGGTTGGTGTAATGCCGGTCGCTGCGGTCCAGGTAGAACGGGATCCAGCCGATGCCGCCCTCGGAGAACGCGAACTTCAGGTCGGGGTAGCTGCGCATCGCCGGGCCCCACAGCAGATCCTGGGCGCACATCGCCGACACTTGAGTCGCCAGGATGATCAAGTTGTCGATCGGCGCGTTGGGTGCCGATGTGCAGACACATCACCACGTTCTGCCCGGAGAGAGTGCGGAACACCGGGCCCCAGTAGCGGTCGTCGTGATAGCTCGGAAGCCCTTCCAGGTGAGGCAGTTCCGGCATGGTGACCGCGCGACACGGCGCACATCCCCTCCGGAGTCCACGTCGGCAGAATGGCGATCGGGATGAACCGGCCAGGGTACGACCCGGCCCATTCGTCGATGTGCCAATCGTTGTAGGCCGACACCATCACCAGCGTGACGTCTTCGCGCGTCATGTTGAGGTGACGGGCGGAGAAGCCGGTGAAGGTGGGGAAGCACATCGACGCCAGGATGCCGTTGCGGTTCATGTCGCGGACCCGCTCGTGCACGTCGTATACGCCGGGCCGCATCTCGGCGAAGCCGGCGGGGTCACGCCCCCATTCCTCGGCGGGCCAGGACACCACGGCGTTGAGCCCGCTGACACCCTGCGGCCTGCCCTGGTACATCCACTGGTCGACGCCGTGCGCGTCGGTGACGACGATCGGCGCCTCGTCCTTGTACCTGTTCGGCACGTGGCGCAGGAACATGTCCGGCGGTTCGACGACGTGGTCGTCGATGCTGACCAGGATCAGGTCGTCGATGTTCATTCCTCCACTACTACCCTGGAGGCCGATGACCGTCTCCGCATCTTCGGCCAGAAATTTGCCTCAGTCGGACAACCGGGTGCCGGAATCGGCCAAAACTGCCGGCCGGGCCAGCATCGGCCCGGTCGAACTTCGCCGCGGCGGACGGGCCCGGGCCGGCAGCTACCTGGACGAGGGGCATCGGCTGGTCACCGGATGGCACTCGCACGACCTGCATCAGATCCAGTACGCGATCGGCGGGGTTGTGGAGGTCGAGACGGCGACCGCGCACTACTTGTTGCCGCCGCAGCAGGCCGCCTTGATCCCGGTCGGTCTGGAACACCAGGCCACGATGAACCCCGACGTCCGCAGCGTGGCGGTGATGTTCGACCCGGGTCTGCTGCCGGCCATCGACAGTCGGGCCCGCATCGTGGCGGTGTCACCGCTGATCCGCCAGATGATGATCTACGCGCTGCGCTGGCCGATCGGCCGGCCGGACAGTGATCCGGTGTCCGACGGGTTCTTCCAGACGCCTGGCCACCTAGTGTTCGAGGCGCTCGACCACGAGGCGCCGTTGAGTCTGCCGACGGTCGACAATCCGATCGTCGCCGCCGCGATGGACTACACGAAGGCTCACCTCGCGTCGGTGACCGCCGCCGAGGTCAGTCGCGCCGTCGCGGTGTCCGAGCGCACGCTGCGACGTCAGTTCGACACGGTCATCGGAATGTCGTGGCGGACTTACCTACTGCACGCCCGCATGTTACGCGCCATGGCGCTGCTCGTCGCTCCCGGCGAGTCGGTGCAAAAGGCCGCCGGCGCAGTCGGTTTCGACAGCCTGAGCGCGTTCACCCGCGCCTTCACCCGGTTCTGCGGCGAGACCCCGTCGAGCTACCGGCAGCGCGCGTTCGACAGCGAGTGAGCCGCTACCAGGTGTGCACGCGGTTCTGCGCCGGCTCCAGTCCCAGCTCGATGAGCAACTCGGTCGCATCGGCGGCCTGCTCGCAGATCGTCGGCACCTCCGGACGTTCGGCGGCGGTGAAGTTCTCCAGCACGAAAGCCGCTGGATCCTTTCGCCCGGGCGGGCGCCCGATTCCTATCCGGACGCGCTGAAAGTCTTTGGTGCCCAACGCCGCCGCGACGGAGCGCAGCCCGTTGTGGCCGCCCTCGCCGCCGCCGATCTTCAGCCGGATCTGACCGAAGTCGATGTCGAGCTCGTCGTGAATGATCAGCACGTCAGCGGCAGGCACCGAATAGAACTTGGCCAGCGGACCCACCTGGCGGCCGGACTCGTTCATGTAGCAGCGCGGCTTGGCCAGCACCACTGAACGTCCACCGAGCCGGCCGGTGACGATCTCCGCGCCGGAACGCTTGTGCACCTTGAAGTTCGAACCCAGCCGAGCTGCGAGCAGGTCGGCCACCATGAACCCCAGGTTGTGCCGCGTCTGGGCATAGTTCGGCCCGGGGTTGCCCAAGCCGACCACCAATCGTGGTTCGGCCACGGGCTATTCGGATTCGGACTCGGCTTCGGCCGACTCGTCCGCGCCTGACTCCTCGGCCGGCTCTGCGCCCTCGGCCACCTCGCCGGCGCCCTCGCTGTCGAGCTCCTCGGCGGTCGGCGCGTTCACCACGTTGACGACCAGCAGCTCGGGGTCGGAGATCAGCGTGACCCCCGTCGGCAGGGGGATCTGCGCGGCGGTGAACTGGGTACCTGGCTCGGCGCCGTCGAGTGACAAGGTCAGCGACTGCGGGATCGACATCGCGTCGGCTTCGATCTCGATCGTGCTGGTCTCCTGGGTCACCAGGGTGCCGTATGCGGCCTCGCCGACCACCTCGACGTTGACCTCGACGGTCACCTTCTCGCCGAGGCGGACCACCAGCAGGTCGGCGTGGGTGATGGTGCGACGGATCGGGTGGATGGCCAGCGCCTTGGTCAACGCGAACTGCTCCGTGCCGTCGATGTCGAGGGTGAGCACGGCGTTGGTGCCGGAGTGCCGCAGCACCGCGGCGAAGTCGTGGCCTGGCAACTCGAGGTGCTGCGGGTCGGCGCCATGACCGTAGAGGACGGCCGGAATCTTGCCTTCGCGCCGTGCCCGCCGGGATGCGCCTTTGCCGGTCTGGGTCCGCACCAGCGCGGTGAGCTTATTTGCAGATCGGGCCATGATGTCGCTCCTGGGTCAGGTGTTCTGGCACGGCCAGGATCGCGACAATTGAGTCGTTTCCCGTCGATAACGGCGGCTTGCAACGTTGTCGCAGGCCACCCTCGCCGTGACGCCCGGTCAGGTTAGCGCATCACCGGCTCAGAGCGGAAATTTGGTATCCGTCAGCCGCTCGGACAAGTCCCACAGCGTCGTGGGCGGTACCAGCCCTTTTGGCCAGCGGGCTGCGCCCCACCGGCTTGCTGCGGCCGCCCATGCCGAACGCCGGGCCGATGAAGCTGTCGCCCGGCACGTCCTGGGCGATGGCGTACAGCGTCTGACGGGCGCCGAAGTCGGCGTCGGTGGCCAACCGGTTGCCGAAGGACATCAGCGCATCGCCGAGTCTGCGACCGGATTTCCCCTGCAGGTTGGTGTGCGAGTAGCCGGGGTGGGCGGCAACCGCCCGAAGCGGCGAGCCCGCCGCCTCGAGCCGGCGTTGCAGCTCGCTGGTGAACAGCAAATTGGCGAGTTTGGATTGGCCGTAGGCCACCCACGCCGAATAAGGCCGCGACGTCCAGTTCAGATCGTTCAGGCTGATGTAGCCCATCCAGTGCATCAGCGACGACACCGTCACGATCCGGTCGGTGATCTTCGGCAACAGCAGGTTGGTCAGCGCGAAGTGGCCGAGGTGGTTGGTGCCGATCTGGCTTTCGAAACCGTCCGCGGTGACCGCGTGCGGGACGGCCATGATGCCGGCGTTGTTCACCAGGATGTCGACGGCATCGACTCCGTCGGCGAATTTGCGCACCGAGGCCAGATTCTGCAGGTCTAGCGGCCGCACCTCGACTTTGCCGGTCATCTCGCGGGCTGCGGCCTTGCCTTTGTCGGTGTTGCGTACTGCCAGGATCACCGTGGCGCCCACCCGGGCGAGCTCGCGGGCCGTCACCGCGCCGAGGCCGCTGTTGGCGCCGGTGACGATCGCGGTGCGTCCGGCGAATGAGGGCAGGTCTGCGGCGGTCCATGACGTCATGGCACACACAGTAATCCGATACGCAGGCCGTGCCGCGGTCTACTTCGCCGCGACGGTGAATCCGTGGATGATCGCCTCGACGTCGACCGCGTCGGCGACGGCTTGGTCGGCCAAGCTGGTGACGGCGAGCTGAATGAGGTAACGCTCCGGGTCGGCGCCGGACCCGTGGGCGATCACGATCCGGTTGATGGTGTGCAGCCGTTGATCCCCGAGGTTGTAACTGCCCTCGATCATCGACGACGGGAAGCCGTGGAAGTCGGCATCCGAGGACTCGAGTTGTTTGAAGTTCTGCGCCAGGCGGGCGTCGTCGTTGCCGTGCTTGACCAGCTCGGCGGCGTCGAACTCGCCGCCCAATTTGAAGACGATGAGCATGGCGTTGGGAAAGCCCTCGCCCTTGGCGATCAACTCGGTGGTGGGCGGGATGTTCGGCTTGTCGAGCTTCTGCCAGCCCGGCGGTGTCGGCATCGACACGTTCAGGTCGGTCACCTTGTCGGGCGCCACCGGCTCGCCGGAGACCCCGTTGCTCTCCAGATACTGTGAGAAAGGTACCGGGGTCCCGCTCGGCGTCGGCGTCGTTGTCGTCGGTGTGGTGGACCAAATCGACTGGTAGTCAGGATTTTTGGGCCCGCAGCCAGCCATCGGCAAGGCAAGCACGGTCAGGGCCGCCGCCGCGGCCGCGAGCCGTAGCGGCGGTCTCACAAGATCTCGCGGACCGTGTCGACCGGTCGGGCCAGCCGCGTGCCTTTCGGGGTGACGACAAACGGCCGCTCGATCAGGACGGGGTGTTCGGCCATGGCATCGAGCAGTTGGTCGTCGCTGGCGTCGGCCAGGTTCAGCTCGGCGTACAGCGACTCGCGTTTGCGCACGGCGGCCCGCACATCGATCCCGGCCTCGCGAATCATGCCGACCAGCTCGTCGCGGGACGGCGGCGTCTTCAGATACTGCACCACGTCGGGCTCAATCCCGTTGTCGCGCAGCAATTGCAGGGTCTTGCGCGACGTCGAGCACTTGGGATTGTGGTAGATGACCGTCGAAGCCATCTACGCGTCACCGTCGAATAATCCTGTGACCGAACCATTTTCGAATACCGCGCGGATGGTGGTCGCGAGCAGGGGCGCAATCGACAACACGGTCAGCTGCGGGAAGCGCTTCTCCTCGCCGATCGGCAGCGTGTTGGTGACGATCACTTCCCTGGCGCCGCTTTCGGCCAGCCGCTCAGACGCCGGGTCGGACAGCACGCCGTGGGTGGCCGCGATGACGACGTCTTTGGCGCCGTCTTTGCGCAGCAGCTTGACCGCGCCGGCGATGGTGCCGCCGGTGTCGATCATGTCGTCGATCAGGACACAGGTCCGTCCGTGCACCTCACCGACCACCCGGTTGGACACCACCTGGTTGGGCACCCGCGGGTCGCGGGTCTTGTGAATAAACGCCAGCGGGACGCCGCCCATCGCGTCGGCCCACTTCTCGGCGATCCGCACTCGGCCGGAGTCGGGGGAGACGACGACCATGTCGCCGGCGTCGTAGTTGTCCTTGATGTAGCCGGTCAGCAGGTTCTGGGCGCGCATGTGGTCGACGGGCCCGTCGAAGAAGCCCTGGATCTGGTCGGTGTGCAGATCGACGGTGACGATCCGGTCCGCGCCCGCGGTCTTGAACAGGTCGGCGACCAGTCGTGCCGAGATCGGCTCGCGGCCGCGGTGCTTCTTGTCCTGACGGGCATACGGATAGAACGGCACGACGGCGGTGATCCGCTTGGCGCTGCCGCGCTTGAGCGCGTCGATCATGATCAGCTGTTCCATCAGCCACTGGTTGACCGGCGCCGGGTGCGATTGCAGGACGAAGGCGTCGCAGCCGCGGACCGATTCCTGGAAGCGCACGAAGATCTCGCCGTTGGCGAAGTCTCGTGCGGTCTGCGCGGTGACGTGCACGTCGAGCTCTTTGGCCACTTGTTCGGCCAATTCAGGGTGCGCGCGACCCGTGAAGAGCATCAGATTCTTGCGGTTGTCAGTCCAGTCGTAGCTCACGGGCTGCCCTCACTGGTTCGGATCGGGGTGGCTGCTTTAGGAATACTAGGTAGCGAAACGCCGCCGCGCTGCCGCGTTGACGTCATGACGGCTCGTCGGGCGGCTCGGTGTCGGACGCCCGCGCCTTCTGGGCAGCCTCTGCGGCCGCGCTGCCGGGTCGTTTGCGGTCCACCCAGCCCTCGATGTTGCGCTGCGGGCCACCGGACACCGCCAGCGCGCCGGGTGGGACGTCCTCGCGGACCACCGTGCCCGCCCCGGTGTAGGCGCCGTCGCCGACGGTGACCGGGGCGATGAACATGGTGTCCGAGCCGGTGCGCACATGCGAACCGACCGTGGTCCGTTGCTTGGAGGTGCCGTCGTAGTTGACGAAGACGCTGGATGCACCGATGTTGCTGTGCTCGCCGATGTCGGCGTCGCCGACGTAGGTCAGGTGCGGCACCTTGGTACCGGTGCCGATGGTCGCGTTCTTGGTCTCGACGAACGCGCCCAGCTTGCCCTGGGCGCCCAGCGCCGTGCCGGGCCGCAGGTAGGTGAACGGCCCGACGACCGCGCCGTCGCCGATCGACGCGCCCGCGCCGTGGGTTCGGCTCACCGAGGCGCCGTCGCCGACGGAGACGTCGGTCAGCGTGCTGTCCGGGCCGATGCTGCACCGACCGCCGATCCGGGTTCCGCCGAGCAGCTGCGTTCCGGGGTGGACGATGGTGTCGCGGCCGATGGTCACGTCGACGTCGATCCAGGTGGTTGCCGGATCGACGACGGTGACGCCCGCCAGTTGATGGCCGGCGATGATCCGGCGGTTGAGTTCGGCGGCCAACTCGGACAGCTGGACGCGGTTGTTGACGCCGGCCACCAGGGAGCTGTCGTCGACGTGCCTGGCCTGCACCGCCCGCCCGTCCTGCCGGACGATCGCGATGACGTCGGTCAGATACAGCTCCTGCTGTGCGTTGTCGGCGGACAACCGGGTCAGCGCCGATCGCAGCGCGGCGATGTCGAAGGCGTACACGCCGGCGTTGACCTCGCGGATTTCCTGCTGCGAGGGCGTGGCGTCCGCCTGCTCGACGATCGCGATCACCTCGTGGTCCTGGGTGCGCAGGGTGCGGCCGTACCCGGTCGGATCGCTCAGCGTCGTGGTCAGCACGGTCACCGCGGCGTCGCGGGCGCTGTGGGTGGCGACCAGGTCAGCCAGGGTGTCGGCGTCGAGCAGCGGGATGTCGCCGGACGTCACGACCACGACGCCGCCGAAGTCGTCGGGCAACGCCGACAAGCCGCACAGCACGGCGTGACCAGTGCCGAGCTGCTGGTCCTGGGTCGCCACCTCGATCGGTCGTCCCAACGTCTGGGCCAGATCGCTGACGGCTTCTTCGATAGGTCGGTGGTCGCGGCCCAGCACTACCACCAGGTGCTGCGGCGCCATCTTGGCGATCGCGTGCAGCGAATGCGCAAGCATGCTGCGGCCGGCCAGGGTGTGCAGCACCTTCGGGGTGTCCGAGCGCATCCGGGTTCCGGCTCCGGCCGCCAGGACGAGGACCGCCGCTTCGCCGTGCGTCGTCATCGAACCTCCTCGCTGCGGGCCGCCCGTCGCCGGGCATCTCGGTGTGCCGCCATGCGTTCAGCGTGTCATTATCCGCACGGCCAGGGCAAAAGGCATCCAGCACCCCGCGCTTCGCAGGTCACCCCAGGATGCTCTCAGAATCTGTTCGGCATTCGGCGCCGAGATAGACCATAATCATGCGGTGGACCGACGACGATCAACGCAGGCGAGCCGACCGCCCATCGAGGCGCTGCAGGAGTTGCCGGCGCTGGTCGTGCTGGAGCGGATCCCGGTTCCCACCCTTGCGGTCCTGCAGGACGGCACGATCGTGTTCGCCAACACCGCCTTCGCCGAGATGGTCGGTCGGGGCGCGGATGAGGTCGTCGCGTTGAAATTCCACGACATCTTCTATGGCGCACTGGAAACCGAGCCGGTGCTCGCGATCGTGGACGGCCTGGCGAACATGGTCGTCGACCTTGCGCACAAGGAGGGCTCGACGGTGCGTGCGTTGATGAGCAAATCCGCCCTGCGGCGCGCCGACGACGAGATTGCGCTCGCGACGTTTCAGGACCTCACCGAGCATCTGTGGGTCAACGAGCGGTGAACGCCCCCGGCTCGATGGGATTGCCCGGCCATTACGATGCGTCGTGCTCGACGTGGCGCAGCGCCTCGCGGGCCAGGAATTCGCGGTAGTAGCCCAGCGACGTCTCGGTGACGATCGCGGGGAACAGCAGCTCCCACATCTGGGTCATCCGCCGGACGAGATCGCCGTCATCGGACGCCGTCTGTCCCAAGATCCGCGCACCGAACGTCGCGCTGATGATCGACTCGCTGACCATGTGCGGGTCGAGCTCCGGTCGGATGTCGCCTTCGGCGATGGCCCGCGTGGCCTCGACTGTCATCGTGTCGATCCAGCTTCGGTACGCCGCGATCGCGGTGCTGTTGAATCTGCCGAACGCGAGCGTCAATTGCTCGGCGATGCGTACAACCCTGTTGGACGCGAACAGGTCCGCGGTGATGAAGGTGCTGTGCAGGATGTTTTCCAGTGCCGGCGAAAACGAGTCCGACATCGCGCCGAGCTCGGCGACGACCAGACTGGCGCCCTCGTCGATGATGGCCGACGCGAGGGCTTCCATCGAATCGAAATGGTGGTAGAAGGCGCCCTTGGTCATCCCGGTGCGTTCGATGATCGCGCCACGATCGGCGGCCGCGAATCCCACCTCGGTGAACACCTCGACCGCGGCGTCGAGGATCTTTCGCCGCGTCGCTTCCGATCGGACCTGGCGGGCCATCGGCTTACCTCCGGAGTTCGGGTTGTGCGCAGAGGCTCCAGACCCTCTCGGTGCGCACGATTGCTGACTCGGCGGCAAAGCCTAACAGGGCGGCAGGGGGATCCGACGTGATTACCGGCCCCGCGATGGACGTTGTGATCAGCCTGAACCCGCCAGCGCGGACGTGCTGGCGATCGGCGATCGTCGTGCGTCGTTTGATGAACTGCCGGAAATAGTCGATCCGCTCCGGGCGCACGAAGCCGGGCAGCGCGAGCACCCACAATTTCTCGAAGTCGCGGAGGAAACGTTCCGGTTCGTCCAGATCACTGGTCTGGCGCAACCCCATGTAGGCCGATGCCAGCAGGCGTCCCACGGCCTCCGGGTCGCAGTCCTCCACGACGTCGCCCTCAGCTATGCCGCGCTGGATGGCGACGGTGAGGTTGTCGATCCATTCCTTGTGCAACTTCGCTTGCAGCCCATCGATCCGACCGATGGACTCGACGAGATGCAAGGCTGCGCGGGAGATGACCTCGCTGATATCTCGCGTAGCCAACTGGTAGGAGTAGTCGATCAGCGTCTCCAGGCCGGAGAACTTGCGCGCCAGCAGTTCGGTGATCGATTGGTTGGACCGGGTGATCTGGTCGTCGATGATCGCCAGCGCCAGCGCATGCTTCGAGCGGAAATGAAAATACATTGCGCCCTTGGTCAACTCGGCCTCGGCGAGAACGTCGTCGAGGCCGACCTGGTGATAGGGCAGCCGAGCGAACTGGCGTGCGGCAGCACGCAGAATCTGCAGGCGGGTGGTATCCGCTCTGCTGTCGGTCGTCTCGGTCATCATTAAGCCACCTAGTAGTGCTCCGCCGCGAAGGTCTGACAACGGGCCCCTAGGTCTCGAGGCGTCGTTGGACGAGCTTATCCAAAAAGCGATCCGCAGTTAGCGATCGACGCGGCTTTAAAGCCACCCCTGAGTCGATACGCCGACCGCAACGCTTTAGACGAGCGGTCTGCTCAGGACTATACATGATTCAAAAAGTATGAAAAGTGTTACCTCCGGCGGCTGGCCGCAGCGCCCGGTCGGTGCCGGTCAACGCATCGGAAGCGGTGTCGACCGCGCCGCGACGAACTATCAGTGGCGATACCGGGAGTTGACAGATATGATAATAGTCATTCTAAATGTATGTATTCCACTTAGGATGGCGATTAGCGGTTTGAGGGTTTCGACGCTCACGGCGTCGCTGCGGTAGAGGGGCCTGCGCCTCGCGTCCTGCAGCGGCGAAAGGCTACGAAGGAAGTTGATCGGTGGATGGGACGGCCAACATGATGGCGCTAACGCCGGTCAGCCTCAATTCGGGTTCGCCTTTTTCTCAACGTGATTCGTGGAAGACCACGACGCAATCAAGTATGACGGCCCCATCCCGAAAGGAGAGTTCGAGTGAGGTACACGCCCACCGACGTCGGCGGGGTGATGATCGTCGACATTGAACCGGAGCGTGACGACCGCGGGTTCTACTCGCGATTGTTCTGCGCCGAAGAATTCGCCGAATACGGCCTGCTCTCCAACGTCGCACAGACGCACTTCGCATACAACTACGCCAGAGGGACGCTTCGCGGCATCCACCGTCAGGTTCCACCGAACGCCGAGGCCAAGCTGGTTCGCTGCACCCGCGGCGCCATCGTCGGCGTGGCCGTCGATGTGCGCCCGGAGTCGAGTAACTACGGCAACCACGTGATGGTGCAACTGAGTGCCGACAACCGCCGCGCGCTCTTCTTGCCACCGTTCATTGCCCACGGCTTTCAGACTCTTGCCGACAACACCGAAGTTCTCTATCACGTCAGCCGCGTCTATGACGCTGACGAGGAGCAGGGATTCCGCTGGGATGACCCGGAATTCGGGATCGAGTGGCCGCTGGCGGTCAGCGTCATCTCCGAACGAGACGCGAACTGGCCGTTGCTGGCATCGGTTGGCAGAGTGGCGTCATGATCCCGCGCGGTCAGCGACGTGGGAGTTCAGCGGCATATCGGTGAGAAATCGGCCGTTAAAACTTGCGGTTCGCTCACGACTATACACGATACGAAAAGTATGCAAAACTCTTTCAATGAGAGCGGTCGGTCTGCGAGCAGTCTCGCCGCTTGGGTTGCGTGACGGGCGGGCAACCCTTTCGATGTCTCGAAGCGGCAGTGAGCACCACGATCCGCGTCACAAACTCTGTTGCGATCGACCTCGGCGGTCCGTAGATGCTGGAATTCGGGGCCTTACCGCCGGAGATCAACTCCGGGCGGATGTATGCGGGACCGGGATCCGCGCCGCTGCTGGCTGCCTCGGCGGCGTGGGATCTGCTGGCGGAAGACCTGTACATCACGGCCGTTGCCTTCGGGACCGCGATCACCGACTTGACGTCGTCATGGCTCGGTCCTTCTTCCGAATCAATGGCCGTGGCGGCCGCAACCCATGTGTCGTGGATCAGCGCCACCGCCCTGCATGCGGAAAAGACCGCCGCTCAAGCCAAAGCGGCCGTGGCCGCCTATGAGGCCGCGTTCGCGATGACCGTGCCGCCAGCGGTGATTGCGGCCAACCGCGCCTTGCTGCTGGCGCTGGTCGCGACAAACTTCTTCGGTCAAAACACCCCGGCGATCATGGCCACTGAGGCCGACTACGTCGAGATGTGGGCTCAGGACGCCGCGGCGATGTACGGCTATGCCGGTGCGTCGTCGACTGCGTCGACATTGACACCGTTTACGAGTCCGCCGGAAACCACGAATTCATCAGGGTTCGCCGGGTTGGCCGCCGCGGTCACCCAAGCCGCCGGTACTTCGGCCGGCACAGGCGCGCAGACGGTGTCACCACTGAGCACGGCCGCAATGCCCAGCGCCCTGCAGGCGCTGGCGTCGACGGTCACGTCAAGCTCGTCCTCGACATCGCCACTGTCTTCGCTGGTGACTCCGATGTCCTCGAGCGCAGCATTGACATCCGGGACGAGCCTGGCTTCCGGTACTGCCTCGACCGCGTCCATGCTCACGTCGAGCGTCTCGACGCTCGGATCGTCAGGGTCGCTCGCGAATACTTTTAAAGCAGCTACCAGCACCTTCAGTACTGGCTTCCAGATGTTCAAATCGTCGCTCGACATCGGCCCGAGTCCAAGTATGGGTGCCTGGAGCTCACCAGAGTTCGGCAATGCCGCGTTGACCGCGACGTCGGGCCGCGCGGCTTCGCTCGGCGCCCTGTCGGTGCCTCAGGGCTGGACTTCCGCAGCTCCGGCCTTCAGTCAAGTCGCCTCGGCACTGCCGGGCGGCGCAAGCGGGGTGAGCTCCACTTCGCCGGTTCTGCCCAAGGGACCGGCGAGTCCGTTCGGTACTCCGATGTCCGACTCGGCCCGGCGCACCGGCGACAAAGCTCCCGTTGAGGCGCGCTACCGGTACCGTCGCGCCGTCGTGCAACGCCCGGTCTATACGGGTTGAACGGAAGAGAGCTGTCACGGCAATGACGACAACCGGTGGCGGTCCGCCGCGTCGTCGCGTACGGGAGAGTGCGCACGCTTGGGTCGCGTGGAGCGTTTCTCAGGCACCCGAGACGCACGGATCAAGAAATACCTTAAGTAGCTTAATGAATCGCTCACCATGCAAAAAGTATGTAGTATGCCCTTTATGCGGATTACCGGTTTGTCCTCCCACTCCGCTGGGGCCGTCCTCCGGGTAGGACCAAAGTTCGGCGTCATAGCTTCGCCGACGCGTTACGCGCCCTCGCTAAGTCGCTTGTTCAGCGACTTGGCCCGGGCTCGTTTGAACCGCCCGGACCGCGGTGTGCCCCCGCCGCGGTCCGGGCCCCACTCGTTGGCCAACCTGTGCCTTGCCGGCATATCCGGTCAACCGCCCGAACGAATCTGGCGCGATGAGACGCGAATACATTGCGAGACGGCGAGTTTCCGAGGATCGCGTTGCGCCGGGGGTCGGCGGTGACACGCCGCGAACGTGACAGAGTGCGAAAGACGTTTGCTCGGTCGCGGTGTCGCTTGTGCGACTCGGACCGACTGGTCGGCATCTTGGATCTCGGTGCCACGCCGCTGGGCGAAAAGTTCCTCACCATCGACGAACTCGATCTACCCGAACCAACGTTCCCGCTCCACTTGCGGCTGTGCGAGAACTGTCTGCTGTTGCAACTACCTGCCCTGATCGCGCCCGAGGAGATTTTCACCGAGTACACGCGCTTTTCGTCTTATTCCGACAGCGTCGTGCGAAGCGCGAAGAATTTCGTCGATCGATGCCATCCAGCGGCTGCAGCTTGGGCCTATGTCATTCGTGGTCGAAGTCGGTAGTAACGACGGCTATCTGCTGCAGCATGTTGTCGATGCGGGCATACCATGCCTGGGAATTGAGCCATCGGCGAATGTCCGCGCGACCGCCCGAGACCGCGACGTCGCGACCGCCTCCGCGTTTCTCGACGAGCGGTTGGCACGCGAACTGCGAGCCGAGTACGGCCCTGCTGACTTGGTTATTGCCAACAACGTCTACGCACACGTACCCGACCTGCTGGACTTCACTCAAGCGCTGCGGGGATTGGTCAATGACGAGGGCTGGGTCTCTATCGAGGTACACCATGCATTGAAATTGGTAGTCCAAGGCCAGTTCGACTCGATCTACCACGAACGCTTCCAGTACTACACCCTACTTTCGGCAAAGCGCGCGCTTGCCACGGCCGGGCTGGCTGTCGTTGACGTCGAATCGCTTCCAGTGCAAGGTGGTTCGATTCGCATCTGGGCTCGTCCCGCGCGTATCGCCGCACCACCCAGTGCAGGAGTCATCGACTTGTTGCGGGCTGAGAAAGCGGCCGGGTTACATCGTGTCGACGGTTATCTGCAACTGCGATCGCGCACCGAGTCGTTGCGCCACAATCTGTTGCGATTCCTGCTTCAGTGCCGCGCCGACGGTAAGCGTGTTGTCGGCTATGGTGCGCCGTGCAAGGGCAACACCCTGCTCAACTACTGCGGAATCCGCAGCGATCTGCTCGAATATATCGTCGACCGGAATCCCTACAAGCACGGTCGCTTCACGCCAGGTACCCGCATCCCGATTCGCGATCCCGGACTTCTCGCCAGTGATCGACCCGACGTGGTGCTGGCGCTCCCGTGGAACCTGAAATACGAACTCACCGATCAGCTGAGCTACATCGCCGAGTGGGGCGGACAACTCGTCTTTCCACTTCCGACGCTGCACCATGCGACGCCGCTGTCATCCAAAGACATTGGGATGGCGGTGCTATGAGCGTGTGCCGAGGTTGCCGCGACACCCAGCTGTCGGCAGCAGCCGACTCCGGAAGCCGGGCCGGCGCGACGCCGCCGGCCTCGGCCTTAAATGAAAGCACGAAATAGTGACGGCGATGACGAAGGCCAGCATCACAAGCGATCGCCGTGACAGCGCGAATGCACTGAGGATGCTGTGGCTTTCGCCGCTGATGCGGCCCTTGGCGCGCGTACAAGCTGAAAGGCTGCGCGCGCGGGGTATCGACGTGTTGTTGGTCACCACCGACCAACATCCTGAGTCAGATGGGGCGCGCGACTACGAGTTGGTGCTCGACCCCGGGTTCCGGACGGCTTCGACTTGGCCGGCGGCTCTGGCGGCGCAGCGCCGCATTCGAAAATACCGGCCCGACATCGTGATCGCTGAGTCCGTCCGCGATCCACGCTGGATTGCACTGGCGGGACGCGCGCCGCGAATTCAACTGGTGCATGACGAACGCCGAGACGCCGGCCGGCGTCGAAAAGTACTCGCGCGTAAGGTATTCGACAAATGGGGCGTCCGTTCGGCGGCTACCGTCACCTACAGCAATTTCGCCGCGATAGCTGTAGCCGCCCGGCATGACGTCGTCGGCACCGATGTGCATGTGGTCCCGCTTTGCAGCGACCTCGATCCGACGCTGGTCCCTCCGTTCGTCGGTCCCGACGGGCGGCGCGACTTCGTGGTGGCCGGGCGGCTCAACTCGCACAAGAATATCGACGTCGTGCTCGAAGCATGGCATCGACATGTCGACGGAGGCAGCTGGCGCGGCGACGAGCTGCTGCTGATAGGTGTTGGGCCGCTTACCATCCGAACCTTGCCGGCCTACGTCCGCTGGCGTCCCGGCAGTTACCGCTATTCGGATGTCGTCAGCACGCTGGCCGCCGCCAAAGGCTCGGTCGCTCATTACCGCAATGCTTCGCAGAGTGGCGTTCAGATGCTCTCGATGCAGCTGGGGGTCATGCCGATCGTCTCCTCCGCCGGCGGCCTGGCTGAGTACCAGCCTCCGGGCTTTCCCCCGGTCGGCGTCGACGACGTCGGTGGGCTGTCTGCCGCATTCGATGATCTGGCCGATCCGCTCACCGCGACCTTGCGTGGGGGAGCGGCGGCGCGTCACTACGCAGACTGCTTCGCCGTGGATCACGCAGTGGACGGCCTAATGGAAGTGCTCACCGAGGTGGCCGGCCGGATCGACAAATCCTGAGTATGACCATGATTGCCGAATCTGTCTCAAAACGATTGCCGCCCTGCACATATCATTATCGAACTGGAGGTAAGCGATAATGCGCGCCCTCGTCACCAGCCTCGTTCTCGCGTGGGTTTTGGCGAATACGACGGGTTGTTCGTCGCCCTCGCCGGGAACCACAGCGGCAGGTACGCCAACCGTCGCGTCGCTGCCGGCAAGTTCAGCAATCCGAGAAGAATTGATTCCTGGCATTGGAGCCAAGCGGGCCAACTGGGATGCCACGCACACGCTGAATGCGGCGAACGACAAGGATTCCGACTACGGCGCCGACCCCAGTTTGCCGCCCTACGTGACGAATAACGGTGCTGTCTACAGGGACGTCAGCGACCTCGGCACCGAGAGGATCCAGGCCTACACCCTGGCTATGCATACGGTCGACGCACAGGCGGTGCTACGGCAGCTCCGGCAAGAGTTACCGTCCGATGCCACGGTCGCATGGGATCTAACGCGCGATCAGTGTTATCGAGTGGCATTCAACAGCGCGACCCTGCAGGCCGCAGGGCGTTTCATGGCAGAGGTTGAGCTTCAATACATTCAGCCAGACGGAACGGCGGCGACGAGTCCTGACAGGTTCAACATCGCGTCCATTTGGCTTGACGACGCCGGCTACCCACCAGACCCTGAAAAAGGCTGCTGATGCCCGTCGTTCGCGCGGACGGCGATGATACGGCTCGCAAGCGGACCCATGCCTTGCAGGAACTGCCCCTCCGTCTGGGCGGTGATGAGCAAATCTGACCCGGTGGAAATCTTGAAAGATGCTGAGTGTCAGCAGTTTTTCTGAGAGCATGGCCGCGACTAGACCAGCGCGAGCCGGACAGGAAATCCTGCTCACAGCTGTATCGGTCGCACTCCTGAAGGGGTGTCAGGCCCAGCTGGAGCCGACGGCCGAGTCGGTGCTGCTCATGTTGTTTCCTGCGGTCTGGACTTTCTGGCCGTGGGAGTTGGCTTGTTCGTAGATGACCTGGAAGTTGCGACCCAACTGGGTGATGAACTCCTGGCAGGCCACCGAACCCGAGCCACCCCAGAAGTCACCGGCGGCCAGCACATCGCGCACGATGGACTGGTGCTCGGCCTCCAGGGAGGCGGCCTGGGAACGGATCAAGGCGCCGTGGGCGTCGACATCGCCGAACTGGTAACTGATCGACATGGTGTTCTCCTAAAAGTCTTGGTGGGTGGGCTAGCTGGACAGGATGTGCTGCGAGGCCTGCTCTTGGCTCTCGTAGTTGTTCGCGTCGCGGATCAGTCCGTCGCGCACACCGTGCAGCATGTTGACGATGTTGCGGAACGCGGTGTTCATCTGGCCCATGGTGTCGTAGGAGGTGGCCTGGGCGGTACCGCTCCAGCCGGCCCCGGCGATGTTCTGGCTCGACGCCCACATCTTGCGGGCCTCGTCCTCGACGGTCTGCGCGTGCACGTCGAAACGGCCCGCCATCGACCGCATTTCGTGCGGGTCGGTCATGAAACGTGTAGGCATATCTCTCTCCCTATCGTGAAGTCATCGGTACCAGTGGACAGCGGTAGCCCGCACGCGCTGCGGTGACATCCGGTCGCAGCCATCATGGGCTAGGCACCGACAAACTGCTAGTTTATTATCAGGGAAGTATACATACTAATAGGATAAAAAGATACAGACCTACAGACTTATAGTCGGACAGGGGTTTTTGGAGTCCTTCTGCGCCGCCGTCGGCCACCCGCCCATGCGTGCTGGCGAGCCTCGCCTAAGAATGCAGATACCGGATGTCCGGTAGAGAGGTGTGTAGCATCCAAAAAGTAGGTATAGTGCCGTACGTGTTAAACTACGGTTTGCATCGCTCCGCCGTCGTGATCGCCGCGCCCGAACACCACCGCGTCGGACGCGGTCCTCATTCCTTGGTCAGTTCGGCCAGGTAGGAGAAACACGTGTCGTTCGTAATCGGCCCACCCAAGTTCTCGATGGCGTCGGGTGGGCCTGCCGCCGCGAAGTCGCTGAGCGCGGACGTTGTGATCTGCACCTATACCCTGGCCCGGTGGGAGGTGTTCGCGCGGGCGGTCGAGTCAGTGCTCGGGCAGGAAGTCGCCCCACAGCGGCTGATCATCGTTGTGGACCACAACGATGAGTTGCTCGCCCGGTGCCGCCAGCAATGGGGCAAACACCCGGCCGACTCGTCCGTCGAGATCGTCATTGCCGCAAGCCAGTTCCCGGGAAGGCAGGGTTCGTCGCGAAACACCGCGCTGCTGCTCGCCCGCGCTGAGATCGTCTCCTTCCTCGACGACGACGCCGTAGCGGAACCGGATTGGCTCAAGCGGCTGCTCGCCGTGTACGCCATGTGCCCGACCGCCTTCGCGGTCGGCGGTGCGTCGCGGCCGAATTACGGGGCGCCGCGGCCATCCTGGTTCCCGCCCGATTTCGATTGGGTGTTCGGCTGCCACTACCAATCCCTGCCGGACCGGCTCGCGCCCGTACGCCGCCTGATCGGCACAAGCATGAGCGTGCGTCGCGAAGCGATGCTCGCTGTTGGCGGGTTCCATGCCGACGACTACGACGACATGGACCTCTCGCATCGGATCGCCCATGCGCACGGCCCGGCCGCCGTCCTCTACGAGCCGCGCGCCGAGGTCCATCACTACGTCCCTCCCGAGAGGATGACGTGGTCCTACTTCTGGCGGCGCTGTTATTTCGTGAACCGCAACAAAGTCGGCGCGGTCGCCGACATGGGCGAGGGCGGCAACATCCGCGCTGAGCTGCGCTTCGGCGCCGGCGTGCTGCTAACGCTCATCACGGCGCTCGTCGCGACGGTGACCGGTCGGCCCGAGCGACTGCGCCAAGCGGTCGCCGCCGTGCTCGGCCTGGCGCTCGGCGGATGCGGATTTGTCGCCGGCAGGGTGCAGCTCGCGCGGGGTCGCCGGCCGGAGGTCCTGACGACCGGCCTCAGCGACGCTGACGTGCGTGAGGCCCGCGCTACCGTTCCGGCGACCGACAGTGCATAGCGTCATCGTCGGGACGGGCCCGGCCGCGGCGGCGGCGATCCTCGCGCTTGCCGACGACCCGTCCGAACGAATCACCGTCGTCGACATCGGCGAGCGGCTGGCCGACGACGCGGCTGCAGCCGTGGAACGGATGAGCGCGCTGCAGCCGGCGCAGTGGGCCAGTGCCGATCGCGAACTGGTCACCGTGCAGCCGGCGGCGCTCGCCGGATCGGCGCTCCCCGAGAAGCGCGCCTATGGTTCCAGCCACATGTTCGTCGACCACGGCCAGCAGCGCGGTCTGGCCATGCCCGACCGCGGGAACCAAGCGGCCGTGTCGGGCGCTCTCGGCGGGTTCTCGACGGTCTGGGGAGCGCAGATCATGCCGTTCTCGCGGGCCACGTTCGACCGCTGGCCGTACGGCTGGGACGCGATCGAACCGCACTACCGCGCGGTGCTGGCGGAGGTGCCGCTGGCAGCCGAAGATGACGACTACGCCGAGCACTTTCCGCTGCTCTCGGCGAGCGGGCCGCTGCCGCCGGTGTCCGGCCGGACCGCCGACGTGCTCGACCGCTACCGGCGGCATCGCAGCGCCATCCGCGCCAAGGGCATCGTCGTCGGCAAGGCGCGGCTCGCTTTCGCGGCGAACTCCTGCATGCGGTGTGGGCTCTGCATGACCGGCTGCCCGTATTCGCTCATCTACTCGGCTCGTCAGACCATCGACCGGTTCGTCTCCACCGGTCGGGTGCGGCACATTTCGCGCGTGCTGGTCACCTCGGTCGATCAGCCTGTCGGCGGCACGCCGTCCATTTGCGGCATCGACCTCGCCGACGGGCACGAGGTGCGCCTCGAGGCCGACCGCGTTTTCGTCGGCGCAGGAGGGCTCGGCAGCACCCGGATAGCCCTGAACTCGTTGAGCGCGCCGCCGCACCAACTCGACCTGCAGGAGTCCCAACAATTCCTGATCCCGTTCGTGTCCCGGCGCTCGGCCGGCGATCCGCGCGAACAACAGGACTTCACGCTCAACCAGTTCAACCTGCTGCTGAAGGACGACGACGAGGCGTACACGACGTCCCAGGTGCATTGCTACCCATACAACCCGGCAATTGCGGCGGCGCTTCCGGGCTGGCTCCCGCCGCGGCTGAGCGGCGCCGTCCTGGGTCGAGTCACCGCCGCGCTGGGATACCTGCCGTCCTGGCAGTCGGCTCAGCTGCGCGTCGAACTGCGGTCCCGTCAGCAGGCGGTGTTGCCCGACGTCGCGGTGCGGGTCGTATCCGACCGGCGGCCGGCGATGTTCGGCTCGGTGCTGCGCCGGCTGAGCGCGTTGGGGCCGAAGCTCGACCTGCACCCGGTGCTGCCGATGGCGCGGCTGTCCGGGCCGGGCAAGAGTTACCACTTCGGCTCGACATTCCCCCACGGAGGTGGCTCGGATGTGCTCGGTCGGATCGGCGACTTCCGCAATGTCCACTTCATCGACGGCTCGGTGTTGCCGTCAGTGCCCTCGACCACGTTCACGCTCACAGTGATGGCGAACGCTCACCGAATCGTGTCGGCGAGCCGACATGTCTGACCCCGGTGACCGGGCCGTCGCTATCACCGGCGCGAACGGGTACGTGGGCACCGCACTCGGCGCCGCGTTCGCCGCGTCCGGCTACCGCGTGATCGCGCTGCAGCGGTCGGCGCCGGCGGCCGGCGGGACGCGGGACTATCTGCCCTACTCGCTCGAGGGCGGACCCGCGGCGCCGCTGCCTGACGACGTGGCCGCGGTCGTCCACTGCGCCTACGACCTGCGCGCCCGCGACCGCGCTGAGATCGAACGGATCAACCTCCGCGGCACTGACAAGCTCATCCAGGCAGTTGGTGACGTTCCGATCGTTTTGATCTCGTCGATGTCCGCATACTCGGGCACCCAACAGATCTACGGCCAGACCAAGATCGCCTGCGAGGAACTCGTCGCGGCGCACGGCGGGACATCGCTGCGGCTCGGGCTCGTCCACGGCGGCGGCGACGCCGGCATGATCGGCGCGTTGCGCAAAGTGGCCGCGCTACCTGTCGTGCCGATGCTGCGTCCGGACTCCTACCAGTACGCGATCCACGCCGAAGAGATGGCGCATTGCGTGGTCGCGACCGTCAAACAGCCTCCGCCGCACCGCGTCCTCGGCGTGGCCAACCCGCGCCGGGTGCCGTTCAGCGAGATCATTCGCACCCTGCGGGCGGCCACCACGCCGACACCGCTGCGCCCCGTTCCGGTACCGTCCGCGCTGCTGTATCGCGCATTGCGCACGGCCGAGGCGGTCGGTCTCCGGATCGGTTTCCGCGCCGACTCGCTACTCGGGCTCATACATCCGGCACCGGACGTCCCACACGTCGACTACTGGGCAGCGCAAGGCATCTCACTGCGGGACTTCGCGAACGACGTCGCACCAGCCGACGGCATGCTGACGAGTGACTGATGCGATACGACATTGACCTCGCCAAACCTCAGCGGCCCCAAGAAACACGGTTGCAGGTCAGCGTTGCCCGAAAGAAGCGCGCAGGCCGGTTGGCAATCATCTCGATGGCTTTGGTAATGGCCACCGCGCTGACGTTGTGGATCGGCGACTACATCGACAAACCCGGCGCAACCTCGGTTGCCCCGCTAGCTGCGGTTCAACCTGGTGCCGTTATACCGTTCTCGGCCAGAGATCTGGTCAACCCGAAACGCGGTCAGTACCAAGACATCGGGGTCACCTTGTATCCGCAGTCCACTACCGGCAGTTACCCGGCATGGCCAGGTACCGACGACGCCGGCACCCGGTTGCTCTGGTCACAGATCCAACCGACGAGCGCCAATTCCTACGACTTCACCCTGATCGACAACGCGATCGCTGCAGCGCACGCCCACAACCAGCGGTTCCATTTCCGCGTTATGTCGTTCGCGTCCACCGGCTACAGCGGCAACACCGTCGTCGGGGTGCCGGCTTGGCTGCGCGCAACACCGGGGGCCACCACCGACTACTACTTCGGGGGCAAGACGTATGTGGTGCCTAACTGGAACGCCGATGCCTACCTGAGTCCGCTTGAGCATCTCATCGCCGCACTCGGCGCGCGCTATGACCACGATGAGCGGGTGGAATGGTTCGAGTTTTCCGGCTACGGCGACTGGTCGGAAAACCACATCGGCTTCATGGCAGAGAATTTGGGCGCGCCGGGACCATCACCGGACGACAGCATCGCCCAACTCGGCTACTACAGCCAATACAACGACCAGTCGATCACGAAGGCGTCCATCACCCGAGTGGTGAACGCGACTCTTGCGGCCTTCCCGGACACGCAGATCATCGTTCTCGATGACAATCCCGAAATCACCCGCCAGTTCTTGGCAGCTTCGCCGAGGCGGCCGGTGGGAATACGCGCCGACTGCTTGGGTGTGTATCCACCGCCGCAGATTTGGGCCACCGACGCCGATTCCTGGTACGTGCAGAACAACGACCCTGTGGTTGCCGCGCTGCGGGCACGCTGGCGGACCGCGCCAGTCGTGACCGAATGGTGCAACTGGCAACCCGACGGCGAGATCGCCTATTTCCAGCAGGCGATGAAAGATGTTGTGAATTATCATGTTTCACTGGTGGCGAGCAACGTAGTGGCCCCGTCGCCGGACATGTACGACATATGGGCACGCACGAACAAGTACGCCGGCTACCGCTACGCTGTGACCTCCGCGACCGTACCGGCCAGCGCCCCGGCGGGCTCGGAGTTGCGGATTACAGTGCACTGGAATAACTTTGGCACCGCGCCGACATACGACGACTGGCAAGTCGGCTACGAAGTCCGCAACGACGCGGACAACGTCGTCGCAATCGTGCAGTCTGGGTTGTCGTTACGCGACATCGCTGCTGAGCAAAACTACACCGACAGTGTGCAGGACCCGGCCGGCGTAGCCAGCGATAGTGCGTTGTGGCTGTCGACCGCTGGATTGCCCGCGGGCACATATAAGCTCATCGCGAAAGTTGTTTGGAACGAACACAAGCCAAACGCAGTCAATGCCGTCGATTACGCACCGATGACACTTGCCCAGACCGGACGGGACAGTGGCGGCGGCTATCCGATCGGAAGCTTCCAATTAACTTGATAGCCTTCAACACCCGAGCCACCAGCGGACCGCCTACGATTCCAGGCGGGCCGTCCGACCCGCACGCGTGGTCCCGCGCGTGGGCCGACCTGAGGGCCGATCTGGACCGCTACCGCTTTGCCGAAGGGCGGCCGACCGTAGTCAATCTCTACGTGTGCCCGGGCACCGTGGCGTCGGTGCACTACCGGGTGGCCCACTGGGCGTGGAACGGCCGCAGTCCGCTACACCTCGCGGCCCGGCTGCCGCTGCTGTTCCTGCACCGCTTGGTGGAGGTGTGGTCGGGAGTCGGGATCGCTCCGCAGGCGATCATCGGCCCGGGCCTATACATCGGCCATTTCGGTGAGGTGATCGTCAACGGCGAAGCGGTGCTCGGCAGCAACATCAACCTGTCGCAGGGGGTGACCATCGGGGTCGCCGGCCGCGGGGAGCGCCGCGGCAACCCGGTCATCGGTGACCGGGTGTACGTCGCGCCCGGCGCCAAGCTAATCGGTCCCATCACGGTTGGCGACGACGTCGCCGTCGGGGCGAACGCTGTGGTCACCCGGAATGTGGCTGACCGCGCCGTGGTGGGCGGGGTGCCCGCTCGGGTGATCGGCAGTAAGGGCAGCTTCGACTTCGTGTTCTACCGCGGTATGGAGACCGACCCGGCGCGGTCGGCGTCGCTGGCTCAGGTTGGTGCGGGTGCCTCGACGCGCGCCAGCGGTTCGATCCAGTGACTGACCGCCCCCGATTCGCTGCAGCCGACTGACGAAGATCCGCCGGCACTACGCGCGCTGGGGCTCAGGGGAGGGCCAAAGGGACCACAGCGTGAGGTATGCCAGCCCGAAGAAGGCCCCAACCGCGAGCGCCACACTGGTGGGCTGCACGTAGGCAAGCGGCGAACGCACCCAATCGAGCGTCGTCGCCGCTACCGCGTTCGGCTGTGTGAGCAAATCCCAGGAGTTCCACCGCTGGAACCGCCCGATCACCACACCTATCGCGCACAGGCCGACCGAGACGACTACCGCGATCCAGCCTGTCAGCGCACCGAGCTCGCGCCTGATGCGCTCATGTAGCAGATGCATCGACACCACCCCAAGCACCGTTCCAGTCCACGCCGCGACCCCGTATTGCATGACGTGCCGCCACAATTCGACGCTGCTGCCTAGGTGCATCAGGTCGGTCATCAGATACGGGGAGTTGGGCAGGAAAGCCAGCCACGCCAGTCCCAGCGGGAACAACCAGATCCGCTGGCGTACCACGGCGAAACCGGCCGCAAAGAACACCGGAATCCACGCCAACACCAGATTCCACACGAAGAACCGGGTTGGGTACGACGCGGGCGGGGCCGGATCGGTGACACCCAGCACCAGCGTCAGCCCGGCGGTGGCCACCAGCGATACGATCAGGACCACACGGCGCGAACGGGTCATGAGTGCAGCTTGCCAGCCGCCGTTTCGCTACTTACCTGACATTTCCTTCACTGGGATCTTGATCCGGTGTTGATCAGCCTGGGTAGGTGAAAGCCGGCCGCGATGTCGATGACGGGTTTTTTGCTCGGCGTAGAACGCGACGATGTCTTTCGGCAAAATCGGCGTGCCGCTCTTACGGCCGTAGAAATACACCGCGCTGGCTGCGTCGGCGTTGTCGCGGGGGTCAGCCCAGCGGTCGATGAAGCGCAGCCAGAAAAGCGCCAGTTGCATCAGCGTGCCCAGCGGGCCACTGCCGGTCATCGCGCGCGCCAGATAGCGCACCGACCAGAGCGACGCCAGACCGGCACCGCCGCTGGTGCCGGCATCGATCAGCGCGAAGTGGCGGAACAGCCAGCGATGCCCGCTCAGGGTGAAGCGGGTGAAGTCGTAGGCGCCCTCGTGGACCTGCTGCATGAACGGCGTGTCGGCGAACACCAGCCCGTCCGGCCGCAGCACGCGGTGGATTTCGGCCACCACCTGCTGCGGGTCCAGCACATGCTCCAGCACGGCCTGTATCCACACGCCATCCATCGACTGGTCGGCAAAGGGCAGACGATGCCCGTCGGCGATCAGTGTCGTATGCGGTGAGTGGTAGATGTCGGTGCCGATCACCTGCACCTGGGGGTCGTCGTACATCGCTTGGACACCGCTACCGACGGCGCCGCCGCCGATCACCAGCAGTCGAGCCGGCAGCGTCGAGGTCTTGACGTCGGCAAGGATCTGCCCGGCCTTGGCTTCCGCCTCGCGGTTGTAGCCGAACAGTATCTGCGACACCGCGCGCGCCAGCGCGCCTTGACTGCGCTCCACATTGGACGAGCCGGCGTTGGCCAGCAGCTCGGCGCGATCGAGGATGCTTTGGTCGAAGTCGATCAGCGCGGGCTGCCCCGCCACCATCGGAAACGCCTGGTCGGCGAGGGCGCAGGACGGCTGGGCGCAGCGCAGGCCGGCGTCGCCGTCGCGCAGCGGGCCACGGCAGCGCGGACACGCCAGGCTGTCGCTGATTTCGGAAAGCTGCACCAGCATCGCCGCTACCCATCCCCTCGTTTGATTCGGCTCCCACTCAACTGCATTGGCCGCGATCTCCGGACCGGTGGTTCGATCCGGCCCCGGTAGGCGCGCAGCACCAACGGCCCGAACACCACGGTCTCCAGCACCACGGCGAGTAGCCAGCCCTCGCCGAGGCCGGTCAGCCCGTTGAGCAACGCCCCGACCGATGCGCCCACGAGCTCGCAAACGGTAAGCCCCCACACCAAGACCGCTTCGCGGCCCACTTGGCCGGTGACCCGCGCGATCGTCACGTGGTGGTCCTTCACGATCATCCCGAAACCCGCCAGGCAGAGCAGGACCAGCGTGGTGTAGCCGTTGCTGGCGTACGCGCTGCCGAAGACGTGCAGCACAACTCCGCCCAGCGGAATAAGCAACAGGTTTGCCGCGGCGCAGGCTGCCAGCGAGTAGCGCAGGGTGAATCGCAACTGCACGAGGAAAGTGCTGTCGTCCCGCGCACCCGAAGCGAACAGGGCGGTCGAGAGCGCGATCGGCAGTACGAACACGAACCCGGCGACCGACCAGGTGGCATAGAGGTAGCCGGCCCGCTCGGAGCCGAGGGTGACGTTCGCGACGATCGGCATCGCAAAATAGGGCACTTGCAGCGCCAGGTTGAGCACATGGTGCTGAGCGGCGACGTACCTCAGGCCGTGCAGGGCCGAGCGGGTGGGCCACATCCCGCGCAGAGTGACCCTGTGCTCGCGGGCCAACCAGATCGTGATCGCTGCGATCGAGACGACGTTGGCCAAGAACCAGCTGGCGTAGATGCTCAGCGATCCTTGCTGGGAGAGCGTCAGCGCGAAGGCGACCAGCAGTACGAGCTTGACGACGGCGAGGGTGGCATTGCGCCAGAGCTGGGGCCCGCCGCCCGCGACGCTGAGCAGCGCCGAGTCGAGCAGCATGCCGACTGCCTGAACCGCGACACCGGCGGCGAAGAGCAGTGTGGCGCTGGCGTCGCGGCCGATGCCGGGGAGGCCAAGGAGCTCGGGGGGAAGCAACATCGCGCAAATGAGGGCCAGGCCGCCGCCGAAGACGCCGCTGACCACCGCGGTGGTGGAGACCAGCTCGGAGCGGCCGGCGCCCATCGAGGGCAGCTCGGCCACCAGCAGGGTACCGAACCCAAGGGTGGCGAGTGGCGCGATGAGGTTCATCGCCGCGATGGCGGTGGCGGCCTCACCGATGTTCGAGGGCGGGAAGAGGTGAGCCGATACCGCCCAGTAGATGAAGCCAACCCCCGAGGTCAGGAAGGCCGTGGACACCAGCGCCAGTGCACTGCGGACCAGGAAGCCGCGCTGGCGCTGATGGTCGGGCACGACCTCGGGGACAGCGCACGCCGTGTCGGCGAGGCGACGCTGCTCAGCCACCACTGCTCGCTTCGGCCTTGGTCTCCGCGATCGCGCTGGCGTACATGCGCTCGATTCGTTCGACGACGGCGCTGACGGTGAATCCGCGTGCGCGGTTCCGTCCCGCGGCGCCCAACGCACGGCCGTTGTCCGGATCGTTCAGCACCGAGGCAATGCCTCGCGCCAGCGCCGGCGCGTCCCCGGGCGGGACCAAGACCCCGGTGACCCCGTCGACCACCATGTCGACGATGCCTCCGGAGGCGGCGGCCACCACTGGTCTACCCGCAGCCATCGCCTCGAGCACGACGGTCGGACAAGGATCGGACCACACCGACGGGACAACGACCGCGCGCGCGGACCGGAACAATTTCAGTACCTGGTCATGCGGCAACTCCCCAACCCACTGGACACCACCCGGAAGCCTCCACTCGACGCCCGGCGACGAGCGACCGGCAAGCACGAGCGGCGGCGGATCCTCCAGCAGGCGGTAGGCCTTCAGCAACGTCGGAACCCCCTTGTCGGAGCCGAGGTCGCCGACGAACAGCAGGGGGGCTTGTGGAGCTGTCGGTGGAATCTCTTCGAGGACAATGTCATCGGGGATGAAATTCGGAATGACCTCCGCGCTCAGGGCAGCACCCTTAAGCCAGCCGGTGTTGTCCTCGAGGGCGACTGCGCCGGCAACCGCGCTGCTGACGGCCGCGAAATGGGACACTCGGTCGGCTCTGCGTCGCGCGGACCACGCGTTCGCCGCGACGATGATCGGGCCGATGACAACGCCGTAATGTGCTGACGCACAAGACAGGCAACGCGCCGGCGACGGCCCCGCGCACCTCCGGTTTCCGTGTTCCATGAAGCGCTTGGTCGCGCAGATATGGCTGTAGTCATGCAGCGTTTGGACCAGCGGCACCCCAGCGCGCGCGGCGGGCCCCAGGGCACTGTTGACGATCCAGTTGTGCGCGTGCACCACATCGAAACGGTTGCGAGAGAGTTCGTTTCGGATCGCCCTGCTCACCAGCGGATCCGGCAGCGGTAGCGCATTCGGGCGCGCCGGATCGCTGTAAATCATGGGCAGCCGCGAGGCGCCGGGTGAGACGCGCACGATCCGCACGCCCTCCGAGGTGCTCTCGGCCGGCTCTTCGGAGCCCGTCGCGAAGCCAAGCAGGGTCACCTCGTGCGCCCTCGCGGCCAGGGCCCTGGCAAGCGTCCAGACGTGCCGTTCCTCACCCCCGAGCATCGGCGGCAGGAACTGGGCGAGAAGGAGGATCTTCATCCGGCCACCTCCCGGTAAAGGCGCTGCAACTGTTCGGTGCAGTCGTCCCAGCTCGGAATGGCCGGCGGCGCTGTCCGCGGTGCCGCAGCCACCGCCAGCACCGTGGCAGCGACTTGCTCGGGCGAAGCTTCGAGGGCAATCGTTGTGGCGAGCCCGGCGCGCCCCAGCTCGGAAAGCCCGGAGGTGTCCGCTACGAGCGCCTTGGTACCGGCCCCGACCGCTTCCATGACGGCGACCGGGTGCGCCTCGTACTCGCTGAGCAGGCAGAACACGTCGGCGTCAGCGACAAGTTTGCCCAGTGAGGCGCGTCGTTCGGGGCCGAAGCCGCATACCGAGAACCGGTCGGCGACACCGAGTTCACTGGCTATCGCACGGAGCGGCTGTTCATAGGGCCCGCTTCCAGCGACTACCAGCCGTGCATTGGGTTCCTTTGCCAGGATGGCTGGGAAGGCCTGCAGGATGCGGTGGTGGCCTTTGTAACGCTCGAGCCGGCCGACCGACACCAGCAGGGGGCTGCCCTCTGCCTTTTCCGCGGTCGGGTCGATGGGCAGCGGCTCGCATCCGTTGCGAATCAGCCGGATGGTGTCTTCGTCGACACCAAGGACGGAAGCAAAAATCTGTCGCTCGTAGTCGCACACGGCGACGAGGGACGCGGTGGACCGAAGCAGCGGTGCGAGCAGGCGCCACTGCAGCGGGCGAATTTTCTCTCGCAGGCCCGACGAGTGACCTCCGGTGTGAAAAGTCAGCACACACGGGAGACCGGATCGCCGCGCAGCTACCAGCGTGGTGGGCGCAACCAGGTTGTGCACGCCCTGCATGTGGACGATGTCGTAGTCGTCAGCCCGCAGCAAATGCCGCGCCAACCCGGGGGACAGAAAATAGTCGCGCGAACGGGGGTAGGCGCGCCACCGGCGGACGCGGTAGCCGGGAAGGTTCTCCTCCGGCGGCAGCTCGCCGGATGGGTCAGTCGTCAGCACCGTCACGTCGATGCCGGCAGCGCCGAGCCGGCTGCTGACCTCATGGACGTGGGTTTCAATGCCACCCATCCGGGGCAGGGCGCTCGAGCACACCATGGCCACTCGAAGAGGGCGTGTGCCGATGGGGGTCATTGGACACCTTCTGGGTTGGTCGTGGGGTGTGCGAGTTCGCTTGGCAGAGTTCGCAGTAGGGATCGCGTCCGCCGGGCGACGGCCCATCCGGCAGTGAGCGCGCGAGCGGGAGCGTAGTGAAGCCTTGTCCGCTTTCCGTTCACGGTCGAAGCGAATGTGGCCGATGAGGTTGACCGCCGGATGGTGAGGCGTGGCAGGCGAAAAGGGTCACAGGTTGATGCGGCTGTTGCGTTCGCGACGGCGGCCGCCTGCAGGTAGCCGATTTCGCGCGCGACGGTTCGTACGCGCTTGCTGGAGTACCCGTATGGGTAGGCGAGGCTGCAAACGGAGCGGCCGAGGCGGTCTTCCAATAATTGCTTGCAGTCGCCGAGCTCGGCCCGCAATCGCGCAGGGGAGACCTGGTCAAGCTGGGGATGGCTGTGAGTGTGCGCGGCGATCTCGACGCCGGCGGCCGATAGCTCCGCGAGCTGTGCCCACGACAGCATGCGGCCGGGTGCCGTCGCGGCCGCGGATCGTCCCGCGTCGCGCAACCATCCCGTCGTGACGAACACTGTCGCCGGGAATCCGTGCTCGATCAGTATCGGCAGCGCCTCTTCGATGAGGTCGGCGTAGCCATCATCGAATGTCAGCACGATCGAACGCGCCGGAAATGGCTGGCCCGTTCGGCGACGTTGGCCCAATTCGCCGAACGTCAGCCCGGTAAACCCTTGGCGCCGTAGGTAACAAAGCTGTGCGCCGAACACCGCGGGGCGAACGGAAAGTGCTCGCGTCGAGGCCGCCCGACCATCGCTCACGGAGTGATACATCAGGACCGGCAGCGCGACGTCTACTGCCGGAGGTGAAAGTTGACCAGCCTGGTTGGCCTGCTGGGTATTCATCGCGCACCGCCGCTGCCGCGATGGCAGACCTGTCGGATCGAACCGACAACATATCCGAGCGCGGTGGACGTCAACCCAACGATGATCGCGGCCGCGGGCAGCAGCGCCGCCCAGTCGCCCCGAGCGGCGCGGCGCAGACCACGAAGTACGCCGAGGGGAAGCGTGACGGCTGTATACCTTCGCTCGATTGCGAGACCGGCTCGCACTCCGACGCTCGTGGTGACGAATGCCTTCGACAGTCCCTCAGAAAAGCAGCGCGAGCAGAAATATGAAAACTTCTCCCGAGTCGCGGGTATGCGATGCGTGATAACCGCTCGGTCGTCGTAAACGAAAACACTTCGCGGCCAAGCCTTGCTGGCGCGGATACAGAACTCTGTCGCCTCACCCGAGAGCGGCCGGCGGTCATGAGCCGACCGCGCGATTTGAGGTGGGAATCCGCCGTTTACGAACACGTCGCGGCGGAACGAATCGTTGCCGCCGTGCAGATTGCGGACGATTCCCGGCTCCCGTCCGGTGTAGGCGCAGCCGATTACCCAGTCGAATTCCGACGGCCACCACCGAGGGCGGCTCGTGGCCCATCCAGGCGTTGTGCGCCCGCCGACACCCATGACGTCGGGATTCGCGTAATGGGCGGTCAACGCGGCCAGCCAGCCAGGTTGCGCGACGGCGTCGTCGTCGAGAAATGCCACGATATCGCCGGTCGCCAACGCGACGCCGGTGTTCCTGGCTCCCGACGACCCACGCTCGCTGGTATTGGCCACAACCCGCACGCCAGGCAGCGCTTCGGCGAGCCGCGCCCGCAGTTCCGGATTGTGGTCGACGACCAGAATGATTTCTTTCGGAGCGGATTTCTGGGCCTGCGCCGAGGCAACCGCCCGCATTGTGTCGTCCCACCGCTCCGCGGTGTAGGCGCAAATAATCACGGAGCAAACGCCGTTCCGGCACAGCACCTCGTCGCGTGTTCCTGCGGCCCGCGTGACCGTCATCATGACCACGTCCCTCCTCTCACGGGTTCATCTGGCATGTGGCGGCCGAGTACGTGTTCGTCTCGCATCGCCGTTGGTTTTTGAGCCGACACGTGCACGGCAGAGGGATCGTCGAGGATCGACTGAACGTTTTTAACGTCACTGGGATAAGCGTCGAATGCTGACTCCGCAATTGCGGCCGCAACTGGGATCGCAATTACGGCGCAGGCGACAAACCATCTCCAGCTGAGTTTTGCCGCGCCATTCCTTGCCAGGGATGCGAACCAGCGGCGGTTATCGAGCAGCACGACGAGCGCCGCTGACAGGAAAACCGTCGGTCCAAGCCACAAGTGCGCTAAAAGCATCAGTACCGACATGAGGCACAACGCTGCGAGCCCGACGGCGTATGTCAGGCCCGATCCTGCCGCACCATGAAGCAGTTTGGCCTTATTGAGGATGAGAATGCGGAGCGGGGTACGCGCGACTGCGGCGAGCGCGACGCCTGTCAGAAGGCCGATCAGAAGCTGTCTGGGAATGTCTATGGAATGAGCGTCCGCGTACCACTTGCCCGGCAACTCCTCCACGCCCAGCCCGCTTGTGTCGTATATGGCGATCGGGCCATGGCGGTAAACCGCGTGCAACCCGGCAATATTGTCGAACTTGGTTAACTCAGCTCGGGTGAGTCGCTGCGGCGCCGCCGTCTCGCCCTTATAGAAGTAGGAGCCGAGACGTGGTAATTCGTTGGCGAACCGGCGATCGACATACAGGTACCGAACGTGCAAGTGGCGCACGGCTTTTAACTGCTGCGCGCCCCACGTGTCGGCGAAGTAAAGTTCCGGCGTAAACATATGATCGGCCTGCGTGACAGGCCACGCGCCAGCTTGACTCGACAGCAGGACCGAACTCACCCGGTCCGCGCTGACCCTACTCCCAGCCGGTAGCGCCTCAACTGCCCAGCGGACTGCGGCCAGCGTCTCGGCATCCATCGATCGACCATCGGCAGAAACGAGATAGCGGCCGGGCAACCGTGCCCAGTCCGGTCCGCTGCCCATCAGATGACCGCCCACGAACACGCCTGTGGCGAGCAGCACCACCAGGCCACGAAAGAGCTTGAGCTGGTTCCTTTGCGCATCATTCGACTGCGTCAGGCCCCGAGACCAACGCACCGCACCATCGGCGACAAGCGCGCTGAGCGGGAGAAATAGGAAAGTGAGGACGCGGTCACCTAACGCGCCCCAACTTGGCATCACCCGCGCGGCGAACAGCACCGGGATCATTGCCGCTATCAGCACGAGCAATAGTGGGGGGTCCCACCGCTGCGAATCCGATTGCGGCGACCGCCTGAGGACGGAGAAGCACGCGGTGAACTCGACCGGAAGACGAGGCATGGTTCGGGCATTCCCAGGCCCCCGGACGTCGTTGACTTCGCGGGTGGGCTCGCAGTCGGCTGCGGACCGCCAGCGAGGCGAAGTTTCGGCATTCCGAGGCCCTCGGACGTCGTTGACTTCGCGGGCGGGCTCGCAGTCGGCTGCGGACCTCGAACGCCGTCGCCGCAGTACCGATCGCGCGGAGATCAGCATCAGCGACGACACGACCGCAGTGACAGCTACGGCGTAGTAGAGCATCAACAATCGCTCCCACACCGGCTCCACTTCGCCCGACTCGTCGTGGAACGGCGTCCGGTGGAACCCACCGGTCACCTGTGTTGCCATGTCATCGGCGATCGGACCTAAATACGCCTGAAGCAGCGACCATTGAACGATCGCCCATAGCGTGGTCGTGACCGTTGCGATGAGCGCGCCGTAGAACACCCGTCGCCTCGCGGGCTTTCCACGCTGCGCAACAGTCCAGACAGCCAGGAAGGCCGCAGTCAGGAAGCTGGTGACGTGATGGGTCATGGCGACGGCAAGCAGACAGACGGAGGCGCCGAAGAACAGCGGAGCCGGATTGTCAACCCAACGCGCGCGGGCAACGAAGGCAATCGCGGCCAGCGCCAACGGTAACGCCAGCGTCTGATACGCGAACTGCGAGTTGAAAAAAATGAACTGGGCCGACACGGAGTACGCAGCGACGGCCAGCCCACCCGCGCGAGGGCTTCCGGTCAACTGCTCAACAGCAGCGCAGAGGGCCAGGACCAGCGCGACCCGGGCTGCGAGCACTGTGGCCACTGCTGCGACCATCACGGGGAGGCCGAGCTGATGGAACAAGACGGTTACTGCCTCAAGGCCCGGGTAACGCGCGCTGACGGCGAGTTGTGGGTGCGGTTGAAATAGACTGTGGGACAACAAAATATCGCGCAACGTGCGCAGGTGAAGTTGTTCGTCCAAGCCGGTGAACAGCAGTGGGTCTGACACCCGCCACTGCACAGCCGTCACCACTCCAAGGCACACCACCGCGGCGTTCCGCCCCGCGCGCGACAATTCCACATCGGTGAGCACTCGTAGCGCGCTCGCGAAGGTGAGCCCGATAGCCCCTGCCGACACCACCGGCGCCAACCCGGGTGCACCGTGCCTGGCCATGTACATCGCCAGAACCTGAAAGATCAAGGCCGCCGTCTGCCACAGCAGGAGGATCCATACGACGCCGAACGGGCTTGCGGCCGGTTTGGCATCGTCGGGTTCGACGGGCGCGAAACGCCATTCAGTGCTGGCCACCTCAACGCTCACCATCGAGCTCTCACCTCATCCGGACGACGCCTAGGGTGGCTGCCTGTCATACGTTGGCCGGTTCGTGTCCGTTGGTCGGCAGGTATACGATCGCCGGCCGGTATCCGGGCGGGGCGTGTCCGTTTCCGTTTCCGTTCCTCGAGTACGCCGCCGCGGGCGCCGGGGTTGCTGAGGCTGCCGGATCGGCCGGGTAGCCAGCCGCCGGGGGGCGCGCCACCACCTTGAGGCGCGACCCATATTTGGTAGCCGCGCCGGCCGCGCCGGCCGCCGCGCCCATAGCCGCGGCACCCGGTAGGCCGCCGAATGCGAATGGAAAACCCAATCCGGCGCCAACGTCAGCGCCTGGGGCTGCCAACGGCACACCCGCGGGAAACAGCATCTCCGGCGGAGGCGGTGCCGCCGCCCACAGCCAATTCGGCGGCACCGACAAGCCTCCCAACGAAGGAGCGTCGCCCGTGCTGCCCCAAGCTCCGGAGTCCCCAGCGGCCCCCGAGCCCAGTCCACCGCCAGTCCAGTCGGAGCCACCCTCGGCCCCCTCGACGGCCCCTTCGGCCCCGCCGGCCGCCGCACCCTGGTCGCCGACTGGGGCTACGGGTGTCATCGCAGTGGTCTCCAAATTACCGATAATGGGCGAGAGCGCGTCGAGACCCACAAACGCGCCGAAAAACGCCGGTAGATATAGCAATTGGCCGATCAAACTCGTCCCAATCGAACCGAAGCCGGGTACCGCCTCCGTGACGGAAGTCCCTGTCAGGCCCAGGGCACTCCCGATTCCCGATAAAAGCCCCGACAGCCCCGAACCGGACGCCGTGGACGAGGCGGCGGGGGTTGCGAGACTCTGCAACATCTGGGAGATCAGCCCCGACACCGACGCCTGCGAGTTGCCGGCGGCGGTTCCGACGGCCTGGGTGGCCGCGGCGCTCTGCGCGGCGGACCCGGCTGCATTGGTGGTCTGCGGCGCCTCGGTGAACGGTGTCACGCTGGCAGCCGCGGCCGAGTTCGCGGCGTAGCTGTACATCGCGGCGGCGTCCTGGGCCCACATTTCGCCGTATTGGGCTTCGTTGGCTGCGATCGCCGCTGTGTTCTGACCGACGATGTTCGTCGCGACCAGCGACGCCAGCTGAATACGATTGGCCGTGATCACCGCCGGCGGCACCGTCATCGAGAATGCCGCCTGGTATGCGGCCGCCGCTGCCATGGCCTGACTGGCCGTCTGCTCAGCTTCCCCGGCGGTGCTGTCGATCCAGGCTATGTAGGGAGCCGCAGCGGCCGCCATCGCTGTCGAGGATGAACCCGTCCATGATTCGTCGGTCAGCTGCGAAATCACCGATCCGTACGAGGTAGCAGCGGAACGCAATTCGGCGGCCAAACCGTTCCAGGCCGTGGCGGCGGCCTGCATCGGTCCAGATCCCGGCCCCGCATACATCCGCGTGGAGTTGATCTCCGGCGGTAACGCCCCGTAGTCCATGGCTGAGCTTCGGCTGCCTAGAGTGCCGCAGCCGCATTGGCGGCCTCGGTGGCCGCATACGAAGCGGCGCTGACGCCCAGCGTGTTCACAAACATCTCGTGAATCGCTGCGGCCTGGGCACTGATCGCCTGGTACATCTCGGCGTGTGCGGCGAACTGTGCCGCGGTCAGCGCCGACACCTCGTCGGCAGCTGCGGGAACTACCCCCGTGGTGGGGGCCGCGGCGGCCACGTTCCCGGCCGTCATCGATGAACCGATGCCCGCCAGGTTGGCGGCGGCCACCGTCAACTCCTCGGGTTGTGTGGTCACGTAAGACACGTGGTCCTCCTAACGGATGCAAGCCGACCCGGACCCGGGCGGCATGTGCGGCGGCACATCGGTGCGACCTTGCAGACCGATCGTACAACAAATACCGCTAAATGCGTACTTTTAGGCATCTAATAAGGCTGAAAATAGATTATGAGTCTTTACCGATGGCCGAAGCATCCACTCATCCAGATCTGCGGGCTCATTGCAGACCAACGGCCACCGAGGTAAAACGTGGACCCGTCAGACCCCTAACCGGTCGGCCGTAGGCCGATGGCCTGCTGCACCAAAGGCATTAACACCTGGGTGTATGCACCGGTGAGGTGGAACTGATCTTGATACGCAACATAGTGTCCGACGATCGCGGGACACAGATCCGCGGTGCAGAGCCACGGTGTCAGGTTCACGTAACCGGCGCCGGCTCGTTGCGCTCCATCGACCGCGGCCTGCTCTTCATCTGACGGCGCCGCCGTCGCGGTTTTTGTCGCACACTTCAATGCCGACGACGGGTGCGCAGCTAAACACCGCGGCGGGTCCTGACTCAACAGCGGAACATCACCCATCACGAACAACTTGCGACCCGGTCCCCGCATCCGTTTCAGCACGGCCGCGTACCCGTCGGCGTAGTCGGTGTCCTTGATCCCCGCGTGGTTGCCACTGGCCACCAACACCATCGCCGGATCCTGCCGCTTTATCCAGTCAATCGCCGCGTATTTCCACTCACGGCACTGCGCGTCGGTCACGCCTTCCCGTGTCGTATCGAAAGTAACCAACGGCATGTGACAGCCGTAGTGGAAGACAAGACCAAACCTGTAGCCGCGTTGCTTGGCGATCGAGTTCACGGTCCGCGACCACATCACGGCCTGGGAGTCTCCGACAAGGATGATCATCGGGGCGTTTGCCTGGGCGCCGGTGTCGAATATGCACGGCTGACGGTCGGGCTTGAGCCAGGAGATCGGCAGCCGTGAACACTGGCCGCCGTCGGGTACACGCATGTCAGCTGCGGCATCAGCGAGGCTCGGGGTGAGATCCGGGGGGATCGTGTCGGTTTTCGCTCCCGACTCCACCTGGGCCAGGATGTCCACGCAAGCGGGCGCCGGGCATCCGCCGGTCGATCGGGGTGAGGTGCCCGAAGTGTTGCCCCCGTTGTGGGCGATGAACGACTGCGCAACCGCAACGGTGATGGCAATCAGCGCAGCACCGACCGCAAGGCTCAGTCCCGGTCTTGCAGTAAGCGATCGGGCGCGGCGAACCGGGTTCTCCACCAATCGGTAACTGAGCGCGGACGCCAGAATTGCGAGCAACAGCAGGCCGGCCGTCTGCCACCAGCTCATATGGCTGACAAAGTACTGTGCGGCGATGGTGAGGATCGGCCAGTGCCAGAGGTATAGCGAGTACGACCGCGCACCAAACCATTGCATCGGCCGAACTGACAACGCCCGTTCCACGAAGGTTTTGATATCGGTGCAGCCGGCGGCGATCAGAAGCGCGGTGCTTACTACCGGCCACGCGATCACCGCGCCGGGGAATGGCATCGAGGAATTCAGCATCAGCGCGCTGCCGGCGATACCGGCCAACCCGCACGATGCGAGTACCTCGGCGGCCCAGCGCGCTTTCCACCTCCGCTTGATGGCCGGTTCTAGCACCGCAATGAGGGCCCCAAGACCAAGTTCGCAGGCGCGGGTAAAGGGAGAGAAGTACGCCCAGACGGGATCTGCCCCAGTCTGAAAGACGGACCAGGCGAAGGATGCGGCGACGATGCCGACAAGCGACACCGCGAGCGCGCGCCTGTGGTGAGTGCCGCGGACGATCAACACCAACGTCAGAAACAGGCCTGGCCAGACTAGGTAAAACTGCTCCTCCACGCCCAGCGACCACATGTGTAGTAGTGGTGAAGGCGGCAGTTGGGATCCGAAGTAGTCGGTGCCGACACGTCCGAAGTGGATGTTGGCTGCGAAGACGGCCGTCCATTTCGCGGCGACGGCGACGTCGTTGCCGGTGAGGAATCCGAGGAAGTAGTACGCCGCGATGACCGTCGCGACCACGACCAGAGCCGACGCGGGCAGTATTCGCCGCACCCGCCTGGCGTAGAACCCGAGAAGTGCCACCCGGCCGGTCTGCGAATGTTCGCCCACCAGCATGCCGGTGATCAGGAATCCCGAGATCACGAAGAAGACATCGACCCCGACAAAGCCACCACTGAACGGCGTGCCGTAAGCGTGGAAGACCAGGACCAGACCGACCGCGACGGCGCGCAATCCCTCGATGTCCGAACGGAATCGCCGACCGCGACTAACTCGCCCGGACCCCAGCGTGGATTGAGTAGGCGTGACAGTAGGCGCAGCGAGCGTGCTGGGATCCCATGTGGCGGTTGCTAGGCCCGGGCGAGTGCAGCCGGCCCGGAATCGAGCAAGGTGCGCAGCCAGTCGACGGTGAGCTTGATGCCTTTAGTGAGGTCGGTCTCGGGTTTCCAGCCCAGCAGCCGGCCCGCCCGGATCGGGTCCAATACGCACGCTTGAATCTCCCCGGTACGGCCCTCGGCGTGATCGGGCGGACGAGAGACGCCGACTTCCGCGGCGATCAGCTTGTGCAACTCGGCGGCCGTCGTCGCTACGCCGGTGCCGACGTTGAAGGTGCCGGTCGTCGTGACCGGCGTATCCGCGGCGCGGACGAAGGCATCCACGACGTCGTCGACGTAAACGTAGTCGCGGGTGGCGCTGCCGTCGCCGTAGATGGTCGTGGGACGACCGCACATCATCGCGCTGCCGAAGATCGTGATCACGCCGGCTTCCCCGTTCGGATCCTGGCGTGGCCCATAGACGTTGGCCAGTGCCAGACAGATGGGTGCTAGCCCGTACATGTCGGCGTAGGCGCGAAGGTACAACTCACCGGCGAACTTGGACACCGCGTACGGCGAAAGCGGTTCCGCGGGAGCGTCCTCGGTGGTGGGCAAGGTGGCCGGCGAACCGTAGCGAGAGCCGCCCGACGCGGCGTAGACGATCCGCTGTACTCCCGCCCGCCGGCAAGCTTCCAGCACATTGATGGTGCCGAGCACGTTGTTTCGGGCGTCGTGTTGCGGATCATCAACGGACCTGCGCACGTCGACTTGGGCGGCCAAATGGAATACCACCTCTGGGTTGGCGCCCGCGACGATGTCAGCTAGCTCGGGGTGCCGGACGTCGGACGCAGCGAAGGTGAAGCGACCGGGGCGGTTGTGTCCGTGGGCCGACTTGACGTTGGCGGCGGGCGGGGCGGCGCTGAGGTTGTCGACCCCTGTCACCTGGTGTCCATCCTGCAGCAGGCGGTCGACGAGGGTGGAACCGATGAACCCGGCGGCGCCGGTGACAAGGGTGCGCATTATCAGCTATCTCCAGTTTGACTTTGAATTACGCACGGCGGCAACCGATTTAGTTGGGATCGGCGATGATGCCACCGCAGAACCCGGGTGCATGAGCGCGGCGTCACAAAGCGCCGCACGTTGCAAAGCTCATTACGTTGTCGCCTCCGCCAACGTGCCCGCTGGTCGTCCGGCTGCCTGTCGCAGCGCCTGGTATGCGTGTCCGGAGACTCCGGAGCGGTGGTGGCGCAGGACTGTTCGAAGGACGCGGATGCCGTCGCGGATGGCGTGCAGGTTCGATGCGCCGGTGCGACGGGGCAGTTCCAGGCTGGGTACTTCGGCAATGCGCAGGCCGGCCTGCATCGCTCGCACGGTCATCTCGGCCTCGATTTCAAAGCCGGTGGCCGACAGTCGGAGGTGGTCGAGGTAGCGGCGGTGGAATGCGCAGAATCCGTAGCACAGGTCGGTGAGGTGGGCGTCGTAGAAGGTGTTGAAGACGGTGAGCAGAAACCAGTTGCCCAGCCCGCGGAACGGGGTGATGTCCAGTGATCCGCCGCCGCTGATGAATCGTGAGCCTTTGACGAAGTCGTATCCGTTGGTCAGGAAGTGCAGGTAATGGCGGATCTCTTGCGGCGACATGCTGCCGTCGGCGTCCATCATCACGATGATGTCGCAGGTGGCGGCCAGAAAACCGGTGCGCAGTGCGCTGCCTTTGCCGGCACCTTCTTGGGGCACGACTCGGATGTCGGGTCGGGCACCGCCGGGCGGTGATGAGGGTGACGTCGGTGGAGTCGCCGTCGACGAGGATGATTTCGTCGACATCGTTGGCGATCTGCTCGAGCACCCAGCCGACGTTGCGGGCCTCGTTCCTGCACCGGGATGACCAGGCTGACACTGGGGCGCAGCGAGGGTGTCGCGGAGTCTCGGTGGGCCTGGGCTGAGCGCTGAGCGGGTGGGGTCGCGCTCGCCAGACGCAGCGTGGCTCCGTTGTCAGTGGGTTGGTCCGCGGGGGAGACCGTACTTGTCATAGTCAGCTGCCAATCTGCTTGTGATGTGTGGGTTTACGGCTCGTGGCCTAGGTGTGGTCGGGATCAAGCCGACGGCGCGCCGGCGACGTCCGCGGGGCCCGATAAGTCGAAACCGACCGCGGCAAGTCAGACTCGGTGACGGCCCAGTCGCAGACAATCGTGCCGACCTGCGATGATGCTGGACGAATCATGTCGGATACCCTCATATGGAGAGTATTCCATACGTTATGAATGATTCGCAACTGTTTCGTCGACTAGCGGTATCGACGATCCGTTCTTCCTGACCATGCGGGTACCGGTGATCTCCGAGCGGTCGATCGCGACCGCACGAAGTCGGCCAAGCCCGCGCTAGATCACTTCTCTGGCCAGCGCTTCGCGGTCGGCGAGGAATGGCATCGGCAGCCCACGAGACGCCAGCAGCGACCCCATGGCCTCGCCGGTGATCGGCCGGCGAGAGCAGGTATCCCTGGGCCCGTCGGCAGCCATGCCGCATCAAAGCCAGCGCCGCCGCCGGGGTCTCGACACCCTCGGCGACCAGTTGAAGGTCGAACGCCTCGGCGAGCCCGATAATCGCGCGGACGACTGCCAGGCTGTCGGTGTCGGTGTCGAGGTCACGCACGAACCGCGGGTCGATCTTGAGCGTGTCAACGGGAAGCGTCTGCAAGTGCGACAAGACGGCGCGACCGGTGCCGAAGTCATCGATGGAGGTCTGGACGCCGATATCTTTGAGCTGACTGAGTGTTCGCGTCGTGCTGTCCATGTCGTGGACCACTGCGCGCTCGGTGACCTCGATGCACAGCGAACCGTCGTCCATACCGAAGTCGGCGATCGTCTCGGCGACCATGCCGACGAAACCGGGAGTGGTCAATTGCAGCGGCGACACATTGACCCGTAGCGACGTGCCGTGCCCAACGCCGCGCGAGCGCCACTCGCCGAACTCCTCGCACGCGGTTCGCAGGACCCACCGGTCCAGCTCGGCCGCGAGGTCCATCGATTCGGCCACCCCGATGAACGACTCCGGTAACAGCACTCCTCGATCCGGATGCCGCCAGCGCACGAGTGCTTCGGTGGCCACGATGGCCCCTGTCCACAAGTCGACCTCGGGGAGATAGTGCAGCAGCAGCGCATCGCTGTCGATGTCGCCTTGCAGATGTTTTTCGATGTCGGTGCGGAATCGCTGCTTCAACGAATTGTTGCTGGCTACCGTGAACCGGTTGCCGCCGGCGCGCTTGGACGCCAGGACGGCTTCGTCGGCACGACGCAGCAGATCGGTGCCCTCGTCGCGCCCCGGCTTGCCGGTCGCGACGCCGATGCTCACGGTCCGGGTGATGGTCTGGCCATCGATCGCCAGACGAGTGTGCAGAGTCCTGCGAATCCGGTCTGCGAACGACGCCGCGGCATGAGCTGACATCGGCTCGTCCGGAACCACGACGAACTCGTCACCGCCGAGCCGGGCCACCATGCTCTGACTCCCGGCGCAGTCGCGAAGGCGGTCGGCGAAGCCGCGGATGAACCAATCGCCTGCGGTGTGGCCGAAGGAATCGTTGATCGCCTTCAAGTGGTCGAGGTCGATGTACAACATCGCGACCGGGCCGGGCCGCCGGACGTCGAGTCGGTCCGAAAGGTAGGCGAGCAGCGCTCGACGATTGCGCAAACCGGTCAGGTCGTCGTGCTCGGCGAGATGCCGAAGTCGCTGCTCCGCCGAGATCCGTGCCTGAAACTGTGCGAACAGCGACGCTGCCGTCTCGAGTGTGTTGATCGCGCCCGACTTCCATTTCCGGCCACGGCCCTTGACGAAGCCGAGAACGCCGACGGTCGTGGATCCCGAGATCAGCGGGGCGCCGGCCACCATCGGCGCGCCGCCGGGACCGCGCCGGAGCAAGGGGCACAGGGAAACGCCATCGTCGAAGTCGCGGTGAACGGACACCAGGTCTTTGCCGTTTTCGCACAACGCCAGGACGGGATGGTCGCTGCTGAACGGAACAACGGCGAATGGATCGGGATTGGCTACGTCGTGCCGCGGCGGCCACTCCGCTGCCAGCACCGAGGCCTGCTTGATCGTGGTCGCTATAGCGCAGAAAGGCATAGCGCAGATCAAAGTGTTCGACGAGCTGGGCCAGAACCTGTTCGCTCGCCTGAGTGGCGGTTGATGCGGTCGCTTCCAGCAGCCGGTTGGCGATCGACGTGATGAGGACCAGGTTTCCCGGCACGCGGTCCTCCGATCTGGGCACGAGGCAGACCCGGGACGTCGCGCGTGCGGAAACTTCTAAGGGCGTTGAAAATGGGCCCAGTGACTTCGTGATTTCAGACTCTGGATAATACAGAATTTGGGCTACAGCGAAAGGCGTCGATGTGTCGCCTGGATTACGTCACCGGATGGGAGACCGCCATCGCGGAATTTGCGGCGTTCATTCTCGACACCGCTAGCCCTGCAGACGAATTAACGTTGGCGCAACTTCGTGCGGATCCCCTTATCGAGTTCATCGACGAGAGCGACAACCAACTCGCCGAATTGCGCGGGCTGCTGCCGCCGCCCGCCGCCGAGCTCGTCGACGAACCCTTCCGGTGGGCGTATTACCCGTGGCGCCGGACGGTTGTCGCGGTCCTGGGTCCGCGGGGTTTCCGAGCGTTGCGGCTGGACCGCAACCGCAATGTCGTCACCGCCGAAGAGCAGACACGACTCGGCGCGTTGAAGATCGGTGTCGCCGGCCTGAGCGCCGGACACGTCATCGCGCACACGCTGGCAGCCCAAGGCCTGTGCGGGGAGCTTCGGCTGGCCGATTTCGATCACCTTGAACTCACCAATCTCAATCGGGTTCCGGCGACCGTTTTCGACATCGGGCTGAATAAGGCGGAGGCGGCGGCCCGCAGGATCGCCGAGCTCGACCCGTATCTGTCTGTCACAATCATGGCCGCGGGTTTGACGGCGGACAACATTGACGAATTCCTTGACGGATTGAATATCGTTGTCGAGGAATGCGATTCGCTGGACATCAAAGCCACCGTCCGGGAGCGCGCCCGCGGCCCGCGGGATTCCGGTGCTGATGGCCACCAGTGACCGCGGTTTGGTCGACGTGGAGCGGTTCGACCTCGAGCCCGGGCGACCGATCATGCACGGACTGCTGGGCGACGTGGATCCCGCGTCGCTGTCGCGGATGACGAGCGCAGCGAAAGTTCCACTGCTGCTGCGTTTTCTGCAGGCCCGGCATTTATCGTCACGCGGTGCCGCTTCGTTGCTGGAAATCGACCGCACCTTGTCGACGTGGCCGCAGGTGTCCGGCGACGTCGCGGCAGGAGCGCCGGTGATCGCCGAGGCCGTCCGCCGAATCGGGCTGGGCGAACACCTGCCGTCAGGCCGGACGCGTCTCGACATCGGCGGAGCGCTCGATCGCCTGCGCGAACCGGAGTTGCCCGAAGAACATGACGAAGAGGCGGACGCGTATTCCGACCCGGTATTTCCGGACGCGACCGGCAAAATTGTTGCGGCGGCGATTAGGGCGCCGTCGGGCGGAAACTCACAGCCATGGCGAATCGACGCCGGTGCCGATCATATCTCCATTCGCCTTGCGCCCGAACATAGTTCGATGATGGACATCGGATACCGGGGTAGCGCCGTCGCGCTCGGCGCGGCGCTGTTCAACGCGAGGGCCGCGGCGGCCGCTCAACGGCTGCTGGGGCCGGTGAGTTTCGCGGAAGATCCGGCATGCACCGGCGGTGTGCCGCTTCAGGCGACACTGCAGCTCGGCGACGGCGCCGACCCGCAGCTCGCCGCACTGTACGAGGCGGTGCTTGCACGAGAAACCAACCGCCGCATGGGATCAACTCAACCGATCGCCGGCGCAACCGCTCAACTCCTGCGCGACGCTGCGCAGCGGGAGGATGCACGCCTGCACCTGCTGACCGAGCGAGCCGACATCGACAGGTTGGCAACGATTCTCGCCGCGTCGGATCGGGCTCGCTACCTGACCGCGGGCTTGCACGCGGAGATGATTTCTGAACTTCGCTGGCCAGGTGATCCGTCGCCGGACACCGGTATCGATATCCGAAGCCTGGAAATGGCGCCCGGCGATCTCGCCGTCGTGGAAATCCTGCGGCGTCCGGACGTGATGGCCAATCTGGCCCGCTGGAACGCGGGATCCGCCCTGGGCGAGGACACCCGCAGACGAGTCGCGGGGAGCTCTGCGATGGCGGTCATTTCGGTGGCCGGCGATTCGCTGACCGACTATGCGCGTGGCGGTTGCGCAGTCGAATCCGTATGGATCGCCGCGCAGCAACGGGGATTGGCGGTGGCCCCGATTTCGCCGATCTTCTTGTACGCCCGCAGTGCCGCGGACCTCGCCGAAGCGTCACCGGCTTTCAGCGATGAGTTGATAGAGCTGCGAGAAGAGTTCGAGCGACTGGCCGGGATTGCGACCGGTGATGCCCCCGTTTTGATACTGCGGCTCGCGCACAGTGAACCGGCGTCGGTGCGCAGCCGGCGCGATCCTGACCGTGTCTATTTGCGGTAGCGTCAATCGGGGTACCGTATTGGCATGTCGGGCGGCCTCGATGACTTGGTGACCGGTGCGGCTGCCACGTTGATGGCAGCCACCGCGGCCAGCCATGTCACGATCAGTGAACACGTGATCGCGGACTTGGTCAGTCATTTCGGCGTGGACTTCGGGTTCCTGCGGCACAACGATCACACCATTCACGCGACAGTCCTTGTCGCTGAATATCCGGTGCGCGAGAACGTTCCCGACCCCGACCCGATCGGGTTGGTGTATTTCGCCGGAGCGGACTCCATTTTCGCGCTGGCGGAAAACCTCAAGTTGCCCGACGTGGTGCGGCCCGCGGTCGCAAACGAGGACTATCAGCGGCGGGTCGAGGAGGGCAGTGCCATTCCGCAGACCTCGCTGGCTTGCGTGCCGCTGCTGTCCGGGGACATCACCACCGGGACGTTGGGCTTTGTCAAGATCGGCGACCGTGAATGGCTGCCGGAGGAACTGAACGCGCTCAAAGCAATCGCTTCACTGTTCGCGCAGTTGCAGGCCCGCATCGTCGCCGAGGACCGGGTGCTGTACCTCGCCGAGCACGATGACTTAACCGACCTGCTCAATCGCAGGGCGCTGATCGCCTACCTCGACGAGCGATTGGTCGTCGGCGCGCCGGGCCCAGTCTCGTTGCTACTCCTCGATATTGATCGTCTCAAGGTGATCAACGACCACCTCGGTCATCACGTGGGCGACAGCTTCATCAAAGCTTTTGTCGAGCAGTTGAGGGACGCCGTCGACATTCCCGCTGTCATCGCCCGGTTCGGCGGCGACGAATTCACCGTCGTCCCCACCGCGGCAATGGAGATGGAGGCGGCCGAGGCCTTCGCCAAGCGCCTACAGGCCCTTCTGCACAAACAGGTCGTGATCGACGGTGAATTGCTGGCCCGTACCGTCAGCATCGGCGTCACCGCGGGGGAGCCCGGGCGCGACCGGGCGTCGGATCTGCTGCGCCGCGCCGACGAAGCGACCACTGCGGCAAAGTCTTCCGGTGGAAGCAGGGTCGCCCCATACAACCGCGAGATGTCGCAGCGATACGCGGTACGTGACGACATCGAATTGCACCTGGAAGAAACCATCGACGGCAACACTGACGCGCTGGTGTTGCATTACCTGCCGGAGTTCGACCTTCGCACCGGCGAGGTGCTCGGGGCGGAGGCGCTCATCCGGCTGCAGCACCCCACTCAGGGCCTGCTCATGCCCGACTCGTTCATCGGCGTCGCCGAGTCGATCAACCTGGCGGGAAAGCTCGGTCGACTCGTCATGCGGTTGGCCTGTGCGCAATTCAGCCAGTGGCGCGCCCGAGGCGTCGGGTTGAACGCGGTCCTGCGGGTGAATGTTTCGCCGATTCAGCTCGTCGCCGACGGGATTATCGAGACGGTCGCCACCACCCTCGATGAGTTCGATCTGAACTCCGATGCATTGTGTCTGGAGATCACCGAAAGCGTTGTCGTACAAGACATCGACGCCACGCAGAAGACACTCACCGAACTCAAGAACCTCGGCGTGCACATCGCGGTGGACGATTTCGGCACCGGATACAGTGCCCTGACGTACCTGAAATTCCTTCCTGTCGACACCCTCAAAGTGGATAAGGGATTTGTCCGTGACTTGGGCACGGATTCGGGTGATCTGGCGATCGTGCAGTCGATCATGGCTCTGGCGAACGCTTTTGGGCTTGACGTGGTCGCCGAGGGAATCGAGAGCCCGGACGCGGCCAAGATTCTGCTCGATCTGGGATGTTATCGGGCACAAGGCTTTCTGCTGTCCCCGCCGCTCGATGGTGCGGCCATGGAGTCACTGCTGGCCAGGGGCGCTGTGTCGTTCGACTTCTCGAACGGGTGATCGACCTGCCCCTGTGAGCCCGGCGCGGCCAGGCTCTCGATCCCTGTCTGATTCTCGTTGCGTGCCGTGTAGCACATCGCACATCGAGTGGCAGAGTGCCCGCGACCAGGCATACCATCGGTACAACTGACGCCCGCAAATCCTGCCGGGGACCGGCCAGATTGTTAAGATGTCAAAAGATCGGCCTCTTCTGCTCAATAAATGCGGCGGCTTGCGGCGGCAGTTTTCGGGGAGCTTGAGGAGGGTGATGACGGATCTGGCGTGCGTGGGCGAACCAGACGCCTGCGTGCAGGGCACAACGCTTGCGCATCGGTTGCAGCGCCATGCCCGCACCAGGCCGGACGACCGCGCTTTCTCCTTCGTTGCAGACGACGGCGCCGTCGACAGCCAGACCTGGGGCCGGCTCGACGCCGGTGCGCGCGCCGTGGCGACCGCGCTGAGCGACCTTCCGGCTACCGGGGAGCAGCCACGCGCGTTGCTACTCCTGCCGCAGGACGCAACGTTCCTTGACGCTTTGTTCGGTTGTTTTCATGCCGGGGTGTGCGCCGTTCCGGCGCACGTCCCGATCCCGTCGCGCCTGGCCCAGACATTGCCGCGGCTGCGTGCGATCGTCGCCGAAGCGCGGCCGGACGTCGTGCTCACCACGCGGGAGATACTCCCGGCCCGCGATCTGGTGCCTGAGCTCGCAGAAACGACGTGTATCGCGGTCGACGAGCTTGCCCCCACCGACGCACCCTTACTCGCATCGGCCGCCACGATCGACGACCTGGCGATCCTGCAGTACTCGTCGGGCTCAACCGGCTCGCCGCGCGGCGTCATGGTCAGCCACCGGAACCTGATGGCCAACGAGGCGTTGATCGAGGACGCTTTCGAGCACACCGCATCCACAGTGGTCCTCGGCTGGCTGCCGTTTCAGCACGACATGGGGTTGATTGGCAACGTGCTGCAGCCGGTGTTCACCGGGGCGGAATGCGTGATGATGACACCGCTGCAATTCCTGAAGCATCCGCTGCGCTGGTTGCGAGAAATCACCCGCCACGGCGCCACCACCAGTGGCGCGCCGAATTTCGCCTACGAGATGTGCGTCGCCGCTGCCCGGCGACGGGGCGGTGCCGGCCTCGACGAACTTGACCTGTCGGGTTGGAACCTCGCGTTCGTCGGTGCCGAACCGGTCCGTGCGGCCACGCTGGACCGCTTCGCGGAGACGTTCGCCGGCGTCGGCTTTCGCCGCGAGGCGTTCTATCCGTGCTACGGGCTCGCGGAAGCGACGCTCATGGTGACCGGCGGGCAGCGCAACCAATCGCCCGCCGTCTGGCGCGACCCGCGCGGCATCACCCGGGTGAGCTGTGGCTACGCCCGCGGCGGGCTTGACGTTGCCATCGTCGACCATGCCGGTGCCCGCTGCGACGACGGCGTCGAGGGCGAAATCTGGGTGCGGGGCAGCAGCGTCGCGGCTGGCTACTTCGGTCGGCAGCAGGCCTCGCGGGAGACGTTCGCGGCTACGTTCGACGGCACGTCGTGGCTGCGTACCGGAGACGTGGGTAGCCTCGTCGGCGGCGAGCTGTACGTCACCGGACGAGACAAGGACATCGTGATCAAAAACGGCGTCAAGTACGCCGCCGAGGATCTGGAACACACCGTCGAGCAGCTGCACGTCGAGTCGTTGCATCCCGGCGGATGCGCGGCGTTCGGACACGACGACGGCAGTCGTGAGTGGTTGGTGATCGTCCAGGAGATCGGGCGCGACGCGGTCGACGACTGGGACGACGTGGCCGACCGCATCGTGGGTGCGGTGGCGGCGGAGCATGGGACGCCCCCCGACGACGTTGTCTTCGTCCAGCGTGGCAGCATTCCGCGGACGACCAGCGGCAAGATTCGCCGCGGTGAGTGCCGCTCGGTCTATGGGCGCGGCGAACTCGCCGAAGTCCACCGTCACGGCGTCGGGCGAAGCGCATGACTCGGGAACGCGCCCTTGCGGTATTCGTCGTCATCGCGCCGGCGATCGCCGTGATCGTGGCAGCGGTGCTGTGGGCGATCGGAATCGGGCCGTCGCGGACGGATCTGGTGGTGTTCGCGGTCGGGACGCTGGCGACCATGGCCGGTGTCGAGCTCGGCTACCACCGGTACTTTGCGCACCGTGCTTTCACCGCGGCGCCTGCGCTGGTCTGGTCGCTCGGCGCGCTGGGCTCGAGCGCGTTTCTCGGCCCGGTGATGTGGTGGGTGACCACGCACCGCCGTCATCACTCGGTCACCGATCGCGAAGGCGATCCGCACTCGCCGCACTGGCCGTACGGCGGCGCCCGTGGCTTCGTGCATGCCCACGCCGGCTGGCTGTTCCGTCCTGAATACACCGGGATGACGGTGACCGCGGGCGAGGTGAAGGACCTGTGGCAGAGCTCGCGGACGATCACGCTGCACCGCACGTACCTGGTGTGGGGTGCACTGGGATTGGTGATCCCGGCACTGATCGGCTTCGCCGCCGGCGGGGCGCGCGGCGCGCTCACCGGCTTCCTGTGGGGCGGGATGGTGCGGGTATTCCTGGTGAGTCACTTTGTGTGGGCGGTCAATTCGTTCGGTCATCTGCGCGGCGAGCGCGCGCGGCTGCCACACTCAGGGCAGGCCCGCAACAGCGCGTGGCTGGCGCTGCCCGCCTTCGGCGGCGGCAATCACGCCAACCACCACGACTCGCCGCGGGTGTACACCACCCGGGTGCGATGGTGGCAGATCGACGTCGGTGGCGTGCTGTTGCGCGGGCTGTCGATGCTCGGGCTGGTCAGCGACCTCAAGCGGCCCGCGAGCAAAGTGAGTGCGGATTGACTGATCCGTATCTGGGCGCCAGCCCGTCCGCTATTCGCCATCACTACGACGTCGGCAACGATTTCTGGCGGATCTGGCTCGATCCGAACATGGCCTACTCATGTGCCATGTGGGACGGTCCCGACGACGACTTGGAGCGTGCGCAGCGGCGCAAACTCGACTACCACGTCCAGCAGGCAGGCGCGGCCGGCGCGGCGCGGGTGCTCGACATCGGGTGCGGCTGGGGTGCGCAGATCATGCACATGGTGAACTCCCACGACGTGCAACACGCTGTGGGACTGACCCTTTCGGACGCGCAGGCCCAGTATCTGCGCGGTATCGCACCGGCGAATGTCGAGATCCACGAGCGTGGCTGGAGCGGCTACCAGCCGGCCGAGCCGTTCGACGCGATCATCTCGGTCGGCGCGTTCGAGCACTTCGCCCGGTTCGGCTTATCCGGCGACGAGCAGGTTGAGGCCTATCGTCAGTTCTTCAGCGCGTGCCGCAGCTGGCTCAAGCCGGGTGGCCGACTGTCGTTGCAGACCATCGCCTACGGCGACATCCCGCGCGATCGACCGCTGCGCGACCGCTTCATCGTCGACGAGATCTTCCCGGAGTCCGAGCTGCCGCGACTTGCCGATATCGCCCGCGCCGCGGAGATGGAACTCGAGATCGAACGAGTGCGGAACGATCGCAACGACTACGTCAAGACGCTGCGGGCGTGGTTCGATCGCCTGCGGGCACGACGCGACGAAGCGGTCGCGGTGTCGAGCGAAGAACTCGTTGCCCGCTACGAGCGCTACCTGCGGATGTTCGCGTACTCGATGGAACTCGGCGCGTTCACGCTGCTGCGGGTGACGATGCGCCGGATCGACATGCCGGGGCGTTGGTGAGCATGGACGTACGCGATGGGTAACCCAGGGGAGGTCGCTGTGAAGAGCTACGACGAAATTGAAGCGATGCTGGCCGAGCAGGTTGCCGACCGGACTGGCACGTCGGCCAACGAGATCGATCGCACTCGGCGCTTCGACAAGCTTGGTCTGGATTCGGCCGACGCGGTCAGGCTGGTCGGCGAGCTGGAAGACTTCGTCGGTCGCCCGCTGTCCGCTTCGCTGCCGTACAACTATCCGACCATCGAGCAGCTCGCCCGCTGCCTGGCGGACGGCGACGACTAGCCCGACAACAGCCTCGCCCCGCGATCCAGGTCGAATTCGCGGGCCAATTGGCGTGTCTCGGTGAGGATTTTGGCGATCTGAGCCGGCTCGGCGTGTGGCACGAAATCGCGCCGGTTCCACCAGATCATCTTGGTCCGATAGCGCTCGTCGGGGTAGGGCGTCGCGGGGATCCCCGCCACCAGCCCGCCAGAGCTGCGCCAGCGGTTGAGCACGTAGGCCGCCGCTGTCGCCATACAGAACTGCACATCGATCAGGGCCATCATGTGAAAGGCGCTGCGGGCCAGCGGGGTGGTCAGGTCGAGGTCCCGATCCGCGTCGTCGGCCACCCACCCCGACTTCATTTCCAGGACGCCGAAGGGTACGCGGGCGTTGATCATGTCGCGGACCGCTTGCTGGCTGGGCTGACCGGCCCATTCGATGACAGCATGCGAGTCGTCGGCGGAGCGCAGCGGCCCCTTGGCGCGCAGACCCGCCAGCATGCGGCCGGCGTCGTCGAGCACCGCGTAGAACATCACGGTGTCGGATCCGCTGCGCATCTCGTCGATGTCGAGCGCGCCTTCTACGCCGCGCTTGCAGTAACTGCGGTACGCGCCGGTCACGAACTCCGACCACAACTCGGGGTCGGTCGACGGCTGGGCTACTACCAGCGTGCAGTTGATGTGGGTATCAAGCCAGCTGAAGCTCTTGGGCAGAATGAACTCATCAGCGGACGTGAAATCCAGCGAAACAGTGGTCATGTGGGTCCCATCCCTCGCGAGGGCGCCAACTTCCAGTTTGTTTCGTATCACTTTCAGTGCTCAGTGAATGAGTTTGGGCTACTTCATGAACCTTGTACTCACGAACTCACTAGGAACAATATTTAATTATGAGGAATAAACCATTTAGCTGAACTTGGAGAATCTCGCCGGCCGATCGGGCCGAAGGTCATCATATTACATTTTTTGCCTGGTGACCTGCAACGCAACGTTTGGCGCCAATGCTGCGCCGCGGCTGAGCATCGGTCATCCGCGCAGAGAACACGGCCCCGGTAATCGGACGTGGTACCTGCGGAATTCGCCCTGCAAATAAGCACAGTTTGCTGGAATCGTCACTCCGATGGGATCAATTGCAAGACTCAAGTGAGCCGCGAATTGGAAATACTCTCAACCATTCATCAGCGGTGCCTGAGAAAAGGCACTGAGTATGTTCGAAGCGACAGCGCATGTAGTCAGCATGAGGCGCAGCGCGGAGCGGGGTATCGACTACCCGAATCGACGGGGAGTGGTCGAGCTCACCGGAGGAGCTCCGTCGCCAGGACTCGAACCTGAACTGTCTGAACCAAAATCAGAAGTGCTGCCGATTACACCACGACGGATCGCTACGACCAGCGGTTAAACCGCGTCCACTCTAGACGACCGGGCGGGCCGATCGCGGACCACGGCCAAGGGGTCTTCGCCAGCGGGTTCGACCCGATAGCCTGTTAGGCGTGGCCGCGCCGGACAAGGAAACGCGGGCGCCCCGCACCAGGATGACCGGTAGCGAGCGCCGCCACCAACTCATCGACATCGCGCGGTCGCTGTTCGCCGAGCGCGGTTACGAAGGAACGTCGATCGAGGAGATCGCCCTTCGCGCCAACGTCTCCAAACCCGTCGTCTACGAGCACTTCGGCGGCAAGGAAGGTCTGTACGCGGTCGTCGTCGACCGGGAGATGTCGGCACTGCTGGACGGGATCACGTCGTCGCTGACCAACAACCGGTCGCGGGTGCGAGTGGAGACCGTGGCGCTGGCACTTCTCACCTATGTCGAAGAACACACCGACGGCTTTCGGATCATGATCCGCGACTCGCCGGCCTCGATCAGCTCGGGAACCTACTCCAGCCTGCTCAACGATGCCGTGAGCCAGGTCAGCTCGATCTTGGCCGGCGACTTCGCCCGCCGCGGCCTGGACTCCGACCTCGCCCCGCTGTACGCCCAGGCGTTGGTCGGATCGGTGTCGATGACTGCGCAGTGGTGGCTCGACACCCGCGAACCCAAGAAGGAAGTGGTGGCGGCGCACCTGGTCAACCTGATGTGGAACGGCCTGACCCATCTGGAGGCCGACCCGCACCTGCAGGGCGAATAGCGGCAAGCAAGTCGCCGTCAGCCAAGTTCACGCGACAAGAGGTCGGCGACCGTTTCGCGGCGGACCAGTCGACGTGCCCTACCGTTGGACACCGCCACCACCGGTGGCCGACCGACCATGTTGTAGTTCGATGCCATGCTGTGGTGATATGCGCCGGTGCACGCCACCGCCAACAGATCGCCCGGGCGCAGGTCGGCCGGCAACTCGACGTCGCGGGCGATCTCGTCGCCGGCTTCGCAATGCCGCCCCGCCACGGTGACCCGTTGCCTCGGCGCAAGGGAATACCGATTGGCAAGCGCGACGGTGTATTTCGCGCCGTACAACGACACCCGCGGGTTGTCGCTCATGCCACCGTCGACGGCGACGAAGGTACGCCCGCCCGGTTGCGTCTTCACGCCGCACACCTGGTAGAGCGTGACACCGGCGCGGGCGCTTATGGCCCGGCCCGGCTCGACCACGATGACCGGCCGAGGGAAGCGTTCGGCGGCGCAAGCCGCGTCCAGCGCGTCGTCGATGGCCAAGGCCAACTCGTCGATATCGAGCTCCGGATCACCAGCCACATAGGGCACCCCGTGCCCGCCACCGATGTTCAGCTCGGTCAGGATCACGCCGTGCCGGGTGCGAATGTCGGCCATGACGGCGATCATTCGGCGAATCGCCTCACCGTAGAGAGTGGTATCGATGACCTGCGAGCCGATATGACAATGCAGCCCGATCAGGTGGAGGTCGGGGTGCGCCAGGACACGTGTCACCGCGTCGGCGGCATGCCCGCCGTCAACGGTGAACCCGAACTTCTGGTCACTGATACCCGTGCTGACGGCGCGGTGTCCGTGGATGTCGATGTCCGGGGTCACCCGGATGAGCACCCGCTGCCGTCGAGGGCCGACACTGGCGAGGTCGACGATTTCGTTGCAGGAGTCCAGCACGATTCGCCCGACCCCGACGCGTACGGCGGCGCGCAGCTCATCGCGTGATTTCGCGTTGCCGTGCATGACGATGTGGGTAGGTTGCACCCCGGCCATGATGGCGGCGGTCAACTCGCCGACTGAGCAGACGTCGATGCTCAGTCCTTCTTCGCGGGCCCAGCGTGCCACCGCGATGGTCAGCAGTGACTTGCCCGCGTAGACGACCTCGGCGTGACGCAACGCCTTGCGATAACGGCGGGCGCGTGCCCGGAAGTCGGCCTCGTCGATCACGTAGGCCGGGGTGCGGAACTCGTCGGCGACTTCGGTGAGGGGCACGTCGCCGATGCAGAGCCGACCCTCGTCGTCGGAATGGCTGGTAAGCGGCCAGATCGCCGGATGGAAACGCGGCGGAGCCGCATAGCCTATGGACGGGAGGATGCCCGGCAACGTCGTTGTCATGACTCCAACGTCCGCTCGGTTCATGCCAAATACCGCTGCCTTTACAGTTCCTTGACAGTGCTGGCCTCAAAATTGACGAGTCTGCGGACCCATACAATGGCGGGATCATGACCGCACCGGGGCCGGATTGCGTAGTTACCCCGATCGCGGGGCTGGTGGAGTTGGCGCTGCGCGCGCCGACACTGCAGCAGCTCGTCGACCTTTCCGCAGCTCAACCCGAAGATTTGGCGTTGGTCGGGCCGGCCAGCGCGCGGCTGTTCGTCGCCTGCGCCCTGGCCCGGCGGGGCCCGCTGCTGGTCGTCACCGCCACCGGCCGCGAAGCCGACGACTTGTCCGCCGAACTGCGCGGTGTCTACGGCGACGCCGTGGCGATGTTCCCGTCGTGGGAGACGCTGCCGCACGAACGTCTGTCACCCGGTGTCGACACGGTCGGCGCGCGAATGATGGTGGTCCGCCGACTCGCCCACCCGGACGACGCCCGGCTGGGTCCGCCGTTGCAGGTGGTCGTCACCGCGGTCCGTTCGCTGCTGCAGCCGATGGTCTCGGGATTGGGTCTGCTGGAACCGCTCACCCTGGCCGTCGGTGACGAGGTGGTCTTCGAAGACGTCATCGCCCGGCTGGTCGAGCTGGCCTACACCAGGGTGGACATGGTCGGTCGCCGGGGCGAATTCGCGGTCCGCGGAGGCATTCTCGACATCTTCGCGCCGACCGCCGAGCACCCGGTGCGGGTGGAGTTCTGGGGCGACGAGGTCAGCGAGATGCGGATGTTCGCGGTGGCCGACCAGCGGTCGATCCCCGAAATCAGCATCGACACCGTGATCGCGGTCGCCTGTCGCGAAGTGTTGCTGACCGATGACGTACGGGCGCGAGCCGCCGCCCTGGCCGGACAGCAGCCCGCGCCCGAACACGGTGTCACCGGTGGCGTCGGCGACATGCTGGCCAAGCTCGCCGAAGGCATCCCGGTCGACGGCATGGAGGCCCTGCTGCCGGTGCTGCGGCCCGACGGCGTGGCGCTGTTGACCGATCAACTGGCCGACGGCACCCCGGTGCTGGTCTGCGACCCGGAGAAGGTCCGCACCCGCGCGGCCGACCTGATCAAGACCGGCCGCGAATTTCTCGACGCGTCGTGGTCGGTGGCGGCGATCGGCGGCGATTCGCCCATCGACATCGAGCAACTCGGCGGATCGGGCTTCCGCGAACTCGACGAGGTGCAGGCCGCCGCGCGGAAATCCGGGCACCCGTGGTGGACGCTGAGCCAGCTGTCCGACGAATCGGCGATCGAGTTGGACATTCGGACCGCGCCGTCAGCCCGCGGACACCAGCGCGATATCGACGAGCTCTTCGCGATGCTGCGCGCGCACGTGTCGACCGGCGGAGTTGCCGCCGTCGTCGCGCCCGGCACCGGAACCGCGCACCGCGTCGTCGAGCAGCTAGCCGAATCCGACACTCCCGCAACGATGTTGGAGCCGGGAGCGGAGCCCCAGCCCGGCGTGGTCGGGGTGCTCAAGGGCCCGCTGCACGACGGTGTGGTATTCCCGGGCGCCGGGCTGGTGATCGTCACCGAGACTGATCTGACCGGCAATCGGATGGCCGCCACCGAGGGCAAACGCCTTGCCGCCAAACGCCGCAACACTGTCGACCCGCTGGCACTGACCGCGGGTGACTTGGTAGTGCACGACCAGCACGGCATCGGACGGTTCGTCGAGATGACCGAGCGCACCGTCGGCGGAGCGCGGCGCGAGTACCTGGTGCTGGAGTACGCGTCGAGCAAACGGGGCCAGAACCAGACCGACAAACTCTATGTGCCAATGGATTCTCTGGACCAGCTGTCGCGCTACGTCGGCGGCCAGGCTCCGGCGCTGAGCCGGCTCGGCGGCAGCGACTGGACCAACACGAAAACCAAGGCGCGCAAGGCGGTCCGGGAGATCGCGGGTGAGCTGGTGTCGCTGTATGCCAAGCGGCAGGCCAGCGCGGGCCACGCGTTCGGTCCGGACACTCCGTGGCAGGCCGAGATGGAGGACGCCTTCGGCTTCACCGAAACGCGTGGATCAGCTCACCGCGATCACCGAGGTGAAGTCGGACATGGAGAAGCCGGTGCCGATGGACCGGGTGATCTGCGGCGACGTCGGCTACGGCAAAACCGAGATCGCGGTGCGGGCGGCGTTCAAGGCGGTGCAGGACGGCAAGCAAGTCGCGGTGCTGGTGCCGACCACGCTGCTGGCCGATCAGCATCTGCAGACCTTCACCGCGCGGATGGCCGGCTTCCCGGTCCGGATCAAGGGCCTGTCCAGGTTCACCGAGGGTGCGCAATCCCGTGCCGTGCTCGACGGTATGGCCGAGGGCACGGTCGACATCGTGATCGGCACGCATCGGCTGCTGCAGACCGGGGTGCGATGGAAAGACCTCGGCCTCGTCGTCGTCGACGAGGAGCAGCGCTTCGGGGTCGAGCACAAGGAACACATCAAGTCGCTGCGGACCCACGTCGACGTGCTGACCATGAGCGCCACCCCGATTCCCCGCACGCTGGAGATGAGCCTGGCCGGAATCCGGGAAATGTCGACGATCCTGACCCCGCCCGAAGAGCGCTACCCGGTGCTGACCTACGTCGGGCCGCAGGACGACAAGCAGGTCGCCGCGGCCTTGCGCCGGGAACTGCTGCGCGATGGACAAGTGTTCTACGTGCACAATCGGGTCAGCTCGATCGACCAGGCCGCGGCGCGGGTCCGCGAGCTGGTGCCGGAGGCCAAAGTCGCTGTCGCGCACGGCCAGATGCACGAGGAGCTGCTGGAGACCACCGTCGAAGGATTCTGGAACCGCGAGTTCGACATCCTGGTCTGCACCACGATCGTCGAAACCGGCCTGGACATCTCCAACGCCAACACGCTGATCGTCGAGCGTGCCGACACTTTTGGGTTGTCGCAGCTGCACCAGCTGCGCGGGCGGGTCGGCCGCAGCCGGGAACGCGGCTACGCCTACTTCATGTACCCACGGCACGCGCCGCTGACCGAGACCGCCTACGACCGGTTGGCGACGATCGCGCAGAACAACGAGCTGGGCGCCGGCATGGCCGTGGCGATGAAGGACCTGGAGATCCGCGGCGCGGGCAACGTGCTCGGCGTCGAGCAGTCCGGGCACGTCGCCGGCGTGGGTTTCGACTTGTACGTCCGACTGGTCGGCGAGGCGGTCGAGGCGTACCGCGCCGCGGCCGACGGGCAGACCGTTCTGAGCGCCGAAGAACCCAAAGACGTCCGGATCGATCTTCCGGTCGATGCGCACCTGCCGCCGGACTACATTCCCAGCGACCGGTTGCGGCTGGAGGGCTACCGTCGGCTGGCCGCGGCGAGCGACGACGTGCACGTCGATGCCGTCGTCGAAGAGCTGATCGACCGCTACGGCGCGCTGCCGGAGACCGCCGAGCGGCTGATCGCCGTCGCGCGACTTCGACTGCTGTGCCGGGCCGCCGGCATCACCGAAGTGTCGGCGCCGTCGGCCGCCACGGTGCGGCTGGCTCCGATGACATTGGCCGACTCGGCGCAGGTGCGTCTGGCGCGGATGTATCCGGGGGCGCGTTACCGCGCCACCACGTCGACGGTGCTGGTACCGATTCCGCGCGACGGCGGCGTCGGCGCACCACGAATTCGTGATCTCGAATTGGTGCGAATGGTGGCCGATTTGGTGTCGGCGCTGGATGCTAAACGAGGGGAAGAAGTAAGCACATCGACGACGAGGAGGGGCTCGTGACGGTCATCTTGGTCGACCCGCGCCGCCCGTCGCTGGTTCCGGTCGAAGCGATCGAGTTGCTCACCGGTGAGGTGCAGTACACCGAGGAGATGCCCGTCGCGGTGCCCTGGTCGCTGCCGGCGGCGCGCTCGGCGCACACCGGCGAGGATGCTCCGGTGCTGCTGTCGTCAGACGCCGACCACCCGTCGGTCACGGCGCGGCTGGCCGCCGGTGAGCGCCTGATCGCCGCGCCCGGCCAGCAGCCCGGGGAGCGGCTGGTCGACGCCGTCGCGATGATGGACAAACTGCGAACCGCCGGCCCCTGGGAAAGCGAGCAGACGCACGATTCGCTGCGCAGGTTCCTGCTCGAGGAGACCTACGAGCTGTTCGATGCGGTCCACAGCGGCGACGCCGACGCCTTGCGGGACGAGCTCGGCGACGTGTTGCTTCAGGTGCTGTTCCACGCCCGGATCGCCGAGGACGCGCCGCAACATCCGTTCACCATCGACGACGTCGCCGACGCGCTACTGCGAAAGTTGGGCAACCGGGCTCCGGGAGTTCTTGCCGGCGAGTCGATCTCACTCGACGAACAGCTCGCCCAATGGGAGGAGCGCAAAGCGCTGGAGAAACCCCGCACCTCGGTGATGGACGACGTGCCCACCGGGCAGCCGGCTTTGGCGTTGGCGCACAAGGTGGTTCAGCGTGTGACGCGGGCCGGGTTCCCGATCGATCTAATTCCGGCCGAGGTCACGTCGATCACGGTGACATCTGAGATCGACGCCGAAAACTCTTTGCGCACAGCAGTGCTGGAGTTCATGGACACCGTCCGCGGCGTGGAGAAGGCGATCGCGGCCGACCGGCGGGTAGGCGATATCGCCGCGGAATTGGATGTCGCCCCCGCCGGTGCGATCACCGAGGAGGAGTGGCGCGATTACTGGCCGGCCTCGGACGTCGTTGACGACGATGTCGCCGGTGAAGCCGGGGTTTCAGACGTCGAGGCCGAAGACTGACCGTGAGGTTCGACACGCCCGGCGGCGCATTCAGACCGGGGCTAAATGCAGCTGGGGTGCTGATCATCGTTGCTGGATAACCCGCATATCGCCGACATCCGGCGCGGGCGTGAGGGTGACCTGCTCGATTCGCGTGGGACCATGGTCGAGGAATCGTGTTTTAGGGGTGTTTGGAGTGTCGCCGGTCCGTTGGCTGCGCACGTTGGCCGTCGTAGGTGCAACGGCGCTGCTGTTGGCATCCAGCTGCAGCTGGCAGTTGGGCCCCTACATTCCCAAAGGAGTCCCGCCGCCGCCGGGCGCCGCGGTGCCGCCGGTCGACACCCACGCCAAGGGGCGGCCCGCCGACCAGCTTCACGCGTGGGCCGCCGCGCATGCCCCGGCCATGAAGATTCCGGTGACCGCGCTCGAGGCCTACGGCTACGCGGCTCGGGTCGCCGAGGTGGAGAACCCCAACTGCCACATCGCGTGGACGACGCTGGCCGGCATCGGCCAGGTCGAAAGCCATCACGGCACCTACCACCACGCCACCTTGTTTCCCAACGGCGACGTGCGTCCGCCGATCAGGGGTGTAGTGCTGGACGGGACCAACGGCACCATGCGCATCATCGACAGCGACCCGGGTGCCATGGGCAGCCCGTCGGACACTGTCCGGGCGATGGGACCGATGCAGTTCATTCCGGAGACCTGGCGGGAATACGGCGTGGACGCCAACAACGACGGCACGGTCAACGTGGACAACATCGACGACGCCGCGCTGTCGGCTGCGGGATATCTGTGTTGGCGAGGCAAGGATCTCGCCACACCGCGGGGCTGGATAACCGCGCTGTGGGCGTACAACGACTCCGACGAATATGCCCGCGCCGTTCGCGACTGGGCTACCGCGTACGCGGCGGGGCACCCCCTCTGACGCGCAGGCCTTAGGCTACTGGTTGCAGTTACGGACGACGCAAGGAGAACCAGTGCCGATCATCGAGCAGGTCGGGGCCCGCGAGATCCTCGATTCGCGCGGCAACCCGACGATCGAGGTCGAGGTGGCCCTGATCGACGGGACGTTTGCCCGGGCCGCGGTGCCGTCCGGCGCGTCGACCGGTGAGCACGAGGCCGTCGAGTTGCGCGACGGCGGCGAGCGGTATGGCGGCAAGGGCGTCAAGAAGGCCGTACAGGCCGTGCTCGACGAAATCGCTCCGGCCGTGATCGGGCTCAATGCCGACGATCAGCGTCTGGTCGATCAGGCCCTGCTGGACCTCGACGGCACCCCGGACAAGTCCAGGCTGGGCGCCAACGCCATCCTCGGTGTCTCCCTGGCGGTGGCCAAGTCGGCCGCCGACTCGGCCGAGCTGCCGTTGTTCCGGTACCTGGGCGGACCGAACGCGCACATCCTGCCGGTGCCGATGATGAACATCCTCAACGGCGGTGCGCACGCCGACAACGGCGTCGACATCCAGGAGTTCATGGTGGCCCCGATCGGGGCGCCCAGTTTCTACGAAGCGCTGCGCTGGGGCGCCGAGGTCTACCACGCGCTCAAGGCGGCGCTGAAGAAGCAGGGCCTGTCCACCGGACTGGGTGACGAGGGCGGATTCGCTCCCGACGTGCCGGGGACCAAGGCCGCGCTCGACGTGATCAGCCAGGCCATCGAGTCCGCGGGTTTCAAGCTCGGCGCCGACGTGGCGCTGGCGCTCGACGCCGCGGCCACCGAGTTCTACATCGACGGCACCGGTTACGCGTTCGAGAAGCAGAATCGCAGCGCCGATCAGATGTCGCAGTTCTACGCCGAGCTGCTCGACTCTTATCCGCTGGTGTCGATCGAAGATCCTCTCGCCGAAGATGATTGGGACGGGTGGGTTGCTCTGACGACAGCTATCGGCGACCGGGTGCAGATCGTCGGTGACGATCTGTTCGTCACCAATCCCGAACGCCTGGAGGACGGCATCGAGAAGGGCGCGGCGAATGCGTTGCTGGTCAAGGTCAACCAGATCGGGACGCTGACCGAGACGCTCGACGCGGTGTCGTTGGCGCACCACAGCGGATACCGGACGATGATGAGCCACCGCAGCGGTGAGACCGAGGACACCACGATCGCCGACCTGGCGGTCGCGGTCGGCAGCGGGCAGATCAAGACCGGTGCGCCGGCGCGAAGCGAACGCGTCGCGAAGTACAACCAGTTAATGCGGATCGAAGAAGCCCTCGGCGACGCCGCCCGCTACGCCGGCGATCTGGCGTTCCCCCGGTACGCGCCGTAAGCCGACAGTCCCGAAAGACTTCGCCCCCATGCCCGAATCGAAACGGCCAGAACCGAAGCGGCGCTCACCGGCGTCGCGGCCGGGCCGGGGCGGCGATTCGGTTGCCGGGCGGCCGCGCAAGTCGACGGCGGGCCGTCGTGCGCCGGGTGCCCCGCGTGCCATGCCGGAGGTCGTCGAACCGGTCAAACGGGCGATCGCGGAATCGGCTGAGCAGCGATCCGATCAGCGACTCGGCCTGACCGCGCGGCGGGCGGCGATCCTCGCGGCCGTCGTGTGCGTGCTGACGCTGACCATCGCCGGCCCGGTCCGGACCTACTTCGCGCAGCGCACCGAGATGAAGCAGCTGGCCGCCTCCGAAGCGGCGCTGCGTGGTCAGATCACCGATCTCGAGCAGCAGAAGGTCAAACTCGCCGACCCCGCTTACGTTGCGGCGCAAGCCCGCGAACGCCTCGGCTTCGTGAGGCCGGGGGAGATCCCGTATCAGATTCAACTGCCCCCCAACGCGGCGCTGCCCGCCGAGCCGGGGTCGACGCCGACCGCGGCGACCACGAACGACCCTTGGTACACCTCGCTGTGGCACACCATCGCCGACAACCCGCACGGGCCCCCAACGCCTCCGACATCCGTTGCGCCCGCCGCCGCCGAATCCGCCGCCGCCCGGTGGTTGACCGTGCTGACCTCGACGCGGTGGCCCGCCAGCTCGGCCGCGAACCGCGAGGAGTGCTCGATGTCGCCTACCGGTGTCCTGACGGCGAACCCGGCGTGGTGCGAACAGCGCCGAAACTGCCTGATGGAACGCCGTTTCCGACGCTGTACTACCTGACGCATCCGGCGCTGACCGCCGCGGCGAGCCGACTGGAGTCGACCGGCATGATGCGGGAGATGACCGAAAGGCTGCACCATGAACCCGAACTGGCTGCCGCGTATCGGCGGGCCCACGAGTCGTATCTGGCCGAGCGTGACGCGATCGAGCCGCTGGGCACCACCGTCTCCGCGGGCGGCATGCCCGATCGGGTCAAATGTCTGCACGTGCTGATCGCGCATTCGCTGGCCGCAGGACGGGGAACGAACCCGTTCGGCGATGAGGCGCTGGCGGTGCTGGCCGCCGAACCCGCGATGGCAGGAATCCTGGCCCGGGGGAGTGGACATCGTGGACGCCGGGCGACGATGCAGAGCAAGAGCGATGTGGGGGCACCTCCCGCTTGCGGGGGAGGGAGCGGCGCAATTGAGCACGTCGCGGCAATCGACTGCGGTACCAACTCGATTCGGCTTCTGATCGCCGACCCGGTCGACGGGCAGCTGCGCGACGTGCATCGCGAGATGCGCATCGTACGACTCGGCCAGGGCGTCGACGCGACCGGCCGGTTCGCGCCGGAGGCGTTGCAGCGCACCCGTTCTGCGTTGGTGGATTACGCCGCGCTCTGCCTCTCCAACGGCGTCGACCGGATACGCATGGTCGCAACCTCGGCCACCCGGGACGCCGCCAACCGTGACGTCTTCTTCGCGATGACGGCCGACGTGCTCGGCGACGTCGTCGACGGCTCGGTCGCCGAGGTGATCACCGGCATCGAGGAAGCCGAGCTGTCGTTCCGCGGTGCCGTCAACGAATTAGACTGCGCTGCAGGACCATTCGTCATCGTCGACCTGGGCGGCGGATCGACCGAGGTCGTGCTCGGCACCGACACCGTCACCGCGAGCTTCTCGGCTGACATCGGCTGCGTGCGGCTGACCGAACGCTGCCTGCACTCCGACCCACCGACAGCCGCCGAGGTGGCTGCCGCCCGAGAGGTGGTCCGCGAGCGGCTCGGCGAGGCGCTGCGGGTTGTTCCGGTGGAGCAGGCCCGCACCTGGGTCGGGGTGGCCGGAACGATGACGACGGTCGCCGCACTCGCACAGGACATGACGACCTACGACTCTGCGGCCATTCATCTCCTCCGCGTCAGCAGCGAGCGGCTGCTGGGAGTCTGTGACGGTCTGATCGGGATGACCCGGGCTCAGCGGGCCGCGCTGGGGCCGATGCACGAGGGACGGGTGGACGTGATCGCGGGCGGCGCAATCGTGATCGAGGAACTGGCGTTCGCGCTACGCGACCGGGCCGGCATCGACGCGCTGACCGTCAGTGAGCACGACATCCTGGACGGCATCGCGCTCTCGATCGCCCGCGGTTAGCCCAACGGCCGGTGCCGGATTGAGATGTCGAGCAGACGCTTCTTCTGCTCGATGTATTCCTGTTCGCTCAGCAGACCCTCGTCCCGCCGCCTGGCGATCTCGCGGATGGCGGCGGCCACTCCGGTGACCACCGTCCGCGGTGCCGGTGACGCCTCGACGTCATCGTCGGATGCGCCGGCGTTACGCTTCTCCGACAACGCGATTCGTCATGCGCGCGTGGGTCACCGCCTTGCCGTTCTTCTCCGAGCGCGGCGGGAGCCGGATTGCCGGCCATGGCTTGTCCGGCCATACCGCCGATTCCCATCTGGTTGAACGTGTTTGCCGCGCCCGGCTTCCGACGCCGGGGCCGCTGCGGCGCTCGAGCTGGTCAACGGCGACGCCAACGCGACGGAACGCACCTCCGGTCGCGGCGGCGGTCCACCCGGACGGCACCGACAACCCACCGATCGCGTTCGCTTCGCCCATGCCCGCCGACACTGCGGATGCGGCGCTTTGGCCCGGGTTGCCCAGGGTCGCCGGGAATCCGGTGACGGGCGCCGGCTGCGTCCCCTCCAGCGACGGCGTCTCTCCGTTCCAGCCGCTGACGATCCGGTCGGTGTGCATACCGCTGAGGGCACCCCAGATGCCGTATGGGAGGTCCACCGGCCCCGCCGCGATGTCCTGCGGAATGACTGCGCCGAAAAAAGCCAGGTCGGATGGGAGGCTGACAAAGATCGAGATCAAGTTAGCCAACGTGGTCAGCGGGCCGGTGGCGGCGGATCCAGTCGCCGCCGAGTCAGAAGTCGCCAGGCCCTGCAGTGCGGTGGGCACCGCTGAAAATGCTTGCTGCGCAGATGAAACCGCGCTCTGTGCGTTGCCGGCCGAGGTGCTGGTGGCTTGGGAGACCGCGGCTGCCTGACTGGTCGACGCGGCGGGGTCGGTGTTCTGTTGCGGTTGGGTGAACGGCGAGAGTGTTGTCGCCGACGCCGACGAGGCTGCATAGCCATACATCGCGACGGCGTCCTGGGCCCACATCTCCGCATAAAGCGCTTCGGTGGCCGCGATGGCCGGTGTGTTGATTCCGAGGAAATTCGTTGCCACCAGAGTCGCCAAAAGGCTTCGGTTAGCGGCGATTTCCGGCGGCGGCACGGTAGAGGCGAACGCCGCCTCGTAGGCGGCGGCCGCGGCCCTGGCCTGGGCGGCGGTCTGTTTCGGCCTGGGCAGCAGTGGCGCTGAGCCATTCGACGTAGAGTCCGGCCGCGGCAGTCATCGACGTCGACGACGGCCCCGACCATGACACCGGACGTCAGCTCTGACGCCACCGACTATACGCGCTGGCCGCGCTGTACAGCTCGTCAGCCAGCGCTCCCCAGGCCTGCGCAGCAGCCAGCATCGGCCCCGATCCCGGACCGGTATACATCCGGCCGGAGTTGATCTCCGGCGGATAAATCCCGAAATCCATTGCTGCGCATTCCTTCTTCCAGGCGTTCGGCACTTCCGCGGCGCGGCGGCAGATGATTTAGCGACCGAGCAGGCGGTTCTTCTGCTCGGTGTACTCTTCGTCGGTCAGAATTCCTTCGTCACGCAGCTTGGCGAATTCACGTAGCTCGGCCGCGACGCCGGTGACCACGGCCCGTGGCTTTCTGCGACGCATCGTCGTCTGTCGCCAGTCGACTTACGAGCACTGGCCGGTGCCGCGCTCTGCGGGGCGAGCCGGCGCATTGGCCCCCTTGGACGTCTTGCCCGTGGTTCGGCTCGACGCCGGTGCCGACAGTCCCGGCCATGGCGCGGCCGGCCATGCCCGCCAGTGCCATCTCGCTGAGCGCGCTGCTCGAGCCGGCTGTCACGCGGCTGTGCGGCGATGGCCTCGACAGCGGATTCGGGTAACGCTGGCAACGTGAAGGCGGTGGGGCGTACCGCGGGTGTGGCGACGGTCCAAGTCGGCGGCACCGACAAGGCGCCGACCGGTGTTCGCTTCGCCCAGACCGGCCGACGACGCTCGGCGGCGGCACCGTCCCGGCGGGCAGATTCAGCAGCGGCGCCGGGAATGGCCGCACCGGCGCGGGCCCGTCGCCGGGCCAGGCTTCTTCCCCGTTCCAGCCGCTGACGATCTCGTCGGTGTGGGTACCGGTCAAGGCGCCGACGACGTCGAAGGGAAGGGCGACGACCCCGAGGGCTGCCCAGTGGTATGTCGGCGGCGAACGTCGCCACGGCCGCCGGCAGGTCGACGAAAATCGGCGATCAGGTCGCTGATCGTGCCCAGTGGATCGCCGGCGGCAGCGGGCGCCGCGGCCGCGCTCTGCAGCGCGCTGGGCACCGCTGAGAAAGCCTGCTGGATCGTGCTCTGTGCATTGCCGGCGGCAGTGCCGGTCGCTTGGCTGGCCGCGGCCGATTGACCGGCCGCGCCGCTCGGGTTGGTGTTCTGTTGGGGTGGGGTGAACGGCGTCAGCGTCGTCGCGGACGACGACGACGCCGCATACCCGTACATCGCCGCGGCGTCCTGCGCCCACATCTCGCCGTACTGCGCCTCGGTGGCCGCGATCGCCTGAGTGTTACGCCCGAAGATGTTGGTCGCCACCAGAGTCATCAGCCGACTGCGGTTGGCCGCGACCAACGGCGGCGGCACCGTCGATGAGAACGCGGTCTGGTAGGCAGCGGCTGCGGCCCTGGCCTGAGCGCCGGTCTCCTCGGCCTGCGCGGCCGTGGCACGCAGCCATGCCATGTACGAGGCCGCAGCGGCGCTCATCGATGTCGACGCCGGACCCAGCCACGGTCCGGCGGTCAAGCCGGACACCACCGACTGGTGCGAGTTTGCTGCGGAGTGCAGTTCCGGCGGCCAACTCGTCCCAGGCCTCGGCCGCGGAGAGCATCGGTCCGGACCCCGCGCCCGCATACATTCGGGCCGAGTTGATCTCCGGCGGATAACTCCCGAAATCCATTGCTCGCCAACCCCTCTAAATCACCACGATCGAGGTGGCCCGGCGCCCGCCCCTGGCCACGCCATTGACCGTCGTGTGAATGGTTGCAGGCGTTACATATTTTGTCGTTTGCGGGTGCGGCGTGTCGTCTGCTGAGGTTGACATCGTCGCGGACGTACGGGTGACCACGTCTGGGCCGTTCACTGCGGTGTTGGGTGTTAGCAGAGACACCGACCGACGGCCGCGACATTCGGACTGAACGGTCCCAGACAGCATTGCTTTCCCTCCCGATAATGGTTGAACAAGCCGCACAGTTCGTGGCGGTAGGTTATCGCTTAGGACATCCACCAGCTAAGCGTCGACCAGCAGACGAACGCCATTATCGGTGTTCAACGAGAGCGATACAATTCGTTGCTCCTGCTCAATAGCAATGTGTGGCAGCAATCACCCATATTTCTCAGATTAATCACGCGTATTTCTCAGGTTTACCGGTCCGTCGACGTCTGTTTCTGCCCCTCGTCGACTGCTCCGGGCCGAGTTTAAGCGGTCAGCCGTGCCGTCTCTCGGCGGGAGCGCAGTCTCCAGGTAGTTGCCAGGCATCTACAAGCAGGTTGTACGCCGAGCGTGATCTTTTGGGTCCCACTATCCGGTCTTTGTCTGGCGGCTGACGTCCACTCGATCGGCGGATTGCTGTTCGCCGGCCGAGGCTTCCTTGGGCGGGAGCCCCCGGCGCAGCATGTCCAGCAGCTCCCGGTGCGGGCCGACGAGGTAGACGGTGTCGCCGGCGCACAGCCGCGCGTCGCGGCGAGGATGTAGCTGGATCTCTGCGTCCGGCCGGGTGACCGCAATGACTCGGGTGTTGCTCTCCACGTCTTCTAATTGCTGCCCGTCGAGCTCGCTGCCCTGGCGCGACGCACATCGCACCGATCATGAAGGAGCTCTGCCGGATCGAGAACGTGCCGAGCACCTCTAGGCCCATCGCGGCCCCGACGAACCATGGCGCTGCGAGCGCGACAGTGGAGCGGACGTTCTCGAAGCCGAATCGCTGTGCGACCGCGAGGCCGAGCGCGCGGTCGTACACCCGGAGCACCAGCGAAACCTCGGCGCGGCGGTTGATCTTCGGTACCACCCGCGGTCCGAGCAGCTCGGCCAGCACGATTGCGGCCTCGATGTTGATCATGTCGTCGCGGGTCAGCACCGCCACCGCACGGGCGCGGTCAACGCGCGCCGATTGCAGTGTCTGCACCACCGTCGCGTCACCGAAAATCACCGGCACGTCGAGTTCCCGCGCTGCGGAGAGGAATCGATTGTTTTCATTGATCTCGATGACTGCGACGTCATAGCCGGTCGCCACCAGCTCGGTGACCACCCGCATCCCGAGCGCGCTCAATCCGACGACGATCACGTGGTTGCGGAGGTGGCGTACCCGTGGCCGCGCGGCGGCGAAGACGAAGCGACGCGACAGCAGTACGTCGGCGATGAACGCGACCAGCAGAGCGATGGTCGTTGCGCCGCCGAACATCAAACCGGCGGCGAACAGACGCAGCCACGTCTGCTGGTGGGCGAAGCTGAAGTCGCCGTATCCCGTCGTCGTGATCGTCTCGATGGTGAAGTACAACGCGTCTACCCATGACATCCGCGGGTGTCGGTAGTTGAAGCGCAGCAGCAGCATGGAGATGATGATCAGCGTCGTGGCAGCCGCCAACGCCGGATAGAACGCCGGGTTGAAGTCGTTGACGACGGTGCGTATCCGCGTCGAAGATTCGCCGTAACCGCGCCCGCCGTGACCGCGTTCCCCTGGGACGCCGGGTCCTGATCCCGTGTTGGGACGATTCCTCGGCGGTGCCGATCAGCACGGCTCGGTCACCGGCGTGCACCTGTTGCTCTCGGGAAGGGCAGACGTCCATCTCGCCGGGCGTCGGCGAGTCGTCCCCGTGAATCACCGCGACCGGGGTGAGCTCGCCGAAGATCTCGCGTAACGTCGCTTCTCGCGGTGCCTCGCTGCCCGCGACCACGAACTGGATACCGGCCGCCTCGAACGGGTGTGTGGGCTGCGCCAGACATGCTTCGACGACCGCCGACGCGGTCAACTCGGCGACATCGAGGATTGCGCCGGGCCCGTTGTCGGCGGCCACCGCCATCCGCAACACGTCATTCGAGATCCGCGCGACGACGCGCACAGCGGGATTCGCTCTTCTTGCCAGCAAAGCGATTTCGAGGTTCGCGGCATCGTCATCGCCGGCGCATATGACGGCCTGCGCTTTGGAGACCTCGGCGCGGCCAAGCTCGCGGGCGACCCCGGTGACCTCGCTGCTGGCCAGTCTGACAACGCTTGCGCCAGCGCTTTTCAGTTCTCCGATGATCGTCGAGGCCAGCGCATCGTCACCGCTGACAATGATGTGCTGATGCATTCTCTCGTCCGCCACTCGGGTTACCTGCTCGCGATCGAGTCCGAGACTCCGCGCGGGTAGGCACCCGCTTTGCCGATGCCGTTAGTGTTAGAGGTTACACCACGGCTTAATCGCATTCGCTCTCTACGCTTAATTTTGCTGGCACGGAAAGCTACTCGTTACATCGCCGTTGTCATCCGACATTCCCGAACCGCCGGGACCGCTGAGAACCGGTCTTGCGCACCGGGTTTGCATTGGCCGCACTAAGGCATCGGAGCGGTCATTGCTCGAAGCGATAGCCCATGCCCGCCTCGGTCAGCAGATGGTGGGGATGCGACGGGTCGTCTTCGAGCTTGCGCCGCAACTGCGCGAGAAAGACACGCAGATAATGGGTTTCCCGCGCGTACTTCGGTCCCCAGACCTCTTTGAGCAACTCCTCGCGGCTGACCAGCTTGCCGCGATTGCGCACCAGCATTTCCAGCATCCCCCACTCGGTCGGGGTCAGATGAACCTCCGCGCCGTTTTTGATCACCCTTTTCGCGGCCAGGTCGACAAGGAACGACTTTGTCTCCACCACGGGATTGTCCGCGCCGGTGGCCACCGCGGCGCGTCGCACCGCGGCGCGCAACCGCGCCAGAAGCTCGTCCATGCCGAAGGGCTTCGTCATGTAATCGTCGGCGCCCGCATCGAGCGCGCCGACCTTGTCCGATGAATCAGTGCGGGCCGACAGCACGATGCACCGGAGCCGTCAGCCAGCCGCGCAGACCGGCCAGCACGTCGATACCGGGTATGTCGGGCATGCCCAGATCCAGGATCACCGCCTGGGGTGGGTGCTCGGCGGCGGCCGCCAAAGCGCGTGACCCGGTCGTCCGCCGTGATCACCTCGTAGCCCCGCACCGACAAATTGATGCGCAACGCGCGCAGCAGCTGGGGATCGTCATCGACGACCAGCACCCTAGTCATCTGCGCTGCCCCGCTCATGCGGGGGGTGCTGCCAGGTCGATCAGGATGGTCAGTCCGCCGCCGGGGGTGTCGGACGCTGTGATGGCGCCGCCCATCGCCTCGACGAATCCCTTGGCCACCGACAGGCCCAGGCCCAATCCGGTTGTGGTATCGCAATCGCCGAGTCGCTGGAACGGCTGGAACATCTGTTCCGCGGCACCTTTGGACACTCCGGGACCTTCGTCGACGACGTTGATCAATACCCGGTCTCCGACCTGACCCGCGTTGACCCGCACCACGCCTGCCGGCGCGTAGTGCAGCGCATTGTCGATGACGTTGGACAGCACCCGTTCCAACAGGCCTGCGTCGCCCATCGCGGTCGTCCCACCGACCTCCACCTTGACCCGGTCGAGGTTGCCTCGCCCGAAAATCGTGCTGCGTCCCCCGATGCCGACGAGCGAACGCTCCACGACCTCTTCGAGATAGACCTCGGTCAGCTGCGGCCGCACCACGCCGGCCGCCAGCCTCGACGAGTCCAGCAGGTTGGCCACCAGGGAACTCAGCTGATCGAGCGATTCTTCGACGGTGGCCAGCAATTCGCTGGTGTCCTCCGGCGAGAACCACACGTCTTCGGCACGCAGGCTGGACACCGCGGCCTTGGCGGCGGTCAACGGAGTCCGCAGATCGTGGCCGAGCGCGGAGAGCAGCAGGCGGCGCAGCTCGTCGGCCTCGGCGAGCGACTGCACCTTGCTGGCCTCTTCGGCGAGCTCGCCTCGTTTGACCAGACCTGCGGCCTGCGTCGCGACGACGGAAAGCACCCTGCGGTCACGGCCGGTCAAGCCGCGCCCGGACATCAGCAACCAGAATTCCTCGTCGCCGACCTTCACCGCGGTGTCCGCGGATTCGACCTTCACGCAGGGGTTTACGCCCACTCCCGCGACCGCCTCCGGGCGACCGTCGACATCGCGCACGAGGCATACCGCGCGCTGAGAGTAGGCCTCCCGCACCCGTTCCAGCAGCGTAGTTGAGATCGGCGCCGCGCAGCACCGACGCGGCGAACAGCGACAGCAGCTCGGCCTCCTGGCTCGCTCGCCTGGCCTCGCGGGCCCGGCTGGCTGCCGCATCCACCAGGACGGCGATTCCCATCGCGACCCCGAGCAGGATCACGATGGTCAACGCGTTACTCGGGTTGGCGACGGTGAAGGAGTACCGCGGCTCGGTGTGGAAATACACCAGCAACGCACCCGACAACAGCCCCGACAGCAAGGCAGGTGCGACACCGCCGAACAGCGCGACGGCGATCACCCCGGCGAAGAAGATGGCGGTTTTGCCGCCGACGTCGAGCGTCGGGTCCAACCAGCGCGACGTGATCGCCAGGATCGCCCATGGCAGAGTGAGCGCCGCCAGCCAGGACACCACCTGGCGAGCGCGCGGCGAGATCGACGCGAACGGCAAGCCGCGGTTGGCCTGCTCGTGCGTGACCATGTGGACGTCGATCTTGCCCGAGTTCATTGATGGTGGCCGCGCCGATTCCCTCGCTGAAAATGCTCGCCCATCGCGACCGCCGCGAGCTGCCGAGCACCAACTGGGTGGCATTTGTTTCGCGGGCGAAGTCGAGCAGCGCCGTCGGCACGTCGTCACCGACCACGACGTGCACCGTGGCGCCCAGGCTGGCCGCCAGTTCGCGGACCTTGCCCATTTCGCGCGGGGACGCTCCCGACAGCCCGTCGCCCGCGCGCCACGTGCACCACCATGAGCTGCGCGCTGGACTTCGATGCAATGCGAGATGCGCGGCGCACCAATGTTTCCGATTCCGGGCCGCCGGTGACCGCGACGACCACTCGTTCGCGCGCCTCCCAGGTGTCGGTGATCTTTTTGTCGGCACGGTATTTCGCCAAGGCCGCATCGACCTGGTCGGCCAGCCAGAGTAGTGCGATCTCGCGCAGTGCCGTGAGGTTGCCGGCGCGGAAGTAATTGGTCAGCGCCGCGTCGATGCGCTCCGATGGATAGACGTTTCCGTGGGCGAGCCTGCGCCGCAACGCTTCCGGCGTGATGTCGACCAACTCGATCTGAGACGCTTTCCGGACGATTTCGTCGGGCACGGTCTCGCGCTGTTCGATACCGGTGATCTGGGCGACGACGTCGTTGAGACTCTCCAGATGCTGAATGTTCAGCGTCGAGATCACGGTGATCCCGGCGTCGAGCAGTGTTTCGATGTCCTGCCACCGCTTCTCGTTTGCGCTGCCCGGGATGTTGCTGTGCGCATATTCGTCGACCAGCGCCACTTCCGGGTTTCGACGTAACACCGCCTCGATGTCGAGTTCCGGGAACGTGTTTCCTCGGTACGAGATGTAGCGCGGCGGAATGACTTCGATGCCTCTGATGAGTTCGCCGACCTTCTTGCGGCCGTGGGTCTCCACGACCGCCGCGACGACGTCGGTACCACGCTCCAGCCTGCGATGCGCCTCGCCGAGCATGGCGCAGGTTTTGCCGACACCCGGGGCCGCGCCGAGGTAGATGCGCAACTCGCCGCGTCGCTGCGACCCGGTGGGCCAGCGGATCGTCGGCGCTAGCCGCTTTCTCGTCGGTAGAGCTCACATGGACATCATCCACCGGAGAGTTCAAGACTTCACCGGGGACTCACGATCCAGCTCGAGATTGACGGCCAGCACGTTGACCACGGGCTCGCCGACGAAGCCGAGCAGCCGGCCGTGCTGGTTGTGTCTTACCGCGTCGCGCACCTGCCCGAGGCTGATCCCTCGCGCGCGGGCCACCCGGGCCACCTGGATTTCGGCGTAGGCCGGGGAGATGTCGGGGTCCAGGCCACTGGCGCTGGCGGTCACCGCGTCTGCTGGCACCTCCGGTTGATCCGGCGCCGAGCCGCGAATCGGAACGAGCTGACCGACCGAGTAGTCCTGGCCGTACTGCGCGCACTGCACCCGCACACCCTCGTAGAACTCCTGGAACACCTTTGTCGACGCGCTACCGGACTGCGGGCAGGGCTCCTTGATGCTGACCACCTGGGTCGGATGCACGACACGGCCGGACCGATCCGCGCGGCCCGATCGCCGAGAGCACGGCACCGACGCCGCCGCCGGTGCAGAACGGGCGTGAGCCGTCGACCTTCTCCAAACGACCGATCGCGACGCTGCGCGAGCACACCTGGGTGAGCAAGCTCGGTTTGAATCCGGCGCTGGACGGATCGGCGCCCGGGGACAGCTTGGCCGGATCCGCCGGCGTGTCGACGATGCTCTCCGGCCCCAGGTTGGTGGCGCCCGACGAGGTGGGGTCGTAGCCCGCTCCGGCCGCCGATGGCCTGCTCTGGAAATACCACGGCAGCGGGTTGCCGTCCTTGTCGGTGAACAATTGACCAATCAGCTTGCTGCCGACCGCCCTTCCCGAACTGGTCGGTCCTGAGGCGTCGATGATCGAACCCTCCGCCTTTGCGTGCAATCCGGGAAGAAGCGCGACTCCCCAGATGATCAGCGGGTAGAGGAAGCCGGTGATCACCGTCAGTGCCAGTAGCGCCCGCAGCGCGGCCCAATGTTGGCGGATCAAGTTGGAGAGGTCCATATCAGCCCATCCCGGGAATGAATTGTACGAGGAGGTCGATCAGTTTGATGCCGATGAACGGCGCGATGACGCCGCCCAGCCCGTAGATGTAGAGGTTGCGGCTAAGGAGTTTCGATGCACTGCTCGGCGTGTATTGAACGCCGCGCAGCGCCAACGGAATCAGCGCGACGATGACCAACGCGTTGAAGATCACCGCGGACAGAATCGCCGACTGCGGACTGTGCAGCCGCATCACGTTGATCAGGCCCAGTCCGGGAACAGCCCGACGAACATGGCCGGGATGATTGCGAAGTACTTGGCGATGTCGTTGGCGATGGAGAAGGTGCTCAATGCGCCGCGCGTGATCAACAGCTGCTTACCGATTTCGACGATCTCGATGAGCTTGGTGGGATCGGAGTCGAGATCGACCATGTTGCCGGCTTCTTTGGCCGCACTGGTGCCGCTGTTCATCGCCACCCCGACGTCGGCCTGGGCCAACGCGGGCGCGTCGTTGGTGCCGTCGCCGGTCATCGCGACCAGGCGGCCACCCTCCTGCTCGCGCTTGATCAGCGCCAGCTTGTCTTCGGGCGTCGCTTCGGCGAGGAAGTCGTCAACCCCGGCCTCGTCGGCAATCGCTTTGGCGGTCAACGGATTGTCGCCGGTGATCATCACCGTCCTGATGCCCATTTTGCGCATCTCGTCGAACCGGTCACGCATGCCGTTCTTGACGATGTCTTTGAGGTGGATGACACCGAGCACGTCGGCTTTCTTGGCGGCGACGCCGTCGTTGCCGTTGGTGACCACGCCGACGACCAGCGGCGTGCCGCCGGCAGCCGAAATGCCGTCGACGACCTCGCCGAGCCGATCGGGAATGGTGCCGCCCTGCTCGCGAATCCAATTGGTGACCGAGTTCGCCGCGCCCTTTCGAAGTTGGCGTCCGTCGAGGTCGACCCCTGACATCCGGGTTGTCGCGGTGAACTCTATCCACTGGGCGTGGTTGAGTTCACCGGGCGAGCGCTGCCGCAAACCGAAGGCCTGCTTGGCGTAGACGACGATGGAGCGGCCCTCGGGGGTTTCGTCGGCCAGGCTGGACAGCTGAGCTGCGTCCGCCAGCTCTTCGGGCGTAACTCCTTCAACCGCAATGAATTCCGACGCCTCGCGGTTACCCAGCGTGATGGTACCGGTCTTGTCCAGCAGCAGCGTGTCCACATCGCCGGCGGCCTCGACCGCGCGACCCGACATGGCCAGCACGTTGCGCTGTATCAGCCGGTCGATGCCGGCGATGCCGATCGCCGACAGTAACGCGCCGATCGTGGTGGGGATCAGGCACACCAGCAATGCCACCAGCACAATGCCGGCGACGCCGTTGTCGGTCAGAGCCGAGCTGTCGGCACACCCGGGTTGCTGATCTTGGAGTAGATAGCCAGCGGCTGCAGCGTCGCCACCGCGAACAAGAAGATGATCGTCAGCGCCGCGAGCAGAATGTTCAGCGCGATCTCGTTCGGGGTCTTCTGCCGGTTCGCGCCCTCGACGAGAGCGATCATCCGGTCGATGAAGCTCTTGCCGGGCTCTTGAGTGATCCGAACGACGATTCGGTCGGAGAGCACGGTGGTGCCGCCGGTCACCGCGGAGCGGTCGCCGCCGGATTCCCGGATCACCGGTGCTGATTCACCGGTGATGGCCGATTCGTTCACCGACGCAATGCCTTCCACGATATCGCCGTCGCCCGGGATCGTCTCACCGGTCTCGACGACAACGACGTCGCCCTTCTGCAGTTCTGGTGCGCGGACGTCTTCCTCGGTGCCCGGGTTGTCGGGCGACCAGCCGCGCAGCCGGCGGGCGATGGTGTCGGCCTTCGTTTTGCGCAAGGTGTCGGCCTGGGCCTTGCCCCGGCCCTCGGCGACAGCCTCGGCGAGGTTGCCGAAAAGCACGTCAGCCAGAGCCAGAACACGACAAGCCAGCCGAACCACGACGAGTCACGGGCCGTCAGCACGGTCGACCAGAGCGCACCGACCTCGACGATGAACATCACCGGGTTGCGCCACAACGTGCGTGGGTCGAACTTACGGAAGGCGTCGGGCAGCGCTTTGGCCAACATGGCGGGGTCGATGAGCCCTGCCTGGACCGGAGCGTGGCCGCCGCGCCGCTGGCGTTGTGGCCGGATGGACGAGGCCTTGGGGGCCGTCGATGTCGTCATCTCAGTGGATTCCTTCAGCGAGGGGTCCGAGCGCTAGTGCCGGCAGGAACGTCAATGCGCACAGGATCACCGTGACGGCCGCGACGAGACCGACGAACTGCGGCCGGTGGGTGGGAAGAGTGCCGGGTGACTCCGGCGTGTGTCCTTGGCGGGCAAGGGAACCGGCTAGCGCGAGCACCAGGATCATCGGCACGAATCTGGCGAACACCATGGCAAGGCCCAGCGCGGTGTTGTACCAGGTGGTGTTCACCGAAAGGCCGGCAAAAGCGGAGCCGTTGTTGTTGGATGCGGAGGTGAACGCGTAGAGCACTTCGGAGAGGCCGTGCGGTCCGGTGTTATTCATGCCGGCCCGCGGGTCCGGCAAGGCCATCGCGACTCCGGTGCCGAACAGCACCAGCAACTCGGTCACCGGGAAATAGCTTGCCGCGAGCTTCATTTCGCGCGGCCGGATCTTCTTGCCGAGGTATTCCGGTGTCCGGCCGACCATCAGGCCGGCAACGAATACCGTGATGATGGCCATGATCAGCATGCCGTAGAGGCCCGAGCCGACGCCGCCGGGGGCCACCTCACCGATCTGCATGTTGAACATCTGGATGAGGCCGCCGAGGCTGGTGTACGAGTCGTGGGTCGAATCAACGGCACCGGTGGACGTCAGTGTGGTCGCGTCGGCGAAAACCGCGGAATTGGCGACGCCGAAGCGTTGTTCGACTCCCTCCATGGCCGCGCCTGCCGCCGTCGGCACTGTTCCGTGGTGGCTCAACTGGAACAGCTCGCTCATGGTCAGGCTAGCCACCGCCAAGACTCCCATCACCGCGGCGATGGCGTAGCCCTGCTTCGTGTTTCGACCATGCGGCCGAACGTGCGCGGTAGCGAGAAGCTGATCGCCAACAACAGGAATATCTCGACCCAGTTCGTCAGCCGGTCGGATTCTCGAACGGGTGCGCGGAGTTGGCGTTGTAGAACCCTCCGCCGTTGGTGCCGAGTTCCTTGATGGCCTCCTGGCTGGCGACCGGACCTCCGGTGATGGTCTGTTGCGCGCCGCTCAGCGTGGTGACGACCTGGTCGTGCAGGTGGAAGTTCTGGATCGCACCGCCGGCGATCAGCACGATCGCGGCGATGATCGAGATCGGCAGCAATATGCGGACCGTTCCGCGGACCAGATCAACCCAGAAGTTGCCGACTTCGTTGGTCCGATTGCGGGCGAAACCGCGAACCAGCGCGACCGCCACGGCGATACCTGCCGAGGCGGAGACGAAGTTCTGCACGGTCAGACCGGCCATCTGCACCAGGTGACCCTGCGTCGACTCACCCGAGTACGCCTGCCAGTTGGTGTTGGTGACAAAGCTGATCGCGGTGTTCCACGCCAGCGACGGCGTCATCTTGGTCGACGGATCGTGCAGATGCAGCGGGAGTTTGTCCTGCACGAGCTGGAAGAAGAACAGGAACAGCACGCTGACCGCAGAGAACGCCAGCACGCTGCGGGCGTAGGCGTACCAAGGCTGTTCGGCTTTGGGGTTGGCGCCGACGATGCGGTAGATGAACTTCTCGATTCGCCAGTCTCGGGTCCGACGTGTAGACGCGGTACATGTAATCGCCCAGCGGCACGTGTATCGCCACCAGTGCCAGTACGAGCAGCGCGAGGACGCGAGCCGCAAGAAGTGCTCACCTAAAACCTCTCCGGAAAGAACAAGGCCGCGACCATGTACACGGCGAATACTGCCGCGAGTGCGAGGCCGATGATGTTATCGAGACTCATGTGCGCAGCCCCTTCGGATCGCTGCGCTCCGCATTGTCGCCGGCGCGGCTCACAGTTTTTCGACCAGCTTCTGCGCAAGCCGAGGACGGCGAACACACCCAGCGTCAGCAGGACGTAGGCGACCACGGCCATCACTTCTCCGTTCGTGACAAGCCGGTCAGATCGATCGGCGATCGGGTCTGTACCGGCATGCAATTTAGCCCTCGTGATGAGGTCTGGGAAGAAGCTAAGCGCGCCGGGCTCATAACGGCACGTCTCTAACGCTTTCTTTACGGCCAGTAGTTTCCGGACTTCGACACGCAGGTCTGAGCTGGAGGCACCGATTGATTCAGTACCGATACGATCCGAACCAGGAGACTTTGCTGCGCGGGCTGTGATCCAGGCTACTCAACGAGCGGAAGGCGCACCCTGAAAGTGGTTCGCCGTCGGCGGATTCGGCCGCTACCGAGCCGCCGTGGGCTTTGACGATCGAGTCGACGATGGCCAGGCCCAGTCCGCTTCCAGATCCGTCGATTCGGAGCGCTCGTCGCACGCACGAACCTGTCGAAAAGGTGCGCGAGCAGATCGGGATCGATATCGGGACCGTCGTCGGCCACCGTCAATTCCGCGAACGACCGGTCGCCCTTGGGGTGATGGCAGGTGATCGCCGTCGTCACCGTCACGCCGGGTGGGGTGTGCACCCAGCCGTTGGTCAGCAGATTGCTGACGAGTTGGTGCAGCCGGTCCGGGTCGCCTCGCACCCACACCGGTTCGTCGGGCAGATCTCTGACCCAGTGGTGGTCCGGTGCCGCGACGGCCGCGTCGTTGACGGCGGTCAGGACGACATCGCCCAAGTCGACATCTTCGGTGCGCAGATCTTCGCCCTCGCCCAACCGGGACAACAGCAGCAGTTCGTCGACAAGCGAGGTCATCCGTCTGGCTTCTGACTCGATGCGGGCCAACGCGTATTCGGTCGTGGGTGGAAGATCGGCGCTGTCCTGGCGGGTGAGCTCGGAATAGCCCTGGATGGCGGCCAGCGGGGTGCGCAGTTCGTGGCTGGCGTCGGTGATGAATTGTCGCATGCGCCGGTCGGATTCGGCTCGATGCGCGAGCGCGCTGTCGACGTTGTCCAGTAGTTGGTTCAAGGTGTGTCCCACGATGCCGACCTCGGTGTCGGGATCGGTGTCGGCCGGCTGCACCCTGGTGGTGATGCGATGATCGTCGCCGGTGAGGTGCGTGCCGGCCACCTCGGCCGCGGTCGCCGCGACCCGCCGCAACGGGCGCAGCGCGTAACCGACCACCAGCGCGGTCAGTCCACCCGTCACTAGCAGAGCGGCCACCAAAAGCACGACGGTACTGAGGATTCGGCGGTTGATCGTTCTGTTCGCCAGATCCAGCGAAACCCCGACGACGAGTTGGTCGTCGGCACCGACGTTTTGGCTACTGACCCGAAATGAGCCGAGTCTGGCCAGTTTCACCGTGCGAACCTGACCGTCACGCCAGGGCTGCGCTCTGATCGCGGCGACCACGTCGGGTGGGGCGGGGCGCGGATCATCTTCGAAGAACACGGCCGAGCCGATCAACGTCGCCGCGGTGGATCACGGCGATGATGTTGCCCGCGTTCTGTCCGGTGAATCCCAGCAACGCATGTTCGACGTCGCCTCGATGGCCCGATTCGCTGTTGTGATATCGGGCGTACGAATGAACAAGCGCGTCAAGGGATTCGTCGACCTCGGCATCGTTCATCACGCTGAAATAGGTTCGCAGGCTCAGTATGGAGACGATGCCCACGGTCAGCACCACGATCGTGACGACCGTCGAGACGCCGATGACCAGTCGACGGCGCAATGTACGCCCGCGCCACCACGAAGTGATTCGGGGCCCGGTCATTTGGCGGTCATCTCGGTGCTATGCCGGCGGGCGCAGCATGTATCCCACACCGCGCACGGTGTGGATCATCGGCTCTCGGCCGGCGTCGATCTTCTTGCGCAGATACGAGATGTACAGGTCGACAATGCTTGTGCGACCGGCAAAGTCGTAGTTCCATACCCGGTCCAGGATCTCGGTGCGGGTCAGCGCGCGGCGCGGGTTGCGCATCAGGAAACGCAGCAGCTCGAATTCGGTTGAACTCAGCGAGATCTCCGCGCCCGCGCGCGATACTTCGTGGCTGGCGCCATCGAGCTTCAGGTCGCCGATCTTGAGGCTCTCTTCCGCGGGCGGAGCGTGCTGGTTGGACCGGCGCAGCAGCCCGCGCAACCGAGCGACCAACTCCTCCAGGCTGAATGGCTTGGTCATGTAATCGTCGGCGCCCGCCGTCAAGCCGGTGACCCGATCCATCACCGAGTCGCGCGCGGTCAGGAACAGGGTGGGCGTGTAGGGCTCTGATTCGCGGATCCGTTGCAGGATCTGCAGGCCGTCGACGTCGGGAAGCATGATGTCGAGGACGAGCACGTCGGGCCCGACTTCGTCGAACTTGCTGACCGCCTCTCGACCGTTGTGTGCGACTTCGACAGTCCAGCCTTCGTAATGCAACGCCATCTTGACCAAGTTGGTCAACGCCGGCTCGTCGTCAACGAGCAGAACCCGGATCGGCGACCCATCGGCCCGGCTGATCCGGGGCAGCTGACCGAGGATGGCCTGCCGCGGCCGCTGTTCGCGCGCAGTTCCCGACACAAATGACACGCTTCCTCATTCTTCCCGGCGCATACGCGGTTGTCACCATGCTCATACCGTTCTCAAATTTTCCGGCTGTCGGCGAACGGCGCCGAGAGGCTGTCAAATATGCATTTTCTATGCATCCCATCTTTGCGCTTGATATGTGTCCGCACTGCGCAGACTCTGGGCATCAGACCAGTTGACATGGCTCGCAGGAAGAAATGACGCCGTACAGCTAACCGCTTGTTTATCAACGCTTTACACACCTTAGCCGCAGCACGGATCAACTCAACGACGTCCGCGACCTTCGATGTGCGCGGGCGACGCCTTGTTCGATAATTTTGGAGGAATCAATGTCGTCATCTTTCGTGACCACCTATCCGGAGATGATGTCGGCGTCCGATGCGGCCGCTGCGGGGCCGACCTGCGGGGTCGTCCCGGCGGCTGCCGACGAGGTGTCCGCGCTTACGGCAGCGCAGTTCGCGACACACGCCGGCCAGTATCAGGCGGTGAGCACGGCAGCGGCCCAAATTCACTCATTGCCGGTCAGCACTCTGCGGGCCAGTGCGCTGTCATATGCGGCCACCGAAGCGGCCAACGCGGCCGCAGCCGGTTAGAGCAACAACCAAGAAGGGGATGGGGCAATGGATTTCGGGGCACTTCCGCCGGAGATCAACTCGACACGCATGTACGCGGGCCCGGGCGGGGGATCGATGTTGGCGGCGGCCGCGGCGTGGGATGGGCTCGCAGCTGACCTGCAGTCGACGGTGTCGTCCTACGACTTGGTGGTTTCCGGGCTCACCGATGGATCGTGGCGAGGTGCTGCATCGGCGTCGATGGTGGCCGCGGCGACACCGTATCTGACGTGGATGAGCGCGACCGCTGTCCGGTGCGAGCAGGCCGCGAGCCAGGCCCGGTCGGCAGCCGCAGCGTACGAGGCGGCGTTCGCGATGACCGTGCCACCGGCCGTCGTCGCGGCCAATCGGGCGCAGCTGGTGGCGCTGATCGCGACGAATCTGCTGGGGCAGAACACCCCGGCGATCATGGCAACCGAAGCTCAGTACGCGGGGATGTGGGCGCAGGATTCCGCCGCAATGTACGGTTACGCCGCCGGCTCGGCGGCCGCCACCATACTGACGCCCTTCACCGCGCCGAGGTCCACCACAAACCCGGCGGGCGTCAGCAGCCAGACGTCCGCGGTGGCGCAGGCCGCAGGCGGTTCTGCGGGTAGCCACGCGCAGACCGTCGGGTCCTCGTTATCGACGTTGCCGCAGACCCTGCAGGGACTTTCACAGCCGACGCAGACGGCATCCGGTCTGTCGCAACTGACGACGGGAAGTGGTGCCGCAGTGGGTTCTTCGGGCAGCTCGGGAGTCGCGGGATCGTTGAGCACGCTGTCGAGTCTGGCGGGCTCCACGAGCAAGAGCGTCGGAAAGACCACCAGCACGGGCGCTTCGGCGAGCTCTGGCCTCAGTGGCCTACTCGGGCTGGCGGGCGGCGAAACGGGACCGGGTGGATTAGCGGGTTATCTGGCAGACGCTGCCGGCCTGGGTGCCGATGGCCTCGGCCTGGAAACCGATGCCGGCGGCTTGGGCACCGATTTCTTTGGCGTCGGACTGGATTTCCTCGGCGCCGACTCGCTGTTCCAATCCGAAGGCATGGGGTCGTTCGATGGGCTGGGCAGCTTGGGTTTGATGCCCGGTCTCGGTGGCTCGGGCCATCTCGGACCTTTGAGCTTCGGCGGCCTGGGTCCGGCGGCGAGTATCGGGCAGGCGAGTTCGGTGGGGGGCCTGTCGGTGCCACAGGGCTGGGTCGACGCAAGCCCGGTCGGAGCGGTGAGTCCTGCCGGCCCGATACCGACGCCTGGCAACGGCTTGGGCGCGGCACCCGCCGGGTCGACAAGCCTGGCCGCGCCGAAGCTGACCTTCCCGAGTCTGATGGAACGCGAGGCAGACGGGATGTAGCGAATCGGGTTGGGCTCCAACTGCTTCCGTTGTCGACGTGGATAGCTGCCAGAAATGGCTGTGGCCCGCACACCCATCGGGTGTGCGGGCCACAGTACTCGTGGGTGTCAGGCCCAGCTGCAGCCGACGGCCGAGTCGGTGCTGCTCATGTTGTTTCCCGCGGTCTGAACCTTCTGGCCGTGGGAGTTGGCTTGTTCGTAGATCACCTGGAAGTTGCGACCCAACTGGGTGATGAACTCCTGGCAGGCCACCGAACCCGAGCCGCCCCAGAAGTCACCGGCGGCCAGCACATCGCGCACGATGGCCTGGTGCTCGGCCTCCAGGGAGGCGGCCTGGGAACGGATCAACGCGCCGTGGGCGTCGACATCGCCGAACTGGTAACTGATCGACATGGTGGTCTCCTAAAAGTCTTGGTGGGTGGGCTAGCTGGACAGGATCTGCTGGGAGGCCTGCTCTTGGCTCTCGTAGTTGTTCGCGTCGCGGATCAAGTCCGTCGCGCACGCCGTGCAGCATGTTGACGATGTTGCGGAACGCGGTGTTCATCTGGCCCATGGTGTCGTAGGAGGTGGCCTGGGCGGTACCGCTCCAGCCGGCCCCGGCGATGTTCTGGGAAGACGCCCACATCTTGCGGGCCTCGTCCTCCACCGTCTGCGCGTGCACGTCGAAACGGCCCGCCATCGACCGCATCTCATGCGGGTCAGTCATAAAACGTGTAGGCATATCTCTCTCCTTGCTCTTTGAATTGGTGGTACTGGTCGAGACGTCGTCTGCCGGTTAGGCCGAGGCGGCGGCGTCGAAATCAGCGGTCGGTCTCAAGCGGGCGGCACCGTCCCCCTCCCCGTCATCAGACGAACACCTGCTTCGGCATGACCTTGGGCTTGACGCCGTAGCGCGGCCCACCGATTCCCATGCCCGACTTGCCGCCGGCGGAAGCCATGCCCGGCATGATGCCCGGGGCGCCGCCGGCGCCTGTCGCGGCCTCGTCGACGGCGGCAGTCCAGCCGCTGCCCGCCAATGTCGCCTCGGTGGCTGTGGCAGCCGGGGCGGCCGCGCTCCAGCCGGCCGGCACCGACATTCCGCCGACCTCGGCCGCGGTGCCCATGCCGGCCAGCGCGCCGCCGCCGGACGTCGCGCCCGCCAGCGTCGTGCCGAAGCCCAGGCCGGCTCCCAGCGGCTGAACATCGCCGATGGTGATACCGAAGGGAGCGCCGGCCACGAAGTGGTTCAGGGTGCCCATCGCCGCCGCCATCATCATGATGCACCAGGACAGCGTCACGTCGAGGGTGTTCACGGTGTCGCCGACTACGCCGATGCCCCAGAAGCTCTGGATGGCGTTGTAGAGGCCGGTTAGTGGGCCGCTGGCCGCACTGCTGGCCGCCGGAGTGGCGGCCGCACTCGATGTGCTCTGCAGGCTGCTCAGCAGCCCGTTGAGCCCGGAGTTCGATGCGTTGCTGTTGACGGCGTTCGCGACCGCGGCCGACTGTGCCCCAGTGCCGCCGGGGTTGGTGCTCTGAGCGGGCTCGGTCAGGGGCGTCACCTGCGCGGCCGTTGCGGCGTTGGCGGCATAGGTGCTCATCGCGGTGGCGTCCTGCGCCCAGAACTCGCCGTACATCGCCTCGTTGGCGGCAATCGCCGGCGTGTTCTGTCCGAGGATGTTGGTGGCGACCAACACCGCCAGCTGTGCCCGGTTGGCATACACCACCGGCGGCGGGATCGAGGCCGAGAACGCCGCCTCATACGCCGCGGCCGACGCGCTGGCCTTGGCGGCGGCTTCGGCCAACTGCGCCGAGGTGGTTTGCAGCCATTCGATGTTCTGCTGAGCAGAGGCGGCGGCCGCGGTCGCAGATGTCCCCGTCCACTCCGAGCCGAGCTCCTGGATCACCGACTCGTAGGCGGCCGCGTTGGTGCTCAGCTCCGAGCTCAGGGCGCTGAACGAGGACGCGGCGGCCATCAGGGGTCCCGCCCCGGCGCCGGAGTAGATGAGTGTGGAGTTGACCTCCGGGGGCCGCGCTGCGAAATCAAAAACCATTTCCTAGTTCCTGTCTATTAAGTGGTGCGTATGCGCTTGGGTGGCTTGGCCGGCCAACATTGGCCGCGTGGGTGGCTAGGCGAGCGTCGGCTTCGGGATAGCCGGCATGACCTTGGGCTTGACGCCGTAGCGCGGCGCTCCGAAGCTCGAGCCGCCGCGACCTCCGCCGTTGGCGACCGCAGGCATCCCGGCGATGCCGTTCGTCCCCATGCCGCCGGTGGCCGGCGGGGCGGCCCAACTCTGCGACGCCAGCGTGACGGGCCCGCTCGCCGCCGGGATCCCGGCACCGGCTCCACCGGCCCAGCTGGGCGGCACCGACAGGGCGCCGATCGAGGACCCACCGCCGGCCGAGGCCAGCACCGGTGCGGCACCCATAGCGCCGGCTCCGCCGATCCCCGCCGCTGCGGGGGTGACGTTGCCGGCCAGGGCCGAGCCCAGGCCGCCGATGTCCGCACCCGCCGTCGACGGACCGGCCAGCGCTGTCAGCAGACCGCCACCGCCGAGGCCGATGAGGTCCGAACCGGCCGATGCCCAGTTACCGACCTGGATGTTGCTCAGGTTGGCGATGTTGCTGTTCAGCACCGAGCCGGTGAGCGCACTGTTCAGGCTGCTGATCCAGCCGGTCAGGGTGTCGATCGGGTTCGAGGCAGCCGACGAGGCGTTCTGCGTCGCGCCCGACAGCGAGTTCGCGGCGGCGCCGGCCTGGTTGGCCGACTCGGTCTCCTGGTAAGAACCGGAGCTCTGGTTCAGCAGCTGGTTGTACTGCTGCTGGATGGCCTGGAATTGGGCGCTGACCGACTGGTAGAGCTGACCGTAAGTCGAGAACACCCCCGCCTGCAGGATCGACACCTCGTCGGAGGCGGCGGGTACGACGTCCGTGGTCGAACCGGCAGCACCCGTACTCGCCGAGGTGAACGCGTTGGTGATGCCCTCAAGCTGGGTAGCGGCCGCGCTGATCGCTGCGGGTTGTGTATTCAACAACGACATATGTCTCTCCTGGTGGCAAGAAACCGACCCCGGGAGGGGTCGGCCACGTTGGTCACTATCAGTGGATGCAGGAAACCGGCGGCGGTTCCATGCGACTACCTTGGCGTAACCTGAGCGCCGCCGCATACCGCGTTAATGGCTTCTTAACGTGAGGTCCGAATTTTTAACACACGACTTCTCGCAACCGGCCGATTCAGGCTCCCCATCAGGGCTCGGTGGCCAACGCGCTAAGTTCGTCGCTGGCCCCCATAGCCCAATCGGCAGAGGCAGCGGACTTAAAATCCGTCAAGTGTCGGTTCGAATCCGACTGGGGGCACCGTGGTGGGCGTGCAGGCTGTCTCAGGTTGAACTCAGCTTTCTCTCAGGTCCTGGGTGTCGAGGGTGTGGACAACGATGTTCACGAATCCACACTGAGCCCATCGCGGCGGGACCCGCCACAGCCTTAACGGTTTCTTTACGGCAGCTCAGACGATCGGGCCGGGCGCCGCGTCTTGATCCGAACCGTCACCAAGGTCGCGTTGCATCCATGCCACGTCATGCCAGCGGCCGAGCTTCCACACCACCCGCCGGTACAGCCCGGCTTCTTCGAACCCGAGCGATCGATGCAGGCCGTTGCTGGCCTCGTTGGGTTGGGTGATGCCGGCAATCGCCTGGCGATAGCCCCGATCGACGAGCCGTCGCAGCAGTTCGGTGTACAGCGCGGCTCCGCCACCGGTGCGGTGATGGTCGGCATCGACGTAGATGCCGGTCTCAGCCGCCCACTGCAGGGCGGGCAGCCGCTTGAGCGGCTGTGCGTACGCGAAGCCGATGACCCGATCGTCACGCTGGGAGGGTGAGCCATTCATGGGTGTCGCGCAGTCCGGTGATCCGCGCGGCCATCTCCGTCACTGCCGGAACGTCGATTTCCCAACTGATCGCGGTGTCCTCGACGTACGGACGGTAAATCGCCAGGCACGCAGCGGCGTCCCGCGCCGACGCCCGACGCACGCTGACGTTGCCGGCTTGCATGCCAGCAGCTTTCCAGCCGTGGGACCTCGCGTCGACGGCTTATAGTCGACCGGTGTTTGATCCGCTTCCGGGCCCGGACCCCGCCGCTGGGACAGCGCAGGATTCGGGTCCGGGTGCGCCAACCGTATTCATCGCCACACCCATGTACGGGGGCATGGCCATGGCGACCTACACCTATTCCCTGGCGCAGACACCCGCCGTCTTCATACGCAATGGGCTGGGCCTGCTCTACCAGTACCGGATGAATGACGCTCTGGTGGCCAACGCACGCAATCAATTGACTCGTCAATTCCTCGAGTCGGATGCCACCCATTTGATGTGGATCGACGCGGATATCGGATTCAACGCGCTCGACATCGTCAGCATGATATTGGCTGATCAGGACATCATTTGCGGCATGTATCCGATGAAGGCCATCGACTGGGAGCGAGTCGCCCAAGCCGTCAACGAGGGCGTCCCGGCCGAGGAACTGAAGAGCCACGTGGGGTCATTCGTGGTCAGGCCGATCGAAGGTGCTGCCGGTCACGCTTCCGCCAACTCCGACGGTCTGGTGGAAGTCGCGGCCGGGGGCGCCGGATTCATGCTGGTCAAGCGCGGACTGCTCGAGGCGTTGTACGAACACGTGCCGACGTATGTGGTCGACGGGATAGCCCTCAAGGAGTTCTACACGACGGGCATAGATGCAGAGACGAGCGAGCTGGTCGGCGAGGATTACTACTTCTGCAGGCTCGCACGCAGCCACGGGTTCAAGGTCTATGTGGCCCCATGGGTCCACCTGACTCATACGGGCCCGTACGTGTACGACAGCCAGCTCGAGCCGAACTGGCTGACTTAGAGCGAAGAGTCGGGTGCGGCCTCAGCGGCCGCCGCCTCCGCCGCCACCTTGACGGCCGCCGCCTCCGCCGCCGCCGCCGATAGTGATAGTGATTACCGGGTTGCTGATTTCAGTCATGCCTTGGAGTTTAGTGCCGAATTCGAGCTGACAGCAATGTGATTCGTCGTGAACAACCGACTGTCATTTCAGTGAGCGCTCGCTTAACTCTCTGGCGTCGCGGCGGGGCCCCCGCCACCGCTATTGCCGAAAATGTAAGTGCCCGTGTGGTTCAGGCGCACCCAGGGCGCCGCGTAGATCTTGAAGCCGCGGTTGCGTGCCAGTCTGCAGAAGTGGTAGTCCTCGGACAGCAGGCTGTTTCCTGAGTCGGGATCGATGCTCACCGCATAGAACGCCTTCAGCGCGACGCCCGGGGTCGAGGCATCGACATAGGACGGCACATCGTCGGACAAGGCTTCGAACACGCCACGCTTGATCAGCATGAAGCCGGTTCCGGCACTGGCGATTTCGACCAGGCCGTCAGCGGTAACCCGATCGGGGGACTTGTCGATCAGGTTCAGCACCAGGGAGCGCTCGTACTCACTCAGGCGCTCCGGGGGCACGCCCTCTCTAGCGGCCCGCGCCACCTCGCGCCAGTGGATCTCCTTCTTGGGATAGATACCGCACACGATGTCTGTGTCGGCCCGGGCCATGCGAACGATGTCGACCGGGTCGAATCCGATGTCCGCGTCGATCCACATCAGATGCGTCGCCGGTGAGCTGAGGAACTGCGACGTGAGGTAGTTCCGGGCGCGCGTCACCAGGCTGTCGTTCATCGCGCAGCTGTAGTACAGGCCGACCCCGTTTTTGAAGAAGGTGGCCGGCGTGTGGGCAATCGACATCGTGTACGTGCCGGTGGCCATACCCCCGTACATCGGCGTCGCTATGAACACGCTCGGGCCGGCTGCCACAGGGCCCATGTCGAGATTCTGCCCGCCGTCAGCTGTCACGTGAGCCCTCCTGTGGATCAGCGGTCAGTGCCATCGCGACGAAGTCGACCCGCCACAGTGCCTGAAAGAAGGTGCGCGCGAAGTGCTCCAGCTCGGCCGTCCGCTCGTCGGGCACGTCGTGCTGCCGCATGACACCCCGGACGATCTCGCGGATCGACCGATGGCCGTCGATGTGTTGGACGAATGGCACTTGAGCTTGACTGAGACCCGCGCGCGAACCCGGCCAGACAAGGTCCGTCCCGGACAGGCCGCAACGGTAACGAAACACCGGAACATAATCGAGGGCGGCGGACGTCGAAAAGTCGATTCGGTAGCCGTCTTTCGGCCGTTCTGGATGACAGGCCATGAAGAAATGGCAGCCGTTCATTGTCTGGAGACGCTCCATAACCGACCAGATCTTGTTCTCGGGCAACGCATTCAGGGCCGAGAAATAGCCTCCGGCTTGACCAGTCACCTCCTGAGGGTAATACGGCGTCTTGTGAAACCATCCTTGGAACTCGAGTCCCGCGGAATGGACGAAGTCGATGCACTCGTCGACGGTGTAACTTCGCGCACGACCGTGCAGAAACGTGTCCACCAAAGCGGCATCGTCCTGTAAGTCGCGCGCCTGCTTGAGGTAGCCGTGGACGGGGTGATCCGGCGGCAGCGCCGCGATCGTGTCCTTGGCGATCTGAACCGACGCGTCGTCCTGGCCGAGCCCCATGTCGCGAAAAGCCGACTCCAGCAACTCAACTCCGATTCGCCCGTGCTTGCCATAGAGCATCAGAGCCATGGCGCCGTCCGGACGTAGCACTCCCGCAAGGGCTTTCAGACCGGCCGACGGATCGGCCATGTGATGCAAGACGCCGGTCGACACAACGAGGTCGAACTGGCGTCCCAGCGTGGACAGCTCCTCGATCGGAAGCAGCTTCAGCCGCAGGTTGTGCAGGCCGTGTTTGGTTTTCAGATACCGCTGGTGATCCAGCGACGGCCGGCTGATGTCGACCGCCACGACGTTGGCGCCAGGGTTGTTGTAGGCGAAAATCGCGGCCTGGTTGGTGCCACACCCGGCAATCAGGATGTCGAGGTCTGGCCGGTAATCCCGGTCGGGCCAGAGCACCCGGTGGGCATGCGTCGGGTCGAACCACTCCCAATTGGTGCGTGTCCACGTGGCGAGGTCATCAATCGGAGGTGGATATCTCCACCGCTCGTATTGGCGACTGACAATATCGGCGCGCGCGTCGTCACTCACGTCTGCGGTGACTTTTTCGCATGCACCGGGGAATTATCGGTTAACCCTGGCCGGCAGGCAATCCGGCGGTTCAGCCCCCGCGGCGCCAATCCGCCTTTGAACTCGCTGTGATTCACGACTCTTTCGGTACCCGAGCAGTAAGAGTTCCTTATCCGCAAGCAGTCCAGTCGTGAGCCGCCATCGATTAGCGATGCACAGAAACCAGCTGGCGAAACCGGTTGCTGTGTTTGCTGTTTGGCACGGACGGCGACGCTCGAGAAATATTGCTTAAGGACACCCTGAGGCAATGGCGTGACGCGGGCGACAATCGATGGTGTCGCACTATTTCGGGGCGATTTCGTCGCTAGACTCGACCGAAGCGGCGCTCAGCGCGCCATCCGAGGTATCTGGGTCGCGGTCTACGGAAGCATTTGGACGGCGTGGTGCGTTACACCACCCAGATGCCGACGTCCGCCCACCACGGACCAACTAGTAGAGGCTGGTGCCACTGTGAGCGATGTTAGCCGTGTGAACCGAAGTAAGCACACCGCCGGAGAGTCAGTCACGCCCCCGGGTTTCACGCCGGTCGCCGAGATCGCGGTCGAGTGCGGCGCGGTCAGCGGAATCGCGGTCAGTCCTGACGGCGCCGTGCTGATGGTCACCCACTACGGCGACGACAGTTTCTCCGTGATCGACGCCGGCAGCGGCGCCATCGTGCAGACCGTCGTCGACGTCGACGAACCGTTCGCCGTCGCCATGTCGAACACATCCGCGCGTCGCGCCTACGTCAGCAGCGCGGCGGCTTCCTATGACTCGGTGCTGGCCTTCGACTTCGACGCCAACCGGGTCGTCAAGACATTCCCGCTGGTCTACGGCATCAGCGACCTGGCGGTCAGCCCGGACGGGCGGCGCGTGTACGCCGGCCGCACCGGTGTCGACGGGGCCGACGTCGCGATCCTGGACACCGCCAGCGGTGACGAGCAGGCGATCAGCATCGCCGGCCCGGGAACCGTCACAGAGCGCCTCCAGCTGAGCCCGGACGGCCGCCGACTCTACGTCGCCGCCAACGGAGCGTCCGCCGCCGAGCTGGTGGTGGTTGACGCGCAGCGCAACCGCGTGCTGAGCCGCATCGAAATTGGTTCTCCGATAAGGGATATCGCTCTCAGCCTGGATGGCGCCTCCGCTTACGTCGGCAGTTGCGGTCCGGACTTCGGCACCGTGCTCGACGTCGTGGACGTTCGCGACCCGCGGGAGTGCGCGATCATCGCCACCCAGAAGATCGGCGATGTGGCCGGCATGCTGAGCGGGCTGACGCTGAGTCGCGACGGCAGCCGAGCGTATCTGGTCGGCGACACCAGCGTCACGGTGCTGGCCACCCAGACGCAGGACGTCATCGGCAGCATTGCGACCGGCGTGCAGCCGTCATGTGCGATCGAGAGCCCGGCCGGAAACCGGCTGTACATCGCCGACTACGCCGGCGCGGTCACCGTCCTGTCCGTCGACGCGGCGGCCACCCCGGCTTCCGCGCGGACATCGGACGACGCGCCGACCGCTCCGCATGCGTGGGCCTTCGCCGACCTGCGGGCGCTCGAACCGACCCCGGCGTAGCCCCATCGCCGTCCAGGCGATTGGACGCGCGTGGAATGATCGCCCTCGGGGGTCGGCGCCTGGCGGCGGGCCAGCCCCGGGTAGCAGTTGGCGATACCAAAGGCGGTCCAGCGATGTACAGCACCATGCACAGCTCTCCCCTGACGATCACCGCCATCCTGCGGCACGCCTGCAACGTCCACGGCGCTCGTAAGGTCACCACCGCGACCGACGACGGATACCGCGACTGCACCTACGCCGAGCTCGGTCGGCATGCGGCGCAACTGGCGAACGCACTGCGCCGCATAGGCATCACCGGTGATCAGCGGGTCGGCACCTTTATGTGGAACAACACCGAACATCTGGCGGCCTACCTCGCGGTGCCGTCGATGGGGGCGGTGCTGCACACACTCAACATCCGGCTGTTTCCTGAGCAGATCGTGTACGTCGCCAATGAGGCCGAAGACCAGGTGGTGCTGGTCGATGTGTCGCTGGCCAAGCTGTTGGGGCCGGTACTGGCCGAGCTCGAGACCGTGCACACGGTGATCGCGGTCGGCGACGGCGACGTCGCAGATCTCGAAAAATCGGGCAAGACCGTGCTGCGTTACGCCGATGTGGTGGCCGGCGAATCCACGGAGTTCGACTGGCCAGACATCGACGAAAACTCGGCCGCCGCAATGTGTTACACCAGCGGCACCACCGGCAATCCCAAAGGCGTTGTCTACAGCCACCGTTCGAGCTACCTGCACACCATGGCGACGTGTACTACTAACGGCATCGGCGTGGGCACCAGCGACTGCGTACTGCCGATCGTGCCGATGTTCCACGCCAACGGGTGGGGCCTGCCCTACGCGGCGCTCATGGCTGGCGCCGACCTGGTGCTTCCCGATCGCCATCTGGACGCCGAGTCGCTGATCGACATGGTCGAGAGGTTGCGGATCACCATCGCCGGCGCGGTGCCGACCATCTGGAACGACGTCATGCATTATCTGGACAAGCATCCCGGCCACGACATCTCGTCGCTGCGGGTCGTCCCATGCGGAGGATCGGCCGTGCCGGTATCGATGATGCGCACCTTCGAGGAAAAACACGGCGTCCAGATTCGCCAGCTGTGGGGGATGACCGAAACCTCGCCGATGGCCACCATGGCGTGGCCGCCGCCGGGAGCCTCCGAGGAGGAGCATTGGGCATTTCGCGCCACCCAGGGCCAACCGATCTGCGGCGTGGAAGCCCGGATCGTCGCTGACGACGGGCAGTTGCTGCCCAACGACAACAAAGCTGTCGGCGAGGTGGAAGTCCGTGGTCCGTGGATCACCACTTCTTACTACCGGGGCCAGGACGAGTCGAAATTCGACAACGGCTGGCTGCGCACCGGGGACGTCGGTCGCATCGACGAGCGCGGCTTCATCACGCTGACCGACCGTTCGAAAGACGTGATCAAGTCTGGCGGCGAATGGATTTCGTCGGTCGAGCTGGAGAACCACCTGATCGCGCACGCCGACGTGGTCGAGGCTGCCGTCGTCGCGGTACCGGACGAGCGGTGGCAGGAACGGCCGCTGGCCGTCGTCGTCGTACGGGAAGGGGCCGACGTCAAACCCGACGAGCTGCGAGAGTTCTTGGCCGACAGAGTCGTTCGCTGGTGGCTGCCCGAGCGATGGACGTTCGTCGACGAGATTCCCCGCACCAGCGTCGGCAAGTACGACAAGAAGACCATCCGGTCCCGCTACGCCGACAACGAGTACGAGGTCAGCGAAGCACGAGACTGAGAGGGACGCGCTTATGAGCCTGCGGGTCGTGCAATGGGCGACGGGGTCGGTCGGTGTGGCCGCGATCAAGGGTGTGCTCGAGCATCCCGATCTTGAACTCGCGGGCTGCTGGGTGCACTCAGAAGCTAAGAGCGGCAAGGATGTCGGCGACATCATCGGCGCCGCGCCAGTTGGTGTGACCGCGACGAACAGCCTCGACGACATTCTCGCGCTCGACGCCGATGCGGTGATCTACGCGCCGCTGCTGCCCAACGTCGAGGAGGTCGCGGCACTGTTGCGTTCGGGCAAGAACGTCGTCACTCCCGTCGGCTGGTTCTACCCGGGCGAGAAGGAGGCCGCGCCGCTGGAGGTCGCCGCCCAGGCCGGCAATGCCACGCTGCACGGCGCGGGCATCGGTCCGGGTGCGGCGACCGAGCTGTTTCCGCTGTTGCTCTCGGTGATGTCGACAGGGGTCACTTTCGTTCGCGCCGAAGAGTTTTCCGATCTGCGAACCTACGGCGCCCCAGATGTGCTGCGCTATGTGATGGGCTTCGGCGGCACACCGGACAAGGCGCTGACCGGGCCGATGCAGAAGATTCTGGACGGCGGATTCTTCCAGTCGGTCCGACTCTGTGTGGACCGGTTGGGCTTTGCGGCCAATCGCGAGTTCCGGTCGTCCCAGGAGGTCGCCGTAGCGACCGGCCCGATCGACTCGCCGATCGGTGTCATCGAGCCGGGCCAGGTGGCGGGGCGGCGCTTTCACTGGGAAGCGCTGGTCGGCGACACCGTCGTCGTGCGGATAACGGTCAACTGGTTGATGGGCCAGGAAAACCTCGATCCGCCATGGTCTTTCGGGCCCACTGGGGAACGCTACGAAATCGAGGTACGTGGAAACCCGGACACCTTCGTCACGGTCAAAGGCTGGCAGCCGGAGAGCGTGGAAGCCGGGCTGAAGAGCAATCCCGGGGTCGTCGCGACCGCAGCTCACTGCGTCAACGCCGTCCCGGCCACTTGCGCGGCGCCGTCAGGCATCCAGAGTTTCTTCGACCTGCCGCTGATCACCGGCCGGGCCGCACCGGGTCTGTCGCGGTAGCCTGCCCGGATGGCAAGCACTCTGGCTGTGCAGCAATCGCGGGTCGTCCCGGTCAGCGTCGACGACGCCTTCGCCGGCACCTTGCCGATACCGCTCACCACGATCTTCAGTCGGTGGTATGGACCCATCCCGCCGGTCGCCGAAGTCCGCGAGCAGCACGGGGAATGGGGAACCGCAGGCCAGACCCGCGTGGTGTCGTTCAAAGGCCCTGGGGCGATGCACGAGACGTTGACCAGCGTCGACCCGCCACGGTCGTTCGGCTACGCGATCACCGGGATCACCGGCCCGCTGGGATTGCTGGTCGGCAGCGCCGAAGGGGAGTGGACCTTCACGCCGAGCGACAGCGCGACCACGGTCACCTGGCACTGGAACATCCATGCGGCCTCGGCGCTCACCGCGCCGCTGCTGCCGTTGGTGGGTGCGTTGTGGAAGGGCTACGCGCGCCAGTCGCTGGCGACGCTGTCGGCCGAGTTGACCCGCTGATGTGCCGACTCTTCGGTCTGCACGCCGGGACCAACGTTGTCACCGCGACGTTTTGGCTCCTGGACGCTCCGGACAACCTCGCCCAGCAGAGCAGGAGAAACCCGGACGGCAGCGGTCTGGGCGTCTTCGACGACCAGGGTCATCCGCAGGTGCACAAGCAGCCGATCGCCGCGTGGCAGGACGTCGAATTCGCCACCGAGGCCCACGACTTGACCGGCACCACGTTCATCGCACATGTCCGCTACGCGACCACCGGATCGCATGAGGTGGTCAATACCCATCCGTTTCTGCAGGACGGCCGGATCTTCGCGCACAACGGCGTGTTGGAGGGTCTCAACCTGCTCGACGCGCGGCTGCGTGAATTGGGCACGGGCGACTTGGTTCTCGGGCAGACCGACTCCGAGCGGGTGTTCGCGTTGATTACCGCGTCGATCCGGGCGCGCGACGAAGACGTGACCGCGGGGCTGACCGACGCCGTACGTTGGCTGGCCGCAAACGTACCGATCTACGCGGTCAACATTCTGCTCAGCACCGCCACCGACGTGTGGGCGCTGCGGTACCCGGAGTCGCACGAGTTGTACGTGTCGGACCGTCGGGTGCCTGCTCCAGGGCAACGGTTTCACCTCCGCACCGACCGGATTCGTGCGTACTCAGAACATCTGCAGACAAAGCCGTCAGTGGTGTTCGCCACCGAGCCGATGGACGACGCCTCGCGATGGCGGCTGCTGGAACCCGGTGAGTTGGTGCACGTCGACGCCGACCTGCAGATCCACCGCGATCTGGTGCTGCCCGATCCGCCCCGGCATCTGCTGCGTCCCGAGAATCTGAGCCAGGCGGCGCAGGGGTCGCTGCGCCCGTCGGCATGATGGCACAGCGCGCGCTGGTGCTCGGCGGTGGCGGGGTAGCCGGAATCGCCTGGCAGACAGGAATTCTGCTAGGCATCGCCGATGAATCGCCCACCGCCGCGCAGGCGCTGCTGGAATCCGATGTGCTGCTTGGCACCTCGGCCGGTTCGGCAGTCGTCGCGCAGATCAGCAGCGGCCTGAGCCTCGCGGATCTGTACGCGCGGCAAGTCGCCGAGGAGTCGGCCGAAATGGATCCCGGCGTCGCCATCGATGCCGTCACCGACCTCTTCCTGGCCGCGTTATCGGACCCGGACGCCACGGTATCGCAGAAGCGGCAGCGCATCGGTGTCGTCGCCCTGAAGGCCGACACCGTAGCCGAGCCGTTGCGGCGCAACGTGATTGTGCAGCGGCTACCGTCGCACAGCTGGCCCGACCGGGTGCTGCGCGTCACCGCCATCGACATCGCCACCGGCGAACTGGTGGTGCTCGATCGACACTCCGGGGTCGACCTGGTCGACGCGGTGGCCGCGAGTTGCGCTGTCCCGGGGGCGTGGCCGCCGGTGACGATCGGCGATGACCGCTACATGGACGGCGGCATCGGCAGCACGATCAACCTCGACCTAGCCCACGACTGCGGCGTGGCGGTGGTGCTGGTACCCGCGGGGGAATCGGCCTCTTCGCCGTTCGGCGCTGGATCGGCAGCCGAGATCGACGCCTTCCCCGGTGCGGCGCTTGGCGTGTTCGCCGACGACGAGTCGCTGGCGGCGTTCGGGGCGAATCCGCTGCATCCGAGCTGCCGCCGAGGTTCGGCGCAGGCCGGGCGTGCGCAGGGCCGGCGGGAGGCGGCCGCCGTCGCCGAATTCCTGAGCCTCAGCGGATCACCGGAATAAGCAGCCGGGCAACGTGTTCCGGCCGCCAGTGCAGGGTACATTTACCGCGCGGCCCCCGTTCATACGCGGCGGGAAACTGGCCGGTGAGCGGGTTGCGCGGCCATAACCATCGACCGGCCACGACAAGCCGAAGTTGCTCGCCGGCCCGAAACAGTGTCGCGGACGGGCCCAGTGGGATGTCGACTTGCACCACTTCGCCGGGCTGCAGCGGACGGCGCGCGTCCAGTGTCGGCACCGGATCGAAGGGCCGCGAGCGGGCGTCGTCGAGGGTCCGCAACGACGCCTTCAGCCAGCCGGTGGTGATCCGATCGCGGCCGAAGCCGTAGGAACCTTCGAACGGCACATATTTTTGGCCACGCCACTTTTCGACACCGACGAAAAGGTCCACATCGTCGCTGCCCTGGGTTTCGACGAACAGCCGTAGCGACATCGGTCCGGTGACCTCGGTGTCCGCGGGCACTGTCCAGCCGAAACGTGCTCCGCCGGAATGGGTGTCGAAGGTGATGGATCCCGATTGTTCGGGCGATGCAGCGCGTAGACCGGCATCGGTGAGGTGCAGTGGCGTCCACGTGGTCGACGCAAGCGGCCAGCTGGATTCGTCGCGGACCTCGACGACGCGGTCGCGGTCCTCACGGACCTCCAGACGCACCCGCGGCAACGGCTCGGCTGGTATGTCGCGCAGATGGTGATTGAGGAATGACAACTGGGTGTCCAATGCCGCGTCGGAGTAGAACGTCGACCACTTGCCGCTGCGATGGGTGTACAGATGCCGCTCGGGCGAACTGATCTGTTCGAAGCCGCGCACCGACCCGCGGCTGTGCAGGTTGTTGTCGGAGAAGCTGCCGCAGATCAACGCTGGCACCTCGATGTCAGACAGTTTGGGTGCCAGTGCCTGCCACCACTCGTCGCGCAGTGGCCGCTTCGCACTCTCCTCGTCCAGGGTGTATTTCAGCCGCGCAGCCCTCAGGCCGTTGCTCCAGATCTTGAGGAAACCGATCTCCCGGATGCCGCCCGGGCGCGCCAGATCGCGGTAGACGTCGGTCCATCCCTCCCACGGGACGATCGCCTTCAGGTGCGAAGGTCGCAGCGCCGCGGCCTTCCACTGCGAGATGGCGAGGTAGGAGATGCCGATCATGCCCACCGCGCCGGTGCTCCACGGCTGCTGACCGGCCCACTCGATGAGGTCGTAGACGTCCTCGCCTTTCCTGATCGGACAACAGCGAGCACTCACCGTCGGAGTGGCCGGCGCCGCGCAGGTCGCAGTTGACCACCGCGAACCCGTGTGCGGTCCACCATGCCGGATCCGGCGCCTCCCAACCGGTCATGCTGGAGAACCGCGGGCGCGACGGTTGCCGCAACAGGTAATACTGAAACGGCACCGAATAGCCTCGGCCCCAACGCTTTTTCTTCGGGGTGTTGTCCTTGTCGTAGGGATGGGCGCATAACAGCACCGGGAACGGACCGGCACCTGATGGCAGGTAAGCGTTGACGCGCAGCACGGTCCCGTCACGGGTCGTCACCGGCACATCGTGGTGGATGACGACGGCACCGGGGTCTGGCAGGTAAACCTCGGCAGGGTGCGGGATGCTCCGCAGGCGTTCGATGGCGTAGCGCACCGATCCGGGCCGTTTCCACGGCCGATCGGACGCCGCGGCGTCGGGTGCGGGGGTTCGTGCCATGACGAGTCCGTTCGGTCAGTTCTCGACAGCCGGCGCCGCGGCACGCGGCGAGTCGAGATTGTCCAGTGCCTGGGCGGCCAGCGCGCGGCCGATCTCGATCACCTCGGCCGCACGGTGGAATTCCAGGCTGCGGCAGGCCGAGCGCGGCACCTCGATCAACAAATCCGGCGGGTACGCGGCCAGGGTGTGCCGCGCCAGCGCGGCCTGCGCGATGTCGATGGTGCGGTTCATCACCTCGAAACTGCCCAGCTCGGGGCACCTCGGGTTCCTCGTCGGATATGTCCGACGGCGGTTCGTCGTCTTCGGATTCGGCTTCAGCGTCGTTGTCGTCGGGGTCCGACGCGCCGAACCGGTTGAACAGCGAGCGGGCGGACGCGTTGTCGAACAGCGCCGAGGTGCTGCGCAGCATCCGGTTCACCCATTCGGTCGACGCCCGGGGTTCGGGTTCCTGGTCGGCGAGGGTTTCGCTGCCGGACAGGCTGACTGCGATGGTCAGGTCCGCGTTGACGGCGGCGATCGGCGCCATCGGCAGCGGGTCCAGGATCCCGCCGTCGGCGAGCAGTCTGCCGTCCACGACGTGCGGCGCGATCACTCCTGGGATGGCGATCGATGCCCGGATGGCTTCGTCGACCGGCCCGCGCTGCAGCCACACCGACTTGCCGGTCAGTAGATCGGTGGCCACCGCGGTGTAGGGGATCGGCAGCTGCTCGATGCAGACATCGCCGAGGATGTCGCGGACCGCGTCCAGGATCTTCTCCGCCCGCAGCACACCGGCCGCCATGATCGACGGGTCCAGCAGCCGCAGGATGGCGCGCTGCGTCAACGAGCTTGCCCACTCGGCGAATTCGTCGAGATGATCCGCCGCCTCCAAACCGCCGACCAGCGCGCCCATCGACGAGCCCGCGATTCCGACGATCTGGTAGCCGCGGTCGTGCAGCTCGTGGATCACCCCGATGTGGGCGTAGCCGCGGGCTCCGCCACTGCCGAGCGCCAACGCCACCCGGGGCGCATTGCCGGACGCGGGAAGCAACGCGGGATCGGTCATGGGTCCATTCTGGTGTGCCGCGACTGGGTTTTATCTGGCGTGATCCGAATTGCCATGCCGGCCGGCCGGCCGCTCAACCGCACTCGCCGTTGGCGGCCGCCTTGGCCGCAACGATCACCCCGGCCTGCTGCGGCAGCGACAGTGCGGTCCAGGCGGTGTTCCAGGTGCCCGGACCGACGGCGCCCGGCTTCTGTACGGCGGCCAAGTAGCTCTCGACCAACCCCGGGCGGTCGGCCGGGTGGCCCTTCATCCAGATAGTCGCCGCGTGACAGGCCTGGAAGTACTCTTCTTCGGTCGAGTGCGCGGGCACGTCGATCTTGGTCGTGACGCCCGCAGGAGACAGTGAGATGGCACTGGGAGCTGCGACTGTCATCGCGGCCGAGGGCATCACGGCAGCCGCCGGAGCCTTCTTCTCGTCGGACGAGCAGCCCGTCATCGCCGACGCGGCGCCGACGACGGCAACCGTGCCCCACACCAGGAGACGATCTGGGGGCCACCGCATGCGGTCAATCTATGCAACACTGGCGGCCGTGATGCTGCGAACTGGGTTTTGGGAGTGTTGTCGGCCCTAGCCGGGCAGTAGGGCCCGTGCCGCCGTCCCCATCATTCGCCCGTTCGCTTTGGAGATTCCTGAATGGTTTCCGCTGACCTTGTTGCGGCCCCTGCCCGCTCCGGCCCTACTACTCTGCGATCCGTCCCCGGTCCCACCCGGCTGCGGCTGGCCGACCTGTTGCACATCACCGACCGCACCGCCGACGACGTGCTCAGCGGCCACTACGACCACGTCGTCCCGCGCGGTGGTGTGCCCACCGACGACCGCTGGTTCGCCCGGCTGCACGGCGACGACGAGGTCGACGTCTGGCTGATCAGCTGGGTGCCCGGACACCGCACGGAACTGCACGACCACGGCGGATCGCTGGGCGCGTTGACGTTGCTGTCCGGTTCGCTGGACGAATTCCGTTGGGACGGCGAAAGATTGCGCTGCCGACGGCTGAAAGCCGGGGATCAGGCCGCGTTCCCTCTGGGCTGGGTACACGACGTGGTGTGGGCCCCGACCGCTCCGCGTGCCGTGGTGCCGTCGCTGTCCGACACCCAGGAGCCTTCACTGAGCGTGCACGCGTATTCGCCTCCGCTGACGGTGATGTCGTACTACGAGGTCACCGCCGAGCAACGGCTGCGCCGCCGGCGGACCGAGTTGACCGACCAACCGGAGAATCTGTGAGCCGCATCGATCAAGTCCTGGAGACGGCGCGCACCCGACTGCATCGCCTGGCCGCCGACGAGGTGCCCGCCGCGCTGCGGCGCGGCGCGCTGCTGGTCGACATCCGGCCGCAGGCTCAGCGGACGCGCGAAGGGGAGGTGCCCGAGTCGCTGAGGGCACTGGTCATCGAACGCAACGTGCTGGAGTGGCGCTGCGACCCGACCAGCGATGCCCGACTGCCTCAAGCCGTCAGTGACGACGTGGAGTGGGTGGTGCTCTGCTCGGAGGGCTACACGTCGAGTCTGGCCGCGGTTGCGTTACAGGACCTGGGGCTGCACCGCGCGACGGATGTCATCGGCGGCTATCACGCGCTGGTCGCTGCCGGCGTGCTGGCAGCGACCTAGCTTAGGTCTAACCGCCCCCGCCGCCGCCGCCGCCCCCGCCGCCGTAAATCCACCAATCGTCTGCGTCGTTCGGGTTGTAGTACTCCCCGTGCGGCGCAGGCGGCTCTGGTGCCTCGGTCGGCGGATCCGCCGGTGGCGGCGCAGGCAGCACACTCGGTGGATCGCCGAAACCACTCGCGGCGAATGCCGGTCCGCCGAGAGCGGCGAAGGGCGCGGCGATGAGTGCGCCTGCCACCGCGATCTTGGTCACAATGCGGCCCGCACCCGCCGGAATCGTCCAGGTCATCGATCAATCCCTTCGTGGGGTCCCGAATGGGGGTGATATTGCCACTTGACTGGCCGGGGGTGCTAGATATTAGCGCCTACCTTGGCCCACTGACAGCCCCCGTTCACCTGGCGTTAGCCATCGCTGGCGTGCAGCAACGGGCGCAGCTTGGCGGTCTTCGCCGGATTCCACCCGGGCGGCTGCAACACGGCCGCCCACCCGTCGGCAACGTCGGCGACGTAAACATGACCGTGGCCCTGCGGAACATCGGTCGCCACCGCCATGTCGGCCGAGACCTGCAAGAACGTCACCACCGGTATCCATGCGGTCTCGGGAAGCACGTCATAGCCCCGTTTTTCGCTGAGCCAGTCCGGCTTGCGGAACAGCAGCCCGGGGTTCCACCACGCGATCGGATCCGAAGCGTGCTGCAGGTACACCACTCGTGGCCAATCCCATTGTGGCGCAGGGCGGTTCAGATTCTCGGGTCGCGCCACAAATCGGACGTTGCGGCCACGGTCGTAGATCGGAAGCCACTCCGGCGAACCGCGGTCTCGGGTCGCGGTCAGATCGGTCCAGATGGTGTTCTTGAACGTCGGCCCGGAGAACAGCGCGCCGTCGGTGCGGGCCAACACGTTGTTGAGGCTCATGAACGGGGCCTCGCCGCCGAACGAGCCGAGGCTCTCACCGAAGACAACGATCTTGGGGCGCTGGGCTTCTGGCAGCTGCCGCACCAACCGGTCGACCGCCTCGAACAACGCCTGGCCGGCCTGGCGGGCGTTTTCCTTGTCCACCAGAAACGACAGCCAGCTGGGCAGGAACGAGTACTGCATGCTCACGACCGCGGTGTTGCCGTCGTACATGTATTCCAGCGCGTCGGCTTCCGCTTCGTTGATCCAGCCGGTGCCGGTGGTGGTGCCGACAGCGATGACAGCACGTCGCAATCCGCCCGTGCGCTGCAACTCTCGCGCAGCCAGCTCCGCCGCGGCGGTGATGCCGTCTGCGGTATTCAGTCCCGCGTAGGCGCGGATCGGCTCGGTCGCCGGGGCGCCGTTGAACGCCGTGAGCTGGGCGACGGTGGGTCCGCCCTTGATGAAGATGCGCCCCTGGTGCCCCAGCGATTCCCACGACACCAAAGACTGCGGGCCACCGGAACGCAGCGTCGTTTTCGGGGCGGCGGTATCGGGATTGATTTCGTTGTTCACCGAGGCGAAAGTGTTGTTCATGGTGCGCATCGCGAACTTCACCACCACGCCGTTGAGCAATGCGATGCTCAGCGCCACCAACAACGTGACCACGATGACGGCCGAAACCCGCGGCGGCGCAAAGCGATCGAGTCGCAGATCCAAAAAGTGGACCAGTCGTCGAAGGAGCTGTCCGGTTTCGACGACACCGAACAGCACGATCAACGACAACGCGCCGGTCAACGGATAGTCGAGCGGTACCAGGTGCCTGACTCCCATCAAGTCGCGCACCCGGTCCTGCCAGACGTGGAACCAGACCACCATCGCGACCATGCCCACCGCGCCGACGCCGATCAGCACCAGCCACGCGACCCGCGGCGCCGGCGGGCTGGATTCCCGCGACAGCATGAAACGAACCAGCCATACCGCGAAAACCCCGATGGCATAACCGAATGCGCCGGCCAAGCCGCTGACCAGACCCTGGAACAACGGCCCGCGCGGCAACAGCGACGGCGTCATCGACAACCAGATGAACACCAGCCCGGTCGCGGTGCCGGTGAAGGTGTAGTGCCGCACCCACCAAGCTTTGCTGCCGGCGTCCGCGGCTGATTCCTGCGTGGCGCCGGACTGATCGGCGGGCTTGCTCACCGTGACCCGCTAGCGGTGGGTGAAGTTGGGTGCCCGCTTCTCGACGAACGCCGCCATGCCTTCGGACTGGTCGTCGGTCGCGAAAGTCGAATGGAACAGCCGACGTTCGTAGAGCAGGCCTTCGGCCAAGGTGGATTCGAAGGCGCGGTTGACCGCCTCCTTCGCCATCCGGGACGCCGACCGCGACATCTGCGAAATGGTGGTCGCGACGGCTTTGGCCTCGGTCAGCAGGTCGTCGGCGGGCACAACCCGCGACACCAGGCCGCTGCGCTCGGCCTCGGCGGCGTCGATGGTGCGTCCGGTCAGGATCAGGTCCATCGCCTTGGCCTTGCCGATGGCCCGGGTCAGTCGCTGCGAACCGCCCATGCCCGGCAGCACGCCGAGCTTGATCTCGGGCTGGCCGAATTTCGCTGTGTCGGCGGCGATCAGCAGGTCGCACATCATCGCGAGTTCGCAGCCGCCGCCCAGCGCATGTCCGGCCACCGCCGCGATCGTCGGCGTGCGCACCGCGGCCAGCTTGCCCCACGGCGCGAAGAAGTCGGCGTCGAACGCGTCGGCGAAGGCCAGGCTGGACATCTCCTTGATGTCGGCGCCCGCGGCGAACGCCTTCGCTGAACCGGTGATGATGATCGCCCCGATGCCGGCGTCACTGTCCAATTCGGCTGCCGCGGTAGTGACTTCGTGCATCACCTGGCTGTTGAGCGCGTTGAGCGCCTTCGGCCGGTTCAGCGTGATGATGCCGACCCGTTCCTCGCGCTCGACCAGGATGGTTTCATAAGTCATGTGCCGCTCTCCTCTAGAACGTCAGTTCGTCGTCGACGGGTGCGAAGTATGCCTCGATGTCAGCCGCGGTCACCACGGCCAGCGATGCCGGCGACCACTTCGGGTTGCGGTCTTTGTCGACCAGCTGAGCGCGGATGCCCTCTACCAGGTCGTGTGAGCGCAGCGACGCCGATGACACCCGATAGTCTTGGGCCAGAACGCCTTCCAGTGTGTCCAGCTTGGCGGCGCGGCGCACGGCCGCCAGCGTGACCGACAGTGCGATCGGGGAGCGGGTCGTGATCAGGTTGGCGGCGTCGTTGGCGGGCCCGGCCCCCGTTCTTTCGTGGTTCCGCAGACTGGCGACGATGTCGGCAACGGTGTCGCCGGCGTAGCAGTGGTCGATCCAATCGCGTTGCGCGGCAAGCTCACTGGGTGGCGGCTCGACGGCGTGCGTCGCGATGGCCTGCTCGACGCCGTCGGCGGCGACGGCCTCGCGCAGCGCGTCCAGCCTGTCGTGCGGCACGTAGTGGTCGGCGAAACCCAGCGCGATCGCGTCGGCGCCGGAGAACGGCGCACCGGTGAGCGCGGCGTGCAGGCCCAACGCCCCCGGAGCCCGCGAGAGCAGGTAGGCGCCGCCGACGTCCGGGATGAAGCCGATGCCGACTTCGGGCATGGCCACCTTCGAGGTGTCGGTGACCACCCGGGTGTTGGCGTGTGCGCCCACCCCGACGCCACCGCCCATGACGATGCCGTCCATCAGCGCGACGTACGGCTTGGGGAAGCGACCGATCTTCGCGTTCAGCAGGTACTCGTCGTGCCAGAACCGCTTGGCTTCGACGCCGTCGGCGCGTGCGCTGTGGTAGATCGCCACCACGTCGCCGCCGGCGCACAATCCGCGTTCCCCGGCCCCGGACAGCACCACCGCACTGACCTCGTCGTCCTGCTCCCACTTCGTCAGGACCGTGCTGAGCTGGTCGATCATGGGCTGATTCAGCGAGTTGATCGCCTTGGGCGATTGAGGGTCACAAAGCCGACACCGTTGTCGACGCAGCTCAGAACCTCGTCGGATTCGTCCGTCACGGGCGTGTACTCCCCTCGAGGTGGACGCCTCGTCGAAAGCTGGTCAGGACTTGTCCAGCAATCTAGATCGTTACCCGCATGTCGACGCTGCCGGGTAAGGTCTTGGCAGGCGACGCCCGGCCGGGAACCTGGCGGGATCGCCGTTCGTTGACCGCTTTGTTCGCATAGCTCGAAGTCACAGCTCAGGAGAGGAACGACGGTGCGGGAGACTAGCAACCCGGTATTTCGCTCGCTGCCCAAGCAGCGCGGCGGATACGCGCAGTTCGGCAGTGGCGTCGCGGGAGCCGCGACTCAGTACGGGCATCAGACGGACCCCTATGCTCCGTACACCGACCAGCGGGCCGGCGTTTCCCGCCCGCTGACCATCGACGACGTGGTCACGAAGACCGGGATGACCCTGGCGGTGTTGTCGACCGTTGCCGTTGTCTCCTACTTCATGGTCGCGAAAGACGTGGCGCTGGCCGCACCGTTCACCTTCGTAGGCGCGTTCGGCGGCCTGGCGTTGGTGCTGATCGGGACCTTCGCGCGTAAGCAGGACAGCCCGGTGCTGGTGTTGAGCTATGCCGCTCTGGAGGGTCTGTTCCTCGGGGCGATCTCGTTTCTGCTGGCCAACTTCTCGGTGTCGACTACCAACGCCGGCGTGATGATCGGGCAGGCGATCCTGGGCACCTTCGGCGTGTTCGCCGGAATGCTCGTGGTCTATAAAACCGGTGCCATTCGGGTCACCCCGAAGTTCACCCGGATGCTCGTCGCCGGCATGTTCGGTGTGCTGGCTCTCATGCTGGGCAACTTGGTATTGGGCATGTTCGGTGTCGGCCACGGCGAGGGGCTGGGACTGCGCAGCGGCGGCCCGGTGGCCATCATCTTCTCGCTGGTCTGCATCGGCATCGCGGCGTTCAGCTTCCTGATCGACTTCGACGCGGCCGACCAGATGATCCGGGCCGGTGCCCCAGAGAAGGCTGCATGGGGTATCGCGCTAGGCCTGACCGTGACCCTGGTCTGGCTCTACCTCGAGATCCTGCGCCTGCTCAGTTACTTCCAGAACGACTAACACTTCACCCGAGAAAAGAGCCGGCACGCGCATAGCGTGCCGGCTCTTTCTGTTTGATGCGCTCAGGTCAGCTCAGCCGCTCGATGATCAACGCCATGCCCTGACCGCCGCCGACGCACATGGTTTCCAGGCCGAACGTCTTGTCGTGGGTTTGCAGGTTGTTGAGCAGCGTGGTGGCGATGCGCGCACCGGTCATGCCGAACGGGTGCCCCAGCGCGATCGCGCCCCCGGAGACGTTCAGCTTGTCCTCGTCGATGCCCAGCTCGCGGGCCGAGCCGAGCACCTGCACCGCGAACGCCTCGTTGATCTCGAACAGGTCGATGTCCTTGACCGACAGTCCGGCTCGCTGCAGGGCCATCTTGCTGGCCTCGATCGGGCCCAGGCCCATGATCTCCGGGGACAGCCCGCTGACGCCGGTCGACACGATGCGGGCCAGCGGCGTGAGGCCGAGCTCCTTGGCCTTGGTGTCGCTGGTGATCACCACCGCGGCGGCGCCGTCGTTCAGCGGGCAGGCGTTGCCCGCGGTCACGGTGCCATTGGGCCGGAAGACCGGCTTGAGCTGGCTGATCTTCTCGTAGGTGGTGCCCGGTCGTGGGCCGTCATCGGTGCTGACCGTGCTGCCGTCGGGCAGCTTGACCGGCACGATCTCGCGCTCGAAGGAGCCGCTCTTGATGGCGTCCTCGGCGCGGTTCTGGCTGCGCACGCCCCAGTGGTCCTGCTCCTCCCGGCTGATGCCGGTCAGGATGGCGACGTTCTCGGCGGTCTGACCCATCGCGATGTAGACGTCGGGGATGTTGTGGTCTTTGCGGGGATCGTGCCAATCCTCGGCACCCTCGGCCGCGGTCGCGGTGCGCTGCGCGGCCTCGTCGAACAGCGGGTTCTTGGTGTCAGGCAACGAGTCCGAGTTGCCCTTGACGAACCGGGACACCGTCTCGACACCGGCCGAGATGAAGGCGTCGCCCTCGCCGGCCTTGATCGCGTGGAACGCCATCCGGATGGTCTGCAGCGACGACGAACAGTACCGGTTGACGGTGGTGCCGGGCAGGAAGTCGTAGCCGAGTTCGACGGCGACCACGCGGGCCATGTTGAAACCCTGCTCGCCGCCGGGCAGGCCGCAGCCCAGGATCAGGTCGTCGATCTGGTGGGGGTTGAGCGCGTCCACCTTGTCGAGCGCGGCGCGCACCATCTGCGCGGCGAGGTCGTCGGGCCGGATGCTGACCAGCGACCCTTTCATGGCGCGTCCGATAGGCGAACGGGCAGTTGAAACGATGACGGCTTCCGGCATGACGGCTCCATCCAGATGTGGTGTGGTCTGGCCCCGAATCTAGCCGCGCAGCGCCTCGGCGACCTAGCCGGGGCCAGGTATGACGATCGGCGCGGGCACCCCGGTCGTGGGACGTCGCCACAGCCGGGAGATCACTCTGAGCACCGTGAAACCGGGGCCGGCCTCGGTGGCCGACGACGACGGCAGCGCCGGCGTCGGCGCGTCGGGCCAGTCGCCGAGCGCGCTGCACAACGCCGGCAGCAGCTGGCTCGCGGCCAGCGCGTATCCGGCAGCCGACGGGTGGAACTGATCGTCGGACAGCATCAGATGCGGCGAATGCCGAAACTCGTCGTTGACCAGCGAGGCCAGCGGCACCGGCACGCCGCCGGCGGACCGGACGGCACCGGCCTGTGCGCGGGCGAGCCGCAGTCCCAGGGTGCGCACCGTCCATCGCAGCGGCTGCGGGATCGCCTTGACGACACCGAAATCGGGGCAGGTCGCGACGACGACCTCGGCGCCGCTGGCTTTCAACCGTCGCACCGCCGCGCCCAGCCTGCGCGACGAGGCGCCGATGCCGTTCAGTTTGGTGACGTCGTTGGCGCCGATCAGAATGACGGCGGCGTCAGGCGGCGGCCCCGCTACGAACATCGCGTCGACCTGCCCGGACAACCCCTTGGACGTGGCGCCGACGATCGCCTTGGTGCTCAACCGCACACTTTTGCCGCTCTGTTCAGCCAGCCCACGGGCAATCAGCACCCCTGGGACCTCGTCGGCGCTGCGGCAGCCGTACCCGGTCGCCGTCGAGTCACCGAAGGTCATCAGGTGCAGGTCGACCGGCATCCCGCGGTGCCAGCGCTGCACCGGACCGCCGCTGGGAACGTAGACACCGTCGGCCCGGGGCGGGACATCCCACGATTTCGGTATCAGGCTGCGCGCTTTGGCGGCCTGGCTGATCAGCAGATTGCGCGCCCCCACATAGGCGGTGCCGGTCGATGCCAGCGCGCCTGCCGCGGCCAGCGCGACCATCGAACCCCGCGGTGCGCGTCGTACCACGCGAACAGTTTATGTCGCCTACCGGCCGCTCTCAGACAGCCCGGCGTCGACGCGATCACGGGTCGGAACAAATCTGGTATCGAATGAGACTTTTTGATTGTTGAAGTTCTTTAAAGTGTCAAGCTAAGTTCGCGAGGTTGGCTGAACGACGAGCCGGACGCCTCGCCGACATGCTCTACAACGACGTAGGAGTGTTGGCATGACCGCACCGAGCAAGGTCTCGGGCTCGCCTCGGGCCGCAATCCGCGGCCGTCATGTGCTGCGCCCTCGCGGATTTCCCGCCAGCGACGGCGTGCCCGTCGAGGTCGTCGAGAGCGGACCCAGCATCGCCGGGATGGCCGCGTCGCTGGCGTGCCAGCTGACGATCCGTCCGGCTTTGGGGATCGTCAGCCATATCCCGCACGTCCCTTTTCCGTTCGGCGTCATCGACTTCGCTGCCCGGGCGCTGCTGCCCGGCCCAGGCACCGTCCGCAAGACCGTCGGATTGCCGCACGCCACTGCGCAACTGGTGCGTGCCCCCGGCGTGCTGCCGGCGGACGGCAACCGGCGGGTGGTGCTCTACCTGCACGGCGGCGCCTTCCTGACCTGTGGAGTCAACTCGCACAGCCGAATCGTCAACGCGCTGTCGAAGTTCGCCGACTCCCCGGTGCTGGTGGTCAATTACCGGCTGATCCCAAAGCACTCCGTCGGCATGGCGCTGGACGACTGTCACGATGCCTACCGCTGGCTGCGGCTGCGCGGATACCAGCCGGAACAGATCGTGCTGGCGGGTGACTCGGCCGGCGGTTATCTGGCTCTCGCTCTGGCGCAACGGCTTCAGCAGGCCCACGAGGAACCGGCGGCGCTGGTGGCGATCTCGCCGCTGCTGCAACTGGCCAAGGGGCCCAAGCAGGCGCACCCGAACATCAAGACCGATGCGATGTTCCCCGCCAAGGCATTTGACGCGTTGTTCACCTTGGTCGCCAAGGCCGCGCGCAAGCATAAGGTCGACGGCAAGCCGGAGCAGCTCTATGAGCCGCTCGACCATGTCGAGCCGGGGCTGCCCCGGACCTTGATCCACGTATCGGGCTCAGAGGTGTTGCTGCACGACGCACGCGCGGCGGCCCGTGCGCTCGCGGCCGCCGGAGTACCCACCGAGGTTCGGGTCTGGCCGGGGCAGATTCACGACTTCCAGCTCGCCGCGCCGATTGTGCCCGAGGCCGAGCGGTCGCTGCGCCAGATCGGCGAATACATCCGCGAAGCCACCGGCTGATCGGCATCGGGGCGCGCCAATTTGCCCAGTTCCTCCTCGGGCCGCTGGCGGCCCGCATCGTCACCAGGCGGTGCCTGATTGCCCGCCTCCTCCTCGGGCCGCTGGCGGCCCGCATCGTCACCAGGCGGTGCCTGATTGCCCGCCTCCTCCTCGGGCCGCTGGCGGCCCGCATCGTCACCGGGCGGCCGCTGCACGCGGCCGCGCCGCACCTGAGACGATTTACCCATGCGGATCGCGCAGCACATCAGTGAAATCATCGGAAATACTCCATTGGTTCAGCTGAACTCGGTCGTGCCGCCTGGGTCGGGCCGAGTCGTCGCGAAGGTCGAATACCTCAACCCGGGATTGAGCAGCAAAGACCGGATCGCGGTGAAGATGATCGACGCCGCCGAGGCCAGCGGTGAGCTCAAACCGGGCGGCACCATCGTCGAACCGACGTCGGGGAACACCGGTGTCGGCCTGGCTCTGGTCGCCCAGCGCCGCGGCTACCGGTGTGTGTTCGTCTGCCCCGACAAGGTCAGCGAGGACAAGCAGAACGTGCTGCGCGCCTACGGCGCCGAGGTTGTGGTGTGCCCGACGGCGGTGCCGCCGGACCACCCCGACAGCTACTACAGCGTCTCCGACCGGTTGGTCAGTGAGATCGACGGCGCCTGGAAGCCCGATCAGTACTCCAACCCGCAGGGCCCGGCGAGCCACTACGAGACCACCGGTCCGGAGATCTGGGCCGACACCGACGGCCAGGTCACCCACTTCGTCGCCGGCATCGGCACCGGCGGGACGATCACCGGCGCGGGCCGCTATTTGAAGGACGTCTCGAATGGCCGGGTGAAGGTCGTCGGCGCCGACCCGGAGGGATCGGTGTACTCCGGCGGGACCGGCCGGCCCTATCTGGTGGAAGGGGTCGGCGAGGATTTCTGGCCCGCGGCCTACGACCGGGCGGTGCCCGACGAGATCATTGCGGTGACCGACTCCGACTCGTTCAACATGACCAGGCGACTGGCCCGCGAAGAAGCCATGCTGGTCGGCGGCTCGTGCGGAATGGCGGTGGTGGCGGCGCTGAAGGTGGCCGAGCAGGCCGGGCCCGACGCGCTGATCGTCGTGCTGCTGCCCGACGGCGGTCGGGGCTATATGTCGAAGATCTTCAACGACGCCTGGATGTCGTCCTACGGCTTCCTGCGCACCAGGCTGGACGGCTCGATCGAGCAGCCCACGGTCGGCGACGTGCTGCGCGGAAAGTCCGGTCATCTACCCGACCTGGTGCACACGCATCCGTCGGAGACGGTCCGCGACGCGATCGGCATCCTGCGCGAATACGGGGTGTCGCAGATGCCCGTCGTCGGCGCCGAGCCGCCGGTGATGGCCGGCGAGGTGGCCGGCAGCGTCTCTGAGCGCGAACTACTTTCGGCTGTCTTCGAGGGCCGCGCCAGCCTGGCCGACGCCGTGGGCATGCACATGAGCCCGCCACTGCCGATCATCGGTGCCGGTGAACAGGTCAGTGCCCTGGCCAAGACGCTGCGGGACTTGGACGCCGTGATGGTTGTCGAAGAAGGCAAACCGGTTGGGGTGATCACCCGGTACGACTTGCTGGGCTTCCTGTCCGACGGCGCGCTACGCAAGTAGCGGGACGCCTCGCGGGCAATTAGTTCGGGTAGCGAAAATTACTGTGCAAAGGGAATGCCGCCTATGACCGACCACATCCCACCACCGCCCGGCGACGCCAACATGCCGCCCCTGCCGCCTCCACCGCTGGGGGGTGGTGGCTACCCGCCGCCGCCTCCACCCTCGGGCGGATATGCGCCGCCGCCGCCCGGACCGGTGCTCCGGGGTCTGACGAAGGAGTCCTACACGCCGTGGCTCACCCGGGTCGCGGCGTACGTCATCGACCATCTGCCCGTCGCGCTCATCGTCGGCGTCGGCTGGCTCGTCCTGCAGAACTCCGTCGAAAGTGTTTGCCTGACGGACATCACCCCGAACACCGTCGACCAGATCTGCTCGGTCGGCCCGTCGTCTCTGGGCGTGGCGGCGATGTGGGGTGCGACGTTGCTCGCGCTGGCCTTCATGATCTGGAACCTCGGCTACCGGCAGGGCAGCACCGGATCAAGCGTGGGTAAGTCGCTGCTGAGATTCACCGTCGTCAGCGAGAACACCGGTAAGCCGATCGGTTTCGGGTTGTCCGTGCTGCGCGAGATCACCCACATGATCGACGCCGCGATCTTCTACGTCGGGTACCTGTTTCCGCTCTGGGACGCCAAGCGCCAGACGCTGGCCGACAAGATCATGGCGACTGTCTGCTTGCCGATCGACCGGGCGGCCGAGGCTTAGTCAGATCACGGACACCACGGCGGGATCGGGCAGAAATTCAGGCCCGGCGGCGGTGGAGCCGGTGGTGGCGGCTGGTCACCCTCCCAGATGGTACGGGCGACGTTGCCCCCGCCTCCGACGTACCAGTACGTGTGGCACACGCTCGCGTCCCACCGCACTGGGTCGACCCGGAGGTTGCCGGTTTGCACCGGCGGATCGCCAGGGCACCAGCGGCACGGTCCTTCCGGGTGATCTGGCGGGCAGCCCGGCCAGGACTGCGGTGCCGGACCGGGGCGGGCCCCAGCGGTAACGGAGCCAGCCACCCCCGCGACATTGCCGCACAGCAGGACAGTCGCTGCCATACCTACAATCAATCGCTTCATAAATCTGGGATTCTGCTCTCCCGCAGGCGGCGTGCGCATGGGGCGAATGACCCAACTTTGCGGCGTTCGCTGCGACCTGATCTCGGTGGCTAGGCTGATCTGCGATGAGCGAACACTTCGAGGCAGCCGGGCTGGCCACCAAGGCCATCCACGCCGGCTACCGGCCCGACCCGCAGACTGGAGCGGTCAACACACCGATCTACGCGAGCAGCACCTTCGCCCAGGACGGCGTCGGCGGGCTGCGTGGCGGATTCGAATACGCCCGCACCGGCAACCCGACCCGGGCCGCGCTGGAAACCGCGCTGGCGGCCGTTGAAGACGGCAGCTTCGGCCGGGCGTTCAGCTCCGGTATGGCGGCCGGCGACTGCGCGCTGCGCGCGGTGCTGCGTCCCGGCGACCACGTGGTGATCCCGGACGACGCCTACGGCGGAACGTTCCGACTCATCGACAAGGTCTTCACGCAGTGGGGTGTGCAGTACACCCCGGTTGCACTGTCCGATCTCGACGCGGTCCGCGCGGCGGTCACCCCGAGCACCAAGCTGATCTGGGTGGAAACGCCCACCAACCCGCTGCTGTCGATCGCCGATATCGCCGGCATCGCCGAGATCGGCGCGAGAAGCCGAGCAAAAGTGTTGGTGGACAACACGTTTGCATCGCCAGCGCTGCAGCAGCCGTTGACGCTGGGCGCCGATATCGTGCTGCACTCGACGACGAAGTACATCGGCGGACACTCCGACGTGGTCGGTGGCGCGCTGGTCACCAACGACGCGGATCTGGACGAGGCCTTCGCCTTCCTGCAGAACGGCGCCGGCGCGGTGCCGGGGCCGTTCGACGCCTACCTGACCATGCGCGGCCTCAAGACGCTGGTGCTGCGGATGCAGCGGCACAGCGAAAACGCCGCGGCGGTCGCCGAATTCCTCGCCGGGCATGCGTCGGTGCACACCGTGCTGTATCCGGGTCTGCCTAGCCATCCCGGTCACCAGGTCGCCGCGCGGCAGATGCGTGGTTTCGGCGGAATGGTGTCAGTGCGGATGAAGGGTGGACGGCGCGCCGCGGAAGCCCTGTGCGCCAACGCCAGGGTGTTCATCCTGGCCGAGTCGCTCGGCGGTGTGGAGTCGCTGATCGAGTATCCGGGCGCGATGACCCACGCGTCGACGGCCGGTTCCCAGTTGGAGGTTCCCGACGATCTGGTCCGGCTCTCGGTCGGCATCGAAGACATTGCCGACCTGATCGCCGATCTCGAACAAGCGCTGGGCTAACGCGTTCGCGTCAAGCTCCGGCAGGTGGAATAGGCCACCGCCACACTCCGCGATAACTGGGGACGTCGAGCTGCAGAACCGAGGCTTTCTCGGGGGCGCTGACGACGACATCGGTGATCGTGTGAGCACCCGGGACGATCGGCTCGGAGATCGCTTGCGTACCGCGGCCGCACTTTGCGTGCATGTAGAGGCTTCCCGTGGAATTGCCGCTACCGTCTTGAACGCTCCAATGGGGGAGAGCGAGCGCTTGCGCGGTGGTTGGGTTGGCAAACTGATCGACGTCCGACCACACTTCGAGGTCAAACCGCAAATATTGCGCATGACTTATCAATAAGCCGTGCGGCTCGACGCACGGCACATTCTGCTGGATTTTCGTCACCACGAAAGACAGCTGATTGGTAAGCCAACCCCGTGCGTCGTCGCTGTCGTCGGGCTTAGGCGGGTCTGTCGCCACCTGCCGGTTCCAGACGATGTTCTCGAGATTGGATTTTCGCTCCCAGATCGGTAGGCCGAAGAACAGGCCTGTCGACAACACTGCCACCATGGCAAACGAAACCTTCGTCGCGAAACTACGGCAACGCGCCGGGCCGTTACGGCGTTCGCGATAGCACGCACCCAGCTCTATTACTGCAAGGAACGTCAGCAGGACCGAAGTTGTGCCAATCACCGCATTGTCGATATTCACAGACTGTGTCACGGCCTGCGTCACGGCTGCTATGCCAAGGAGACTGACTGCCATTATCAGAAGCAGTCGGACAATCAGGTCGAGTTCGATCTCATGAACGGTGCGAGCGCCTAGAGCGGCGAACGCCTTCGCCTCCGCGTCGGCCAACTGTGCTCGCTTGCGGCGGATGACATAGAACGCCGGGAGTAGCGGCACGATCGCCACGATGGACGACCAGGCGACAATCATTGCCGCACCGGCGAAAAAGTACGCTTCCAGTGGGTGCTGTAACACCGCAAGGCGGTGGGCGTTCTGAAATGCAGCTATCGCGGCGGTCCGATTCACCGTGATTGCGGCGGCCATGAGATCACCGAGAAGGTTCCGGTACCCGGCGTGCCACCAACATGCCAGAAGATAGGCGACAGACAGCACGGCCACTAATCCCAACGGCAGGATCAACGCCAGTCGGAGCCTGCGGGGCAGCGACTCTTCAAAATGCTCGAGCATCTCCAGGTCGCCATTTTGTTCGTCCGCGGTGCCGGACACTACGTCGCGCCTCATCACGCCGGACTTGAGAGCGTCAGCGCATCGATACAGATAACGCGTGAAAATTGCCGATACAAAGTAACGCGGGGCTGGAAAAGCCAGCCAATGTGGCAGCCATCGCTTTCCGGGCTTTACCCAGGAAACCATTGCTGCGTTGTTCAGACTGTCCAGTGCGTCGGTGTAGCCGGTGAGCAGAGCGCGCAGCTCTGGGGTGACGCCCGACAATTCGGCGGTGTTGGCAGGCGTCGCTTCGGAGTTGCTGATTATCGTGGTCATTGCAGGTCCAGGTGTGCGTGCGAGTTGTTTTCGCGAGCCTAGGACGACTGCTCCGCTGCAAGCGTGAGTAGTTGACTACTTAATTCCGACATCAAACGCCTGAGCGTGACCCTGAACCTTCGTCGCCAGTGAATCTGCCGACGCGATACGCCGTTACGGCGTCGCTGAATTCACATTCGACCCGCCTGGCTCAGGAGTGGTACGGCTCCGCGCTGACCAGCGTGACCTTGACGGTGTTGCCGTTGGGCACGGTGTAGCTGCGGGTCTCACCCTCTTTGGCGTCGATCAAGGCACCACCCAGCGGTGAGTTCGGCGAGTACACCTCGAGCTTGCCGTCGTTGACGGCCTGCTCGCGGGTGCCGATCAGAAACGTCTCGGTGTCGGACTTGTCGCCGTCGTAGTAGACCTTCACCACCGACCCGGGCAGCGCGATGCCGGACTGCTTGGGCACCTCGCCGACCTTGGCGTTGTTCAGCAGGTCCTGCAGCTGGCGGATGCGGGCCTCCTGCTGGCCCTGCTCTTCGCGGGCTGCGTGGTAGCCACCGTTCTCGCGGAGGTCGCCCTCCTCGCGGCGGTCGTTGATCTCCGCGGCGATGACCGGACGATTCGCGATCAACTGATCGAGCTCGGCCTTCAGTCGGTCGTGTGATTCCTCGGTCAACCAGGTAACTTGGGTGTCCGTCATCTCGTCGTGCTCCTTGTGGTGTCGGTCGGGCGGTGTCCGCCTCGGCAGTTGTCGGGCTGCTGCCGGGCGGTTCCACACCTGTACTGCCGACCCCAGTAGTCGGGTGTACCCCCTGCGCGGCGCATCTGGCCGCTAATGCAGCAATACACGGTCCCAGCCGGAACCGTGCATCCGACAATTCTACACCGCTGCTGTGGATGTCGAGGACGTTTTCCGCGGTCCGGTGTTTGCCAGCGCCCGCGCGCGTCAGGGCGCGCGAAGGTAGCCGGGCACGTCGGTGCCGCAGCCGTAGATATCGCCGACCACCGGCGGCTTGTTGGACTTCACGATCGCCGTCACCTGCACTGTTGTCTGAGTCGCCGGCGCAACCAGCACTTCGCGTCGACCCGTCTCGCTGCCGTCCTTCGCGCGTACCCGCACGATGCAGTCCACCGGTCGGGACGGGTCAATTCGGGTCACGCTGATCGTTACTGACACGGTCTGGCTGTCGACCAACCGATAGCCGGCCAGCGTGCCCTCGACGTCGCTGCGGCCCAGCAATCGATAACCGATGACAGCGAGCGTGACGCCGACCGCGACCACCGTGACAGACAGCGCGATGAACCAGCGCCGGGACGGGCGGGGTAGCCGCCCACGCCCGTAGCGCGACGGCGGCGGCGACGGCGAACGTTCGGTCATGGTGTGTTGGGGTCGGTGCCGGGGGTTTCGATACCCGGCGGCCGGGATGGAACTATTAGACCTGGAACTATAGGGCCCAGGAACAGCGGATAGTCAGGGAGCACGTGAGCGAGCTGCGGTTGATGGCGGTGCACGCCCACCCGGACGACGAGTCCAGCAAGGGCGCCGCCACCCTTGCCCGCTACTCGGACGAGGGTCACCGGGTGCTGGTGGTGACTCTGACCGGCGGCGAGCGCGGCGACATCCTCAACCCGGCGATGGACCTGCCGGAAGTGCACGGGCGCATTGCCGACGTCCGCCGCGACGAGATGGCCAAGGCCGCCGAGATTCTCGGCGTCGAACACACCTGGTTGGGTTTCGTCGATTCCGGGCTGCCGACCGGGTGATCCGCCGCCGCCCCTGCCGGAGGACTGCTTCGCGCTGACGCCGTTGGAGGTGTCCACCGAGGCGCTGGTCCGGGTGGTGCGGGAATTCCGGCCGCACGTGATGACGACCTATGACGAGAACGGCGGGTACCCGCACCCCGATCACATCCGCTGCCATCAGGTGTCGGTCGCGGCGTATGAGGCGGCCGCCGACTACCGGCGCTTCCCGGACGCCGGGCCGGTGTGGTCGGTCGCCAAGCTGTACTACAACCACGGATTCCTGCGTCAGCGGATGCAGATGCTGCAGGACGAGTTCGCCAAGCGCGGGCAGACCGGGCCGTTCGAGAAGTGGCTCAAGCATTGGGATCCGTCGCACGACGTCTTCGCCGGCCGGGTGACGACCAAGATCGAGTGCTCGGCGTACTTCAGTCAACGTGACGATGCGTTGCGGGCGCACGCGACCCAGATCGATCCCAAGGGTGATTTCTTCGCCGCACCGATCGAATGGCAGCAGCGGCTGTGGCCGACCGAAGAGTTCGAGCTCGCTCGCTCGCGAATTCCGGTGCGTCTGCCGGAGTCCGATCTGTTCACCGGAATCGAGGCATAGCCGTGGTAGCCGTCATGCAACTTCACCTGGCCGCGGTGGCGCTGCTCGCCGACAACGGGCCGCACAACAGTGGACCGGACTTCGGCAAAGCCAGCCCGTTCGGATTGCTGGTGGTGGTGCTGCTGCTGATCAGCGTGCTGTTTCTGGTGCGCTCGATGAACCGGCACCTCAAGAAGCTGCCGGACTCCTTCGATCCCCAACACCCCGAACCCGATCAGGCCGTCGACGACGGGACGATCGACCAACCACCGCATGAGCCGCGCTGACGACGATCAAAAGAGCAGTGCGATTGAACATCGCACGGAGGAGCAGCGCCCGTGAGCCCAGCGGGTAACCAGCTCGCCGGGGCCGCCAGCCCCTACCTCCGCCAGCACGCCGACAACCCGGTGCACTGGCGGCAGTGGTCGCCGCAGGCGCTGACCGAGGCCGCGGAACGCGATGTGCCGATCTTGTTGTCGATCGGCTACGCCGCATGCCACTGGTGCCACGTGATGGCGCACGAGTCGTTCGAGGACGACGAGGTCGCCGCCGCGATGAACGCCGGCTTCGTCTGCGTCAAAGTCGATCGCGAGGAACGGCCCGACATCGACGCGGTCTACATGACCGCCACCGTCGCGCTCACCGGGCAAGGTGGTTGGCCCATGACGTGTTTCCTGACGCCCGATGGGCGGCCATTCTTCTGCGGCACCTACTATCCGAAAGACGGTTTCCTGCAGCTGCTTTCGGCAGTATCCAGCACGTGGCGGGATCGTCGTGACGAGGTCGAGCAGTCTTCTGACCAGATCGCCGGCGAACTGCGCTCGATGGCCTCCGGATTGCCCGGCGGCCCGCAGCTGGACCCCGCGCTGTGCGACCACGCCGTCGCCGCGGTCCTGCAGGACGAGGACACCGCTCGCGGCGGCTTCGGTGGCGCACCGAAATTCCCGCCGTCGGCGTTGCTGGAAGCGCTGCTGCGGCACTGGGAGCGGACCGGCTCACCGCAGGCGCTGGATGCGGTCGGCCGTACCGGCGCCGCCATGGCCCGCGGCGGAATGTACGACCAGCTGGCCGGCGGCTTCGCCCGCTACAGCGTCGACGATGCCTGGGTGGTACCGCATTTCGAGAAGATGCTGTACGACAACGCACTGCTGTTGCGGGCCTACGCGCACTGGGCCCGCCGAACCGGTGATCCGCTGGCGCGCCGGGTCGCCGGTGAGACCGCGGGCTTCCTGCTCGACGAGTTGCGCGCGGGCGACATGTTCACCTCCTCGCTGGACGCCGACGCCGACGGCAGCGAAGGCTCGACCTACGTGTGGACGCCCGCACAGCTGACCGAGTTGCTCGGCAACGACGACGGGCGTTGGGCTGCCTCGGTTTTCGGCGTGACCGAGCCAGGCACCTTCGAAGCAGGCGCGTCGGTGCTGCAACGACGCGGCGACCCCGACGACCCGGACCGCTTCGAGCGCGTCCGGACCGCGCTGCTGACGGCCCGGCGGGGGCGACCGCAACCCGCTCGCGACGACAAGGTCGTCACCGCCTGGAACGGGTTGGCGATCACCGCGCTGGCCGAGGCCAGTGTCGCGTTGGCCGCACCCGAATTGGCCGACGCCGCAGCGCATTGCGCGACGGGACTGTTGCGGCTGCACCTGGTGGACGGCCGGCTGCGCCGCGCCAGCCTGGGCGGACGGGTCGGCGAGAGCGCCGCGATCCTGGAAGACCACGCGACGCTTGCCACCGGGTTGCTCGCGCTCTACCAGCTGACCGCCGACGGGGCTTGGCTGACCGCCGCCGACCGCATTGCTCGATATCGCGTTGGCGCACTTCGCCGATCGAAACCGGCCGGGTCGCTGGTTCGACAGCGCCGACGACGCCGAGCAGTTGGTGCTGCGGCCGGCCGACCCGTATGACGGCGCCACCCCGTCGGGTGCCTCGTCGATCGCGGAGGCGCTGCTGACCGCGGCACATCTGACCGGCGGAGAGCGCTACGCGCAAGCGGCCGCCGCCACGCTGCAGGCGCACTCCGTGCTGCTGGCCCGTGCGCCGCGCTCGGCCGGGCATTGGCTCGCCGTCGCCGAAGCCGCAGTGCGCGGGCCGTTGCAGATCGCTGTCGCGTGCGCGGGGCCGGGCTCGTCGCTGCTGGTCGATGCCCGCCGGCTCGCGCCCGGCGGGGCGATCGTCGTCGGCGGTGCCGTGGACTCTTCGGAGCTGCTGGTCGGCCGCGACCGGATCGATGGTGCCGACGCGGCCTACGTGTGCCGCGGCCGGGTGTGCGACCTGCCGGTCACGAGCGCCGAAGCCCTGGCGTCGCCGGCTGGAAGCGTCACGGTAGCGTGCCTCCCATGCCCAGCGCTGAACACATCACCGAAACCGTCAACCGCTACATCAGCCTGGTCGCCAAGGGCACCGCGGACGACATCGTCGAGTTGTACGCCGACGACGCCACCGTCGAGGATCCGGTCGGCGCGGAAATTCACATCGGCCGGCAGGCGATTCACGGCTTCTACTCCACCTTCGAGAACATGGAACGCGACATACGAGCTGACGTCGCTGCGGGTGGCCGGCAACGAGGCGGCGTTCGGATTCCGGTTGACGGTGAAGGCGGCCGGCAGCGGGATGGTCATCGAGCCGATCGTCGTGATGGCATTCAACGACGAGGGCAAAGTCGCGGCGATGAAGGCGTATTGGTCGCCCGACAACGTCACGCAATTGTAGCGGCTCAGAACACCGCGAACCAGATCGCGATGTAGTGGCAGATCGCGGCCACCGCGGTGCAGGCATGGAAGAACTCGTGATAGCCGAATGTGTTGGGCCAGGGGTCTGGCCAGCGCAGGGCGTAGAGAATGCCGCCGATGCTGTACAGGGTGCCGCCGACAGCCAGCAGCACCATCGCGGTCACCCCGGCGTTGTGCAGGATCACCGCGATGTAGAACGCCGACACCCAGCCGAGGATCAGATACAGCGGAACGCCGACCCAGCGCGGTGCGGTCGGCCAGCAGATCTTGAGCAGCACTCCGGCGAGCGCGCCGCCCCAGACGATGGACAGCACGACCATCCCCTGGTTGTGTGGCATCGCCAGCAGCGCGAACGGCGTATAGGTGCCGGCGATCAGCACGAAGATCATCGAATGATCGAGCCGCTTCATCCGTATCCGGGACTTGGCCGATTTCCAGTGCACCCGGTGATAGGTCGCGCTCACGGTGAACATGCCGACCACCGCGCCGGTGTAGACGAAGGTCGCCAGGCCTGCTTTCGAGCCCGGCCAGTGGCCAGGACACCGCGACCAGCGAGGCGCCGGCGGCCACCGCGACGACCGCCGACACCAGGTGAATCCAGCCGCGTGCTCTCGGCTTGACCAGTGCCTGGGCGGTGTCCTTCGCGCCGTCGACGATGTGCTCGGCGACGTCTGCGACGCCGCTCGATGCTTCGGTCGGGCCGTCCTTGGTGGCCACATCGGTCTCGCGACTCAATATCGCTCCTCATTCCTCCTGGCCTTTACGGCAGGACCGCAGATCACCAGTTCCACCCACAGTAATCTTGGTCCCTGTGGAGATCATTCCGCCGCGCTTAAAGGAACCTCTGTATCGGGTTTATGAGTTGCGGCTGCGGCAAGGTCTTGCCGCATCGAAATCCGCGCTGCCGCGGCACATCGCGGTGCTGTGCGACGGTAACCGGCGCTGGGCGCGCGACGCCGGCTACGACGACGTCAGCTACGGCTACCGGATGGGTGCGGCCAAGATCGCCGAGATGCTGCGCTGGTGTCAGGAAGCCGGCATCGAAATGGCCACTGTCTATTTGCTTTCCACCGAAAATCTGCGCCGTGATCCGGCCGAGCTGGCAGCGCTCATCGAGATCATCACCGATGTCGTCGAGGAGATCTGCGCGCCGGCCAACCAATGGAGTGTGCGGACGGTCGGCGACCTGGAGCTGATCGGCCGGGAGCCCGCGCGACGATTGCGTGAGGCGGTGCAGGGCACCGCTGTCGACCGGCAATGGTGACTTCCACGTCAACGTCGCGGTCGGTTACGGCGGCCGCCAGGAGATCGCCGACGCAGTGCGCGCCCTGCTGGCCAAGGAACTCGCCAACGGCGTCAGCGGCGAGGAACTCATCGAGTCCGTCACGGTCGAGGCGATCTCGGAGAACCTGTACACCTCCGGGCAGCCCGACCCCGATCTGGTCATCCGGACATCGGGGGAGCAGCGGCTGTCCGGTTTCCTGCTGTGGCAGAGCGCCTATTCGGAGATGTGGTTCACCGAGGCGCACTGGCCCGCATTCCGCCGCGTCGACTTCCTGCGCGCGCTGCGGGATTACAGTCAGCGCCACCGCCGCTACGGCGCCTAGCTGTATTCGGCGGGTCGCCGCCAATTCACGGTGATCGCAAGCGCGGCGGGGCCGGGTGCAGCGGGTCGCCGCCAATAATTCAGCGGTGATCGCAAGCGCGGCGGAGCCGGGTGCAGCGGGTCGCCGCCAATAGTTCAGTGGCGTGCCACACTGAAAACATGGCTGCGCTTTCGGCGTTGGTGTTTTCGCTGAGCTGGTGGCTGGGGCTGTATCTGTTGGCCCGCAACCCGCGCAAGCCGGTGCTCGTCTTCTCCGCGATCGGCCTGTGCAGTTTCGCGACGGCGGTGGCGCTGGATGCGGTGCGGACCGTGACGCATTCGGCGCTGCTCGGCCACGTCGAGATCTACCTGGTCGCCGTCCCCGGTGTCGCCTGGTTCGCGGTGCTCCTCGAGATAGCCAGGGCGGGCGACAACGGGCGGTCACGCGCCGGCGAGCTGCTGCTGGTCGGTGGAGCCGGCGCGCTCACGTTGGTCGGCGCTGCGCTGGCCGGGACGGTCGAGGGGCCGCTGCGGCTCGGCCACGTGGTGATGTGCGCGGTGATCTCGACATCCACCGCTGGGCGCGATGGTGGCTGCGCTGCGACGGCGTGCGCAGAAGATCCCACTGGTCGGGCTGATCATCACGGCGACGCTCTTCTTTGCGCTGGCGAACGCCATCCTGATCATTCCGCTGGGCGTGGTGCCGAGCTGGCTGGCGTTGGCGTCGACCAGTTGCGACGTGCTGGGACTTGGTCTGGCAGTGGCGCTGTGGGACGCGTTCGACGAGGGTCAGGCGCTGCGGGCCGACATGCTGCGCTCGTTCACCGGCACCGGGATGGTCGTGGCGCTGCTCGGTGGCCAGATGCTGGTCGGCATCGCCTTGACCCGCCACCAGCCCACCGCGCAGACGGCCCTGACGGTGCTGCTGTTCACCAGCCTGGCGATCGCGGCGTCGGTGCAGGTGCTGGCCGACCCGCTGGCCGGGCTGCTGGACCGGATGGTGTTCTCGCGGGCGCCGCTGCTGCGCGCCTACCGGGCGACGTTGCGGCGCACCGAATCCGCGCTGCCGCTGCGATCGGCCGATCCGCTCGACGACTTCGACGACGAGACGTTCGCCCGGCTGACCCGCCGTGCGTTGGGCCATTACGGCGACCTGTCCAAGCTGGTCGCCAACCCGTTGACGGCGCTGCCGGCCATCGACGAGCGGCTGGCCGCCCGCGGTGCCCCGGATCAGCCGCTGGAGCGCGCGATCGAGCTCAAAGCGCTGCTCGCAGATCGCATCGCGCAACTCAAGCCGCGCGACGGCGGAGACTTCGGCACCACCGAGCAGTGGCGCCACTACAACGCGCTGTACTTCCCCTATGTCGTGGGCGTGCGCGCCTACGCCCAGAACGCCACCGCCGCCGGCCTCGACCCGACCGCCCGGCAGGCGTGGCAGTGGTTCGTCACCGAGGTGCCGCAGCGTTCGCTGCACAACTGGCAGAACGCCGCGGCCCGGCTGATCGCCGCCGATCTGCGCGGCCGGGTGACCGTCTCGAGTTGAATTAGCTCAGCTAGCCACGGAATACGTGGTCTAGATCACGTCGTTGACCAGCGCATGGCAGTGCTTGGCAGTGCCTCGCGTCGATCTGGCAGCTCCGGAACGGCACGCTCAGAAGTGTTCGACCCGACACCGCTAGGAGTTCCGACATGACCGCCGTCACCGGACTACCCACCCGACCCTTCGCCGATTCGACCGACTCCTTGTTGCGATTCGCCATGCGGCTCGACGCAACGCTGACCGGCCTGACCGGACTGTTCATCGCCGTCGTCGCCGACCCGCTCTCGTCGATGACAGGGCTGAGCTCGCTGGCCGAATACGGCATGGGCGCATTCTTCGTCTTCTACGGCCTGGCTGTGTTTGGCATAGCCGCTGCACCCGGCCTGCGCCGCGCCGGAATCGCCGTCATCATCGCCAACATCGTCTTCACGGTGGCGGCGGTTGTTGTGGTTGCCGCGGACGCGTTACCGCTGACCGAAACGGGCATCAGCTTGATGCTGGCCAGCGGCTGCTACACGGCGGCGATCGGCTACCTGCAATACCTCGGGGTGCGCCGCCTGCCGGCGTAACTCCCATCCCGCCGGTGCGGGGCGTCGCTGTCAGAGGTTGCGGCGTGCGTCCCCGCATCGGCTTGCTGGGTGTTCAGAGCTTGCGCAGCCGCAGTCGGTTGATGGAGTGATCGGCGTCCTTGCGCAGCACCAGGGTGGCGCGGGGACGGGTGGGAAGAATGTTCTCGATCAGATTCGGCCGGTTGATCGAACGCCAGATGTCGCGCGCGGCAACGTTGGCCTGCTGGTCGGTCAGCCCCGCATAGTGGTGGAAGTGCGACGCCGGGTTGGCGAATGACGTCGAGCGCATCGCCAGGAATCGGGAGACGTACCACTGCTCGATGTCTTCGATGCGGGCGTCGACGTAGAGCGAGAAGTCGAACAGGTCCGACACCATCAAGGTGGGCCCGGTCTGCAGTACGTTGAGGCCCTCGAGGATCAGGATGTCGGGGTGGCGGACAATCTGCTTGGCGCCGTGCACCCGGTCGTAGTGCAGGTGGGAGTACACCGGCGCGCACACGTAGTCCGAGCCCGACTTGACCGACGTGACGAACCGCATCAACGCCCGTCGGTCATAGCTTTCCGGAAAGCCCTTGCGGTGCATCAAGTTTCGACGGCTCAGCTCGGCGTTGGGATAGAGGAAGCCGTCGGTGGTGACCAGGTCGACGCGCGGGTGATGGTCCCAGCGGGCCAGCAGCGCCTGCAGCACGCGGGCCGTCGTCGACTTACCGACCGCGACGCTGCCGGCCACCCCGATGATGAATGGCACCGGACGATCCGGGTGCTGTTGTGGCTCGCCGAGGAATTCGGCAGTGGCGGAAAACAATCCTTGCTTGGCGGCGACTTGCAGATGCAGGAGCCGGGCCAGCGGCAGATAGACCTCTTCGACCTCGAGCAGGTTGATCTGCTCACCCAGACCTCGCAAACCGACGACTTCTTCTTCGGTCAGCGGCTGCGGTGTCGACATACGTAGCGCGCGCCACTGACGTCGATCGAACTCCACGTAGGGGCTCGGCTCGCTGAGTCGCGGCATGACAGTCAGTGTGGCAGCCTTTGGCGCACTGTGGGCGGCTGGGGCGACCAGATAGCGTTGATCGTTGTGGAACCTGCCGCGCTCATCCGCGAGTACCTGCTGCTCGGTTTGCGCTTCGACCGGATCGAATCGGGGTACGTCGACGCCTTCACCGGGGATCCGACGCTGCGCCACACGGTGGCCGCCGAGCCCGCGCCCGATCCGGCCGACTTGGTTCGCCAGGCCCGCCGCCTGATCGACACACTGCCAGATGTACCGCACCGCAACGGTTTTGATCGGCAACGCGCCGACTATGTGGGCGCTCATCTGCGCGCACTGGAATGCGCCGGACGCAAGTTCGCCGGAGAACACATCGGCTTCGTCGACGAGGTGCACGACTACTTCGACGTGCGTATCAGCAGGGGCGACGACGAGACGTACCGCCAGGCACACGTCCGGCTCGACGAGGCCCTGGGTGGCACCGGCCCGCTGGCTGACCGGATGGCGGCGCATCGCCGGGCCGAGGAGATTCCGCCGGACCGGCTGGCTGAATGCATCGAGGTGTTCTCCAGCGCGCTGCGCGACCGGGTCCGCGCCGAGTATCCGCTTCCCGACAGTGAAACTGTCGAGTATCAGGTGGTGACCGACAAGCCGTGGTCGGGCTTCAACTACTACCTCGGCGACTACCGCTCGACGGTCGCCGTCAACGCCGATATCAAGCAGTTGACGTCGAACCTGCCGCGGCTGGTGGCGCATGAGTCCTATCCGGGTCACCACACCGAGCATTGCCGCAAAGAGGTCGGGCTGGTCAATGGCAAAGGCCACGCCGAGCAGACCATCTTCCTGGTGAACACCCCGCAGTGCCTACTCGCCGAGGGCCTGGCCGACTTGGCGCTGTACGCGGCGATCGGCCCGAGCTGGGGACGCTGGGCCGCCGAGATCTATGCCGACCTGGGCCTGCGGTTCGACGGCGAGCGGGCCGAGGCGGTGTCCGAGGCGTCGGCGGCGCTGGCCGGAGTGCGCCAGGACGCGGCGTTGATGCTGCACGACGAGCATCGCGACGCCCACGAGGTGGCGGACTTCCTGCGGCGCTGGCTGCTGGTCGACGACAGCCGCGCGAAGCAGATGCTGAGGTTTCTGTCGTCACCGCTGTGGCGCGCGTACACCAGCACGTATGTCGAGGGATACCGACTGCTGCGGGGCTGGCTGGACGATCGGCCGGCCGGGGTGAGCGTTACCGAGCGGTTCGGTCGGCTGCTCGACGAGCCGCTGATCCCGTCGACGATCCAGAGCGCGTAGCGCGATGGGAAGGAGCGGGCAATCAGGCCTGAGCCGTCCGCGCTGCCCGGCCTAGCCGCTCGAATAGACTGGCCGGGTGACTGCCGCACCAGACGCCCGTACTACCTCCTCCGTGATGTCGGCTCCGTTGGCCGACGTCGACCCCGACATTGCCGAACTGCTCGGCAAAGAGCTTGGCCGCCAACGCGACACCCTCGAGATGATCGCCTCGGAGAACTTCGTGCCGCGCGCGGTGCTGCAGGCACAGGGCAGCGTGCTGACCAACAAGTACGCCGAGGGTCTGCCCGGCCGGCGCTACTACGGCGGCTGCGAGTACGTCGACGTGGTGGAAAACATCGCCCGCGACCGGGCCAAGGCGCTGTTCGGCGCCGACTTCGCCAACGTGCAACCGCATTCGGGCGCCTCAGCCAACGCCGCGGTGCTGCACGCGCTGATGTCACCGGGCGAGCACCTGCTGGGTCTGGACCTGGCCAACGGCGGCCACCTGACGCACGGAATGAAGCTGAACTTCTCGGGCAAGTTGTACGGCACCGGCTTCTACGGCGTAGACCCGAAGACGCACCTGGTCGACATGGACGCGGTGCGGGCCAAGGCGCTGGAGTTCCGGCCCAAGGTGCTGATCGCCGGGTGGTCGGCCTACCCGCGGATCCTGGACTTCGCCGCGTTCAAGTCGATCGCCGACGAGGTCGACGCCAAGCTGTGGGTGGACATGGCGCACTTCGCCGGCCTGGTCGCCGCGGGCCTGCACCCGTCGCCGGTGCCGCACGCCGACATCGTCTCGACCACCGTGCACAAGACGCTGGGCGGCCCGCGGTCCGGTCTGATCATTGGCAAGCAGGAGTACGCCAAGTCGATCAACTCCGCGGTGTTCCCCGGCCAGCAGGGCGGACCGCTGATGCATGTGATCGCCGCCAAGGCCGTCGCGCTGAAGATCGCGGGCACCCCGGAATTCGTCGATCGGCAGCAGCGCACGCTGTCGGGCGCCCGGATCATCGCCGAACGCCTGCTGGCTCCCGACGTCGCGAAGGCCGGCGTCTCGGTGGTCAGTGGCGGCACCGACGTCCACCTGGTCCTGGTCGACCTGCGTGACTCGCCACTGGATGGACAGGCCGCCGAGGACCTGCTGCACGACGTCGGCATCACCGTCAACCGCAACGCGGTTCCCAACGACCCACGGCCGCCGATGGTGACGTCCGGCCTGCGGGTCGGCACTCCGGCGCTGGCCACCCGGGGCTTCGGCGACGCCGAGTTCACCGAGGTCGCCGACATCATCGCCACCGCATTGGCTGCGGGCACCGCTGCCTCAGAAGGGCAAGTGTCAGCGCTGCGCGAGCGGGTGACGCGACTTGCCCGGGCATTTCCGCTGTACGACGGCCTGGAGGACTGGTCGCTGATCTGACCGCGCCTGACGACGATGCAGGCCGCGCAGCGGCCTGAGGTGGGGGCACCTCCCAGCCGCGCAGCGGCGAGGGGGCAAGTCAGGCAAATAGCCGCGTCAGATTTTACGGAACCTGTGTCTACGGGTTACAGTAACCGCATGGCACAGAAAACTGTCCCTAACGCGCTGATCCTCGAACTCGAGCCGGTTGTCGGCGAGAATCTCGACCGCCACCTGGGTACCGAGCAGCTCTGGTACGCACACGACTTCGTGCCGTTCGAGCAGGGCGAGAACTACGCCTTCCTCGGTGGGCGAGACTGGGATCCGTCCCAGGTGACGCTGCCGAAGACGATCACCGACGCGTGCGAGATCCTGCTCATCACCAAAGACAACGTTGCCGGTTACCACCGCGAACTCGTCGAGCACTTCATCCTCGAGGACAACTGGGCCCAGTGGCTGGGCCGGTGGACCGCCGAGGAACATCTGCACGCGATCGCGTTGCGCGAATACTTCGTCGTCACCCGCGAGGTCGACCCGACCGCCAACGAGCAGGTCCGCTTCGAGCATGTGTCGACCAAGGGGTATCGCGCCGACCAGTACTCACAGGTCGAGACCTTGGTGTTCATGGCGTTCTTCGAGCGTGCCCACGCGGTGTACTGCAACAACCTCGCCGCCGAGATCGAAGAGCCGGTGCTGGCCGGACTGATCACCCACATCGCCCGCGATGAAGCGCGGCACGAGGAGTTCTTCGCCAACCTCGTCGCGCATTGCCTGACCTTCACCCGCGACGAGACGATCGCAGCCATCGCCGCCCGCGCGGCTGAGCTCGACGTCATCGGCGCTGACATCGACGCCTATCAGGACAAGGTTCGAAGCATCGCCGACGCAGGCGTTTTCGGCCCGGACCAACTGCGTCGGGTGATCTCAGACCGCATCACCGCGTGGGGCGTCGCTGACGAACCCGCGTTGCGTCAGCTCGTCATCAGCTAGCGCCGTCGGCGCGCCTGCGCGGCGGACATGCGCATACGGGAGTAGCGTCGCTTTCGATGGCTAGCGACATGCTCTGCTATCCGGGCGGCGCCTCTCGTCACTACTACGACAGGACCGCCGGCCCCGGTCCTGGCGCCGCGGCCCCCGCCGATTCGACCGTGCGGGCCGCACGGGTTTCCACCCGGCGACAATTCGGTTTGTCTATCTGGCAGCTGAAAAGCCGGTTCATTCAATCCAGTCCGGTTGTCGTGCTGTCTGCGCGTGCGGCAGCGAACCGGGCGATGAGATCGAGGAGCCCTTCGTGACTGATTCCCCGGCGGTTTCCCAGGACACCATCAGGACCTACGTGCTGGACACGTCGGTGTTGCTGTCCGACCCGTGGGCCTGCTCCCGCTTCGCCGAACACGAAGTGGTGGTGCCGTTGGTGGTGATCAGCGAGTTGGAGGCCAAGCGCCACCACCACGAGCTGGGCTGGTTCGCCCGTCAGGCGCTGCGTTTGTTCGACGACCTACGGCTCGCGCACGGACGGCTCGATCAGCCCATTCCGGTTGGGACACAAGGCGGTACGTTGCACGTCGAGCTCAACCACAGCGACCCGTCGGTGCTGCCCGCGGGGTTCCGCACCGATTCCAACGACTCGCGCATCCTGTGCTGCGCCGCCAACCTCGCCGCCGAAGGCAAGCGGGTGACGTTGGTGAGCAAGGACATTCCGCTGCGCGTCAAGGCGGGTGCGGTGGGTTTGCCCGCCGATGAGTACCACGCGCAGGACGTCGTCACGTCCGGCTGGACCGGGATGACGGAGCTGGAAACCACCGCAGAAGACATCGACGCGTTGTTCGCCGACGGTGAAGTGGACCTGGCATCGGCACGAGACCTGCCCTGCCACACCGGAATTCGGCTGCTGGCGGGTAGCTCCCACGCGCTGGGCCGGGTCAACGCCCACAAGCAGGTGCAATTGGTCCGCGGCGATCGCGAAGTCTTCGGGCTGCGCGGTCGCTCCGCCGAGCAGCGGGTGGCCCTGGATCTGCTGCTCGACGAGTCGGTCGGCATCGTGTCGCTGGGCGGCAAGGCCGGCACCGGCAAGTCGGCGCTGGCGCTGTGCGCCGGCCTGGAAGCCGTGCTGGAGCGACGCACCCAGCGCAAGGTGGTCGTGTTCCGCCCGCTGTACGCGGTCGGCGGCCAGGAGCTGGGCTACCTGCCCGGCAGCGAAAGCGAAAAGATGGGCCCGTGGGCCCAGGCCGTCTTCGACACCCTCGAAGGGCTGGCCAGCCCCGCCGTGCTCGAAGAAGTGCTCTCCCGCGGCATGCTCGAGGTGCTGCCGCTGACCCACATCAGGGGCCGGTCGCTGCATGACTCCTTCGTCATCGTCGACGAGGCGCAGTCGCTGGAGCGCAACGTGCTGCTGACCGTGCTGTCGCGGCTGGGCGCGGGTTCGCGGGTGGTGCTCACCCACGACGTCGCCCAGCGTGACAACCTGCGGGTCGGCCGCCACGACGGTGTCGCGGCCGTCGTCGAAAAGCTGAAGGGACACCCGCTGTTCGCGCACATCACCCTGCTGCGCAGCGAGCGTTCGCCGATTGCGGCGCTGGTCACCGAGATGCTCGAGGAGATCAGCCAGGCCCCGCTGCCCTAGTCGGTAGGCTGTCGCCGTGCCGAGACGACCAGACAATCAGGTGTGGCGGTACTGGCGTACCGTCGCCGGCGCGGCGGCAGCAGCCGTCATTGTGGCGATCGGCGCGTTCACCGGGCATGTCAGGTTCGCGCACGCCAACGACGTTGTCGACTGCACGCAGGTGAAGTGTGTGGCGTTGACCTTCGACGACGGTCCGACGCCCTTCACTGACCGCCTGCTGGGCATCCTGACCGCCAACAACGCCAAGGCGACGTTCTTCGAGATCGGCAACAAGGTCGCCGCCAACCCGGCCGGCGCGAAACGTGTCGTCGACGCGGGCATGGAACTGGGCAGTCACACCTGGGAACACCCGAACATGACCACGCTGCCGCCGGCCGACGTCCCGGCGCAGTTCTCACGGGCCGGCGACGCTATCGTCGCCGCGACCGGTGTGACGCCGAAACTGTGGCGACCGCCGGGTGGCCTCACCAACGGGGGCGTCAACGAGCAGGCCGCGAAAGCCGGTCTGGCCGGAATCCTGTGGGACGTCATCCCGTTCGACTGGATCAACGATTCCAACACCGCGGCCAGCAGGGCGCTGCTGATGAGCCAGATCAAACCCGGCTCGGTGGTGTTGCTGCACGACACCTACTCCAGCACAGTCGATCTGGTGTACCAGTTCATCCCGGTGCTCAAAGCCAACGGCTATCACCTGGTAACGGTCAGCCAGCTGCTCGGACAGCGCGCCCCAGGCAGCGTCTACGGCGGTCGCGATAACGGGCCGCCTGCCAACGACCTGCACGACATTCCAGCGTCGGAGATTCCGTCGCTGTCCAATACGCCGTCACCGGCGCCGATGCCCAACTTCCCGATCACCGATGTCGCCGGCCAGAATTCGGGCGGACCGAACAACGGCAGCTAAGGCGTTGCAGGTCATGAAATTGCTGCAGCACGATGAGTGACGGCCTTCATCGCATGGCCTCGGCCCAGGCGATGTGCCCCTCGAAGCCAAGCGTTTTCGCCGTCTCGCGGTAGCGATCTCGCAACTCCGCGTAAGCGGCAGCATCGCCGTGAGCCCGCGCCAGTAGGGCTTGTAGTCGCAGCAGCCAGATGTCACGAATTACCAGACGCTCGTCGGCCGGCACAACCGCTAACCGCTCGATGGCGGTCTCGGCTTCGGCCACGTCACCGTCGGCGCCGCGGTCCAGCAGTGTCTGCGCCAGAACACCCGTCGCTGCAACGCCCCACGCCAGCATTTGTCCCTCGCGGACCAGGCACTCGGTGGATGCGCGCATCAACTGGATTCCCTCGTCGCGAGCGTCACGCCGAGCCATTTCCCGCGCCACGTACACATCGACGAGCGGTCGATCCCCGAGGTTGTGCGCATCGCGTGCAAACACGTCGCTGACTTCGGCCAGAAGTGTGAGTCCGCGGTCGCGCTCGGCGGCCGTGTGGCGATGCGCCAGCGCGACGCCCAGCGCCATCCGGGCGAATGCCGGAGCCATGTCATTGCCGGCTCGTTCGGCAATGACTAGCGCATCCTCGATCTCGCGCAGCCGCTCCGCACCCACCGTCGCCGCGATGTCCATCGAGTGGACCACATCGGCGAAGAGAATCGTGACCTGCTTGTATTCGGGGTGGGTATCGCCGCTATCGAGTCGTGAGCCGCAGCTGTGGCAAAACTGGGCGTTCTCCAAAGGCTCGGCGCCACACCTCCGGCACGCCGCTACGGTCGTCATCCGACCCCTCCGCCTATCCCGGCCCCCCGGCATTCGCAGTGGTCCCCAAAGAATAGGCCGTCGGACACTCCACGAGGGGCTGTTGGCCACAGAGTGAGTGTTACCGGCACGAACTTTTTCAGACTCTCATATCGACGTCGCCACGGATGACGCGTCGCTCGCTGACGGATTTCCGTCGGCTATTGACCCGGCAGCTCGCCGGACGCGGCGAGAGTCAGCAGCTCGCTACGGCCGATCTGGCTGACCAAGCTGGCGCTGTCGAAGTAGATGCGCTCGTTGATGATTCGGTCGCCGTCGAAGAAGAACACGGCGATGATCGGCACCCGAAACGCCTTGCCGGTGGGTGGCAGTCCGTAGAACTCGCCGAGATTGGTTCCCAGCAGGTCGAATTCGGTGATCACCGCGTCGTCGCTGAAGTGGTACCGCACATTTTCGTGACGCTGGTCGGGGAACGCGGTCCTGGTGGTGCGGTAGTAGTTCATCACCTCGTCGTCGCCGTCGAAAACCTGCCCGGTGGCCATGATCTCGTAACGAGGGTGGCCGTTGAAGGTGGCCAGGGTCCGATCGAACTCCTTGGTCACCTCGGTGTTCATGTGCTCTTCGATGAGAGCGAGGCGCCGTTCGCGGAGTCCGTCGTCAAGCACGCTCAGTCCTCGGTGACCTTGGCCATGGCGAGTACGTCCAGACGACGGTCGAGTTCTTCTTCGGACAGCTTCTCGCCGATCAGCCCGCGGTCGATCACCGTCTGCCGAATCGTCTTGCGTTCCTTGAGTGCTTGCTTGGCCACCGCGGCCGCCTCTTCGTAGCCGATCGCCGAGTTCAGCGGCGTGACGATCGACGGCGACGACTCGGCCAGCTCGCGCAGGTGCTCCTCGTTGGCCTTCAACCCGGTGATGCACCGCTCGGCGAACAGCGTCGAGACGTTGGTCAGCAGCTTGAACGACTCGAGGACGTTGCGCGCCATCATCGGAATGTAGACGTTGAGCTCGAATGCGCCCGACAGGCCGCCGACCGTGACCGCGGCGTCGTTGCCGATCACCTGTGCGGCGACCTGGGTAACCGCTTCGGGCAGAACAGGATTGACCTTGCCCGGCATGATCGAGCTGCCCGGCTGCAGGTCCGGCAGCTGGATCTCGGCCAGGCCGGTCAGCGGCCCGGAACCCATCCAGCGCACGTCGTTGGCGATCTTGGTCAGCGACACCGCGATGGTGCGCAGCGCGCCGGACGCTTCGACCAGCCCGTCGCGGGCCGCCTGAGCCTCGAAAGAGTTTGTCGCCGTGCGCAATTCGTTCAAACCGGTGTCGGCGACCAATACCTGGACCACCTTGGCGCCGAAGCCGTCGGGGGCATTCAGGCCGGTGCCGACCGCGGTGCCGCCGATCGCCAGCTCGCCCAGCCGGGGCAGAGTCGCTGTGACCCGTTCTATGCCGGCCTCGATCTGCCGGGCGTAGCCGGAGAACTCCTGGCCCAGCGTCACCGGGACGGCGTCCATCAGGTGCGTGCGACCGGACTTGACCACGGTGTGCCATTCGCGGGCCTTACCGGCCAGTGCGTCGTGCAGCACCTGCAGCGCCGGGATGAGTTGGCGCACAGCGGCTTCGGTGGCCGCGATGTGGGTTGCGGTGGGGAAGGTGTCGTTCGACGACTGCGACATGTTGACGTCATCGTTGGGATGCACGGTCACGCCGTTGGCGGCCGCGATGCCGGCGATCACCTCGTTGGTGTTCATGTTCGAGCTGGTGCCCGAACCGGTCTGGAAGACGTCGATGGGGAACTGGTCGTCGTGCTTGCCGTCTGCGATCTCGGCGGCCGCGGCGATGATTGCGTCGGCCTTGTCTGCGGCCAGCAGCCCGAGGTCCTTGTTGACCTGCGCGCAGGCACCCTTGAGTAGGCCCAACGCGCGGATCTGGGTGCGCTCCAAGCCACGGCCCGAGATCGGAAAGTTCTCCACGGCACGCTGAGTCTGGGCCCGCCACAGCGCTTTTGCCGGCACCCGGACTTCGCCCATGGTGTCGTGTTCGATGCGGTACTCGGTGTCTGCCATCGGCAGGATCCCTCGCTATCCGTCGCTAGGTAGTGGTTACGGCAGTGGGTATGCGGCGTTGCTGTCGCCGGTGAAGTCGATCGCCGAGTATTCGTTGAGCTTGGTCAGCCGGTGAAAGCCCTCGACCATCCGCAGCGTGCCCGACTTCGATCGCATGACGATCGACTGGGTGGTGCAGCCGCCCGGCTCGTAGCGCACGCCCTTGAGCAGGTCTCCGTCGGTGACGCCGGTGGCGCAGAAGAAGACGTTATCGCCGGACACCAAATCCTCGGTGGACAGTACCTTGTCTAGGTCGTAGCCGGCGTCGAGCGCTTTCTGTCGTTCTTCGTCGTCCTTGGGCGCGAGCTTCGCCTGGATCTCGCCGCCCATGCAGCGCAGCGCTGCGGCTGTGATGATGCCCTCCGGGGTGCCGCCGATGCCCGCCAGCATGTCGGTGCCCGAGCCAGGTCGGCAGGCAGCGATCGCTCCCGCCACGTCGCCATCGGTGATCAGCCGGATCCGGGCGCCGGTGTCGCGCACGTCCTGAATCAGCTGAGCGTGCCGCGGCCGGTCCAGGATGACGACCGTCATGTCAGGGATGGACAGGCCTTTGACCTTGGCGACCGACCGGATGTTCTCGGCGATCGGTGCGGTGATGTCGAGCACGTGGGCAGCGTCGGGGCCCACGGCGATCTTGTCCATGTAGAACACCGCCGACGGGTCGAACATCGCGCCGCGGTCGGCCACCGCAAGCACCGAGATGGCGTTGGGCATGCCCTTGCTCATCAGCGTGGTGCCGTCGATCGGGTCGACGGCGAAGTCGCAGTCCGGGCCGTCGCCGTTGCCGACCTCTTCACCGTTGTAGAGCATCGGCGCGTGGTCCTTCTCGCCCTCGCCGATCACCACGACACCGCGCATCGACACCGAATTCACCAGCTGGCGGATGGCGTCGACGGCCGCGGCGTCGCCGCCCTCTTTGTCGCCGCGGCCGACCCAGCGACCCGCGGCCATGGCGCCGGCCTCGGTGACCCGGACGAGCTCGAGGGCAAGGTTGCGGTCCGGGGCTTCACGACGAGAACCTGCAGTCATGGTTGCCGATTGTCCCAGAAGCGGGTTATCGCTCGGGAGCTGGGATACTGGTGCAGTGACGACGCAGCCAGAGCCGACCGCCAAACCGGCCAAGCCCCGGCTGCTCCAAGACGGCCGGGACATGTTCTGGTCGATCGCACCGCTGGTAGCGGCCTGCATCATTTTGGCCGGCGTGGTCGGGATGTGCTCATTTTCCCCGGGCGGGGTCAATCGGGGAACGGTGCCGTCCTACAACGCGGCGAGCGCGCTGCGGGCCGACGCGCTGACGCTGGGCTTCCCGGTCCGGTTGCCGAAGCTGCCCGAGGGCTGGCAGGCCAACTCCGGCGGCCGCGGCGGTATCCCGGAAGGCCGGATCGACCCGACGACCCGCCAACGGCTGCACGCCGTCACCTCCACCGTCGGCTTCATCAGTCCCAAGGGCATGTATGTGAGCCTGACGCAGAGCAATGCCGACGAGGACAAGCTGGTCGGCTCGATCCACCCGTCGATGTACCCGAGCGGAACGGTCGACGTGGACGGCACCCGGTGGATCACCTATCAGGGCGACGGCACCGAGCCGGTGTGGACGGCGCGGCTGAACAGTCCGGCCGGCCCCGCGCAGGTCGCGGTCACCGGTGCCGGCAGCGCCGACGAGTTTCGTACGCTGGCAGCGGCCACCCAATCGCAGTCGCCGTTGCCGGCGCATAGGTAAGGACAAGCATGGGCGCACCGGAAGCAGATCTCACTGGTTGGTCGGTCGCACCGTTCACCGGCGGCGGGTACACCCACGACGTGTACCGCAAGGGCGAGGGTCCCGGTGTGGTGCTGATTCCCGAGATACCCGGCATCCATCCCGGCGTGCTGGGTCTGGGAAACCATCTGGTGGACAACGGTTTCACCGTGGCGATACCGTCGCTGTTCGGTGAGCCCGGCCGGCCGGTATCGGCGGGCTACGTGCTCCCCACCATCGCCCGCGCCTGTGTGGCAAGAGAATTCGCGGCATTCGCGACCAACAAGCAGCGGCCGGTGTCGGTCTTCCTGCGGGCACTGGCCCGCGACCTGAACAAGGCGACGCCGGGCAAGGGCGTCGGCGTGATCGGTCAGTGTTTCACCGGCGGCTTCGCGCTGGCCGCCGCGGTCGACGACAGCGTGCTGGCGCCAGTGCTCAGCCAGCCGTCGGTGCCGTTCCCGCTGACGCCGCGCCAGCGGCGCGATCCCGGAGTCAGCGACGTCGAACTGAACGCGTTCAAAGACCGTGCCGCCAGTGAGGGCCTGTGCGCAATGGGCCTGCGGTTCACCGAAGACAAAGCTGTGCCCGGCGAACGGTTCGCCGCGCTCAAAGAGCGCCTCGGCGATGCGTTCGAGGTGATCGAAATCGACTCCGGCCCGGGCAATGAGCACGGTTTCGGCCGGCTGGCGCACTCGGTGCTGACCAACGAGGTCCGTGAGGTCGACGGTCACCCGGCCTACGAGGCGCGCAAGCGGGTCGTCGAGTTCCTCAACGAGCGGCTGCGTTAGCGGCCTGCCTTCTTCGCTGGTCGGCGATGAACCGAATCGACATACGCTGCAACAGATTTGGCGCCAACCGAGCGAACACCCAGGACGCATACGCCTGCCTCGGCTTCACCAGCAGCGCCTTATTGCGACCGATCGCCTTCAGCGTGTCGCGGGCCAGCCGGTCGGCGCTGTAGGCGTTCTTCATGCCCTGCCCGCGCAGGTAGTAGTCGCGGCCGACGAACCCGCCGATCGCCCCCTTGTCCAGGATCGGCGTCTCGACAGCGCCCGGACACACCGCCAGCACACCGATCCCGCGGGACGCGGCTTCTGAGCGCAGCGCCAGCGACAGCCCGACGATCGCATGCTTGGTCATCACGTAACTGGTGATCTGGCCGGCCGCGGCGAGTCCGGCCATCGACGCGGTGTTGACGATGTGGCCGTGGCCCTGCCGCAGCATCACCGGGTAGGCGGCGGTCACGCCGTGCACGACGCCGCGGATGTTGACGTCGATGATCGCGTTCCACTGCTCCAGCGTCAGCAGTTCGGTGTCGCCGCCCCAAGCGATTCCGGCATTGTTGAACATCAGGTCGAGCCGTCCGGTGCGCCCGACGACGTCGTCGACGGCGGCCTTGACGGCGGCCGGGTCGGTGACGTCGAGCGTGGCCGATCGTCGCGGTGCCGGGGACCCCGCAGCCCCTCGGCGGTGCGGGCCGCTGCGGCGCCGTCGACGTCGGTGCAGACCACGTCGGCGCCCGCGGCGACCAGCGCCCGGCACAGCGCGGCGCCGATGCCCGAGCCTGCGCCGGTGACGATCGCCTGCTTGCCGCTGAAATTCACTGCGCCGCAAGCCTCATGATGTGGCCCATCAGGTCCGGGTAGCGCTTCATGTGCGCGCCGCCGTTGAGGTCGAGCACTTCACCGGTCAGCCACGGCGCCTTGCACAGGAACAGCACGGCGTCTGCGATGTCCTCGGGCGTTCCGGCCCGGCCCAGCGGTGTGTTCTCCACGTACTCGTCGACGACGCCGGGAATGTGGGTGGCCGGCTCGGTGAGCGGGGTGTGCACGAACCCGGGTGCGACGGCGTTGACCCTGATTCCCCGTGGTGCGAGCTCGAGTGCGGCGACCTGGGTCAGCATCGACAGCCCGGCCTTGGCGGCGCAGTAGGCGCTCATCGCCGCGGCGGGCTGGCGGCCGTTGAGCGAGCTGATCGACACCAGCGCCCCGCCGTCACGCAGCCGCGGCGCGCCGTGCTTGATCACCAGAAAACTGCCGGTGAGGCACACATCGACGACCGAACGGAAATCGTCGACGGACAGGTCGGTGATCAACCCGAGCGTGCTGTATCCGGCGGTGTTGACGACGACGTCGAGCACACCCGCGCCGTCGAACAGGGCCCGCACCGAATCTTCGTCGGTGACGTCGACCGTGGCGGCGCTGTGCGGTTCGCCGAGGTCTGTGGCAACGGCGCGGGCGCCGTCGGCGTTACGGTCGGCGACGATCACCCGGTGGCCGTCCTTGGCCAATGCCTTGGCGACTGCCTTGCCGATCCCCGAGGCGCCGCCGATCACGACAGCGGAGTGTTCGGTCATTCCTGTTTGGCACCTTCCCATTTGGCATCGATCACGCCCCACGGGTCGGCGTAGCGACCGGGGTAGCGGTAGTACGGCGAGCGGCGCTTGAGCAGGGCGTGGGCCAGCGGTGCTGCCAGCCGTGCCGGGTAGCGACGCCATCCCATCCGATCGGCGGTCTCGGCGAGCAGCTGCGGCCACGAAACCCGTTGGAAATCAAGGGCTTCCACCGAACGTTTAGTGTCCATCCAGTCGGTGCCGAACCAGTCGGCGTCGCTGTCCGGGTTGCCTTTGCGTCCAACGGGTATCCCGCCGACCAATCCCATCGCGGCGGACATCGACTGGGCGATATCGCCCTGGACCATCCGGTGCGAGTCGTCACCACCGATCAGCAGCGTCTCACCGACCACCGGCGCGATGGTGGCCGCGACGAAAGCGCGCGCGACGTCGCGCACGTCGACGGTCTGGATGCGGCCGTCGGCGGGCAGCGACGCCTCGAAGTAGATGGTGTCCAGGTCCAGGTCTAACCGCGGCTCGGCGGTGAGCACGCCGCCAAGCCGCAGTACCACCCAGTCCAGACCGGATCCGCGCACCAGCTGCTCGGCCTCCACCTTGTGGGTGCCGTAGATGTCGGACGGCCGCAGTGGGGTGTCGGCGGTGAGCAGGTCGCTGATGCGGTGCGGGTTGCGGGCGCCGTAGGTGGCGACGCTGGAGGCTTGGACGAAGCGCGGCGGCTCCGGCAGCGCAGCGGCGGCCTCCAGCAGGTATCCGGTCGCGTCGACGTTGACGCGGCGGGCCAGCGCGGGCCGGGCGTAGCAGGCCGGCGGAATGATCGCGGCGAGGTGGATGATCGCCGCAGGGGAGACCGCGCGCAGCAGCTCGCCGACCGCATTCGGATCGGTGAGGTCGGCCCAGCGCACGGTGCCCGGCGGTAGGGCGGCTGCCGCCTTGTGGTTGGCGGGCACATCGAGGTCGGTGGCGATGACGCGCCGGCCGTCGGCCAGCAGCTGTCGCACGGTCGCCGAACCGACGAGTCCGAACGCGCCGGTGACCAGCACGGTGTCCGTCATCGGCGCCGCTCCTTCTGATCGCTTCGCTCTGCCTCGTCGCCGGCGGGCATGGCGGATTACGCTACACGCCGACGCGAAATGTCTCGGCTACTCGGCGATGGCCGGTGCGACAACAGCTACCGGGTGCGGATGCGGCGGCGGCTTTCATCTGGTCGAACAACTCGGTGTAGTACGGCAGACATTCCTTCATCGCCTGCTCGGTGGTGAACAACGGCCGGTAGCCGAGATCGCGGGTGGCCTTGGCCACCGAGAAGTAGTTGTCCAGATACAGCCGCTCGACGGCCAGCGGTTCCAGCGGCGGCTGCGGCAACCCGAACCGGAAATGCAGCCGTTGCCAACCCAACATCGCCGCGCGGACCGCGGCGCCGGATATCCGTAGCCGGGGCAGACGCTCGCCGCACGCCTCGATCACCGGGCGAGCGAACTCGAACATGTTGACCGGTTCGGCGTCGTTGATGAAGTACGCCTGGCCCGGCGCGGTGCCACCCGGAACCAGGTGCTCAGCGGCCAGGATGAAGCCGTGAATCAGGTTGTGCACGTAGGAGTTATCCAAGCGGGCGGCCTTGCGGCCGACCAGCACCTTGACGTGGCCGGCCAGCACGGATTCGAACACCTTGCGGAACATGGTCTGATCGCCGCGGCCCCAGATTCCGCTCGGACGTATCGAGCAGGTCAGCAAGCCGTCAATCCCGTTCTGGGACAACACAAATCGCTCAGCGACCACCTTCGTCTCGGTGTAGAGGTCGTTGAATCGGTCGGTGTACGGCAGCGTCTCGTCACCACCGGCGATGCGCTTGCCGCCCATCACCACGCTGTTGGACGACGTGTAGACGAACCGCTTCACCCCGGCACGCTGGCCGGCATGCACCAGGTTCTTGGTCCCCTCGACGTTGACGGCGAAGCTGCCCTGCCGGTACTCCTGGGTGACCGATGCGCCGCCCATCAGCTCGATGAGCGCCGCGGTGTGGAAGATGGTGTCGATCCCGTCGACCGCGCCCGCGACGACGTCGCCGTCGCAGATGTCGCCCTGTAGCACCTCGAGCCCGGGCTGGGCGGGCAGCGGCGAGGGCGCACGGTCGAAGGACCGCACGTGGTAGCCGCGGTCGAGCAGCGTGGTGACCAGGTTGGCGCCGACGAATCCCGAGCCGCCGGTGACCAGCACTCGGCCCAGTTGGGTGGTCGCCGCTTGTCCAGAGTTCTCAACCATGGGCAAGAGGATAACTGAAACGTGTTCCAGTTTCGAACAGATCCCCGCGAAATGGTTGCGATGTCAAGAATCGTCCGGGTCGCCGGCAGCCAGCGCATCGGAGATCCGCTTGCGGGCGCCAGCTAAGTGCTCCTCGCAGCGTTTCGCCAGCTGCTCGCCTCTTTCCCAGAGTGTCAGCGACGCATCGAGATCGAGTCCGCCCTGCTCCAGCAGCCGTACGACTTCGATCAGCTCATCGCGGCATTTTTCATACCCGAGCTGACTAATAGGCGTAGCCTCGTCACTCGCCATCGGTCAGGTCCTTCGCTCACCGCCGCGATCGCACCGTCGCCGACCCGCACCCGCAGCGCCGTCCCGGCCGGCGCTTCGCGCAGTGCTGCGCAGCACCGCCGACCGGCCCTCGGGCGTCACCGCCTGCACCACGGCATAACCGCGGGCGAGCGTAGCCGCCGGCCCTAACGTAGCCAGTCGCGCCGACAAGTGTCCGATGCGCTCGGATTCCACATCGAGGATCCGGGTGATGTCCCGTCGAACCGCAGACCGGGCGCGGTGAATCTCGTCGGCGCGCGCCGTCAGCGCCGCCAGCGGTTCGGCCAACACCGGGCGGCTGCGCAGTTGGGCGAGCATCCGCTCCTCGCGCGTCACCCAGTTGCGCAACGCCTGAGCGCTACGGCGCCGCAAGTCGTCGAGTAAGTGCTGTTCGGCCGCGGTGTCCGGGACGATCCGTTTGGCGGCATCGGTGGGCGTGGCGGCGCGGACGTCGGCGACCAAGTCGCACAGCGGGTTGTCGGGCTCATGACCGACCGCACTGACCACCGGAGTGCGGCACGCGGCGATCGCGCGGCACAGCGTCTCGTCAGAAAACGGCAGCAGATCCTCGACGCTGCCGCCGCCGCGGGCCAGCACGATCACGTCGACGCTCCGGGTCCGCATCCAATTCCTCTAGCGCATGACGATCTGCGACACCGCGGTCGGACCCTGGACGGCAGTGTTGCGGACGGCGAACCGCACCCCGGGCCAACGCGCGGCGGCGACGGTCGTCACGTCGCGCTCAGCCGCGCTGGCGCGGCCGGTGATCAGTCCAACGGTGTCGGGCAGGAACGGGATCGGCCGCTTGAGCCGCGGATCGAACAGCCCTTCGGCGTCCAGCAGCCGGCGCAGCCGCTCGATCCGGGCCAGCAGTTCGCCGATGCCGACGGCGCGAATCTCGCTGAGCCGCAACGTGAATGTGCCGCGGCCGGTGAAGAAGTTCGGCTTGCCGCAGACCACCACCTGGATGCCCTCAGAGAGCTTGACCGGCGCGCGCTCCACCAGGTCGCGCGGAGCGGTCACCGTCAGCGACATGTCGGCGGCCGGATCTCGCAACACCATGAAGACGGTCTTGGCGCCCGGTCGGACGTTGATCTGGGCCAGCTGGCCCTCCACCCAGACCGTGCCCAACTTCTCGATCCAGCCGGCGATCCGGATCGCAACCGCGCGAACGGGATACGGGTTCTCGGCCGAATTGGCCGAATTGCCGAGCGGCGGCCGAGTTGGCGTTGCCGGTCACTTCGCCGTCGCGCGGGTGATCCTGTTGGCGAGCAGCGTCTGGAACGGCGCACGTCCCTTGGTGGCATCTTCGTAGGCCAGCAGGGCCTCGAGCTCGTCGAGCTCAGCGACTGCAACCGGGCCCGCAGCTGCGCCAGCGTCAGCTGACTCGTAGTCCAGCTCCTCGACCACCGCGGGCGCAGGCGCGGCCTGCTTGCCGGCGGTGCGTCTTCGCCGGCCGTCGTCGCCCGCGGCTGGCATCGGCGGAGGTGTACAGCGCGAACCGCCCCTCGCCGCGACGCTCAGTGTCTGAGGCTTAGGGGCGCCGTGGCACTGCCGTCGGGGCCGTCGGCGCAGATCCTCGTCGAACGTCGCCCACTCCGGCTGCTCGTCCTTCGGCGGGAAGATGTGCTCCAGGGTGGAGTCGCCCTTGATCACCAGCTCCGCCAGGTCCTGCTGCAACTTCATCACGACGTGCGCGGCCGTGCTGGCCACCGTCATCGGGTACATCAGGATCGTTTTCGGCAGCTTGATGGTCTCCTCGATGGCGATCGCCGCCGCGCCCACCAGCAGCCGGACCCCATATGGTGCAGTTGCCATGCGGTCCAGCCTGCCTTAACCCGCGGTCAACTCCAAGCCGAGCGCGCGAGCTGGCCGAGTTGCGACGCGTCGGCAGAACGTAACCTGTTGGCATGCCACCAACCGTCAACATGGGCATCCCGGGCGCCACCAGCTCGGTGATCGAGCCGCTGAGCGGTAAGCGCGTGCTGCTGGCCGAGCCGCGCGGCTACTGCGCCGGCGTGGACCGCGCCGTCGAAACCGTCGAGCGGGCGCTGGAGAAGCACGGCGCCCCGGTCTACGTGCGGCACGAGATCGTGCACAACCGCCACGTGGTGGAGACGCTGGCCAAGGCCGGCGCGGTCTTCGTCGACGACAACGACGAGGTGCCGGAAGGCTCGATCGTGGTGTTCTCCGCCCACGGCGTCGCGCCGACCGTGCACGCGACTGCCGCCGAGCGCCAGCTGAAGGTCATCGACGCCACCTGCCCGCTGGTCACCAAGGTGCACAACGAGGCCAAGCGCTTCGCCCGCGACGACTACGACATCCTGCTGATCGGCCACGAGGGCCACGAGGAGGTCGTCGGCACCGCCGGTGAGGCCCCCGATCACGTCCAGTTGGTCGACGGCCCCGACGCCGTCGACGGTGTCACCGTCCGCGACGAGAACAAGGTGATCTGGCTGTCGCAGACCACGCTGAGCGTCGACGAGACCATGGAGACCGTGCAGCGGCTGCGGGAGCGTTTCCCGACGCTGCAGGACCCGCCCAGCGACGACATCTGCTACGCCACGCAGAACCGCCAGGGCGCGGTCAAGGCGATGGCACCCGAGTGTCGACCTGGTGATCGTCGTCGGGCTCGCGCAACTCGTCGAACTCGGTGCGGCTGGTCGAGGTCGCGCTTGGACGCGGGATCGAGGCGGCCATCTGGTCGACTACGCCGACGACATCGATCCGGCGTGGCTGGACGGGGTCACCACGGTCGGGGTGACCTCGGGCGCCTCGGTGCCCGAGGTGCTGGTCCGCGGCGTGCTGGAGCGGCTGGCCGAGTACGGCTACGGCACCGTGCAGCCGGTGACCACCGCCAACGAGACGCTGGTGTTCGCGCTGCCGCGCGAGATCCGCCCAGCCCGCAGCTAGCTGTCGTAGTCCCAGGTCATCGCCCGCGGCCTCGCGTGGCCGCCGGGGGCGTGACGCGGGCTCGTCGTCGAGCTTCGTCGATCCGCGGTACCGCACCCGCGACACCGGGTGGTGGGTTGCTGTCGCGCGCGATGATCCGTTGGCGCGCGGGCCTGCGGCGCGGCGGCGGGTCGGGGGCTGGGTTCGTAGGGCCGATAGGGCTCGACGCGGTTCGAAGCGGCTCGTCGCGGCGACCCGGGCGGGCCGTCGGGTTGCGACGCTCGCGCAGTTCCCAGGGTCGGCCGACCGCGCGGTCCGGATCGCGCGGCGACCTGCCGCGGCGAGGTGGCTCGGATCCGTCGACCTCGCGGCTGGGCGCGCCGGCGGCCGCCGGGCGCGGTCGCGCGGCCGGGTCTGGCTGCGTCGTCCAGCGGGGGACGGGCGTCGCGCCGGGATGCGGCCGGGCGCGCGTCCGTCCGCCGGGCGGGCCGGACCTGCGCCGGAGCGTTCGACGGCGGGGTTCGCCGGGCGCTCGTGCCGGCGCGGGCTTCGGCGGCCGTCTCGTCGTCGACGGCGCTCGCGGTTGAAGAGCCGACGTCGAACTTGGCCGTCAAGCCCGAGCCTGCGCTGCTCTCGGCGTCGTCAGGCTCTCGGCGTCGCATCGTCGGCTTCGGCTCGCGACCGGCTGACGGCCATCGCCGAAGTACCAGCGGACCAGTCCGATCAGCAGCACGGCGGCCGAGGTGAACAGCATCAGCGGGAAGCGCTCGATCAGCGGGTAGCCGCAGTTGATCAGGATGTCCTTGATGCCGGTGAACTCGGCGCCGTGAAAGAGGAAGTAGGCGCCGGGCACCGCACGAACAGGATCAGCGGCGGCTGGATGACGGCGGTGAAGATGCCGGACTGACGAACGGCCAGCACCGCGGCCACGCAGCCCGACCACGTAGAGCGCCGGCGAAGACGCTGCTCAGTTCCTTGTTGCCGGAGCCGGCGTCGAACGCGAAACCGACGGCGGCGCCGGTCACCGCGATGAGCACTGCGGCCCACCACGGCACACCAGGAACGACGGGACGATCGAGCGGTGATCGGCCGCCACCGCCGACCGCGCCCGCTGTCCTGACACATGTCGACCGTACCGGCTCAGCGCCGAAAGACGCGTAACGACCTCGTTAGCGTTTGCGCGGGCGTGCCACATCGCGATTCTCCTACACTTGTCTCCCTGTGAGCCTGAGCCTCGGAATCGTCGGTCTGCCCAACGTCGGTAAATCGACCCTGTTCAACGCGCTGACCAGAAACAACGTGGTCGCCGCCAACTACCCCTTCGCGACCATCGAGCCCAACGAAGGCGTTGTGCCGCTGCCAGATCCGCGGCTGGCCACGCTGGCCGAGATGTTCGCGTCCGAGAAGATCGTCCCGGCGCCGGTGACCTTCGTCGACATCGCCGGCCTGGTCGCCGGCGCCTCCGAAGGGGCGGGCCTGGGCAACAAGTTCCTGGCCAACATCCGCGAGTGCGATGCGATCTGCCAGGTGGTCCGGGTGTTCGCCGACGACGACGTGACTCACGTCGCGGCAAGGTCGACCCGAAGTCCGACATCGAGGTCATCGAGACCGAGCTGATCCTGGCCGATCTGCAGACCCTCGAGCGTGCCGTGCCGAGGCTGGAGAAGGAAGCCCGCAACAACAAGGAACGCAAACCGCTGCTCGATGCCGCGGTGGCCGCCCAGCAGACTCTCGACGGCGGGACGACGCTGTTCGCCGCCGGGGCCGATGCGCTGCTGCTGCGGGAACTGAATCTGCTGACCACCAAACCCTTCCTGTACGTGTTCAACGCCGACGAGTCGGTGCTCACCGACGCCGACCGGGTCGCCGAGCTGCGGGCGATGGTGGCGCCGGCGGATGCGGTGTTCCTGGACGCCAAGATCGAGGCCGAGCTGATCGAGCTCGACGACGAGTCGGCGGCCGAGCTGTTGGAGTCGATCGGCCAGACCGAGCGCGGCCTGGATGCGTTGGCGCGGGCCGGTTTTCACACCCTGAAGTTGCAGACCTACCTGACCGCCGGGCCCAAGGAGTCACGAGCCTGGACCATCCACCAGGGCGACACCGCGCCGAAGGCCGCCGGGGTGATCCACACCGACTTCGAGAAGGGCTTCATCAAAGCCGAGATCGTGTCGTACGACGACCTGGTCGCCGCCGGGTCGATGGCCGCGGCGAAGTCCGCGGGCAAGGTCCGCATGGAGGGCAAGGACTACGTGATGGCCGACGGCGACGTGGTCGAGTTCCGGTTCAACGTCTAGTCGGAAGCAGTAGAAGGCGGCGTCTTCGCTGCGCGCTCGCTTCTTGGCGTTGATCCGTTGGTTCGCACCTGCTGCACGACGACCCAGATTGCGGCAAGTATGGGGACCGACGGTAGGGCACGTTGAAGATGTAAAACCAGGTGAGATTTATTGGCGGTACATCGCCCGATATGTCCTCGATCAGGTAGATGCCATTCGCCACGACGGCCATCCCAACAAGCGGGAGTACGACATAGGACACCCAGGGTGACTTCCGGAACAGTCCGTATGCCGCTAGGGCATCGAGAGGTCCGAACGCGAAGCCAAACCAGCCGGAGGTGACGAGCCACGATGGCGGGTTGCGGAATATCGGGTCGACTTCGTTCGCATACCAACCGGTGGACCTGTCGATGAGGCCGAACGTCGCCCCGCCGTCTGATCCGAGCCATCCGATGAACAGCACCACGAACAGAATCGCCAGGGCGCAATCGATCTTCCGGCTCACACGTTGCTCCTCGGATGATGATCTCGCTCGACAAAGCATGCAGCGATGGTCGAGTTTACGAAGAGAAATCCCACGATTGTGTCCCGCCGGCTCACGTCGCATCGGACTGATGCCGGCGGCGACGTGGTCGAGTTCCGTTTCAAGATCTGGTCGCGAGACGCTCGCGAACCCGGGCCCCCTTAGTTCCAGGTTTGAAAATGCGCTGACGCGGTATCCGAGATTGCCGCCCACTGTGGTTTGCGGGCGTTCCGTTGATCGCTATCACAAGGAGACTCGTCGTGGTCCTGCATATCGTTTGGATGATCTTCTCGGTCTGGTCGTCGGTCTGATCGCGCGAGCAGTCGTGCCCGGGCGGCAGCCGATGGGTTGGATCGCAACAGCACTGCTCGGCATCGTCGGCGCCTACGTCGGCGGCACGCTGGGCAGCGTCGTGTTCCCGCCGCACCAGTTCGATATCCACCCGCCGATCAAGCACGCATTCCTGGGCGCGCTGGTCGGAGCGGTGTTGCTCTTAGCCGTATACAAACTCGCGACTTCCCGGACCCGGACCTTGTAAACGCTTTGTGCGTCTGCACCGGTCGGCGGCGACAACGCTTCGGCTTGTCGTAGGGCGCCTCTAACGTGTCGTGCATGAAATTTGTTTCGACCCGCATCATCACCGCCGACGTCAACCGGCTCGTCTCGTTCTACGAGAGCGTCACGGGCGCCGCCGCCGTCTGGGCTAACGAACTCTTCGCCGAGATCCCGACACCCGTCGGCACGCTGGCTATCGGTAGCGACAAGACCGTCCCGCTGTTCGGAGAGGGATCTGCGGAGCCCGCGGCAAACCGAACTGCCATCATCGAGTTCATCGTCGACGACGTCGATGCCGAGTACGGGCGGTTGAGTGGGCAGTTGGACGACGTCGTCACCGCGCCGGCAACCATGCCGTGGGGTAACCGCGCGCTGATCTTCCGGGATCCCGACGGCAACCTCGTCAATCTGTTCACCCCGATCACGGACGCGGCCCGCGCGAAGTTTGGCGTCTGAGCGTCTTAATCGTCGGCGGAGAAGACGTCGATCGGGCCGCCCGGTCGTCAACATCACCAGCGGGATCTGGCGGCTCGTCGACTGCTGATACGTGAGGTATGGCGGGTACAGGTGGGCCATGTACGACCACACCTCATGGCGTTCCTCGCCTTCGGGTTCCCGCCACGTGGCCTCGAAGGCCTGGGTCGCGATCTGCACGCCGATCGTGTTGCTCTGCAAGACATTCAAGTACCAGCCGGGATGTGTGTCGGCGCCGCCCTTCGAGGCGACGATGACGATCTCGCCGCCGACGTTGCCGTAGATCAGCGGCTTGACGTAGACCTTCCCCGATGTGCGGCCGACGCACTTGATCAAGCAGTGAGTCGTCAACGCACGGCCCCCGACCTCACTGAGGTCCAGGATGTGACCCCGCGTGCCGCCCGAGGTCAGATAGGCCTCGAGGTGCTCGCTGATCCAGTCACCTCGCGCCGCTCGGATCGCTGCAGCGTCGGCATCGCCCATGGATGACTCCTCAACGTAGAAGGGGGAAAGGCCATGTAACCATGCGCGCCCCCGGCTGCTCAGGGCAGCCGTCGCCGTCGATGTCGTCGAATTGCGCTCAATGTTCCGGTCATCACGGCACACTCACTCCTGTGAGAGTCGCGGTCGTCGGAGCCGGGCCTGGCGGCATCGCGATGGGGATCCAACTCGCGGACGCCGGCCACGAGTTCACCATCTTCGATCGTGCCGACGGTTTCGGCGGCACGTGGCGCAACAACACCTATCCCGGTGCGGCGTGCGACGTCCCGTCGCACTTCTACTCCTACTCGTTCGCGCTGAACCCGCGGTGGAGCAAGACCTTCGCCAACCAGCCGGAGATCCTCGCCTATCTGGAGAGGGTGGCCGCAGACTACGGGCTGGAGCGACACCTCGTCGGCAACTCGCGCGTCACCGAATTGCGTTGGGCCGACGACACGCAACGGTGGTCGGTCACCACCGGCCGACGGAGCGACCGACCAGTTCGATGCCGTCGTGACGGCGGTCGGCATGCTCGACGTCCCCAACATTCCCGCGATTCCCGGAGCAGACCGGTTCCGGGGCCGCACGTTTCACTCGTCGGACTGGGATCACGCCAAATCGACTGCGGGCGAACGCGTCGCGTCGATCGGCACCGGGGCGAGCGCTATCCAATACGTCCCGGAGATCGCCGCCGAAGCCGCACACCTGACGGTGTTTCAGCGCACGCCGATCTGGGTCAGCCCCCGCTACGACGAACCGTTCACCCCGGAGCAACACGCGCTCTTCGAGAGCGACCCCGACGAGGCCCGCAAAGTCCGCAACGAAGCCTTCCTGGCCTACGAGGCCGCCAACTTCGGTGCCGATTCCGAGATGACGCAAGGACTCACGGACATGGCTCGCGAGTATCTGACCCGCAAGGTCGCCGATCCGGAACTGCGCGCCAAGCTCACCCCGTCGTACCCGGTCGGCTGCAAGCGGCCCCTGCAATCTCGCGCCTGGTTCCCGACGTTCGCGCGGCCGAACGTGACCCTGGAAACGACGCCGATCGCCGAGTTCACCGAGCGCGGCCTGCGCACCGCCGACGGAATCGAGCACGACTTCGACACCGTCATCTACGGCACCGGCTTTCACGCGGCCGACTACTTGCTCAGCCTCGACGTGTACGGCACCGGTGGCCGCCGGCTACGCGACGACTGGCGCGAGGGCCCCGAGGCGTATCTCGGCACCGTCGTTCCTGGCTACCCGAACCTGTTCACGCTGTACGGACCCAACACCAACGGGGTCACGTCCATCATCTACATCCTGGAGGCGCAGGCCGAATTCGTCCGCCGCATCCTCGACACCATGGTGGCCGACGACGTCCGCGCCGTGGACATCAAGCGCGACGTGCACGACAACTACAACGCCGAGATCCAGCGAGCGATGCAGGGCACCGTATGGCTGGCGAACTGCAACAGCTACTACCGGCACGCCAACGGCAAGGTCGTCACCCAGTTTCCTTACAGCGGAACCACATTCGTGGACATGTTGGCTCGGGTCAAGCTGGATGAATTCGACCGGAAGAGGATGATCGCGTGCAGGGAATCCACCACGCGGCGATAGTCACCGCCGACGTCGACGCCGTCGCTGCGGTTCTGGCGCGACGGGCTCGGCTTCACCGAGCTGTTCGACCACACCTTCACCGGCGACTGGAGGACGCTGTTCGCGGCGGACACCGATCAGCTGCGGTCGATCTTCCTGGGCGATCCGGAGAATCCGGAGACCGGCATCGTGGAACTCGTCGTGCTGGAAGGAAGCCGAGCGGCGCCTGCGCGGCCGGACGGTCCGGCATTCGGATTCTTCTTGCTGTCGTTGCAACGCGACGTCGACACGACGCTGGCGACGTTGGCGGGCCTGGGCTTCGACGGACGGGGTGCGGCGAATCGACATGCCCGCCCCGGGCGGCAAGCGCGTCGACATGGCCGTGCTCAACGCGCCCGACGGGGTCCGCGTCGAACTGATCGGCCCGCCGCGATGACCGCCGTCGTCACCGGCGGCGGATCCGGCATCGGGCTTGCGGTCACCGAGCGGCTGCGTGCGGCCGGAGATGACGTCGTCGTCTGGGACATCGACGGCGGTGACATCGACTGCGACATCAGCGATTCCGATTCGGTGTCCGCCGCGATCGACCGAACCGTCGCCGACCATGGGGCTCCGGACCGGCTTGTCGCGTGCGCGGGAATCGGCGCATCAGGTCTGCTGCTCGACCAGACACCCGCCGACTGGCAGCGGGTCATCGACACCAACCTGACCGGGACGTGGCTGACCATGCGTGCGGTGGCGCAGGCGATGGTCGATCAGGGTTCGGGCGGGTCGATCGTCGCGGTGTCCAGCATCAGCGGCACCGCTTGCCGATCGGGACATGGGCGCTTACTGCGTGTCCAAGGCGGGCATCGACATGCTGGTGCGGGTCGCGGCGCAGGAGTGGGGCGTGCACGGCATCCGCGTCAACGCCGTCGGCCCAGGTGTGACCCGCACGCCGATGCTCGCCAACCCCGAGCAATTGCCCGGCTGGGTCGATGGCCTGACCGACACGTACCCCGCTGGGCCGGCTCGGCGAGGCCGACGATATCGCCGAAGCGATCGTCGCGGTGCTCGAATTGTCCTGGGTCACAGGGCAGACCGTCTTCGCCGACGGCGGCCTGGCGTTGCACAGTCCTATCGACTCCTACGGACAGGTGCAACGCGTGATGGCGCGGCGGGCTCGCTAGCCCCCAGGTCTCGGTAGACCGAGTGTCGGCGGGCGTCTTTATCATCAGCGCATCGTGAAGGTCACCTATCTCTTCCTCCCGGTCTATTTCGGGCTGTTGGCGGGCGTGCTCGGTCACGGCGTCTGGACCGGTGTGGCCGGTGCGGTCGTCGGTCTGGTGCTGGCGGTGGTGTTGTCGGCAGAGGCCATCCGGCGCCCAGGGTCGAGCATGGCGTCGATCGACGCCATGACCGGCGTCGAGTTCGAGGGCTACGTCGCCGCCCGCCTGCGACGGGCCGGTTGGCAGGTCGACTTCACCGCGGCGACCGGCGACTACGGCGTCGACCTCATCGCGGTGAAGGACGGCAAATCGGTGGCGGTCCAGTGCAAGCGGTACGGCAGCCCGGTGGGCGTCGCGGCCGTGCAACAGGTCGTCTCCGGCGCACGCCACCACGACTGCACCAGGAGCATCGTCGTGAGCAATCAGGAGTTCACCCAGGCGGCCAAGCGATTGGCGTACACCCACGGCTGCCAGTTGATTGGCCGCAAGACGTTGGAGTCTTGGGTGCCGCCTCCTGTGCGACGCGCGGTTTAGGGCCTGCGCGGGGTCCGGCTGAGGCACACTCTGGGACATGGCCCGACGAGCGAGCATCTTGACGGTCGCGGTGTCCGCACTGTGTTTGGCGGGTGGCGTTGCTCAGGCGGCCCCGGCACCCACCTTCCACTGGTGTCCGGGCAATGCATGGGATCCGGGTTGGAGCCCGGTCCTGGACTGGAACTGGAATCAGTGCCACGACTGGCAGCGCGCGGGTGGCCCGGCCCCGTTCAGCGCGGGGCCCTGGGGGCCTCCGCCGCCGTGGGCGCCGCCGGCGCCGCCCCCGCCATCGTGGGCTCCGGGAGCCAACGTGATGTGGAATCAGACCGCTCGCGCCTGGGGATTCTGGAACAACGGCACCTGGATGACGATCTAGCCGGATCAGCCTGCAACGACTTCGATTTCACTACCCAGCCGGTACGAATCCACTAGTGGAAGGCCGTCGCCACTCCAAAACCGGCCAGGGTCAAACCAATTAGATCGTTTCTCGGTTTCGATCAGGCCCATCTCTTCGTAGGTGACTGCCACGGTCTCCGCGCAGTACGCCGATTCGAAACCGCCCTTGCGCTGTTCGGCCCGCCGTCGCCGCGTCGCCTCGCGCACCTTGCGGTCTACGACCGGGATTCCGCGCACCCAGTCGTACCTCGTCGGGAGCTGGCCGCGCAGCCACCGCAGCGTCAGCCGGGTGGTGGACGGAAACGGTGTGCCGTCCATCCGGGCGATGACGCGCAGCAGCCGGTTTTCCTGTTCGTGGTCCGCGTGTGGGGTCAACTGGCGCAGCCAGCATCGTTGCCCGTAGCGAGTCAGCCACCGCTCGACGGCTTCCCGTGCGTCGTTGAGTTGTACGCCGCGGTGATTGGTGCCGGTCCAGAAGTCGGTGAGCTTGTCGCCGAGTTCGGCATGCCACATCAGCGGCGGCAGATCCTCGATCGCGACCGTCATACCAACGTGGTTGACCGGGCTGTTCGACATGGTCTGAATTGCGCGGTCAGGTCCGGAGTGTCCGCGAAACAGCCAGACGTCACCGGTTCGGGTCTCCTCCAGCGCGCGGTCCAACGTCACCGTGTGCGTATTCACCACCGAACCATATGCACATACCACCGATACCGGGACGCACTCGCGAATAACCTGAGCCCATGCGCACCATCTGGAAGTTGCTGGGATTGGCCGGGGTCGTCGGGGTGGCGGCCGGGGGTGTGCTGGTGGTTCGCGATCAGCGGCGAAGGCGCGCCTACACGCCCAACGAGATCCGCGAGCGGCTGCACCAACGGCTGGCCGAGGCGGGGGAGGGCTAAGCCCGGGCGGCGGGCGGAGGAGCGCGCGATTAGCCTTATGCGACGGCGTAGAGGCGATGAGTGCCGGCGAAGCCCTTCAACTCGGCGTCGCGGCCGTCGTCGAAAGAGATGTCCTCGCAGTCCTTGAGGGCGTCGCGCACGGCATCGCTCACCAGGATCTCGCCGCCGCCGGCTTCGTCGGCGACGCGCGCCGCCATCGCGACGTTGCGGCCGAAGAGGTCGTCGCCGCGGCGCACCGATCGACCCGTGTGGACGCCGATCCTGACCCGAATCCCGTTGTGCCGCCTACGTTGCGCGTCTTTGTGTAGCGCGTCCTGCATGTCGATGCCACACCGCACCGCTTGCTCGGCGCGGGCGAACGCGATCATGAACCCGTCACCCTGACTTTTCACCACATGCCCGTCGCGCTGCTTGACCAGCTTGCGGACCAGTTTGTCGTGTTCGCCGATCAGCTTGACCCAGGCCCGGTCGCCGACCCGCTCGTTGAGTGCGGTGGACTCCTCGATGTCGGAGAACAGAATCGCCACCTTGCCGTCCGGAGTCACCCTCGCCAGGTCGGGGCGTTCCACCTCGGCCCAATCGGCGAGGTCCTCGATGCTGCTGCGAACCGCGGCGCCGAAGCCCTCCTTGCGCACCAGGTTCGCGGTCTGCCACACGGTCTTGACCACTTGCGAGCCAAAACCCATCAGGTTGGGTTGCTGGCGCATCGCCTCAATCTCGCGCTTGTCGCGGCACCTGAGTCGCCAGAGTGCAGCCAGTCCGCCCGCTTCAGCGACCGCCACGAACACGGCGCTGTAGAGCGCTACGTGTAACAGATCTCCCACGGTTGACCATTCCAACACGTTGCCGTGTCGTTCGGGGCAACGTCGCAGGCCGAATCTTCCACGATCGGCATCAGCCGAATTCCATGGGCAAGCTGGTCGGCCCACTCATGCCGAGTAACGGCTTCCACGGAGGCGATCCGATCCGCCGTGGGTTCGGCAGGCGGCGGGCGAGGATCTTGAGAGCTTCGGCGAGTTCACGCCGCGCCAGGTTGGCGCCCAGGCAGTAATGCACCCCGCCACCGAACGTCAAGATGGGTGGTGGCTCCTCGCGGGTGATATCGAAGCGCGTCGGATCGTCGTAGACGGCGAAATCGCGATTGGCCGCGTACGTGTTCACCAAGATGAAAGTGCCAGCGGGGAAGGTGTAGTCGCCGATCGCGACGTCTTCGGTGACGCTTCGGACGGTGCTGCACATCGACGGTGAATGTCGCATGGTTTCCTCGACGGCGCGCATTGCCAGTTCGGGCTGGTCGCGCAGCAGCTCCAACTGCTCGGGGTGATCGCACAGCACCTGCATGGATGCCGCCAGTTGGCTGCGGGTGGTGTCGGTGCCGGCCACCAAGATGCTGAACGCCAACATGCGTAACTCACCGGCGTTGAGGCGGTCACCCGCGTCTTCGATACCGATGAGCTCAGACAGCAGATCGTCGGTCAGGTGTTTACGCCTACGCGCAACCATGTCGTCGATGTAGTCGTCGAACTCACCCCACGCCTTCAGGACGACCGGCTCCTCCTCGGCAAGATCGCAGTCGAAGCTCACGATCTTGAAGATGTCCTCGGCCCACCGTGAGAACTGTTGCCAGTCCTCACGAGGTGCACCAAGCAACGCGCAGATGACCGGAATGGGATATGGCCGTGCGATATCCGCGACGAATTCGCAATGGCCCGAGTCCGCGACGTTATCGATGAGCTCGTTGACGAAGATGTGGATCGTGTCGTCCATGCGCGCTGTCGCCCGCGGTGTGAAAGCTTTGGACACCAGGCCGCGAAGTCGGCGGTGTTCGTCGCCTTCCATATTCAAGATGCTGCGGGTGACTCGGTCCCACAGCGGTCCCGATGTGATCCCGTGGGCCGAGAGATGTATCCCCGGAGGGATCACGAATCGTGGATCACGAAGCACCGCCCGGGCAAGTTCGTACGAGAGTACCTCGGGGCCAATGGGTCCCAATGCGATCGGCGCCTTTTGCTGCGCTGCTCGGAACTGCGGGTAGATCTGCTGCGGGGTGTCGGTGAGGTCATAGCTCAGGGTGGGTAGTCCGGCCTCGAAGACGCTCGGTCTGGCCGCGCCAACTGTCACGACTTCTCCTAGCTGTGGGCTCGTCACGGGATGTTGGTCGACAGCAAGGTCAGCGGAAGGCCGAATACCGACAGGTCGATTTCGTCGAGATGCGAACCCTCTCCCGAAAAGCTCTGCCGAAAGCGGGTTTTCGACCCGTAGCGTTTGGTGACGCTTTCGGCGGCGGACGCCCCTGGGACACGAAGCACCACGGTGTACACGCCATCGCCGTTGCGCTCCACGAATTCACGGACCGATGCCGCCACGTCGGTGGTAGCACCGGGGACCGCGCTGATCAGTTCGACACCGCCGGTCCAATCCAAGTGGATACTCAAACCGAGTTCGGTCAGTTCGGTGCTGTCGAAGCTGAAGCCGAGTTCGGTGAACATCTGCGCCACCGCTGTCTGCCGCTCCGGCGCGACGGCGAACACGACGTGATGAAGCTGTGTCTCTCGTTGTGTCGTTTCAGGCATTGAGAACTCCACGCGGAAGTAGCAGGGGCAGATCGTTATAGGTCGCAATGCCCGGCGGCGCCGCGACGACGGCCGGTATGGCGGTGATGGCCGGCACGGCCGTGATAGTCAGACCGAGCAGGACGTATTCCTCGATCGTCTCTGCGACGAAATCTGCGGGCGGCTCGAACGCCAGGGTGGTCTTGATCGTCGGGCGGCCCTCGACGGTGATGTTGTATCCAAAGCCCATCGTCCACGTGGGCTCCAGCGATTGGCCCTTGGTCCACACCCCCCGTACTTCGACGACGTCACGTTCGCCGACAAAGCCCTTCCAGCTCAAGTCAATTCCGGCCACGCAGCCCTTGGCGATGACCCAGTCCCCTGGAAGGTGGACATCTTCGGTTGCCTGGGCGTATTCGGCCTCACAACGAATCTCGTCGAGCTCAACCCCCAGCGCATCGGCGACGATCATGACGGCCTCGCGGAAGATCCCCGAGCCTTCCTCGGTCACCGCCAGCAGGTCCGGGTAGTCGATCGGGTATCCGAACCCCATGATCTTCTCGGTCTCCGGCGAGTTGTAGATCGTCGTATCAAACGATTCCACGATGCGCACCCGGTCGATCCTGTCCGAGAGCCCAGCAGAGACGATCGCAAAGAGTTCGATGAAGCCTGGGTTGAGACCACTGCCGAAAATCGTCGACCCACCGAGTTCGCACGCCTTCAGGATGCGTTCGCGCCCCTGGCCGAGTCGATGGCCGGTGATGAACTCTGACGTGGTGACGACGTTGATGCCCGCCTCGAGAATGCGGACTAGATCGTCGATGTTCGCGAACATCTGGTTGTACACAACGCAATCGGGCGTGAGCGCGATCAGGGCGTCAATGTCGTCGGTGGCCAGCACGCCGATTGGTTCGATGCCGCAGAGTTCTCCGACGTCGCGCCCGACCTTGTCCGGCGACCACGCGTAGCATCCGACAAGCTCGAGCAGCGAGTTCTCGACGATTGCGTGTACCGACTTCGTGCCGATGTTGCCCGTTGTCCACTGCACCACTCGGTAGCGCTCAGTCAGCGCCGTGCTCACGGGTGCACAATGCCTTGCTGCCGGGCTACGCGCGCGTCGTGGATGCGCACCAGTTCGCGGAATCCTAGCCGGTGATACTTTGGAACCGGCTGGATGCCCCACTGGTCCCGTGCCGTGTCCTTGCCCTCGGCGCCCTCGGGTGGCCCCAACATCGGATAAGGAACCTTGCATTCCAAGTTGTCGTCGGAGTAGCGGACCTTGAGCAATTCACTACAGATCTGGGTCAGGCTCAGCGTCGGATAACCGTAGTAGACCGCCATGAAAGGCAGCGTGAAGGCGCCTTCGATGACGAGGGCGACCAGACAGACCAGGACTGCCCGCTTGATGTACTTATGCATTCTCGCGTAATACGGCGTGGTGCCAGGGGGTAGATCCTCGGCCGGGTCTTTATCGTCGGTGGACGCCGGCGCGGATGAGGGTGAAGTCACAGCGGTGCTCCTTAAACTGTTCAGTCGGTGAAGATTTCGCGGTTGACCGTGTGCAGATACGGGATCGCCAGGAACGGCGTGATGTAGAAGATGTCGTAGAGCCACCAGCCGATGACGGGGAACACCACCCCCGCATAACGCACGTCGGCATACATGGTCATGTTGAACACATAGGCGCACCAGATCACCACGCCCATCCAGCAGGTGATGATCATCCATTGCTGGCCCCACCGCTTCATCTGCAGGAAGCCGATCGCCGCGGCACAGCGCATCGCGAAGACCGTCAGGATCAGTCCCGCCACATAGGCTTTCTCGCCAGGGCCGGCAGCGCCGCCGACCCACAGTTCGTTGTAGTGCCAGAAATAGCCGGCATCGAACATGTTGCCCCAGCCGACCATCAGCACCCGGTTGATCAAGGTGTGGTTGGCGACCAGGTCGAGCGCCCAGCCGAGGCTGTTGAGCATTCCGTCGATCAGCACCAGATAGCCGATCAGCGTCACGATCATCGGCCGGACGGACAGACCGGCACGCAGGGCCTGGCGCTGCAGCCAAACTCCGCGCATGAAGATGGGGAAGCCGATCAGGCCCGGCGCCCACATCCCCATCAGGGCGGCGCCGACGATCATCCACTTGTCGGCCCGCCGCTGTGCGAGACGCGATTCATCGTGATGGTCCTCGAGGCTGACCGAGTCAGCGGGTGCGACTGGTTTGCCCGCCGAAATTCGATTCAGTAGCGGTACGTTCACAATTCCCACCAGCCGCGCGCGAACGACATGTAGAGCTGGATTCCAAACATCAGTAGCAGGTAGCCGTAGATGACGATTTGCAAGATGATGAGCGCTTTCTTGCGCTGTCGTTCCTTCTGATCCATGGTGGTTGGCTCCTTTCCCGTTTCTTCTAATGAGGCGTGCGCGCGCTGTCGGCGGCGGCGAGGCTGGCGACTGCGACCTCGCGTAGGCCGTCGTTGATGGCCCCGTCGGTCGATAGCGGTGCGAGGATGCAGGCTTCGGCCGCCTCTAATTCGGTTGCTCCGGCGGCGATCAGCTGTGCTGCGGTGACCAGGACGCGGGTGGACGGCGGCTCGAAATGGAAGGCGTGGTCCGCGGTCCGGATCGCGGTGGCGCAGGCAACAAGCCTTCGCGCGGTCGAAGGCTCGATGCCCGCTTCGGCGACGATCACGTCGGCTTCGCGGTCCGCGGGCAGATACCTCATCGGAAGCGTGACAAAGCGCTGGCGGAACGAAGGCTTGAGTTCCTTCAGCGAACTGCGGTAGGCGGGATTGTAGGAGCAGACGAGCATGAACGTTTCGGGCGCCGTGACGTTTTCGTCTGCCCGGTCGAGGTAGAGAGCACGGCGGTGGTCGGTCAGCGAATGCAGGATGGCCAACGAGTCGTGGCGTGCTTCGACGACCTCATCGAGGTAGCAGATCGCACCGGCCTTCACCGCCCGGGTCAGCGGGCCGTCGGTCCACACCACATCGCCGCCGGTCACCATGAACCTGCCCACGAGGTCCGAACTGGTCAAGTCGTCATGGCAGCTGATCGTGACCACGGGTCGGCTCAGCAACAGGCCCATGTGCTCGACCAGCCTTGTCTTGCCGCAGCCGGTCGGTCCGGTGAGCATCACCGGCAGCCGCTGTTTATACGCCTGCTCGAACAGCTGCACTTCGTTGCCGTTCGAGTAGTAAAGATCGGTGGTCATTCTTTCCTCGGTGTGTTGTCGTTCATGCGGTGACCAGCTCGCGGTGGACGTGGGCCAGTACCCGCGGGAGCTCCTCGACCCGCCGAATGCGTTGGGAGCGGCGGGGTCCGAAGACCTCGGGAAGCGGGTCGACGCGGGTCGGTCCGACGCCCACGTAGTAGATGGAGACGCCCGCGTCGTTCGCTTCCTCGACCGCGTGCGCGACATCGGCCCACGCGTAGCGACCCTCGTAACCTTCGTCGGAGATCAGGCCGTCACCGATGACGATGAGCAGCCGCCGTTCGGAGGGCTGAGAAAGAAGCCGACTGGTCAAGTGGCGCAACGGCGCGCCGAGCCTGGTGTATCCGCCGGTGGCCAGGCCGAGGCGGCCCGGCGGAACGAACCGCGGATCCTGAAAGTCCTTGAGGCAACTGACTTCGACGCGGTGTCGCGTGTTGCCGGTGAACACGAAGATGCCGTGGCGCTCCCGCGCGAGCGTCATCGCTTTCGATAGAGCATCGGCGCATGCCAACTCCAGTTTGAAGATCCGCCCGCCGTGCACACCCAATGACGAACTGCCGTCCAGCAGTACCGCCGTGGTCACGTCGCGGCTGGTGGGCAGCAAGTCGCGGAAGATGCGCGGTTCGATCGCTTCGCCGGTCGCGAGGTCGATGTAGTGACGCACGTACTGTTCGACGTCCAGGTCCGAGCCGTCCTCGAGGCGATTCTGCATCGCCCGGTGGGTGTGTTCCTCAAACCATTTCCGCAGCTCCGCGGAGACGGGCTCCGGCGAGCGGGTGCGGGTGGCATGGGCGCGTTCGAGAACTGCAACATGATCTCGCATGAAACTCTTTGTCCAGGAGTTCCACTCGGGGTAGGGGATGCCCGGCCGATGCTCCGGTGTGATGTCGAGGTCGTTGTCCTGGGGCCGGCTCGGCGGCGGCAGGTTGGGGTTACGCACACCGCCATCGCCGCCGACCGGAACGGAGTAGGGGCGTGGCAGGCGTTTCTGCGTTGTGGTCCAAGGCATTCTACCGAAGCTGCGACGCAGCCGGTCGGTCAATCCCTGCGGGGCTGTATAGGCCAGGGGCAATCTGCCCAGTATCGGATGAACGCTCAGCGGCGCGCCGCTCCGTGACATCGAGACCGCACGGTTGACCATCTCGCCGGCGTCTGTGTCGGCGGGCAACGCAGGGAGGTCTGGCAGCACCCGGCGCGCCTCGACGAGCAGTCCGGGCCAGTTCGACGCGATCCACCCCATGGCCACACTGGCCTCGACGAGGGTGAGCGCACGGAGCTCGCGCGCCGACAGCTCGTTCAGCCGAAACGTCACGAGCCGTTCCTTTGACGGTGAACATTGAAGTGCAACACCGCATGTCAGGGTTCTGCGGGTCCAGTCTCTTCCGATCGACGGATATGGCACGTGCACGAAATCCAGTGTCGAACTCAAGCCGAACTCACGATGCTCACCGGTCACCAGGCGCGCACCCTCTCGACGCTGCCCACTGAGGGCGACAGCCGTTACGGCGCAACTGCGTTCGATCGCCATTGCATGTGCGTCGGAAAGCTCGATCATCGACACTCAGAACGTGCCGAGATTGGAGAACATCCAGTACCAGAACCAGATGACCAAACCCGTTCCGCCCCAAGCTGCGACGTAGCGGAGGATCTCCCAGACCCAGTCCATTTCATACCTCCTCGTTGATGGGTGGTACCGTGCGCGATTGCCTCACCGGACCTCCAGGCCGCGCACGGCGGTTGCGACCAACTTCCTCAGCATCGTGTCGCGCTTGTCGGCCTTGTCGGTTGTGGTGAGGACGCCGTAGATGCCGAGCAGGAAGAACGTCGCACTGTAGAAGGCATCCACTTCCGGATGCACTACGCCGTCGCCGCGCGCGCGCTCGATCTCATCGACGAGCAAAACGATCACCGGATGATCGCTCCACTCATCCTTGCTGGGGCGTGTCGGTGAGAAGTGCAGCGCCAGCAGTTCTTTGAAGAGCACCGCGCCCAACCGCGCTTCGAGGCCCGCCACGAGACGGACGACTTGTGTCAGCGCGACGACAAGCTCGGGTGCACCCTCGAGGAATCGGGCGAACTCATCGGCGATGCGTGCTTCTTCTTGGAATTCCAGCTCGAGAAGCACATGCTCCTTGCTCGGGAAGTGGAAGAAAAACGTTCCGTGTGCAACGCCGGCGGCGGCGACGATGGCGTTCACGTCCGCGCCTGCCATACCCGTGCGCTTGAACTCGGCGATCGCCGCACCGAGTACGCGTTCGCGCGTTTGTCGCCGACGCGCCTCGCGCGCCGTGGACTTGACCTGTGGCGTCATGATCTGTTCTTTGTAGCAGCGTCTACTGACCAGAGTCAATGAGTCAAGTCATTTATTGCAAAGTCAATCGGTGAAGATTTCGCGGTTGACGGAGTGCAGGTACGGAATCGCGAGGAATGGGGTGATGTAGAAGATGTCGTAGAGCCACCACCCGACGACCGGGAATATCACCCCGGCGAAGCGCACGTCGGCGAACATGGTCATGTTGAAGACGTAGACGCACCAGATCAGCACGCCCATCCAGCAGGTGATGATCATCCATTGGTGGCCCCACCGCTTCATCTGCAGAAAGCCGATCGCGGCCGCGATCCGCATGGTGAACACCGTGAGGATCAGGCCTACCTCGAGGGCTTTCTCGCCCGGCCCTGCAGCACCGCCGACCCATAGCTCGTTGTAGTGCCAGAAGTAGCCGGCATCGAACATAGCGCCCCAGCCGTTCAACAGGATTCGGGCCAGGATGGTGTGATTGGCGACCAGGTCGAGCGCCCATCCCACCGTGTTGATGGCAGCGTCGATGATGACCAGGTAACCAAGCAGCGTCACCAGCATCGGCCGGACCGCCAGGCCGTCGCGCTGCGCCTTGCGCAGCAACCAGACCCCGCGGAGAAATAGGGGGAGGCCGAAGATGCCGAGGGCCGCGGTGCCGATGAGGATACTGCCCGAGATCAGCCACTTGTCGGCCTGGCGCTGCGCGAGGTGCGACTGCTTGAAGTGTTCGTCGAGGTAGCTGCCGGTGGTTGTTAACGTGGGCGACTGCAACGGCTCCTCCTAGCGATTGGCTAAGCCGATCTTCGCGCAGAGACTGACTGGCGTCAATCAGTCTCGCTTTTCGAGGCTGCGCAGCGTGCTGGTCACGTAGTCGTCGAGCATCGCGTTCTGGTTGGGCCAATCGTGTGTCGTGGTCAGCAGTGCGTACAGGCCTAACAGGAAGAACACGGCGCTGTGCACCGGAACGACCTCCGGCGCAACGTGACCCAGTCGTTGGGCTCGCTCGATCTCTTGGGCAACCCGCACGATGACCGGGTGCTCTTTGCTTTCGTCCGCGGGACGGGTCTGCGAGAAATGCAGAGCCAGAAAGTCCTTGAAGAGGCTGGCGCCGAGGCGACGCTCCAGGCCCAGGATGAGTCGAACCGCCTCTCGCAGCGTCGCGGACAAATCATGCGCGGCATCAACATAGCGGTCGAGCTGTTTGGCGATGCGCTCCTCTTCACGCCGTTCGAGTTCCAACAGCACATGTTCCTTGGTCGGGAAGTGAAAGAAGAACGTGCCGTGTGCGACTCCGGCTGCCGCGACGATCGACCCGACGTCGGCATCCGCCATGCCTGCACGTTTGAACTCGCCGATGGCAGCTCCCAGTAAGCGCTCCCGAGTCTGGAGGCGCTTGGTCTCGCGCGCCGACGGCTTTTCCACCGTTGCCATAGTCCGTCCTCTGATCCCGATACCCCGCCCCGTCTGCAGGATAGCTGCCGGACGACTGTCGGCGCTCCCTCCATTCCGTTGACTAAAGTCAGTTTTATTTGTTAGATGAGCACGGCATGGTGCGGACGAGAGGATTCAGATGGCGCTTGAACAGTTCAATCTGGCCGGACAAGTCGCGATCGTTACCGGCGCTGGCAAGGGCGTCGGGCAGGGTATTGCCAGAGTCCTCGCGGAGGCGGGCGCAACCGTAGTCGGAACCGCGCGTACGGAATCCGATATCCGCGCAACGATCACCGGTATCGAAGATGCCGGCGGTAAGGGCCTGGCGCTCGTCGCGGATGCCATGAGCCGTGCAGACAGTGAACGGGTTGTCGCTGCGGCGATTGAAGGCTTTGGGCGCGTCGACATTCTGATCAATAATGTCGGCGGTTCGACATACGCGCGCTTCCTCGACATCACGGACGAGGACTTCCGCCACACCTTCGACTGGTGTGTCACATCGGCCTTCATCATGAGCCAGCTCGTCGCGCCACACATGATCGAGGCCGGCCACGGCAACATCGTCAACATCTCTTCGGGCTCAGCGCGTTTCGGCATCCGCGCGCTGACGGCGTACTGCGTCGCGAAAGGTGGCCTCGAGGCGCTCACCCGGGCGATGGCGCAGGAGCTCGCGCCGAAGATCCGGGTCAACGCGATAGCCCTGGGCTCGTTTGCCACCGACGGTCTGCAGGGAAGCCTCGACATGATGCCCGGATCGCGGGAAAAAATGCAGGAGGCGACACCGCTGCATCGCCTGGGAGACGTCGCCGACCTCGGGCGGCTCTGTGTGTATCTGTCCACTCGGGATTGCTATGCGACCAACGCGATCTTTCATGTCGATGGCGGCATCGATTCCAACAACTCGCCGTTGCCGATTCCCGACTACTGATCAAGGACCAACGCAGGATGCGCAGAGTAGTTCAATTTTCGACCGGCAATGTCGGGGTCCATTCCTTACGGGCGATCATCGGGCGCCCGGACCTGGAATTGGTCGGCGTGCACGCCGCCAGCCCGAACAAGATCGGGCGTGACGCCGCCGAGTTGTGCGGATTGAGCGAGCCGACCGGCGTCATCGCGACCGATGACATCGACGCACTCATTGCGCTGAAACCGGACTGCGTGGTGTACACAGCACAGGGCGAGACACGGCCGATGGAAGTCATCGAGCAGATGTCGAAGTTCCTTACCGCGGGGGTCAATATTGCGGCGACGTCGATGGTGTGGCTGGTGACTCCGCGTCAGGCCGACGACTGGCTGCGGGTGCCGCTGGAACAAGCCTGCCAGGCCGGCAACGCCTCGCTGTATGTCAACGGCATCGACCCCGGCTACTCCGGCGACACCGAGGTGCACTCCGCACTGAGCCTGGTGACCCGCGCCCGGGCGATCACCGTTCAGGAGATCTTCGATTACTCCAACTACGACGACTACGAATTCACCGGTAAGCAAATGGGTTTCGGTGTCAGCGCCGACGACGAGACGCCGATGCTGTTCCTGCCGGGCGTCCTCACCACGATGTGGGGCGGAGCGGTTCGCAACCTCGCCGAGCAGCTTGGGGTGCAACTCGATGAGGTTCGGCAACGCATCGAGCCGTGGTACACCGACAAACGGATCGAATGCAAGATGGCGACGGTGGAGCCGGGGCAGATGGCCGCGGTGAAGTTCGCCGTCGAAGGGGTTCGCGACGATGTTCCGGTGATCACCATGGAACACATCACACGGCTCACCGCCGCCTCGGCGCCGGAATGGCTCTACCCACCCGACGGCCTTCCTGGTGTGCACCGAGTCGTGGTCGACGGAGATCCTCGGGTCGAGCTGAACACGAGCGTGTCACACCCGGGGCTTGACGTCACCGAGGCGGGATGTCTCGCCACCGCAGCTCGGGTGGTCAATGCCATTGACTGGATCTGCCGCGCCCCCCAGGGGCTGATCGCAGTCGAGGACATCCCTGCGTCGGAGATCATTCGTGGACTGATGTGGTGACGACGCCAACACCACCGACCGGACGGGTCGCCGGCAAACGAGTCCTCATCACCGGCGCCGCGCGCGGTTTAGGGCGCAGCCACGCGATCAGACTCGCCGAGGAGGGTGCCGATCTCATTCTCATCGACCTCTGCCGGTCCTTGCCGGAGCTCGAATACGACCTGGCTACCGAGGACGACCTAGCCGAGACGGTACGTCTGGTCACCGAGCACGGCCGCCGGTGCGTGAGCCGAGTCGCTGATGTCCGCGACGAAGCGGCATTGCGCTCAGCCGTCGACGATGGCGTCGACGAACTGGGCGGGTTGGACAGTGCCGTCGCCAACGCCGGCGTCCTAACGGTCGCCCCCTGGGACAGAACAACTTCCGATCACTGGCGCACGGTCGTCGATGTGAACCTGATTGGGACGTGGAACACCTGCGCCGCGGCTATCCCGCATCTCCTCGCGCAAGGCGGCGGCAGCTTGGTCAATATCAGCTCGGCCGGTGCGATGAAGGGGTTCCCGCTACAAATTCCGTACACCGCAGCCAAGCACGGCGTGGTTGGCCTCACGCTTGCGCTGGCCAATGAGCTTGCCGCGCAGAGCGTCCGGGTCAATTCAGTACATCCCACCGGGACGCCCACCGGAATGATTCCACCGTCGTTCGGCGCCACTCTCGGCGAGGAACGTCCTGACCTGATACCGATGTTCGTCAACGCCATGCCGACACCGTTCATCGAACCCGTAGACGTCAGCAACGCGGTGCTGTACCTGATCTCGGATGAATCGCGTTTTGTCACCGGACTGCAGTTCAAAGTCGATGCCGGAGTGTCGATCAACTAGTGATCACCACATCCAAGGAGGAGCAGTGACGACGATCGAGCAAGGTAACGCAGTGTCAACCACAGCGCCGGTCGACAAGAAGTATCGCGTGATCCAGTGGGGCGTCGGCAACGTCGGAACGATCGCGCTCCGGCATTTCGCCCATAACCCCGCCTACGAACTGGTCGGGGTGCTCTGCAACCGTCCTGAGAAGGTCGGCAAAGATGCCGGCGAACTGTGCGGCAAGGCGCCGACCGGGGTGTTCGCCACCAACGACAAGGAAGCTATCGAAGCACTGGACGCCGACTGTGTCTTCTATGCACCGCTGTGGTCTGACCCCGACGAGGTCTGCCGTCTGCTGCGTGCGGGCAAAAACGTCGTCGCATCGGGTGGCGCTTGGTGGTACCGAACCGAACACAGCCAAGCCGATATCGACAAGATCCACGCTGCGTGCCTCGAAGGCGGCACCTCGTTCCACGCCGGTGGTGTCAATCCCGGTTTCGCCGGAGACTTGCTCGTTCTCACGCTGGCCCGAATCGTCAGCCAGATCGACACCATCCACATCTACGAGGTGGTGAACTTCGGCAGAGACACATTGAAGTATCTGTACGAGATGGGCATGGGCAGCGATCCCGAAACCTTCCGGGACGGCCCGAACCTCCTGGGCAATGCGTGGCCGTTGTTCGCGCAGTCGATGGCGATGATCGTGGAGGGAATGGGCAAGAAAATCGAGAGGTTCACGACTGACGTCGAGCTCGGGGTCGCGACCCGCGACATCCCCTTCGAGGGCGGGGAGACCAGCGACATGCCGGGGTTCAAAGGCGTGATCAAGAAAGGCACCGTCGCCCGCCAGCACCACCAATGGACGTCGTGGGTGAATAACAGGCCGCTCATCGTCTTTCACGAGATCTATACCATGGACACATTCGATGCCATTGAGCCGCAGGAGGATTGGCCTCAGCACTACCACTACCGGATCGTGATCGAGGGCGATTCATCCACTGAGCTGATTCTCCAAGGGGCGAAGGATCCCGACGGTGGCTACGCGTTGCCCGGCTACACCTGGACTGCGATGGGTCCTGCGAACGCGATCCCCGCCGTCGTGGATGCACCGCCGGGATTCATGAGCCACAACGAACTCGGACTGATGCCACTACGCGGGGTCATCCGCGAGTAGCGTTTCGCCGAATCGGGCCCGATCCGTCGTCGCTTACGCCTTGGCACTGCGGTGCCGGCTGGGCGGTGAGATAGCATGCCCTCCCGGTGTTTCCGGCTGGATATCGAAAGATCAACTGCGCGTGTATGTTCCGTTAATGGAATCTTCAGGTGTTTGTTCGACTGCGTGAGCGGCTACACATCTGCTCCGTTCTGGTTGTCGAGCCGAAGTGCAGTGTTTAGGGTTAGTGCTGGCCGCGGGATCGTTATGCAAGTGTTGAGTCCGTGCTGACTAGTCGACTTTTCATGGAGGTCCCGATTGGCCGAAGGCGGCGATAGCGCCTCAGATCTGCTGGTGATTTTCGGGATCACCGGCGATCTGGCCCGCAAGATGACTTTCCAGGCCCTCTACCGCCTCGAGCGCAGGGGATTGCTGCAGTGTCCGATCATCGGGGTGGCCAGCGACGACATCAGCAAAGACGAGTTGGTCAACCGGGCCCGCACGGCGATCACGGCGGTCGGCGAGAAGATCGACGACAAGGTGTTCGACCAGTTGGCCGGCCGACTGTCCTATCTGCACGGTGACGTCACCGACGGCGCGCTGTACGACGCGCTGGCCAAGCAAATCGGCTCGAAGCACCACTGCCTCTTCTACCTGGAGATGCCGCCGTCGCTATTCGCGCCGATCGTGGAGAACCTGGGCAAGGCCGGCCTCCTGGAGCGCTCCCGCGTCGCGGTAGAGAAGCCCTTCGGTCACGACCTGACCTCCGCCCGTGAACTCAACGAGCGGCTGCGTGCCCTGCTGGACGAGGACCAGATCTTCCGGGTGGACCACTTCCTGGGCAAAGAACCGGTCGTCGAACTGGAGTATCTGCGCTTCGGCAACCTGGCGCTGGTCGAGTTGTGGAATCGGCACGTCATCTCCGAAATTCAGATCACCATGGCCGAGGACTTCGGCGTCGACGACCGCGGCAAGTTCTACGACGGCGTCGGGGCGTTGCGCGACGTTGTGCAGAACCACCTGCTGCAGGTGCTGGCCGGCGTGACGATGGAGCCTCCGGTCGGCTCGAGCGCAGACGACCTCAACGACCGGAAGGCCGATGTTTTTCGGGCGATACCGGCGGTGGACCCCGATCGCTGCGTGCGCGGTCAGTACGAGGGCTACACGGATGTCGACGGCGTGGCCAAGGATTCGCAGACCGAGACCTTCGTCGCGATGCGGCTGGAGATCGACAACTGGCGCTGGCATGGGGTGCCGATCTTCCTGCGAGCGGGCAAGGCATTGACGGAACGGGTCACCGAGGTGCGGTTGTTCACCCACCGCGTCCCGTCGCTGAGCTTCCTGCCGGAACGCAGGCGGGCCGAGCCCAACCAGATCATCCTGCGCATCGATCCCGACCCCGGACTGCGCATCCAGCTGACCGCTTTGGAGGGCGACCGCTGGCGCGACCTGCACCTGGATTCGTCGTTCATGGCCGACCTGGGCGAGCCGCTGCTGCCCTACGAGCGCCTGCTGCACGGTGCGCTGACCGGGGATCACCAACTGTTCGCCCGCGAGGACGCGATCGAAGAAACCTGGCGGATCGTGCAGCCCTTGCTGGACAGCCCGGGCGAGGTCCACCGCTACGAACCCGGCTCATGGGGGCCGGACGCGGCGCGCGATCTGTTACGCGGACACCGCGGCTGGCAACAGCCGTGGCTAGCCGACAACCACCAGTGAGGAGAGCGAGACACCATGCAATTAGGGATGATCGGCCTGGGCCGGATGGGCGCCAACATAATCCGCCGGGTGGTGGACGCCGGGCACGAAGGCGTGGTGTACGACCACAATCGAGACGCGGTCAAATCGATGGCTCATGACGACAACATCACCGGAGTCTCGTCGCTGTCGGAGTTGGCCGAAAAGCTCAGCGCGCCAAGGGTGGTGTGGGTAATGGTGCCCGCCGGTGATATCACGACCGGCGTGATCGACAAGCTGGCGGACACGCTGGAAGCCGGCGACATCGTCATCGACGGCGGCAACTCTTACTACCGCGACGATCTCAAGCACGCAAAGACACTGTCCGAGAAGGGGATTCACCTTATCGACTGCGGCACCAGCGGTGGCGTGTGGGGCCGCGAGCGCGGCTACTGCCTGATGATCGGCGGCGACGACTACGCCTTCGAGCACGCGGAGCCACTGTTCTCGACCATCGCGCCGGGGGTCGACAGCGCGCCGCGTACCCCTGGCCGCGACGGCGATGTCGCGCAACCCGAGAAAGGTTACCTGCACTGCGGGCCTACCGGGGCAGGCCATTTCGTGAAGATGGTGCACAACGGCATCGAGTACGGGATGATGGCCTCGCTCGCCGAGGGCCTGAACATCTTGCGCAACGCCGACATCGGGACCCGCATCCAGCAGGGTGACGCCGAGACGGCGCCGCTGTCGAATCCCGAGTGCTACAAGTACGACTTCGACATCGCCGACGTCGCCGAGGTGTGGCGCCGAGGCAGCGTCGTCGGCTCCTGGCTGCTGGACCTGACCGCGATCGCGCTGCACGATTCGCCTGATCTGAAGGAGTTCTCCGGACGGGTTTCCGACTCCGGGGAGGGCCGCTGGACTGCCATCGCGGCGATCGACGAAGGCGTGCCCGCGCCGGTGCTGACGACCGCGTTGCAGTCCCGCTTCGCCTCACGCAGCCTCGACGACTTCGCCAACAAGGCGCTGTCGGCGATGCGTAAGCAGTTCGGCGGGCACGCCGAGAAACCGGCGAACTAGCTCTCGCGCGTCGCGAACGTCACCACGACGTCGCTGAAGGCGTCGTTGTCGTCACCCGCTGCGGTGTGGCCGGCGCCGGACAACTCGACGAACTCCGCGTTGGGCACGGTGTTGAGGAAATGGTGCACGCCTTCCGGGCTGACCACGTCGGACAGCTTGCCGCGGATCAGCAACACCGGGATGGTCAGGTCCGCGGCGGCCTGCTCGAATTTCTCAGTGCGCAATTCCGGGTCGTCTCCGGGCTTGGTCATGAAGGCCGGATCCCAATGCCAGTACCAGCGGCCGTCGCGCAGGCGCAGATTCTTCTTCAAACCCTCCGGGCTTCGGGGCTTCTTCCGGTGCGGCAGGTAGGCGGCGACGGCGTCGGCGGCCTCGTCGAGCGAGCCGAAACCGTGCAGGCCGCTGAACATGAAGTCACGGATGCGGGCGCTGCCGTTCTTCTCGAACCGCGGCACGACGTCGACCAGCACCAACCGCGTGATGCGGTCGGGCCCGGCCTGATCGGCGACCAGGATGCCGGTCAACCCGCCCATGCTCGCCCCGATCAGCATCACGCGCCGGCCGATGGCGTCGAGCACCTGCATGACGTCTGCGGTCATCGTGTCGACGTCGTAGTCGGCATCGGGCGCTCGATCGCTGTCGCCATGGCCGCGGCTGTCCAGCGCGACCACGTGAAAGCCCTCATCGGCCAAGACCTGCCCGGTGTTCTTCCAGGAATGCCGATTCTGGCCACCGCCGTGCAGCATCAGGACGGTCGGCCGATCGGCCGCCGGGTCGGCGCCGCGATTCCACTCGTCGGCGATCAGGGTGAGCCCCTGAACACCGGAAAACTCGACTGTCTGCGGAGCGCTGCTCACGGCTGTCACGGGCGGTCCTCTCGTCGATCGCACTCTGACGTTACCGAGATGAGTTTTCGCGGTAGCCGGGGTCTA
>CAVUIH010000009.1:0-160996 GCA_963741555.1 uncultured Actinomycetota bacterium | reverse complement strand
CGCCAGTCGTTTCCAGTGCGCCGGCAACTTCGCCTCCTGGTCATTTCGTAGTCCGTTGCTCAGGGCGGCCGCGCGCACGGGGAACGAACAGTATCAGCGTCGCAGATGGTGACCGGAGTTTGCCACCACATTCGGCGGGGCGCCCCACCTTCCGCTGTTAGGGGCAGGTGGTGATCGCCGCTTCGCCTATGCGTGGATAGGCCTGCCGCTGACTTTTCGGAAGGTCGCCTCGATGCCGAAGGACAAAGCGATCATCGCGACCAAGACACTGACGGACTCGAGGCGGCTCTTGGCGATGAGCGTGGCCAATGCCCCGACACACGCCACTGCGGCCGCGACCGAGATCCACGGGGTTGATCCCCGCGTTCGGGCCGCGTGAGCCGCGGCGAGGTTGACGGCGGCGAAGATGATGAGGAACCCGGCGCTCCCCATGGTGGAGATGCTGGCCAGGTCCAGCACGTTGGCTAGCACAACGGTCGTTGTTGCGGTGATCAGCAGCCCTTCCAGGGGCTGGTTCCAGACCGGTCGGTCGAGTTGGGCCGGCAGCTCCCGCGATTTTGCGATGGTGTAGGTCATCCGCGCGGATCCGTAGAGGGTGGCGTTGATCGCCGACGCGGTCGACAGCATCGCCGCCACACCGATCATCGCGAAGCCGAAGCCGCCCAGCGCGGGCCGGGCGGCTTCGGCCAGCGCATAGTCACGGGCGTTGATCAGCCTCGACAGCGGCACCGCCCCCACCGAAACGATGGCCACGGAGACGTACAACGCGATCACGAACAGCACCGAGATGTAGTACGCCCTGGTGAGCACCCGGGCAGGGTCGGCAACGTCCTCGGCGGCGTTGGCGATCAGTTCGAAGCCTTCGTAGGCGAGGAAGATGATCATCCCGCCCGCGATAACCGACACCGGCGAACTCCACTGCGCGGGCGCCAGCCGCTCGCCGGAGACTCCCGCCACCCCGACGGCCACGAAGAACACAAGAATCGCGAGCTTGATTGCGACGACGACACGTTCGGCGCGCGCCACCGTGGAGGCGCCCGCGATGTTGAGCACCGTGATCACCACAATCGCCGCGGTGAGGAACACATGCTTGCCCAAGGCGTGGGCGGACGGGGGCAGAAAACTTGCGGCGTAGCTGCCGAACGCCTGGGAATACAGGGCGAGCATCACGATGTAGCTCAGCCACAACAGCACGTTGATCCCGCCGGAGAACAGACCGGTGCCAAACGTGCGGTTGAGGAAGGTGACGGTGCCGCCGCGGCTGGGATAGACCTTCGACAACAGCGCATAGGAGCGCGCAGTCAATAACGCCACCAGCCCGGCCAGCAGAAAGGCCAGCGGCGCAGCCCCTTTGGTGATCTGCACCGACAGCCCGAGAACGGCGAAAATGCCGCCACCGACCATGCCACCGATGCCGATCGCGACGGCACCCCACAGCCCGACCGGATGCGCGGCCGCTTGTCTGGATCCCGCCATGATCCGAGCTTACGAACACCCACCCAAGGGAAGGTTGCTCAGTCGTTCGGCGTCCGCTGCGGAGCGGGTACCACCACCACCGGACACCGCGAGTGGGACACGACATGTTGGCTGACCGAGCCGAGCAACGCCCCGATGAATCCGCCGTGCCCGTGAGAGCCGACCACCAGCGTGTCGGTTTCGCTGACGCTCTTGAGCAGCACGTGCGCGGCGTGGCCCTGCAGCATCTCCCGCGTGAGTGGGACCTGACCCGACGCGCGGTCCGGGTCGGATTCGGCGGCCGTGCTGATCGCGACGTCCAGCAGCTTTCCCACAGAAGTAGCTGCGTCAGCGAACTCGTCTGCAGGCACGCCGCCTTCCGGTTGATAGGCCATCGGGAGCATGCTGCCCAGCCCAGGGTCGACCCAACGTGGGTGGTACTCCCACGCAAAGACCACGTTGACCGGACTCTTGCGCGCCCGCGCTTCCCCCAGCGCCCACAGCAGCGCATTCAATGATCCTTGAGACCCGTCCACACCGACCACAATCCGTCCGCTCTGCTCCAGTCCATCGGCAGAAGTTCGTTGGTTTGTTGGTGTCATGGCGCGGAGTCCCTGAGCAGCCGGATGAGCTGGTGCTCGTCCAGTGCGGTCCAGGCCCCGCCGCTGGCCGCCGGCCTCGACCGCGCCGCGCGGCGCATGATCCAGCAGCTGTACAGCACGAGCGAGAGAAACTGCAGGATGATGATCATGGCTGGTTCCCCGCAGCCGAGCCCCCATTCGCTACCACCGCAGTCGGTTTCGGGACGGTGGTCGCTAGCTCTGGCTGGCTGCTGCGCCGCTTTCCCGGGCCAGGAAGTTTCCGAGTTCGGCGATGGTCGACATCAACGGTGCCGGGAACACGACGGTGCTGTTCTTGTCGACGCCGAGTTCGACCAGGGTCTGCAGATTGCGTAACTGCAACGCCAGCGGGTGAGCCATCATGGTGTCCGAGGCGTCACCCAAGGCGGCGGCGGCCAGCGATTCACCTTCGGCGGCAATGATTTTCGCGCGCTTCTCCCGCTCCGCCTCGGCTTGGCGGGCCATTGCCCGCTTCATGCTGTCGGGCAGTTGGATGTCTTTCAGCTCCACCAGGGTGACCTGTACACCCCATTCGATGGTGGTGACGTCGAGGATCGCCCGGATGTCGAGGTTGATCTTGTCGGTCTCCGACAGCGTCTCGTCCAGGGTGTGCTGTCCGACGACCTTGCGCAGCGTCGTTTGGGCGATCTGATCGATCGCGGAGTAGACGTTCTCGATCGCCACTACCGACTTCACCGCGTCGACGACCTTGAAGTAGGCCACCGCCGAGACGTCGACACTGACGTTGTCGCGGGTGATGATCCCCTGGGATTGGATCGGCATCGTCACGATCCGCAGCGAAATCCGGTGCAGCACATCGATGAACGGAATGATGAGACGCAACCCGGGTTTGCGTTCTCCGATCACCCTACCCAGCCGGAACAGCACCCCGTTCTCGTACTGCTTGACGATCCGCACCGCCATCGCCAGCACCAGCAGTGACAGCAAGACCAGAACAACGACGACGACGCCCGCCGCTTTCATCGCCGTGCACCTGTCGGTGAGCCGTGCCGAGGACTACTCACGGCCACGTCCTGCGCAACCGTCGCTGTTCGGGGGTGTCGCAAGGCTTCAAGGTAGCCGGTCGAGTGGAGAAATTCTGTGGAGCAATCATGGTGATCCTGATGCGCAAACAATCACCGGCGCGTAGGGGTTTCGGAGCCAATGCTCCTCAAGTTCTGCAGCGGACAGCTGAACTTATCCCGAGCCAGCTGAAATTCTCAGCACCTCCGAGGCTACACCCGCGGGACTTACCCGCTGAATCCCGTTCGGGGCGCCCCCCTTGCAGGACTTGCGACTTTGGGTGGTCGACAGATTCAGGCGCGAGGTCACCTTCCTCGGGGTAACGGCACGGCAGGACCCGTCCGCAAGGTGTAGCGTCAACGACGTTGGGAGCTCAACCAGTCCGGGATGAGGGTGGCTGTCCGCCGCTGCTCTCATAGAGCAGTCGCTCGTGCCGAACGTTCCGGTGACAACCGCACACCCGGGGATCACCATGACTACACCACCCGCTCCCGGAACACCGAAAACCTCTCCCGTACAGTACCTTCCGATCGATAGCGTCTCGTGTCTGCTCGAACGTGACCGCCCCGGTCTCCTATGCTGCGAACCGGTCGCTGACGTAGGGCAGTACGGACCGGACGCCATGACCACTGACACACCGCATGTCACGCCCTCCCCCGCTGCGAGCGCCGAACCGGACCCCGACTTCAAATCGGCGCCCATGCCCGAGCTGGAGGAGGAGCTGGGGTACTCGCCGGACGGATTGAGCACGGCGGAGGCAACACGACGGTTGGCGCAGTACGGGCCGAATGAGATCGCTGAGCACAAGACCAACCCGCTGCTGAAGTTCCTCAGCTACTTTTGGGGCCCGATCCCATGGATGATCGAGATCGCCGTCATCTTGTCCGGCGCGGTCGGGCACTGGCCGGATTTCTTCATCATCTTGCTGCTGCTGGTGGCCAACGGTGTGGTCGGCTACACCGAGGAACGGCAGGCGGGCAACGCGATTGAGGCCCTCAAAGCCAAGCTGGCGATCAACGCGCGCGTGAAACGTGACGACGCATGGATCACCGCACCGGCGCGGGAGTTGGTGCCCGGTGATGTGATCCGGCTGCGCCTGGGTGACATCGTGCCCGCCGATGCCCGGCTGCTGGACGGCGATGAGATCGAGGTCGATCAGTCCGCGCTCACCGGGGAGTCGCTGCCCGCCACCCGCCTAGCGGGTGACGCGGTGTTCTCCGGATCCATTGTCAGGCAAGGTGAAATCGGCGCCTTGGTCTATGCCACCGGCACCCGCACCTACTTCGGGAAGACCGCCGAGCTGGTGGCCGACGCGCACACTGTCAGCCATTTCCAGCGCGCCGTGCTCAAGATCGGCAACTACCTGATCATCCTCGCGGTCGCGCTGGTCACCATCATCGTCGTCACGGCGATCCTGCGCGGCGACGCGATCCTGACCACGCTGCAGTTCGCCCTGGTTCTGACCGTCGCCGCGATCCCGGTCGCGATGCCCACCGTGCTGTCGGTGACGATGGCCGTCGGCGCACGGCTGCTCGCCAAGAAGCAGGCCATCGTGAGCCGGCTGGTCGCCATCGAGGAACTGGCCGGTGTGGACGTGCTGTGCGCGGACAAGACCGGCACCCTGACCCAGAACTCGCTGACGTTGGGCACCCCGTTCAGCATCGACGGCGTCACCCCCGCGACGGTCATCCTGGACGGCGCGTTGGCCTCCCGCGCGGACAACGACGACCCGATCGACCGGGCGGTGCTCGGCGGCCTCGAGGACACCAAGGTTCTGCAGGCTTACACCGTCACCCACTTCGAACCCTTCGACCCGGTACACAAACGCACCGAGGCCACCGTCACCGGCCGCCGACGGGACCACCTTCAAGGTCACCAAGGGCGCCCCGCAGGTCATCCTGGCGCTGGCCGCGAACGCCGCGCAGATCACACCCGCCGCCGATAAGCGCAGTCAACGATTTCGCCGCCCGGGGCTTCCGGTCTCTGGGCGTGGCCCGCGCTGACGGGGACGGCGACTGGCAGTTCGTCGGCGTGCTGCCCCTGTTCGACCCGCCCCGCGACGACGCCGCAGCGACCATCGCCACCGCAGCAGCGATGGGCGTCACCGTCAAGATGGTCACCGGCGACGCGCTGGCCATCGCGAAGGAGACCGCCACCAAGGTCGGCTTGGGCACCGACATCCTCGACGCCGCAGCTTTGGGCGATGCGAAGAAGAACGAATCGGCGGCAGTGGCCGAGTCCATCGAGACCGCAGACGGTTTCGCCCAGGTCTTTCCCGAGCACAAATACCACATCATCGACGTGCTGCAGAAGCGCGGCCACATCGTCGGAATGACCGGCGACGGAGTCAACGACGCCCCCGCGCTGAAAAAAGCGGACTGCGGCATCGCCGTATCCGGAGCCACCGACGCCGCCCGCGCGGCCGCCGACATCGTGCTGCTGACCCCCGGCCTTTCGGTGATCATCGAGGCGATCAAACAGAGCCGCAAGATCTTTCAGCGAATGAACAGCTACGCGATGTACCGCATCACCGAAACGCTGCGGGTGCTGTTATTCATGACCGTCGCCATCCTGGTCTTCAACTTCTACCCGCTCACCGCCATCATGATCGTGATGCTCGCGCTGCTCAACGACGGCGCCATCCTGTCCATCGCCTATGACAACGTCCACTACAAGAACGAGCCCGAAGCCTGGAACATGCGCCTGGTACTTGGTATCGCCACCGTGCTGGGTGTCGTCGGGCCGATCGCCGCGTTCGGCCTGTTCTACCTGGGCGACCGCGTCTTCGACCTCGGCCACCCGCGCGTCCAGACACTGATGTACCTGATGCTGTCCGTCGCCGGACACCTCACCATCTTCTTGACCCGAACCCGCGGCCCGTTCTGGTCCATCCGCCCGGCCCGCATCTTGTTGATCGCCGTCCTCGGCACCCAGACCATCGCCACATTCATTGCCGTTTACGGGGTATTCATGACGCCGCTCGGCTGGACGTGGGCAGCCGCGGTGTGGGGATACGCCCTCATCTGGTTCCTCGTCAGCGACCGCATCAAACTTCTCGCCTACCGCATCCTCGACCCGGCAAAGACGGCAAAGAAAAAGTCAGAACCAGTTCGCGACCTAGCCCGCGCGTCTGGGTGAAACGAATGATCCAGTGGGACAACAAGGAGAGGACCAACTAGTGAACTCGCAGCTGAGCGGTCACCATCGGCTTACGATCGAGAAGATCTTCAGGCACCCGGCGGGCAGGAACATCGAGTGGCGCCAGGTCCTGTCGTTGCTCGAGGACCTCGGGTCCGTAAAACACGAACACAACGGCAAATTCACTGTGACCCTGGGATCCGAGACACAACTATTCGAGGCTCCGCGGGGCAAAGACATCGATGTGCAGGTGACTGTCGACCTGCGCCGGATGCTCAGGGAGGCCGGGTGGGCGCCGGATGATGAAGCTCCGATCCCGGACACGAGTCAGCGCGACCACGGCGATGGACAAAACCATGACTGAACAACATGACTTCGCAATGTCGAAAGCGGGCCCGTCGGGTCGGCCACAGGCTCAACGGCGGACTCGGAATGGCCCACGACTTTGCAGAGCAGAATGAAGGGTTCGTTCTTCAGTCGCCGGTCGTACGGTCGACAACCGACCGCGCCGCGCGCAGGCGACCAAAGTCGCTAGGACCCCGAACCCGCCAAGGTGCGCTGGCAAAGCGCCGCGCGGTTGTGCGGTGGATGCCGTGCGATCGTGCGGACGCCCTCAGACCTCGTCGAGTCGCGGATAGAGCACTTCCTGGGTGACTAACTGGAGAGCGGCTGCGATCGGAATAGCCACTAGCGCACCAACAATCCCGAGCAGCGCACCGCCGATGAGGACCGCGACCACCGTGATCAAGCCCGGCACCTTCACCGCTCGGCCGATGATGCGCGGCACCAGCAGATAGTCTTCGAGGAGCCGAAACACGATGAAAAACGCGATCGTTGCGATGCAGACCGGAAGCGAGACGGTCAGAGCCACTGCGGCAGTGACGACACCGGCGATTGTCGATCCCACGATGGGCAGCAGATCAAGCACGGCGACGAAAATGGCCAGCAGCAGCGGGTAGGGGACGCCGAAAGCTATCAGCCAGATGAAGGTCGCGACGCCGGTGATGACCGATATCAACACATTGCCCAGCACATATGCCCCGACCTTGGCGAAAACCTCATCGCCGATCAGGATGGCACGGGGCCGACGGGTGCCCGGCACCAGCCGGTACAGGCTTGTGCGGATGCGGGGCATGTCGATAAGGAAGTACACGGTCAACACGATCACGATCAGGGAATCAGCCAACGCTCCGAAGAGCGCGGTTCCCGCGCTGACCAACTCATTCAGGGCCGATCCGCCTGAACCTTTGACCGCGTCGGTGATCCGCTGTTGGAGATGGAACCGGTCGTTGAGCCTACCGATGGCCGAGGAGTGGTCCTGAACTTGCTGAAGGTAATTCGGCACCTGGTGGACGAGGTCCCCGGCTTGCTGGGCAAGCGGCGGGATCGCGGCAGCCACGAAGCCGCCCATCGCCGCGAGAAAGACGACGAACACCAGCGTCGTGGCCAGCCACCGGCGAAGTCCGCGGTTGACGAGCCACGAGGCTGCCGGTTCCAGCCCGGTCGCGAGGAAGAATGCCACACCGACCAGTACCAACACCGATGACAGTGACCCAAGTACCCGGACCATCCCGTATGTCACGGCGACACCGGCCGATGCGGTCAACCCAATGTAGAAGGGAGAACGACGATTAAATCGGCGCCCCAGTGAACCGAGCGGCAGCTCATCGGAACTCATCTCCGCTGCAAGCAATTCCGCCTCTGCGATCGGCCCTTCCTCGCCGGAGTGCGGCTGGGCGACGAGGGGATGATGAGCTTCGGCGGCGCCTTCTGCTTTGGATTGATCTTCGTGGACTCGACTCATCTGCACAACTTCGCTGATCGGATCAGGGCGAGGTTCGCGGGGCGCAGCTGTTGGGCTCTTTGGCGCCGTTGCGGACGACGTCGAGTGTGCCGTCGTTGTGCTTGATGTAGGCGTCCCAAACCTTCTGTCTCGCAAGCGAATGCGTCGCGGAACTCGTTGAGGGGAGACCGCGTGGTCGGGAAGTGTGGGATCGCCGCGGAGCCGAACTCAGCGCATCTTCTCGGGAATTGAATTCAGCGCCTGCAGAACATGTTCCGCCAATTCGCTAGCTTTCTCGTTGCTGAGCTTGGAGTGAGACATGATGGTGTCCCTGACCAGTTCGAGACGGAGGATGTAGGGCGAGCGGAGTGTCGTCGGTGAAGCCATCAGTTTTTCCTTTTCGGTCGAGCATGTTCGCTCGCAATTGAGCTGCCCGATATTGCCAACGGTACGCCGCTTCGCGGCGATGGGTGCGGCCGGCGCTGAGCATGAACAAAGTGGATGAGTTTCCGGTTGGACCGCCCTACCCCGGGGTACGCTGCCCCGATGACGGTTCGACCGGCACCGCGTTCCCTTGGACGCACGATGATTTCCAGGGCCAAATGGTTGCTGCGGGCCGGCCCCGGCGATTACATGCTGGCAGCCAGCGATGCGATGGCGTCGCTGCCGGTGATCGGTAGGCATCTGGAACCGCTCGGCGGAGTGACCGCGATGGGCATCTGGGGCTCCCGGCTGGCACCGGCGATGATGTCCTCGTCGGCCAAGTCGTGGCTGACCCCCGGCATCGGCGAGCTCAAGAGGGCCGAGCGCGACCAGACCCAGGCGGTGTCCGAGGCGGCGCTGCGCGGTGTGGTGTCGAGCAAAGACCTGGACATCGAATGGCCGGCACCTGAGCGGACTCCGCCGTTCTGGCGCGCCAGGCATCACCGTCGCCACCTGCATCGCACATCGGTCAGGTACGGCAGCCAACCGACGCAGTTGCTGGATGTGTGGCGTCGCAGAGATCTGCCGGTCCGGCCGGCGCCCGTGCTGATCTTTGTTCCCGGCGGCGCCTGGGTGCACGGCGGCCGTCAACTTCAGGGCTATGCGCTGATGTCGCATCTGGCCGAGATGGGTTGGGTGTGCCTATCGGCCCAGTACCGGGTGTCCCCGCACCACCGCTGGCCAGCGCACATCACCGACGTCAAGACCGCGATCGCGTGGGCACGGGCCAACGTCGACAAGTTCGGCGGCGACCGGAATTTCATTGCGGTGGCAGGGTGTTCGGCCGGCGGCCATCTGTCGGCATTGGCCGGGCTCACCGCCAACGATCCGGAGATGCAGGCCGATCTGCCAGCCGGCTCGGACACCTCGGTGGACGCAGTGGTGGGTATCTACGGCCGATACGACTGGGAGGATCGCTCGACACCCGAGCGCGAGCAGTTCGTCGACTTCCTCGAGCGAGTCGTGGTCAAGCGCAGGATCAGTCGCCACCCGCACGTTTTCCGCGACGCCTCGCCGATCGCTCGGATACATCCAGATGCCCCGCCGTTCTTGGTCATTCACGGCAGCGGCGACAAGGTCATCCCCGTCGAGCAGGCGCGCAGCTTCGTCGACCGGCTCAGGTCGGTGTCCCGTTCGTTGGTCAGTTACGTGGAGTTGCCCGGCGCCGGACACGGATTCGACATGATCGACGGCGCGCGCACCGGCGCGATGTCGACGGCGATTGGGCTGTTCCTCGGCCACATTCATCGCAACCGGATGATCGCTGCCAAAGAAGTTATTTAGCCGCCGCCCGACTGTAAGGTCCCTCCCATGAAGCGGCTGAGCGGTTGGGACGCGGTACTGCTGTACAGCGAGACACCGAATGTGCATATGCACACGCTCAAGATCGCCGTGATCGAGTTGGCCGAAAACCGCCGTGACTTCGACATCGACGGGTTCCGCCGGGTGATCCACAGCAGGTTGTACAAGCTGGAGCCGTTCTGCTACCAGCTGATTGACGTTCCGCTCAAGATGCACCACCCGATGTGGCGGGAGAACGTCGACGTCGACCTGACGTATCACGTGCGGCCGTGGCGACTGCCCGCGCCGGGCGGCCGTCGCGAGCTTGACGAAGCGATCGGCGAGATCGCCAGCACTCCGCTGGACCGCGCTTATCCGCTGTGGGAGATGTATTTCGTCGAGGGGTTGGCCGATAACCGAATCGCGGTGGTCGGCAAGATCCACCACGCGCTGGCCGACGGAGTCGCGGCGGCGAATCTGCTGGCACGTGGCATGGATCTGGCGCCCGGGCCGCAAAGCGGCGAGGTCCGGCACGCACCCGATCCGGCGCCGTCGACTGGCGAGCTGGTGCGGTCGGCGTTCGCCGATCACATGCGGCATATCGGGCGGATCCCGGGGACCATCGGCTATACCGCGAAGGGCATCAACCGGGTGCGACGCAGCAGCCGCAAGCTGTCGCCGGAGTTGACCATGCCGTTCACCCCACCGCCGACCTTCATGAACCACATGCTCACGCCCGAACGCCGCTTCGCGACAGCAACTTTGGCGCTGAGCGACATCAAGGAAACCAGCAAGGCGCTCGGCGCCACGATCAACGACATGGTGTTGGCGCTGTCTGCGGGCGCGTTACGCGAGCTGCGACTGCGCTACGACGGCGACTCCGATCACCCGCTGCTGGCGTCGGTGCCGGTGAGCTTCGACTTCTCACCGGATCGTGTGTCGGGAAACCTGTTCACCGGGATGATGGTCGCGCTGCCTGCTGACGTCGATGATCCGGTGGAGCGGGTACGGCGCGCACACGACTACGCCGTCGACGCCAAAGAAAGCCATCAACTGCTCGGACCGGAACTCGTCAGCCGGTGGGCCGCTTACTTTCCGCCGGGGCCGTCGGAGTCTTTGTTCCGTTGGCTGGCCGACCGCGACGGTCAGAACAAGGTGCTCAACCTGCCGATCTCCAACGTTCCGGGCCCGCGTGAACATGGACGGGTCGGCGGAGCACTTGTCACCGAGATCTACTCAGTCGGTCCGTTGACCACTGGCAGCGGCCTGAACATCACGGTGTGGAGTTACGTTGACCAACTGAACGTTTCGGTGCTCGCCGACGGCGCCACTGTCGACGACCCGCACGAGGTGACCGAGGCGATCATTCACGATTTCGTCGAAATACGCCGTGCTGCAGGGCTTTCCGATAAGTTGACGGTCGTCGAAGGCGCGATGGCCCAGGCCTGACGGGGTCTTGGCCCCATCCGTCACAGCAGTCTCCGGTTCTTCGGACACCCGTCGTGCCCGCCTCCGAGCGACTCCGTCCGATTGTCGCTGTGAGGCGGGCAGAAAGCGCGCCGCCAAACTCAGTGGCCGGTGGGGTTGATGTGACTCAACAAGTCGCGGCGGGAGATCTTGCCGGTGCTACTGCGCGGCAACTCATCGAGCACGACGATCTCGCGAGGCACCTTGTAGTTGGCCAGGTTGTTCCGGACGTGCTGCTTGAGGTCATCGATGGAGGCCGAATCACCTTGTGCCAGAACAACGAAGGCCGCCAACCGCTGCCCGTACTGCTCGTCGTCGACGCCCAGCACCGTGGCCTCGGCCACGCCTGGATGCAAGGCCAGCGTTTTCTCCACCTCGATCGGGTAGACGTTCTCGCCGCCGGAGACGATCATCTCGTCGTCCCGCCCGACCACAAACAGCCGGCCGGCCTCGTCGAGGCGCCCGACGTCACCGGACGCCATGAAGCCGTCGTGGAAATTCTTGCCCGCCCCTGAGGTGTAGCCGTCGAACCGGTTGGAGTTGCGCACGAAGATCTGGCCGACCTCGCCGGTGGGAACCGGGCGGTGATCGGCGTCCAGGATGCGAATCTCGGTGCCAACAGCCGGTTTTCCCGCGGTGTCCGGTGCGGCACGCAAATCCTCGGGGGTCGCGGTGGCGATCATGCCGGCCTCGGTGGCGTTGTAGTTGTTGTAGATGATGTCGCCGAATTCGTCCATGAACCGGGTGACGACGTCGGGGCGCATCCGGGATCCCGATGCGGTGGCGAACTTCAGCGAGCGACCGCTGTAGCGGCGGCGCACGTCGTCGGGCAGGTCCATGATCCGATCGAACATCACCGGGACGACGCAGAGGCCGGTGGCGTGATACCGGTCGATGAGATCGAGCGTGGCTTCCGGGTCGAATTTGCGCCGGGTCGCCACCGTGCAGCCCAGCGACGCGGCGAACACCAGTTGGGAAAAGCCCCAGGCGTGAAACATCGGCGCCACCACCACCGTCGTCTCCTCGGTGTGCCACGGGACGCGGTCGAGGATCGCCTTCAGTTCCGTCGCACCCCCGCCGGAATGCTTGGCGCCCTTGGGATTACCGGTAGTTCCCGACGTCAGCAGAATCAACCTGCCGGTGTGTTCGGTGCGGGCGGGCCGCTCGCCACGGTGGCTGGTGATCAGCTTCTCGACGGTGGTTTCGTAGTTGTCCGGTTGATCGGTCCATGCGACGACGCGGGTGGTCTTGGGTCTGTCCGCCAGCGCGCGGTCCACCGATTCGGTGAACTCCTCGTCGTAGATCATCGCGTCCGCGCCCTCGCGTTCGACCACGTCGGCCAGCGCAGGCCCGGCGAACGAGGTGTTCAGCAGCAGTACGTCGGCGCCGATCCGGTTGGCGGCGATCAACGCTTCGACGAAGCCGCGGTGATTGCGGCACATGATCGCCACCACCGCCGGGGTGCCACCGGGCAGACTCTGCAGCGCTGAAGCCAATGCGTCGGCACGCCGGTCGAGCTCGCGGAACGTCAGCGAGCCGAGCTCGTCGATCAGTGCGGCACGATTCGGGCAGCGCTGCGCCGCCAAAGCGAACCCCATGGTGAACGAGAGACCTTCGCGACGAATCGCCGCGCCCATCCGCACATACTTGTCGGGCCGCAGCGGGGCGATGATTCCCGCGCGGATCATGGTGCCGAGCAGGCCGAGCGCTGCCATCGACCGGCTAGCCGATGACCGGCAGGCGACGCTGCTTGGCCAACCCGTCGAGCGCCTTCTGCATGACGTGACGGACATGGGCGTCGACCGCGTCGATGTCGGGCTGCTCGCCGAACTGGGCCGTGATGTCGATCGGCTCGAGCACCTGCATCACGATCTTGGTCGGCAGCGGCATGTTGACCGGCAGTACTGCGGAAAGCCCGAACGGGAAGCCCACCGAGATCGGCAGGATCTTTACCCGCATCAGCTTGTCCAGCCGCAGCGCCTTGGCCAGTCCCATACCTCGGGACAGGTACAGCTGGCTTTCCTGACCGCCGATGGACACCGTCGGCACGATGGGAACGCCGGCGTTCAGCGCTGCCCGCACGTATCCGGTGCGGCCATCGAAATCGATGGTGTTCTCCGACAGCGTCGGTCGGTAGACGTCGTAGTCACCGCCCGGGAACACCACCACGACTCCGCCGGATCGCAGTGCCTCGTCGGCATTTTCGTGGTTGGCGCGAATGAAGCCGGTGCGACGAAAGAATTCGCCGGTCGGTCCGGTGAAGATCAGGTCGTGGCTCAGGGTGTAGACGGGCCGGTCGTAGCCGAACTGCTCGTAGAACCCGGTGGCGAACACCGGGATGTCCATGGCGAACAGCCCGCCGGAGTGGTTCGACACCACCAGCGCGCCACCCGGCGGGAAAGACTCCAGCCCGCGTATCTCGGCTCGGTGATAGCCCTTGATGATCGGACGGATCCAGCCCATCACACGTTCGGTGAGCCCGGGATCCCACTTGGACATCTCGCTGGGTTCGATCTCGGTTGCGGTCAACGCATTCCCCTGAAGTTTCAGCGTGGGTTTGGCTGTGATGCTAGCCGAGCCGCAACGGCTGGATACCATCTCCTCCGAGAGCCGTTACAAACAGAGCAAGGAGCGTCACACCGTCGTGAGCACTGAAGAAGCCGTCAGCGAACCCGAGGTCCTCGTCGAACAGCGGGACCGGATTCTGATCATCACCATCAACCGGCCCAAGGCCAAGAACGCGGTCAACTCCGCGGTGGCCCATGGTCTGGCCGACGCGGTGGACAAGCTCGACGAAGACCCGGGTCTGTCGGTGGGCATCCTGACCGGTGCGGGCGGCTCGTTCTGTGCGGGCATGGACCTCAAGGCGTTCGCCCGTGGCGAGGTTCCCATCGTCGAGGGTCGCGGCATGGGCTTCACCGAGCGCCCGCCGGTCAAGCCGCTGATCGCCGCGGTCGAGGGCTATGCGCTGGCCGGCGGCACCGAGTTGGCGCTGGCCACCGACCTGATCGTGGCGTCCAGGGACGCGTCGTTCGGCATCCCCGAGGTCAAGCGCGGACTGGTCGCCGGCGGCGGTGGACTGCTGCGGCTGCCGGAGCGCATCCCGCCCGCGATCGCGATGGAGCTGGCGCTGACGGGCGAGAGCTTCACCGCCGAGCGCGCGCACGCGCTGGGCATGGTCAACGTCCTGGCCGAGCCCGGTGGCGCGCTGGACGCGGCGATCGAGTTGGCCGAGCGGATCACCGTCAACGGTCCGCTGGCCGTGGCCGCGACCAAGCGGATCATCGTCGAATCCCGCGGTTGGAGCCCCGACACCCGGTTTGCTGAGCAGAACAGCATCCTGATGCCGGTCTTCTCGTCGAACGACGCCAAGGAAGGCGCGATCGCGTTCGCCGAGAAGCGGCCCGCCCACTGGACCGGCACCTGAGCTGAGCTCAGGCGGCCCGGTCGCCCTCGAATTCCTCGGCGTCGGCGCTGTCCTCGGCGGTGACCGGACCGGCCACCCCCGACGCGGCATCGGTGGTGGGTACCGGCGCCAGACCCGGCTCCGGGGTACGCATCATCGCGGCGCGCGCTTCCAGCACGTGACCGATGAAGAAGTCGTACAGCAGGATGCCGGCGACCGCGCCGAACAACGGGATGAAGACCGGAATCCACCAGTAATTGGTGGTCTGCCCATAGTTACCGGGTAACGCCAACTTGCTCCAGCCCTCCATCCACGCGAACAGGCGCGGGCCGAGTTCGCGAGCCGGGTTCAGCGCATACCCGGCGTTCGTGCCGTAGGAGCACCCGATCACCGCGATGATGAAGCCGATGAGCAGCGGAGCCAAGTTGCCGGCCGGCGCTTGATTGCGGTTGTCGATCAGCGCCGCGATCAACAGCACGAGAATCGCGGTGCCGACCAGCTGGTCGACGACCGGCCCGAGATAACCGCCGTGGAAATACGCGGCGGGGGAGGTTGCGAAAATCCCGTAGGTGTCCATCGAATCCGCCCGGGCCAGATGATTAGCAGCGTTGAAGCTGTCAATGGCGGGCCGGTAGACGGCGTACACCATGGCGGCACCGCAGAAGGCGCCGGCGAGCTGCGATACCCAGTACGGAATCACGTTGCGCCATTCGAACTTCCGCGCCACCGCGAAGGCCAGGGTCACCGCCGGATTGAAGTGTGCACCGCTGATACCGCCCGAGACGTAGGCGGCCAGCATGACGGCGAACGCCCAGCCGAAAATGTTGATCAGCCAGTTGTCGGGGCCGAACGGCACGGTCTGCCTGCCGGACCCGGGCAGGCCGACGACATTGACCGCGCAGGTGCCAAGGCCGAGCAGCAACAGCACAAAGGTGCCGAAGAATTCGGCCAGCATCGCGCCCGCTATTCCGGCGCGCAACTTGGTCCATGTGCTGTGTGTGGGCAGCGTGTCTGCTGTGAAGGTCGTCAACGTGGTAACCCCGAACTCACTTGTAGTTGGTTGGTCTACGGACGGCGGCCTCGGAGCGGGGTAGCCGATGGATTCAGAGGTAAACGCCATTGCCGGTGTGGCGTCGGCCACGCTCCCGCGCCGGGCATCGGGCGATAATTGCATCATCTAAACTGAGGCCGTAACACTTTCGGCAAGCTTTGTAACGTGTTGACACCACAGAAAGTGCGAGCGTGAGTATTTCGCTACTGCTCGAGATGGCGACCTCGGCCGATGCCGATAGGACTGCCGTCGTCTCGGGGGATGTCCGGCTGACGACTCAGCAGCTCAGCGATCTCGCCGATGGCGGCGCCGGCCTCATCGCGCGTTCCGAGGCGTCCCACGTCGCCTACGTCGGCCTCGGCGGCGCGATGCTGCCGCTGCTGATCTTCGCCTCTGCGCGCGCCGGGGTGGCGTTCACGCCGGTCAACTACCGGCTGTCCGCCGACGGCATCAAGACCTTGATCGCCCGGCTGCCCGACCCGCTGGTGGTCGCGGACAGCCGATACCTCGACGAGCTGGGTGGTCCGGACGGGCTGGCCGGTATTGCCAAGCGGGTCCTGGTGTCCGACGACTTTTTGGCGCAAGCCCGCGACGTCGAACCCGCCGCGGAGTTCGCCGACCCGGACTCGGTCGGCATCGTGTTGTTCACGTCGGGCACAACGTCGCAGCCCAAGGCCGTCGAGCTCACCCACAACAACCTGACCAGCTACGTCACCGGCACCGTCGAATTCGCGTCGGCCGAGCCGACCGATGCGGCGCTGATCTGCGTGCCGCCGTACCACATCGCGGGAGTCAGCGCGGCGCTGTCGAACCTGTACGCCGGACGCAAGATGGTCTACCTGCCTGTCTTCGATCCCGAGGAGTGGGTGGATCTGGTCGACACCGAACACGTCACGAGCGCGACCGTGGTGCCGACCATGCTCGACCGCATCGTCACGGTGCTGCAGCAAAGCGGTCGCCAGCTGTCGTCGCTGCGCAACCTGGCCTACGGCGGATCGAAGGTGCCGTTGCCGCTGGTCCGTAGCGCTCTAGAGTTGTTGCCGCACGTCGGTTTCGTCAACGCCTACGGCTTGACCGAGACGAGTTCGACCATCGCCGTGCTCACCCCGGAGGACCATCGCGAGGCGCACACCGCGTCGGATCCGGCCGTGGTTCGGCGGTTGAGTTCGGTTGGTCAGCCGGTGCCGAGCATCGAGGTGCAGATCCGCGATGAGAACGGGACGGTGCTGGGGCCGGGGGAGACCGGTGAGCTGTTCGTTCGTGGCGAGCAGGTCTCCGGCCGCTACACCGGGATCGGCTCGGTGCTCGACGCCGAGGGCTGGTTTCCGACCAAGGACATCGCCACCCTCGACGAGGACGGCTATCTGTTCGTCAGCGGGCGCAGCGACGACACCATCATCCGGGGTGGTGAGAACATCGCACCCGCCGAGCTGGAAGACGTGCTGGTCGAACACCCGCACGTCCATCACGTCGCCGTGGTCGGCGTCGACGATCCGCAGTGGGGGCAGGCGATCGTCGCGGTCGTGGTGCCGGTCGCCGGCATCGACCCCGATCCCGAGGAATTGCGCGAACATGTCCGCAAGAGTTTGCGGGGGTCACGCACCCCCGACCGGGTAGTCTTTCGCGACGAGCTGCCCACCAACGCGACGGGCAAGGTGCTTCGCCGCGACATCGTCGAAGAGCTTCGCGCCGCCCCGGCCGAGCAGTAGTCGAACCGAGGATCGAGATCATGATCAAGAACGGAACCCGTCTGGCCAGCCAGGTGTGCGACACCCAGGTCATCGTCGTGCGGACTGCGGACAGCCTCGACGATCTGCGCTGCGGGGGAGCGTCGATGGTGGAGCTGGACGCCGAGCGTTCGGGTGAATTGGACCCGGCGTTCGCCGACGGCAGCGTGATGGGCAAGCGGTACGTGGACGAGACCGGTGCCGAGGTGCTGGTGACCAAGGCCGGCGCCGGAACATTGGCCGTGGGCCAGACCGCGCTGAGCCTCAAGGAAGCCAAGCCGCTGCCAGCCAGCGACTAGCTCCTAGTAGTGCCCGACAGGTCGTTGCGTCGGACGAATTCCCTTGCCTTGACTAGGAATTCGAGCTGGTCGTAGACCTTGTGCAGCGGGTCGCTGCTGCGGGCGGACCGGCACAGCACGACGGCGCCTTCCAGGGCCGCGATCGACATCACAGCCAGCGACTCGGCATCCGGTTCCGGGAAGCCGTCGGCGACGAACGCCCACGTCAACGCGGTGCGCCAATGCGCGAAGATCCGTGCGGCCTCCACGGCAAGCGGGACGTCGTCCTCGGCCGAGCCGATCGCCGCGGCCACCACCGGGCAGCCGGCGTTGAAGTCGCTGTCGTCGAGCACCCGTTCCCAGAACTCGACGAACTGCCGCAGCAGCACCTTTGCGCCTCGGCCTGCGGCATTGTCGATGTCGGCGGCGATCGCCTCTCCCGCGTAATGGAGCGCTTCGGCGAGGATTTGGTTGCGCCCGTTGGGGAAGTGGTAGTAGACCGAGCCGCGGGGTGCTCCGCTGCGGTTGAGCACTTCGTCGATCGTCACGCCTGCGGCGCCGCGTTCGCGCATCACTTCAGCGGCACTGATCAGCATCTTGGTTCGGGTATCGCCCCGCTTCTTGCGGGCATGCGTCGCCAACGTCATGGTCGTGTCCGATGAGTGTCAGGCCGCGCGCGAGTCACGCAGCTGCGGCATCCGCCAGTGGATCACCCGCGGATTGAACCGCATGGAACGCAGCGGCTTGCGGCGCAGGTCGGACATCTCACCGCTGAACCGGTACCCGGCGACGTTGAGTTCGACGATCAACATGATCTTCTCCTGGGCCGATGACTATGCAATCAACCATATAAGACTGTTGTCCAGCAAGCAAACGGTGAGCCTCGCGCGCACGTCAGCGCCGTAGTCTCCCGTTAATCGGTCGAATGCCGGGATAAGGTGGGCCGCGGATCTTCTGAATTATGCCTTAATGCATATTCTGTCGTGCTGCTGCTTGGGATGCTGGATGCGAGTCCTTGGCTGTCAGTTTTCACGTCACGCGCCACGCCACCAGATCGATGAGAACGCACTAGTTGTGGCCACCAGAACCAGCGGCCGAGTAGGGCTGCGACGGATGGTGTCATGAGTGAGCGGACGATGAGGGTGTCGAAGAGCAGGCCGAGGCCGATGGTGCTGCCGGCTTGGCCGATGGAGCGTAGATCGCTGGCGACCATCGACATCATGGTGAAGGCGAACACCAGGCCGGCCGCGGTGACGACGCTGCCGGTTTCACCCATGGAGCGGATGATGCCGGTCTTCAGTCCCGTGCGTATTTCTTCTTGGAACCGTGACACCAGCAGCAGGTTGTAGTCGGATCCGACGGCCAACAGGATGATCAACCCGAACACGGGTGCGATCCAGTTCAACTCCAGACCGAAAATGTGTTGCCAGACCAGCACTGACAGCCCGAAGGCGGCGCCCAGTGAGAGCAACACCGTGCCGACGATCACCAGAGAAGCCACCAGGGCCCGGGTGATGATCAGCATGACGGCGAAGATCAGTGTCAGCGCGGCGATTCCCACGATCAGCAAGTCGTAGTGCGCGCCCGACTGGATATCGCGGTAGATCGCCGCCGTTCCGGCGAGGTAGAACGTGGCGTCGGTGAGGGTCGTTCCTTTGACTGCTTGGTGCGCGGCGGCCAATTCCGGTTCGACGGCGGAAATGCCCTTCGCCGTCGCGGGGTCCGCGTCGTGGGTGATGATGAACCGTGCGGCCTTGCCGTCTGGGGACAGGAATAGTTTCAGGCCGCGCTGAAAGTCGGGATTTTGGAACGCTTCTGGCGGCAGGTAGAAGTAATCGCCGCTTCTGGAGGCATCGAAGGCCTGGCCCATCGCGCTCGCGGTATCGGTCATCTGGTCCATTTGTGTGACCAGACCCGAGAAGCTGCTGTGCATCGTGAGCAGGGTCCCTTGCATGGACTGTGCGACGGCGATGATGGGCGGGAACTGGGCGGCCATTTGCGGCAATATCGCGTCGACGTTGTGCATGTCGTTGATCAGCGTGCTCATGTTCTCGCTGAACTTGTCCACGCCGTCGATCGCCTCGAACACCGACTTGGCCGCCGAGCAGACGGGAATGTCAAAGCAGTGTTGTTCCCAATACAAGTAGCTGCGGAACGGTCTGGCGAAATCGTCGAAATCCGCCAGGTGGTCTCGCATCTCGTCCAGGGTGGCCTGCATGTCGTGCATATCGCCGACCATGTGATGGGTCGCGCCGCCCATCTGACCCACCAAGGCCTGCATGCGCTGCATCGACCCGATCATGGCGCCGAGGTCGTCGCTCATCTTGAGCATGTCGCCCGTGCGGTCCTTCATGAATTGAAGGTTCTGCCGGATGGGAATCGATTGGGCACTGATCTGGAACGGTATCGAGGTGTGCTCGATCGGACCGCCCAATGGCCGGGTGATGCTTTGCACCATGGCGATTCCCGGTGACCGGAAGACGTCTTTGGCGAGCCTGTCCAGGATGATCATGTCGCCGCTATTGCGCATGTCGTGATCGCTTTCGATCATGAGGATGTCGGGGTTCATGGTGGCGGCGCTGAAATGGCGCTCCGCGGCGGTATATCCGACATTCGATGGCAGGTTGCGGGGTATGTAGTAGCGGTCGTTGTAGCTGACCTTCATGCTCGGCACCATGAGGATGCCGACGACGGCGATGACCAGTGAGGCCGCGAACACCGCACCCGGCCAGCGCACGGTGGCGGTGCCGACGCGCCGCCACCCGCGTGTCTTGATCATCCGTCTGGGGTCGAGCAGGCCGAACCGGGTGGCCACGGCGACGACGGCCGGCGCCGCGGTCATCGCTCCCGCGACGACGACGAGCAGCCCCAAAGCCGACGGAATGCCCAGTGCCTTGAAATACGACAGGCGCGCGAAATGCAGGCAGAAAGTGGCCCCGGCGATGGTCAGACCCGAGCCCAAGATGATGTGCGAAGTCCCGCGGAACATCGTGTAGTAGGCGGTTTCTCGGTCCTGGCCGGCCTGGCGGGCCTCCTGGTAGCGACCGATCAGGAAGATCGCGTAATCGGTTCCTGCCGCGATGGCCAACGAGGACAGCATGGCGACGACGAACGTCGAAAACCCCAACAACTCGTAGTTGCCGAGCAGCGCGACAAGCCCTCTGGCCGTGCCCATCTCGAAACCGACCATGACCAGAACCAGCAGCACCGTGCTGATGGAACGGTAGGCGATGAAGAGCATGATCATGATGACCAGGCCCGTCACGCCCATCATCTTGAACATGCTTTTATCGGCGGCTTCGTTCATGTCGGTGTTCAGCGGAGCCGGGCCGGTCACATAAACTTTGAGCCCGTTGGGCGGCGCTGACTGATCGACGATCTTGCGCACCGCATCGACGGACTGGTTGCCCAACGTGCTGCCCTGGTTGCCGGCCAGATTGAGCTCGACGTAGGCGGCTTTGCCGTCCCGGCTCTGGACACCGGCGGCAGTCAGCGGATCTCCCCACACGTTCTGGACATGCTGCACGTGCTTGGGGTCGGCCTGCAGCTTGTGCACCAAGCCGTCGTAGTAGCGGTGCGCTTGATCGCCGAGGTCTTTATCGCTCTCCAAGACGATCATCGCGATGCTGTCGGAGTCCGACTCGTGGTATTTCGCGCCGATGCGCTTCGCGGCGATCATCGCCGGCGCATCTTGCGGTGACATCGTCACCGCGTGGTTACGCGCAACCGACTCGATCGGCGGCACAAGCACATTCAGCGCCACGGTCAGCAGCAGCCAGGCAATGAGGATCGGCACGGCGAACCTGCGGACAAACCGCATATATCTAGGACGGGCTTCGTTGTCGGTACTCATGCGGCCTTGACCAGACACGACGTCTGGGCGTGGTGCCCGGCCGAGGACTGCTCGTCTTTGACCTCACCGTTAACCGTGATGCGACACCCAATGCTGTCGCTGTTGCCTTGTGCCACAACGTTGGCGATCACGGCAGGCACCGTCGTGGTGATCGTGAAGGTCCACGGCAGGCCGGTGAAGTTCGCCTGTTCGGGCTGGGCGCTCTTGTCCAGGTAGCTCACGCTTCCCCTTGTACCGCTGGGCCCGTACACCTCATATGTCACCCGCTTGAGATGGGAGGGCTCCAGTGGTTCGGCGCTACTGCCGGTCGCGGTAAAGATCGCGTCGGAGCCGAAAACGCCACGAAGCTGATTGACGGTAACACCGCCGAGGGCAACCGCCCCCACCACCACGAGCGGCACCCAAGCCCGCTTGAGAACCGTCAACATCGCAGCTTCCTCAATTCGTGGCCTCGTCCTGACCATTAGCTTTGCCCCTGTACTCTGGGGCTATCTAGGGCCGTTCGGCCCTCGAGCAAATGACCTTCGGAGCGATGGGAATATACCCTCCAGGGTATCGTATCACTGCGTGTGGTCAACGAACGGCCCGCTGATTAGGTGCTCGGCGATCACGTCGTCGAAACGGGTGTGTTCGTGCGAAATCGCGCCGCCACGCGTCTAGCCGGCTGCTCCTGAAAGGCGGCCCCGCAGCGGGGTTGAAAACAGTGGAATTGTTGGCCCCCCAGGAACATCCGTGTCGCGCTTGCAGGATTCGAGCGGCTGGGCTGGGCTGGCCGGGCTTGACGAAGTGGCCGACACGTTGTGGGCCGAAGGCGTCCTCGAAATCCGCGGCGTTGAGCCTCGCGCTTCCCGCAACCCCAAAGAGATCACGCGTGCACCTTGCGGTGAAGGTCACACGCACATAGTGTTAGCTATACCCCTAGGGGTTTTCCATTGATGCCGGCTTCGCTCCGGCCACGGAAGGATCACGCGATGACCGTCACCGAGAGCATCGCCCCCGTCCCTGTCACCGGGATGCCCCGCATCGGCGATCCGGCTCCGGCCTTCACTGCCGTTACTACTCAGGGCGAGATCAACTTTCCTGCTGATTACGCCGGCAAGTGGGTGATCTTCTTTTCCCATCCGGCCGACTTCACGCCGGTGTGCACCAGTGAGTTCATGACGTTCGCCTCGATGCAAAAGGAGTTCGCCTCCTACAACACCGAGCTGGTGGGTTTGTCCGTCGATGGGCTCTACAGTCACATCGCCTGGCTGCGCACGATCAAGGAGAAGATCGCCTTCCGCGGCATGCACGACGTCGAAGTCACCTTCCCGCTCATCGACGATGTGTCGATGGCCATCGCCCAGAAGTACGGGATGATCATGCCGCGCGAGGACACGACCAAGGCGGTGCGGGCAGTGTTCGTCATCGATCCCGAGGGTGTGATCCGTACCGTCATCTACTATCCGCAGAGCCTCGGCCGCAACTTCGATGAGCTGCTGCGCGTTGTCAAGGCGCTGCAGACGGCCGATCACTTCCATGTCGCAACGCCGGCCGACTGGCGCCCTGGCGACCCGGTGATCGTGCCCCCGGCGGGTTCATGCGGTACCGCGAAGGAACGAATGGAGGACCACGTCGACGGCGTCGAATGCGAGGACTGGTTCTTTTGCACCAAGAAGATCCCCGCCGACGAGATCGAATCCGCTATCCGGGTTAAGGACGGTGCGTAACGGCGCTCGGCCATGACGCCCCACTGCAGTCGATGACCGTTTAGGTCAGGCGAGGCTCAAAAACAGCTTCTCGAGTTCTTCCATCGTCAGCGTCGCTGTGCCATCAGCATTCTCACCGGTCTCATCGAGACAGTTACGCAGACCGGAAGCGATGATCTTGAAGCCGGCGCGATCCAGTGCTCGGGAGACTGCTGCCAGCTGAGTGACGACGTCTTTGCAGCTTCGGCCCTGCTCGATCATCGCGATGACAGCACCGAGTTGCCCGTAGGCTCTGCGTAAGCGGTTGAGGGTTGCTTCGATGTCTGGGTTGGCGTGCGCGAAATGCGCCTGTGCCGAGTGTGTACCGCGAGCCTGCTTCGCCATTGTTCATTTCTACCATACCCCCGGCGGTATTGCCCAACGGAGCATAGATCTGTTGCCGAGAGCCGGCCGGCGGTGCCGAGCCCAAATACAGATATACGGTGTGGGGTATGGTATTTGCATCCAGCCTGCGCGCGAAAAGGAGTGAGCAATGACCGATCGGCGGTTACCGGACAGCAGTCCTCGCACGATCACTTTGTGGCTGGATCCGGTGTGTCCGTTCTCGTGGAACACCGCGCGTTGGTTGACTGCGGCCGCCCATAAAGCCGATTTTGACATCGATTGGCGCCTGATGAGTTTGGCGACGCTCAACGAGGGGCGTGAGCTGCCGCCGCCGCAGCAGGCACGTATGCACGACTCGCGACAGGTCGGGCGGCTGATGGTAGCCCTGCGTGGCGAGCTGGACACCAATGCGATGACGAAGGCCTACTTCGCTTTTGGCCACCGGTACTTCGACCAGTCGGCTGCGCTGGATGACGAACTGGTCGAGCACGTCCTTGCGGCGGTTGGCGCCAAGCACAGCACTGCTGCCGCATTGACCGATGCCGGCCTAGATGCGGTTGTGAAGGAATCGCATCAGGCCAGCCAGGCGGCGCTCGGAGAGTCGGGCGGCAGTCCGCTGATCACGATCGGCGGTCAGACCATGTTCGGACCGGTCTTGACCTCGGTGCCGGCACCGGACAAGGCACTGGAGATCTTCGATGCAGTCGCAACACTGGTACTCACATCGGAGTTCACCCAGCTGCAGCGTCCCGCTAACCACGCATAGCGACTCCGGCAAACACGACTGCGATGTGTTACGCCGTGCGGTGCCATGTCTGCGGCAACACGACATGGGGCGGGTGTGGACGCCACGTCGACACGGTCCGACGCTCGGTGCCGTCCACGCGGTGGTGCGACGGCCATGCGAGTGACGAGTCGGCGCAGCCCCGTCGACAGTTCACGAAGAAGAGAAGGAAGAGGTAGAGGTATGCCGAAACAATTGGTTGTCCTCGGCGCCGGGATCGGTGGTCTGAGCGTCATCAAGGAACTCACGGAATCCACAGTCTCCCTTGACGATATCGAGATCACTCTCGTCGACGACGACTTTTCACACTTTCTGGGTTTCACCTTGCCGTGGGTCATGCGCGGCTGGCGCGACTCTGCCAGTGTGCCCATCCGGCCCAACGTTGCACAGCTGGCCGGAGTCCGTCCCGTCACCGGCAGCACCCGGGCATCTTTGCGATCGGCGACACCACGGCCATCGCCTCCCCGTCAGGTCGTCCACTGCCCAAAGCGGCGAACTTTGCCAAAAACGGCGCCAAAGCCGCGGCCTTTAACGCCTTGCATTTCCTAGGCAGGACCGACACCAACACGAGCTTGTCGGGGGAGGGCTACTGCTACGTCGACACCGGACGCGGCGCATCGGCCCTGGCAAAGGTAACTTTTTTGTTCTGCCACACCCGGCCATCCATCTCAGCCCGCCCTCAGAACAACTGCACCACGACAAACAGAACGAGGAGCGCGACTGGCGAGCCACCTGGGAGCAGGGCACACCGCAGGCTGGGTGAACCGTGAAGCGCTTGCACAACAAACTGTTGCCAACTCCTGGCGCAGCACGTCAGCGGCGCAGGTCTGGCGGACGCCCCGGGTATTGCCTATTGCCGCATGAGATTCGCGGTAGTTGGACTCGGACAGCGACCCAGCGGATGGCGGGCCAAGCGCACCACTGCTAGGCAGCAACCTCTGATGCTGTCCGGCAGCGAGAGCCCCAGAGACATTGCTGACCTAGCCAGATCACGTGAAAGGTATTGCTGTGCTGGAGAGTTCGAGTCTGCAAGTGGCCCACCTCGCCGCCCCTGCGCTTGCAATTGCATTCTCGCCTTTACCGGTAGGGGTGACGTTGGTGCTGCTCATCGACAATGTTCGACCCCGCCTGTCCAGCATCGCCTACTTGCTGGGCAGGTCCCTGTCAGTTGCTGTGCTCACCACTGGATTCGCGCATGTCCCGCGAATATTCGACCAATTCCTCGGGCCCGCACCGTCATGGACTGACTGGGTCATCCTGGCCGTCGGCGTCGCGCTCATGGCGGTCGGCGCATGGCTGTGGCAGCAGCGCACTGACGTCATTGATTGCGCGAGACGGAAAAGCGGTATCAGCCGTATTACTCCAGTGACTTGCGCCGCTATAGGGGGTTTCCCGCCGCTGGCCAACCCCAAAGTGCTCGCTGCTAGCGCCGTCGCCGGCGCGGCGATCTCCACCGTGCACCTGACTGCTATTGGAACGGCGGCGGACATCACGTACTACACGGCCCTGGCAAATTTGCCCGTAGCCGTACCCGTGCTTACCTACCTGATTGTCGGGCCCCGAATCGATCCACACCTCGAACAGTTCAGACGCTGGATTCAGCACCATCACCCGCAGGTCACGGCGATAATCCTCATCGCCATCGGGGGTGCAATAGTGCTCTACGGAATCTGACCGCGCGGTCAAGAGCATCGGGAAGCCGTTGCCGCGACGCATGGATGACCCTTGATTGGCCGTCCAGCTGGAGCCCGTTATTTCCGCAATTGCATTGATAGGCGTTACCGGAATCCGGCCCGGTGATGGACCTCCGTCGACCCGGCCAAGTCCACGGAGTCGTGCGTGAAGCTTGCCGTCGACACCGACGACGCCGCCCCGTTAACAGCATCAGCTGAAGTGCGAGTCATAGATGGCTCAGCGTCAGCAAACGTACAGCCGCTTCACGGCCTGCTGAATGATGCAGCGCAAGTAATGCTTTGTACTCTTTGCGCAAACCGGGTGAGTGCTGTGCTGCCAAGGTGCGGGGGCGAGAACACGCCGCCGCAATCTTCAGCGCGTTGAGCTTGTTTGTCGCGCTGGTCGCCGGAGCCGCGTTGCGCCCGGATTACACCACGACTGTCCTCCCGGAACCGCAAGGCGTGGACGTACGCAGCCCGGCATGTGCGGCCCGCTTCCAGCGGGGTGCAACCGGACGGCGCCACAACCGCGGTGGCATGTGTGAACGCAGGCAATAAGCTGCTTTCCGCGCCGATTCCCCGGAAACCATTTCCCAAACGTGGGGATGACGCGCGATCTACCGTCGAATTGGGTTCCGTTCTCACCGCGATCGGATTGGTCGGCCTTACGAGAGTCTTTCACCACAGCACAATTTCAGCCAGCGTACGTGTCGGCCGGCCGATCGGTGCGAGCTAGGTGTAGCCGCCGCAAGATACTGCCATGCAACGTCGCAGCCGCAGCACAACGGTTCAAATGTATTGCGCGGCGGCAACACAGACACATCCCGCGCCCAGGCATCTTTGCGATCGGCCACACCACAGCCATCGCGTCACCGTCAGGTCGTCGAGTTGCCACCAAGGCCTTGCGTTACCTCGGCAAGACCGACATCGATACGAGTGTGTCGGGCGAGGGCTACGGCTACGTCGATACCGGAAACGGCGGGCCCGCCCTAAGAAGAGGCGACTTCTTCGCCTTGCCGCATTCGGCGGTCTACCTGGGCCCGCTAACATCCTCCCCAGTCGCCTCGGCCGTTCCTGCCGCATCGTTGTCGGACTACGCTCGGTCCAAGCGATCGAAAGGCGTAGCCATGGGCCACTACAAAAGCAACGTCCGCGATCTGGAGTTCAACCTGTTCGAAGTGCTGGCTCTAGACAAGGTGCTGGCCGACGACGCATTCGGCGACCTGGACGGCGAATCGGTGCAGCAGATGCTCTCCGAGGCCGCCCGGTTGGCCGAAGGGCCGGTGGCTGAGTCGTTCGCCGAAAGCGACCGCCATCCGCCGACGTTCGACCCCGACACACATGTCGTCACCCTGCCTGACCCGTTCAAGAAGTCGCTGCACGCGTGGCGGGAGGGTGAATGGTTTCGCGTCGGGCTCGACGAAGCAGTCGGCGGCGTGCCGGCGCCGTCGATGGTGCAGTGGGCCGTCAACGAACTGGTGCTCGGCGCCAACCCGGCGGTGTTCATGTACGTGGCCGGGCCGATTCTCGCGAACATCCTCTACGGGATCGGCAATGAGCAGCAGCAGCACTGGGCATCCATGGCTATCGACCGGAACTGGGGCGCCACCATGGTGCTCACCGAACCCGATGCCGGTTCCGATGTCGGCGCCGGGCGGACCAAGGCGATCGATCAGGGTGACGGCACGTGGCACATCGACGGCGTCAAGCGATTCATCACCAGCGGCGACAGCGACGACGTCTTCGAGAACATCCTGCACATGGTGCTGGCCCGACCAGAGGGTGCAGGTCCGGGGACCAAAGGGCTGAGCCTGTTCCTGGTGCCGAAGTTCCTGCTCGATCCCGAGACCGGCGAGCCGGGGGAGCGCAACGGAGTCTTCGTCACCGGGGTGGAGCACAAGATGGGCCTGAAGGTCTCGGCCACTTGTGAATTGACGTTCGGTCAGCATGGCGTCCCGGCGACGGGCTGGCTGATCGGTGACCGTCACAACGGCATCGCGCAAATGTTCAGGATCATCGAATATGCCCGAATGATGGTCGGTACCAAGGCTATCGCGACACTGTCAACGGGTTACCTGAACGCGTTGGACTACGCGAAGACCCGCGTCCAGGGCGCCGATCTGACCCAGATGACCGACAAGACCGCGCCGCGGGTCACCATCATCCATCATCCCGATGTGCGGCGCGCCCTGCTGACGCAGAAGGCCTACGCCGAAGGTCTGCGCGCGCTGTATCTGTACACCGCGGCACACCAGGACCCGTCGGTCGCCGTCGTCGTGTCCGGCGCCGACGCCGAAATGGCGGACAGGGTCAACGATCTGCTGTTGCCGATCGTCAAAGGGGTTGGCTCCGAACGGGCCTACCAATGTCTGACCGAGTCGCTGCAGACACTGGGCGGGTCCGGCTTCCTGCAGGACTATCCCATGGAGCAGTACATTCGCGATGCCAAGATCGACAGCCTCTACGAAGGCACCACCGCAATTCAGGCGCAGGACTTCTTCTTTCGCAAGATCGTCCGCGACCACGGTCGCGCGCTGAACCATCTCGTCACCCAGATCGAGGCATTCATCGACAGCGCCGACGCCCGCCCCGAACTCGCCGACGCCCGAAAGTATCTGGCGTCCGCGCTCGCCGACCTGCAAGCCTGGGTCAACACGATGACCGGATATCTGATGGCCTCGCAAGAGGATTCCCGCGAGCTCTACCGCGTGGGCTTGGCGTCGGTGTCGTTCCTGCTGGCGGTGGGCGACCTGCTGATCGGATGGCTGCTGCTCCGTCAGGCGGAGATCGCACTGACAGCGCTCGACGGCGATCCCGGCTCGGCGGACAGCGCGTTCTATGCCGGAAAGGTGACTACCGCAAACTTCTTCGTCAAGAACGTGCTGCCGCGACTGACGGCCGACCGCGAGATCGCGGCGAATGTCGATCTCGCGGTCATGCAGCTGAGCGAAGACGCGTTCTGAGTGTGCGGCTCGACGCACACTCGAGCGCGACGCGGCGGCCACCCGCACACTCGCGGGCAAACAGCGTCAGGCGTCGAGGGTATAGCCCATCGGCATCAGCACGCTCTTTTGCTGAGTGAAGTGCTCGACGCCCTCCGGACCGTTCTCGCGGCCGATACCCGAGTTCTTGTAGCCGCCGAACGGACAGCACGGATCGAAGGCGTACCAGTTGATGCCGTAGGTGCCGGTGCGAATCCGCTCGGACACCTTGATGCCACGCGGCACGTCGGCGGTCCACACGCTGCCGGCCAGGCCATACGCCGAGTCGTTGGCGATCTCGATCGCTTCTTCTTCGGTGTCGTAAGGGATAATGCTGAGTACCGGCCCGAAGATCTCCTCCTGGGCGATCGTCATCTTGTTGTCGACGTCAGCGAACACCGTGGGCTGCACGAAGAAACCGGAGTCCAATCCTTCGGGGCGTCCGCCACCGCATACCAGCCGAGCGCCCTCGTCGATGCCTTTGGCGATGTAGCCCTCGACCCGCTCCCGCTGCTTCTCCGAGATCAGCGACCCGACCTGGGCGCCCGGGTCCGACGGCAGCCCCACCGGCAGCGACTGGGCGAAGGCGCTTACCGCGTCGACGATTTCGTCGTAGCGCGAGCGCGGCGCCAGGATGCGGGTCTGCGCCACACAGGCCTGCCCGGTGTTCATGATCCCGGAGAACACCAGCATCGGGATCGAAGCGGCCAGGTCGACGTCGTCGAGCAGGATGGCCGCCGACTTCCCGCCCAGCTCCAGAGTGCACGGCTTGAGCATGTCCGCGGCGCGCTTGCCGATCTCTTTGCCGACGGCCGAGCTGCCGGTGAACGAGAAGATGTCGATGTCGGGGTTGGACGTCAGCGCCTGCCCGGTCTCGACCCCGCCCGGGACAATCGACAGCACACCTTCGGGCAGGCCGGCCTCGGCGAACGCCTCCGCCAAAGCGTTTGCGCTCAGCGGTGTTTCGGCGGCCGGCTTGAGTACCACCGTGCAACCGGCCAGCAGCGCCGGGCCCAGCTTGTTGATTGCCAAAAACAGCGGCACGTTCCACGCCGACGATCGCGCCGACCACGCCGAGCGGCTCACGATGGACGATGGTCTGCCCGTAGCCGCCGGTGCGGATCTCCTGCCACTTGACCTGATCGACGGCAGGGCCGGCGAAGAAATTCAGGCACCCGATTCCACTCATCCACTGCATCGTCTCGACGCTGAGGGGCGGCTGGCCGGTCTCGAGTCCGAGCAGCTTGACGAACGCGTCCTTACGCTCTTCCAGCAGCTTGAGCGCGTTGCCGATGACGGCCGCGCGCTCCTTCGGCGGCGTCGAGGGCCACGGGCCGTGGTCGAATGCGTTACGGGCCGCGGCGACGGCGGCATCGACGTCGGCCGGCGCCGCCAGTGGCACCTTGCCCACGTACTCGCCGGTGGCCGGACAGTGCACCTCGATGACGTCGGACGTCGACGGCTCGGTCCATTTGCCGCCGATGAAAAGTTTGTCGTATTCGGTCTTGGCCTCATCGCTCATGGCCGCCACCCTACCCAAGCAATCGCAGAACGAGAACACGTTTCAGTCAAGAGCTGACGACGTCAGACTAAGGCCGTAGCACCAGCACCAGATTGCTCACCAAGAACTCACGTAGCACGGGCACTGACGTCAGCCACCACGCCCATCGTGGGTGGTAGCGGGGAAACGCGCCGACCAGCGCGCCGGTGCTGGCCGCCCAATCCAGACCCTCGGCCACCGACACCGCGAACAACGACGAGCCGTAGTCATTCTTCGCCCGGTGGCCGTGCTTGCGGGCAAAGCGGTCGGCGGCGCGGGCCCCGCCGAGATAGTGGGTCAGGCCCATCTCGTGGCCGCCGAACGGGCCCAGCCACACCGTGTAGGACAACACCACCAGGCCGCCGGGCCGGGTGACCCGCAACATCTCCGCGCCGAGCTGCCAGGGCCGCGGCACATGCTCGGCGACGTTGGAGGACAGGCAGATGTCCACGCTGTCGTCGGCGAACGGCAGTGCCATGCCCGACGCCCGAACGAATGTCCCGGCCTGCCCTTCGAAAGCGATTCCGCCACTGTGCATCTCGGTCGGATCCGGTTCGACCCCCAGATAGCGGACGCCGGCATCGGCGAACGCCGCCGCAAAGTAGCCCGGCCCGCCGCCGACGTCGAGCAGCGTGCGGCCGGCTACCGGGCCGCCGTGGATGCCCCGCCACAGGTCGCCGATCATCGCGGCGGTGTCGGTTGCCAGCACACCGTAGAACCGGGCCGGATCCGGCTGCTCGTAGCGGAACTCCGACAGCAGCCGCAGCGAGCGGGACAGCGTCGCCCGCTGCGCGAACACCTCCGTCACGGCCACCGGCCAACCCTAAAGCCGGGGCATCGCTAGGCTGACACGATGTCTGGTCTGCGCTCAGTGCTGCTGCTGTGCTGGCGCGACACCGGCCACCCCCAGGGCGGTGGCAGCGAGACCTACCTCCAACGCATCGGCGCCCAACTGGCCGCATCCGGCGTCGCGGTCACATTGCGCACGGCGCGCTACCCCGGCGCGGCGCGCCGTGACGTCGTCGACGGTGTCCGGATCATTCGCGCGGGCGGACGCTACTCGGTCTATGTATGGGCGATGCTGGCGATGACGGCCGCCCGGCTGGGGCTCGGACCGCTACGGACCGTCCGGCCGGATGTGGTGGTCGACACCCAGAACGGCATCCCGTTTCTGGCCCGGCTGATCTACGGCACGCGAGCCGTGGTGCTGGTGCACCACTGTCACCGTGACCAATGGCCGGTGGCCGGCCGGGTGTTGAGCCGGGTCGGCTGGTTCGTCGAATCGTGGTTGTCGCCGAGGCTGCATCGCGGCAATCAGTACGTGACGGTGTCGCTGCCGTCGGCCCGCGACCTGGTCGGCCTCGGTGTCGACAACGAGCGAATTGCCGTGGTGCGCAACGGACTCGACAAGGTGCCTACGCCGTCGCCGGCCGGTCCGCGGGCGGTGTCGCCGCGGGTTCTGGTGTTGTCCCGGCTGGTGCCGCACAAGCAGATCGAGGACGCACTGGCGGCGGTCGCGCAACTTCGGGAGACGATTCCCGGTGTGCATCTCGACGTCGTCGGCGGCGGATGGTGGTCGCAGCGCTTGATCGATCACGCGGAGCGGCTGGGGATCAGGGACGCGGTGACTTTTCACGGTCATGTCGACGACGCCACCAAACACCATGTCATCCAACAGGCTTGGGTGCATGTGCTGCCATCGCGCAAAGAAGGTTGGGGTCTGGCCGTCATCGAGACTGCCCAGCACGCAGTGCCCACCATCGGTTACCGGTCCTCCGGCGGGTTGGCCGACTCGATCATCGACGGGGTTACCGGTGTGCTGGCCGACAGCCACGATGACTTGGTGAATCGGCTGCAGCAATTGCTGGCCGATCCGGTGCTGCGCGATGAACTCGGCGCAAAGGCGAAGGCGCGCAGCGCCGAATTCTCTTGGCGGCAAAGCGCAGACGCGATGCGGACGGTCCTGCAGTCGGTGATGACCGGCGGCCGCGTCAGCGGAGTGGTCTAGCGCTCACCGAAAGTGAGCTGCTGCAGCACGCGCAAGAAGACGCTGCGGTCACCGGCTGACAGGTGTGCCAGCCACCGCTCCTCGCCGCGCTGAATGTCCGCCTGCACCGCGTTTTTGATCGAGCGACCCGACTCGGTGATCGCGAGCAGGCGCGCGCGGCGGTCGTCGGGATCGGGAACCCGCTCGATGTAGCGGTGTTTCTGCAACTCATCGAGGACAGGGATGATGCGTGTCTTGTCGGCGCCGATCGATTCGGCCAGGGTCGCCTGGGTGCGAATCGGCGAATTGTCCAGGGCGCTCAGCACGATGTAGGCCCACATTGACAGTCCATGCGCGTCGAGCACCGGCTGCTCGGCAGCCACGGTCTCCCGGGTGAGCTGCGCCAGCATCGCAGCGAGATCAGGTCGCCTCGGCCTCCGTGCCATGTCGCGATGATAGTGCTTGACATATCGTATGCATGGACACATGATATGCGTATGCATACTAATGTGGATCTCCGCTTCTCCCACCGAATGGCCGTGCTCGCTTCCGTGGATGCGGTCTCGTCCGTTACGCCCGCCGATCTGTCGAGGCCGACGCCATGCGCCGGCTGGAATCTCGCCGACTTGCTCGCCCATATGACCGTGCAGCACCGTGGGTTTGCCGCCGCCGCACACGGTCAGGGCGCCGATCCGGCGATATGGCAACCCGCTACCGTCGCCGACGCCGTCGCCGCCGATCCCGCGGTGACCTATGCCGCGGCCGCCGATGCCGTGCTCGAGGCGTTCGCCGGCGAGGGCGTACTGGATGCGGCCTTCGCGCTGCCGGATTTCGGGCCGGGGCACCTTTCCCGGGTTCCATGGCGATCGGCTTCCACCTCGTGGATTACGTCGTGCACACCTGGGACGTCGCACGCACGATGGGTCATTCCGTCGAGCTTCCGGCCGAGGTGGTGGCCGCCGCACTACCGCTTGCTTTCGCTGTGCCCGACGGAGATTTCCGGGCGGGTGCGGATGCCTTCTTCGGCCCGGCCATCCAGCCGACGGAGCAGGTCGACGACCTCGATCGAATCCTGGCCTATCTCGGCCGCTCTCCGGAGTGGGCACCGGCGCGCTGACACCACGCCAGGCCTGCAGCCCCGCCGACCAGCAACACCAACCACGCCAGGTGCGCGATGACGGCGGTCCGCCGTTGATCGGCCGATGCCCCGGCCGTCGCACCACCGACGCGGTACAGCGCCAGGTCACGCCCACGATAGCTGACCGGCAGACGTTCCAATGTCGTTGCGGCCGAACCTATGTCGCCGGGCGTACCGGACTCGACCACCAGCCATCCCACGCCCGCGTCCCGAAGGGCTTGCGGCTCAGCACCTGCCAGCAGCAGCCGCTGAACAGCGCGGGCGTGGTTGCCTTCGCCGAGAACAGTTGTGCCCGCGATCGCCAGGTCGCCGGTGCTCAGCACGTCGGCGCGCAGCCACCGTGGCAGCGGGTCCAGCACCGGTGCCGGCCCGGACCACGCGAAGCGCCGCATGGTGTCGGCCGGCAACACCGCAACCTCGGCGGGGTCGCGATTGATCGCCGCTGCCACCGTCGACCAGTCGGCCGGATAACGCACCGACTCGACCTTTCCCGTTGCGCCCCAGGCCAAATCGGGAAGCGACAACACCAGCGCGGCGCAGCACACCGCCGCAGCCGCGGCGGGCCGCAACCAGCGTCGTAGCGTCAGGACCGCACCGGCGCCGGCCAGGGCGTAGCCGGGCATAGCCAAAGCGACCCACTTCTGCCCATCGCGCAGCACGCCCAGGCCGGGCGCTGCCGTCACGGCAGCATGCAGGACGGCCACTCCGGGGCCGGTCGCCATCGCGGCGGTGAGCACCACGGACACGCCCGCCAGCACCAACAGCGGCAGCGCCACCCGGCAGCGCACCAGCGACGCAATGCCGAAGGCGACCATCACCAGCAGAACGAAAGCCGACATGACTGCGAAAAGCGTTGCCCGCGAATCTAGTACAGCATCACCGTTCCAGATGCCACCAAGGCTGGCCAGGCTGCCCAGCGTGCCCAGACCGGGCTCGGCGCGGGCCGCGAACGCGGCGACATCCGGAACATGCGCCCAGATGCGGTCTGCCGACGACAGACCCAGCATCGCCGAGGTCAGCCATGGCAGCGCGGCGAGCACCGAAATACCCGATGCGGCAGCGGCGCACAGCCAGCGCGGTCGGCCGGTGCCCGGCGCGCCGACGCACACCACCGCGACCGTCGCGGCCAGCAGCAACCCCGTCGGGGTCAGCCCGGCCAGCGCAATCCAGAAAGCCAGACCGAAAAAGCCGCTCCGGGAGCCACTTTCGGTTGACCGTAAGGTCAGCATCGTCGTCGCCACCCACGGCAAGCAGCCGTAGCCGAGCAGCAGACTCCAGTGTCCCTGCAGCAGGCGTTCGCCGACGTACGGATTCCAGACCGCCAGCGTGGTCGCCACCAGCTGACCACCCATCCGGATTCCCGCAGCACCGTCGAGGCCAGCCGGGCCGCGCCCCAACCTGCCAGCCACAGCGCGGCGACGAGTAGACCTTTCACCACGATGCCGCCGTCGATGCAGCGCGAGGCCAACGCCACCGCGAAATCCTGGGGGGTCGCCCGCGGGGCCGACACCAGCCCGAGGGCGCTGTCGGAGAGGTATGACCGCGGCGTCGACACCGCGTCGCGCAACAGCAGATAACCGGGGGCCAGCAGCGGTGCCGTCACCACCAGCGTCAGCGCCAGCGCGTAGCCGGGGCGGGACCACCGCAGAACCCAGTGGGGTACCGCCCGCACGTGCCTGGCTAGCTAGGGCTCGACGTCGACGGGCCCGAACCTGACGGGCCCTCACCCGACTCTCGCTCAACGTCTTTGGGCGGTGTCGGAAGTTTCTCGGTGACGGCTTCGGCGCCGGGCACCCGCTCACGCTCGACCGGAGGCTCGCCGCGACCGAAGAAACCGTGGTCGGCGTTCTCCGAGCCCGGATCCGACAACGCCGTCTCGGTGCGCAGGCTGAAGGAGCCGAGCAGCAACCCGCCGATCAACGCGATCACGCCGGATGCGGTGAAGGTGATCGGCAGCACCCGAGACCACAGGGCCAACCGGTCGCGCTCGTTGCGCGCCGCATTGACCTGCGATTCGACGGTCTCTTCGTTGGTGGTGACCTTGTAGTCGACCACCGTCACCTCTGGCTTCAGCGCGTCGCGGGCGAAGTACTGGTTGACCCGCTCTTGCTGCTTGACGATGGTCCCTGACTCTGGGTCGACCCAGAAGGTCCGCTGCGCTGCGTAGTAGCGGGTCATCGTGATCTTTTCTTCCGGATCGCCCGGCACGTCCCACTTCGACGCGTTCTCCGTGACCTTGCTGTCCTCGTCGTTGGCGTACAGCGACGGATACCTGATCGGTTCGGCCAGCTTGCCGTCGGCGTCGTAGCCGACGTCCTGGGTGAACTTGTACGCGGTCAGGCCGTTGACGTCTTCTTCGCCGGTGTAGTTGGCGTCGAAGGCTTTTTGCGCGATCGGGTCGAAGTACGGGATAACTGCGCTTCTCGGTGTGGAACGGGAACCGATAGGACAGCCCGTCGTGTGGCAGCGCAATGTTGGTGGCCGGGTTTTCGTCGTTGAACGTGCGCGGCTTCTGCACGGCGCCGCCCGGGTGGGTGTCGTCGGACACCGCCGATGCCGTCTTGCGGTTCAGGGTGACGGTGTCCACCAAAGCCAGCAGCAGGCCGGAGTCCTTCTGCTTGTCGCTGCGCCGAACCGAGGTGCCCACCTGGAGGGTGACCACGTCGGCGTTGGCGGGGGACTCGACGTCGATCTGCTGCTGGGATACCAGCGGCACGTTTTTGTTGACGACCAATTTCATGGTGGCCATCGAGCCGGGGTCCATCGCGGTGCCTGTGCCGTCGCTGATCAGGGTGGAGTCCAGATTGAGCGGAATCTTGGTGATCCTGCTGCCGGTGTAGGTCCACAACAGCAGCGCGGCGATCAACAACGCGGCTCCGAGCCCCATGATCCCGCACGCGGCCATCCGCAACATGACTGCTCGGTTCACGTTGCCGTGACCTCCTTCTGGTCTCGTTCGGTTCAGGCCACTGACCCCGTTCCGCCCCGAACCCTCGCGACCTGGGCTTCTACCCACTTGTGGTGCCGCAGCGAAGCAAAACTCGTTCGACCCTAACAGCATTATTTAAGGTCGCGTTTTATGTCCTAGGGGTGGACAAATCGGGTGTACCCCACTCGCCGAATCACCCATCGGGGGCAGACTGTCGGCATGAGTGACCGGCAGGTGGGGGGCACCCGCAGCTTCCTGCCCGCGGTCGAAGGGATGCGGGCCTGCGCGGCCCTCGGCGTCGTCGTCACTCACGTCGCCTTCGAGACCGGTCACTCCGCCGGTGTCGACGGCAGGCTGTTCGGGCGGTTCGATCTGGCCGTCGCGGTGTTCTTCGCGTTGTCGGGGTTCCTGTTGTGGCGTAGCCACGCTGCCGCGGCGCGCGGCCTGGCGCCACGACCGGCCACCGGACGTTATCTGCGCTCCCGGGTGGTGCGCATCATGCCGGCCTACCTGGTGGCAGTCGTGGTGATTCTGACCCTGCTGCCCGACGGCAATCACGCGAGTCTGACCGTGTGGCTGGCGAATCTGACCCTCACGCAGGTGTATGTGCCGCTGACGCTGACCGCGGGCCTGACGCAGATGTGGAGCCTGTCGGTGGAGGTCAGTTTCTATCTCGCGTTGCCGATCCTGGCGATGCTGGCCGCCCGGCTACCGGTGCGCGGCCGGGTGCCGGCGATCGCCGTGCTGGCTGTCGCCAGCTTGTTGTGGGGCTGGATTCCGTTCGGCGCTTCGCCCGGGTTGAATCCGTTGACCTGGCCGCCGGCTTTCTTCTCCTGGTTCGCCGCGGGCATGCTGCTGGCCGAGTGGGTGCACAGCCCGTTCGGTTGGCCGCACCGGTTGGCGCGACACCGAGTACTGATGGCCGTCGTTGTGGTGGGGGCGTATCTGGTGGCCGCCTCACCGCTGGCCGGGCCGCCCGGGCTGGTGCCCAGCAGCGCCGCGCAGTTCACCGTCAAGACCGCAATGGGGGCCCTGGTGGCGGCGGGCCTGGTGGCGCCGCTGGTATTGGATCGGCCGGATGACAGCCATTGGCTGCTGGGCAGCGCCCCGATGGTGACGTTGGGACGCTGGTCCTACGGGATCTTCATCTGGCATCTCGCCGCAATGACCATGGTGTTCCCGGTGATCGGCGAGTTCTCATTTCACGGGCAGATGGTCGAAGTCCTGGTGTTGACGGTCATCTTCAGCATCGCGATCGCTGCGGTGAGCTATGCGCTCGTCGAATCGCCATGTCGGGAAGCGTTGCGGCGCTGGGAGAAACGCGAGCACAAACAGCCCGCCGCTACCTTGCGTCAAGAAGATGCAATCGCGCCATGACTTCCGCGCGGACCGCCGAGCGGCGCGCCTTGCCGGCGTCGTCGCGCAGCGGGGTATCGACGAACTCGACGGTGGTCGGCACCTTGTATCCGGCGATGCGACCGCGCAGAAAATCCTGCACGGCCTGCTCGTCCAGCGGCGACCCGGCCTGAACGAGGGCGTACGGCACCTGCCCGAGGTCCTCGTGGGGCACACCAACAACCAAGCAGGACAATACATCCGGATGCTCAGCCAGCACGCCCTCGATTTCGGCCGGATACACATTGCGGCCACCGACAGTGAACATGTCGACGCGGCGGTCCGAGATGTACAGAAACCCGTCGGCGTCGAAGTAGCCGAGATCGCCCAGCGAATCCCAGCCGTCGCGCGATTTCGCAGTGGCGCCGACGTAGCGATACGTGGGCGCACTGCCCGGGCTGGGCCGCATGTAGATCTCACCGACCTCGCCTGGTCCGCACGGGTTGCCGTCGTCGTCGAGCACCTTCATCTCGCCGGCCACCACCAGGCCGACCGACCCGCGGTGGGCCAGCCACTGATCGCCGGAGATGAACGTCAAGGCCTGTAATTCGGTGCCGCCGTAGAGCTCCCACACCACCTCGGGACCAAGCAACTCGATCCAGGCTTGTTTGACGGCGGGCGGGCACGGCGCGCCGAGGTGCCAGAACCGCCGAATGGAGGACAGGTCATAGGAATCCGGATCGGCGTGATAGACCGGCAGCGTCCGTTGCATGATGGTCGGCACCGTCGTCAGGAAGGTGACGCCGTGCTCGGCGATCAAGCGGAGAAACTGCTGGGGCTCGAACCGGCTCATCAACACCAGGTGGTGGCGCATCAGCAGCGCGATGGTCGCGGTGGTGAAACCGGTGTTGTGCGACAGCGGAACCGGCATCAGGGTGGTGTCGCCCTCTTGCGCCCCCAGCGGATAGCCGATCGCGGCGGGGATGCGGCTGTCGCCGCCGGACTCGATGAGCTTGGGCCGGCCCGTGCTGCCGCCGGAGCCCATCGCTTTCCACACCGGCGACACCGCCTCCGGTAGCGACTCGTCGGACAACTCCGGGTCGGGTGTGAAACCGGCAGGCACGCTTGGTATTTCGGATGCTGGGGCCCTTCGGTCGGCGATCCGCTGCGCCCGGCTTCGCCGAGCTGGCGATCGCCTCCGCGACCCACCAGCAAGGCCGGCGGCCGCAACTCCAGCAGGCCCTGCAACTCTGCGTCCGGCAACCGTGCCGACAGCGGCTGGGGCACGGCGCCCAGTTTCCAGCAGGCCACCGCCGCCTGAATCCATTCGATCGAGTTGGGCAGCACCATGGTCACGTAGTCGCCGACGCCCACGCCGCGCTCGGCGTACGCCCGCGCCAGCCTGTTGGTGGACCGGTCGAGTTCGGCGCGGGTCAGCGTGCGTCCGTCGCACGTGACGGCCGGCTCGTCGGGTGCGAGCGCGGCCAGCGCGGAGATCTGGGTGCCGATCGGCGGTACCGGTTCGGTCACGAGTAGGTGCCCTGTCGCTCGAAAATGCGGCGCGGATTGTCGACCAGCATCGTGCGTAACTGCTCGTCGGTCACACCCCGTTTTTTCAGCGCGGGGATGACGTCGTTGTGGATGTGCAGGTAATGCCAGTTCGGCGCGGCCACCGGCAACAGTTCTTCGGGCAGTGCGTCGAAATAGCAGTTGGCGTCGTGCGAGAGCACCATCTTGTCGGCGTGGCCGCGCTCGCACATCTTCGCCACGATGTCGACGCGCTCCTCGAACGGCAGGATTACGTCGATACCGAACCGGTCCATCCCGAGGTAGGAGCCGGCGGAGATGAGCTCTTCGAGGTAGCCGACGTCAGTGCTGTCCCCGGAGTGGCCGATGATCACCCGGCTCAGGTCGACGCCTTCTTCTTCGAAGATGCGTTGCTGTTCGAGTCCTCGCCGCAGGCCCGCGTGGGTGTGGGTGGAAATCGGCACCCCCGTCAGCTTGTGCGCCTGGGCGACCGCGCGCAGCACTCGCTCCACACCGGGGGTGATGCCCGGTTCGTCGGTGGCGCACTTGAGGATCCCGGCCTTGATGCCGGTGTCGGCGATGCCCTGCTCGATGTCGCGGACGAACATCTCGGTCATGATCTCCGGCCCGCCGAGTTGCGCGCCCGGGCCCAGGTAATGGAAGCAGAACGGCACGTCGTTGTAGGTGTAGAGGCCGGTCGCGACGACGATGTTCAGGTCGGTTTCCGCGGCGACACGGGCGATGCGGGGGATGTAGCGGCCCAGCCCGATCACGGTGAGGTCGACGATGGTGTCCACGCCCCGCGACTTCAGCTCGTTGAGCCGGGCGATCGCGTCATTGACCCGCTTGTCTTCGTCTCCCCATGCTTCCGGGTAGTTCAGCGCGATCTCGGTCGTCATGATGAACACGTGCTCGTGCATGAGCGTGACGCCGATGTCAGCGGTATTGACAGGTCCCTGAGCGGTATTCAGTAATGACACGTAGCCGATGTTATGGCCCCAACGGCGCCAGGTGTCCCGGATCGGAGAGACGGGACCGAACCGGAATTCGTCGGCCCAATCCCTTGAGAAGTGACCTGCCTCACAGTAAAGTGACCAGTGGTCATCCGACGGAGGGGGGCTGATGCCAACGGTGACGTGGGCCCGCGTCGACCCCGCGCGGCGCGCGGCGGTGATCGAAGCCGCGGAGGCGGAGTTCGGGGCGCACGGCTTCTCGGGCGGCAGCCTGAACGTCATCGCCCGGCGCGCCGGCGTGGCCAAGGGCAGTCTCTTTCAATACTTCGCCGACAAGCGGGACCTCTACGGCTTCATCGCCGACGTGGCCAGCCAGCGGGTGCGGATCTACATGGAAGAGCGCATCCACCAACTCGATCCGAGCCGCCCCTTCTTCGACTTCCTGACCGACTGGCTCGACGTATGGGTCGCTTACTTCGCCGACCATCCGCACGAACGGGCACTGCATGCGGCGGCGACCCTGGAGGTCGACACCGACGCCCGCATCAGCGTGCGCAGCGTCATTCACCGCCATTACCTGGAAGTGCTGCGGCCCTTGGTCCGCGATGCGCAAGTGCGCGGCGACTTCCGCGAGGACGCCGACATCGAGGCGATGTTGTCGTTGCTGATGCTGATCTTTCCGCACCTGGCGCTGGCGCCCTACATGAGAGGCATGGACCCGGTGCTCGGCCTCGACGAACCCAGCCCGGAGCAGCCGGCGCTCGCGGTCCGCCGGCTGGTCGCCGTGCTGGCCGCTGCGTTTTCCGAAACACCTTCGACGACAAAACAATTCAGCCGTACAAGTTCAACACTCGTCGAGATCGACGCTAGCGCGAGAAAGGTCGAGAAGTATCCACGCTAGCGTCAATCTCGCCGCGCGACCGGCCGCTAGCCGACCCAGACGGTCTTGGCGTTGCAGAACGCGCGGATGCCGAGCCCCGCGAGCTCGCGACCGTAGCCGGATCGCTTGACGCCGCCGAACCCGAGTTCGGGGTAGGACACCGTCATCCCGTTGATGAAGACCTGCCCGGCCTCGATGTCGGTCGATGAAGCGCTCTTGCTCGGCCTCGTCGTTGGTCCAGGCGTTGGACCCGAGCCCGAACGTGGTCGCGTTGGCGATCTCGATGGCTTCGTCGATGTCCGCGGCGCGGTACATCGAGGCGACCGGTCCGAAGACCTCTTCGGTGTACAGCGCCATGTCCTTGGTGATGTCGGTGACCACGGTCGGGGGTAGAACCAGCCCGGCTGGTCGGGGGTCTTGCCGCCGAGGCGGACCTTCGCGCCCGCGGCGACGGCGTCGTCGACCTGCTTGGCGATCTCGTCGCGGCCCGACTCGGTGGCCAGCGGACCCACGTCGGTGTCCGGCTCGGTCGGGTCGCCGACCTTGAGCGCCTGCATCCGCTCGACGAACTTGTCGACGAACGCGTCGTAGATGTCGGTGTGCACGATGAACCGCTTGGCGGCGATACAGGACTGGCCGTTGTTCTGCACCCGGGCGGTGACCGCGGTCTTGACGGCCTCGTCCAGGTCGACGGACGGCATCACGATGAACGGGTCGCTGCCGCCGAGTTCCATCACGGTGGGTTTGATCTCGTCACCACAGATGGCGGCGACCGACTGGCCGGCGGGTTCGCTGCCGGTCAGCGTGGCCGCCTTGACCCGCGGATCGCGCAGGATGGCCTCGACGGCGCTGGAGGACACCAGCAGCGTCTGGAAGCAGTTCTCGGGAAAACCGCCGCGGGCGATGACGTCGGACAGATACAGCGCCGACTGCGGCACGTTGGACGCGTGCTTGAGCAGGCCGACGTTGCCGGCCATCAGCGCCGGTGCGGCGAACCGGACGGCCTGCCACAGCGGGAAGTTCCACGGCATCACGGCCAGCACCACGCCGAGCGGCTGCCAGCGGGTGTAGGCCCGCTTGGCGCCGACTTTCGACGCCTCCGCCGGCTCATCGGCCAGCAGTTTCTCGGCGTTCTCGGCGTAGTAGCGAAAACCCTTGGCGCACTTGATCGCTTCGGCTTTTGCCGACTTCAGCGTCTTACCCATCTCCAGGGTCATCATGGCCCCGACCTCGTCGGCCTCTTTCTCCAAAAGATCGGCGGTGGTGTTTGCCCACTCGGCGCGCTGGGCAAACGTGGTGGAGTGGTGATAGTCGAGGAACCGTTCATGGGCGCGGGCGATCGCTGCCTCGACTTCGCTGTCGGTTGCGGCGGTGAAGGTTTTGACTGTCTCGCCGGTGGCCGGGTTGATGGTCGCGATGGGCACGCTGCCTCTCCTTCTGGAGTCGTCTTGGTTCGTGGGAAAGTTTCAACATCTAGCCTGCCACTATCGTTCCCTAAAGGGAGGTGCCGATGAGCAAAGCCGCTGAGCTGATTGTCAAGTGTCTGGAGAACGAGGGCGTCGAGGTGGTGTTCGGGCTGCCGGGCGAGGAGAACATTCGCTTCGTGCAGGCGCTGGCCTCGTCGAACATCCGCTACGTGCTCACCCGGCACGAGCAGGGCGCGTCGTTCATGGCCGAGATGTACGGCCGGGTCACCGGGCGGGCGGCGGTGGTGTCCGCAACGCTCGGCCCGGGCGCGATCAACATGCAGCTGGGCGTCGCCGACGCCACCACCAACAGCACGCCGTTGGTGGCGATCTCGGCCCAGGTCGGCCAGGACCGCCAGTACAAGGAATCGCACCAGTACGTCGACCTGGTGTCGATGTTCGCGCCGATCACCCGGTGGGCCGCCGATATCCCGACCGCGCATGCGATACCGGAGATGGTTCCGCAAAGCGTTCAAGCTCGCCGAGACCGAACGTCCGGCCGCGGTCTACCTCGCCGTGCCCGAACACATCGACGCCGACGAAGCCGACTATCCCGACCTGGGTCCGTTGCCGCGCAACGTTGTTCGCGCGGATGCGCCGGCGGTCCGCCAAGTGGCCCGTGCGGTCGACGTCCTGCGCAAGGCCAAGCGCCCGGTGGTGCTGGCCGGACACGGCGCGGCCCGCTCCGACGCGACCGCTGCACTGGTGCGGTTCTCCGAGAAGTTCGGCATTCCGGTGGCCAACACCTTCCACGGCAAAGGCGTGATGCCCGACGACCACCCCAACAGCATCGGGGCGCTCGGGTTCATGCGGCACGACTACGTCAACTTCGGTTTCGACAACGCCGACGCCGTCATCGCGGTGGGTTATGAGTTGCAGGAGTTCGATCCCGTTCGGATCAATCCCCAGGCCGACAAGAAGATCATCCACATTCACCGGTTCCCGGCCGAGGTCGACGCGCACTACTCGGTCGATGTCGGGATCATCGGCGACATCAGCGAGTCGCTGGACGCGCTGGCCGAGGGGCTCGACGACCATGTCTTCGTCGCTGACCCGGAGATCCCCGGGTCGGGTCTGCTCACCGAAGAATTCGAACGTGGACAACAGGATTCGCGTTACCCGCTGGCACCCGCGCGGGTGGTCGCCGATACCAGGGCCGCGCTGGACCGCGCAGATGTCGTGCTGGTCGACACCGGTGCCACCAAGATGTGGATGGCCCGGCTCTACCCGACGTATGAGCCGAACACCTGCCTGATCTCGAATGGGCTGTCCACCATGAGCTTTGCGCTGCCCGGTGCCCTCGGGGTCAAGCTGGCGAAACCGGAGGCGAAGGTGTTGGCGGTGGCGGGTGACGGGGCGTTCCTGATGAATTCCCAGGAGATCGAAACCGCTGTCCGCGAGAAGATCCCGCTGGTCGTGCTGATCTGGGAAGACGGCGGATACGGCCTCATCGAGTGGAAGATGGACCTCGAGCTCGGTGAACACCACTACGTGAAGTTCGGCAACCCCGACATCGTGAAGTACGCGGAAAGCTTTGGCGCCAAAGGCTATCGCATCAGCAGCGCCGACGAGCTGCTGCCGACGCTACGGGCCGCCCTCGACGACGACGGGGTGTCGCTGATCTGCTGCCCGGTCGACTACTCCGAAAACCTGCGGCTGACCGACCGGCTCGGCGAGCTCGACGAGACGCTGTAGCGTCCGTGCTGATTCGCCAGCTGGAGTACTTCGTCGCGCTTGCCAGGGAGCGTCATTTCGCCCGCGCCGCGAGCGCGTGCCACGTCTCCCAGCCCGCGTTGTCGGAGGCCATCCGCAAGCTGGAGCATGAGCTCAAGGTGCCGCTGGTCCGGCGTGGTCAGAAGTTCGAAGGCCTGACTCCCGAAGGCGAGCGGTTGGTGCATTGGGCCAGGCGTGTCCTGGCCGACTGCGATGCGCTGAAACAAGAAGTCACCGCACTGCAAACCGGACTGGTCGGTGAGCTTCGGTTGGGCGTCGTCCCGGCCGCGGCCACCACGGTCGCGCTGCTGACCGATCCGTTCTGCGCGGCGCACCCGCTAGTGCGGATGCAGCTGGACACCAACTTGCGGTCGGCCGAGATCGTCGAACAGGTACGCCGGTTCGAATTGGACGGGGGCATCATCTACCCCGAACGGCAGGACACCGCCGATCTGACGGTGACACCGCTGTATGAAGAGCATCAGGTGCTGATCGCCGGCAGCGAACTGCTCACCGTCAAAGGTGACGCGATCAGCTGGGCGGACGCCGTGCAACTACCGTTGTGCTCTGCTGACCGCGGGAATGCGCGGCCGCAGGCTGATCGATGACGCCCTGGCCAGCCAAGGTCTTGCGGTGACACCGCAACTCGAGGCGGACTCGGTGGGTACGCTGCTCGCCCATGTGGGTACCGGGCGCTGGGCCAGCATCGTGCCGCACACCTGGGTCCACACTCTTGTTATGCCGCAAGGGATTTCGGTGCTTCGGCTGCACGAGCCGTCGATCATCGCCCTGCTGGCGCTCGTCACTCACGCGGCTGAGCCCGGCTCACCGGTGACACGCGCGCTGGTCCAGACCGCGCGTGAGGCCGGCATCGCCGCGGTGTTCAACGGGGCCGCCACCAGCTGACGTCCGCTGATCGGCGCCACCTATCAGCTGGTCGGAAATGCGTCTTGGACAGCTGCGTGCAGTGGGACGACACTGGAGTCTGTTGATAAACGAATCAATAGAAACCACCCAGAAGTATTGAGCGGCAACCTTTCTGATGCTCGGGTGGACGACTCGAGGAGGAGACCATGGCCAAATGCGTGATGGTGCTGTACCCGGATCCGGTCGACGGATATCCGCCGAAATACGCCCGCGACAGTATCCCGGAAATCAGCAATTACCCGGGCGGGGCCACCCTGCCGACCCCGTCCAAGATCGACTTCACCCCCGGCGAACTGCTGGGCAGCGTTTCCGGTGCTCTCGGGCTGCGGAAGTTCTTTGAAGAAGGCGGCCACGAGCTGGTGGTCACCTCCGACAAGGATGGTCCGGATTCGGAATTCGAACGTGAGCTTGCCGACGCTGACATTGTGATCTCCCAACCATTTTGGCCTGCCTACTTGAGCAAGGAACGCATCGCCAAGGCGCCGAAGCTGAAGCTGGCGCTGACCGCCGGCATCGGCTCGGACCACGTGGACCTCGACGCGGCCAAAGAGCGTGGAATCACCGTCGCCGAGGTGACCTACAGCAACAGCATCAGCGTCGCCGAGCACGCCGTTATGCAGATCTTGACGCTGGTACGCAACTTCGTGCCGTCGCACCGCTGGGCCACCGACGGCGGCTGGAACATCGCCGACTGCGTCGAGCGCGCCTACGACCTGGAGGGCATGGACGTCGGGGTGATCGCCGCGGGCCGGATCGGCCGGGCGGTGCTGCGCCGGTTGGCGCCGTTCGACGTCAAGCTGCACTACACCGACACGCACCGGCTCTCGCCCGAGGTCGAGCAGCAGCTGAACGTGACCTATCACGCGGGAGTGGAGTCACTGGTCCGCTCGGTTGACGTGGTGTCGGTGCATTCACCGCTGTACGAAGACACCCGCGCGATGTTCGACGAGAAGCTGATCGCTTCGATGCGGCGCGGCTCCTACATCGTCAACACCGCCCGCGCCGAGGAAACCGTGCCGGACGACATCGCGGCGGCGCTGCGCAGCGGCCAGCTGGCGGGCTACGCCGGCGACGTGTGGTTCCCGCAACCACCGCCTGCCGACCACCCGTGGCGGACGATGCCGAACAACGCGATGACACCGCACGTGTCCGGGACGACGCTGTCCGCGCAGGCCCGTTACGCCGCGGGCGCCCGGGAGATCCTGGAGTCCTTCTTCGCGGGCAAGCAGATCCGGCCGGAATACCTGATCGTGGAGGGTGGCAAGCTCGCCGGAACGGGTGCCACGTCCTACCAGAAGTAGCGTGCCGCAGCTGTATTCGACGGCGTCACAGCACCCTCAACCGCGGTGCTGTGACGCCGTTCCGCCTGTCAGCGAGATGGGCCGCAGGTAGACGGCTTCCAGCGACCGATGCCACCAAGCGTGATCGCGCCGAAGTTCGGCCGCGGTGGTGAACCGGTACCGGTAGAGCTGGGCCCGCACGTAGTGCGGCGGGGTGTCCGGGAACGGATTGCTGCGGAGCAGGCGCAGCGTCGGCGGGTCGTTGTGCAAGAGGCGCAGCATGAATGGGCGAAACCATGATTGGGCGTACTGCGGGGAGATGGCGGCGAACCACATCAGCCAGTCCAGCCGCAGGTGATACGGCGCCCATTGCCGCGGCAGTCGACGCACCGCTGCCGGGCTTGCCTTTGAACTCGTACTCCTTCCACACCGTCTGGTCGGTGATCCTCGTGTCGTCGGTGCCCTCGATCACCACTTCCCGACGGAGACGGCCGACGCTGCCGAACGCCCCGTAGGTGTTGACCAAGTGAAAGGGATTGAAGGACATGTTCATTCGCTGGCGCCGCGAGACCATGTTGCGCACCGGCCAGTAGCTGAGCAGCAGGGTCAACACGGCGAACACGATCACCAATGCGGCGAACCAGCGCGGGGCTGCCGTCAGCTCCGGTCGGGGGAGGTGCAGTAGCGACTGTGCGTCGATTGCGCTGCAGGCCAACAGGATTGTCAGCCAGTTGAGCCACGCGAAGTTGCCGGACAGTACCAGCCAGAGCTGGGTGGCGACGATGATCGCCCCGGCAACGCCGGCCACCGGCTGCGGTGCGAACAAGCCGAACGGCACGACGAGCTGCGCGAAATGATTGCCCGCGGCCTCGATTCGATGCAGGGGCCTGGGCAAGTGATGGAAGAACCAGCTCAGCGGCCCCGGCATCGGCTGCGTCTCGTGGTGGTAGTACAGGCAGGTCAGGTCCCGCCAGCAGGAGTCGCCGCGAAGCTTGATCAGCCCGGCGCCGAACTCGACCCGGAACAGCAGCAACCGCGCCAACCACATCGCCAGCACCGGTGGCGCGACGTGGTCGTTGCCGAGAAAGATTGCCAGGAAACCGACTTCGAGGAGCAGCGATTCCCAGCCGAACGAATACCACGCCTGGCCGACGTTGACGATCGACAGATACAGCACCCACAGCAGCAACCACAACAACACCGTGACCCCGAGCGGCACCACATCGGCCAAGCCACAGGCCATGGCCGACGACAGCGCCGCCCCCGACCAGGCGACCGTCGCGAAGAATCGATCGGAATAGTGGACGTAGAAGATGCTGGGTGACTGTTTGAAGGACCGACGGGCCAGAAATCGCGGCACCGGCAGCAGTCCGTGCTCGCCGATCAGTGCCCGGAATTGCCTTGCGGCCGCGACGAATGCGAGAACGTACACGGCCGCGATGCCGCGCTCCAGTATCAGTCTGCCCAACCAATATTCCGGTGCGTCCAACCAGCCCATGTCGGTAGCTCCTGGCGAGGAGTGGAAGTCCTATTGTCGCGCTTACCCGTCTGGTCCGCGGGAAAACTAGCGCCGCCCGACGATGTATGGCGGCGACAGGCCGGCGATGACGGCACCGAAATTCCGCAGCGCCCTGTTGCCGTCGGACCAGTAGCTGCTGTGCGCGTCGACGCTGGGCAGGCCGAGCGGCCCGGTGGGTCCGGGATCGGCGGCCAGCCGGGTGGCGCCGAACGCGGGCGCGGTCGGTTCGGCGCCCAACGTCCATTCGGTGACGACGCCGCCGAGGCCGATGATGTCGTTGCCGGCCCGCATCGCGTAGACGTGGGCACCGGGCGTCAGGCTCAGTCGGTCGGCACGCTCGACCAGCATGCCGGGGCTGCCGACCGCGATGACGTTGTCGGCGTCGAGGTGGTGCCCGCCGGAAGCGGCCGCCCCGAGCACAGTCGATCCATAGCTGTGGCCGATCACGGTGTCGATCGACCGATGCCCGATGTGCGACGCCCGCAGCCCGTTCTCGAACACCTCGAGGGGGTCTGCGCCGCGCTGTGCGGGCCCCGGAAGGGCTGCCCGGCTGAGATCCATCGGGCGGTCGTAGCCCATCCACGTCGTGACGGCGACGTCCTCCGGTTTCAGGCCGGCGTCGGCAGCCAGTGCGGCGGCGCGCATGGCCGACGCGATCTGGTCGCTGAACGGCAGCCGGGACAGGTCTTGACCGGTGCCGGGGACAAAGATCGCGTTGCGAGCGGCGGTGTCCGGATTGCCGATTGACAGCGCGCCGTGGCCGAACTCGTCGAGCAGACCCAGGTAGCGCTTCGGTCCACCGCCAAGGTTCAACTGCGCGTCAACGGCTCGGTAGCCCTCGAGTTGCGTTCTGGCAGCGGCGAATTGCGACTGCAGCGCGTAGAGGATGCCGTCGTCGACGTGATGTCCCGTGAGTAGCTCGTCGATGCCGAGGCGCATCCGGTCCAGGTCGGAGCTGGATGCGCTGCTCGAGTTCGGCCAGGTGCAGCCGGTTGTAGTGGTCCTTTCCCAAGTGGTCCGGCGGATCCCACGGCATCCCGGCCCGGTTGCCGATGCTGTGATCCCTGCGGTAAAGCCCGTCCTTCTCATCCGGGGTGAGCCGATTCCATAGTTCGTTGAACTGTCTCGGGTCGTCGGGCAGCGGATCGGACAGCGCCCGTCGGAGTCTGTGGTCGATGGTGCTGCAATCCGCGGTCGGCCGTACTGATGGTGATCGCCAGCTCCTCGTCCACCGAGGTCGCCTCTGCCACAATCATATTCAGCTGGTTTTGCAGGTCACTGCCACCAGGGATCACCGTGTTGGTCAGCGGGTCGATCGCTCATGTTTCGTTCGGCGGCATCGCCGCGCAGCGTGGCCAGAGCCGACTGGACCTTCGCGATGCTGTGAGCCGCCGTGCTCGGCCGCCCGCGCCGACCGCCAGCGACTCGATGCCGTGCGCGTCGAGTTCGTCGCGGATCGACGCGTTGGTGTGTTGGCGGGCTTCAGCTTTGGTGCCGACCCAGGTGTCGTCCAGTGCCATGTGGTCCGCTGCGTCGAGGGTTGCCCGGCCACGCGCGTCGGCAGCGAGGGACACCTCGCGCACCGCGTCGGCGCTCCACCGGTCGATATCGGCTACCGTCAACGCCACGGTTCAGACCGCACCCAGCTTCCCGGCGCTCTCGTTCTCGACGGCAGCGAAGTGCATCCCGTCGTCGGCCAGGTCCAGCGCGTGGCCGCCGAGTCGGGTCAGCAGCCGACGCGATGTGGTCAACCAGTCCGCCGCCGCGGCAGTCAGGGCTGACGCGGAGGCGCCTACCCAGCCCGGCTGGGCCGCAGCGATTCGGTTGTCCGATATCACGTGCGCAGTGGCCACGTCCTCGCCGATTCCGGTGACGCGCATTGCGGAGGCGGCCAACGCCGCCAAGTCGACTCGATACATGCCCTCAGCTGTAACAGCGGCGCAGATGTCCGGCAATTCACGAACGGGACCACGAGCAGCCCTATGCACAGTTGCGCGTTAACGCTCACCTGTCGATGGTCGCGTCAACGCCGAGGCCGCCACCGCTGCAAGCGATATCAGCGCGAGCAGTTGCACGCCCGCCGAATGGCCGGCGTACCCGTCGACCGCGCGCCACGGATGCCGGGCCAGCGTCGCGCCGGCCACGGTCAGACCGCCGGCGCTCAGCCCCAGCGTCACGATGTCACGTCGTCGCGGATGGCGGCGCATTGCCCACTGCAGACCCAGCACCGCGCCGAACACCACAGCGCCGGCGATGCCGGTGATCACCGCCGTCGCCGCGAAAACCGGGACGGCAGCCCACGGTCCCGGCGTCCAGGGGCGTGCCGCGGGATCGTCGCGTGATCTACGGCGCCCCGGCCACCATGCCATCAGGGCCAGCAGTGGCAGCAGCGCCAGACCGAAGGTCAGGCCCGCGCGATAGAGCGAGTTCGGCGCGAACGTCAGCGTGATGGTGCCCGATGTTCCCGGCGGCACCACCCACCCCTGCTGCCATCCGTTGACCACGATCGGCGTCAGCCGAGTCCCGGTGCCGGTGCGCGCCACCCAACCCGCATTGATGCTCTCCGGCACGACCACCACCCGCGACGCCGGTGAGTCCGCAACGTGCACTTCGCGGCGGGCCGGACCCCACGCCCCGGTGGTTGCCGGCGTCACCGGTGTGAGCGACGAAATTGCCTGCGGCCCAGTCAGCCTCGCACCATCGACGACGAATTGCGGCCCTGGGCTGACCAGTAACTCCTGCTGCCCGCTGGGCAACATGATCGGCTGCGAGTCGCAGGGCTGCGCGGTCACCGGCGCGCCGTCCAGCAACTCATTCACCGTTGCATGAATCGAGGTGTGCACGAACCGGCCCGCGATGGCGATGACCGGCCCGTGGTCGCAGTCGACGGTGACGTCTCGGGGTCGGTTGCGGGCGGAATCTGCGGGGGCAATAGGTGCGCCGTCGGCGCCCAGTGCCGCGATCTCTGCGAGCCCCGGCGGTTTGAGCTGGTCGAAGCCTAGCGCGGTGCGGTCGATGACGTCTTTCCAGTCCAGCAAGCTGACGGTAACCGTATCGGTGACAACGGATTTCAGCGACACATCTTGCACCCCGGATCCGGTCAACCGGCGGACCTGCGGGCCGTCGCCGAGATCGACGGCCACCATGGTCGGGTGCACGGGCAGCGGCGACGTGCTCGGCGTCAGTCGCAGGCCGGTCACCTCGGTGGGTTCCGGCAAAGTGAGCGTGAGCGTCGGGGCTGTCTTGTGCTGCACCACCCGCTGCGGCGCTGTCCACGCGGTGGCCGGATCGCCGTCGGTGGCGGCATAGGCCGCGCCGAGGACGTCGACCAGATCCGAGTCGCCGCGGGCCCGGGTGGTGCCCGGTTCGGCGACCAGGTCGGCCAGTTGTGGTCCCGAGCGTGCCCGCACCCAGACCATCGGTTCTACCTGCGTGGGCTGCGGCACGCTCAGCATACGACTGAATGTGGCGGGCGTTTCCGGGGCCAGCGCCATCGACGGCGCGCACCGGACGTTGGTCGGGCCCGTCGCGCAGCCAGGTCTGTCCAGCGGCTCAGAGCCGAGATCCCATTGTGCGACAACGGCGTTCGGTGGCGGCGCGGGGACCAGTGCGGTGTGCCGCAGGTCGATCGGATGGGCGAACCCGGCGGCGTCGAACTGAGTGATCGACAGGTCGGTGATCGCGAACTGCACACCAGGGGAGCCGTCGCTGGTGCCGACCGCGGTGATCCGCACCCACGGCGTCTCGCCGTACGGCAGGGCCGCCGTTACGGGTTTCCCGGTCTCGTCGAACCGTAATGTCGTTGTGCCGGTGGCAGTTTCGACTTCGACACGGCGAACCTGGGCCCCGACCGTGGTGGCGCTGGGGGTGATGGCGATGACGCTGTTGGCGATCGGATGGTCGAAGTCGATTCGCAGCCACTGGCCGACAGCGGACTGCAGACTGTTCGACACCCACGCAGTCGCCGGATCGCTGTCGATCGCGGCGGCCGGCGACGCGGCCGTGGCGACGTCGGGCAGCGCGGTGGAGTCCGACGATGAGCTGGATGCCGTCAGCCGCCCACCGCTCCACCCGCCGTACACGGTGTCCGCGCCTGGGCTGGGATAGTCCGGCACCCGGTTGAAGGTGTGCCGCGCATCGCCGTCGGCGCGGATCGCCGACGAATGGTCGTCGACGCGGCCGTAATCGGTCTCGCGGGCCAGTGGCGTGTCGGTGACCGTCACCACCGGCACTGGCAGCTTTGCGCGCTCAGCGTCCCCGGTCAACAGCACCGGACCCAGCGCGGGCCGGCCGGTCAGCCGAAGTCGTTCGTCGAGGCGCAGCAACACTTCTGGCCCGCCGTCGACGCGGGCCAACTGGTCGATGTCAGCGAGGTAGGGCGCCGCAGGGTTGCCGGTGGCTGCCGCGACGCGGTAGACCTCGACGGCGGGGTACCGGGGCCGCAACCCGCTGTCGGTGACGAAGCCCGACACCGGGCCCGGCCCGACCTGCGCTCCGAACTGGGCAACCTTCTGCAGTCGCGGCGACCCGCTGATCGCCCGGTGCACCAGGATCGGGCGTGCCGATCGCGAGGTGTCCGGGTCCAGATCGTTGCGCACGACGACATACGAAATACCTTGGCGGGCGAGCGTATCGGCCAGCCCGGCAGAGGGTCGTCCGGCCGCAAACAAGCGCTGCACCGAGTCCAGCGCGCGAATGGTCTGCGGCGGGGTCAGCGGAATCGAGTCACGCACACCCCACGGGCTGTCGCCGAGCACCTGCAGCGGTTCGTCGTGGCTGGTGCCCCACAGTTGAGTGGCGAACGGCGCACCGGGAACCACCAGAACTCGGCCCGGAGTCGGCGTGCCGGTGTTATGTGCGGAGAGCCAATCGGCGGTCTCATGCCAGTACCGCGGTATCTCCTTGAACGTGCCGGGCGGCGCGATGCGGCCGGTCCATGCCAGCGACGTGCCGGCCATCAGCGCCGTCAGCACCACGATCCCGACCGCGACCCGTCTGTCGCGCTCGGGGTGGGCGAACGCGTGGACCCAGATCGCCTTCGGCGCGCTGCCAGGTAGCGGAATCCGGCCGAGCAGTTCGGCAACACCCAGCACGACCGGGATGCGGATCAGGGACTCCAGCTTGTGCACGTTGCGCAGTGGGGCCCCGCCGGCGTCCAGAAACGCCTGCACCTGATGGGCCAGCGGCGAGCCCAGCCCGCCGCTGTAGCCGACGCCCAGCAGCACCACGCCGACCAGCAGCATCGTCACCAACCGCCCGCGGGCCTGCATGCCGCCCATCGTGAGGCCGGCCAGCCCCGCCGCCGCCACCAGGCTGGTGGCCAGGATGGCGACCGGTCCGGTCACCAGCGGTGCACCCGCGGTCGCGTTCGGCGCGACGAACGGCGTCCAGCTGTCGGTACCGCGCAGCACTTCGACCAGCGACGACCATTGCGTTGTCACGCCGGAGGATTCGATGAAATCCAGGAACGGCGGGCTGATCCGCGCCATCAGGATCAGCGCCACCAGCCACCACGACATCGCCAGCACCAACGCCAGTGACCACCACGCGGTGTAGCGCCACCAACGCCGGTTGGGTCGATGGCAGGCCAACCAGATCACCGCGGGCAGGCAGCCGGCCAGCGTCGCGATCGCGTTGACCGCTCCCATCAGCGCCACCGCCACCCCGGCCTGACCGGCCAGCCGGCGCACCGACCTGTCGCCGCCACGCAGCGCCAGAATCGTGGGCAGCAATACCCACGGCGCCAGCATGATCGGCAGGGTCTCCGACGAGATCGACCCCAGTGTGGTCAACACCCGGGGAGACAGCGCGAACGCCGTCGCGGCGATCACCCGCGACGACGTGCTGCCGACGCCGAGCGCCTCCGCGACGCGCAGCAATCCCCAGAAGCCGACGGTCAACAGCAGTGCCCACCACAGCCGCTGGGTGAGCCAGCCCGGCAGCCCCAACAGGTGACCGGCCAGAAAGAGGGTGCCGTGCGGGAACAGGTAGCCGTAGGCCTGATTTTGCGCCTGGCCGAACGGCAGGTCGCTGTTCCACAGGTTGGTGGCCCGGGACAGGAAACGCAGCGGGTTGGCGGTGAGGTCGAGCTTGGTGTCCGGCGAGATCTCACCGGGTGACGATGCGAGGCTCAGCGCCAGTGCGACCGTTGTGACCAGCCACAGCCACCGTCGTGACAGCGGCACGGCGGGCTAGCTGCGGTTGCCGTACTCAACCCGGTTGAGCACCGACGACTGCGGGTCGCCACCGGGCAGTGGCGGCTTGGTGTCCTGCTGCACCATCAGCGTGATCCCGAAAATCGCGGCGGCGCCCAGCAGCAGACCGACAACGACGCTGGCGGCGGCGGGCGCGACGAAGCGATTCATAGCTGCAAACTAGCAGAGGACGCAGAGGATGAGGTCGCGACCGGTAACCGTTGACAGGTCAGCCCATGACAGCATGGCCTGATGGGTTTGCCACGGAGTCTGGCTGTTTTGGCTGCTGCGACGGCGCTGATGACGGGGTGCGGCCACGCTTCGCAACCACCGAAGTCCGCCCCGGCCACCTCGTCGGCGGCCAAGGCGATACCCCCGGCCCGACCGGCGTGTGGGGACCCGGCGGCCCTACCTCTGCGGGACAAGCTGGCCCAGTTGTTGATGGTGGGCGTCCGCGACGGTGACGACGCCAAAGCTGTGGTGACGAACTTCCACGTCGGCGGCATCTTCATCGGCAGCTGGACCGACCTGAAGATGCTGGGACCCAACCTGGTCAAGGACCTCTCGACCGCCACTGCGTTGCCGGTGGCGGTCAGCGTCGACGAAGAAGGCGGCCGGGTGGCCCGGCTGTCCAAGCTGATCGGACCGGCACCCTCAGCGCGGGTGTTGGCTCAGACGCACACCCCCGACGAGGTCTACGGCCTAGCGCTCGATCGGGGCCACCGGATGCGCGGACTCGGCATCACCGTCGACTTCGCGCCCGACGTGGACGTCACCAGCGCCCCAGACGACACGGTCATCGGCGACCGGTCATTCAGCTCCGACCCGGCGAAGGTCGTCGAGTATGCGCGGCAGTATGCCCGAGGTCTGCACGATGCCGGTGTACTTCCGGTACTCAAGCATTTCCCCGGCCACGGACATGGGTCCGGCGACTCGCACACCGGATCCGTCATCGTCACGCCACCGCTGCAGCAGTTGCAGAACGACGACTTGGTGCCGTACCGCGAACTGCTGAACGCTGTCCCGCAGGGCGCGATGGTCGGCCACTTGCAGGTGCCCGACCTCACCGGCAACGAACCTGCCAGCGTCAACCGCGCCGCGGTGCAGATGCTGCGGACCGGCGTCGGCTATAACGGCCCGGCCTTCGGCGGCCCGATATTCAGCGACGATCTGTCAAGCATGGCGGCGATCAAGGACCACTACACCGTGCCCGAGGCGGTATTGCGCACCTTGCAGGCCGGCACCGACATTGCGCTGTGGATCACCACCGACGAAGTGCCCGCGGTTCTCGACCGGTTACAAAAGGCTTTGGACGCCAAGGAATTGAAGGTGTCCGACGTCGACGACTCGGTCCGCCGGGTCGCGAAGTTCAAGGGGCCCAAGCCGGATTGCGGCCGGTAATGCGGCGTCCGCAGCGTGAATTGCTTACGCTGAACTGCGTAGCGGTCCGCTAAAGGGAGACAGCATGGCAGGTGGTACCAAGCGGCTACCTCGCGCTGTCCGTGAACAGCAGATGCTCGACGCCGCGGTGGAGATGTTCTCTATCAACGGCTATCACGACACGTCAATGGACGCGATCGCCGCCAAGGCCGAGATCTCCAAGCCGATGCTGTATCTGTATTACGGCTCCAAGGAGGAATTGTTCGGCGCGTGCCTCGATCGCGAGCTGGCGCGATTTATCGACGGCGTGCGCGAGGACATCGACCTCGACCAGAGCCCGAGAGACTTGCTGCACAACACGATTGTGGCGTTCATGCGCTACATCGACTCCAACCGCGCGTCGTGGATCGTGATGTACGCACAGGCCACCAACTCGCAGGCATTCGCTCACACCGTGCGGGAGGGACGTGAGCGGATCATCGCCTTGGTTGTGCGGGTGCTGCAGGCGGGCACCCGGAATCCCGAACCCGACACCGACTTCGAGATGGTCGCGGTTGCGCTGGTGGGCGCCGGTGAGGCGATCGCGACGCGGCTCAGCACCGGCGACACCGACGTCGACGGCGCGGCCGAGGTGATGATCAACCTGTTCTGGCGTGGACTCAAGGGCAAGCCGGTCGAAAAAGACGCGGCGGAACCCTCGATCGAATCCGGTTAATCGGTGACACGACGCCGCAACACTGACTTCCTTTGCGCGGTAGTCATCGTCGGGCTACTCGCCGGGGTTGCCGGGCTGTCGACGATCCTGCTATTGCGAGCCATTGAACACCTCACCTATCACTACACATTCGGATCATTGTTGGAGGGGGTAACCGGCAGCAGCCCGGTCCGTCGAGCACTGGGGCCGATGGTCGGCGGAGCGCTCGCGGGGCTGGGGTGGTGGCTACTGCGATCGCGGGCCGATGTTCCGTCGTTGTCGTCGGCCATCGCCGACCGTGAGCGCATTCGCTTGCTGCCCTTCGGTTTCGACGCGGCGCTGCAGGTGCTGGTGGTCGGCTCTGGTGCGTCGCTGGGCAGGGAAGTGGCACCTCGCCAATTCGCCGTTGCACTAGGAGATTTCGCTACAGGATGGCTGAAACGGCTGTCGGCACGGGACCGCGAGATCCTGCTGGCCTGTGCGGCAGGCGCGGGGCTCGGTGCGGTATATGCGGTGCCGCTGGGTGGTGCGCTGTTCGCAGTGCGGATCATGTTGAAAACCTGGCATCCCCGAGCGCTGGGTGCCGCGTTGATCACGTCGAGCCTGGCGGTCGCAGTTGCCTCGTTCGTCACCCATGATGAGCCGAACCTGACCTGGCCCAACCCACACGTGTCGTATCGGCTGATCGGTTACGCACTGCTGTTGGCCCCGCTGACCCTTGTCTTGGGACTTGCCTTCAACCGCCTCATGACATCGGCACGTCAGGCCGCGCTGACTCGATCGTGGCTGCTGATCCCGGCGATCGCGGGAGCGGGGTTGCTGATCGGTGTCTGCTCACGCTGGTGGCCAGAGCTGCCCGGCAACGGCAGATCGGTCCTGAGCGCGACCCTCGCCGGCGGGATGACCCTGGAAGCGGCGGCGATAGTCCTGGTTCTGAAACCTGTTCTGACGGCAGTTTTTTTGCGCGCCGGCGCGAGGGGCGGGATGCTCACCCCCGCGCTGGCTACCGGCGCGGCAGCCGGGACGCTGTTGGTGCTGATCATCAACGCGGTGGCAGGAACTCAATACCATGTTCCGGCGATCTCAATGGCCGGCGCAGCGGGCGTCTTGGCTGTTACTCAACGCGCGCCGTTTTGGGCCGCGATCTTCGTCTGGGAACTCGCCCGGCCCCCGCTGTGGCTGCTGCTGGTTTTCCTGGTCGCCGCCTGGGGCGCGCACGGGTTGGACCTCCTCGTCGAGCGCTCCCGCCGGCTAGTGCGCCCGTAACGTGCCGGTCAGGTGCGGGTAGCCCTTGGCGATATTGCGCAAGCTGATGTCCCAGCCGTCCTGCACCTGTTCGACGTAGAGTCCGACGCTCGCGGGCAGCAGCACCGGTTTGCCGAACCGCACCGAATACGTCACCGCGTCGGGAAGTGAGGCTTCCAGGTTCGCCAATACCGCTGCCGCGCTGTACATTCCGTGTGCAATCACAGTCGGGAACCCGAACAGCTTGGCTCCGACCGGGTTGGTGTGAATCGGGTTGTGATCGCCACCGATGGACGCGTAGCGGCGGATCTGCCCCGGCGATATCCGCACGATCGCCTTGGGTGCCGGCAGTCTGGGCTGCTTCTCCGGCGGCGGCTTGGGCTCGTCGGACAGGCTGGTGCGCTGCTGGTGCAGAAAGGTCGTGACCTGGTGCCATGCCGCCTCGTTGCCGATGCGGACATCGCTGATCAGGTCGACCAGCAGCCCTTTGCGGTGTTCACGCAGGTTCTCCGCGTGGACCGCGATGTTGACGGTGTCGGTAACCTTGATCGGCCGATACCGGGTGATGCGGTTCTCGATGTGAACGGATCCCATTGCGGCGAAAGGGAAGTCGAATCCGGTCACCAGCGACATCACCGTCGGGAAGGTCAACGCGAACGGGTAGGTCAGCGGCACTGCGTCGCCGTACCGCAGGCCGGTGACCTCGGCGTAGTCGGCGACGTTGGCTCGATCGATCGGTAGCTCGTCGACGGTCAGGGTGCGGGTGGGCAGACTGTCTCCGCGTGGCACGAACGGCAACGCGCCGGCCGCCGCGCGCAGCATGTTCTTCAGACCGCTTGGTTGCGTCACCTGTTCTCCTCTAAGCGCCCAGCATGGCCTGGCCGCAAACACGGATGACGTTACCCGTCACCGCGTTCGACGCAGGGCTGGCGAAATAGGCGATGGTCTCGGCCACGTCGACCGGCTGTCCGCCCTGATACAGCGAGTTGAGCCGGCGGCCCACCTCGCGGGTCGCCAGCGGGATGGCCGCCGTCATCTTGGTTTCGATGAAACCCGGCGCGACGGCGTTGATCGTGACGCCCTTCTCGGCGAGCTGCGGTGCCAGCGCCTGAGTCAGTCCGATCATGCCGGCCTTGGTGGTGGCGTAGTTGGTCTGCCCGCGGTTGCCCGAGATCCCGGCCATCGACGACAGGCCGATCACCCGGCCACCTTCGCCGATGCTGCCGTTGTCGACCAGCCCCTCGGTAAGGCGTTGCGGCGCAACCAGGTTGACGGCTAGAACGGAGTTCCACCGCGCGTCGTCCATGTTCGCGAGCAGCTTGTCGCGGGTGATCCCGGCGTTGTTGACCAGGATGTCGGCCCGGCCGTTGTAATGCTCGCGCAGGTGCTCGGTTATCCGGTCGACGGCGTCATCGGCGGTCACGTCGAGTGCCAGCGCCGTGCCGCCGATGCGGGTGGCCGTTTCGGCCAGAGCCTCGGCGGCGGACTCCACGTCGATCGCCACGACGCGGGCCCCGTCGCGGGCGAATGTCTCGGCGATCGTCGCGCCGATGCCACGGGCGGCACCGGTGACGATGCCGACCTTGCCGTCCAGCGGCTTGTCCCAATCGGCAGGCGGCGTGGAGTCGGCGGCGCCCACGTAGAACACCTGTCCGTCGACATAGGCCGACTTGGCCGACAGGATGAACCGCAGGGTGGATTCCGCGCCGGTGGCAGCCGGCTTGGCGTCGGGCGACAGGTACACCAGTGCCGCCGTGGAGCCGTGTTGCAGCTCCTTGCCCAGCGAGCGGGTGAAGCCCTCCAGTGCCCGCTGCGCGATCCGCTCGTCGGCGCTTTTGGCTTCATCGGGTGTGGTGCCGACGACGACCACGCGCCCCGAGTGGCCGATGTTGCGCATCAGTGGTGTGAAGAACTCGTGCAGGGCCGTCAGCCCGGCCGGCGCGGTGATGCCGGTCGCGTCGAACACCAGCCCGCCGAAGGAGTCCGCCCAGCGGCCGCCGAGATTGGCTCCCACCACGTCGTAGTCGGCGGCCAGCGCTGCCCGCAGCGGCTCGACCACCCGTCCCTCGCCGCCGATCAGCAGTGAGCCGGCCAACGGCGGGTCACCGGCCCGATAGCGCCGCAGCGTCTCGGGCTGCGGGATACCAAGCTGCTTGGCAAGGAACGAGCCGGGCCCGGAGTTGACGACTTGAGAAAATAGATCGGGTGCCACTGAGTTGCCTTCCATGCTGTGGGGTACCAGATACCGTAGTCGAGAGCTAACTTACTCCAGAGTAAGAACAGTGAGTAGTATGGCTCCCAACCGTGGATAACCATCAACCGACGGAGATAAGCGTGGCTTCTGAAAGCTCGTCTGCAAGTTCCCAAGCGACCGCCCCCAAGCGACGCGTCGCGGTGCTGGGCGGCAATCGAATCCCGTTCGCGCGCTCGGATCGCGCCTACGCCCAAGCATCGAACCAGGACATGTTCACCGCCGCGCTGGGCGGCCTGGTCGACCGGTTCGGCCTGGCCGGCGAGCGGCTGGGCGCGGTGATCGGCGGCGCGGTCCTCAAGCACAGCCGCGACTTCAACCTGATGCGCGAGAGCGTGCTCGGATCCGCGCTGTCGTCCTACACGCCGGCGTTCGACCTCCAGCAAGCCTGCGGCACCGGTCTGCAAGCGGCGATCGCTGCGGCCGACGGTATCGCCGCGGGGCGCTATGAGGCCGCCGCAGCGGGCGGCGTAGACACCACCTCCGATGCACCGATCGCGCTGGGCAACAACCTGCGTCACACCCTGCTCGGGCTGCGCCGGTCGAAGTCCAACGTCGAGCGGCTGAAGCTGGTCGGCAAGCTTCCCGCCAGCCTCGGCGTGGAGATTCCGGTGAACAGCGAGCGGCGTACCGGATTGTCGATGGGTGAGCACCAGGCCATCACCGCCAAGCAGATGGGCATCAAGCGGGTCGACCAGGACGAGCTGGCCGCCGCGAGCCACCGCAACATGGCAGCGGCCTACGACCGCGGATTCTTCGACGATCTGGTCACACCGTTCCTGGGCCTCTATCGTGACGACAACCTGCGCGCCGACTCGTCCGCGGAGAAGCTGGCCAAACTCAAGCCGGTGTTCGGCGTGAAGGCCGGCGACGCCACGATGACGGCGGGCAATTCGACGCCGCTGACCGACGGCGCTTCGGTGGCGCTGCTGTCCACCGAGGAGTGGGCCGCCGAACGCTCGCTGACCCCACTGGCGTTCTTCGTGGACGCAGAGACGGCATCCGTCGATTACGTCAACGGCGCCGACGGTCTGCTGATGGCGCCGACCTACGCCGTGCCGCGCCTGCTGGCCCGCAACGGGCTGGGCCTGCAGGACTTCGACTTCTACGAGATCCACGAGGCGTTCGCGTCGGTGGTGCTCGCACACTTGCAGGCCTGGGAGTCCGAGGAATATTGCAAGGAGCGCCTTGGCCTCGATGCCGCGCTGGGGTCCATCGACCGGTCCAAGCTCAACGTCAACGGCTCGTCGTTGGCCGCCGGCCACCCGTTCGCCGCGACGGGCGGGCGCATTCTCGCCCAGCTGGCCAAGCAGCTGCACGAGGCCAAGGCCGCAGAACGGCGGGAAGCCGGTGCGTGGGCTGATCTCCATCTGCGCCGCGGGTGGCCAGGGCGTCGCCGCCATCCTGGAGGCGTGATACAGGCAACATCGGCCCGGCGTTTAGTTCCCCCCGTAGCGCGGGGTAGCCGCTTTCTGGATAGCTCCGTGTTGTCGTCCGACCCACCGACCCGATGGCAGCGCGGAGCTTCCCGAAACTCGGCTTCGCACCTGTCGACAGGTGCCTGGCCATGACCGGGGCCGCCGACGGCATGAGGGGATTCCGGCGGCGGCCCCTCCCCTTGTCTGTTTGGGACGAGCGTCCCGGTCGGACCACAGCAACATCTTCAGTGCGGGGATAGACACTTTTTCAAATTCGCATCGCGGGCGCTATCAGTGCGTGGCGCACCCGATGGGTGATATCGCATCTGCGTCGTTTCTGAAAAGAGTGTCATGATCGCATGCCGCTCCGCGTGCGAAATCCCCCGTCTCCGAGGAGAGCGGGGGATTTTGCTGTTCTGTAGATCAGAAGCTGGCTTCGTCGAGCTCCATGATGTCGTTGTCGATGTTCTCCAACACCGACCGAGTGCTGGTCAGCAGCGGCAGGAAGTTCTTCGCGAAGAACGACGCCACCGCGATCTTGCCTTCGTAGAAGGCCTTGTCGGCCTCGCTGACGCCGCCGGCGTCGAGCGCCTCGAGAGCCACGGCGGCCTGACGCTGCAGCAGCCAGCCGATCACCAGGTCGCCGACGCTCATCAGGAAGCGCACCGAACCGGTACCGACCTTGTAGATGCTGGAGATCTCCTCCTGCGCGGCCATCAGGTAGCCGGTCAGCGTCGCCGCCATCGCCTGCACATCGGCCAGCGCGGTGGACAGCAGCGCACGCTCGGCCTTCAGCCGACCGTTGCCCGACTCGTTCTTGATGAACTCCTCGATCTGCCCCGACACGTGGGCCAGCGCCACACCCTTGTCGCGGACGATCTTGCGGAAGAAGAAGTCCTGCGCCTGGATGGCCGTGGTGCCCTCGTAGAGCGAGTCGATCTTGGCGTCACGGATGTACTGCTCGATCGGGTAGTCCTGCAAGAAGCCGGAACCACCGAAGGTCTGCAGGCTCTCGGTGAGCTTGGCGTAGGCCTGCTCGGAGCCGACACCCTTGACCACGGGCAGCAGCAGGTCGTTGACCTTGACCGCCAGGTCGTTGTCGATGCCGTGCACTGCCTTGGCCACCGGCGCGTCCTGGTAGGTCGCGGTGTAGGCGTACAGCGCACGCAGACCCTCGGCGTACGCCTTCTGGGTCAGCAGGCTACGACGCACGTCCGGGTGGTGGGTGATGGTCACCCGCGGAGCGGTCTTGTCGGTCATCTGCGTCAGGTCGGCGCCCTGAATCCGGGACTTGGCGTACTCCAGCGCGTTCAGGTAGCCGGTGGACAGCGTGGCAATCGCCTTGGTGCCCACCATCATTCGTGCTTGCTCGATGACCTCGAACATCTGCGCGATGCCGTTGTGCACCTCGCCGACCAGCCAGCCCTTGGCCGGAACGTCGTGCTGACCGAAGGTCAGCTCACAGGTGGCGGAGGCTTTCAGGCCCATCTTGTGCTCGACGTTGGTGACGAAGACGCCGTTGCGCTCGCCAGGCTCGCCGGTTTCGAAGTCGAACAGGAACTTCGGCACGAAGAACAGCGACAGGCCCTTGGTGCCCGGCCCGGCGCCCTCGGGGCGGGCGAGTACCAAGTGGAAGATGTTCTCGAACAGGTCATCGGAGTCGGCGGAGGTGATGAATCGCTTCACACCGTCGATGTGCCACGAGCCGTCGTCTTGCTGGACGGCCTTGGTGCGACCGGCGCCGACGTCCGAGCCGGCGTCCGGCTCGGTGAGCACCATGGTCGAGCCCCAGCCGCGCTCAGCGGCGAGGATGGCCCACTTCTTCTGCTCTTCGGTGGCCAGGTGATAGAAGATGCTGGCGAAACCGGCGCCGCCGCCGTACATCCACACGGCGGGGTTGGCGCCGAGCAGGTGCTCGTGCAGCGACCAGACCATCGCCTTGGGCATCGGCATGCCGCCGAGCTCCTCGTCGATGCCGACCTTGTCCCAACCGCCTTCGATGACCGCCTGCACCGACTTCTTGAACGACTCGGGCAGCGCCACAGAATGGGTTTTCGGGTCGAATACCGGGGGATTACGGTCCGCGTCTGCGAAAGACTCGGCGACTGGACCCTCGGCCAACCGGCTCATTTCCACCAGCATCTCGCGGGCGGTCTCGGCGTCAAGGTCGGTGTAATCGCCTTCGCCGAATGCTTTGTCAATGCCTAAGACCTCAAACAGGTTGAATACCTGGTCGCGGACATTGCTCTTGTAGTGGCCCACTGGTTCCTCCTCGATGAGAACGCCACTTTAAGGTTGGGTACTAGGACTAAGTTACCCACCAGTAACACGCCTAAGTTATACCCATCAGTAACCCGATGCAACCGACTGTGAGCTAAATTTCATCGGCTAATCAACCAACCAGTTGGATTCGCGCTGATCAGGACCCTGGCATACCGCTTCACCTGCGACAATGATAGGTACGTGACAACTGTGTCAAGCGTCACGACGCTCCCCGAAGTGGACCTGCGCGACAGTCCTGGCCAACTGCGGGAACGCCTGCGCGAGGCCGCCCACGAGGTCGGTTTCTTCTATCTGATCGGCCACAGCGTGCCCGAGGCGCTGACCCGCCGGGTACTGGCGGCGGCGCGGCGACTATTCGCGCTACCGCAACCGGACAAGGATGCCATCGCGATGGTCCGCAGTCCGCATTTCCGTGGCTACACCCGGCTTGGTGGCGAGCTGACCCGCGGTGAGGTGGATTGGCGCGAGCAGATCGACATCGGCCCGGAGCGCACCCCGATCGGCGGCCCGGGGAAGCCGGACTACCTGTGGCTGCAGGGCCCCAATCAATGGCCGTCGGGTGTGCCGGAGCTGCCGGGCATCGTCGCCGAGTGGGACGCCGCGCTCGGTGCGGTGGGCCGGACCCTGATGCGGCACTGGGCGGCCTCGCTGGGCAGTGCGCCGGATGTCTTCGACGCCGCGTTCGCCGACGCGCCGGCCACCCTGATCAAGATCGTGCACTATCCGTCGACTGCGGCCAGCTCGCAGGGCGTGGGAGCGCACCGCGACTCCGGGATGCTGACGCTGCTGCTGGCAGAGCCGGGCAGCGACGGCCTGCAAGTGCGCGGCCGCGCAGGACGGCGGCTGGATCGACGTGCCCGGACGGGACGGGGCATTCGTCGTAAACATCGGTGAGCTGCTGGAAGTGGCGACCAACGGCTACCTGCGGGCCACCGAGCACCGAGTGAATCTGCAGCGTTCGGCCGACCGGATCTCGGTGCCCTACTTCTTCAACCCCCGGCTGGACGCGCAGATCCCGACCCTGACGCTGCCCGCCGAACTCGCGGAGCGCGCCGGTCTGCGGGCAGACCCCGCCGACCCGATCTTCTCGGTGTACGGCCGCAACGCCTGGAAGAGCAGGCTGCGGGCCCATCCCAACGTCGCCGCCGCGCACGGCTACGTGACGGGTACCGCGCAAGTTGTAACGCCGGGCAGGTAGGGTCGAGCTACGAAAAAGCCCGTCGACGCGAATGAAGCCCGGTGAATACCCCTGAGAAGCTGACGCCTTCTTCCCTCCGCGAAGCCTTTGGCCATTTCCCCTCCGGCGTGATCGCCATTGCGGCCGAAATCGACGGTGTCCGAGAGGGGTTGGCGGCCAGCACGTTCGTCCCGGTGTCGCTGGATCCGCCGCTGGTGTCGTTCTGCGTGCAGAACACCTCGACGACGTGGCCGAAGCTCAAGGACGTGCACGCGCTCGGAATCAGTCTGCTGGGCGAATCGCACGACGACGCCGCGCGGGCCCTGGCCGCGAAGACCGGCGATCGGTTCGCCGACCTTGAGACGGTGTCCAACACCAGTGGCGCGGTCTTCATTCAAGGCACCAGCGTGTGGATGGAAACCGCGATCGAGCAACTCGTCCCGGCCGGAGATCACACGATCGTGGTGTTACGGGTCAGCGACATTCAGGTCGACGCGGAGGTCGCGCCGATCGTGTTCCACCGCAGCGTTTTCCGGCGGCTGGGCGTTTAGGGCCGCTTGCCCAGTTCGTCGCGGTAGCCCTGCATTCGACGCTCGATCTCGGTGGCGTCCTGATCCCGGCCTTCCTGATGCGCGAGGTGTGCACGCACCGAGAGCTCGTGGATCGCCGTGCGAATGTTGTTGATGCTCTGAGGTCGTCGAATGGCCATGATCACCGCCTTACCGGTCGAAACGGCGGGGCGAACCTAAAACCCCACTCGCGTCGAGGTTACGCGCGAATGCCGGGCCGGCGGTGGCCGATGATGTCGCTCAGCGGCGGAAAAGCTTGTTGCCCAGCCACACGATCGGATCGTATTTGCGGTCGGCGACGCGTTCCTTCATCGGAATCAGGGCGTTGTCGGTGATCTTGATGCTCTCGGGGCAGACCTCGGTGCAGCACTTGGTGATGTTGCAGTACCCGAGGCCGTGCTCCTCCTGCGCCTCGTTGCGCCGGTCGCGGGTGTCCAGCGGATGCATTTCCAGCTCGGCGATCCGCATCAGGTAGCGCGGGCCGGCGAACGCCTCTTTGTTGTCCTCGTGGTCGCGGATGACGTGACAGACGTTGTTGCACAGGAAGCATTCGATGCACTTGCGGAACTCCTGGGAGCGCTCCACATCCTCCTGTGCCATCCGGTACTCACCGGGCTGGAGATCCTTCGGCGGCGCGAACGACGGGATCTCCCGGGCCTTTTCGTAGTTGAACGACACGTCGGTCACCAGGTCGCGGATCACCGGGAAGGTCCGGATCGGGGTCACGGTGACGACCTCGTCTTCGGCGAAGGTCGACATCCGCGTCATACACATCAGCCGCGGCTTGCCGTTGACCTCGGCCGAGCACGATCCGCACTTGCCGGCTTTGCAGTTCCACCGGACCGCCAGGTCCGGCGTCTGGGTCTGCTGCAGGCGGTGGATGATGTCGAGCACCACCTCGCCCTCGTTGACCTCCACGGTGAAGTCCTGCAATCCACCGCCGGCCTCGTCGCCACGCCATACCCGCAAGGTCGCGTTGTAGGTCATCAGCCTCTCCGTCCTGGGTGGTCGGCCAGCTCTTCGTCGGTGTAGTACTTCTCCAGCTCGGAGATCTCGAAAGCCTCGAGCAGATCGGGCCGCATCGGCACCTGGTCTTTGCGCGTCACCGAGATGTCGGGGACGATCTCGTCACCGCCGGCCGCGCGGCAGACCAGCAGAATCTTGCGCCAGGACGAGTCCATCCCCGGGTGATCGTCGCGGGTGTGGCCGCCCCGGCTTTCGGTACGTTCCAGCGCCGCTTTGGCGACGCATTCGCTGACCAGTAGTAAGTTGCGCAGGTCGAGGGCGAGGTTCCAGCCGGGGTTGTACTTGCGGTCACCCTCGACGTGGATGTGTTTGAACCGCTCGCGAAGCTGGTCGAGCCGACCGAGCGCCTCGGTGATTTCCTCTTCCTTGCGGATGATGCCCACCAAGTCGTTCATCGACTGCTGCAACTCCAGCTGCAGCGTGTAGGGGTTCTCCGCGGCAGCGCCGTTCGTCGGTGTCGCGAAGGGAGCCAGCGCCCGCTTCGCGGCCGTCTCGACGGCATCGTCGGACACCGTCGGACGGCTGCTCAGCGCCCGCACGTAGTCGGCGGCGCCCAGCCCGGCCCGGCGTCCGAATACCAGCAGGTCGCTCAGCGAGTTACCGCCCAGCCGGTTGGAGCCGTGCATGCCGCCGGAGCATTCGCCGGCGGCGAACAGTCCGGGGACGGTGGCGGCGCCGGTGTCGGCGTCGACCTCCACCCCGCCCATCACGTAGTGACAGGTGGGTCCGACTTCCATCGGCTCCTTGGTGATGTCGACCCCGGCCAGCTCCTTGAACTGGTGGTACATCGACGGGAGCCGCTTCTTGATCTGCTCGGGTGTCAGCCGGGAGGCGATGTCGAGGTAGACCCCGCCGTGCGGGGTGCCGCGACCGGCCTTGACTTCGGAGTTGATCGCGCGCGCGACCTCGTCGCGGGGCAGCAGGTCAGGCGTGCGACGAGCCGAGTCGTTGTCCTTGAGCCACTCGTCGGCCTCTTGCTCGCTCTCGGCGTACTGGCCTTTGAACACCGCCGGGATGTAGCCGAACATGAACCGGGAGTTCTCCGAGTTTTTTAATACCCCGCCGTCGCCGCGCACACCCTCGGTGACCAGGATGCCTTTCACGCTGGGCGGCCACACCATGCCGGTCGGGTGGAACTGGACGAACTCCATGTTGATCAGCGTCGCGCCGGCGCGCAGCGCCAGAGCGTGGCCGTCGCCGGTGTACTCCCAGGAGTTCGAGGTGACCTTGAACGACTTGCCGATACCGCCGGTGGCCAGCACCACCGCGGGAGCCTCGAACAGGATGAACTTGCCGCTTTCGCGCACGTAGCCGAATGCGCCGGAGATCCGCCCCCCATTTTCGGAGCCGTCTTTCAATAACTCGGTGATCGTGGTCTCGGCGTACACCTTGATCCGGGCCTCGTAGTCACCCAGCTCGGCATGATCTTCCTGCTGCAGCGAGACGATCTTCTGCTGCATGGTGCGGATCAGCTCCAGGCCGGTGCGGTCACCGACGTGCGCCAGCCGCGGGTAGGTGTGCCCACCGAAGTTGCGCTGGCTGATCTTGCCGTCCTTGAGACGGTCGAACAGCGCGCCGTAGGTCTCCAGCTCCCAGACCCGGTCCGGAGCCTCCTTGGCGTGCAGCTCGGCCATCCGCCAGTTGTTCAGGAACTTGCCACCGCGCATGGTGTCGCCGAAGTGGGTCTTCCAGTTGTCTTTCGGGTTGGTGTTACCCATCGCCGCGGCGCAGCCGCCCTCGGCCATCACCGTGTGGGCTTTGCCGAACAGTGACTTGGACACCACCGCAACCTTCAGGCCGCGTTCCCGCGCCTCGATGACCGCGCGCAAACCCGCGCCGCCGGCACCGATGACGACGACATCGTAGGAGTGCCGTTCGACCTCAGTCATGAAATCCTCGCTCAGCTATCTCGGAAATTCTGAAATGGCTTTTCAGCCAATAAATCTCAGGTCGGAAATGGTGCCGCTGGCAACCAGCGCAATGTAGAAGTCGGTCAACATCAGCGTCCCCAGAGTGATCCAGGCGTACAACTTGTGCCGAGTATTGAGGTGACTTACCTGAGTCCAGAGCCAGTACCGCACAGGGTGTTTGGAGAAGTGCTTGAGCCGTCCGCCGGTGACGTGGCGGCACGAGTGGCAGGACAGCGTGTAGATCCACAGCATGATCACGTTGCCGACCAGGATCACGTTGCCCAGGCCGAAGCCGAAACCGCCTGGCCCGTGGTCGGAGTGGAACGCAACGACCGCGTCGTAGCTGTTGATGATCGAGATGATGCCGGCGATGTAGAAGAAGTACCGGTGGGTGTTCTGCACGATCAGCGGGAACTTGGTCTCGCCGGAGTAGTGGACGCGAGGCTCGGCCACCCCGCAGGCGGTGGGCGACTGCCATACGGTGCGGTAGTAGGCGCCGCGGTAGTAGTAGCAGGTCAGCCGGAACAGCAGCAGGAATGGCAGCGTCAGCGCCGCGTACGGCAGCCACCACACGTCCGGCAGCACCTGAGGCCAGAAATCACTGGACTCTGATGCAACCCTGGCTGACGCACGGCGAGTAGAACGGCGTCAGGTAGTGGTATTGGGGAACGAAGTAGTTGTTCTGCAGGAACGCCCGCACTGTCGCGTAGATGACGAATGCGGCGAAGCCCAGATCGATCCGCAGCGGCGACAGCCACCACCGGTCGGTGCGTAGGGTCCGTTGCTGGATGTGGGCGCGTGTAGGTGAAAAGACGCCGGACGCAGGATGGTTCGCCGTGGGTGCGCTCATCAATTGTTCCTCTTCGAACGGGCTGTTGTTCGCAGAGTACACAGAGTCAGCCCTCAGATTCTCGGCGGGCTTGAATTGTCAGGACCTGCTGTGATCCCCGACTCCTTTCCGGTCGGCGTCGCGCCAGAAGTCGCTGTCGTACTGGGTGTCTGGATGGCGAACTTTTCGCCGGATTGCTGGACGGTATCGCGGGCTGAATCCATTCCGAAACATCTGTGTCAAGTAATTCGACGTCGCTTTATCCAGCTATCCAGCCGCCGCAGCAAGCGTGAGAGAAATCACGCAGGCGGGCCGGCGGCGGCAGCAATCGGTTCCAACATCCGGTGGGGCTGACGGAGTGTCTTGCTGACCGGATCGTCGCGCCCGTCGCGACCGCGTGGGCGCCGGGGCGGGTGCACGACGAGATCGGCGACGTCGGGAAGCTGCCCGCACTTCACGCATATTCGGTCGGGCCCGATGGCGCCGCCGCAGTCCGCGTGCCGATAGCTGCGCCGGTGCGGCCGCTCGACGTAGTTCTCGTTACCCCAACTGGCCAACGACCAGATAATTGGCCACAATCGCTGGCCCTTCGGGGTCAACATGTACTCGTCACGGCCGCGGCCACCCGCGGCCTTGGCGAGCACACCCTCGTCGACCAGCAGTGAAAGGCGTTCGGAGAGCACGGCTTTTGGAATGCCAAGGTGCGCACGGAAATCGCTGAATCGGCGGACGCCGTAAAAGGCGTCCCGTACCACCAGCAACGTCCACCGCTCGCCGACGATCTCGAGTGATCGGGCGATGGGGCAACTCTCTGCGGTGTATTCGCGGGGCAGGGCCACGGAGACATCGTACGCTTGCAGGTTCGTTCACCGAACCATATACTTTCAATTTGAAAGTTCGGTCAACGAACCAACAGAAAGCGGATCCGATGAAGGCAAGCTTTCACCGTGAACAGCACGAGATGACCCGGGTGGATATCGCCACCGGCGTGCCCTTCGATCAATTCATCGCCGCGCTGGAGCAGGCGGCGCCACCGGTCGACCGGGCGGCCTTCGCGCAGATCGTTGCATCCGCTGGCGACTGGGACGACGTTGTCGCGGCCGCAGCCAAGAACGCACCGAACGAACTGATGGTTTACGCCAAGATCGACGCGACCGAGTTCTTCAGTGCCGCAGGACATCACACTCAGGCGATCGAGTACCTGATCGGCAATCACGTCATCGCCGAGACGATGTTCCGCCACGACCCGAAGGCGCTGCTATACGCCCCGCTGCGGATGTTGGTCCACAGCGACGGCGACGGCAACGCGATCTTCACGATGGATCAGCCCGGTCCCGCGTTCGGCAGTCTCGGCATCGACGAAGTGTCCAAAGTCGGTGAAGGCCTCGACCGTAAAGTGGTCAACCTGCTTCGCATCGTCGGGGTGGAGGTCGAGCAGGCATTCGCGTGATCGCATGCGACGAATCCGGTGGAGCCGTTGAGCCCCACCGGATTCGACGCTGACGCGGTTTACTTCGTGATCGCGATGCGCTGCGGCTGCGTTCCGGCGTAGGCACCGGTAACCCGCACGGTCAGCACGCCGGCGTCGTAGGACGCCGAGACGGCCTCACCGGTGATGTGCGCAGGCAACTGGAACGACCGGCGGAACGATCCGTAGCGGACCTCGCGCAACGTGCGGCCGTCCTTCTCTTCGGCGTGCTCGTCGCGACGCTCGCCGTGGATGACCAGGCGGCCGTGCTCGATCTCGACGTTGACGTCCTTGTCGACGTCCACGCCCGGCAGCTCCAGCCGGACCACCGCGTCTTCGCCGTCCTTGACCACCTCCGCGGCGGGGCTGAAGCCGCCGGCTACCGGCTTGATCCAGTCGGTCGCCGCAGCCGGGCCAAAGAAGTCGCGCACCCAACGGTCCGCGGGTCGTGACCACAGTGTCAGGTTGCTCATTGCTGTCTCCTCATGCTTCTGGTGCTACTCGCCGACGCCTTGCCGGCTCTACACCTACAAACATGAGTCGACCACGCTTAAGTTCCGCTGCGGTGTTCGCCGTGAGCGAACGCCGCGCTCGGCGCCCTCGTCGATCGCCAGCCGGTAACCGCGTTTGACCACCGTCGCGATGATCTTCCTGTCGCCCAGTGCTTTCCGTAGTCGCAGCACCGCGGTATCAACCGCATGGGGGTCGCTGGCGCCGCCCGGCAAGGCGCGGAGGAGTTCGCTGCGGGCGACGACGGCACCCGGGCGCTGCGCCAATGCGCGCAGCACCGCCATCGTCGCCGGCGACAGCATCTGCACCGCGTCGTCGATCATCACGCAGGAACCGCGCATCTCGATCCGGTGTCCGGCCGCGCGCATGGTCCGCGACCGCAGCACCGGCAGTTGCTCGACGATGTGTCGGGCCAGCGCGCCCAGCCGCATTCGCTGCGGCCACGAGGCCGGGACCCCCAGGCGGACCAGTGGCTGCGCGGTGACGGGCCCGACGCACATCGCCGCGACATCCGAGCGCAGCGCGTCGAGCAGCTGACCGGAGATGCGTAGGTCGGCGGCGCGCATCAGTGTCGCCGCGACAGCGGGCGCCGAGGTGAAGCTCACCGCGTCGAAGTCCCGGTGCGCGATCTGCTTGATCAGTTGGTCGAACTCGCCGCCGGGCGGCGCCGGCTTCCACCGGTACACCCGGATCGGGATGATCTCCGCCCCGGCGGAACGGAGCTCGTCGAGAAATTCGGGAAACGGATCCCAGTTGTCGCTCGCGCCGTGAAGCTGCACCGCGATACGACAGCCGCTGATGGCAGATTCGCGCAGGTACTGCGAGACCTCGCGCGATGACTCAGATTCCGGGGCCCACTCCTCGCGCAGACCCGCGGCCCGCAGTGCGCCGGTGGCTTTTGGTCCGCGGGCCACGATCCGGGATGTGGACAAGCCCGCAATCAATCGGTCCCGCAGCCCCCAACCCCCGGCGGCGTCGACCCAGCCTCGGAATCCGACGCCCGTCGTCGCAATCACGATGTCCGGCGGCTGGGCCACCAATGTTTCTGTGTTGCGACGCAATTCGTCGTCGTCGGCCAGAGCGACCATGGTGATCGCCGCGGCGCTGGTGACGGTGGCGCCGTGGCGAGCCAGCAACGTGCACAGCTCGCGGGCACGCCGCGCTGAGGTCACGGCCACCCGATAGCCGGACAATGCCGGCGCGGTCGGGTGATTCATATGAATTTTCTATGCCCGCGAAATTTCGGTCTAGTTACCGACCAATTGCTGTGTCGTTGCCCTCTCAGGAGCAGCTCAGACGGTGCTCAGGCGTCACCAGACGTCCCCGTCACGCCAATCGCACATCAACCCCGCCGTCACGTCCAACTCGAGCCCGAGAGGGAAGACGAACACCGAGCCGTCGGCGTCCGGAGTACGGGTGGGCCCAGTGGGCGCCAATACTGACGTCGGGCCGGTCCACGGCAGCCAGCCGCGCATGGTGTAGAGCCGTCTACCCAAATCTGACGAACTGAGCGCCCCGAGTTGACAGCTGCCGCGGATCACCTGCTCGCAGGCGTCGAGTATCGCGATCGCCAGGCCCTGGCCGCGCCAATCCTCGCGTACCGCAACGGCTTCGACGTAGCCGCAGCGCAGCGACGTGTCGCGGTACAGCAGGCGGCGCTGGACGACGGCGCCATGCGCGATGAGCGCGCCGCGATGCCAGATCAGGGCGTGCATTCCGCCGAGCGCGTGATCCCAGTCGGTGTCGGTGAAGTCGCCGGCGAAGGCGTCGCTGACCATGTCGTGGGCGCGCTGTCGCGCGTCGCTTTCCAGGTCGGCGGTGTGGACCAGGCGGGCGGTGTGTACCTGGGTATGCACACTGTTGGTCTACCAGGTGGGCCGGTCCTCCGCTACCGGAGTGGGCCGCGACCACTGCAGCCGCACCTGTTGGCCCCGTCGCAGCTGGGCGAGGGTATCGATGTCGTGGTCGGCGATCACGCCGACCACCGGATAGCCCCCGGTCACCGGATGATCGGGACCGAGGATGACCGGTAACCCGTTGGGCGGCACCTGGATAGCGCCGCGGGTGGCACCCTCGCTGGGGAGTTGACGGTCGGGGTTGCGGTGTCGCAGCGGGGTTCCCTGCAGTCGCATGCCGACTCGGTCGCTGTGGTCGGAGGTCATCCAGACGGTATGGACGAGGGCATCGAGGATCGCTGAGCCAGTCGTCGCGCGGCCCGGGTATGACCCGAAGCTCCACCGGTTGTCCGGAGATCGGCGCCACCGGTGCCTGATCGAGTTCGGGATACTCCTCGGCGGGCCGTCCGATCGGCACGACGTCGCCAGGTTGCAGCGGCGACGGACCGATGGCCGACAGCACGTCGTAGCTGCGGGAGCCCAGCACCGCCGGCAGGTCGATGCCGCCACGCACCGCCAGATAGCTTCGCAACCCGGATCGCGGCACGTCGAGCGAGATCACCTGGCCGTCGCGAACATGTTGGATGCTGTTGGCGCCGAACGCTCTTCCATCGACGCGAGGGGTCGGATCGGCGCCTGTCACCGCGACGTCGACATCGCCGCCTCGGATTCGCGCGGCGAACCCGCCCATCGTCACCTCGATGGTGGCGCGGTTGTCGGGGTTTGTAACCAGCCGGTTCGCCAGTGCGTGTGAACGCCGGTCAGCGGCGCCGGAGCCGGTGACACCGAGATGGGCGAATCCAGCCCGGCCGAGGTCTTCGATGAGCGCCAAGGGTCCGGGCTGCAGGATCTCGAGTGCCGTCATGTCGCCGCCCGGAATTGGACCCACATGCCCGGCGTCAGCAGCGCCGGATTCGGCCGGTCGATATCCCACAGCACCGCATCGGTGTGTCCGATCAGCTGCCATCCGCCGGGGGAGCGACGCGGGTAAATCCCGGTGAATTCGCCGGCCAGCCCGACTGCGCCGGCCGGTACGGCAGGCCGCGGCTCAGCCCGTCGCGGCACCGTCAGGCGTGGATCGCCGCCGACCAGATACGCGAAACCCGGTGCGAAGCCACAGAATCCGACCCGCCACGGGTGAGCGGTGTGCGCCTCGATGACCTGCGCTGTGGTCAACTCGGTGCGCTGCGCCACCTCGGCGAGATCGGCGCCGTCGTAGACGACGTCGATCACGCCGGGTCGGTCGGCTCGGCCGTCACCGCGTCGGCGGCCACCCGCAACGTGCCCAGTTGACGGCGCACGGCGCTCTGCCCGTGCGGGCTGTCGAGTGTGAGCAACACCGTGCGGACGGCCGGAACGATGTCGAGAACCCCGGGGATCGCGGCGTCTCGCACTGCGGCCGACCAGGCCAATACCTCAGCGGTGCTGTCGAATTGCAGCAGCAGCGCGCGATCGCCGTAGTCCAGGATGGTGTCGGCCACGCGGGGTGCTAATGCAGGATGTTGGCGATCAGCGGGGGCAACTGATCGGCCACCAGTGGGTAGCTCAGCGGCGAAGCGTAGGCGATCGCCCCGGCCTGATCCTTCGTAGTGAACACGCTGCGCGAGCGCGCACCCGCCACATCGGGATTGGCCAGCAGCGCGGTCTGGTCCTTGTCGCTCTCGGTCGTCCAGACCAGCACGTCGGCGCCGTCGAGCACCGACTTGATCTTGTCGTGCGCAATCAGCGCGCGCTGCTGGTCGCCGGCCATCGTGATGACGCTCTCGGGGACGGCCAGCCCCATCTGGGTCAGAAACTCGGTGCGCCAACCGGTGGTTGCGACCACGTTGTCGTCGTGGAATGTGCCCTCCAGCAACAGCACCCGCTTGTTCTTGAACTGCGGGTGCTGGTCGGCGACCGCGGCGAAAGCCTTGTCGACACCGCTGATCAACGACTTCATCTGATCGGACTGGAACACGGCCTGGCCGATGGTGGTCGCCTGGTCCTTCCAGGGCTCGAAGAACGCGTCGCCGCCGGACTGCGGAAGCGTCGGCGCGATCGCGGTCAGCGTCTGGTAGGTGTCCTGGTCGAGCCCGGCGTCGGTCGCGACGATCAGATCGGGTTTCAGAGCAGCGATCTGCTGAACTTGAATTCCGTTGTCCAGGTTCAACACAACGGGCTTGGCAGTTCCGAGCTTCGCCATGGCCCACGGCCACACCCCGAACGGCTGATCGCCGAACCAGTTGGTCACCGCGACCGGCACGACCCCGAGTGCCAACAGGTCGTCCTGCCCGGTGAAACCGGCGCTCACCACCCGCTTGGGCGGCCCGGGGATCGTCGTCTCGCCGAACGCGTGGGTGATGGTGACGGACCCGCCCGGGCCGGTGGCGGCCGGCGGTTTGCGCGACGAGCAGGCCGCCAGCACGAGCAGGCCCGTGGCCGCGCCGGCGCGAAGGAACGCGCGCCGACTCCGTTGCTGGTCCACCGCGTGAGCGTAGCGCTTTCGTTCAGCGGGTTCAGCGGGTCGGCCAGGGGCTGTAGTCGGCGATGAGTTCCTCGTGCGGCGGCCGCTGATCGTCGGACACATGCTGCAGGTTGATCCTGATGCGGTACCAGATCGAGCTCGGTCCGCGCATGCCGTCGACCAGGATGTCGGCGGGCTGCAACCGACCGGCCGCGGCGGGATGGCGCGCGCGCCAGGTGTCCAACGCCGCCATCGCCTCGTCCTTCGTCTTGGTGCGGGCGATCTCGATCAGCGGCATCACGGACCGGCGCCGACCGGTGCCATCGCCGCGACGCGCGCCCTTGGGCGCCTGCTCGGCCGGACCGAGTTCCTCGGCCAGGGTGAGCAGCCGCTCGAGACCGCCGGCGGTATCGTCCATGCCCGCCCACGGGTCGCCGATGTCGGCGAACCGCTGCGGCACCGTCGCCACCGTGAACGCGGCGGGGTCGCAACCGGCGACCTCGTCCCACCCCAGCGGCGTCGAGACGCGGGCGTCCGGGGTGGCACGCACGGAATACGCCGACGCGACGGTGCGGTCTTTGGCGTTCTGGTTGAAGTCGACGAACACCCCTTCGCGCTCCTCTTTCCACCAGCGACTGGTGGCCAACTCCGGTGCGCGCCGCTCCACTTCCCGCGCCACCGTCTGGGCCGCCAGCCGCACCTGTCGAAACGACCAGCTCGGCTCGATCCGCGCATAGATGTGGAATCCGCGCGACCCGGACGTCTTGGGCCACGCGGTCAGGCCGTAGTCCTCGAGCACCTCGCGGGCGACCTGTGCGACGTCGAGGATCTGTCGCCATGCCACGCCGGGCATCGGGTCCAGATCGACCCGAAGTTCGTCGGGGTGATCGAGATCGGCGGCCCGCACCGGATGCGGGTTCAGGTCGACGCAGCCCAGGTTGATCGCCCAGGCCAGGCCGGCGGCGTCGTGGATGACGGCTTCTTTGGCGGACGTGCCTCGCGCGTAACGCAGTTCGGCGACGTCGACCCAGTCGGGCCGTTTCTCCGGCGCGCGTTTCTGGAAGACGGCCTCCTGCTCGATGCCTTTGACGAACCGCTTCAGGATCATCGGGCGGCCGGTCACGCCGCGCAGCGCACCGTCGGCCACGGCCAGGTAATAGCGGATCAGGTCCAGTTTGGTGCTGGCAGTCTGACCGTCCTGACCGGGGAAGATCACCTTGTCCGGATGAGTGACTGTGATCTGTCGTCCGCCCACCTCGAGTGACACCGGCCCCATGCGGTCGATGGTAATTCGGCGCAACTTCCGGTCCGAGGTGCGACGTCCGTCACATAGGGTGAAGTCATGCCTAATCTTTTCGATCTACCCAGGCAGGCAGTAGCCAAGGTCCAGCAGTATGCCGACCGCGGCGCATCTGAACTGCACTACCTGCGCAAAATCATCGAATCCGGCGCGTTCCGGTTGGAGAACCCGCTGAACTATGCCGCGATGGCCGCTGACATCGCGAAATGGGGTGAGATCGGTATGCTGCCGGCGTTCAACGCCAGGCGCACACCCGACCGAGCGGCGATCATCGACGACGAAGGTTCGTTCACCTACAAGGAGCTCGACGAGGCCGCGAACGCTGTCGCGCACGGCCTGCTGGCCAAGGGGGTGCGCGGCGGTGACGGGGTCGCGATCCTGGCGCGCAACAACCGCTGGTTCGCCGTTGCGCAGTACGGGTGCGCGCGGGTCGGCGCCCGAATCATCCTGCTCAACAGTTCGTTCTCCGGCCCGCAGATCAAGGAGGTCTGCGAGCGCGAAGGCGCCAAGCTGATCATCTACGACGACGAATACACCGACGATGTCAGCAAAGCCGAACCGGAGCTGGGCAAGCTGCGCGCGCTGGGCACCAACCCCGACGGCGAGGATTCGGGCAGCACCGACGAGACGCTGGCCGACCTGGTCGCCCAGCACAGCAGGTCGGCCGCGCCCAAGGCCAGCAAGCACTCGTCGATCATCATCCTGACCAGTGGCACCACCGGCACCCCGAAGGGCGCGAACCGCAGCCTCCCGCCGACCTTGGCGCCGATCGGCGGGATCCTGGCACATGTGCCGTTCAAGGCCAACGAGGTGACGTCGCTGCCGGCGCCGATGTTCCACGCCCTGGGCTTCCTGCACGCCACCATCGGGATGTTCCTGGGCTCGACGCTGGTGCTGCACAACAAGTTCAAGCCGGCCCAGGTGTTTGAAGACATCGAAAAGCACAAGGTGACAGCCGTCGTCGTGGTTCCGGTGATGCTCTCGCGGATGCTCGACGCGTTGGAGAAGCTGGACAGCAAGCCCGATCTGTCCAGCCTGCGGATCATCTTCGTGTCCGGCTCGGCGCTCGGAGCCGACGTGGCCGAGCGGACACTGAAGGACCTCGGTCCGGTCGTCTACAACATGTACGGCTCCACCGAGATCGCGTTCGCCACCATCGCCGGGCCTGAGCATCTGGAATTCAACTCGACGACCGCGGGTCCGGTCGTCAAAGGCGTCAAGGTCCGGATCTACGACGACAACGGCAAGGAGTTGCCGCAGGGCGAGGTCGGCCGGATCTTCGTCGGCACCAGCTTCCCGTTCGAGGGGTACACCGGCGGCGGCAACAAACAGATCATCGACGGGCTGTTGTCCTCGGGCGACGTCGGATACTTCGACGAGCGCGGCCTGCTCTACATCAGCGGCCGCGACGACGAGATGATCGTGTCTGGTGGTGAGAACGTCTTCCCGGCCGAGGTCGAGGACTGCATCAGCGGACATCCCGACGTAGTGGAAGCGACCGCGATCGGTGTCGAGGACAAGGAGTGGGGGCACCGGCTGCGTGCCTTCGTCGTCAAGAAGGACAACACGGACCTCGACGAGGACACCGTCAAGAAGCACGTGAAAGATCAGCTGGCCAAGTACAAGGTGCCGCGCGAAGTGATCTTCCTCGACGAGTTGCCGCGCAACCCGACCGGGAAGATTCTCAAACGCGAACTGCGCGAGATCGACGCCGACTAGCCGACCCGCCCGCGAAACAGAAGCTACGGTTGCTGTTTGGTGAGTATCGCAGCCGTACATTCTGTTTCGCGGAAAGTGCGTCCTCTCACCCGTCGAATCCTGTTGCGCCGTCGAGCTGTTCGCGCAGGATGTCGAGTTGCCCGGTGTGCCGGGCGGTCTCCTCGATCATGTGCACGTAGATCCAGCGCAGCGAGACCGCCCCGAAACGCTGATGCGGCACCTCGTGATCGAGCGGATAACGCGCGGCGATCAGCCGGGATTGGTCGCATTGGCTCTGGTACTCGGTCAGCAGTGTCGACAGTGATTCCTCAGGGAGGAATGCGAACTCCCACGAGCGTTCGTGCGCCCGACGGTTGTTGTCGCTGCGTTCTTGGAGAAGTTGGTCGAACCAGCCGTACTCTGCCCAACGCAAGTGCTTGAGCAGCCCGCCGACTGACGTTCCCGACGCGACGAGCGGGCGGCGGGCATCGGCGTCGGAAAGCCCGGAAACCTTGCGCACCACAATGTCTCGGTAGTCGTCGAGAAATGACTCCAGCGTGGCACGCTCGCCTACCGGCTCGTGTTCACGACGATCGGGATGCTGTGTTTCTGGCATGACCGCGAAGCTAGCACCGCGAACTGTCCGGGCGATCAACGCCCGTTGCGGATGCTTCGGGTTATTTCTGCAGACAGCTTCGGGTCGGACAACAGCAAATCGATGAGTGCGGAGATGACCTCTTGCCCGGTGACACGGGCGAATCCGAGCCGGTCGGCAGCCTCTCGCTGCCAAATGTCGAGAGCCCGGTGGGCGGCCGGGGACAGGTCGACAGTGCGCCTTATACGTTGGCCTCGCGGCTGCTTCCCCGGCTTGTGATCGACGCTCTGCCCAATGCTCGAGAAGCGTTCGGTCCGCGCCGAGGCGTCGGCGCGGATGGGCGGTGTGGACCGGAACGACGGCGAGCTTGATTCCATGCGGCTGGATGACCTCCGGTTGGCGCAGGGTTCTCAGTAGATCAGGACTTAAGTATGTCCGTCCAAGCTGTTTCGTGCATCGTGCGCCGGCCTGGAAGGCGTGTCCGCGGGAGCCCGACGTCGCAGGAGTGGCGCCCGGGCGGGCTGTCTCATTCGTGATGCCCATGATTGCTGATGGGTGCCACAGCGTAACGCGACGCACTCGTTCTGTCATTCGCTGTGGGTTACGGTACTGCCGACAATAATTCGCTTGCTCGAGTGGTACCGGAATACGTTGGTCCTTATTTGCGTAGGCACGGACATACTGACATCAGTAGAAGGTGAAATCGCCGATTATCTGGTGTATACAGATTATGTGGATACTGATATGCGTATTCGGCGGACATCCTGAATTCCTTGAATCAGTAATAATCGGCGGCAAATAGTCAGTATCTTAGATTCATTCTATGGGTTAGTTATGAATAGATAATTCGCTATTCTTAGCGTTATGAACAGGGTAATTCAGCATTTGCTAAGGATCGCTATTTAGCGTTTGTGTTGTCAGCCAACAGATGACGAAGGAGCAAGCACCGTGTTGAGTTCGCTGTCTGCAGCGGGCCGGGTCGCCGAGCCCATCGGCGCGAGCGCGGTGGCTGGCGCAATGCTGTTCGGTGCCACTCCCGCAGCCCCTGCGGCCAATGCGGCGCCCGCCATCACGCACATCGCGCCATTGCCCGATCGCCCGGGCTCTGGTGGCCACGGTGGAGGGTTCGGCGGCCACGGCGGAGGCGTACGGCCGCGCGGGCTGGGGCCATGGCGGCTACGGCCGCGCGCTCCCGGCTGGTGGCCGCGGCGGCCACCCTGGTTGGGGAAATGGTGGTTTCGGCCCCCCAGGACTGGGTTATCGGCCCTGGGGCTTCGGAGGCCCGGGCTGGGGCAACCAAGGCTGGTGGAGGTGACCCCAGCCAACTGAGGGGACAGGCTAGCCCCGCCTCTTGCGCATGACGGGGCTAGCCGCCCTCTCCTCAAGCGATCCACGCCGACCTGAAAGCCTGCCGGGTCGGCGTGGATTTTTTTCTGCGGCCGTCAGGCCTACGGGTCGCGCGGCAGCCCGAGCAGTCGCTCCGCGATGATGTTGAGCTGAACTTCCGACGTGCCGCCGTAGATAGTCGTCGCTCGACTGGACAGTAGGTAGTCGTCCCACTTGCCCGGTGCAGTGTCCTTGTCGCCGATCGCTGCGTCGGCACCGAACGAGGACACCGCGAACTCGGCGTAGCCCTGCCCGGTACGCATCGACAGCAGCTTGGAGATTGCCGCCGACGGCATCGCGTCGCCCCCGGCCAGGGTCAACAATGTCGAGCGAAGGTTCAGCAGTTTGGCCGCGTGTCCTTCGGCGATCAACTGCCCGGCACGGTGGCGCGCGACCTGGTCGAAGTGCCCGTCGCGCACGAACTCGACGAGCTGCGGCAGGCTGGCCAGGAAGTTCAGATCGCTGCCGCCGATCGAAACCCGTTCGGCCGTCAGGGTGTTGCGGCTGACCTCCCAGCCGCGATTCACCTCACCCAGCACGTATTCGTCGGGCACGAACACGTCGTCGATGTAGACGGTGTTGAAGAACTCTTGTCCGGTGAGTTCGCGCAGCGGCTTGACGGTCACGCCTTCGCTCTTCATATCGAGCAGGAAATAGGTGATGCCGTTATGTTTCGGTGCGGACGGGTCGGTGCGGGCCAGCAGCGCGCCCCACTGGGAGAACTGCGCGGCCGTCGTCCAGATCTTCTGCCCGCTGATCCGCCAGCCGCCGTCCACTCGGGTGGCCTTGGTGCTCAGGCCGGCGAGGTCCGAACCGGCACCGGGCTCGGAAAACAGCTGACACCAGATCATTTCGCCGCGGAACGTCGGCGGCAGGAAACGCTGCTTCTGCTCGTCGGTGCCGAACGCCACGATCGACGGGACGATCCATGCTGCGATACCGACCTGCGGCCGTTTGACCCGCCCGCTGGCGAATTCCTGAGCGATGATGATCTGCTCGATCGGGCTGGAGGCCCGGCCCCATGGCGTCGGCAGATGCGGCAACACCCACCCGCCCTCGGCGAGCGCGACGGTGCGTTGCTCACGGTCCATCTCCTTGAGCGCCGCGACTTCGGAACGGATTTCGGCCCTGAGCTTTTCGGTATCGGGATCCAGGTCGATGTCGATCGCGCGCATCCCCGTGGTGGTAGCGGTGTGCACCACTTCCTGCGGGTATTCCGAGGCGCGCCCGAACCCGGCGGCCAGAATCAGCGCGCGGCGGTAGTAGACGTTCGTGTCGTGCTCCCAGGTGAATCCGATACCGCCGTGCACCTGGATGCAGTCCTGGGTGCAGTGCTGGGCCGCGGCGGGGGCCAGCGTGGCCGCCACCGCCGCAGCGAATTCGACGTGCTCGCAATCGTCGTCGATGGCGCGGGCGGCGTCCCACACTGCGGCGGTGGCCCGTTCGGTGTCGGCGATCATCTCGGCGCACTTGTGCTTGACGGCCTGGAATTGACCGATCGGCCTGCCGAACTGTTCGCGGATCTTGGCGTAGTCAGCGGCGGTGTCGGTGGCCCACCGTGCGACACCGATCGCCTCGGCCGACAGCAGGGTGGTGATCAGGGCCTGTGCTCTCACCATGCTGAGGTTGCTCAACACGACGTCGTCTGCGACCTCGACCGCGTTAGCCCGCACATGGGCGATCGGTCGCAACGGGTCGACGCTGGCGACCGGTTCGATCTCGACCTGATCGGCGCGCAACACGACCCACTCTTCGCCGCTGTCGATCGCCACCGGCAGCACCAGCAGCGACGCCTCGCCTGCCGCGGGCACCGCGCCGACCTCACCGCGGATCACCAACGCGTCACCTTGCCGCGTCGCCGTCAGCGTGGAGTCGAGCGCGTAAGCGGCGATAGCCTCACCCGACGCGAGCTCGGCGAGCACCTTGGCGTCCGGGTCGTGAGCCGAGATCAGCGCACTGGCGATCGCCGACGGTACGAACGGGCCCGGTACTGCGCCGTAGCCGAATTCAGCGAGCACGATGGCTAGCTCGAGGATGCCGAAGCCTTGTCCGCCAATGGATTCGGCCAAGTGCACGCCCGGCAGGCCCTGCTCGGCCGCGGCCCGCCAATACGGCGGCGGGTTCTCGATCGGTGTTTCCAGCGCAGCGTGCAGGACCTCCGACGGCGCCACCCGCGCCACCAGGGACCGCACCGAATCGGCCAGGTCTTGATGCTCAGAAGTGATCGCGATCGGCATTGGTCGCCTTCCTTGGTTTTCCCCGGGGCCAGGTTCGGCCCGGTCTGACCAATCTAATAACCGGTGGGTTGGTTGACCACATGGGCCAGCGGCTGACCGTCCCGCAGCCGACGGCAGTTGGCGACGGCTTCGACAAGATAGCGCCGCATGGTGTCGGCGGTGTACCAGGTGACGTGCGGCGTCAGCACCACGTTGTCCAGGCCGAGCAGCGGGTTGTCCGGCGGCACCGGTTCGGCGTCGAAGACGTCCAGGCCGGCGGCGGCCACCCGGCCGTCGCGGAGCGCCTCGATCAGAGCGCCTTCGTCGACGATGGCGCCGCGTGAGGTGTTGACGAGTACCGCACCGGGTTTCATACCGGCCAGCGCGGCCTCACCGAGCAGCCCGTGGGTGTCCTCGGTCAGCGGCAGGTGCAGCGACACGATGTCGCTGCACGCCAGCAGCTCCGGCAGCGGCCGCCACCCGGGCAGGCCGTCGTCGCGCGTGCTGGTGTGCAACACCGTGGCGCCCATCGCGGCGACGATGCCCGCGACGTGTTTGGCGACGTTGCCATGGCCGACCAATCCGACTGTGCAGGCGCCGATGTCGCGGACGGTCTCGCCGAGCTGCGGGTCGGACGGCCAGCCGCGGCCTTCGCGGGTGGCGCGGTCCAGCGTCGGCAGCCGGCGCAGCGCGGCCAGCATCAGCAGCACCGTTCCTTCGGCCACCGACGGCGCGTTGGCGCCGGGCATGTTGGCAACGGCGATGCCGCGCTGGGTGGCCGTGTCGACGTCGACGGTGTTGACGCCGGCGCCGAACTTGTGGACAAGCCGCAATCGAGTCGCACGCGCGAGGTCGGCGGCGGACAGTGGCCGCAGCACATGCCAGATGACGTCGGCCTCGGGTAGCTCCCGGTCGAATGCGGCTTGCGACTCGGCCGAATCGTCGTAGGCGCACCAGCGGATATCGAGCCAATCAGATTCGGCTGCAACAAAATCCAGCACCTTAGGACCGGGAACGAAGTGGGCGAGGACCTTCAGCGCCACCGTTTGGCAATCCATTTGGCGATTGTGTCAGCCTGCTCGCTGCGCGCACCGGGGGTGGTGAAGTAGTGGTCGGTGTTGATCGAGCACAGCGTCTTGTCGGTGGAGGCCAGCGCGCCGTAGATGCGCTGCGCGTCCGACGGGAACACACCGGTGTCGGCTTCGGCGTTGATCACCAAGGCGGGACAGGTGATTCGGGTCAGGTGCGGCTCTGCCCGGGTCTGAGCCGTTCGCAGGCTCCACATTGCCAACCAACTATGCAGAGTGCAGGCTGCCGCGATGCCGTGTGCGGAACGGTTGGCCTTGGCCGGCAGACCCGCATAACACAGGTTCGGCTGCCGGGTCGTGGGCTCGATGGTGGGATCGACCATCCGTGGATCGGCCCAGGTCCTCATCACGGAAAATGGGCGGTCTGAAAACCCAGCTGCCCGAACACGTTTTAACTCCGCTTCGACCCAGTCGGTGATGGCGTTGTTCCGTGCCAACTGCGCTGCCCGGTACCGCGTCAGGAATTCCGGCGAGTACGGCGGCCCGTTGCGTTCGTTGAACAGGTCGAGGTTGGGATCGGAGGCGACCGGATCGTTCTCGTCGACGACGGCGCCGTCCATCCAGGCGGTCAACACATCCGGACGGCCCGGATGCGCTGCGCTGGCCACGTAGCCTTCGGCGGGCAGTAGGTCTGTGAGCCCCGCTGCGGGCCGCATGCCGGCGACCGCGGTCACGTGCGGATCGACCGCCTGTGCCTGGTAAGCGGCCATCAACGATCCACCTCCAGAATTACCCAGCAGCACAATGGTTTCCACCGATTGCGTTTCACGCAGCCAGCGAACCCCGACGCCGATGTCGACCAGCGCGTGGTCGAGCAGAAAGCTGTTCTCGAATCCACGGAATCGGGTGTTCCAGCCGAGGAATCCGATGCCGCGTGTCGCAAGGTAGTCCGCGAGGTAGTGCTCGGAGAAGTCGATTTGGTAGTGCGTGGCGATAACCGCAACCTTGGGTTTGCGCCCCACTCCGCGGTGATACAGCCCCTGGCAGGGATGGCCGCCCGCACCGGCGCGCCGCGCGGTCGGCGACGGCAGGCCGATGAATTCACGAACAACCCCGGGGGTACCTGCGGTGCGACTCACTCAGCGGTCCTCCTTGTAGTAGATGGCTCGGTAGAAGATATTGGTCAGCGTCGTGATGCAGGCTTCGTCGTCCGGCGTTCCGGGGCCGGTCAGCTGCAGATAGCAGAACTGGTTCAGCATCGCCACGATCGCGACCGCGATCAGCTGCGGGTCGTCGCCGGGGCAGTAGCCGTCCGATTGGGCGCGCCGCACCATCTCGGCAATGAACGACGTTGGGATAGCGCAGATTTCGGACCAGTAACAAGCGAAGTCGTCGTTGACCATCGCCAGCTGTGACACGCTGATCATCTCCGCCAGCCGCCGCTTACAGGTATGCCAGTGTGCCGCCGCGGCCTGGTGTGCCCGCTCACGATTCGACAAGCCATGCTGGGTGACCGTCTGCGCGCGCTCGTTGACGTCGTCGCGGAACCGCAGCGCCCACTCGCGGACCATCGCCTCTTTGGAGTCGTAGTAATTGTAGAACGACGCCGTCGATCGCCCCGCCTCGGCGGCGATGTCGGCGATCGTGGAGGCCAGGATTCCTTTGCGGGCGATCACCGTTCGTGCTGCGGTGTCGATGGCGGCCTGGGTACGGCGGCCACGGTTCGTCGGCAACGGCGCCCGCCCGGTGGGCGGATCGGACACGGTGGACACCGACGAGCCTCCCTCGTCCGTCGCATTCTCTGGAACGAACCTGAACCTGATGTTAGATTCAGATCCTGATCTCCGCCACGGAACGGGAGTACGGGGATGATCAAGCCGCACAATCTCAATGCCGAGTTCGAACTGGGCGGGATCAACCACGTCGCGCTGGTCTGCTCGGACATGGCGCGGACCGTGGACTTCTACGGCAACGTGCTCGGCATGCCGTTGATCAAGTCGCTGGATCTGCCCGGAGGAGTAGGACAGCACTTCTTCTTCGATGCCGGCAACGGAGATTGCGTGGCGTTCTTCTGGTTCGCCGACGCGCCTGACCGGGTGCCGGGCCTCTCGTCGCCGGCCGCTATCCCCGGCATCGGTGAAATCACCAGCGCGGTCAGCACCATGAACCACCTGGCGTTTCATGTACCGGCCGAGAAGTTCGACGCCTACCGTCAGCGACTCAAGGACAAGGGCGTGCGGGTCGGCCCGGTGCTCAATCACGATGAGAGCGAGCAGCAGGTCGCGGCCGTCGTGCATCCCGGTGTCTACGTTCGGTCGTTCTACTTCCAGGATCCCGATGGGATAACGCTTGAGTTCGCCTGCTGGACAAAAGAATTCGGACAAAGCGACGCGCAGGCCGTACCGAGGACGTCGGCTGACCGTCGCGTCCCCGCCGCTCACTAGCCGGCTCAGTCGCGATACAGGCCCGGGTCGGAGAGCTCGTCGAGCAGAGACGCGAGCTGGTCGACCAGCTGGTCGGCATCGAGTCGCACTTCGCCGGCCAGCCAAGCCCCGATCGTCTGACCCACCCCGCCGACGACGAAGTGCGCCGCGGCCTTGATCCGGTCATTTGCCGGGACCTGCAGCGCGTTCTCGACGTGCTGGCCGGAGAGCATCGCGAACAGGGCGCTGGATTCGAGCCGTTTGCGAATCAGCACGGCGTTGGCCAGCTGCGCGCTGAACAACAGGCGGCCCACCCGCGGGTCCCCACCGATCGTCCGGACGACGTTGGCCATGCCGGCGCGGGTCTGTTCGTCCGGCGGCACGGCGGCGACCGCGGCCTGTGTGGTGATAGCCAGATCAGCGATCACCCAGTCGAACACCGCGGCGACGAACTCGTCCTTATCGGCGAAGCTTTCATAGAAGTAGCGAACGGCCACCCCGGCCTGCCGGCAGATCCCGCGCACCGTCAACTCCGCGGCGTCCGGCCGGTCGGCTCCCAGCAGATCAAGGCCGGCCTCCAGCAGTCGGGCCCGCCGGGCCGCCAGACGGTCGGCGGCATCGACGCCGCCGTAGGGCCGCGCGGTCGTCGTCTGGGCACTGGCCATGAACCCCATCTTGACACCGGTCCGCAGCGCGCGGCAATATCAGGAAACAAACGTTCTCAGAATTAGCGGGCAGGGGTGCGATGACGGTCGGCGAACCAATCAGCCATGTCGAGCGCACCCTGAGCGATCCGCCGATAACTCGGCCACGGCCGGGCGCCCGCCTCGCCGATCAGCTGATGGGAATGGCGCTGCTGCTCGGCCCGGCCAATGTGATCATGCAGCTGGCCCGGCCAGGTGTCGGTTACGGCGTCATGGAGAGTCGCGTCGAGACCGGGCGTATCGACCTGCACCCGATCAAGCGGGCACGCACCACGTTCACCTACCTCGCGGTGGCGATGGCCGGGACCGACACGCAGAAGGCGGCGTTCCGGCGCGCGGTCAACCGTGCGCACGCCCAGGTGTATTCGACCGCCGAGAGCCCGGTCGACTACAACGCGTTCGACCACGATCTGCAGTTGTGGGTCGCCGCGTGCCTTTACAAGGGCGGCGTCGACTTCTATCGCACATTCGTCGGCGAGATCGATGAGCAGGACGCCGACGAGCGCTACCGCGAAGGCATGGTGCTCGGCACCACCTTGCAGGTGCCGCCGGAGATGTGGCCGCCGGACCGCGCCGCGTTCGACCGCTACTGGCAGGAACAGCTCGACAAGGTTCACATCGACGACGCCGTTCGCGAGTACCTCTATCCGATCGCCGTCGGCCGCATCCAGGCACTGCCGGCGCCCGCGTGGCTTCGCCGGCTGCCAGAGAGTCTCGGCTTGCTGATCACCACCGGCTTTCTGCCGCAACGCTTTCGCGACGAGATGCGCTTCAAGTGGGATGCCGCCAGGCAGAAGCGATTCGACCGGCTGATCGCGGTGCTGCGGACGGTCAACAACCTGATGCCACGATTCGTCCGGCGATTCCCGTTCAACGTGCTGCTGTGGGACCTGGACCGCCGGATCAAGGCCGGCCGGCCATTGGTCTAGCGGGGCAAGCGAATACCCCCTACCCGGACAGGGTCTTGTTGTACGACACGACGTCGTATTGACTGCCGTCGTGGCTGAATCGGGCAACGCTGGTCGGGCGTAGGGTCGGTTTACGTGCGTACAGATGACGACAACTGGGACATCACCACAAGCGTCGGTTCGACCGCGTTATTGGTCGCAACCGCTCGAGCATTGGAGGCGCAGAAGCCCGACCCGCTGGCGAACGACCCCTTCGCGGGGATCTTCTGTCATGCGGTCGGCGGCAGCGCGGCCGACGTGCTCGACGGAAAGGCTCCCGAACATCAGCTCAAAACACCCGACTGGGGTGAGAGTTTCGTCAACTTCCAAGGTGCCCGCACCAAATACTTCGACGACTACTTTCGGCAGGCCGCTGACGCCGGGGTGAGGCAAGTGGTCATCCTGGCCGCCGGTCTGGACTCCCGTGCCTACCGGCTGTCCTGGCCGGACGGGACCACGATCTTCGAGCTGGACCAGCCACAGGTCCTCGACTTCAAGCGTGAGGTGCTCACCGAGCAGGGCGCCGAACCCAACGCCGAGCGCCGCGAGGTCGCCGTCGATCTGCGTGACGACTGGCCGCAGGCGCTGCGCGACGCTGGGTTCGATGCGGCAAAGCCCTCGGCATGGATCGCCGAAGGCCTGTTGCTCTACCTGCCCGCCACCGCTCAGCAGCAGCTCTTCACCGGAATTGATTCGCTGGCCAGTTCGGGAAGTCACGTTGCGGTCGAAGATGGCGTGCCGATGCCTGCCGAAGCTTTCGAAGCCGCCGTGGCGGCGGAGCGCGCAGCGCGAGCCGAGGGGGACGAGCGGCTGTTCTTCCAACTGATCTACAACGAGCAGCACGCTCCGGCGGAGCAGTGGTTCGGCGAGCACGGCTGGACGGCGGCCGCGACTGCATTGGCGGACTACCTGCGCGAAGTGGACCGCCCGGTGCCCGGACCGGATACCGAGGCCGGGCCGATGATCGCTCGCAACACTTTGGTCCTGGCGGTCAAACAGTGAGAAGCAGATGGCGTACAGTAATCCGCTAACGACATTCATTTTCAATAACCGGGGTGTGAGCGGCATGGAAACCTTCTTTGTCGCGCCGCACCCAAAAGCGGCCACCGAGGGTTGTCATGCGGACTGACCTGCGACGGTTGGGCTTTGGTGTGGGCGTGACCGAAGCCATGCGTCAAGCCAAGAGGTGCGTCTCGACACTCGGCTTGTGCAATGCTAACTTCGCCCGAAGTTAGCTTAGGCAACACTACGTCCGAAGGGGAGTCTGAGGCGTGGAAACCGCTGAAACCGGCATCGTCGCCACCCGGCCCGTCACGGTCCGGGTGGACGGTGACACCACGAGCCGATTCGCCACTTGTTGCCGCGCGCTCGGGCTGACCGTCTACGACCGCAAACGCCCGGCTGATTTGACCGCTGCCCGCTCCGGGTTCAACGGCCTCGTCCGTATCGCCCACGACCAGTGCGACGCCTGGGTCGGGCTTGCTGCCGCCGGCGACACGTCCACCCGTGTGCTGGAAGCGATTTCGCACAACACGGCGACCGCCGGACTGCTGCAGCGTCACGTGGAACTGGCGCCGGGCGTGTTGGGATTCCACTACGACACCGGCCTGTACCTGCGGTTCCGCGCGACCGAGCCAGACGACTACCACCTTGCCTACGCTGCGGCCCTGGCCACCGATGGTCGATTTGCTGATGCCCACAAGCTGGTCACCGAAGTCAGCGAGCGGCGGCCGAGCTCGCGGGAGGCCCGCTGGGTCGCGGCGACCGTCCAATACCGCGCGGAACGGTGGGCTGACGTCGTCAAGCTGCTGTCGCCGATCGTCAACGACCCTGACCTCGACGACCACTACGCGCACGCCGTCAAGATCGCCCTCGGGGTTTCGCTGGCCCGGCTGGGGATGTTCGCTGCGGCGTTGGCCTACCTCGAGGAGCCGGACGGCCCGATCGCCGTCGCCGCGGTGGACGGCGGACTGGCCAAGGCGCTGTCACTGCGTGCCGACGGCGAGGAGGACACCGCCCGCGAGGTGCTGCAGGACCTGTACGCAGCCAACCCGGAGAACGCCGAGGTCGAAGAGGCGCTGACCGACACCAGCTTCGGGATCGTGCCGACCACGGCGGACCGCATCGACGCGCGCGTCGACCCGTGGGATCCGGCGACCGAGCCCAAGCCCGGTGAGTTCGTCGATCCCGGCGCCCAGGAGCGTAAGGCCGTGCTGCTGTCCGAGGCCGAGCGCGAACTCGACGAGTTCATCGGCCTGGAGAAGGTCAAAGACCAGGTTGCCCGGCTCAAGAGTGCGGTGGCGATGGAGTTGGTGCGACGGGAGCGCGGGCTGGAGGTGGCCCAACGCACCCACCACCTGGTGTTCACCGGTCCGCCCGGAACCGGCAAAACCACCATCGCCCGCGTGGTTGCCAAAATCTATTGCGGTCTGGGCCTTTTGAAGAAAGAAAACATCAAAGAAGTGCACCGTGCCGATCTGATCGGTCAGCACATCGGTGAGACCGAAGCCAAGACCAACGCGATCATCGACAGCGCACTGGACGGCGTGCTGTTCCTGGACGAGGCCTACGCGCTGGTGGCCACCGGGGCCAAGAACGACTTCGGTTTGGTGGCCATCGACACGTTGCTGGCCCGCATGGAAAACGACCGCGACCGGCTGGTGGTGATCATCGCGGGTTATCGCGCCGACCTTGACCGGTTCCTGGATACCAACCAGGGTCTGCGCTCGCGGTTCACCCGCACCATCGACTTCCCGTCGTATCAGCCTCCCGAACTGATCGAGATCGCCAACTTCATGGCCACCAGGCGCGACAGCACATTCGAGCAGGCGGCACTCGACGATCTGGAGTCGCTGTTCGCTCACCTGGCCAGCACGACCAAGGCCGATTCGACCGGCGTCGAACGCCGCGGTCTGGACATCGCCGGTAACGGTCGATTCGTCCGCAACGTCGTCGAAAAGTCTGAAGAGGAACGGGAATTCCGGTTGGACCACTCCGAGCACGCCCAAACCGGTGAATTCACCGACGAGGAACTCATGACCATCACCGCCGCCGACGTCGCCAACACGGTGCCGCCGCTGCTGGAAGGCCTACGGCTGGAGACACCGGTATGACCGCCCCCGAGCCGGCGACGATGCAGAGCGAAGCAATGAGGAGGAGCGGCGCTGATGACTGAGCCCGAAGACGACCGGCGCTCGTTCGCGTCGCGCACCCCCGTCAACGACAACCCCGACAAGGTCATCTACCGCCGCGGGTTCGTCACCCGTCACCAGGTGACCGGATGGCGATTTGTCATGCGCCGCATCGCTTCTGGTGTCGCGCTACACGACACCCGGATGCTCGTCGACCCGCTGCGCACGCAGACGCGCGCGGTCCTGATGGGTGTCATCGTGCTGATCACAGCGCTCGCCGGCTGCTTCGTCTTCTCGCTGATCCGGCCGAACGGGTCGGCGGCCGGCAAAGCGGTGCTGGCCGACCGATCGACCTCCGCGCTCTACGTGCGCGTTGGCGATCAGCTGCATCCGGTCCTGAACCTGGCTTCGGCACGACTGATCGCCGGCCGGCCGGACAATCCGACCATGGTGAAAAGCGCTGAGCTGGACAAGTTTCCGCTTGGCAACCTGATCGGTATCCCCGGCGCGCCGCAGCGGATGGAGCAGAACACCCGCAAGGACGCCGACTGGACAGTCTGCGATTCCGCCTCCGGCGCGGCCGCCGGGACCACGGTGATCGCCGGTGCCCTCGACAGCAGCGGCGCCCGCGCGAAGACCTTGCCCACCGGGAACGGTGTTCTGGTCAGCAACGCCACCGGCAGCTGGCTGTTGTGGGACGGCCGGCGCAGCCGGATCGACCTGACCGACCACGCGGTGACCAATGCGCTGGGCCTGGGTTCGGATATCCCCACGCCGAGGCCGGTCGCCGTCGGCTTGTTCAATGCGATCCCCGAGGCACCGCCGCTGGCTGTGCCCGTGATCCCGGACGCCGGCGGCCCCGCGCGCTTCCCGGTGCCCGCGCCGATCGGTGCGGTCGTCGAATCTCATGGGCTGGAAAGCACTTCGGGCAACAGCGCGCTGTATTACGCGGTGCTGCCCGACGGCCTCCAGCCGATCTCGCCGGTGCTGGCGGCGATTCTGCGCAACTCGAACTCCTACGGCCTGGATCAGCCGCCGCGGCTGGGCGCCGACAGAATCGCCAAGCTGCCGGTGTCGAAAGCGCTGGATACCAGCCGGTACCCCGAGCAGCGGATCGCTCTCGTCGACGCTTCTCATGATCCGGTCACCTGCGCGCACTGGAACAAGTTGGCCGGAGCTAGCACGAATTCGCTGACGTTGCTAACGGGTTCGGCGCTTCCGATTCCGGACGCGCTGCACACCGAGGATCTCGTCGGTGCCGGCAGCGGCGGCACGGCCAGCCGGGTCGCGATGGCCCCCGGCCGCGGGTACTTCACCCAGACGGTCGGGCAGGGCTCGTCGTCACCGGCCGCCGGCTCACTGTTCTGGGTCTCTGACACCGGCGTCCGATACGGCATCGACAACGAAGCCGCTCAGGCCGGGCCCACCGGCCAGTCCAAAACGGCTGAGGCCCTTGGCCTGAGCTCGCCGCCGACGCCGGCTCCCTGGTCCATCCTGTCGCTATACGCGCCCGGTCCGACGCTGTCGCGTGCCGACGCGCTGCTCGCTCACGACGGGCTGGCCCCCGACTCTCGACCTGGCCGCGCTGAAGCCGAAGGACAAACCCGATGAGCCGCTTGATCTTCGAGGCACGCCGCAGGCTGCCCTCGCCGGTGACCCGCAAGGGCAGCATCAGTATCGAGGCGCCGCCCGAACTGCCTCGGGTCATCCCGCCGTCGTTGCTGAAGCGGGCGCTGCCGGTGGTGATCGTGTTGCTGATCGTCGGAATGATCGTCGCCATGGTCGCCACCGGGATGCGACTGATCTCGCCGCAAACTCTGTTCTTCCCCTTCGTCCTGCTGCTCGCCGCCACCGCGTTCTTCCGTGGCGGAGACAACAAATCGCGCACCGAAGAAGTCGACGCCGAACGCGCCGACTACCTGCGTTACCTGTCGGTGGTGCGGGACAACATCCGGGCGCAGGCGTCCGCGCAACGCGCCGCGGCCGAATGGTCGCATCCGGACCCGGTGGAGTTGGCCGCGATCCCGGGGTCGCGCCGGCAGTGGGAGCGCGATCCTCACGACGGCGACTTCCTGGTAGTGCGCGCCGGGGTACACACCGCCACCTTGGACACCGCGCTGCGCGTCAACGACACCGCCGACGAGGTCGACCTGGAACCGGTGTCGCACAGCGCATTACGCAGCCTGCTGGACACCCAGCGCACTGTGCACGACGTGCCGACCGGTATCGATCTGGCCAAGGTTTCGCGGATCACCGTGCTCGGTAATGACGACGAGGTGCGCGCTGCCTTGCGTGCCTGGGTCGCTCAGGCGGTGACCTGGCACGACCCGACCGTGCTCGGCGTCGCGGTGGCTACGCCGAATCTCGAGTCGCCGGATTGGTCATGGCTGAAATGGCTCCCGCACGTGGATATCCCGGCCGAGATGGACGGTGTGGGCCCAGCCCGCTATTTGTCCGCCAAGCCCGACGAACTGATCGCCCTGCTGGGGCCGACCCTCACCGATCGCCCGGCGTTCACCGGCGGACCGTCTGATGCGTTGCGGCACTTGGTGATCGTCGTCGACGATCCGGATTTCGACCTGGGCGGCTCGCCGCTGGCCGCAGGTCGCGCCGGAGTCACGGTCATCTACCGGTCGGCCACCCCACCGCATCGCGAACAGTATTCCGACCCTGAGCGACCGATCCTGCGGCTCACCGGGAGGGTCGGCGGGGGAAGCCCAGACGGAGCGATCGACCGGTGGCAGACCGGCGGCTGGCAGCGCTACATCGACAACGCCGATCAGCTACGGGCAGAAGAGGCCGTGCACCTCGCTCGGCGGCTGTCCCGATGGGACTCCAACCCGACGCACAGCGGCCTGCAGTCGACCGCGACCCGCGGCGCCACCTTCACCACGCTGCTGGGAATCCCGGACGCATCGCGGCTCGATGTCCCGACGTTGTGGGCCCCGCGACGTCGCGACGACGAGTTGCGGGTGCCGATCGGCGTGACCGCGACCGGTGAGCCGTTGATGTTCGACCTCAAAGACGAAGCCGAGGGCGGCATGGGGCCGCACGGCTTGATGATCGGTATGACCGGTGCGGGCAAGTCGCAGACGTTGATGTCGATCCTGCTGTCGCTGTTGACAACTCACTCCGCAGAACGGCTGATCGTGATCTACGCGGACTTCAAGGGTGAGGCCGGCGCAGACATCTTCCGCAACTTCCCACAGGTCGTCGCGGTGATCTCGAACATGGCCGAGAAGAAGTCGCTGGCCGACCGGTTCGCCGACACGCTCCGCGGCGAGGTTGCCCGCCGGGAAATGATCCTGCGTGAGGCCGGACGCCAGGTCCAGGGCAGCGCGTTCAACTCGGTGACCGAGTACGAGAACGCGATCGCCGCCGGGCACGATCTGGCACCGATTCCGACGCTGTTCGTCGTCGCCGACGAATTCACGTTGATGCTGGCCGATCACCCCGAGTACGCGGAGTTGTTCGACTACGTCGCGCGTAAAGGCCGTTCGTTCCGCATCCACATCCTGTTCGCGTCGCAGACCCTGGACGTGGGCAAGATCAAGGACATCGACAAGAACACCTCCTACCGGATCGGTCTGAAGGTGGCCAGCCCCGCGGTATCGCGCTCGATCATCGGTGTGGAGGACGCCTATCACATCGAGGCCGGTAGGGAGCACAAAGGCGTGGGCTTCCTGGTGCCCGCCCCCGGCGCCGCTCCGATCAAATTCCGGAGCACCTACGTCGACGGCATCTACGACGCCCCGCAGGCACCGAAAATGCTTGTGGTGCACTCGGTTCCCGAGCCGAAGTTGTTCAGTGCCGCCCGGGTCGAGCCCGACCAGACCACGGTGATCGCCAAGAACGGTCACGACGAGCCGGTCGCCCCGTCTCGCAAGTTGATCGCGACGATCGGTGACCAGCTTGCGCGTTACGGCCCGCGTGCGCCTGAGCTGTGGCTGCCGCCGCTCGACGAGGTCATCCCGTTGAGCAAAGCGCTGGCGCGCGCGGCGGTGCCGCGAGGCGAATGGCGTTGGCCGCTGGGCGAAATCGACAAACCGTTCCAGATGCGCCGCGACTCGCTGGTATTCGACGCGAGGTCGGCGGCCGGCAACCTGGTGATCCACGGAGGCGCGAAGTCCGGGAAATCTACTGCCCTGCAGACGTTCATCCTGTCGGCGGCAAGTCTGCACTCGCCGCGTGAGGTGAGCTTTTACTGCCTGGATTATGGCGGTGGGCAGTTGCGGGCGCTGGAAGACTTGGCGCACGTCGGCAGCGTCGCATCGTCACTTGAACCCGAACGCATCCGCCGGACCTTCGGTGAACTCGAGCAACTACTGCGGTCACGTCAGCAGCGCGAGGTGTTCCGCGACAAGCAGGGCCCCGACGACGGGCTGGGCCAGGTGTTCCTGGTCATCGACAACCTGTACGCATTCAGTCGGGACAACACCGACCAGTTCAACACCCGGAACCCGTTGCTGAGCAAGGTGACTGAGCTGGTGAACGTCGGACTGGCCTACGGCATCCACGTCGTCGTCACCACGCCCAGCTGGCTCGAGGTGCCGCTGGCGATGCGGGACGGCCTGGGGCTGCGGCTGGAGCTCAAGCTGCACGACGCACGCGACAGCAACGTCCGCGTGGTCGGCGCACTGCACCGGCCGGCCGAGGCGGTGCCCGCCGACCAGCCCGGTCGTGGTTTGACCATGGCCGCCGAACACTTCCTGTTCGCGGCGCCCGAGCTGGACCAGATTCCGGCCATCAACGAGCGCCACTCGGGGATCAGCGCGCCCCCGGTGCGGTTGCTGCCGACAAATCTCGAGCCGGCCGCACTCGGACCGCTGTACGGCGGCGACGACCGGATCGTCATCGGCCAACGCGAAGAAGACTTGGCCGCAGTCGAACTCAACTTCGCCGAGAACCCATTGCTGACTGGTGTTGGGCGACACCAGGTCCGGCAAGACCACCTTGTTGCGACACATCATCCGGACCATTCGGGACAATTCGACACCCGACCGGGTCGCGTTCACCGTGCTGGACCGCAGGCTGCATCTCGTCGACGAGCCGCTGTTCCCCGACAACGAGTACACAGCCAACATCGACCGGGTGGCCCCGGCGATGCTCGGGCTGGCGGCGCTCATCGAACAGCGGCGCCCACCAGCGGGCTTCACGCCGGCACAGCTGAGCGGATGGTCACTCGAGGGTCACACCCATTACCTGATCATCGATGACGTCGACCAGATTCCGGACACCCCGGCGATGACGGGTCCCTATGTAGGGCAGCGTCCCTGGACTCCGCTGATCGGATTGCTGGCGCAGGCAGGCGATCTCGGCTTGCGGGTCGTCATCACCGCGCGTGCGAGCGGTGCCGCTCACGCGCTGATGACGAGCCAACTGCTGCGTCGTTTCAACGACCTGCAGGCGACAACGCTGATGCTGTCGGGCAATCCGGTCGACGGCGGCAAGGTCCGCGGGCAACGGTTCGACCGGTTGCCGGCCGGTCGCGGCATCCTGCTCACCGACAGCGACACACCGACTTACGTGCAATTGGTCAATCCGCTCGTCGACGAAAGCGTGGCTGTCGATGGTCGGTGAGTTTCATCGAAAGGGGTATCTGTCATGACACTGCGAGTTGTTCCCGAAGGCCTGGCCTCGGCCAGCGCCGCCGTGGACGCGATCACCGCGCGGCTGGCCGCCGTGCAGGCGAGTGCGGCCCCGGCGATCACTGCCGTGGTCCCGTCGGCCGCTGACCCGGTGTCGCTGCAGACTGCCGCGGGCTTCAGCGCCCAGGGCAGTGAGCACGCCGCTGTTGCAGCCGAGGGCGTCGAAGAGCTCGGTCGCGCCGGCGTGGGTGTCGGGGAGTCCGGTGTGAGTTACGCGGCCGGCGACGCGGCCGCCGCAGCGACATACGTGGCCGGCCTGTAGACAATGACCGCGCCGGTGTGGATGGCTTCGCCGCCTGAGGTGCACTCAGTGCTCCTCAGTAGCGGTCCTGGACCCGGGTCGCTGGTCGCGGCTGCCGGGGCTTGGACGTCGCTGAGTGCTGAATATGCCTCAGCGGCAAGCGAACTCACCTCACTCTTGGGCGCGGTGCAGGCAGGCGCGTGGGAAGGGTCCAGCGCCGAGCAGTACGTGAACGCGCATGTGCCGTATCTGGCGTGGCTGACCGAAGCCAGCGAGAACAGCGCCAGTGTGGCCGCCCAGCACGAGGTCGCGGCGGCCGCCTACACCAGCGCGCTGGCGGCGATGCCGACGCTACCGGAACTGGTCGCCAACCATGCCATTCACGGCGTGCTGCTCGCGACGAACTTCTTTGGCATCAACACGATTCCGATTCCGATTCCGATTGCGCTCAACGAAGCCGACTACGCCCGGATGTGGGTTCAGGCAGCGACCACGATGGCCACCTACCAGGCGGTGTCCGGGACGGCGATGGCATCGGCTCCACGCACCAGCGCGGCGCTGCCGGTGGTCAAGACGAACAACGCAGTGCCGGCCGCAGCCAATCCGCCGTCGTCGGGAAACTTTCTGACCGAGATCTTCAACCAACTGCTCCAGCTCATCCAGGACCCGAGCGGGACCATCGGTTCGATCCTCGCCAACCCGAGCGCGTGGTTCCCACTGTTGTTTTTCATCGCCTACGAGGCGTTCTTCATCCCGTTCGGAACGACGTTCTGGTCGGTGCTACTCAGTGCTCCGGCACTGATTTCGCTCATTCTCGGCCTAGCCCTTGGTATTCCGGCCTTTCTGGCACAGCCCGCCGAGGTGCCGGCGGTCGCGGTGCCCGGCATGCCGGGCGGACAGAATGCGGGCATGCCGGCGGCCGCCGTGACGCCGACCACTGTGGCATCGGCTGCGAGCGCACCGGCGACATCCCCGGCGGGCACCGCCGCGGCCGTCCCGGCAGCCACACCCGCGACAGCGGGTTTCGGTTATGTGGTGGGCGGTATCGGTCCGGACGACGGGCCCGGCCCTACATTGATCGATCGCGACGAAAGCAAGGCTCCGGCGAGTTCCATCGCCGCCGCGGCCGCGGTCGGCGCGGTAAGTCGCGACAAGACGCGGACACGGCGACGGCGCCGCACCGAGATACACGATCACGCAGATGAATTCGCCGACATGAATGTCGAGGTCGACCCGGTCTGGACTGCGCAGGCTGGCAGGGAGCCGGTCGCCGCGGCCGTGGCCTCGGATCGCGGCGCGGGCCCGCTCGGATTCGCCGGCACGGTGGACAAAGACGCCGTCGCTGCCGCGGCCGGATTGGCGACGGTGAACAGCAACGGTTTTGGTGGTGGGCCGAAAATGCCGATGGTGCCGGGCACATGGGAACCCGATGCGCCGGAAGGGAAGGGGGGCGACAGCTGAGTGTGTTCGTGTCGCAACGGTAATCAATCGACGAAAGGATTTCAGGGATGAGCATGTTGGATGCGCATATTCCGCAGTTGGTGGCGTCGCAGTCGGCGTTTGGTGCCAAGGCGGGGTTGATGCGGTCGACGATCGGTCAGGCTGAGCAGGAGGCGATGGCGTCGCAGGCGTATTTCGCTGGTGATGGTGCGGCGGCGTTTCAGGCTGCGCATGCGCGGTTTGTGGCGGCGGCGGCCAAGGTGAACTCGTTGTTGGACATCGCGCAGGCCAACCTTGGTGATGCGGCGGGCACTTATGTGGCCGCTGACAGTGCTGCGGCGAGCAGCTACCCGGGCTTCTGAGCAGACGAAAGGTTTTGTGATGTCGCAGATCATGTACAACTACCCGGCGATGATGGCGCATTCGGCGGATATGGCCGGTTATGCGGGCACGCTGCAGAGCTTGGGTGCCGACATTTCCAGTGAGCAGGCCGCGTTGCAGGCCGGCTGGCAGGGTGACACCGGGATGAGTTATCAGGCGTGGCAGGCGCAGTGGAATCAGGCGATGGAGCAGCTGGTGCTGTCTTATCGTGCGATGGCCGGTACGCACGAGAACAACACCACCTCGATGCTGGCCCGCGATCAGGCCGAAGGCGCCAAGTGGGGCGGCTAGTCCGCTCCACGGCACGGGTTGCAGGACGGCTCATGGCGCACAGCATGGCGGGTGGGTCCGCAGGGTAGATGACTGCCAAGCCCAACGCCGTCGAGCTCACTGTCGATCAGGCGTGGTTCATCGCCGAAACCGTGGGAGCGGGAACGTTCCCATGGGTTTTGGCGATCACCACGCCATACAGTGATGCCGCGGAGCGGGCTGCGTTTCTCGGTCGGCAGAACGCAGAACTGACTCGGATGGACATGATCTCGGCCGATGGCGTCGTCAACGCGGAGGTGGCCGACTGGATCCGGGTGGTCTGCTTCCCGGAGCGGTGGCTGGATCTGCGCTTCGTGGGGCCGGCGGCCGCCGACGGTCGTGACGAGCTGTTGCGCGGAATCATCGCGCAGCGCGGCGGTAAAACGGTTGTGGCCCTTCGCAACGCGCAGCTGGTGACATTCACGGTGATGGACATCCACGACGCCCGCGCTCTGGTGCCAGTGCTCGGCGTCGGGCTGGCGCAGCGCCCACCTGCGCGCTTCAACGAATTCAGCCTGCCCGCCCAGGTCGGCGCACGGGCCGACGAGCGACTGCGCAACGGCGCATCGGTCACTGAAGTCCTTGACTACCTGTGCATCCCGAAGTCTGCGCGTGCTGTGGTCGAGTCGGTCTTCACCGGACCGCGCAGCTACGTGGAGATCGTGGCCGGCTGTCACCACGACGGCCGGCACGCCAGCACCGAAGTGGGCATGAGCATCGTCGACACCACGGCGGGCCGAGTTCTGGTCAGCCCATCGCGCGCGTTCGACGGCGAATGGATCTCCACGTTCAGCCCCGGAACTCCGTTCGCCATCGGCGTCGCCGTCGAGCAGCTCACCGGGCAGTTACCGGACGGCCAGTGGTTCGAGGGGAACCGGCTGTCCAGAGATTTCACTACGCAGCCCAATCCGCAGGCCGTGTAACCCTTCCCAGAACATCAGCAATTCACCAAGAGAAAGAGAAGCAATGTCGCGCAGAAGCTCGAGGAGTCAGTGATGTCCAGCGCCGTGATACCCATCGTGCGGGTCGCGATCCTCGCCGACAGTCGGCTGACCGAAATAGCGCTGCCCGCCGATCTTCCACTGCGCGAAATCCTGCCCGCAGTGGAGCGTCTGGTCGTTCCCGCCGTCTCCGACGACGTCGTCAACGGCAGCGCGACGGCCGACCCGACGACACCCGTGCGGCTCAGCCTCGCGCCGATCGGCGGTGCGCCGTTCAGCCTTGACGCCAGTCTGGGAACGGTCGGCGTCGTCGACGGCGATCTGCTGGCGCTGCAACCCGTCCCGGCCGGGCCTGCCGCCCCGGGCATCGTCGAGGACATCGCCGACGCGGCGGTCATCTTCTCGACGTCGCGGTTGAAGCCGTGGGGGTCTACGCACATCCAGCGCGGCGCAATTGCGGGACTCGTCGGATTACTCTGGACGGGAACAGGTCTCGGCGTTACCCATCGGCTGATCACTGGTTCGCCGATCGGGCTTTTCGCCGTCGCCGCACTCGCCGTGCTCGCTGTGGTTGCCGGCTTCGCCTCGCGGTCACCGCGTGCCGCTGCGGCGCTGTCCGCGGCAGCGTTGGTCCCGGTCGCCGCGGCGCTGGCCCTGGCGGTGCCGGGCAGCTTCGGCGCGGCACAGATCACGTTGGCCGCCGCCGGCGTCACCGCGTGGTCGTTGATCAGCTTGATCCTTCCCCGCCGTGAAAGCGATGGTGCCATTGGGCTTTTCACCGCGACCGCAGTCGTGGGTGGGGGTTTGCTCGTGGCCGCCGGTGCGAAATCGCTGTGGCAACTGCCGTTGGCGAGCCTGGGCGCTGTGCTGATCGTGGTGGCCTTGCTCGTCACCGTCGAAGCCCCGCAATTGTCCGCGCTGTGGGCCCGCTTCCCGCTGCCGGTCATCCCGGCACCCGGCGACCCGACGCCGTCGGCGCCGTCGTCGCGAGTGCTCGCCGACTTGCCGCGACGGGTCCGGATCAGCGACGCGCACCAGACCGGATTCATCGCGGGGGCCGTATTGCTCAGCGCGCTGGGATCATTGGCGATTGCCTGGCAGCCGCACACCCTGTCCGGCTGGGGCTGGTATGTCGTCGCCGCAACGTCGGCCGCGGCAGCGCTGCGGGCCCGGGTGTGGGACTCGGCCGCATGCAAGGCGTGGCTGTTGGCTCAGCCGTATCTGGTGGCCGTGGCGCTGGCGGTGCTCTACACCGCGACCGCGCACTACCTGGCCGCGCTGATCGCCGTCGTCGTTCTCGCCGCCCTGGTATCGGCGTGGGTCGTGGTGGCATTGAGCCCGTCGATCGCGTCGCCGGACAGTTACTCGCTGCCGCTGCGCCGGTTGGTGGGTTTCGTCGCGTCGGGTATCGACGCGTCGTTGATTCCGGTGATCGCGTACCTTGTCGGACTCTTCGATGTGGTGCTCAATCGATGAGCTTTGCCCACACCCGCCGATCCGGTTGCCTCGCAGCAATTCTCGTTGCTGCGCTGTGGACCTGCCCGCCTGCGCAGGCGATCAGTCGCCCGCAGGTCGACCCGGGTGCGGCGCCGCCGAACGGTGCGCCCGGACCGGTTGCGCCGATGGAGAAGAACGGCGAGTGCAGTGTGACCGGTGCCGTCGCGGGTACCGACTTCAGCGCCCCGACGCAGAGTCAGCGGCTGCTGGATCCCTCTGCGGCATGGCGGTTCTCCCGCGGCGACGGGCAACTGGTCGCCGTTCTGGACACCGGGGTGCGGCCGGGACCGCGGCTACCCGGTGTGCAACCGGGCGGTGACTACATCGAGGCGACCGACGGCCTCACCGACTGCGACGGACGTGGGACCGCGGTTGCCGGCCTGATCGCCGGTCAGCCCGGTGACGACGGCTTCGCCGGAATCGCCCCTGCGGCAAGGCTGGTGTCGTTGCGTGTGACGTCGGCGAAGTTCTCGGCGCGCGCTGCCGGTGGCGACCCCACCGTGGCGCGGGCGACCGTCGACGTGACCGCGCTGGGCCGGGCGATCGTGCACGCGGCCGACCTCGGCGCCCGGGTGATCGTCGTCTCGGGAATCACCTGCCTGCCCGCCGACCGCAACATCGACCAGGGCGCGCTGGGTGCGGCGATCCGCTATGCGGCCGTCGACAAGGACGCGGTGATCGTCGCGGCCGCAGGCAACAGCGGTTCCACCGGATCGGCGTCCGGCGGGACGGCGTGTGAGTCCAACCCCCTCACCGACTTGGGTCGTCCCGACGATCCCCGCAACTGGGCGGGTGTGACGTCGGTGTCGGTGCCATCCTGGTGGCAGCCCTACGTGCTGTCGGCGGGCTCACTGACAGCGGGCGACCAGCCGTCGAAATTCACCATGGCCGGCCCGTGGGTGGGCATCGCCGCGCCAGGGGAGAACATCGTCTCGGTGAGCAACCGTGACGACGGGGGACTGGCCAACGGGACGCCGAACGAGCACCAGCAGTTAGTGCCGCTCGTCGGCACCAGCTATGCGGCCGGATATGTCTCCGGCGTCGCCGCGTTGGTCCGCAGCAAGTACCCGGAGCTCAAGCCGACCGAGGTGATCCATCGCATCACCGCAACCGCCCACAATGGCGCACGGGCGCCGTCCAACGTCGTCGGCGCCGGCACCGTCGACCCGGTTGCGGCGCTGACCTGGCAGCTTCCCGCCACCACGAATACCGATGCATCACCGGTGAAACATGTTGCGGCGCCGCCCGAACCGGCACCGAAGAGCCTCGCGCCGCGGATCGTCGCGTTCGGTGGGACAGCCGCGCTCATCGTGGCCGTCGCAGCGGCCGCCACGATCGCCGCACGACGACGAAAGGAAGCCTCGCTGTGAGTGCGACGCAATCGATATCTCCGCCCACCGGGCGGATGACCCTGGTGTTGCTGGCCGTTGCGGCCGCTGCCCTCGCCTTCCCGTGGCATTCCGTCCGCGAGCGCTGGGTGCTCGGCGTCGCGATCGCTGCGGTGGTCGTGCTGTTGGCGCGCTGGCGGGGACTGGCGGTGACGACGATCCTGTATCGCCGACTGGCGATCCTGCGGCCCAACCGGGGCATTCGTCGGCCCGACGACTCGGTCATCGACGTGCGGACAACCGCGTTGCTGCGCGTCGCCCCGCCCATGTCCGATGCGGACGCGCTGCCGCTGCCGCTGATCGCCGGCTACGCCGAACGCTACGGCCTGCACGCGGAGGCCATTCGGATCACCAGCCGCGACAGCACATCCGAAGTCGGCACCCGAGAGCGTGAGACCTGGATCGGCGTGACCTTGTCTGCCGCCGACAATCTTGTAGCACTGCAAGCCCGTTCGCCGCAGATCCCGCTACAGGAGACCGCCGAGGTGGCGGCCCGTCGGCTCGCCGACCACCTGCGGGAGAGCGGCTGGACGGCGTCCCTCGCGGCCCCCGACGACGTTCCGACGCCCTATCCGCGGTCGGCCCGCGAGACCTGGTCGGGGATCAGCCTGGGCAGCACGGATTACATTGCCGCGCATCGGGTCAAGATCGACACGGCGTTGCCGAACACGCTCGCGGCGATCTGGTCCTACCCGGTCCGCGAGGTCTGGACGGTGCTCGAAGTCGCCGGTGCCGGGGCCGACCAGACCCTGGCCGTCGGGTGCGCGTTCCGCACCGACGCGGCACCCGGCGCGACCGGTCCGCTTCCCGGGCTGATATCGCAGGCCGGAATTCAGCGCGCGGCGCTAAGCGCTCTGGACCCGTTGTCGAGTCAGCGGCTCGACGGTCACGTCGCATTGCCCGAGGCTCTGTTGCTGGAGCGACTGCGCTGGGCCAGCACCGCTCAGCCGCAGCCAATCACGCAGTAGTAGTTAGCTTTCGGCTGCCTCGTCGGTGATCGAGAACAGCGCGGCCGCGTTGCCGTAGAACACTGCGCGCAGCCAGCTGTCGTCGATGCCGGGTATCTGGGTGATCGCTCGCATCGCTTCGGGGTAGCCGTAAGGGATGTTGGGGAAGTCGCTGCCGAACAGGATGCGATCACCCAACTGCGGCAACCGACGCAGCTGCGCCGGCGGGAACGGCATGGTCTCGTCGACGAACGGGGTGAAAGCCATTGTGGTGTCGAGCCGCACGTCGACCGAGGCCTCGCAGATGTCGAGAAACTCCGCGTACTCCGGCATTCCCATGTGCGCGATGACCAACCGCAGCCGCGGGTACCGTCGCAGCAGCCGCCGTATCGGCTGAGGTCCGGTGTGCTCGCCCGGCACCGGCCCGGAGCCGCAGTGAATGACGACGGGTATCCGGGCGTCTTCGATGGCTCCCCAGACCGGGTCGAGCAGCGGATCGTTGGGCTCGTACCGGCCCACTTGGATATGAGCTTTGAAGACCTGAGCCCCGTCGCGGATCGCGGCGCCGACGTAGTCGCCCGCATCTGGTTCGGGGTAAAACGTGGCGGTAGCAAGGCACTCCGGCGTCGACCGGCGGAATTGGAGCGCCCACTGATTCAGCCACGCCGCCATCTGCGGCTTGTGGGCATAGACCAGAGCGGTGAACCCACGGACACCGAACTGCCGCAACGTCTGCAGGCGTTCGGACTCGGCCGTGCGGTAGGCGATCGGCCATTCGCGACCGACGAGTGGACCCGCGGAGTCGAAGTAATTCCACACTTTGTCCATCACCGATTTCGGCATGAAGTGGGTGTGCACGTCGATCACACCGGGTAAGTCCAGCGCAGACCAGATCCGTCGTACTTCGGCGACTTCGTCGTCGTGGGTCATGGTCCATCCTCGACTCGTCCGGCAGGCAACGGGTAATACCTTTGTCTATCAGTCGCCGCGCAGGCCGTTGAACAGGAGGAGCGCCATGTGGGATCCGGATGTGTACCTCACCTTCGCCGATCATCGGGGCCGCCCGTTCGTCGACCTGCTGTCCCGGGTAGGCGCACAGACACCGCGTCGGGTTGTGGATCTGGGCTGCGGCGCCGGCAACCTGACCGTCCAGTTGGCCCGGCGCTGGCCGGACGCGGTGATCGAGGCAGTGGACAGCTCACCGGAGATGGTGCACGCCGCCCGAGAGCTGGGCGTGGACGCGTCGGTTGGAGACGTGGGAACCTGGACGCCGCAACCTGATACCGATGTAGTGCTGAGCAATGCCGTCATGCATTGGGTGCCTGAACATCGCGAGCTCTTCGTCCGATGGGCCGGGCAACTGGCTGCCGGGTCGTGGATCGCCATCCAGATGCCGGGCAATTTCGAAAGCCCTTCGCACGCCGCGGTGCGCGCGGTGGCCAGACGCGAGCCGTTCGCAAAGGCCCTGCGGGAAGTCCCGTTTCGAGTGGGCACCGTGGTCGACATGCCCGCTCGCTACGCAGAGCTGCTGATCGACGCCGGGTGCACCATCGAAGCATGGGAGACGACCTACGAACACCAACTCAGCGGCGAGCACCCGGTGCTGGATTGGATCAGCGGCACCGCACTGCTGCCGGTGCGCGAGCAACTCAATGATGAGCAATACCAACACTTTCGCCAAGAATTGATCCCGCTGCTCGCCGAAGCCTATCCACCGCGTCCGGACGGGATCACGTTCTTCCCTTTCCGACGGGTGTTTTTCGTCGCGCAGGTCGGCGGCTGAAGCCGCGGGCTACACCGGCAGGCCCAATTTCGTTGCGTCGCCATGGTAGCGGTCTACCCACTCATCGGAGCGCTCGTCGGCTTGGCGCTCCAGCGCGGGCGCCGGAGCCAGCCGAGGATCTTGGCCCACGGCCTCCAACACCGTGGCAACGATCGAGCTCAGGTTGCGCCATAACACCGGGTAGCTCACATCGATCGGTTCGATGCGCTCAGCGGCGAACCAGCTGCGCCAGCACTCCTCCTGCTCCCGCAGCATCGAGACGACATGGGCGATCGCCCCGGCGTGGTACGCGGCCCGCGAGTCACGTGCCGGGTCCGGGCGGCCCCGCCACACCCGCGTCTGCACGGCCCGCCAGAATGACACCGCCTGTGAGACCACGTCCGGCCGGTAGACGTGAACGTAGACCGGCTCGCTTCCAATCACGTCCCGGATAGCCGCCCGCAGACCGTCGCCGGATCGATCGGGCAACGACGCGGCCCGATGCTCCAGCAACGGCGTCTGGTTCCACATCAACTTCCCGCCCCAGACACCGTTGGGGGTCCGGCCTGAACTGCGAATGTGCTCCCGCCAGGCGACCGACGACGCGGTATCCGGCGTCCCGGGCTCCAGCGGATCGAGCAATTCCAGCACCGTCTCGTCTTCGACGTCGGCGAACCACTGTCGCGGCTGCGGTGACAGCCCCGTCGTCGGCAGGTACTGGAAGAACTCCTGCGGTTCCCCGGCGCTGCCTGTCGCACGCAACGATTCGACCAGCAGAGTGCTGCCACAGCGTTGCGATGCGAGCACGAGGTAGGAGGTCGGATGCTCGGGCATCCGGTGAGCCTAATACGCGCCCTGACGGACCTGTATTCACGCCGAACATCGAACTACCGTTCGGTCTGACCGACTTCGTCCTCGATGCCACGGTCGCCGGCGATCGCCGAACGACTCGTCGGAGCCTTGTCGTGAATCCTCAGGTACGTCTCGGTGTAGCGCGCCGCGATCCGGCTGCCGGCGAAGTCGGATGGAATGACGTCATGTGTGCGTTGACGCCAATCATGCAGGCGGACAGCGAGATCGGCGGCGACCAGGTCGGCTCCGTCAAGATCGTCTCCGGTCAGGAGGTTGTTGGTCTCGGTGGGATCGGCGCGCAGGTCGTAGAGCTCCCGTTCCGCGCGGGGCGCGGTGACCAGCGGTGCGACGGCGTGGCCGGATGGGCTTTCCTCGATATCCCATGGCAGGTCCAGCAGCGGCCGACGCGCGTAGTTCTCGATGTAGCTGAACTCTTTCGTGCGGATGGCGCGGATCGGATCGAACGAGTCGTGGTAGGTCTTGCTGGTGTACACGTGATCGCGTACCGGCTCGCTGCGGTCCGACGCAAGAATTGCCTTCGCGTGCGAGATACCCTCGACGTCAGCGGGTTCCGCCACACCAAGCAATTCCAGCAGCGTCGGGACCAGGTCTACGCCGCTGAAGAGGTCGTCGTAAACCATTGGCGCCGCTGCCATCTGAGTGGGCGGGCGGATGATCATCGCGATTCCGGTCCCGGCCTCGTAGAGCGTGGACTTCGCCCGCGGGAAGGGTGCGCCGTGGTCGGTGAGGAAAATCACCCAAGTGCTGGCGTCCAGTCCGGTGTCGGCCAGCGTGTCCAAGATCCGCCCGACTGCGGCGTCCGCTGTGCTGATGGATCCGTAGAACTCGGCCAGATCTTGGCGTACCTCAACGGTATCCGGCAAATAGTCGGGTGGATCGACAGCGGCGGCGTCGGCCGGCTCGTAGCGCTCCCGCGAATAGGGTCGGTGCGTCTCGAAAAAGCCTGCTGTCAACAGGAATGGCCGGCTACCGTCGTCGTCGCGCAGCCATTGCTGAGCCCGTTCCACCACGTATTCACAGAACGAGTTCGACACGTCGAATTCGTCGAAGCCCAGCCTCGACGGGTACGACGTCTCATGCTGCATGCCGAACAGCACTGAATACCAACCATTTTCAGTGAGGATCTGCGGAAGCGTCCGGACGTCCGAACGATATTCCCAACCATGGTGGGCCAGCCCGACAAGTCCGTTGCTCTGCGGGTAGCGGCCGGTGAACAGCGATCCGCGCGAGGGTGAGCACAGTGGCGCCGTGGCATGCGCACTGGTGAACAGGATGCCCTCGGCGGCCAACTGGTCGAGTCGCGGACTCGAGACGTCTGCATGACCGTAGACGCCGAGATACCGACCGAGGTCGTGCCAATGCACGAGCAGCACATTGTCGCGCCGTGAGTGCGTCATCGACTAGGGCTCACCACTGTTGCGGCGGAGGTGCCGGCGGTCCGTACGGCGGCGGCTGTGGGGGACCGTATGGCCATTGCCCGCCGCCCGGTCCGGGGCCGGCGGTCAGTTTCGGCGGCAGTCCCAGCAGCAGCCGAAAAGCCGGCACGAACATGAGGCCGCCGACTACGGCGACGACCAGGCCGGCAATCAGGTCGTAGGTGACGCGACTGGTGGCTCCGTAACGAGCCTCGCAACCTATCGACAGAATGAGCATCACGATGCCGCCGCCGAGGATCAGAAATTGCCCCAGTTGTTTCTTGAGGAAGAGCATCACCGCGCCAGCGGTCGCCGCAAGATTGGCCCCGATGATCAGGAACAGGCAGACCACCAGCACGGCCGGAAGCGTGGGGACCAGGCTCTTGACCGACTGCCGGCACGAACTGGCGTACTCGCCGCTGAACCGATTGCACATTTCGCCGGCCCGGTTGACGGCGCTGTCGAGATTGATCCACAGGGTCAGTGTGAGGACGGCGCCGAGCAACCCCAGCAATCCGACGACGGCGAAAGTGATCCAGCCGATTTTCTGCTGAGACGTCGGGGCCGGAATCGGCGCACCGTATCCGCCCCACGGCGGGGAGTTGTAGCCGGGCTGCTGACCGTAACCGGCCGGTGGATACCCGGGACCAGGGGGCGTCGGCCCGCCGTACCCGGGCGTAGGCGGTTGCTGACCGTAACTCTCAGGGGTCGGCTGGCCGCTGTATCCAGGCTCGTTGTGCTCCCAAGGATCGCCGGGCGGACTGCCCCATTGGGGAGAACCTGGTGGAGGTGGTTGCACCCCGGCATCGTAGCTGGCATCGGCATCCAGGCCCGGCCGTCCGCGACGATCAGGTCGGGTTCTTTCCCCACCCGTTCTCGGAGACGAACTCTGCGAGGGGCCGCCCGAGTGCCCAACCGTCCAATTCCAGCGATGGCCGATCTGGGAAGTCCGGAACCGGGCCCAGGCACAGGATTGCCACCGGTTCGGCGTCGGCGGGCATCGACAGCAATCCCGCCAACTTCGTCGGATCAAACAGCGACACCCAGCCCATCCCGAGGCCCTCGGATCGCGCCGCCAGCCAGAGGTTCTGGATGGCGCACGACACCGATGCCAGATCCATCTGCGGCAGGGTGCGACGGCCGAACACATAGCTGTCTCTGCCATCGGAGAGTGCGACGACCAGCAGTTCGGCGCAATCGAGGATGCCCTCGACTTTCAGAGCGAGAAATTCCTGCGCTCGTTCGCCGAGCGCGTGCGCGGTGTGCAGGCGCTCCTCGTCGACGAGAGCGTGTATGCCTCGCCGTAGCTCGTCGTCAGTGATGCGGATGAACCGCCACGGCTGCATCAGCCCTACGTTGGGCGCGGCGTGCGCCGCCTGCAGCAGGCGAGCGAGAACGTCATCAGGGACCTTGCTGCCGGAAACGAACCGGCGCATGTCGCGCCGCTCGGAGATCACGCGATAGACGGCCCGCCGCTCCGCCGGACTGAACGCGTGATCCTCCACACAATCATCGTAGAAACGGTTGGCGGCGAAAGCGGCCAGCGATGCACAACTCGACGTGTCGGCAGGCTCGATCGGCCAGACTTGACCGATCGACCGACAAAAGGATCAGCTGATGAACCTTCCCGAATCAGTGGAGAAATTGCCCACCAATGGCTCTCACGGCCGCTCCTACGGTGACCCCTATCGGACCGCCGACGGCGCCACGGTCATTCCCGTCGCGAAGGTGCGCGCCGGCACTGCGACACCGCTCGGCGTGTTCGTCGTGCATGGGGACACGGCACGCTGGGTGCCCGTGATGAACTCGGATCGGCTCGCGCTGATCGGGGTGCTCACTGGGCTGGCATCGGCGGTAATCGCCAGTGTGGCCCTCTTGCGCCGCCCACCGTGGCCCGACTTGTCGGCAACGTCGGCGGCCTGGTCACGCCCCTAGCCGCTCAGGGTCGGTAGGGGACGCCGACCGCGCGGAAAACGTATTCCGGCGGCACGTCGAACTTCAAGGTTCGCCGTGGCAAACCGGCAAGCACATCACCGGGAACGGCGGCCTTGTAGTGCAACGAGACGTGACCGGTGAACGCCGGATTCACCGCATCTAGGTCGAGGTCGATCTGCAGACCGGTCGAGGAGATCTCCGCTGTCGCTGGGCCGGATTGCGCTGCGTCCCATGGCACATCGACGGCAAGGCTGGCCAATTTGGGTAGCGACGAGAGGGTCGCCAAGGCCCGCTGCTGGGTGAACACCAGCGACCCGACATAGCTGGCGACACTGCTTGGCGAGCGTAGGCCCGGGATGCTGCCTTGAAAGCGTCTGGTGACTGCGACGTATTGGGCGAGGTAGATGACCCCCTCGGCCTCGACCTCGGATCGCAGTTCGGCGGGGAGCTTGCCGACGCCGAAGAGCCTGCGGACGAAGACCGGCATGGCTCCAGTATGACGATGGCCGTTGTCAGCGCAGTCGGGTGTCGGCGCCGGCTGCCTGCGACGAACAAAGTGTCCGCGTGCTCGCTCGCGCGATAGGACTCATCCGCCCCGGAGTGCAGCTTTGCGGTGTTGACGAACATCGCTCACCCTTTCCCGAACTGGCCGCAACGCTACTGCCGCCTGCCGAGCCGTCAATTCACCTCCGCGCGCCCAGGCGTAGCCGGAACCGCACGAGGCCGGCCAGGACGACGCCCAGCGCCGCAAGCATTCCGGTGTCCAGCAGCCACGCACTCGGGATATGGCGCCACAGCCGATCAATGGGCAGCCCTGCCTCGACGTTGTTCAGGTCCACCGTCGACGCCGACGCGGCGAAACCCCAACGGCCCGGCACCAACCACGACAACTGGTCCAGCACCAGCCGTCCGGTCACCGGAATCAGGCCGCCTGCCAACACCATTGACACCATGATGCTCACCACGAGCATCGGCAGCACCTGTTCGGTGGATCGGGCCAGTGACGACAGCACCAGGCCCACCATCGCCGACGTGATCGCGGTCAATGCCAGGCCCAGATATAACTCGATGACACCAGGCAAATTCCCCGTGCCCCAACAACACTCCGCCATGCGCGGGTGCGCCTTTGCCGATCGTTGTGATCGCGACCATGACGGCGGTGCCCATCAGTGCTGCGGCGCTGAAGACGACGACTTTGGCCATCAGATAGGCCGACGCCGAAAGGCCCACAGCTCTTTCGCGTTGGAAGATCATCCGCTCACTGACCAGGTCGCGTACGGTCAGCGCGGTTCCCAAGAAGACCGCGCCGATGTTGAGCAGGATCAGGATGTCGATGGGTTCTTCGGGCGCGGTCGGATTGACCGATCCCAGCCCGGCGTTGCCGGGCACCGTCAGCGACAGCACACCCAGCACCAATGGAAGCACCGCGAGGAAAGCGAAGTAGCCGCGATCGGAGCTGATCAGTCGAGTTTGGCGGCGCGCCAACGTGATGACCTGGCGCCACTGGCTGGTCTGCGGCGGGCGTCCCAGTGGTGCCGCGCCGGCGGTCGGCGATGGTCGGCGCGGAGCGGCGGGATGACGAGCCAGATACGCGCGGTGCACGCCCTCGGGGTCGGTGCTGACCCGGGCGAAGATGTCGGCCCAGTCGGTGCTGCCCATCACTGGCCCGATCTGCGCGGGTGGGTCGACGAAGGCGGTCTTGCCGCCGGGTGCGAGCAGCAGGATCTGGTCGCACATGTTGACGTAGGTCAGCGAGTGCGTGACGACGATGACGACTCGACCGGCATCCGCGATACGCCGCAGCATCGTCATGACTTGCCGATCCAGCGCCGGATCGAGCCCTGACGTCGGCTCGTCGAGGATCAGCAGTGATGGACCGGTTAGCAGTTCCATCGCGACCGATGCGCGTTTGCGCTGCCCGCCGGACAACTTGTCGACGCGAGTCTTCTTGTGCGGCGCCAACTCCAGCTCATCGAGCACCCGATCGACCACCTCGCGACGGTCATCGGCAGAAGTGTCCGGTGGCAGCCGAAGTTCGGCCGCGAAGTTGAGCGCCTGCTCGACGGTGAGCTGACGGTGCACGACGTCGTCCTGAGGCACCATCCCGATCCGCGAACGCATCGAGGCGTATTCGGCGTGCACGTCGTGCCCGTCGAACGCGACGACGCCGGCACTGGGCGGCATCGCGCCGCCGATCAGCTTGACCAGAGTCGACTTACCGGCCCCGGACGGCCCGATCACCGCGGTCAGAGTCCCGGGCTTGGCGGTGACAGAGACGTCCTGCAGCAGTTGCCGCCCGTCGACGGTCAACGCCAACCCGTGCGCGGTGAGCCCACTGATGCGGGACGCGACGGGCTGGGGCACCAGCGTGTTACCGGTGGCGAGCAGGTCGGTGTTGCCGATCGTGACGACGTCGCCGTCACGCAGCTTGGCAGTGGTGATCAGCGTGCCGTTGACGAAGGTGCCGTTGCTGCTGTTGTTGTCGCGGATTTCCAGCCCGGCCGGACCCGACACCAGCACCGCGTGCACGCGGGAGGCCAACGCATCCTCGACCACGACGCTGTTGGACTTGGCGCGCCCGACGGTCGCCGAACCCTGCTGAGCCATCGGCCGCGACGAGACCGGTGGAATCGGCCGACTCGGACGCGTCTGTACGCGCGGTGGAGGAGGCGGGGCTACCGGCCGGAACACGGCCGTCTGCGGGCTGTCACCCACCGTCTCGTCGGGTCTGGTGGCGCGCGGTCCCGGCGCCGCCACCCGGAACATCAACTGCGGGCCGCGTGGACTGCCCAACGCAACGCTCAGGCGGTCGCGAATCGGCACCATATTGGTGCGTGAACCAGAGACATAGAGCCCGTTCTGACTCTTGTCGACCATCACCCACTGCGTGCCATCGAATCGCAGAATCGCGTGTACCCGCGATATCAGGTTCAGATCGTCCGGGTTGATGTCGTGGAAGCGGATGTCACACTGTCGGTCGCGACCGACGATGACGTCCCGGCCGACCGGGAAGGTGTACATCGCCGACCCGAGCCAGACCGTCAGCGGCGGCGCGCCGACTCCGCCCGCGGCGGCGAGCTTGGCCGTGCTGCCGTCATTGGGCGGCGGGCGGCTGCGATCTATTGGTGACATCCACTGCTCTCTATACCCCGGGTTCATGCGGGTGACGCATACGACCATATAAGCGCTGCCAGCAGCGACGAGCGGGCGGCGTCGGTGGCGGGGCCGCGCGGTGACCTGATCGACGCTAAACCTTGACTTGACCTCATGATCACAAGGCGTTGACGATAAGAAGGTGCGCCGACTGCTGGGTTTACTGTGTGCTGCGGTGTGGGCAGCCGCCATACCCCTGGCGACAGCACCGGAGGGGGGTGCAGTCGGCGCACCTTGGTTTGCACCTTCGGTCGGCAACGCGCCTCAGGTGATCTCCGTCGTCGGGGTTGGCGGTTCGAACGCGAAACTGGATGTCTACCAGCGTGTTCCGTCGGGCTGGGAACCCGTTGCGGCCGGTATTCCGGCACACGTCGGATCGGCGGGTCTGGCCCAAGAGGCCAAGAGCGGCTATCCCGCTACGCCGATGGGTGTCTTCGCGCTGCCGTTCGCATTCGGCACCGCACCCAACCCCGGTGGCGGCCTGCCATACGTCCAGGTTGGTTCCAACCATTGGTGGAACGGCGACGACGGCAGCCCCACGTTCAACACGATGCAGGTCTGCCAGAAGGCGCAGTGCCCCTTCTCGACGTCCGCGAGTGAGAATCTGCAGATCCCGCAGTACAAACACGCGGTGGTGATGGGCGTCAACCCGAACCGCGCTCCGGGCAAAGGGGCGGCATTCTTCTTCCACACCACCGATGGCGGAGCGACCGAAGGGTGTGTGGCGATCGACGACGCCAAGCTGGTGCAGATCATCCAATGGCTACGGCCGGGCGCGGTGATGGCGATTACCCAATAGCCGCAACCGAATTCAGGCCAGGGCGCTGCCCGGCGTCAGCTTGAAGTCCAAGTTCTTCAACGACATTGTGGCGTCGTAGGTCCGGTCGTATCCGGTTTCGCTGATCCGCCATCCGTCGGCGGTGCGGCGGTACTTGTCGCGGTAGAACCCGGCACCGATCAGCATGAAGTCGAATTCCGCCACGATCACCTGATCCTGCAGATACCAGATGCCGGTCGCCTCGTCGCCGGTCACGGTGATCTCCGGATGGGTAACCCGGTGCTCGGTGATCATCGTTGGTCCGCAGCGACGAGCGCATGTACTCGACCAGGTCGGCGCGGTTGGTGAAGTGGTGCTCTTCGCCCATCGACGACCCGTAGTCGCCGATGACGTCCTCGGTGAGCGTGTCGGCGAAATCGTCCCAGTGTTTGGTGTCGAGCGCACGCATATAGCGGTACTTGATCAGTTCTATCGCTGTGACGTCGGCGAGCCAGGCGTCGTGACCGTTTGAGCTCATCACGTCATTGCAGCACACGCCGGCTCAGCGCAGGTAGTGGGTGACCATGTCGATCAGTGCCCGCCGCTCCCGCTGCCAGTCCACCTCGGCGCCCACGATCATCCGGGCCAACACCACACCGCGCAGCGTCGCCCAAATCACCTCGGCCACACCGTCATTCGCGGGATCGTCGGTGATGAGCCTGCCCAGCTGGCCGATCGCCGCGTTCATTTCCATCAGGTGGCGTCGGGAGGAGCCGCCCGGCCCGCCGCGGTTGGCGCGCAGGATCTCGAACGCCGCCATCGACGTCGGGCTGCTGTAGCAGCTCCACGCCGTATCGATGACGACCTCGATGCGCTCCCGCAACGGCAGTTCGCTGACATCGGCCGACGAGAGGCTCTCCAGCAGCCTGGCCACCCCGTCGTCGACGACGGCCATCAGCAGGCCGTTGCGATCACCGAAGTGGTACTGAATGACCCCCCAGGTGACACCGGCGCGTTCGGCGACGTGCTTCGCGGTCGCCGCGGCAAAGCCCTCCTCGACGATGCAGCGCACTGTTTCGTCGATGATTTTCGCGCGGGTGTCGTTCACCGCGTTTGCGCGGCGCCGTCGTCCGCCGGGTCGGACTGACCGGCGCTCGGGGCTTGCGGCCTGCGGCGATAGACATTGTTGACTTTATAACATAGTCGGCTTTATTTTTGGTCGGTGAGCCATTCGCGATATGCCCAGCTGTCCCGCCAGGAACTCGCCGTCCTGGTTCCCGAGCTGTTGCTGATCGGGCAGATGATCGACCGCTCGGGCATGGCCTGGTGCATCCAGGAGTGGGGCCGCGACGAGATGGTGCAGATCGCGATCGAGGAGTGGGCCGGCGCCAGCCCGGTCTACACCCGGCGCATGCAGCGGGCCCTGAATTACGAGGGCGTCGACGTGCCGACGATCTTCAAAGGCCTGCAGCTCGACATCGGCGCTCCGCCGCAGTTCATGGACTTTCGCTACACCATCCACGACCGCTGGCACGGTGAGTTTCACCTCGACCACTGCGGCGCGCTGCTCGACGTGGAACCGATGGGCCCCGACTACGTCTTCGGAATGTGCCACACCATCGAGGATCCGACGTTCGACGCTACGGCGGTGGCGACCAATGCCCGCGCGCAGGTGCGGCCCATCCACCGCCCGCCCCGAGTCCCGACCGACCGGCATCCGCACTGCGCCTGGACTGTGGTCATCGACGAGTCGTACCCGCCGGTCGAAGGTATTCCGGCACTGGACATCGTCAGCCAAACACGCGCCGCCACATGGGAACTCGACCCGATCGACCGGTCCGACGAAGGCCTGGCCGACTATTCGGGCCCGGTGGTGTCCGACTTCGACTTCGCCGCGTACTCGCATTCGGCGCTGGTGCGCATGGCCGACGAAGTGTGCCTGCAGATGCACCTGCTGTATCTCTCCTTTGCGATCGCGGTGCGTGCGCGCGCCGGTTCCGACATCGAGCTGGCTGACTCGGTGTGCACCCGGGGGCTGACCGGCGTCGCCGGGCTCGCCGCCGAACGCATCCATCGAGCGTTGTCGCTGCCCGACGGGATCGACGGTGTGCTCAGGGTTTTGGAGCTGCATCCGTTGCTCAACCCGCTGGGCTACGTCAATGCCGAGATCGCAGTCCGGCTTGCACGTCCACCGCTCGCCGGCCCACGACGACGCCGCCTGGATCTCGCTGTGCTCGCCTGAATCCGTCCAGCCGCTGCAGGCGATCGCCACCGCGATCGATCCGCGCATTGCGGTCAACGTCAGCGGAGACAGTACCGACTGGATTGCCGAATTCGCTGAGACCGACACTGCCGCAAAGGAATTGCCCGAAGTCGCGATCGCCAAAGTCAGCGGCGGATCGACATTCGAATTCCAGCCGCGCAAATCATTGCCATTGACTCCTGTGTGACACGCATCGCCTGTCAAGGCGCCTGCTGTATCACTTCGGTGACACATCCGCATCGACCGGATACCGATGATGTTGTGCCCGATCGTCGTAGCGTGACCGCCGTTATGGTTGACCCTGGCCACCGACTGCTATCGACGAAAGTAATCGTTTTATGTATGACCCGTTGGGGTTATCAATCGGGACCACTAATCTCGTCGCGGTCCGTAGCGGGAATCCTCCCGTCTCGCGTCGCGCTGTGCTGACGCTCTTTCCCGACCGCGCGCCGGAACTTGGTGTGCCCGTTGACGACAACGACGGAGCTGACACCGGCACGTTGATGGCAGGCTTCGTCGAGCGGGTCGGGAGGTCGAACGAGCTCAAGCCTGCCGACGGTTCGAACCACGACCCGGCGCTCCTGCTGGTCGAGGCGCTGGATGCGTTGATCACCGCGAGTGGCGGTGACGCGTCGAACTCGAACATCACCATGGCCGTTCCGGGTTATTGGGGCGCGGGCGCGTTGCGGGTCCTGCAAGACGCGTTGAGCACCCATGCCGGCTTCGTGCACGATGGCATCTCTCCGCGACTGGTCACGGACTCCGCTGCCGCGCTGACCGCCTTGAACGCCGATTCCCACCTGCCGGCCAATGGTGTTGTCGCGCTGCTGGATTTCGGTGGCAGCGGGACGAGCATCACCCTGGCCGACGCCGCGTCGGGCTTCACCCCGATCGTCGACACCGTGCGGTATCCGGAATTCTCCGGCGACCTCGTCGACCAGGCGCTCATGATTCACGTGCTGGACAGCGTCGGTCACGGCAACGGCGCCGATCCGGCGAGCACCGGTGTAGTCGCGCAATTCGCCGGTCTGCGTGAGGAATGCCGTCTGGCCAAGGAGCGGCTGTCCAAAGAAACGTCCACCGAGCTCGTGGTTGAACTACCCGGCCAGCGCTCACGCGTCGAGGTGAGCCGGGCCGAGCTCGACACCCTGATCGAGGCCCGACTCGGCGGTTTGCTCGCGGAGTTCGATGACGTGTTGCGTACCAACAGAATTCGTTGCAAAGACATCGCCGCAGTGGCGATGGCCGGTGGCGGTGCCAAGATTCCGGTTGTCGCTCAGCGTCTTTCGTCGCACACCAAAGCGTCGGTGATCACGGCCGTGCAGCCCGGATTCGCGATGGCGGTCGGCGCGGTGATGCTGGCGGCCCGGCATCCGATCGAGGAGAAGGAGCAGGACGCGGTCGAAGTGCCGACGATGGCCACGCTGGTCGGTGCATCGACGGGCAGCTTCGCCACGTCGAGCGGGACTTTCGCCGCGCCGACGGATGCGCTCGGCGCCCCCACCGGCACCTTCGACGCATCGACCGGCACGTTCACCGCCCCGGCGGATGCGTTCTTCAACGGCGCTCCGTCGGAGGCGCCGCAGGAGTTGGCCTGGTCGCAAGCTGACGATTCCGGCGACGAGCCGGTGTTCTACACCGGCGAACCTTATGACGACGACGACAACCGCGCCACGCCGTCACAGCTCATGGCATTGCCGAGGGTCGAATCGCTCGATCTGCAGCAGCGCGGAAATCGGTTGCCGCAGCTGTTTTTGGGGCTTGCCGCACTGGTCTCCATGGTCGCCATCGGCGGTGTGGCGTTCACGTTGACGAGCAGCCCGGGTAGCCGGGCACCCACCTTGCCGAGCAGCACCACGGCGGTGCCGCCGCCACCAGTGAGCTCGCGGCTGCCATCGCCGAGCCCGCTGCCGCCTCCGCCCAGCGCGGCGCCGTCACCCACCGAAGCGCCGCCCCCACCCGTCACCGAGGCGCCGCCGCCGACCAGCGAAGCGCCGCCGCCGCCACCGCCGCCGCCGTGACCACGTATGAACCACCGCCGACCACCAGGGCGCCGGTCACGACCACCACGCAGCAGCCGACGACCACGACGCCGCCGGCGACGAGCACTACCCCGAGCACGTCACCTCCGCCGCCCCCGCCGCCGAGCACGTCGCCGACGGTGGCGATGACGACGACGTATCTGAATCTGCCCTTCGTGCCGGTACCGATACCTGTGCAGGTCCCCGAGGGACAGGGCGGGGCGAGTCAGCAGCCGCAGAACCCCTACCAGCAGCAGAACCCGTATCAGCAGCAGAATCCCTACCAGCAGCAGAGCCCGTACATGCCGCAGAACCCCTACATGAATCCGGGGTACGGCTACTAGTCGTGGCGCGAGCCCGTCGATATGCGCACACTGGATGTATCGGTGTGAGCTGCCAGGAGGCGCAATGGACGACAACGGACGGTTCGGATTCGATCCTGAGGACTTGGATCGAGTGATCCGCGACGCCGGCGAGGGCTTGCGCGACGCGCTGGAAGGGGTCAGCAGATTCTTCACGCTGCCCGGTGACCGGTCAGGGTGGTCGTCGGTCTTTGAGGACTTGACGCGGCGCCCCCGGACCAGGCCGGAGACCACCGGTGAGGCCGGCGACGGGGTATGGGCGATCTATGCGATGAGCGCCGACGGCGCGGCCCGCGTCGAGGAGGTGTACGCCACCGAACTCGATGCGTTGCGCGCCAACCGGAACAACACCGACCCGAGCCGCAAGGTCCGATTCTTGCCGTACGGCATCGCCGTCAGCGTGCTGGACGGCCCAGACGACGACGGCGACGCATCCTAATTGTCTGGCCTGGTCTCGGCGCCGCTGCGCCGCCGCGACCTTTGTCACCTCGGAATAGCGATACATGTTCGCGGGTACGACGTCACAATGTTGATCATGTGTGCACGCCAGATCGGTCGCGTCCTCTTTGCAGCGCTGGTGATCCTCGGCGGATTGTTAGCCGCGCCCACGCCGGTCTCGTCTGCGCAACCATGTCCGGACGTCGAGGCGGTGTTCGCCCGCGGCACTGGTGAGCCACCCGGCGTCGGCGGTATCGGGGAACCGTTCGTCGACCAACTGCGCACCGCTGTCGGCCCCAAGTCGCTGGACGTGTACCCGGTCAACTACGAAGCCAGCAGCAACTTCTCGGATCGCATCGAGTTCGCCCAGAGCGTCGTCGACGGGATCAAAGACGCCACCGGCCATATCGAGGCCACCGCCGCGAACTGCCCCAAAACCAGGATCGTGCTCGGCGGTTTTTCCCAGGGTGCGGCTGTAGCCGGCTTCGTCACCTCGGCGTCGATCCCGGCGGGGGTGCCTGCTGAATACGTTCCGTTCCTGCCCAAGCCGATGCCGCCGGAGATCGCCAACCACGTCGCCGCAGTGACGCTGTTCGGGAAACCGTCGTCGGCGTGGCTGCAGAACTACGGCGCGCCGACGATCACCATCGGTCCGTTGTATGCGCCCAAGACCCTTGACCTGTGCGCCGACGGCGACACGATCTGCAACGGCGATGCCGGCGCCGTGCCGAGCTTCGCCCACGCCTCGTATCCGGCAAATGGCATGACGGCGCAAGCCGCGGGTTACGCCGCCGGCCACCTCTAGCCGTCAGCCGGTCTGGTCGGCCATGATCGTCGCGAACAGTGCGGCCATCTCGTCGGCCGGCCCGCCCGGAACTGTGTAATCCGCCTCGTCGCGGATCTCGTCGAGATGGTCACGGACTTGTTCGACGGATAGCGCGGGGCTGTAGAAGCCTTTCGTGCGGCCGATGAAGAACCGGGCGACGTGCCCGGCGCCGACGGTGTAGATCTCGCCGGACACCGGACAGTCCCGGTGCGTCAGGAACGCCGCGACCGGAGCGACAAGCGCAGGGTCCAGCTTCTGAAGATATTGCGCCACAAGGTCATCCAGCACGGCCTGTGCTGAGGGGTCGTCCTGCTGGCCGGCACTCTCGACCGAATGCGCCAGCATCCGGGTGTAAGCGATCGGCGCGATCGCGTTGACCTTGATGTTGGCATCGGCGCCCTCGGCGGCCAGAACCCGGGTCAAGCCGATCAACCCGGTCTTGGCCGCGCCGTAATTGCTCATCCGTTCGGCGCCAAGCAGTCCCGCCGCCGAGCAGGTGTTGAGGATTCGCCCGTAGCGCTGCTCGCGCATGACCTTCCAGGCGGGTCGCGCGACGTGGAACGCACCTTTGAGATGGACGTCCACCAACGGGTCGAGTCGGTCGGCGGTGATCTCTTCGAACGGCGCGTCGCGGACGATGCCTGCGTTGTTGATCACGATGTCGACGCGTCCCCAGGCGTGCACAGCGGCGTCGATAATCGCCTGTCCGCCTTCGGGACTGGTCACGCTGTTGGTGTCGGGGATGGCCTCGCCGCCGCGCCCGCGAATCTCGTCGGCGGCGGCGGTAGCCGCGTCGGCGCTGGAACCCGCCCCGGTGACCGAGCCGCCGATGTCGTTGACCAGCACGCGTGCCCCGCGCGACGCGAGCAACAGCGCATACTGCTTGCCCAAACCATTACCGGCGCCGGTGATCACCGCGACCTGATCGTCGAACCGCATATCGTTTGTCACCAGGTCACCGGCAACTCTTTCATGCCGTAGATGTCGGCGTCTTTGAACTTCAACTCGTCCGCCGGCACCGCCAGTTGCAAGCCCGGCAGCCGGCGTGCCAGCGTGGCGAACGCCACCTGCATTTCGACACGCGCCAGGTTGGCGCCGATGCACTGGTGGGTTCCGTAGCCGAAAGCGACATGCCCGCGGGTGTTTCGGGCGATGTCCAATGTCTCTGGGCTGTCGACGAACTCGCTGTCCCAGTTTCCGGCCGGCAGGTTCATCAACAATCTGTCGCCTGCGCGGATCTGCTGGCCGCCGAGAATAAGGTCTTCGGTTGCGATCCGGTCCACCTGGGCATGCACGATGGAGAGATAACGCATGAGCTCCTCGACGGCGTTGGCGATGACGGCGGGATCGTCGGTCTGACCGAGACGCTCGTAAACTTCCGGATGTTCGAGCAGCGCAACGGTGCCCAACGAGATCATGTTGGCGGTGGTTTCGTGGCCGGCCTGCATCATGATCACGGCGTTGACGGCGACGGTGTTGTAGTCGAGTTGGCCGGTCGCGACGTAGTCGGTGATGAGACGGCTGATCAGATCGTCGCCTGGGTCGCGCTGCTTACGTGCTACCAGCTCCTGGATGTAGGAGTACATCTCGATGAACCCCGTCGCTCTTTCCTCGTCGGTGGAGTTCACGTCCAATCCGGCGGCGGTGTTGTTATGAAAAAGATCGAGATCTTCGGGAGGGACGCCCAGCAACAGCGCGATCACCAGCGACGGCACCGGCAAGCCGAAGTCGCGAACGATGTCGGCAGGCGGCCCCTTGTCGATCATCGCGTCCAGGTATTTGTCGACAAGGTCTTGGATCTGCGGCCGCATTGCCTCGGTGCGTCGGAAGGTGAATTGGCTGGTCATCATGCGCCGTAACCGGTGATGCTCGGGATCGTCGATGCGCGCGAAAATCACCGGTGCCTCGCTCGACTCACCGAACAGCTCCGGCAGTGTTTTCGCCGACAGCCGCGGATCGACCAGAGCGGCCCTGATGTCCTGGTAGCGGCTCACCGACCACACCTGTTGGCCGTTCCACATGGCCCGCTGAAGGCCGTGCTCTTGCCGCCAGTCCGCGAATTCGGTCGGTGGTGCGAGCGGACACCGTGCGGCACGCTGCATCGGGATCACGGGCAAATCGGAAGTTGTTGACATCAGCCACCTTTACGCTTAAGTGCCAGTTAGCTGCCACTTGTCCGAGCGTAGAACTCGGCTAAGTAGCAGTCAACTGTCAGTTACGCTGGTGCGATGACCGCGGTGACCGACCGTCCATTGCGGGCCGATGCCGCGCGAAACGCCGAGCGGATCCTGCGGGCAGCACGCCAGATCTACGGCGAGATCGGTCCCGAGGCTGCCATCGAGGCGATCGCCCGGCAGGCCGGCGTCGGTGAGCGAACGCTCTACCGGAGATTTCCCACCAAGGCCGAGCTGATCCGGGCCGCGCTGGAACAATGCATCGCCGAGGACCTGACGCCGACGATCGAGGCTGTCCGCGACGCCGCTGACCCGCTGCTCGGTCTCGCGGAGCTGGTCGACGCGGCGATCTCGCTGGGCGCGCGGGAGCGCAACCTGTTGACCGCCGCACGCAGGGCCGGGTCGCTGACCCCGGACATCTCGACTGCTCTCTACGAGGCGCTCACCGAGCTCGCGCAGCGCGGCCAGCAAGCCGGGGTGGTCCGGCCCGACCTGGTGCCTGCGGACCTGCCGCGGCTGATCGCCATGCTGCACAGTGTGTTGTGGACGATGGATCCTGGCAGCGACGGTTGGCGCCGCTATGTGGCCCTCATGCTGGACGCGATATCCGCCAAGGATCGACGGCCATTGCCCCCGGCGCCCATGCTCCGTTTTGCGCCGGAAACAGACAGCTGGCCGCTGTAAAAGCTGGGTTGCGGCCAGCGCTCACCTGCGCGTTGTTATCTGATCGTGACTATTTCTTGATTTGCTCGTAAGCTGCTTGCCGTGGGTCGCCATGAGTTAGCCAGCACTCGGCCGAAGTCGCCGGTACTGAAGGCTGTCGTCGTCGCCCCGACCCTCGCGATCTTTGCCCTTGGTGGAAGCGCTCAAGCACTGGGGGCTCATCGCGTCACGGAGTCCGTTGCTGGCGCCCAGCCGGCGTGCTGCGTGGAGGTCACGGCCACCGCACCGATGACGTCCTCGTGGGCGGCATTCGCCGTGCAGCCAAAACCTGCGGCCGAGACGGCGCCGGCGTCGCGCGCAGCGCGATGGCGGGTGGCCCTCAACGCCGCCCCGCGCATGCTGCCTGTCGGAGTCGCCAACGAACGGGGCTTACAGGTCAAGACAGTCCTGGCTGCCCGCGCCGTCAGCGCCGCCTTCCCGGAGATCACGAACATCGGCGGCGTCCGACCTGATGCGCTCCCGTGGCATCCGCGTGGATTGGCGATCGACATCATGATTCCCAACCCGTCCAGCGCGGCGGGCATCGCGCTCGGCAACGAGATCGTCAGGTTCGCGTTCAAGAACGCCGACCGCTTTGCGTTGCAAGACGTGATTTGGCGTGGCACCTATTACACGCCGAGCGGACCGTCAGGATCCGGCTACGGCCACTACGACCATGTGCACATCACCACCCACGGCGGGGGATATCCCACCGGCGGAGAAGTCTACGTCCGCTGAGCGGCATCTGGTTTTCGTTGGTACGCCGAAGGTTTCGATTCGATAACACCAAACAGCAAGCGCTGTAACTGTGTTCGGCCGCCACCCTGATGCGGCGGATGGTCAAACGTCTCTATTTGGAAACAGTGCGGTGCGGCGTGGTGCATGTTGAACATTGGTCTATTAGAACTGATTCGGTCGTCCAAACACGACTTCGGTGCGGCTGTGTTCGTCAGCCGCGTCGAGTGGATACTCCGGGAGATACCCGAGTCTGGACAAAGGAGTTGACGTCGATGGCAACCTTCGATCGATTCAACATCAGAGTGGTTGCCGGCGTCGGATTATGCGGTGCCGCAATCGCTTTGAGTCCTGATGCGGCCGCCGCTCCGTTGAAAACGGGTGGTTACGCCTGCATCCAGGGCGCGGCCGGCGAGGTCGGTGCGGGTGCGCCGGCAGCCGGCGGCGCGGCAGGTGCCGGTGGTCTGGCGCCGCCGGTGCTCCGGAGCCGCTGCAGCGTGTGCTGCAGCTGGGCCCGCGGGTGCACCGATCGCTGACATGGCCGGTGCGCCAGTCGCTGCGCCGGTTCCCGCCGGTGCACCGTTCCCGTTCCCGGCGGGGCCCCTCCCCCTGCACCGCTTCCGCTGGGCGCTCCCGTGCCGGCAGGCGCGCCCGTGGGCGCTCCGGTGGTGCCGGCCGGTGCACCGCTGATTGCACTTGGGGGAGCACCTGCCGGCCCTCCGGGTGCGGTGATCACGGACTCGGCTGGCGCCGCGGGAGGTAAGGGTGCGCCGGTGGGTACGGCGTCGGCCGACGGCCCTCAGCCGGGTCAGCCTATTACGCCCGGTCCGACGGGGTAAGAGCCGCTTCGCACGATAAAAGGCGCCCCGACGAAATGTCGGGGCGCCTTTTATTATGTAAGTAATTGTGCGACAACAGCATCAGCGATCGCCGAGGCTATTCCTTGACGACCACCGGGTCGCCGATGTTGACGTTGTTGAAGTACCACTCGGCGTCTGCCGGGCTCAGGCTGATGCAGCCATGGCTGACGTTCTCGTGGCCCAGCGCATTGACCGCCCACGGCGCCGAATGCACGAACAGGCCCCGGCTGGTGATGCGGGTGGCGTAATCGACCGGGACCCGGTAACCCGCCGGATCGGTGATCGGAACACCGACGGTGCTTGAATCCATAATCAGTGAGCGGTCTTTGGACATCACCGTGTAGACACCGACAGGTGTCGGAAACTCCGGTCGGCCCATCGACGCCGGCATCACCCCGTCCTCGCCCAAGTGGGCTTGGTGGTGCGGGGCGGGCCGCGGCGGTCCCGCGTGGACTCCGTCGACGCTCACGGTGAACGTGTGATCGGAGATGTCCGCGACGCCGAGGACGGCCGGACCTGTCTTGAGGTCTGTCGACATGCCACCCACCGACAGCGCAATGGTGCTGTGTGCCGGCCAGTACCGGTCCGGAACCCATTGCACGACGGTGTTATCGAGCCATTCGAACTTACCGGTCATCGGCGGTGTGGCTTTGATTCTCAACGCCTGCTCGGCGGCATGCCGGTTGGCGATGGGCGTACGGAAGTTGACGACCACGGGGTGTGCCACACCCACCACTTGATCGGATCTCGGTTGAATCGAGGCGATCTCGGACGTCAGCGACGGGCTCGTCGCGGCACTGCTCACCCCGGTTGGATCGACGACGAAGGACGCGGCTACGCCTACCGCCGCGAGAACAGACCGAGAGACCGCTCGCATACCAAGTTCCTTCTAGTGGACAAGACTGCAATAGGGATCTTAGGGGTGTCCGGAATGTTGGACGCCAAGGGCGCGAAGGCATTTCGGTAAAGCATCTGTCACGGTTCGGCTACGGCCGAAACAGATGCAAGCCCGAGATTGCCTGTACTAGTTCGGTATTGAACTTACCGAACGCCTGTCTCACCGGAGGTGACCTGGCCTAACAGGGCCGAATCGTTGGCTGCCACGTCAGCGTCAGACAAGACGAAGTGCCCGAACAGCCCGGTCACCTGCAGGACGCGGTCGAGAAAGGGCGGGCGGTGGTCGAGATGAAGCTCGACGCCGGAATGTGAAGTACGGCGGTGGATGAGAAGCAGGCCCGACAGGGCCGCGGAATCGAGGAAGGTCAACTCGCTGAAGTCGAGGTGCAGGTCCGCCAGGTCGGCCTGTTGGGCAAGCACCTGCGACGCAGCGTCGACGAGTTCATCGACAGTTTCGTAGTCCAAGTCACCGGCGATCCGCATGCGGGCCGATCGCGGCTTCGTGGTGATCGTCATCGAGAAGTTCATGTACTCAACCGGGGGTCGGTCGCCGGCCTCTTTTCGCCGGCGAGGGCGGATGTTGCAGCGTCGAGGAGTCGCTGGCTGCGGGGAAACTCATGCAGTTGTTTACCCAAAGGTTCGAGCGCCGGAAACAGGGTTGCCGCCGGCACGCCGCGGCAGCGGAGTCGACGTCGTGAGAGCTCAAGCCGTGAACCTTCCCCGGGTGTGGCCGTCGACAGCGCTCAGGTGAGTGCGGCGGGGGGCGGTGATCGCGACGACGGCGATGTCGTCGTGCACCTGCTGGCCGATCCACTGCGTGGCGAGCATCATGACGCGTTCGACCACTGCGGTGGCGGGCATTCCGGCACACTCGGCCAGCACGGCTGCCAGCCGCTCCTCGCCGAACATGTAACTGCCCAGCGGGCCGCCGCGTGCTTCGGTGACGCCGTCGGTGTACAGCACGCACGTCTCACCGGGCGCCAGGGACGTCTCGAACGATTGGGTCTCGATGCTCGGCAACGCGCCGATCAGCGTGCCCGCCGTCTGGGCCTGCTCGACGCGTCCACCGTCGCGCACAATCAGCGGCGGCACGTGACCTGCGCTGGTCAACCGCAAGGCCACCCCGCCATCCCGGTTGGCGGCCGATGCCAGCACCAAAGTGGTGAAGCGGGCGTGCTCGGTCGACAGCAGCGCGCCGTTGAGCAACTCGAGGACGGCCTGGTGGTCGGCGGCCATCGGCGTCAACGCCTGCAGGGTGTTCCGGATTTTGCCGGTCAGCATCGCGGCTTCGAGGCCCTTACCGCAGACATCCCCGAGGACAATCAGTGTCTCGCCATCGGGAGTGGCCGCGGGGTGGACGTCGTAGAAGTCGCCGCCGACCACTTCATAGTCTTCGGAGGCCCGGTAGCCGCCTGCGTACTCGATCCCGTGCACCGGGTGTAGTTGGGGAGGCAGCAGGTCACGCATCAGCGTGCGGGTGATCGCCGCCTGCTCGGCGTAGAGCCGTGCGGCCGACAACGCCGCACCGGCCCGCGCTGCGAACAAATGCGCCAGCACCTCTTCGCCCTCGCTGAATACACCTTCCTCAGCGTGCCGCAACAACACCAGCGCACCCGCTGATACGCCGTGGCCAGGCAGGGGAGTGATCATGACCGAGCCGACCGGGCCCTGGAAACCCTGCGGAATCAGCCACGCCGGCAGCGTCGCGGCGTCGATCCAGCGCGAGGGAACCGGTGGGAATCCCCGCAGCGCCTCGCTCAGACCCGACACCGATGCCGGGTCGGCGTCGACACTGCGCTGCTCGACAACACCCGATGCGTCGCAGTAGAAGACCGGCATCCGCCGGCCACGTCCCGCCGGAGCGACGACGACCGCCGCGTCGGCGAGATCCCGGGCCGCGAGTTGCACTGTCGCTTCCCTGCAGCGGTCGATGTTCAGCGATGCCATCAACACAGACGACGCTTCGAGCAGGAATGCTGCGCGTTCGTGCTCCCGGGTCAGCGCTTGCTGAGCGTCGCGTAACACCTGGCCGGTGTCTTCGACCAGCGACCAGGCGACTTCGCCGCCGGGCAGCATGGCGTGGTGAGCGTCGAACCTCCGCCCACCCACCGGCCCGGACGCGTTGAACGACTCCCGGTTGTCATGCGTTGCCGAATGTTCTACGAGCCGAATGTGTACCGGCGACAGCCACCCAACGGCGACATCGAGGCGAATTCCCGGCGCCGCTTCGGGGATCAACGACTGGGCCGACGCGCTCAGCGCTTGAACGACTCCGGTCTGATCAACTACGAGAGTGGGACAGGCGACGTAGGTCCATAGTGATTCGTGGTCGGTTTCAACCCGTACCGAGGACCTGTCCTGCATAAATAATCGACCTAAGAATCGTCGTGTGTACTTAACCAAAGCTTGCGGGCGAGCTTACGCACATCGGTTGTCGCTGCGGAAGACTCGCGTGTTAGCCCGATCTTGATATTCGGCTTTGTGACGCTGCCGGAATCGCTACGGTCGACAGTATCCAAACAACGGAGGTCTTGATGGGCGGGCAGATCCCACTGGTCGATTACCTGGTACTCGATGACGGCAACCCGCATCTGCGAGCACAGGAATGTGTGAACTGTGGCGCCCGATTCTTTGATCGGCGCAATGCCTGCGCATCGTGCTTTGCTTCCGAATTCACCACGGTTTCAGTGCCGACCGAGGGCACGGTGCGGGCGTTCACAATTGTCACTTTCGCCGCACCCGGCATCCCCACCCCATTCGTCGCCTCGGTGGTCGACTGCGACGGCACCCAGGTGCGCGCCAATCTGGTCAATGTCGAGCCTGACCCCGACCATGTTCACGACGGGATGAAGGTCCGGCTGGCGACCTTCCCGATCGGCGCCGATTCGGCGGGCACCGAGGCGATCGGTTTCGGCTTCGAGCCCGCGATCTGACCACCGACCTATTAATAAAGGAGAAGCGACGATGAGCGCGAGCGACGAGATCTGGATCGTTGGAATCCGGATGACCAAATTCGGCAAGCACGCGGATAAAGACACTGTCGATCTGGCGGCCGAAGCAGCGACCAGCGCGCTCGCCGACGCGGGTGTGACGATGGCCGATATCGGGGTGATCGCGGCCGGGAACTTGATGGCCGCGAACGCCGGCATCGGTCAGCAGTTGCAAAAGCAGATCGGCCAGACCGGCATCCCGGTGTACAACGTGGCCAATGCGTGCGCCACCGGCGCGACCGCACTGCGCACCGCGATCATGGCCGTCAAGGCCGGCGAGGTGAAATACGGATTGGCGGTCGGCGTGGAAAAGCTGTCCGGCGCCGGTTTGCTTGGCGGTGGCGGAAAGAAAAAGGATGACGCCGACGTCTGGGAGCCCAAAGGTCGTTACGGCGCCGTCGCGCCGATCGACGGACGCATCGGCACCGAGGCCATGCCGGGAGTGTTCGCACAAATCGGCACTGAATACGGACACAAATACGGCGGTACGAGTTTCGAGCTGTTCGCCAAGATCAGCGAGAAGAACCACGCCCATTCGACACTGAACCCGCTGGCCGCCTATCAGAAGAAGTTCACCCTCGAGCAGATCATGAACGACGTCATGATCGCCTACCCGAACACTCGGCCGATGTGTTCGGCCAACTGCGACGGCGCCGCTGCCGCGGTGGTGTGCAATGGCGAGACATTGAAGTCGCTGTCGCTGGAGCAACGGCGACGCGCGGTCAAAGTGTCGGCGTCGGTGTTGACCACCGATCCCTACGAGGCCGGTTGTCAGGTGCTGCCGAACGTCAACACGCTGACCCGCAACGCCGCCGCGACCGCCTACGAGCAGGCCGGGATCGGCCCGGGCGACCTTGACCTGGTCGAGCTGCACGACTGCTTCGCCACCGCTGAGCTGGTGCACTACGACAACCTGATGCTGTGCGAAAAGGGCGGCGCCGCGGACTTTTTCAACTCCGGTGCGACGTGGCGCGACGGCTCGATCCCGGTCAACGTCTCAGGCGGCCTGGAATCCAAGGGGCATCCCATCGCGGCGACCGGTATCGCGAACATCTGGGAGATCTGCCATCACCTCCGCGGCGAAGCCGGCGACCGGCAGATCGCAAACGCCAAAGTCGGTCTGGCCCATGTGATCGGTCTGGGGTCGGCGTGCGGCGTGCACATCCTGGAGAAATCCGCCGCCTAGTGGCGATCGCGAGGACGGCGGAGCCGTCCGAAGCGGGTCGCCGTGGCGCGCGCCGGTCGAGAAGGAGGCGGCGGACCTCGTCCACGCGTGATCACCGGCGGCTGATGATTCCGCTTGTATGGTTACGAGAAAGCCGGGGCGCCAGCCTCTTTCTCGATACCGCAAGCGCAGGGGAATTGCGCGAGTCGCGTGTCCAACGCGAGAGCGGCGCAGCGTGTTCTCAATCGCCTTGGTAACGAGAGCGACCCGGTTAAACCGTCAACGCGTCCGGTGCTGGATCGCCCCACTTCTTCCGGATCGCGCCCCAGGGGTCGGCGTAACGACCGGGTGCCTTGAAGTATGGCGCTTGGCGCTGCATGAGTACGCGCAACGCCGGCGCCGCGATGTGTAGCGGGCGCGACTTCCAGCCCACTCTTGCGCGAATCTCGGCGTACGCGGCCGCGCTGGAGTGGTGTTGAAAAGACAGGACTTGCTGTGCGCGAGTGGTGTCGAACCAGCCCAACGGGTACCAGTCCGTGTCGCTGTCCGGGTTGCCCGGTCGGCCCGGAAACATCGCTGCGGCGAGTCCCATCACCTCGGCGTTCTCCCGCGCTAATTCGCCCCATACCCGCTTATGGGAGTCGTCTCCGCCAATCATGAAAACTTCCCGCACCGCGTCGGTGGTGATCGCTGCCGCGAACGCCGCCGCGACATCGCGAGGGTCGACGGTGTGGACTCGGGTGTCCTCGGGTACCAGCGCACGGAAATAGAACGCATCGGTATTTCGGAAGTGGGCAAGTTGATCAAGCGCAATGACGCTGCAGAGCCGAAGGATCGACCACTCCAAACCTGATGACCGCACAATGTTCTCGGCCAAGGCTTTGTGACAGCCGTACAGGTCGACCGGCGCCAGCGGTGAGTCGGGTGTCACCGGATTGGTGGCCCGGTGTGGGTTCCGGATACCGTGCACCGCCCCGGTGGATGCGTGCACGAAACGAGGGGGTGACGGCCGTTGCGTCGCGGCACGCACCAGGGCAGCGGTGGCGTCGACGTTGACCGCACGGGCAAACGTGCGATCGGTGTAACACCGTGGCGGGACGACGGCAGCCAAGTGAACTATCACAGACGGCGACAGATCGTCGACGAGGGCTTTGACCTGATCGGGTTGGCTCAGATCCACGGGACGGACATCCACACCGACCGGCAGTGAGGGTTTCACGGTCTTATGCGTCGTGACGACCACCTGAAACTTGTCAGCGACGAGCCGCGCCACCACCGCCCTGCCGACCCGGCCGTACCCGCCGGTCACGAGAACACGAGTCACGATGCGCCCCTATTCGGCAGCACGGGAAGGCTTGCGGGAAATCTAGCGCGAAACAGCGGCCTTCATCGGAGAATCGGACATCACGGCACCTAGCGTCGGCGCTGCTCAACGTGGAGTCGAACCCGCGTATTCAGCTTGGGAAGTCGATTGGGGGGTTTTCGGTGTCCGCAATTGTCTTAAGGCGGCGGGCTTCGGACCCCGTTGCTTTGGCCACAACGACGCCGCAGCGCTCACCCCTGAGGGCCACCTTCATGCGTTGGTCCACCGCGAGGACGCTCACGCCGGATTTGGTTGAGCCCGATGGATTTTCGGCGTGCTTGTCGATGATTGCTGGCCGGGACGCTGAGGCGGCGGGGCGATGGGGCGTTGCCTCCGAGTCGTCGGACCGGAAGATCCGGGGCGCATGGGTCGATAGCTGTTGTGTCGCGTCCTCACGCCCCCCGGAGCGGACGTCTATCCGGCGCGTGGGCTGTTCCGTTGGACGATGGATCCGCGGCGGGGGCGTTGGCTGTTGCCGTCGTGGGGCGGTTGATTCCGCTGCGCCGGGGATGCGCAGTCGCGTCGTCTCGGCATCCGAAGCCACCAGGCCGGACCTGGTTGTCCCCCCTTGCCTTTAGCGTGTGGGCGACGTTGTACAAAGCGTGCGGTGATGATGGCCACGACGAGGATGCACAGGGCTAGCCCGCTGAGCACGGCATCGAAGGTGCTGGTGATCTGCTGGGCGAGATTGTTTCCGTAGACCGGGTTGCCGCCCCCGGGGGGCGTACCTGCAATTCGGGGAGATAAGGCGATGCCCAGCACGATGCGAGAAACACTGAGCACCAGAAGAACTCCGCACAGTGATGAGATGACGGCGACCGGGAAAAAGCGGCTGAGGAGGTTCCCGCGAAGCCAAAGCGCAAGCGCCGCGGTCAGAACATCGAATGTGGCTATTGCCGCGCTGTCGTACGGCGAGCGCGACAGATGCAAAACGGCGGCAACGATGACGTCGGTTGCTCTCATCAGCACGGAAGCCAGGCACCAAACAGCGATCAGTAGTAAGCCTTTTCGTGCGGCTACCCGCCAGACACCTCGGTCGATCTGCTGGTTGGTTGCCACGCTGAGCAGGGTCAGCGGCGCGAATATGGCTGCGGCCGCAACCCACGCCAGATAGCCCTCGAATCCCACCCCAGCCGTCGACGTGTTCTGTGCGATGCTATGGAACCCGTCGATCTCGCGGCCGGCGGGAAGGACCCAGACGACAACGCCGGCGATCAGCGTGGACGCTCCGAGAGCTATGGTCGCCAGCCGAGAGGACCTGCTGCTGCTCTGCAGAATCCACCTGGCTGCCACGACGACGGGGACCAGCGCCACAACGCCGTACACCACTGCCGTCGCAATGATCGCCATATTCTGTCTGCCGAAGCCAGACGAGTCTGCCGAGCCTGGGAAGGCGGCTTTTGTCCGCCAGAACAGGTTGAACAAAACAGCCAGCGCCGCAAGGGCTATGGACGTGTAGCCCACGATCCGAGCCGACATCGGCCACTTTCGAAGGCTGCCGTCGTCGGTGGCCGCGCCGGTGATCGAAGGCTGCGCAGTCAACAGTGCGCCGCTGATCCCGAGCCATGCGCCTGGACCCACGCCACCCGGCACATTGCCGCTGCCGCCGTAGCGGATGGTCTGCACGACGTCGAAACCGACGAAGCCCGCCACCAGCAACACGTATGGCGCGGTGAGCGCCACTCGGAGTCGACCGGCCACGCTATTGCCCGGGCGTGAGCCGATCACATAGGTCACCGCGACAGCTGCCAGCGAGAGCACGGTCACCACAGCCAGCAGCGCAAACAACGCACCGCTGCTGTGCGGGATACCGATGCCGAAGTACAGGTTCCACGGGAAGAGGGGCGCGATGACCAACAGCACGCCGGCGAGGACGTCGCGACCGATATTCCATCGCTTCGCCGATGGCTCGTTCGGAGCGGGGTGTCTTGGGGGCGGCGGTGTGCCCTGTCCGGCTGAGAGACGTTGGGTGGCGAAGTTCTGGGTGGCCGGGTCATCGTGCCTTTGGCTCACGAGATCTCCCTGGAATGTGATACTGCGGTTCGGCACCGGTTAAGTTATGCGCCGAGTTAGCACCCTGCTCGGCAAATTGCGCGGCTCGTCTGTGACGGTATCCGCTGTGCGCCGATCCAGCACGAGGTTGTACCGGCTAATTCGACAGACACATGAGGCGAAGCAAAACTGACAATTGCGCTGGCATTCTCTCGCCAATGACTGATAATCGCCGAGGTATAGCGAAGCTCGGCATTCTTGCCTCGGACTTGCCCTGGTAGATCGTGATTGACTGGCGACCATGCCGATGCGGCAGCAGTGGAGAGGAGGTCCGCGGTGGACCTAGCTCTAGGGGTCGCAGTCGACGGTCCGGTTGCCCGCTTGGCTCTCATCGAAACGGGAAACGGTGCCCATGGGGTCATCGATGAGTCGGTCGTCGACCTCGCGGAGGATCCGATCGCGAGACTGACCGAGACGGTCGTCGGTACAAGCCGGTCTCTGGCAGACCAATATCACCGGCTGGTCGCGACCCGGCTGTGCTGGTCGGATCAAGACCTGGCCGATCAGCTGAGGCAGGTGTTGAACGACTCCGGCGTTCAGAACGTCGCGGTGTTGTCCGACTCTGATGCAGCAACGGCGATGTCTTCTCTGCCGCTGGCGGTGCCGGATGACCCTGACTTCGCGGTCGCCCGCGGCGCAGCCTTAGACGCGGCGACGGGCCGGCTGTCCTACCCCGCCGGTGACGCGACCACGTTGGCACCGGTGCCGCCGACCGGCTCGTTCTCCTCGACGACTGGCGAGGAAACCATGTTGTCAGCTGCAGCGCCGATGACCGAGGCGTTCACGGGTGACGAGGTCGCGACGAGGGCCGCGGCTATGGAGTCGCAGTTGGCGTACTCGATGGAGGACGACGACTCCGAACTGCTCCCGATGGAATACGGCGGCGATGATGATGATGAGAATTCGATGCTGCCGCAGTGCCAGCCGGCCGGGCCCTGCTGGTGGGCAGCGCGGCCGGTGGAATGCTGGTCGCTGGAATTGCGGCGTTAGCCGTCGCGGTGACGATCGGCGTCCGCCCGACCGCCGCGACGCATCCACAACCGCCGCCGCCGGCGCAGCAGAAGTCGGTTCCGGGAAACTTCGTCCCTGCCTTGCCGGCGCCGAATACGCGACCTGCGCCGGTCGTCCAGGCGCCACCAGTTGCCAGCCCCGGATGCCGTTGTCCCCCAAGGTGGTCCGGGGCCTGCGGTCGGAGGTGGCGGTGGAGCAGATCAAGCGCCACCGCCGGCACCCCCGCCCGACGCCGGGCCGCCACCGGCGCCCGGGGTGATCCCAGTTCCGATCCCCGTTCCTATCCGATCCCGTTTCCGCATCCACACCCGAGCACGACCGGCGGTATGACTACGGGAGGTACCACGACCGGCGGCACCACGGGTGGAACCACCGGGACGACGACGGGTGGAACCACCGGGACGACGACGGGTGGAACCACCGGGACGACGACGGGTGGAACCACCGACGACGGGCGGAACGACCGGGACGACCGGTGGGACCACCTCGGTACGACCGGTGGAACGACGACCGGTGGACGACGACCGGTGGTACGACCGGTGGAACGACGACGGGCGGTACGACCGGTGGAACGACGACCGGCGGCACGACGGGCACGCACGACCGGGGAACGACGACCGGCGGAACGACAGGTACGCGAACGACCGGGGAACGACGACCGGCGCACGACGGGCACGCCACGACCGGCGGAACGACGACCGGCGGAACGACGGGCACCGCCACGACCGGCGGAACGACGGGGACGGCCACGACGGGCGGTGGGACGACGGTGGCGGTAGCACGACGGGCGGCGGGACCGGCCATGGGTTGACCACCGGCCATGCATTGACCACCGGTGGCGGTCACCTATAGCTCAGCCGACCGGTCCGCGGTGTCGCCTTTGCCTAGTCTTCGGCGATAGTCCCAGCGGGACTTTGGACTTTCGGCGACAACTCCGTCGTCTGCTGCCGCGTCCGAAATCTCCTCCTGATTCCTGGATTTCGGCCTAGGTCGAGCAAGCCCCGCCAGCTTCCTCGCCATATCTTTTGCGCTACGCGGAAGACGCTCGACTACGTCGGGTGGGACGAACGCGAGATAGAGGACGAACATGGCCAGGGTGAAAAATCCAACCGCGATGGTAATCATGATCGCGGTGTGCATCACGACGCCCGCCGCCAGCACCCACGGCCGTAATCGCTTGTTCCACACCAGAATCCCAATTGAAAGCTCGATGGCGAGCGCGGCCCAGGTGACGGCGTTCATCAGGAGCGCGCTGGTCGCAAACCAGTGCGGCGTAGGCAGCAGCAGCATGTCCGGCAGCCGCAGAGCGTAGGACACGGCGGTGCCCTGCGGCCACGCTTTGCCATTCAGCTTGGCCTGCGCCGACGCGAGATAGATCAACGACAGCTGCACTTGCATCAACCGCACCGGCCATTGCGGGCGCTGCTGCGCCGACCAGAACTTGCCGGTGCTGCGTGCCTGGTCGAGCGAAAGCGCCACCCCGCACGGCGAGATCGCAAGGAACAAGGCTTCAATGCGGACAGCGAGATCGCCGGAATTGAAAACCCACACGTCGCGGTGCTGGAACGACAAGATCAGCACAAATACCGCCAAAGCGGCCAGTCGGCTGCGCCAGCCGATCGTCAGCGCTACCGACGACAGCAGCAGCAGGATCCATCCGATGAGCAGCACATGGTCACTGGTCCAGATCGCGAAAACACTCCACTGATAGGCACTCTCAGGCTGCTGCGGCTCGACTCCGTGCCGGCCGAACAACGCATATAGATCAGGGAGCAGAGAGAGTGTCCAGCCGATCGCCACCGCTCCGAACGCCATCCTGACCAGACCGAGGGTGTAGGCCGGCTGCGGGCGAAACCAAAACGTCCGCCAGCTCGCCACCGCGGTAGCCGGCCAACGCCGCTGGCGGCTTGATGGCTCGCTCATCGGCCGCCGGCCAAGATCTCGTCGTACAGGATTTCCTCGGTGACCGTGCGGGGGCTGTCGGTTCCCGGGGCCGGGAGTAACTCGGTGCGCAGGACCATTTGCACCCGCGCGGCACGCTCAGAACGGTCGGTGACCTGACGAATTGCCCAGTGCACCATATCAACTCGGATCGCCGGCACGTCGACGAGATTTTCCTTCAACTTTTGCCAGTGATACCAGGCGAACGCTCCCCCCACCCGGTCGCCGCGCGGAGGCGTCCACACCCGCTGGACGCCATCGGCCATGGTGACACGCACTTCGACCCATTCCAGTCGCCCAAGCGGCTCTGGGGCGTACATCCGCCAGTCCTGCTCCAACCCCGTCGCCACAGCGACCGGTTGCAGCACCGGTACGAGCCGTCGTTTGAATTCGGCGTCCGGCATGCTCCACACCACGCCGATTGTCAGCGCCAGCACGACAACGACGCTGATCGCGAACTCGCCGACTCGCGAGCGCTCGAAGCGCTGTCCGATGGCCGACAGCTTCCTGCGCTTCAGTGCAACCTCCCATCAGCACGGTCCGCCGTTGATCAGAGAATCCTAGAAGTCAAGACTGGATTAAGAAGGCGTTCAGCTGCCGAACCGGCGCGCCAACTCGTAGCTCCGCACCTTGTCGACGCTCGGCGTCGGTAGCGTGTCGAGGACCGAGTGACGCGCTGAAACCAGCTGGCGCGATTCAAATCGAGTTGCCACTGAGCGCTGCTTCGAACAGCATCGGCGCAGTCAGAAGTGGAGCCGATGACGGGAATCGAACCCGCGTATTCAGCTTGGGAAGCTGATGTTCTGCCATTGAACTACATCGGCAATGTTGCTTGGAGAGGCTAGCATCCGGCGTCACGCCGTTCACCGGCATCGCAGGCGGCTACGCTCGTCGCGTGCTGCTCTCCGATCGCGACCTCAGAGCCGAGATTGCCGCCGGCCGGTTGGGAATCGACCCGTTCGACGACGCCCTGGTTCAGCCGTCCAGCGTGGACGTCCGCCTCGACAGCTTGTTCCGGGTGTTCAACAACACCCGCTACACGCACATCGACCCCGCGCAGCAACAAGACGAGTTGACCAGCCTGGTCGAACCGGCCGAGGGCGAACCGTTCGTGCTGCATCCCGGGGAGTTCGTGCTCGGCTCGACGCTGGAGCTGTGCACGCTGCCCGAAGACCTGGCGGGCCGGCTGGAGGGCAAGTCGTCGCTGGGACGCCTTGGGCTGCTGACACATTCGACCGCCGGCTTCATCGATCCCGGCTTCAGCGGTCACATCACCCTGGAGCTGTCCAACGTCGCCAACCTGCCCATCACGCTGTGGCCGGGTATGAAGATCGGTCAGCTTTGCATCCTGCGCCTGACCAGCCCGGCCGAACATCCCTACGGCAGCGCCTCGGTTGGCTCGAAGTATCAGGGCCAGCGCGGACCGACGCCGTCGCGGTCGTATCAAAATTTCATAAGGTCCACTTAAGTTCGGCTGTCTCCCCGCACAGCTTCCACAGTGAATATTTACCTCATGTAGCGCCGGACGCGGTGTTCCCTCCGCCTAAAACCGTGGCGCGCTGCGAAGGTTCTTGGAGGCCGCGGTGGATATCGTGCTCGGGGTGTCGATGGCACCCACAGCTGTCCGGATGTTGCTGGTCGAAGGTGAGAACGCCGACGGCGTCACCGTCGAGGACACCACCTTCGACATCGCCACCGACGACGACGCGGCGACGCTCAGCGCTGCCGATCAGGTGATCTCGGCGATTCTGGGCACCCGGGAGGGCGCCGCCGAAGCCGGTCACGCGCTCGGATCGACCGGCGTCACCTGGACCGATCCGGTGGACGCCGCCGCACTGCATTCGGCTCTGGCCACCCGCAAGGTCGAAAACGTCATGCTGGTGTCGGCGTTCATGGCCGCGGCCGCACTGACGCAGATGGTCGGTAACACCGTCGGCGACGCGCACACCGCATTGCTCTTCCTCGAACCCGACACCGCGACGCTGGCCATCGTCGACTCCGCCGACGGCTCCATCACCGATGTCCACAAAGAGGTGCTGTCTGGCATCGACACTGTCGCGACGCTAGCCGGGATGGTGGCCGGTCTGGAAGCGCTGGAAACGCGTCCGCAGAGCGTGTTCATCGTCGGCACCGGGGTGGACGTCGCCACGATCAAGCCGCAACTGGAGACCGTGACGCTGCTGCCGGTCACCGCAGCCGAAGAGCCGGAGACCGCGTTGGCGTGGGGCGCGGCGCTGGCATCGGCCAACGCGCCGCTGTTCGCCTCGTCGACCGCGGCGTTGGCGTATGCGCAAGATCCCGGCACCGGCGCAATCGATCCCTACGCCGTCTCCCCGGGATACCTTGCGGTGCCAGATGTTCCGTTCGGCACTGAGCTCGGTGAAGACGACCTGGCCTACAGCGCCCTTCCCGATGAGGAAGCCGACGCCCACACGGCTGCGATGGACGCCCTGTCGGACGACGAAGCTCAAGCCCCCACCGCCGCGGCGGGCGCCCCGCGCGACGAGCTCTTCGACGGCGGCTCCGAGCGCCGGCCGCTCGTGCTCCTCGGAAGCATGCTCGCGGTTGTCGTGGTTGCCGCCGCGCTGTCGTTGGAAGTCGCACTGGCGCTTGGTGTTCGGCCAAGTGTTGCCTTGCTGCCCCGCCCGTTGCAAAGCCTGATCATCCCGGCCGCACCTGCGCCTGCACCTGCCCCGGCGCCGGTGAGTATCCCTGTGCCGCAAGCTCATCCGATTCCAGCACCCGCGGTGGTGGCTCCACCGGTGCGCGCACCGATTCCGGCTCCGGCGCCCGCTCCGGTTCTCGCCGCTGCGCCGCCCGTGCCGATCGTCGCCCCTGCACCGGTTGTCGTTCCGCTTCCGATTCCGGCCAGCCCTCCAATTCACATCGCTCCGTTGCATGTGCCGAGCCCGGCGCCGGTGCATCTCGCGCCGCAGCAGCCGCCGATATGGCTCCCGTCGCCGCAGCAACCTCCGGTGAGCGTTCCGCACCAGCCGCCGCCGGTGCACCTGCCGATCCCTGTCCACATTCCGCCGCAGCCGCAGGAGCCGGTTCCGAGCGGCAGTCGCGCCCGAGCCGCCGGCACACATGCCGTTGCCAGGGCTGCCGGGCTTCGAGCCGCCGGGCGGGCCGCCGGACGGCGTCCGTGGTCCGGGGTTCGATGGTCCGCCGATGCACGGGCCGTTCAGCCCGCCAGGCGGCGGTTTCGGGGGTAACCCCGGCTTGGGCGGTTTCGGCGGTATCCCCGGCTTCGGTGGACCGCCGCACGATGGCGGTTTCGGCGGCAACCCCGGCTTCGGCGGTATGCCCGGCGGCGGCTTTGGCGGTATCCCCGGCTTGGGCGGTTTCGGGGGCAGCCCCGGCGGCGGATTCGGGGGTGGCCACGGCTTCGGCGGTGGCGGCTTCGGTGGTGGCGGCTTCGGCGGCGGTGGCTTTGGCGGTGGCGGCCACAGCGGCGGGTTTGGTGGCGGTGGCCACAGCGGAGGGGGCGGGCATCACTAGTTTCCGGCGGCCCCGCGAGAGGCACGGTAAAGTCGTGCTGCGAAGGGTCAGCCGGGGGGATTGACCAATGTCCCTGGCGGGTACTTCACCGAGCACAGCTAATCCGCGGTCAACGCCGCGCACAAGTGCGGCGTTTGAATTTGTGTTTGGCCACCTCAACGGTGCGCTTATCGGACACGGACCGCGGATAGCTGGCAAACATGTTGGAGGATTCGTGGACACGGTACTTGGTGTATCGATGGCACCCACGACGGTCCGCATCGTGTTGGTTGAGGGAGAAAACGCCGACGGTGTGACCGTCGATGAGGACAGTTTCGTCGTCACCGACGGCGAAGACCCGGCAACCTTGAGGGCGCCGGATCAGGTGGTTGCGGCGATTCTGGGCACTCGTGAAGGCGCCAACGAGGCCGGTTACGAGCTGTTGTCAACCGGTGTGACGTGGAGTAATCCGCGCGATGCTGCCGAACTGCGCGACGCATTGGCGGCGCGCAAGGTCGAGAACGTGATGCTTGTCTCGACGTTTCTTGCCGCGGCGGCATTGGCCCAGTCGATGGGCGCCGCGACGGGATACGCCCGCGCCGCGCTGCTGTATGTCGAGCCCGAAACCGCGACGCTGGCAGTGGTCGATACCAACGACGGGTCGATCACCGACGTTCACCGCGAGATATTGCCCGACGACGACGACCAGGCAGTGTCGAAACTGCTTGATCTGGTCTCCGCCGCCGAGCGGCTCGACGACGAGCCTGACGGCGTCCTGGTCATCGGCTCCGGGGTCGACATTCCGCTGATCAAGCCGGCGCTGGAAGGCGCGACGTCGCTTCCGCTGAGCATGCCCGACCAGCCCGAGATGGCGCTGGCCCGAGGCGCGGCACTCGCGTCGGCGAATGCACCACTGTTCGCGTCGTCGACGGCCGCGCAGGCCTACGCGCTCGACCCGGGCACCGGTGCGGTCAGCCCGCACGTCCACGAGCCGGGATACCTCGCGGTCGCCGAGGCTGTCGCTGCCGAGCCGCGCGAAGACGGGCTGGCCTACAGCGCCGTCGCCGACGACTCTGCCGCGGTCTACACCCAGATGGGCGCCGACGCGTATGCCGGCGAAGACAACGACTTCACCACCGGCATGTACCCGGATTTCGGTGCAATGGAGCACGAACACGTCAGTCGCACACCGTTTTTGGCGGCGATGAGCGTGTTGATCATTTTTGTGACCGGCGTCATGGCATTGGTGATCTCGCTGGCGTTCAGTATCCGACCGTCAGCAAGCTCGCGGCCCAGTCTCAGCCACAACGTGGTCGCTCCGGCTCGACCGCTGCCGGCCCCGGCCCCGGCCCCGTTGCCCAAGGCGCAGGTGGCGGCCCCGCCCGCGCCGGTCGCGGCGCCCGCGCCAGCCCCCGTATTCCATCCGGCCCCAGCGCCGGCACCTGCACCGTCTTCGTTCCGCGCCCGGCGCCGGCCCCCGCCTTCGTTCCCGGCCCAGCGCCCGTGCCCGCACCGATTCCGATTCCGATACCCGGCTTACCCCCGCTGTTCGGCCCGCCCGCCCGGGCCCGTGGGGCGGCGACCGCGGCGACCACGGTGGCCCCTGGGGCCACGGCGGCGGCGGCTGGGGTCACGGCGGCGGTGGCTGGGGTCACGGTGGCGGCCACGGCCGTTAGTGACCGCCGGGAATTGCGTCGTCAACCCATAGCCGCCCGGTTCCGCCGTCGGTAAAGTCGAAGTGGCAAATAACCGGACAATGATCCGCGCCGCTTCTGCCAGAACCTGAGGAACCCCGGCAATCCTTTTGACCCGGTGAGCGGGCGAACAGCTTGGAGGAGAAGTGGACACCGTACTTGGCGTTTCGATGGCGCCCACTGCGGTCCGCATGGTTCTCGTGGAGGGTGAAAACGCCGACGGCGCGACCGTCGACGAAGAAGGCTTCGACGTCAACCTGGCTGCCGACGCCCCCACCATCAATGCGGCCGACCAAGTCGTATCGGCGATCCTTGGCACCCAGGAGGGTGCCGCCGAGAGCGGCTACCAACTGCGGTCGACGGGCGTCACCTGGACAGATCCGGTCGATGCCGCGGCACTGCGTGACGCGTTAGCGGAACGCAAGGTCGAGAACGTGATGCTGGTGTCGTCGTTTCCTGGCCGCGGCGGCACTGGCCCAGCTCGTCGGCAGCTCGATCGGCTACGCGCAGACCGGTCTGCTGTTCGTCGAGCCCGAGACCGCAACGCTGGCGGTGGTCAACACCTCCGACGGTTCGATCACCGAGGTGCAACGCCAGCCGCTGACGCCCGGCGGTAATTCGCTTGCCGAACTGGCGGCGCTGGCGTCCGGCGCCGACTCGTTGGGCACGCGACCCGACGGCCTGTTCCTGGTCGGATCGGGCGTCGACATCACCCCGCTGAAATCGCAGCTCGAGGCCGTCACCGGGATGATCGTCAGCGCGCCCGAGGAGCCGGAGACCGCGCTGGCCCGTGGCGCGGCGCTGGCTTCGGCCAATGCGCCGCTGTTCTCTTCGTCAACCGAGGCCCTGGCTTACGCGCAGGATCCGGGCACCGGCTTCATCAACCCCTACGCGGTCGCACCGGGCTACTTCGACGTCGCCGTCGACAACGCTTCGGGCGAACAAGCCCTCGCCTACAGTGCGGTGGCCGACGACGACGTCGACGCCTACACCGCGTTCGCCGGCGAGCAAGCCGATTTCGAGACCGGTACCTACACCGGCGTCGCCGAGGCCCCGTCTGACGGTGGCCGCAGGCCGCTGGTCCTGGTGGCCAGCGCGGTTGCGGCGATCTTCGTTGTGGGTGCCGCGGCGTTGCTGGTCGCTCTGGCGGTCAGCATGCGTCCGAACGCCGGCTGTCCGGCCGCAACCGGGTCAACAGGCGGTGGCACCCAAGCCGGCGCCTGCCGCGACCCGTAGCCCCGGCCCCGGCGTCTGCACCGGCACCCGCACCGCCGCGCCCGCGCCTGCTCCTGAGGCGCCGGCGCCCGAACCTGCTCCCGAGGCCCCGGCCCCGGCTCCGGCGGCACCGGCTCCCGCACCCGTGCAGGCCGCCCCGGCTCCCGTACCCGCACCGGCGGCGCCGGCGCCGGTTGCTCCGGAGCCGGTGGCTCCGCCTCCTGTTGCACCGCCGCCTGTCGTCGCACCTATTCCGGTGCCGATCCCGATACCAGGAATCTTCGGTGGGCCCCGGTTCGGGCCGCCCAGTGGGCCGTGGGGTCCAGGTGGCGGCGGCGGCAACCCCGGCGGCGGCTTCCCCGGCCCAGGCGGTGGCGGCGGCCACGGCAGCGGGGGCGGCGGCTCCGCCACTTTGGCGGCGGCTTTGGCCATGGCGGCTTCGGCTTCGGCTTCGGCCACTGAGCCGAGCATTGCCGGCCTGGGCTTTTAGCCGTCGACTGCAAACCGTCATCTGACGTTTGCCCATCGCTCAGAAGAGCGATGCCATCAGATCATTGCAGCCGCTTACACACGGGTGTATGAGGTGCTCCGTTTTCGGAACGGGTTATCTGGGTGCTACCCACGCTGCGGGGATGGCCGAACTGGGGCACGAGGTTGTCGGCGTCGACATCGATCCCGGTAAGGTCGCCAAGCTGGCTGCTGGTGACGTTCCCTTCTACGAGCCTGGCCTGCGAAAGATGTTGCAAGACAACATCGCAGCCGGACGCTTGCAGTTCACCACCGACTACGATCTGGCCGCTGACTTCGCCGAGGTGCATTTCCTCGGCGTCGGCACCCCGCAGAAGCGGGGCGAGTACGGCGCCGACCTGAGTCACGTCCACGCCGTAATCGACACGCTCGCACCGCGATTGACCCGACCGTCGGTGATTGTCGGTAAGTCCACCGTTCCGGTCGGCACCGCCGCCGACCTGGTTCAGCGGGCTCGCGACGCCGCACGGCCCGGTGTCGACGTCGAAATCGCTTGGAATCCCGAGTTTCTGCGGGAAGGATTTGCCGTACAGGACACCTTGCGGCCCGACCGCATCGTGCTCGGCGTTCAGGACGGGTCGATGCGCGCCGAGGCCGCGATCCGCGAACTGTATGCGCCGATGCTCGACGCCGAGTGTCCCGTTCCTGGTGACTGATCTGCAGACCGCGGAGCTGGTCAAGGTCTCCGCGAACGCCTTTCTGGCGACCAAGATCTCGTTCATCAACGCGATCTCCGAGGTGTGCGAAGCGGCTGGAGCCGACGTTGCGCTGTTGGCCGATGCGCTCGGCCACGACCCGCGTATCGGACGCCGATTCCTCAACGCCGGCTTGGGTTTTGGCGGTGGCTGCCTGCCGAAAGATATTCGAGCGTTCATGGCACGCGCCGGCGAGCTTGGCGCTGACCAGGCACTGACCTTCCTGCGCGAGGTCGACAACATCAACATGCGCCGCCGCACGAAGATGGTTGAGATCACCACCAGCGCCTGCGGCGGGTCGCTGCTGGGCGCGAACATCGCGGTGCTCGGCGCCGCATTCAAGCCCGAATCCGACGACGTCCGCGATTCACCGGCCCTTAACGTCGCGGGCCAGCTGCAGCTCAACGGTGCCGCGGTCAATGTCTACGACCCCAAGGCGCTGGAGAACGCCCGGCGACTGTTTCCCACGCTGAATTACGCCGTATCGGTGGAGGAAGCGTGTGACCGCGCCGACGCCGTTCTGGTGCTCACCGAGTGGCCGGAATTCGTCGAGCTCGACCCCGACGTGCTCGCCGACCGGGTACGAGCCCGTGTCGTGGTCGACGGCCGCAACTGCCTCGACGTGCAGCGCTGGCAGCAGGCCGGCTGGCGCGTGCGCTGCCTGGGGCGCCGCGTAGCCTGACCGAGCTAACGGCGCGCTCTCGCTGGAATCTCGGCCACCGTTCTAGACGCACGCGGTACGTTGCACGTCATGACCACATCGGAGATTGCCACCGTACTGGCATGGCACGACGCGTTGAACGCGGCCGACCTCGACACCTTGATCTCGCTGTCCAGCGATGACATCGAGGTCGGCGACGCGCACGGCGCCGCGCAAGGCCACGCCGCGTTGCGCGAGTGGGCGTCCGCCCATCCGCCCGAAGCCGAGGTGGGCAGAATCTACGTTCACGACGGCGTCGTCGTCGTCGAACAGAACATCACCAACGGCACTGCCGCAGCCGCCTTTCGGGTGGTCCATGACCACGTCACCTCGGTGTTCCGGCATGACGACCTGGCGGCCGCGCTGGCGGCGACCGAGTTGACCGACGCCGATCTCGTCGACTGAGATGGCAGGCATGCGAGGGATCATTCTGGCGGGCGGTGCGGGCACGCGCCTGTACCCGGTCACCTTGGGCGTCAGCAAGCAGCTGTTGCCGGTCTACGACAAGCCGATGATCTATTACCCGTTGTCCACGCTGATGATGGCCGGCATCCGCGATATTCAGCTCATCACCACCATTCCCGACGCGCCCGCTTTCCAGCGAGTGCTGGGCGATGGCAGCGCATTCGGTATCAACATCAGCTACGCAGTCCAAGCTCAGCCTAAGGGCCTGGCACAGGCGTTCGTGATCGGTGCCGGCCACATCGGAAACGATTCGGTGGCATTGGCTCTGGGCGACAACATCTTTCACGGTCCCGGGCTGGGCACTAACCTTCAGCGCCTCCAATCAGTCAGCGGTGGAGCAATTTTTGCGTACTGGGTCGCCAATCCGACGGCGTACGGGGTTGTCGAATTCGGCGCCGACGGCATTGCGTTGTCGATCGAAGAGAAACCCGCCACGCCGAAATCGAACTACGCGGTGCCGGGTCTGTACTTCTATGACAACGACGTGATCGAGATCGCCCGCGGCTTACGGCCCTCTGAGCGAGGCGAATACGAGATCACCGACGTCAACCGGGCCTACCTCAACCAGGGACGGCTGACCGTCGAGGTGCTGGCCCGTGGTACGGCGTGGCTGGACACCGGGACATTCGACTTGTTGGCGGCCGCCGGCGATTACGTTCGTACGCTGGAACAACGCCAAGGCTTGAAGGTCAGCGTCCCCGAAGAAGTGGCGTGGCGGATGGGCTTCATCGACGACGAGCAGCTGGCACAGCGAGCCAAGTTGCTACTGAAATCCGGTTACGGGAGCTACCTGCTGGAGTTGCTGGAACGGGGCTGACGCCGCCGTGATCAGCCGCCGGACAGCGGACGACCCATGACGGTCAGGCGGTTGCCGTAGCGGGGGCCGTGACCGAATCCGCCGGATCTGCCGGCAGAAGCACCGGGCATCCCGGGCATCCCGGCCGGCACAGCTTCGGTACCGCCGCCGGTTGGGCCGACCGCGTTGGTCCACCCGCCGCCGGCATAGGTGACGCCGCTGTGGTTGGCCACCTGCGCTGCCGCCGACCACGTCGGCGGGACGGACAGCTTGCCGACCAGTGTGCTGCCGGAGGTGTTCACCGAGACGCCCACATTCGGCACGCTCGCCGGCGCCGGCGCCGGAGCCGCCGGAGCAGGCGTGATCATGCTGGTGACGCCGGCGCCCCCGGGCGCCGACTCGACGTTTGGGTCCAACGAGTTGATGTCGGCCAAACCGCTGGTGATCGCGGGTGTGATGATCGCGGGGCTGACGTATCCGGCCGACACGAAACCGTTCACGAGGGAGGAGTTCAGGAAGGTTCCGATCGAGTTCCCGTCCGCGCCGTCTAGGAAGTCGAGAAGTTGGGTCAGCCAACCACCCGGGGTCGCAGCCGCGGACGTCGGCGAGGTGAGTTGGTTCAACGACGACGGGACGCCGGAGATCAGTTGCTGCAGTTGCGATTGCACGCCGGCCCCCGCGCTGGTGCCGGTCGCCTGCGCAACCGCGGATCCCTGCTGGGCAGCAGCCGTCGGTTTGGCGGTCTCCGGCGGCGGGGTGAGCTGCTGAACCGTCGCGGCCGAGGCCGAACTCCCGGCGTAGCCGTACATCGCCGCCGCGTCCTGCGCCCACATTTCACCGTATTGAGCCTCGTTGGCGGCGATGGCCGCCGTGTTCTGGCCCAGGACGTTGGTGGCGACCAGCATCGCCAATTGTGCTCGGTTGGCCGCGACCAAAGGGGGCGGCACCGTCATCGCGTAGGCGGTCTCGTAGGCGGTTGCGGCCGCCGAAGCTTGGGCCGCGGTGTGGCCGGCTTTCTCCGCGGTGGTGTTCATCCACGTGATGTAGGGATCGACGGCGGCGACCATCGATGCCGATGTGGGACCGCGCCATTCGTCGTCGGCCAATGTGTCGATGGTCGACTGATAGCCGGTGGCTGTCTGCTCCAGTTCCGCAGCAAGCAGATTCCACGCTGCCGACGCCGTGCGCAGCGGCGTCGAGCCGGGTCCGGAATACATTCGTCCGGAGTTGACCTCCGGTGGTAGCGCGCCGAAGTCCACGTCAGCGCTCCGCAGTGGCGACGATGCGTACGCACGGTGCGTCCGGGATCGTCACCGCCGATGTACATCGGTATGGCATCGCAGTTCTCCTTTGCGAACGGCTCGATCAGCCGCGATTCGTTGCTGCGGGTGTTGAATCGCTTCGCCTGTTACCCTCGCAACCAGATCGTCTGCACCACAACTCAACTCGTGTCACCACGGCTGTGTGGACTAGCCAATGCGAGAAAGCACCGACGCAGATACAACCAATCTTGCCCTTCGCGGTCACCGCGGCGCGCGCTCAGCGGGCAAACTCATAGAAAGTTCAAATGATCGGCCAGCTGTGGGAGGCCGCGCTGGCGGCCTCAGACCCGACGCCCGTCATGTGTGCGTGCGGTTCCTCGAATGGCGAGAGCGAACGCTTACTGGCGGTAGCTGGCGAGGAAGTTGCCCAACCGCTCGATGGCGCGGGACAGGTCGCGCGACCAGGGCAGCGTCACGATGCGCAGGTGATCCGGTGCGGGCCAATTGAATCCGGTGCCCTGAGTGACCAGGATCTTCTCCGACAGCAGCAGATCCAGCACAAGCTGCTCGTCGTCGGCGATCTCGTGCACCTCGGGATCCAGCCGCGGGAACGCGTAGAGCGCGCCCGCGGGTTTGACGCAGGACACCCCGGGGATCTCGTTCAGCTTGGACCACGCCACGTCGCGCTGTTCGAGCAGCCGCCCACCCGGCAGCACCAGGTCATCGATGCTCTGATGCCCGCCCAGTGCAACCTGAATCGCGTGCTGGGCAGGAACATTGGGGCACAGCCGCATATTGGCAAGCAGGTGGATGCCTTCTATGAAGCTGGTGGCATGGTCTTTGGGCCCGGTGATCGCGAGCCAGCCGGCGCGATAACCGGCGACCCGGTACGCCTTTGACAGCCCGTTGAACGTCAGGCACAACAGGTCGGGCGCGACCGACGCCATGCTGATGTGCTGCGCGTCGTCGTAGAGGATCTTGTCGTAGATCTCGTCGGCGAGTAGCAGCAGCTGATGTTTGCGCGCCAAATCGCCCATCTGCGTGAGGATTTCACGGCTGTAGACAGCGCCGGTCGGGTTGTTCGGGTTGATCACCACCAGAGCCTTGGTGCGCTCGGTGATCTTCGACTCGATGTCGGCGATGTCGGGCTGCCAGCCCTGAGTCTCGTCGCACAGGTAATGCACCGGGGTGCCACCCGCCAGCGACGTCGACGCCGTCCACAGCGGATAGTCGGGTGCCGGGATCAGCACCTGATCACCGTTGTCCAGCAGGGCTTGCAGGGTCAGCGTGATCAGCTCCGACACGCCGTTGCCCAGATACACGTCGTCGACGTCGAATCGCGGGAAACCGTCGACGAGTTCGTAGCGGGTGACTACCGCGCGCCGTGCCGGCAAGATCCCCTTGGAATCGGAGTAGCCCTGGGCGTAAGGCAGCGCCTGAATCATGTCGCGCATGATCACGTCGGGCGCGTCGAAACCGAACGGCGCCGGGTTGCCGATGTTCAGCTTGAGGATGCGGTGACCCTCGGACTCCAGCCGTGCCGCGTGATCGTGCACCGGCCCACGGATCTCGTAGAGCACATCCTGCAGCTTCGATGACTGCGCGAAGGTGCGCTGCCGCGGCTGATGCCCCGCGGTTTGCCATGGCAGCTGGTGAGTGGTCACGTCAACCATGGTGCCACGGCTGTCTATCTATTTAATAATTCAGCAATCCGCCTGATCAGCGTTTACCTGGCGGACGCGCACCGCGGGCAATGCCCAGCCCCTTTACGGGCGGTTGTGGCGCGGCTTCGCCGTTAGCGTCGCCGTCGCTGTCCGCCGGCGTCGACTGGGGCTCTGACTTGGCCTCCGGCTCCGGCTCCGGCTTCGACTCGGCCTCGGTCTTCGGCTCCGGCGACGCCGGTTGCGCCGCGGCAGCGGTCTTCTTTGCGCCGGGCCGCTTCGCGCCCGCTGCGATGCCGAGTCCCTTGACGGGTGCGGCCGGTGCCTTGGCCTCCGACTCCGCGGGCGCCTCCGTCTTGGATTCGGGCTGTGCGGCCGGCTCGGATTGCGCTGAGGCCTCCGGGGTGGCAGCAGTCTTCTTCGCGCCCGGCCGCTTGGCTCCGGCGGCGAGGCCCAATCCCTTGACGGGTGCGGCCGGTGCGGACTCGCTCTTGGCCTCTGACTCGGCCGCCGGCGCGGATTCCGCTGCAGCCTGCAGGCTTTGCGGCCGCTTTCTTGGCTCCGGGCCGCTTGGCGCCGCCGGCAATACCCAGCCCCTTCACCGGGGCTGCAGATTCCTTTGCCTCGGCGGGTTTCTCGTCGGATGCCGGCGCTTCCTTCTTGGCTCCGGGACGCTTCGCGCCGCCGGCGATGCCCAGTCCGGTGACGGCTTTCGCATCCTTGCCCGCAGCGGCGTCGTCCTTGTCTTCGGTCTTCGCCGGCTCGGTCGCGGCGGGCGGCGCGGCGTGAGCTTCCGGGGCCTTAGGCGCGGCCTTCTCGGCACGCTCTTCGGCTTGCTTTGCGGCAGTGCCCTTCTCGGGCAGTGTGATGCTGTCGCGGTCGAGCGACTCGAGGAGCAGTTGCGCCACGTCGCGGACGTCGACGCCCTCGCGGCCGGCCTCTTCCTGGCGGTCGTTGACACCGTCGGTGACCATCACGCGGCAGAACGGGCACGCGGTGGCGACGGTGGTGGCACCGGTGGCCAGCGCCTCGTCGACGCGCTCGTGGTTGATCCGCTTGCCGATGTGCTCTTCCATCCACATCCGCGCACCGCCGGCGCCGCAGCAGAAGCTGCGATCGGCGTGCCGCGGCATCTCGGTCAGCTTCGCGCCGGCCGCGTTGATCAGCTCACGAGGCGCCTCGTAGACCTTGTTGTGCCGACCCAGGAAGCACGGGTCGTGGTAGGTGACGTCCTCGGAGACCGGGCTTACCGGCACCAGCTTCTTGTCGCGCACCAGCCGGTTCAGCAGCTGGGTGTGGTGCAGCACGGAGTAATTGGCGCCGAGCTGACGGTATTCGCGGCCCAGCGTGTTGAAGCAGTGCGGGCAGGTGACGACGATCTTGCGGTCGACGGTCTCGACGCCTTCGAACAGCCCGTCCAGCGTTTCTTTCGCCTGCTGGGCAAGCTGCTGGAACAAGAACTCGTTACCCGAGCGGCGGGCCGAGTCGCCGTTGCAGGTCTCGCCGGTGCCCAGCACCAGGAACTTCACCCCGGCGCTGGCGAGCAGTTCGGCGACCGCCTTGGTGGTCTTCTTGGCCTTGTCGTCGTAGGCGCCGGCGCAGCCGACCCAGAACAGGTATTCGTAACCGTCGAAGCTGTCGACGTCTTCGCCGTACACCGGGACGTCGAAGTCGACCTCGCTGATCCAGTTCGTGCGATCGGCGGCGTTCTGACCCCACGGATTCGCTTTGGTCTCAAGGTTTTTGAACAGCACCGAGAGCTCCGACGGGAACTCCGACTCCATCATCACCTGGTAGCGGCGCATGTCGACGATGTGGTCGATGTGCTCGATGTCCACCGGGCACTGCTCGACGCAGGCACCGCAGTTCACGCAGGACCACAGCACGTCGGGGTCGATGACGCCGCCCTGTTCGGCGGTGCCGACCAGTGGGCGGGCAACCTGCTCGGGCCCGTGCCCGGGTACTCGGCCGAACCCGGATTCGGGAACGTGGTGGCCCTCTTCGTGGGCGGTCTCGAGGTCGAGTCCTTCCGAGGGCTCGGCCTTCTTTTCGCCAAGGATGTAGGGCGCCTTGGCCATCCAGTGATCGCGCAGGTCCATGATGACGAGCTTGGGCGACAGCGGTTTGCCGGTGTTCCAGGCCGGGCACTGCGACTGGCAGCGCCCACACTCGGTACAGGTGGCGAAGTCGAGGTTGCCCTTCCAGGTGAAGTCCTCGATCTTGCCGCGGCCGAACTCCGCGTCGTCGGCGGGTTTTCGAAGTCGATCGGCTTGCCGTTGGCTTCGATCGGCAGCAGCGGGCCCAGGCCGTCGGGCAGCCGCTTGAAGGTGACGTTGATCGGCGCCAGGAAGATGTGCAGGTGCTTGGAGTGCAGCACGATGATCAGGAAGACCAGCGCGACGCTGATGTGAGCCAGCAGCGCGATCGTCTCGATCCACTCGTTGGCGGTGACACCCAGCGGATGCATGAGCGCTCCCATGCGTGCGAGAAGAACGCGCCCTCACCGTACGGGAAGTTTCCGGTGTTGACCGCGGCGCCGCGGAAGATGGCGTAGCTGAAGATGACCAGGGAGATCATGAACAGGATCAGCCACGCGCCGCCGGTGTGCGAGCCGTAGAACCGTGACGAGCGGCCGTACTGCTTGGGTTCGGAGCGCAACCGGATGATGGCGAATGTCGTGATGCCGGCCAGCACGGCGAGGGCGATGAAGTCCTGCAGGAAACCCAGCGCGTCCCACCGGCCGACGATCGGGATGTGGAAGTTCGGCACGAATAGCGTGCCGTAGGCCTCGATGTAGACCGTGATGAGGATGAAGAAGCCCCACATGGTGAAGAAGTGCGCCAGCCCGGGGATCGACCATTTCAGCAGTCGGCGCTGGCCGAACACCTCGGCGATCTGCGTCCAGATCCGGGTGCCGATGTCATCGGTGCGACCAGAGGCCGGCTGTCCGGAAAGCACGAGTTTGACCAGCCAGAGCACCCGGCGGGCTGCGAACAAGGCGATGACCGCCGTCAAGCCCAGGCCAACTACCAATCTGATCAGCATCTGCGTCTGCACGGAAGCGTCTCCCCAAGTCCTAGGGTTACTGATCGGTAACTTAGAGTCATGTTACCAGTCGAGTAACTTGACTACTGCGCCTGTTCACGCCAGGTAAGCCTGCTCATAGTGACATCTCCGCCGGGGCCCCGCGACGAAGGATGCCCTAACTTGATCGCCTAGAAGTGCGGTATCGGCGGCAGCGGAGGGAGGTTGCTGCGCCACCGGTGATGGCGGGGGCGTTGCGTCGTCCAGGGCGCGGTGGTCGGCTCCGGAGTGGGTTCGATCGTGGCTCGGCGGTGTCGGTAGTGATCGTGTGTCGGTGACGTGCTTGTCGTCGGCGACGACGAGGTGGTCGACGGGTGCGTCGTGGTGGTTGCCGGTGCGCCTCCGCCGTTGCCTTTGGCCAGGACGGCGAGGCCGTAGATGATCGTCGCGATCAGGATCACCACTGCCAGACCCCACAGGGCCAGGACCCATCGTTTGAGGTACCAGGGCGAGGGATTCTCGGCGGCGTCGATGCTGAAATCGCGAGTCTGAAAGCTCTCGACGTCGTCCGGTCGCCGGCTGCCCCCCACGGCTACGGCATCCCGCCGTCGTAGTGGTGGTGATGGTGGTGCCGCGTCAATGCTCGGCGTCGTGGTCGGCGCGGCGGCCGTCGGCTCCGCTGTCGTCGTCGGCGGGAAGGTCAGAGTGGTCGTCGGAGCCGGCGCGGCGGGCTCGGTCGTCGTGGGCTCGGACGTGGTCACCGTCGTGGTGGTCCCGGTCGACTTCGTCGGCGACGTGGGAGTGGGGGTCGGACCGCCGCCGTGTCCACTGGTCTTCTCGGCGATGAGGTAAATCGCCAGCCCGAGCAGGATCGCGACGAACAGGCCGATGATGAGCGAGAAGATGGGCCTGCGATACCACGGCGATCCGCCGGTTGGTGGTCTCACCTTCCGCGGCGCCGCTGTAGTCGTAGTAGCCGGTCGGGGCTTCGCTGGGATCGTCTGGAGGTCCGTATCCGGTCACGTGCGCCGATCCTAGTGTCGGATCCTGGCAGCCGTACCGCCGAGGCGTGGCGTCAGAAGTGCGGCAGCGGGATGTGCGGGAAGTGGTGGTGATGATGCGTCGGCTCGGTCGGGGCGGGGGAGTTGTTGCCCTGCTGCGGCGGTGGCGCTTGCTCGGGGGTCCGTTCGGGTGTCTCCGACGGCGGTGGCGGCTCGGTGGTCGTTGACGGGGCTTGTCGTCGACGAGGTCCTCGACGAGTGCGTCGAGGTGGTGGATGACGTGGTGGTGGACGAACTGCCACCGCCGCCGCCGCGGGAAATCTCGACGATGCCGTAAACGATCAAGACGATCAGCAGGACGACCGCGATGGCCCACAAGCCCAGCAGGACCCGGTTCTTGTACCAGGGATCCGGCGCGAAATCAGGTTCGCCGGTAACATCTCTCGGCGGGGCCCGGCTCCTCCTCGACGACCTGCTGCAGTGAACCGTCAGCGCTGTAGTTGGCCATCCGGGTCGGCCGTTCGCTCGGGTCCTCGACAGGACCCTCAGAACCCACGCCAGTCACGCCCTGATGCTACGTCAGAGCTGCCGCTGCACCTCGTCGGCGAAAAGTTGTAAATGGTCGAGGTCGGCCAGGTCCAACAGCTGCAAATACACCCGCTGCAGACCGAGTTCGGTGTACGGCCCGAGGCGATCGACGATCTCGTCGGGTGTGCCGGCCAGCGGAGAATTCGACCGCAGTTCCTCGACCTCGCGGCCGATCGCGGCGGCCCGTTCGGCGATCTGGGCTTCGTCTCGGCCGGCGCACACGACGAAGGCCGCCGAGTACGTCATCGAATCGGCGGTCCTGCCGACCGACTCGACCGCCTCGCGGACCCGCTGGAACTGCGTTTTGATGGTCTCCTGCGGCGCGAACGGCACGTTGTACTCGTCGGCGAACGTCGCGGCCAGCCCCGGGGTTCGCTTGGCGCCCGATCCGCCGATGATGATCGGCGGACACGGCCGCTGCACCGGCTTGGGCAGCGCGGGTGAGTCGTTGACGGCGTAATGTGCTCCGGCATAGTCGAACGTCTCACCGACCGGGCAGGTCCACAAACCGGTGATCAGCTCGAGTTGCTCGGTCAATCGTGCGAATCGCTCCCGCAACGGCGGAAAGGGGATCGCATAGGCCAGGTGCTCTTTCTCGAACCACCCGGTGCCGATCCCGAATTCGACTCGCCCGCCGCTCATTTCGTCCACCTGGGCCACCGAGATGGCCAGCGGGCCGGGATGGCGGAACGTCGCCGACGTGACCAGGGTGCCCAGGCGGATCGACGACGTCTCCCGGGCGATGCCGCCCAACGTCACCCACGAGTCGGTCGGGCCCGGCTGTCCGTCGCCGCTCATCGCCAGGTAGTGGTCGGAGCGGAAGAACGCGGAAAATCCTAGAGATTCGGCGGCCTGAGCGACCGCAAGCTGGTCGGAGTAACTGGCGCCCTGCTGCGGTTCAACGAATACCCGAAAGTCCACGAGCGCCAGACTAGTGCCGGACCGAACCTGCTCTACGAGTCATTCTCGACGCCCTGGCGGGGGTGGTCGGGATTCGCTGGGCGATCGTGTCCGTCTGATCGGCGGACCGCTGGCTCGTTCGTGGCATCTCCGCGACGCACAGAAGCAACAAGCGCACCCAGGCCGATCAGGGCGGGAATGGTGGCCCACCAGAAGAACAGCAGGTACATCGGGCCCCAAAGGACGACGAAGGTGATGAACAGCCGGGCGTAGTCGCCCACTGGTGCGGGGTCGGTAAGTCCGTGCGTGTAGGCGACGGCGAGTGCGATTCCAGTTACCACGCAGCTCACGGCAGCAACAACAGAGATCGACAGCAAGGCTCGCTTGAGCGACGGCCGGATCAAACGGAGCCGGCTCATCGCCCCGCTGCCACTGCGGGGATGCCGCCCGAATACGGGTCAGCGAGCTGGGTGGTGTGCGAGATGAAGGGATCGCCCTCAAATGGATTGAGGTTTTCCAGCTCCCACTGCCACCCCGGCATATCTGGTCGTACCGCCGGGATCGTCGCATCGCCGACCCAGTGATGCCGCGCGAGGCTGGTGCTCGGTCCCCACTCGCTGCCCGAATTTGCGGGTTTCCATTGCAATTGCGCCGGAGCTTGGCCATCGCGGTACTGATAGGTCTCCATACTTGGATAAATTGTGGTGCTTCCGCCGAGGGTGACTGCTCCATCGGGCTGAGGGCTCAAGGTGATGCGCCCGTTGACGGTCATCCCCGCTGCCGTGCCTGCGACGTTCTCGTAGGCGTCGTGCGCGTTGTAGTCGATCGTCAAGCGCCCATCCGGTGCCTCGGCTACATGGACACTTGGCACGTCGGCAGCGGCTCCCCCGCGAGCTCCGTCTACATTGCCAGTGGGGTTCTGGCGCACCACGATTAAGCCACGGTCGTAGTCGACGAACATCGACACGCGAGAGGCTTCGGGGTCCGCGGTTGCGCTCGGGCCGCGATTGTCGCCGAAGTTCATCGGGAATAGTCTGCCCTGTTCCACGTCCGTGGGGTCCTTCGCGACGTTCTGAACCTGATCGGTGGGAATGAACATGTTTGACCGAACCACCCCTCTGCCAGGTTGGGGCGTAAACCGCCCCGCAACGATCTGCGGAGGAACGTCATGGTCTTTCGGCAGATAGCTGTGCGGGTCGAGGGCGGCGGCCATCAGCCAGTCATTTGCGCCGACAGGTGGATGTCCATACACCCGCTCGAATGCCTCTTCCTCGTTGCTTCTACGTTCGGCATCCATCGGTGCGTTTACCAAAGCGTTTGCGGGATCGTGTAAGTCGCGCCCACGCTCATCCACCTGCGCCTCCCCGACGGCTGCCCGCAGTGCGGTGGCCAATTCGTGGTCGGTCGCGTGAGCTCGAATTTTGACGGTGTCGAGTTGCGACTGAAGAATCTGCTGTTGTAGCTCTGCCGCTTCAGCGCCCATGAGAAGCCAGGTATCGCCGATGTCGACTTTCCAACCGTCGGTGATGGTCCAGCCATTGGCTGCGGCAGTCTCGTCGATTTCACGCATCGTTGCCTTGCACGCGTCTACGTCTTGCGATGCGGTAGAAACCGCCGCGGTAACCCGCTGAGATTCGCGTCCGTCGGATTCGATGTCCAAGCGAGCTTTACCGACGTCCGCCCGGAACGCGTCTCCAGCCTCGCCCTCCCAGGTTCGCAGCAGCGCATCGACCTGATCTAAATGATCTCCTAGGCGATGCATGGTGTCTGCTCGCGCGCCGGCGACTTGAAATACATTTCGTACCGCCGCGGAATCCCAGCGGCGTACGTCATCAGGGGTCAGCTCACTCATTGCAGCGGTGTCGATCGTCCTTGTTGGGGTGATTCCCGGTGGTCGGCGGGCGACGTGTCGTGAAGCATAGACCGGCCAGTGGGGTCGCGCCCCTCACCAACGATCGGTTCGCCGACTAGAAGGTATCGACCTTCTCGATGCTGACGAACATGCCGTGGCCGGTGTGCTCGTTAGTGAACCGGGTGCCGCTCTCGGTAGCCGCGATCGTCCAGCCGTCTGCTTCGTAGGTCTTGTAATCGATTGTGACCGTGGGGATGTCGCCGAGATTACCCAGCACCCACTGCACCTCGCCGGCGGCGGTGATGTTGACGCCGTTGGCCTTTTCGCCGTCTTCGGTCGGCGCATTGGTGAACTGCGCTTCGCAGCCGACGCTGTCGCTGTCGATCTGGCAGCGGGTCTGGCCGGATTTGGTCTCGATGAAGACGCGGCCGTTGCCGTCGGGCTGCAGCGGGATGGCGCCCGACGGAGCGGGCCGTGACGGGGCCGGCGTGGGGATCGACGGCTCGGCTTTCGGGAAAGTCGGCTCGGCGGGTCCCGCAGCCGGGGGGGCCACCGGCTTTCCATCGGTGCGCGAATCGCATCCGCCCGCCAACGCAGCAGTCAACAGCAAGCCTGCCAGCGCTAGCCGGCCGCCTGCCGTCGTGGTCGTGAACCTGGGCGGGAACATCGCAAGCCAGGGTACGCATGAAGCAACGCAAGTGACCGCAGTGACGCGCCCGCGTGGTGCGGCAGCAGACTGCTACCTACCGGCTTGCTTGTAGCCGCCGAACGGCACGAAGACGATCCGTACGTAACGCGTCTGACAGCGGGACCCAGGCTTTTGCGGGAAGCTAATTGCTCCGCGACTCTTAAGTACTCGCGGTCAGTGCCTGCGCCGCGGCGCCGAACATCGTTTGCTTGATCGCTCCCAGCGTGCCCGGGTCCTTGCCGTTGAGTGGGCGCAGGATGTCGACGGCCGCGCCGGTCACCGCACCCTCGCCCGCGACGGCGTCGACGATGCCCAGGCTCGCCGCGTCGTCGCCGCCGAAGCGACGTCCGGTCGTCATCGAGGCGACGGCCGCCTGCGGGGTGAGCTTGGCCTGGATCAGCGCGGCCATCCCGGGTGTGAACGGAATACGGATGTCCACTTCGGGGAAGCAGAAGAAGCCGCGGTCGGCCCGCATCACCCGAAAGTCGTGTGCCACTGCCAGCATCGCCCCCGCGCCGAAAGCATGACCGACGACGGCCGCCGCGGTGGGGATGGGCAGGGTGAGGAATCGGGCCAGCATGCCCTGCACCCGTCCCACGTACCACTGCGTCTGGTCGCCGTGCGCCATCAGCCAATCCAGATCGAGGCCGTTGGAGTAGAACTTGCCGCCGCCGGTGGTCACCAGCCCCTGGGCGCCGGCGCCGACCACGTCATCGAGGTGCGTGTTGATCTCATCGAGAAACTCAGGGGAAAAGCGGTTTTCGGTGTCGCCGAGATCGAGGACGGCGATCTTCTCTTCGTAGTCGAGGCTAATTCCCATGGTTCTTTCCTTTCTTCGGAGGTGGCGGTCCGACGTCGAGAACTGCGGAGACGGCCGCGCGTAGATGCGCACGGGCTGTGGTACTGCCAAGGCGTTTGCGCTGCAGCAGAATCGCTGTCGGCAGATCGACGATGCAGGTGGTAATGGTGTCGACGGCACGAGCGTCTTTGCGGTCCCACAGGTTGACCGCGAGCCTGATCATCAATCCGATCAGCTGCCGGTTGAGATCGCTTATCTCCGAGGTGATCTCGTCGGGTAGGTTCGCATCCACAACTTCCTTGCGCCGCACTGTCAGCAACAGTTCAGCGGAAGCCGGATACTGCTCGGCGAAGATCACCGGCGCGTCCGCGGCGGCCACGACGGCCGCAACCGGGGCCTGCGGGCCTGCGTCCCGAAAGGCCTGATCTACCAACGTGTTCTGTACACAAAGGAATCGACGTCCCGCTCGCAGCCAGGCATGGCCCAGCAGGCCCGAGCGCGATCCGAAGGTGTGGTACAGCGCGCCGTTGGAGACGCCGACCGCAGCGCTGACTCCGCGAATGGTCACTGCGGCCGGACCGGATTCCACCGCCAAAGATTCGACGGCGTCGAGTATTCGATCCGGTTCGTGCAGCCGCGGCCGGGGCATGGGCCGAGCATAACAGAGCAACCGCTCTATTATTCAGCGGTTGGTTACGGCGCCGGGTGTACCGCTGCCGACGGTAGTTCGTCGTTGAGCTCGGCCGCCGTGGCGCGCACCCGCTTGCGGACCAGCATCCAGCCGCCGGTAAGCGCAGGTCCCGCAACCACCAGCGCGGTGATGATCCAGGGGCCCCGCTCGGCGTCGAACGTCATCAGCACCACCACGCCGACCAGGAACGCCAAAGTCACATAGCCGCTATAGGGCGCGAACGGCATCCGGAACGCCGGCCGTTGCGTGACTCCGGCCTTATCCAGCCAATACAGCCGCAGCTGGCACGCGACGATCGTCCCCCAGGCCGCCAGCACGCCTACGGCCGCGATGTTGAGCACGATCTCGAAGGCCTGGCTTGGGGTGATCGCGTTGAGCACCACCCCGAACAAACCGATCACGCTGGTCAGCAGGATTCCGCCGTAGGGGACGCCGTTCTTGGACATCCGCGCGGTGAACTTCGGGGCGCTGCCGTTGACCGCCATTGATCGCAGGATGCGGCCGGTGGAGTACAGCCCGGCGTTCAGGCTGGAGAACGCGGCAGTGAGCACCACGACGTTCATCAGGCTGCCCGCGCCGCCGAAACCGATTTGCGAGAAGAACGTAACGAACGGGCTTTCGTTGCGCTTGTAGGCGGTGTACGGCAGCAGCAATGCCAATAGCGCGACGGACCCGACGTAGAAGATCGCGATGCGGAAGACGACCGAGTTGATCGCGCGCGGCATGATCTTCTCCGGCTCCGCGGTCTCTCCAGCGGCGGTGCCGACCAGTTCGACTGCGGCGTAAGCGAACACCACCCCGGAGGTGACCAGCACGACCGGTAGCAGACCGGTCGGCAAGAAGCCGCCGTGTCCGGACCACAGGCTCGGCCCAGTGGTGTGACCGTGGACTTTGAAACGCGCGACCAGAAACACGACTCCGACGACCAAAAACGTCGTCAGCGCAACCACTTTGATCAACGCGGCCCAAAATTCCAGCTCGCCGAAGGCCTTGACTGAGATCATGTTCAACGACACCACGGCCACCAAAGCGCGACGAACGCGATAGCCCACTGCGGGATCACCTGCAGAGCTGTCCAGTAGTGGAAGTAGTTCGCGATCGCGGTGGAATCCACGATCGCGGCCATCGCCCAGTTCAGGAAATACATCCAGCCCGCAACGAACGCCACCTTCTCGCCGAAGAACTCGCGTGCATAGGACACGAAGGAACCCGACGACGGCCGACGCAGCACCAGCTCGCCCAGCGCGCGCAGGATCAGGAACACGAAACATCCGCAGATCCCGTAGACCAGGAACAGCGCCGGTCCCGCCGATAGCAGCCGGCCGCCGGCGCCCAGGAACAACCCGGTTCCGATGGCACCGCCGATCGCGATCATCTGTATCTGCCGGGGTCGTAGATCGTGGTGGTAGCCGGCGTCTTCACGGGCGAATGCCGATTGATCCCGGCTGGTCGGGCCGGGCGCGCTGGGCGGCGATGGCATCGAATTCCTGTCGTCGTGGTGCAACGCTGCGGTGCCGGGCACGTCCGCTGAAGTGGGCTGGTGGCGAAACTATCCCACGACGTGATGTACGCCTCAACCGATCAGGGAACAAACTCTCGAGTGACGCTCGCTTAGCCCCTAGCCGGCTGCACCCGCTGATGACATCCGGAACGGCGAGCTCGCGAACACCGACGCAGTGCCCCGGCGTTTGCCAACTGATGGCGTGAGATGTCACTCAGCCCGACGTCGGCATCCGGACCGAATGACCCAAAGGCCAGCCGTATCTGTCAGCGCAGGACGAATTCCAGCGGTGCGTGACGCGGTTGGCCACGCGGCGTGTGGATCGGGGGCGGCAAACTCGGCCGTACGGTATTGGCCAATCGCCCTCGAGAGCCTGCGATTGCTTCCTCGTGCTACGTCGGGTTAGGTCCGCTCATTTCGAGGCAAACATCAGGTAATTACCCGATGTGCCAGATCGGTCGGTCCAGCACACTGCGCAATGAGCGCCCAGGGGCGCCGCCGAGACCTTTAGCCGCGCGGCCGCATTGTTGGCCCGCGGCTCCCGGGCCGCACCCACAACGGCAGAAAGGGAAGACCCATGAGAAACGCTAAAGCGATCGGTCGGCTCGGCGGACTGGCCGTCGGGCTGGGCATCGGCGCGACGCTGGTCGCTACAGCGGGGGTCGCCTCCGCCGACCCGCTGCCGCCATTCGATCCGAATGATTTCGCCATCTCGATCGACGGGTTCACGTTGTTCCAGACAGGCACCGCGACCGCTACCTCGGGCATGGGGGACTTCGCGATCGCCGACGGCGCCAACAGCCTCGCGAAGGCCGTGGGTGGCTTTGGCGACTTCGCCAGCGCCGAGGGCACCCACGCCGTCGCCTTCGCCGGCGATACCGCAGCCGGCAGCAATTTTGACTTCGCCAGCGTCGTCGGCAACAACAGCGACGCCAGCGTTCGCTTCGGCAGCTTCGACCTCGCCTCCGTCGTCGGCAACGATAGCGGCGCCGGCGCCGGCTTCGGCGAGCTCAATGCGCCGGCGAACTTTGCCAATTTTGACTCTGCCTTCGTTCTGGGAGACAACAGCTCGGTGGCGGCAAACCTCGGCAGTCACAACCTCGCATTCGTGGTCGACCCTGTTGGCAGCCTTGGCAGCGAAGCCTTTGCACAGGGCGAAATCGGGGGTCTGCCCGGCAATTTCGACTTGGCCGGCGTCTTCGGCGACGGTCTCCTGCAAAATTCGATCGGCGATCTCGTCGCCCATATCGCGAAGTTCTTCTGATAGTGAGGCCGACGCATGAGACACGTTAAAGCAATCGGTCGGCTCGGCGGGCTGGCCATCGGTCTCGGCATCGGAGTGGCTCTGGCTGCCACACCAGGGACCGCCTCGGCCGACGATATGCAGATCTCCATCGACGGGATCGATCTGTTCCCCACCGCAGGCAACACCGCGACCGCCACGTCGGGATTCGGGGATATCGCGATCGCCATCGGCAACCACAGCGACGCCGTCGCCGAAGGTGGCTACGGCGATATCGCCATCGCCGACGGGAATGGCACAAGTGATCTCACCGGCAGCCAAGCAATCGCCGGCGACAACACAGTCGGCGCAACCGGCAACAACTTCGACTTGGCCACCGCGATCGGCAACCAAAGCTCGGCCGAAGCCGCCGGCGGCAGCTTCGACTCCTCTAGCGCCAACGGCTTTGCCACCTTCGCCTTTACCGGGGGCGGCGACAGCAACTTTGACATGGCCAGTGTCAACGGTACCCACAGCGTCGCGGAGGCCGGCCACGGTAGCAACGACTCCACCACCGTCATCGGCGACTTCAGCCGCGCCGACTCCGGGTTCGGCGGCAGCTTCGACTCCGCCACCCTCCTCGGCAGCAACAGCACAGCCAATGCGGAAAACGGCTTCGGCGACCGAGCCTTCATCATCGACTTCGCTGGTCGTGGCAGCCTCGGCAGCGACGCCTTTGCCGGCGGCGCGGAGACCCC
>CAVUIH010000008.1:0-125055 GCA_963741555.1 uncultured Actinomycetota bacterium | reverse complement strand
GATGGCGCAGCCCACGCCGTCGCCGATGAGCGAACTGCAACGCGGGGACATCCTCACCCCCGGCCCAGCAAGCTGCTCCATAGCGGTCAGCTCGAACAACGAAACGCTAGCGCGCACAACATAATTTGCGCGCTATTCACGCCATCGTTGCAAAGTCGACGGGCAGCGTGGGTAGCGTCCGAAGAAGTTCGGCTGTATCGGCCCGATGCACTGGGCCAGGAACGCGACGCTGGCCACAGACGATAGATCGAGGTGAGCAAAATGCGCAAAAGACCAATCGTCGCTGCGGGATCGGCGCTCGTGGCCTTAACGCTCGGTGCTGGAATCGCGCACGCTAGTCCGGACCCGAACGATCCTGGCGACCAGCGCAACTGGCCCTGTGGCTACACGTTCGGACCAGTAAATACGGGCGGACCAATAGGAACGATCAACGCATGGCGTGGCGGCAAGCCGTGTCCACCGCCGCCCGCACCGGCTGAATAACACGAACGGTCACTGCCAGCTCAAGGTTGACGGCAGCGTCCAGGCTCATGATCCTCGACGGCGTTCCAATACCCGGTGCAATCGCCGAGGACGGCGTGACCCAGGCCGGTGTCGATGCCCGCGACGCCCTCTGGCAACACCCCGATCTACTGCCCGACTCTGAGGATCTCGACGACCCGGCCGGGTGCATCGACCGCGTCATCGGCGGCGATACCAGTGGAATCGACGAGGCGATCGCCGAGTTCGAGCGGGACGCCGATCGCGGTAACCGCGGTGGCGACGACGGTCCTGTGGACAGCTGAATCAGCCTGCCTGAGGTCCGTGGCACAGTGCCGGAATGGCGCAGCCCAGGCCGTCGCTGTATGCGCTGGACCCGGCGCTTCCCGTACTGCTGCGACCCGACGGCGCCGTGCAAGTGGGCTGGAGTCCGCGCCGCGCCGTGCTGATCCGCCCGCCGCGCGGACTGACCGCCACCGGGCTGGCGACACTACTGCGGGCCATGCATTCGCCGGTCCCGATCAGCGAGCTGCAACGCCAGGCCGCCGGTCTGACCGACGGTGAATTGAGCGATCTGATCGGGCAATTGGTGACGGCGGGAGTCGCTACGCAAGGCTGCCGGCAGCGACCTGCCCGGTCGGCGTCGATCCGGGTGCACGGCCGCGGGCCACTGTCCGAGCTGCTGCTCGAAGGCCTGCGCTGCTCAGGCGCACGCGTGAAGCAGAGCAGCCAGCCCCACGCGACGGTGACCGCCGCCGAGGCCGATCTGGTGGTGCTCTCCGACAGCCTGGTCACCGACCCGCGGATGCTGCGCGACCTGCACAGCCAGGGCGTCGCGCACCTCGCGGTCCGGGTGCGCGACGGCACCGGCCTGGTCGGCCCGCTCGTCGTCCCCGGCGTCACGAGTTGCCTGGGCTGTGCGGATCTGCATCGCAGGGACCGCGACGCGGCTTGGCCTGCCGTAGCCGCGCAGCTGCGCGACACCGTTGGCGTGGCCGATCGCGCGACGGTGCTGGCCACCGCGGCGCTGGCGCTCAGCCAGGTCAACCGGGTGATCGGCGCGGTGCGCGGCCTGGATCCCGCCCCGCCGCAGGCGCTGAACGCCACGCTGGAATTCGACGTCCACGCCGGCTCGATCGTGGTGCGGCAATGGCCGAAACATCCGCTGTGTTCCTGCTGACGGCACTTGTTGCCAGATCTGTGCGGGCAAGTGGCCGCCGGTCATGGATGATGGGGTTGTGGCAGACATCAAACGCGGGGGCGCCGCCCGCAACGCGAAGCTAGCGGGCCTGGCCGGCGGGATCGCGGGCCGGACGGCGCTCGGGTTCGGCAAACGGCTCGCCGGTAAATCGCAGGACGACGTCAACGCCGAGCTGATGGAGAAGGCGGCCAAGCAGCTCTTCACCGTTCTCGGCGAGCTCAAGGGCGGCGCGATGAAGGTCGGTCAGGCTCTTGTCGGTGATGGAAGCCGCGATTCCCGAGGAGTTCGGCGAGCCCTACCGTGAAGCGCTGACCAAACTGCAGAAGGACGCGCCGCCGCTGCCCGCCGACAAGGTGCACCGGGTGCTCGACGCGCAGTTGGGCACCAAGTGGCGCCAACGGTTCACCGATTTCAACGACACCCCGGTGGCGTCGGCGAGCATCGGCCAGGTTCACAAGGCGGTGTGGTCCGACGGCCGAGAGGTCGCCGTCAAGATTCAATACCCCGGCGCGGATGAAGCGTTGCGCGCCGACTTGAAGACCATGCGACGCATGATCGGCGTCGTCAAGCAACTCGCTCCCGGCGTGGACGTCCAGGGTGTCGTCGACGAGTTGATCGAGCGCACCGAGATGGAGCTCGATTACCGGTTGGAAGCCAACAATCAGCGCGCGTTCGCCAAGGCCTACGCGGGCGACCAGCACTTTCTGGTGCCGCATGTGGTGGCCAGCGCCCCGAAAGTCGTCATCCAGGAATGGATCGACGGCATCCCGATGGCCGACATCATCCGAAACGGCACCGTCGAACAGCGCGACCTGCTGGGCACCCGGCTGGCCGCGTTCATCTTCGACTCACCGCGACGGCTGGAGATGATCCACGGCGACGCCCACCCGGGCAACTTCATGCTGCTGCCCGACGGGCGGATGGGCGTGATCGACTTCGGCGCGGTGGCGCCGCTGCCCGGCGGATTCCCGGTCGAGCTCGGCGCGACGATCCGGCTGGCCCGCGACAAGAACTACGACGAGGTGCTGCCGACGATGGAGAAGGTCGGCTTCATTCAGAAAGGCCAGCAGGTGTCGGTGCGCGACATCGACGAGATGCTGCGCCAATACGTCGAACCGGTCGAGGTCGAGGTCTTCCACTACACACGTAAGTGGTTGCAGCGCATGACATATCGTCAGCTGAACCAGGGCGTAGCCCAGATCAAGACGGCCCGTCAGATGGATCTGCCGGCCAAGCTGGCCATCCCTATGCGGGTGCTCGCCTCCTCGATGGCGATCCTGTGTCAGCTGGATGCGCACGTGCCGACCCAGGCGCTGTCCAACGAGCTGGTTCCCGGCTTCGCCGAACCCGACGCGGCAGCTGTCTGACGCACTCCAGTAGGCGGCAGGTGCATTCGCCCTTGCTGCGGTGTTGGCGTGCTGGACCTAGGGCTTCGGGCTGGGTTGGCTGCGCAGGCGGATGACGGGCAGTTCGCGGTCGGTTTTCTGCTCGTATTTCGCGAAACGGTCCGCGGTGCTGGTGATGTGGCGCCACGCGCGCTGGCGGGCGTTGCCGTGCAACTGCTCGGCGCTGACCGCGATGGTGCGCCCGGCGATCTGGATCTGCACGGCGTCGGGGTGCGCGGCCAAGTTGTAGTACCAGGCGGGGTTCTTGGCGGCCCCGTTCGCGGACGCGACGATCAGCCACTGTCGGCGCCGTCGGGGAAGTAGGCGACCGGGGTGTGGCGGGGGGTGCCGCTTTTGGCGCCGACGGTGGTCAGGACCAGCGCCTGCATGCCCATCACCTTGTCGGCCTTGCCGCGGATCCGGTTCATGTTCCAGGTATTCATCCAAGCCATCAGCTTCCCGCCGGGCTGGCGGGCACCGCGCGTGCCGTTGCGGGTGTCAAAGCTCATTAGGTTTTCCTCCTACTCGATCGGTCTGTTTCATTGGTGCAGCGGACCGCGCAGGCGGGTGGTTTCGCGGCGGTGTTGGCGTGTTCCGATGAGGCGGTAGGCCAATCGGGCGGGTGCGGGTACGGCGGCCAAGAAGTCGGTTTTTTCCTGCGGCGTGGCGCCTTCGAGGAGGTAGCCCAGCACGACCAGGCGGCGGGTCAGGGGTATGGATACCAGTCCCCGCCGGCCCACCTCCTGGTATTCGCTGGCGGTGATCACGCGTTCCACGATCGGCAGGACCGTTGCTTCTTCCTCGTCGAAGTGCTCGTTGAGTCCCTCCGAGAGCCGCTCCAGCAGCGCGGCGAGTGCCGTGCTGGTGGGCGCGGTGGGTGCGTTCTGCCACGCGGTGAACGATGTCGCGACGTCCTCGATCAGCACCGCGAGGCCCTGATGCTGGCTGTCCATGCGGGCGAGCAGATCGTCGTGGATCCGGGTCCGCGCTGACACCCTCGGCCAGAGCAGTTCGTCCTCGCCCACGTGGTGGTGATGCAGCATGTCGAGTACTTCGCGGGCATGCCGGGCCACGGTGCGGGCCCGGGCGAGGTCGCCGCCAGCCACTGCGGCGACGAGTTGGGGCAGCAGCGCGCATTCGCGGCGAAACATTCGGTGCACGATCACCATGTCGCTGGTGTCGCACAGCTTTTGCGCGGCGCCCGGCGCGGTCATGGCGGCCCAGGCCGCCCCGTCGATAGGCCGCTGGGGGTCCGCACCGCGGATTTCGGCGAGAATGTGCTCGCGGGACAGTTCGGTGTTCTCGTGAGCACGGGCGTGGGCCTGCACGTTGGTCACCAGCTCCTCTTCGGTTTCGCCGGTGATGACGGCGCCGGACGGACCGCAGGTCAGGCTGATACTCAAGGTGATGCTCCTTCTACTGGGATAGTGCGCGATGTCGGACCCTCGATGCCCAGCCGCGCGTCGTGGCACCCGTCCATAGTCGGAACAACGTCAGAATCACTTACTAAATTAGTCAATAAAGCTGACTACTGTCAAGGGGTGCCGGCGCTCGCCGAGCCGAGTGCGTCGCCAGCGCACGCGAAACAGGGGCGACGGCGCGGACGGCTAGGGCGTGTGCGCGTAGGGATCGGTGATCTCGCGGAGTTGATCCAAGATCTGCTGCAACAAGGTGAAGTTGCGGGTGCCCAGGTAGACCGTCCACTCCGCGAGGATCTCGGCCGATGTCGCGATGGCAACCTCGGCGGCCCGGCGGCCCCGTTCTTCGATCACGATCAACCGTGCGCGCCGATCGGTTGGGTCGGGAACCCGCCGGACATAGCCCAAACGTTCCAGTTGATCGACCAGCACCCCAGCGCTCTGCTTACTCACTTGTGCCTGTTCAGCAAGGTCCGTGAGACGCGAACCGTCCGGGGCGATGCGTTGAAACACCCGGACCTGAGCCAGGGTCCAGTCGTCGAACCCGGCCTGCTGGAGGGCCCGGAAGATCCGGTCCTCCATGTACCGGTACGGGATGAACAACGCCACCCCTAGATCCACCCGCGGCGCGTCGTCCATACCGTTCTCGGCTCCATCGCCCACCTGCCCCATGAGGAACACACCCTACGTCAGCATCGCCGCACCAGATCCCGCCGACACGACCGCCTAGGCCGTCTCCGCAGCGCCGCGCCGACTCCGGCCCACCCGGCATCCGCCGTCCCGTCAGTGATGTCGCACCCGCTGCCATTCGCACCATTATATGACTACATAGTCAGTATTTTTGACTAATTGCCTGGTAGACCCTCAGCGCTAAGCAGCGAGCTTGCGGGGACGTCCGCGCGGCCTCTTGCGGCTCACGACGCTGCCGCGGTCGAGGATCTCGCCGCCCCACACCCCCCACGGCTCCGCACGTTCCAGCGCCGCGGACAGGCACGCTCTGCGAATCGGGCAGTCGGCGCACAGCGATTTGGCAAGTTCCAAATCGGACGGGCTGTCGGCGAACCACAAGTCGGGATCGCTGACATGACACGGCAACTCCGGTTGCTGATCGTCGGGCTCTGTCTCCGTCGACATGTCGTTCACCTGCTTCCTGGTCTGGCGGGCGTGTTGCTGGAATCGAAGACCAGGGGCGGGCTTGTCGAGAAAAAACTTTGGCCACGGATCCTGGTGACTTCGGGTCCGTGGCCAATTGGCTTGATAGTGGGCTGATTACCTAGGTAATGCCCCGATCCACGGACGGCTCGGTCGCGGCGGCGATGCGCTTGTGCGCAGCCGCCGAGGCGGCGGCCGCAGCATGGGCAGCATGGCGGGAGCCAGCGTTGCCGGCCGGGCATACGCCGAAGGCGTTGATGGTGATCATCGTGGCTCCCCCCTTTCGTCTAGGCACGCGAAAAACGCGGTTCGAGGTTAAATCGTAGCAGCGTCACGCCGCAACCGATTTTCTGAGCTGGGCTTTTAGTGCCGACCCGCTGCGCACGGCTTCGCCGCGCTGGCGATCGCCACGGGCTTTTAACCGCGGCTGCGGACCAAATCGAGCACGTCCGGGCCGAACTGCTCGAGCTTGCGGGCGCCGATGCCGGGGATGGCGACCAGCGCGGCATCGTCCGTGGGCAGCAGCTCGGCGATGGCGATCAGCGTGTTGTCGGTGAACACGACGTAGGCCGGAACGTTCATCTCCTTGGCGGTGCGCAGCCGCCAATCCTTGAGCTCGATCAGCAGCTCGTCGTCGATGTCGGCGGCGCAGGTCTCGCAGCGGCGCAACATGATCGCCGCCGGCGTGGTCAGCTGGTTGTTGCAGATCCGGCAGCGTGACGCGGGTCCACGATTGCGCCGCGACTTGCTCGGGGTGGGGTCGGCTTGCGTCTGCGGTGACAGGCCGTTGAGGAACCGGGACGACTTGCGGCTCTGCCGACCGCCGGGGTTTCTCGACAGCGCCCAGCTGAGCGCCAAATGCATTCGGGCCCTGGTGATTCCGACGTAGAGGAGCCGGCGTTCCTCTTCGACGGCTTCGCTTTCGGGGCCGTGGGCCAACGCGTGCGAGATCGGCAGCGTGCCGTCGGTCAGCCCGACCAGGAAGACCGCGTCCCACTCCAGCCCCTTGGCGGCGTGCAGCGAAGCCAGCGTGACGCCCTGCACGACCGGTGGGTGGCGCGAATCGGCGCGGGTCCGCAGCTCGGCCAGCAGTTCGGGCAATTCCAGCGCCGGCCGGTGCTCCACTTCTTCGTCGACCAGTTCGGCCAACGCCGCCAGGGCTTCCCAGCGCTCGCGGGCCCGCACGCCCGTCGGCGGCTCGCGCGTCAGACCCAGCGGCTCGAGCAGCCCGCGGACCACGTTCAGGCAGCGGACCGTTGACTTCGCGATTCGCGGCGCGCTGCAACGCCAGCAGGGCCTGCCGGATCTCCTGTCGACTGAAGAACCCCTCGCCGCCGCGGACCTGATACGCGATGCCGGCCTCGGTCAGCGCCTCTTCATAGACCTCCGACTGGGCATTGATCCGGTAGAGCACCGCGATCTCTGACGCCGGCGTGCCCGCTTCGACCAGCCCTTTGATCGACTTCGCGACGGCGGCGGCTTCGGCGACCTCGTCGGAATACTCGCGGAAGGTCGGCTCGGGGCCGGGGTCACGCTGGCCGACCAGGTGCAGCTTGCTGCCGGCCACCCGTCCGCGCGCTGCGGCGATCACCCGGTTGGCCAGCGACACCACCTGAGGCGTCGAGCGGTAGTCGCGTTCCAGGCGCACCACAGCGGCGTCCGGGAAGCGCCGCGAGAAGTCCAGCAGGTAGCGCGGCGAGGCCCCGGTGAACGAGTAGATGGTCTGGTTGGCGTCGCCGACGACGGTCAGGTCGTCACGGTCGCCCAGCCACGCCGATAGCACCCGCTGCTGCAGCGGAGTCACGTCCTGGTATTCGTCGACGACGAAGCAGCGGTAGCGGTTCCGGAACTCGTCAGCGACCGCGGCGTCGTTCTCGATCGCCGCCGCGGTATGTAGCAGCAGATCGTCGAAGTCGAGCATGGCGACACCGTCACCGCGGGACTTCAGCGACTCGTACGCCGCATACACCGTGGCGACCTTCGCGGCGTCCAGCGGGACATCGCGGGACACCGCAGCGACTGCATCGGGATACTGCTCCGGGCGAGATCAACGACGCCTTGGCCCACTCGATCTCGCCGGCCATGTCGCGGACATCGTCGGTGCCCAGCTGCATGCCGGCACCGTTTGCGCCGCACGCGCGACGACGGCGAACTTGGTGTCCAGCAACTGCCAACCGGTATCGCCTACGACCCGCGGCCAGAAGTAGCGCAGCTGCCGGTGCGCGGCGGCGTGAAACGTCATCGCCTGCACCGCGCCGACACCGGTCTGCGAGGCGGCGCCCAAAGCCCGCAGCCGCGAACGCATCTCGCCGGCGGCGCGCTGGGTGAACGTCACCGCCAGCACCTGCCCCGCGGCGACGTGGCCAGCCGCGACGAGTTGGGCGATGCGGTGGGTGATCGTGCGAGTCTTGCCGGTGCCCGCACCGGCCAGCACGCACACCGGCCCGCGGGGAGCCAGCACGGCTTCGCGCTGCTCGTCGTCAAGGTCGGCGACCAAAGAATCCGCGATCACCGGCATGGCGTCCATCTTGGCAGTGATCACCGACAATCGTCGGGCAGCGCCACGCCGCGGCAATATCGAGAACGCACGTTATGTTTGAACGACTATGAGTAACGCCTCAGTGACCATGTACAGCACGCAATGGTGCGGGTACTGCCATCGACTCAAGACCGTGCTGAAGTCCGCCGGCATCGCCTACGACGAGGTCGACATCGAGCAGGATCCCGCGGCGGCGGAGTTCGTCGGCTCGGTCAACGGCGGCAACCATGTGGTGCCGACGCTGAAGTTCGCCGACGGCTCGACGCTGACCAACCCCGGCCCGAACGAGGTCAAGGCGAAGCTGGCGCAGTTAGCCGGCTGAGTCCGACTGGTCAGCCTGCTTGGCCCATTGCCCGGCTCCTCATCAGGCCGTTCCGGCCTGCATCGTCACCGGGCGTCAGCCCAGGATTCGATGATCACCCGGGCGATGGACACCGACCCGGGCAGTAGCAGTCGGGATTCCGCGTCGCTGCTCCAGTCGCCGAGGGCCAGCGCGGCGCGAACCTCGTCGCGAGTGAACCATTCGGCCTCCGCGATCTCCCCGTCGTTGAAGGCGAACGGCTCATCGGGATCGCCGACCGCGTGGAAGCCGATCATCAACGAGCGCGGGAACGGCCACGGCTGGCTGCCGAGGTAGCGGATGTCACGGACGCTCAACCCGATCTCCTCGTGAATCTCGCGGGCGACACAGGTTTCGAACGATTCACCGGCTTCGACGAATCCGGCCAGCAGCGAATACATCCGCTCCGGCCACACCGTCTGACGGGCCAGCACCGCGCGGTCGCCGCCGTCGTGCACCAGGCAGATCACCGCCGGGTCGATGCGCGGGAATTCCTCGTGACCGGTCACCGGGTTGACCCGCGCCCAGCCCGCCCGGATCGGCTTGGTGGGCGAGCCGTCCACCGAGCTGAACCGCGCGCTGGCATGCCAGTTCAGCAGGGCCGCGGCCGCCGAGACCAGCTGCGCGCCGACGTCGTCGAACAACTGGCCGCCCCGCCGCAGATCGGCCACCTCGGCTGTTACGTCGGGATCTTCCGGCGCCTCCAGCGGACCCCGGACCGCCCACACGTGCCGGCCGTCCTCGATGCGGCCCAGGAACACCGCGTCGTGCGGCGGCTTGTCCGCGAAGGCTTTCGCCTTGCCGAGCAGTACCCGGCCGTCGGCGACCATGACCTGGTTGCGCGAATCCAGCCGCAGCAGAGCCGCATCGGGCCAGCCGGCGACCGCCGCATCAGTGTCAGTGCGTACCTGATCGGCCCGGTCGGCGCCGATGCGCGACAGCAACGGCACGCTGTGTAACTGGAAATCCACGTTGCTAAACCTCCTTGGTGGCGACCTGCTGCGCCCGGCTGCGCCGCGCTTGCAATCGCCACGTCACTTCCCCGTCGTGCGGACATAGAGCAGTCGGTCGCCCACCTCGATGGCGTCGACCTCGGGCGCGTCGACCCGCAGCAGGTGGCCGTCGCGCACGACACCGAGCACGATGTCGGACAGATGCCGCGGCGAGCCGCCGAGCTCGGTCTGCTCGACTTCACGCTCGGCGATCGCGAATCCGTGTGCCGGTGTCAGCAGGTCGTCGATCATCTCGACAACGCTGGGCGTGGTGATGGCCACGCCGAGCAGCCGGCCGGCGGTCTCGGAGGACACCACCACCGAGTCGGCGCCGGATTGCTTGAGCAGATGCTGGTTCTCGGCCTCCCGAATCGACGCGACGATCCTGGCGTCCGGTGCGACTTCGCGGGCGGTGAGGGTGACCAGCGTCGCGGTGTCGTCGCGACCAGTGGCGACGATGATCGACGCCGCATGCTGCGCCGAGGCCAGCCGCAGCACATCGGATCTGGTGCCGTCGCCGTGCACAGTGACCAGCCCGGCGGTTCCGGCATGGTCGAGCGCCGCTTGCTGGAAATCGACGATGACGACGTCCTTGTTGGTGGCCGTCGCGTCCTCGAGGATCGCGGCCACCGCGGTTTTGCCCTTGGTGCCGTAGCCGATGACGACGGTGTGGTTGCGCACTCTGCTCCTCCAACGCTGAATCTTCCACGCTTGCCGAGACCGCTCGGTGAGCACCTGCAGGGTCGTGCCGACCAAGACGACGAGGAACAGGATCCGCAGCGGCGTCAGCACCACGACGCTGATCAGGCGGGCGAATTCGGTGAACGGAGTGAGGTCGCCGTAGCCGACGGTCGTCAGTGACACCGTCGCGAAGTACACACAATCCAAAAACGTCAGCGGCCCGCCACGGACATCGGTATAGCCGCCCCGGCCGAGGTAGACGGTGATCACCGCCGCGAGCAAAGCGAGCAGCGCGATCGCCACCCGTCGCCAGATGGCCCGGAATGGGCTGACTTGCGTCTCGGGGACGCGCAGCACGCCGACCAGTGCGTAGCCGGGCTGGGCGGTCAGCGGCTCGTCGACATCGCTTCCCCGCCGGCTAACTTTGACCACACTTCATCGGCTCGACCCGGCGCACGACACAATGTAACCATGACCGCCATCACATCCAGTCCTCAGCGCGACGCCGGCCAGACCGGCGCATACCGCATCGCAGCGCTGCTCCTCGGCGTCGGCACCCTGCACTTTCTGGCGCCGAAACCGTTCGACGGAATCATTCCCGCCGAGCTGCCCGGAAGCCCGCGCTTCTACACCTACGCGTCCGGTGTGGCCGAGGTCGGAATCGGCGGTCTGCTGCTGGTGCGAGCGCACGCGGCGGCTCGCCGCGCTGGCGGCTGCCGCGCTGTTCATCGCGGTCTTCCCGGGCAACGTGAACATGGTCCGGTTGTGGTGGGACAAGCCGTGGCCGATGCGGATCATTGCGCTGGCGCGGCTGCCGTTGCAGATTCCGATGATCACCGCGGCTCTCAAGGTCAGCCGCAACTCCTACACTTCTCGAGCAGGGCGGCCAGGTCGTCCGGCTCCGGGAGCGCATCGGGGATGACGGTCGCCCCGCTGCGCACGTAGTGAAAAGCGGTGCGCACCAACGATTTATCGCAGCCGCTGAGTCCTGCCCAGGCGAGCCGGTAAACCCCGAGCTGGATGGCGGCCTGACGTTCGGCCTCCGCGCCGCGCGGTCGCTCGCCGGTCTTCCAGTCCACGACGGTCGCTCCGCCGTCGGGCTCGGCGAACACCGCGTCGATGCGGCCACGCACCACCCGGTTACCGATGGCCATTTCGAACGGCACCTCGACGGCGACCGGTGTCCGCGCGGCCCACGGCGAGGCCAGGAAGGCCTGCTGCAACTCGTCCAGTTGCTCGGCGTCGCGCTGGGCGATGTCGGCGTCCGCAGCGCCGGGCAGATCGGCGAGGTCGAACAGTCGCTCGGTGCCGTAGAACCGCTCGACCCAGTCGTGAAATGCATTGCCGAGCAACGCATGCGGTTCCGGCCGGGCCGGCAGTCGACGGGTCAACCGCTGCGCGGCGTGCTCGGGGTCGCGGGCGAGGTCGACCAGGCTGCTGACCGACAGCCCGCTGGGTAGCGGGTGCACCGGCGGTTGCACGACGCGGGCCCGCTCGTCGAGCAGCGCGTCGACGTCGGCGGCCCAGTCTTCGGGGTCCGCGTCTTCGATGTCGTCCGGTATGTCCGCAGTCGATGGCGGCGATGACCAGCGCCGCCCCGCGCTGGACGTCAGCGCGGCGACCACCTAGCGGGTCGACGGGCCAGATCGCTTCATGAACGCTGTCGCGCAACGGGTTTCGGTCGCCAGCGGCGGGCTCGGACGCCCACTGCTCGATGATGCCGCAGGGCTCGCCGGCAGCGGCGGACTCGTCGATGATGTCTTTGAGCTCGAGCAGGAAATCCGACGGTCCGCGCGGCTTGATGCCGGTGGCTCCCCAGTGGTGGCCGGACAGCAGCAGGGTGTCTTCCGCACGGGTGATCGCCACGTACAGCAGCCTGCGCTCCTCGTCGAGGCGACGCTGATCCAGTTGGCGGCGGTGTGCAGAGATTGTGTCCGACAGCTGCTTTCGATCGGTGACGTCCGAGGTGTCCAGCACTGGCACGCCGTGTACGCCCTGGGTGGACCGGTCGCCGCGCAATAGCGGCGGCAGGTCGGCGACGTCGGTGAGCCAGGTGCGCGCCTGCCCGGTCGACGGGAACAGTCCGCCGGACAGGTGCGGCACCGCGACGACCTGCCATTCCAGACCCTTGGCGGCGTGCACGGTCAGCACCTGGACCCGGTTCTGCGCGACGACGGGTTGGGCGGGCGCCAAGCCGTTTTCGACGACGGTGGCCGCGTCCAGGTAGGTCAGCAGACCGTCAACTGAGGCCACGGACTCCGTTGCGGCAGTGGCCCGTTCGGCGTAGCCGCTGACCACGTCGGCGAAAGCGTCGAGCTGTTCGGCACCCGCCCATCCGGCCGTGGGCAGCTGCCGCGCGTACCTCGACGTCGACGCCGAGCAGCCGACGCACCTCGGCAACCAGATCGGGCAGCGGGTGGCCGAGGTGGCTGCGCAGCACATCCAATTCCTCGGCGAGCGCCGCGATGCGCCGATACCCGTCCGCCGAGTAGCCGGCGGCCGGACCGGGATCGGCCAGCGCGTCGGCCAGACCCGCGCTGTCGGCCAGCGGTCCTGCCGCCTCCGCGATCTGCTCGGCCGTTTCACCGTTGCGGGCGCTCTGCTCGCCGTCGAGGTCGACCGGCTGATGGTGGCGACCCGCTGCGCCCGGCTCCGCCGGGCTTGCGATCGCCACTGCGCGCCGCCACAGCGCCGCGACGTCGCGGGCGCCCAGCCGCCACCGGGGGCCGGTGAGCACCCGCATCGCGGCCGCGCCCGCAGTCGGGTCGGCGACCAGGCGCAGCATCGCGACCACGTCGGCGACCTCGGGCACCGACAACAGGCCGGCCAGTCCGACCACCTCGACCGGGACACCTCTGGCGCGCAGTGCCGCGGCCATCGGCGCGGCATCGGCGTTGCGCCGCACCAGAACCGCGGCGGTCGGCGGCGCGCCACCGTCGGCGCCGGCCTGCTGGTAGCGCTGCTGCAGATGATCGGCAACCCAGTCGCGTTCGGCCTGCACGTCAGCCAGCAGCGCGCAGCGCACCGTGCCCGGCGCGGCGTCCGGCCGTGGCGCAGGGCCCGCACCGCCACCGACCGTCGCCGCGCATCCGCCGAGATGGCGTTGGCCACCTGCAGGGTCGTCGGCGGATTGCGCCAGCTGGTCCGTAGTTCCAGCACCGGCGCCGGGCCGCCGTCGGGCAGCGGGAAGTCGGTGGTGAATCGGGGCAGGTTGGTCGCCGACGCGCCGCGCCAGCCGTAGATGGACTGGATGGGGTCGCCGACGGCGGTCAGCGCCAACTCGTCGTCGACGCCGCCGCCGAACAGCGCCGACAGCAGCACGCGTTGGGCGTAGCCGGTGTCTTGGTATTCATCGAGCAACACCACCCGGTAGCGGGCGCGCAACTGCTCGCCGACCTGCGGGACCGCCGAGGCCAGCCGGGCCGCGGACGCCATCTGGGTGCCGAAGTCCATCACTTTGTCCGCCCGCATCCGGCGGTGCAGGGCGTCGATCAAGGGGACCAATTCGGCACGCTCGGCCTGAGTGGCCAGCATGCGCAGCAACCACTGACTGGGCCCGCGGTCACGTTGGTAGCGGCCCGGCGGCAAGGTGTGCACCAGCTGTTCGAGCCCGACATGGGTGTCGCTGAGTTGGCCTGTGTCGACGAGGTGTTCGGCGAGCTGATCCGACAGCCGCAGCACGGTCGCGGTGACCGCGGCCGGGTTTTTATCGGTGTGCAGCTCGCCCGGATAGCCGTTGACGACGTCGAAGGCCAGCTGCCACAGCTCGGTCTCGCTGAGCAGCCGGGTGTCCGGCTCGATGGGCTCTCCTGCGCCAGAGGACAGCAGGCCGTATTCCCGCAGTAGCTGACCGGCGAAGGCGTGATACGTGCTGACCACGGGTGTCCCGGCGGGCTCACCCACCGACGGATTGCCGACGGCCAGTTCGGTTCCCGCGAGCCGGGCCAGCCGCGACCTGACCCGGCGCAACAGCTGGCCGGCCGCCTTGCGGGTGAACGTCAGGCCCAGCACCTGGCCGGGCTCGGCGTAGCCGTTGGCCACCAGCCACACCACCCGCGCGGCCATCGTCTCGGTTTTCCCGGCGCCCGCACCCGCGATGACGACCAGCGGCCCCGGCGGGGCGGCGATGACCGCCGCCTGCTCCTCGGTGGGCTCGAAAAGGCCAAGCGCGCTTGCCAATTCGGCCGGGCTGTAGCGCGGCGGCGCGATGACGGTCATACCGCTCCCTTTCCGTCGATACCGGTGTGCGCCGGACAGCTCGGCTTCAGCGGGCAGTGCGCACAGCCGTCGTTGACTCGGGCGATGAATTGCGGCCCGGCAGTCGCGTCGGCTGCCTCACGGATCTGGTCGCGCCACTGCGTGCGCGCCTCGGGTGTCAACGGATCCTGTTCGCGCTCAGCAGCACCCGACGAGCCCGCCCTGCCCAGATAGACCAGCCGCCCGCCGCCCGGCTCGTCGCCGTCGGCAACCAGGCCCTCGGCCACCGCCAACTGGTAGGCCGCCAGCTGGGCGTGCCGCTGCGCATCGTCCTTGCTGACGGGTGTCTTGCCGGTCTTCACGTCGACGATCACCAGTCGTCCCGCCGCGTCGCGTTCGATCCGGTCGACCCGGCCGCGCACGCGAACGTTCGCGTCGACCGGTCCGTCGACGTCGACTTCGACGCCGACCTCGGTCAGCTCACCACGGCTGCGGGCCCGCCAGTCCAGGAACGCCTGGATCATCCCGCGGTGCCGCTTGAGCTCATTGTCGGAGTACCAACGGGATTCGAACGGCAGCTGCTGCCACGCCCGCTCCAGCGCCGCCAGCAGCTGGGACTCGTTGCCTGCCGGTTCGGCGATCAACGCATGCAGCATCGACCCGACCGTGGAGCCCAGATCGCGCGGGTCGGTCCCGCCGTGGCGTTCAACCAGCCAACGCAGCGGGCAGTCAGTCAGCGTCTGCAGGCTCGACGGGGTCAGCGTGACTATATGTTCTGGGTGATCTTCCCTACTCCACATCGGCTCGCTGGTGCTGACCGGCGTCATGCCATACCAGTCGGCGGGGTCGGCACCGGGCACCCCTGCTTTGGCCAGCCTGGCTAATTGCGTTGCCGCGCAGGCACGTGTCGCGTCGCTGACCGCGTCTCGCGGTGCGCACACCACACCGCGCAGCCGGCCCACCACCGCGGCGGCCGACAGCACCCGCGGCGCCGCCACCGGCAGCGGCGATCGCCGCGCGGCGAAGCCGGGCGCAGCGGGTCGTCGCCATCGGGCCACGCGGCCTCATCGTCGCCGGTGGCCCACTGCGCGATCTCGGCGAAGAACGGCGACGGCATGCTGGCCTCGTCGCCACCGTTCGCCTCGCCGTCTATCGCCGTCACCAGCAACCGCTTCCGCGCCCGGCCCATTGCGGCCACCAGCAGCCGCCGTTCTTCGGCCAGCAGCGGCGCCCGCATCGACGCGTTCTGGTCGACCCCGTCGAGTACGTCCAGCAGCCGCTGAGTGCCGAGCACTCCTCCGCGCGGAATCGTGTTGGGCCACAGACCTTCCTGCAGGCCGGCGATGACGACCAACTCCCACTCGTGGCCGAGCGCGGCGTGCGCGCTGAGCACCGCGACCTGCTCGGTCGCGGTCGGCGGGCTCGGGGCCCCCCGCGGGCAGTTGCTGCGCGGCCAGGTGGTCGATGCAGCCCGCGCAGCGACGCACCGGCGGTGCGCGCCAAGTACTCGTCGGTCGCGTCGAACAGTGCGGTCACCGCGTCGAGGTCGCGGCCGGCCTGCGCGCCGGACGAGCCGCCGCGCTCGCATGCCACCAGCCACCGTCGCTGCAGGCCCGAACGATGCCATGCCGCCCACAGCGTGTCGCGCGGATCCGCGCCGCGCTCGTGCGAACCGGCGGCGGCGTCCAACACCGCGCGCACCCGTCGCAGCGGCCAGGCCTGGGCCGCGGTCAGTCGGGCGGTCGATTCGCCGTTCAACGCTTCGACCAGCAGATCACCGAAATCCCTAGGCGTCTCACTCTTCTCGGCGCGGCGCAGCGTCCGGCGCAGCTGGCGAAGCGACACCGGGTCGACCCGCCCGATCGGACCGGTCAGCAGCGCCAGCGCCTGCTCGCCGTCCAGCCCGTCGGCGGTAGCGGCCAGCACGGTCAGCAACGCCTGCGCCGCGGGCTGGGCGGTCAGCGGACCCGTCACCGCCGTCGGGCCCACCGGAACACCGGCCCGCGCCAGCGCGTGCGCCAACCCGGCCGCCGCCCGCGGGACCGACCTGACGATCACCGCCATCTGCGACCACGGCACGCAAGAGACGAGGTGCGCGCGTCGCAGGCAGTCGGCGATCAGCGCGGCTTCGGCGCCGGCAGATGCGGCCAGCTGTCACGGTCACCGATCCGAATTCGTCTCGCGTGCCCTCGATGTGACACCCGTCGACCAGCCGGCCGGCGATGCCCGAGACGGCGCGCGCGACCGCCGGCGCGCAGCGATGCGATGTCGTCAGCGTCACCGACGGGGTGTCGCCGCCCAGCAGCGCCGCGGGCTCAGCGCCGCGGAACCCGAACACCGCCTGGGTCGGGTCGCCGGCGAGCAGAGTCAGGTCGGCGCCGACGGCCAGCACCCTGACCAGCAGAGCCGCCTGCGGGTCGAGTTGCTGCGCATCGTCGACCAGCAGCACGCCGATCCGCGCGCGCTGATCGGCCAGCAACTCGGGGTCGGCGGCGAACGCCTCGAGCGCGGCGCCGACCAATTCGGCGGCGCCCACGGCCGGCGTCGTCGCCTGCGGGGCCGCCGTCCCGACGGCCGCACGCAGCAGCATCACCTGCTCGTAGTTGCGCGCAAACCGGCCTGCGGCCACCCATTCCGGACGACTCGACAGCCGGCCCACCCGCTGTAGCTGCTGCGGGTCGACGCCGCGTTCAGCGCAGCGCGTCAACAGTTCACGCAACTCTGCGGCGAAGCCCGCGGTGCCCAGCGCGGCCCGCAACTCGGCAGGCCACATGTCGGCGCCGTCGGCAAGCTCACCGGCCAGCAAGTCGGCGATGATCGCGTCCTGCTCAGCGCTGGTGACCAGCCGCGGCGGCGGACCGCCGGCACGCTGGGCAGCCAACCGCAGCACCGCGAACGCGTAACTGTGCACGCTGCGCACCAACGGTTCACGAATCACCGCGCGGCCATGGCGCCGGCGTGCTGCGAGCGCAGCAGCGTCGTCGTCAACGCGCTACGCGCCTGCGCCCCGATCCGGCCCGAACCAGTCAGCAACAGCACCGATTCCGGGTCCGCGCCGGCCCCGATCCGGGCCGCCGCCGCGTCGATCAACAGCGAGCTCTTCCCGGTTCCCGGTCCACCCAGCACACGCACAACGCCGCGCACATCGGCATCGAGTACGGCGTCGGCCTCCGGGCCCCAATGGAAAGACATAGCGGCATATCACCACGGGGGTCCGACAAGTCGCCCCGGGCGCCGACGGGTCAATGCCGAACTGGCACCATCGATGCGTGACCCGCCTGCACGTGCACCGCTACGGCCCGCCCGGTCCGCTGCGGCTGCTCGCACTGCACGGACTGACCGGGCACGGTAAACGCTGGGGACCGTTGGCGACGCAATATCTACCCGAGATCACCGTTGCCGCACCCGATCTGATCGGGCACGGTCGATCATCGTGGGACGCACCATGGACCATCGACGCGAATGTCGCTGCGCTCACCGAGCTGATCGAGCACGATGCCGAGCGCCCGGTCGTGATCGTCGCGCACTCGTTCGGCAGCGCGCTGGCCCTGCATCTGGCCGCCGCACATCCCGACCAGGTCGCGGCGCTGGTCCTGCTCGATCCGGCCATCGGGTTGGACGGCGGATGGATGCGGGAAATAGCCGACGCGATGCTCGGCTCCCCCGACTACAGCGATCCCGCGGAGGCCCGCGCGGCCAAGACCGACGGCTCCTGGGCCGGTGTGGACCCGGCGGTGGTCGACGACGAACTCGACGAGCACCTCGTTGCGCTGCCGGGCGGGCGGTACGGCTGGCGGATCAGCATGCCCGCGATGATGTCCTACTGGAGCGAGTTGGCTCGCGATATCGTGTTGCCGCCCAAGGGAATTGCAACGACGGTGGTGCGCGCCGCGTGGACGTCGCCGTCCTACGTGACCGACGGGCTGACCACCGCTCTGCGCGAGCGACTGGGCGCCGACTTTCGGCTGACGTCGCTGGAATGCGATCACATGGTCGCAGAGACCAAGCCGGCCGAAGTCGCCGCGCTGATCCGTGAGCGGATGGCCTGACGATGGCTGCGGTGACCGACGAACAAGTCGAGCAGGTGCGCGCGCTCGTTGCGTCGATCCCGGCGGGTCGGGTGTCGACGTACGGCGACATCGCCGCTGTCGCAGGGCTTTCCAGCCCGCGCATCGTCGGGTACATCATGCGCACGGACTCGTTGGACCTACCCTGGCACCGGGTGATCACCGCATCGGGCCGGCCCGCAAAGCATCTCACGACCCGGCAGTTGGAATTGCTACGGGCAGAAGGGGTTCTGGCGAACGACGGCAAGATCCCGCTCGACGCGGTTCGCTACCAGTTCCCGGATTAGAGGATCAGCCGCACCAGAGCGGCCGTGCGGGCCAGACCAGGGAAAGCCGCCGCCGTCGAACGCGGGTGCAATGCGTGAACGGCAAGCCGAAACATCAACGCGCGCAATAACATCTGCGGCCACTCCGGCAACGCATTCCAGCGGTCGATGAGACCTTCGTCCGCCTCGCCCCACGACAGCGCGTCGACGACGACCACTCCGGCCGCCCACGAGGCGGGCCGCCAGTACGGGGTGATGTCCGTGATTCCCGGAGCGGCGGCGCCCGCGAACAGCACTGTGCCGTAAAGGTCGCCGTCCACCAGCTGGTTGGGGCTCTTCGTGGGGCGACGCAGTCCGGCAAGCTGGTTGATCAGCTCGACCGACCGCTGCCCGTCGGCTGTGGGCGACGCGGTGCGGGCCGCGGAAGGCACCGACTGCAGTGGTCGTTCCTCCCATGCGGCACGGTCGGCCGCGATGAAGACGTCGACATCGGCCCACGGCGCCGTGGGACCCTGGGTGAGGAATCGCGGCCGTTCCAGCTTGCCGGTCGCCTCGTGCAGCCGGACCGCCGCCGACACCACCTCGTCGTGACGGGGTTCGGGTTGGCCGGCCACGAAAGTGTCTGCTCGCCAACCGGAGACAACGTAGCGCCCGTCAGTCGACCGCACCGGGCGGGCCAACCGCACTCCGTCGACGAACAGCGTCTCGCGGACCCGGGCCGACCAGGCGGCGCGGGCGTTCTCGGCGACCATCGACAGCACCACTTCGCCGCACCGCCAGCCGCCTTCCCACGCTGCGCCCAGGGGTATCGGGCTTACACCGCTCAAACCGAACGCCGACAGCACATGCTCCGGCGGCGGCTCGACACTCACACGAGTAGCCTAATCGGGCCCAGCGAACTCTCTGGACCCGACACGAGAACCCACTTTTCGACAGCGGATCAGTACATCGCCATGTCGGGCTGCATCTGTTGCGCCCAGGCCACGATGCCGCCTTGCAGGTGCACGGCGTCGGCAAACCCGGCACCGCGGACCGCGACCAATGCCTCGGCCGAGCGCACCCCGGTCTTGCAATACAACACCGGCCTTCGGTCCCGGGGCAGCATCGCCAGGCCCTCAGCGGAGCTGATCAGCGACGTCGGGATGAGTTGAGCGCCGTCGATGTGGTTGATGTCCCATTCGACCGGTTCACGCACGTCGATCAGGGCGACTTTTTGGCCGGAGTCCAGCAGTTCTCGCAGCTCAACCGGGGTGATCGCGCCCGCGTCGGCGGCGCCCGCGGTGGCCACGCCACAGAATTCCTCGTAGTCGCCCAGCTCGGTGATCTTCGGCGTGGCCGGGTCTTTCCGAATGGCGATGGTGCGATAGCTCATCTCCAGCGCGTCGTACATCAGTAACCGGCCCAGCAGCGGCTCGCCGATCCCGGTGATCAGCTTGATCGCCTCGGTGCTCATCACCGAGGCGATCGATGCGCACAACACGCCCAGCACACCGCCTTCGGCGCAGGATGGCACCAGGCCCGGCGGCGGCGCATCCGGATACAGGTCGCGATAGTTCAGGCCGCGGCCGCCGGGCGCGTCTTCCCAGAACACCGACGCCTGACCTTCGAACCGGTAGATCGACCCCCACACATAGGGCTTGCCCGCAAGCACAGCGGCGTCGTTGACCAGATAACGGGTGGCGAAGTTGTCGGTGCCGTCCAAGATCAGGTCGTACTGCCCGAAGATGTCGACGGCGTTGTGCCGGTCGAGGCGCACCTCGTGCAACCGCACGTCGACCAGCGGGTTGATCTCGGCGATCGCGTCGCGGGCGGACTGCGCCTTCGACCGGCCGACATCAGAGACCCCGTGAATGATCTGGCGCTGCAGATTCGACACGTCGACCACGTCATCGTCGACGATCCCGATCGTGCCGACACCGGCCGCGGCAAGGTACAGCAGCGTCGGTGCGCCGAGCCCGCCCGCGCCGATGACCAACGCACGCGCGTTCTTGAGCCGCTTCTGCCCGTCGGCGCCGAGATCGGGGAGGACGAGATGCCGGCTGTAGCGGGCGACCTCGTCGCGCGTCAGTTCCGCGGCCGGTTCGACAAGCGGCGGTAACGACACCAAACCAGGTTAATCGCTCTTGCCGCTAGGCGATCGGGTACGGCCAGGGGTTGAACCGGCAGGTCTTGCCGTCCGGCTTGACGTATTCCGGGTCGAACTTGGCGTTGTCGTCGTCTGACGTCGAGAAGGTCTGCTGCATCATGATCGGCGCCAGGCCGCCCTGCTTGTCGCAGGGCTCGTGTCGCAGATACCCGATGGCGTGGCCGACCTCGTGGTTGATCAGGTATTGCCGATAGGAACCCACGTCGCCCTGGAAGGCCAGCGCACCGCGCACCCATCGTGCCTCGTTGATGAAGACCCGCGGCTGGAACCCGGCCCCGTAGGACGGGTTGTAGCAGGACGTTTCGAGCGGGAATTCGTACCCGCAGCCCTCCCGCACGGTCATCGGGGAGCTGAGCGAGATGCGGATGTCGGGCTTACTTTTGTCGTTGGGGTCGATCCTGACGAACGCGAACTGCGCGTCGTGGACCCAGCTCTTCGGGTTGGCCAGCGTCTGATCGACCATCGCGGCGAATGCGTCGTCACCACCGAACGCAATGGGGTCCAAGCCGTTCTCCACCTCGACGGTGTATTTGAAGACCTTGGCGGTGCCCTGACCCATCTGCGGCGTGCCGCCCGGAACGACCTGCCACGACTTGGCGCCTGCTTCGGTGAACGGGCCGCCGTTGGGCAGCATCCCGGTCGGGAGGCTCGCATCGAACTGCGTCAGGCCGCGGGGCGGCGCATCGACGATCACGGTGCCCACGGCGCCGATTTTCGGCGGGCCCTGCACCGGCTGCCCGGACGCCGGCGCGGACGCGCTCGTGCCGGTGACCGTCTGGTAGAGCACCACGCCGGTGATGGCGACCAATGCCGGCAGCGCGTAGGCCCGCCAGCCGTAGGTGGATACGAAGCGTCCCAGCCAACTCTGCTTGCGCCACCGACTGTTGTCCCGGTTCGACCGGACTCGACCCGCGCCTCCCCATGCCAGCGGGTCCCGCTGGGCGCGGAGCGGCTCCCGCCAGTCGTCACGAAGGACCGGCGTCCGGCTGCCCCCGCGCCGGTCCGGGTCGAAGGTCACTTTCACAGGATGGCACAACAGCCGCTAGCTGGGACTCTCGGCGCGCCAGGAGGTAATCGTAGGGAGCCGAGATGCCGACATTCGGAGCGTGGGTGACGATTGTGACTGCGAGTCGGTAGTAGTGTCGTTGCGATTAGCCGCGTATCCCCATGCCGGCACGACGACATGCAGATTGAGGACTCGATGAGCGAAGTTGCCAACGCCGGCGGACGGAGCGGGCCCAAGCCTGCCACCTCCACTCGGCGCGGCAACCGATTGCCTCGTGATGAGCGTCGTGGCCAGTTGCTCATCGCGGCCAGTGACATTTTCGTCGACCGTGGCTATCACGCCACAGGCATGGACGAGATCGCAGAGCGCGCTGGCGTCAGCAAACCCGTTCTCTACCAACACTTTACGAGCAAGCTGGAGCTGTACCTCGCGGTCCTTCAGCGGCACGTCGATAATTTGGTGTCCGGTGTGCGCCAAGCCCTTCGCACGACTACCGACAACCGGCAGCGGTTGCGTTCTGCGGTGCAGGCCTTCTTCGAGTTCATCGAGCACGACAGCCTGGGTTACCGGTTGATTTTCGAGAACGACTTCGTCACCGAGCCTCAGGTCGCCGCGCAGGTACGGGTGGCCACCGAATCCTGCATCGACGCGGTGTTCGACTTGATCAGCGCCGACTCCGGATTGGACCCGCATCGCGCCAGGATGATCGCGGTCGGCCTGGTGGGGATCAGCGTCGACTGCGCCAGATACTGGCTGGACTCCGACCGGCCGATCACCAAAGAAGACGCTATTGACGGCACCGTGCTGTTCGCCTGGGGCGGACTGTCACACGTGCCGCTCACCCGTTCTTAGCGGCGTGGCTTCCGATGCCGAAGCCGACTCGACGCGCATCCGCGACACCGATTTCGACGTAGGCGATCTTGGCGGCGTTCACCACGAAGCGACGGCCCTTGTCATCGGTCAGGCCGAGCACATTGGAGCCCTCGCCCAGCGCAGCGGTGACGAGTTCCTCGACCTCGCTGGGGGTTTGCACGCTGGTGAAGACCAGTTCGCGCGGGCTGTCCGTGATACCGATCTTGACCTCCACGACGGCCCCTTCCCAGTTGCTCGGTAATCGTGCTCCGTCATGCAGGCTAGTGGACGCCCCGCCGGTGTGCTGAAAGCCGGTCGGCAGCAAACGATTCGCGAGGTCGTGGTAAGACCGGCCGCTGTTGGCAAATCGTGACCTGACACGCCCAGAAGCGGACGAGCGGTCGAGTGTCACATCGATAACATTTGCACCATCAGTACCACGAATTACCTGGGTGACGACCTCCAGGATTACCCCGAGGACGCCGTCGACGACATCTACGCCGACGGCGATGACCTGTTCGGGTCGATCGACCAGCGCTGGCGTCCCGTCGCAGCCATCGCCGGGATCATCTTCGTCCTCGCCGTTATCGGCACCGTGGTGATCGTCAACGGCGGCGACAGCGCCTCGACCTCGGCCACCGTCGTGGTGCCGCCGAGTCGCAGCATGACCGCCACGCCGCGGCCCGCCCCGCCGTCCGAGACAGTCACCACCGTCGCGCCGCCGCCACGGCAACCCAGCCCGACGGCCACCAGCACCACCACGCTGGACGTCCCACCGCTGGCCGCCGTCCCGCCGCCGGATGTATCGCAGCGCACCTTCACCTATCGGGTGACCGGAACCAAAGGGCTGCTGGACATCGTCTCCATCGTGTACACCGATGCACAGGGCGCGCCGCAGACCGACTTCAACGTTTCACTGCCGTGGTCGCGAACCGTGGTGCTGAACCCGGGAACCGAGATCCGGTCCGTCGTGGCGACGAGCCTGACCGGCCACCTCAACTGCTCGATCACCGACGGCGTAGGTCAGCCGATCTCGATGTCGACCAGCAGTGCGATGATCGCCACCTGCGCCCGCTAGACCGTTAGGCGAGGCCGAGCTCGCGCACCCGTTCGTCGTGCGTGCGCTGCAAGCGATCGAAGAACCCTGCGAGTTGCGTCAGGCCGTCGGTCTTCGAGATCACCAGGTCGACCAGTTCGTCGTGTTCGGCCAGCACATACTGGGCCTGCGTGATCGCTTCGCCGAGCAGTCGGCGTGACCACAGCGCCAGCCGGCTGCGTTGCCTGGTGCTCTTGGTCACCGCGGCGCGGACCTCGGCGACGACGAACTGGGAGTGCCCGGTCTGCGCCATAACGGCGCGCACCACGTCCGCGACGTCGTCCGGCAGCACGTCGGCGATCTCCAGGTAGAAGTCGGCCGCAAGCGCGTCACCGATATACGTCTTCACCAGCGCCTCGAGCCAAGTGCTCGGCGTGGTCAGCCGGTGGTAGCCGTCGAGCGCGGAGGCATACTTCGAAATTGTCGGCACCACGTCGACGCCACGGCTCTCCAATGCGGCGTGCAGGAGTTCGTAGTGCGCCATCTCGGCGGCGGCCATGCTGGCCATCGAGATCCGCCCACGCAGATCCGGCGCCATCTTCGCTTCTTCGGTGAGTCGGTAGAACGCCACGACCTCGCCGTAGGCCAGCAGCGCGAACAGTTCGTTGACGCCGGGATGATCCACCGGTAGCCGCGACGAAGGCGGGTCGGCCAGCTGGTCGCCCGGCGAAAGCGGAGTCATGCCGACCACTCTAGGTGCGTCAGCTTGCGACCCGCTGCACGCGGCAACGCCGCGCTGGCGATCGCCACGGGTGCGTCAGCTTGCGACCCGCTGCACGCGGCAACGCCGCGCTGGCGATCGCCACGGGTGCGTCAGCTTGCGACCCGCTGCACGCGGCGGGCCCGCCAACTCGGGTCTTGACGCTCCACCAGCTATGATCGACTCAGGTATTGGCGGTAGATCCATATCGCTGCTGCCTAAGCAATGTGCGTGCACGCAGTTGGCCCGCCTCACCAAGTGCAGGGCCCCCGCGAATCGGCAACGTATTCGACAGTCAACTGGTGCGCGCGTGACCGCAACGATTGACCAATCGAATACGAACCCGAAAGGCCTACGTGCTTCACGCATGACCCCACTTATCGCACCTAACCGTGCTGCATCCGAATCCACCTTTGCCGACCTCGGCATCCGCCCCGAAATCGTCCGGGCACTCAGCGAAAAGGGCATCGAGCATCCCTTTGCCATCCAGGAGCTCACGCTGCCACTCGCCCTCACCGGCGACGACCTGATCGGACAAGCCCGCACCGGCATGGGCAAAACCTTCGCGTTCGGTGTGCCGCTGCTGCAGCGCATCACGAATTCAGGCGCGGATCGCCCATTGAACGGAATTCCCCGAGCACTGATCGTCGTGCCAACACGCGAGCTCTGCCTGCAGGTGCACGGCGACCTCGCCACCGCGGCCAAGTACCTGAGCGCCGACGAGGGCCGACCGCTGTCGGTGGTGTCCATTTACGGCGGCCGGCCTTACGAGCCGCAGGTCGAGGCGCTGCGCGCCGGCGCCGACGTGGTGGTTGGCACTCCGGGCCGGCTGCTCGACCTGGCCCAGCAGGGCCACTTGCAGCTTGGTGGCCTGTCGGTGCTGGTCCTCGACGAGGCCGACGAAATGCTCGACCTGGGCTTCCTGCCCGACATCGAGCGGATCCTGCGTCAGATTCCCGACGTGCGGCAATCGATGCTGTTCTCGGCGACCATGCCGGATCCCATCATCACGCTGGCCCGCACGTTCATGAACCAGCCGACCCACATCCGGGCCGAGGCGCCGCACTCCTCCGCGGTCCACGACTCCACCAAGCAGTACGTCTACCGTGCCCACGCCCTGGACAAGGTCGAACTGGTCACCCGGATCCTGCAGGCCCGCGGACGCGGCGCCACGATGATCTTCACCCGCACCAAGCGCACCGCTCAGAAAGTCGCCGACGACCTGGCCGAACGTGGTTTCAACGTCGGCGCCGTGCACGGCGACCTGGGCCAGATCGCGCGGGAGAAGGCGCTCAAAGCGTTCCGTACCGGCGGCATCGACGTGCTGGTCGCTACCGACGTGGCGGCCCGCGGCATCGACATCGACGACATCACCCACGTCATCAACTACCAGATCCCCGAAGACGAGCAGGCCTACGTGCACCGCATCGGCCGCACCGGACGAGCAGGGAAGACCGGTATCGCGGTCACCCTCGTCGACTGGGACGAGCTGGCCCGCTGGACGATGATCGACAAAGCCCTCGGACTGAGCTGCCCAGATCCGGCAGAGACGTACTCGAACTCGCCGCACCTGTACGTCGAACTGGACATCCCCACCGGAACTCAAGGCTCCCTCGGCACTGCGCGCAAGGCACCGGCCAAGCGCGCCGCCGCGGGAACCCGCAACGGCGACCAACCCGCCCCAGAGCGCAACAACGACCGGCAGCGCCGCCGCACCCGCGGCGGCAAGTCGGCGACGGGACACCCCGCGACCGGCGTCAACGGCCAAGCCGAGGGCGAGGCGCCCGCCGCTGACGCCTCGTCCGGTGATGGCGCACGCCCGGCACGCCGTCGCCGTCGTCGTCCCCGCAAGTCGGCGGGCGCAACCGCCACCGCCAACTGATCCGACTTCGGAGCCGGATGGTCAAACCGGAACGCCGAACCAAGGCTGACGTATCGGCTGCGGTCGCGATCGTGGCCGTGGTTACCGCGGCCGCCGCATTGATCTGGTGGACCAGCGATGCCCGGGCCACCATCAGCCGGCCCGCGACGGGGCCGGCGCCCAGCCCGAGGCTGGCTCGCGAGGTGCCTGCTTCGCTCAAGCAGCTCTGGACCGCCCCCAACGCGCCGACCGACCAGCCGGTCGTCGTCGCCGGGACGGTCGTCACCGCCGATGGGCGTGCAGTTCAAGGGCGTGATCCGGTCACCGGCCAGGTGCGGTGGAGCTACTCGCGCAACAGCGAACTGTGCGGTGTCGCCGGGGTCTACCGCTTCGCGGTCGCGGTCTACCGCGACGACCGCGGCTGCGGTCAGGTCAGCACTATCGAAGGACCCACCGGGACCCGCGGACCGGCCCGAAGCAGCTACGCCGACCAGCGGGTCACGCTGTCCTCCGATGGCACGACGGTCTTGTCGGCCGGCGACACCCGGCTTGAACTGTGGCGCTCCGACATGGTCCGGATGCTCTCCTACGGCGAGATCGACGCCCGCATCAAGCCCTCGTCGAAAGGGCGGCACACCGGATGCCGATTGACGTCGGCGGCGGCCAGCTCCTCGGCGGTGTCAGTGCTCGAGGCATGCGGCAGGCAAGCGGATCTGCGGCTCGCGCTGCTGCGCCCGAGCAAGGAGGAGGACGAGCCGGAGCAGCACGACGTGGCGGAACCGGGGATCAGCGAGGGTTCCGGCGCCCGGGTGGTGGCGGTAGCGGAAACCCGCACGGCGGTATATCTGCCGGTGCCGCAGCCGCGAATCGACGTCGTCGACGAGGCCGGGGTGACCGTAGGCAGCACGCTGCTGCCCAAACCGCCGTCAGCGTCCAGCGTGGTGTCCCGGCCCGGGAACCTGATCACCTGGTGGACCGGCGACACGGTGATGGTCTTCGATGCCGCGAACCTGACCTACCGCTACTCCATCGGCCCCGCCGGGCACTCAGCTCCCGTGGGACCGGCGACGATGATGGCCAGCAGGTTGCTTGTCCCGGTGACTGACGGCATCGCGATCTGCGATCCGGTCACCGGTGTCGACGAAGGTTTCCTACCGGTGAGCCGGCAGCCGGGAAGCTCAGCGGTGGTACCCGTGGTGTCGGGTTCGCAGCTGCTCGAGCAGCGCGGCAATACCCTGGTGGCGCTGGGCTGAAGCCTAAGCGTCGATGGCGAACGTCGGCAGCGCCTTGCCGGACTTCCAATGCTTGAGCAGCGCGTTGGCCAACTCCTGATACGCCAACGCGCCCTTGTTCTTGCGAGCGGCCAGCACTGACGAACCCGACGCGCTGGCTTCGGCGAACCGCACCGTGCGCGGGATCGGCGGCGCCAGCACCGGCAGGTCGTAACGGTCGGCGACGTCGAGCAGAACGTCGCGGGTGTGGGTGGTGCGCGGGTCGTACAGCGTCGGCAGTGCGCCCAGCAGCTTGAGCTTCGGATTGGTGATCTGCTGAACGTCGGTGACGGTCCGCAAGAACTGGCCGACGCCGCGATGGGCCAGCGTCTCGCACTGCAGCGGCACAATAACCTCGCCGGCGGCGGTCAAGCCGTTCAACGTCAGCACGCCGAGTGACGGCGGGCAGTCGATGATGACCACATCGAAGGCGTCGCCGAGTTTGTCCAGCGCACGCTTGAGCGCATACTCCCGGCCGGCCCGCATCAGCAGCATCGCCTCGGCACCGGCCAGGTCGATGTTCGCCGGCAGCAGCGTCATGCCCTCGGCGGTCTCGGTCAGGGCGGCGCTGGGCTCCACCTCGCCGAGCAGCACCTCGTGCACCGACACCGCCAACTTGTCCGGGTCCTGGCCCAGCGAAAACGTCAGACACCCCTGAGGGTCCAGGTCGACGAGCAGTACTCGTCGTCCCGCGTCCACCATCGCCGCACCGAGCGAGGCCACCGTTGTCGTTTTGGCTACCCCGCCCTTCTGGTTGGCCACGGCCAGCACCCGAGTGGTCATAGAGCGCTGCTCCTCTTCGTTGGGGGCGGGTTATCACTGCCCATCCTGGCATCAAACCCGTGGTGCCCGCGCGCGGATGGCCATGTGTGTCAGGCAGAATCGGTCAGCATGGGCGTCGAGAGCCACCATTTGGTGTTGTTGCGCCACGGGGAGACCCAGTGGTCCAAGTCCGGCCAGCACACCGGGCGCACCGATCTCGAACTGACCGACGCCGGCCGAGTCCAGGCCGAGCTAATTGGGCGCGTTCTGCGTGAACTGAAACTCACCGACCCGCTCGTGATCAGCAGCCCGCGCATACGTGCCCTGACCACGGCCAAGTTGGCCGGGCTCGCCGTGGACGAGGTCTCGCCCTTGCTCGCCGAATGGGATTACGGTGCCTACGAGGGGAAGACGACCCCGCAGATCCACGAATCAGATCCTGATTGGCTGGTCTGGACGCACGGATGTCCCGGCGGCGAAACTGTGGCTCAAGTCAGCGACCGTGCCGATCGAGGCCGTAGCACTGGCGTTGAAAAACATGACCTCGCGCGACGTCGTGTTCGTGGGCCACAGCCACTTCTCCCGTTCGGTGATCACGCGCTGGGTCGAGCTGCCGCTGGTCGAGGGCAGCCGCTTCTGGATGCTCGCCGGCTCGATAGCCGTGTGCGGGTTCGAGCATGGCGTGCGACAGCTCGCCGCGCTCGGACTGACCGGTCTCCCGCAGGCCATCACAGCCGGGCCGAGGTGGACGCACCGACTCACCGAGCCGCCCTTCGTGCTGTGCGGGCCGGCCGGCGTCCTGATCGCCGACGGCGTGACCGCGTGCTTCGACAGAGTGGCCGACGCGCAATCGGCATTGCGTGATGGATCGGTGCCAATTATTTTAGGCGCGTTGGCTTTTGACGTTGACGGGCCGGCGGCGTTGATGGCGCCGCGTGCCGTCCAGCACCGCGCCGAGCTACCCGACTGGCCGGCCGGACCGCTGCCTTCGGTGCGCGTGGCCGGCGCCATTCCGGCGCCGGAGGAGCACCGCGACCGGGTCAGCCGGGCCCGCGACCAGCTCAACGCCGCGGGGAGTTCACTGCGAAAGGTGGTGCTGGCCCGGGCTTTACGACTGGTCGCCGAGGCGCCGCTGGACGCGCGGATCATCCTGCGCCGCTTGGTCGACGACGACCCGGCGGCATACGGCTACCTGGTCGACCTGTCGGCGGCCGGCGGCCGGTACTCGGGCATGGCCCTGGTCGGCGCCAGCCCGGAGTTGCTGGTAGCGCGCGACGGCGACCGCGTGACCTGTCAGCCCTTCGCCGGTTCTGCGTCGCGGTCCGCCGACCCCGAGCGCGACACCGCCGCCGGAGCCGCGCTCGCCGACTCCGCCAAGGATCGTCACGAGCACCAACTCGTCATCGACACCATGGCCGAGGCGCTGCGCCCGCTGTGCAGCGAGTTGATAATTGCACCGACGCCCACGCTGAGCCGCACCACCGCGCTGTGGCATCTCAGCACACCGATCACCGGCCGGCTGCGCGACACATCCACCACCGCAATCGATTTGACGCTCGCCCTGCATCCCACCCCGGCAGTCGGAGGTGTGCCGACCGCCGCCGCTGCCGAGCTCATCACAGAACTGGAAGGCGATCGCGGCTTCTACGCCGGCGCGGTGGGCTGGTGCGACGCAAGTGGCGACGGCCGCTGGGTGGTGTCCATCCGCGGCGCGCAGTTGGCCGCCGACCGGCTCACCGCGCTGGCCCACGCCGGCGGCGGCATCGTCGCCGAATCCGACCCCGACGGCGAAGTCGCCGAGACGACAACGAAATTCCGCACCATCTTGACCGCGCTGGGAGTTGAGTCGTGACCGTGCACATCCGCCGAGCCGTCCCTGCCGATGCCGCCGCGATCACCGCGATGATCCACGGACTCGCCGAGTTCGAGCGCGCACCCGAGCAATGCACCGTCGTCGAGACACAAGTCAGCACAGCGCTTTTCCAGCAGCCCGCGACACTACGGGCGCACGTCGCCGAGGTGGACGGCGACGTCGCCGCGATGGCGTTGTGGTTTCTGAACTTCTCCACCTGGGACGGTGTCGATGGCATCTTCCTGGAAGACCTGTTCGTGCGTCCGGACTTCCGCCGTCTCGGGCTGGCCCGCGGTCTGCTGTCCGCGCTGGCCAAAGAATGCGGGGACAACGGCTACACCCGGCTGTCCTGGGCGGTGCTGAATTGGAACACCGATGCGATCGCGCTCTATCAGGCCATCGGCAGCCGGCCGCAGAGCGAGTGGACGACCTACCGGCTGTCCGGTGCCGCGTTGGCCGAGCTAGCCGGCCCGGACTGATCCCCCGAGACCCAGCGCAGCGCCGCCGGAGTGAACAGCAACCCAAGCCCGGCGAGCGCGATGAGGCCCACCGGGATGCCAATCGCCGCCCGGTGCGAGCCGACGGTCAGGTAATACGACACCGGCAGCAGCAGCAGCTCGGCGAACACCGCCAGTCCCCGACCCCAGCGCCTGCCGACCAGCAACGCCCAGCCGGCAGCCAGCACGGCTCCACCGGCCAGGGCGAACCACATCGCGGTGCCGAACCCGTTGGCCACCCGCTGATCCGCCCCGCCGAAGGCCCGGAACAGCAGCACCGCGGCGACGATCAAGCCTGTCGCTCCCTGGACCGCGGCAATCAGTCCTGCGCCGCGCACACTGGCTGGAGGGCGCTCGGTCACCGTCTCAGCGTAGCCACCAAGCTCCCGTAGGCTTGCCCACCATGCGCGCGGTGCTGATCGTCAATCCCACAGCGACCTCAACCACCTCGGCGGGGCGCGACCTGCTCACACATGCGCTGCAGAGCCGCCTGGAGCTCACCGTCGAGCACACCCGGCACGGCGGCCACGGCGGTGAGATCGCCCAGGCGGCGGTCCAGGACGGGGTCGATCTGGTCGTCGTACACGGCGGCGACGGCACCGTCAGCAACGCGGTCAACGGCATTCTCGGGCGCCCGGGGCAGCTGCCCACCGGACATGTCCCGGCGCTGGCGATTGTCCCCGGCGGCTCGGCGAACGTGACGGCGCGGTCACTGGGCATCCCGCCGGGTCCGGTCGACGCCACCAACCAGCTCATCTGGCTGCTCGACAAATACGGCCCGGAGAAGAACTGGCGCCGGATCGGCCTGATCGACTGCGGCGAACGCTGGGCGGTGCTGAATGCCGGCATGGGCGTCGACGCCGAGGCGGTGGCCAAGGTGGAGAAGCAACGGGAAAAGGGCCGCAAGGTCACGCCGACGCGCTACATCCTCGCCGCGACGCGGGCCACGCTCGGGTACTCACGCAAGGAACCGCGGCTGACCGTTGAGTTGCCCGGACGCGACCCGGTTTCCGGCGTCTACTTCGTCTTCGTCTCCAACTCCAGCCCCTGGACGTTCGCGCAACGACCACCCGATGTGCACCAACCCCGGTACCAGCTTCGACTCCGGCCTGGGAGTGTTCGGCGTGACCCGGCTGAAGGTCATCCCGAGTTTGAAACTGGTTGCGCAGATGTTCTCCAAGCGACCGAGAATCCAGGGCGCTCAGGTGCTCCGCGACGACGATGCGGCCTGCGTGCGCGTGACCTGCGCAGATCCGCCGATGGCCTGCCAGTTCGACGGTGACTACCTCGGGGTCCGCGAAAAGATGACATTCCGGGCGGTTCCCGACGTGCTGGACGTCGTCGCACCGCATCCAAAACAGCTTCCTGACCTGCAACGCTAGCCGATTGTGGCCAAAAGCACTGGTCAGGCCCGCGGTGACTGTAGTACAAAAGATTAAGAGGTTTGGTAACAGATCTCTAAAGTGAGATAGCCCACGGACCAACGAGCACCCTTGACATCTGTTGAGCCTGTGAAACGATCGAATGAACGCACGCAACGGTACGGAAACATTTCTTGTGCCTGCGTTAACAGCCGAAGAAAATCATTCGTGCGCAGTGCTGCGCACATAGTGAGGAGCAACGACTTATGGATTGGCGCCACAACGCGGTCTGTCGCGACGAGGACCCGGAGCTGTTCTTCCCTGTCGGGAACAGCGGACCGGCTCTCGCACAGATTGCTGACGCGAAACTGGTCTGCAACCGCTGTCCGGTGACCACCGACTGCCTGTCCTGGGCACTCAACACCGGCCAGGACTCCGGCGTGTGGGGCGGAATGAGCGAAGACGAGCGACGCGCTCTCAAGCGTCGCAACGCTCGGACGAAGGCCCGCAGCGGAGTCTGATCAAGACCCTCGACAGTGCGGCCTCGACAAAATGTCGGGGCCGCACCACTGTGTCTGGCCTACTGCATGGTTCGGACCCGCCGGCCGATCGGGACGCGCAGCACCACGTCGGTCCCGCCTTCGGCGGCGTCCTGCATCTCCAGTGAGCCGTCCAGCTCAGCCGACACCAGTGTCCGCACGATCTGCAGGCCCAGCCGGTCTGACTGTTCGACGCTGAACCCCTCGGGCAGCCCGCGACCGTTGTCGTGGACCACGACATCGAGCCACCGTGCCGAACGTTCCGCTCGAATCGTCACCGAGCCGCCCCCGACTGCACCGGGTTCCACGACGGCCGGATCGAACGCGTGCTCGATGGCGTTCTGCACGAGCTCGGTGATCACCATGATTAACGCGGTCGCCCGGTCTGAGTCCAGGACGCCGAGCATCCCGGTGCGGTTGATCCGGATCGGCGTGTCCACCGTGGCGACGTCGTTCATGATCGGCAGGATCCGGTCGATCACTTCGTCGAGATTGACTTCCTCGTCGACCGACATCGACAGCGCGTCGTGGACCAAGGCGATCGACGACACCCGCCGCACCGACTCGATCAGCGCTTCCCGACCTTCGGCGTTGGTGGTCCGACGCGCTTGGAGGCGCAGCAGCGCCGCCACGGTCTGCAGGTTGTTCTTCACCCGGTGGTGGATCTCCCGGATGGTGGCGTCCTTGGACATCAGCGCGCGGTCCCGGCGTTTGACCTCGGTGACGTCGCGGATCAGCACCGCGGCCCCGGCTGCCGAGCCACGCACCACCAGCGGCAGCGTCCGCAGCAATATCGTGGCGCCCCCAGCGTCGACCTCGATACGCATACTGGCGCCACCGGCCAGCGAGTTGAGAACGTGCTCGGCGAGTTCGTGCGCCTCGAACGGGTCGGAGATCAGCGGACGGGTGATCGCGATCAGGTTGTGACCCTCCAGCTCGGAGGTCAGGCCCATCCGGTGAAAGGCGGACAGCGCGTTCGGGCTGGCGTACGAGACTTCGCCGACGACGTTGAGCCGAATGAATCCGTCGCCCACTCGTGGGCTCGAACGCGACATCGCCAGATCGCCCACGTTGGGAAAGGTGCCCTCGGACAGCATGTGCACGAGGTCGGCGGCGCAGTCGAGGTAAGCGGTCTCCAGCGGGCTGGACTTCGGGGTGTCGGCGACGGACGTCTGATGGGTCAGCACGGCGACCACCCGGTCGCCGTGCCGGACCGGCACCGCTTCGATGTTCACTCCGGTCTGTTGCCACGAGTACTGTTGACCCGCATCGCTTTCCAACCCGATTGCACCCGAGTCCAGCGCCGCTGCGATCAGCGGCATCAGGTCGGCGTCGACAACGGTTCCGACCGCGTCACGCAGCAGAACCGTGGGCGCGGTATTCGGTCGGCATTGGGCGACGCACACCAACGAACCGTCGTCGCGGCGCACCCACATCAGATAGTCGGCAAACGACAGATCGGCGAGCAGCTGCCATTCGCCCACCACCGCGTGCAGGTGATCGACGGCGCTGCCCGGCAGAACGGTGTGCTCGGCGAGCAGGTCACCGAGGGTCGACATCGGCGACTCCCGCCATCAGGGTCAGACGGGTCAAGGGCTAGCTGATCACGGCGATGAGGTCGCCGGCCTGGATGACGTCGCCCACCGACACGCTCACCTTGCTCACCGTGCCTGCCACTTCAGCCAGGACCGGGATCTCCATCTTCATCGATTCCAGCAGCACCAGGGTGTCGCCCTCGCCGATCTGGTCGCCCTCGTTGACCACGACTTCGAGCACGCTGGCCACGATCTCTGCCCGGACGTCCTCGGCCATCATCACCCCGTTCGTCACCACGCCGTATGCGCAATTGCGTCGCTCCATCGAACCACAATCGAATCTCCCCGGTTGCACGGGAGCAAAGCCGAACTGCCGGGCGCGTCGGCGCGGTCCCGGATGTGGCGTTCCGGACCGCGAAATGCCGCGTAATCGCAGCGTGATGGCTATGTGACCAAACGTAAGCAAACTCCAAGATTAGTAAGCAAACCTATAGAGTTCGTTCAGTGATCGTGTCGTGATGCTGCTGTGACATTTGGCAAGCAGAGTTCCCCGAGTGAATGGAGTGCCTAAAGAAAACCGAGTGACTGAGCCGATAATGAGGAGTATTCCGTTGTCCGAGAACACGTTTGCGCATTCGACCGCTCGCGGACCACTGACCCGTATGACAACCGGTATCGGTGTCGCGTTGGCAGCAGTCGCCTTGATCGGGCTTGGCGCCGGTGCCGCCGCGGCTGCCCCCCAGCAACCATTCGCCGCCGATGATCCGCTGCCCGGAATGCCTGGCGCAGGTAACGCGGTGAACATCGCGAATTCGCTCTTCGGCTCGCTCAGCGGGCTGATGAACAACGTGCTGCCGGGCACCGGCGACCTGCTGATGCCGGCCACTGGCGCACTCGGCGGCGGCGGACTCCCGGGTGGGCTCGGCGGCGGACTCCCGGGTGGGCTTCCCGGCGGCCTGCCGGGCGGGATTCCCGGTCAGACCCCGGCCTGGGCGGTTATCCCGGCGGTCTGCCGGGCCAAACCCCTGGCTATCCGGGCGGACTGCCGGGCGGGATTCCCGGTCAGACCCCCGGCCTGGGCGGCTACCCCGGCGGTCTGCCGGGCCAGACCCCGGGCTATCCCGGCGGACTCCCCGGCCAACAGCTCCCGGGACAGGCGCCCGGCGTGGGCGGCTACCCCGGCAGCACTGTTCCCGGAGCTCAGGGCCCGCTGACACCCGGCGGTCCCGGTCCGGTGCAGGCGCCGCTGGCCGGCCAGTCCGGTCCGGTGGCGTCGGCAGGTGCTACCGGCGGCACGCTGGCGCACAGCGCGGTGCCGGTGGTCTAGCCGATGCCTGCGTGACGCCGATGGCATGAAAGACTGGTCGTCAAGCAGACCTGCGAGGAGGACCATCATGGCCAAGCGTGGCCGAAAGAAGCGCGACCGCAAGCACAGCAAGGCCAATCACGGCAAGCGGCCGAACGCATAATGACCAACGAAGGCGCGGACCGTCCGACAGGCGGCCCGCGCCTTCGTCTTTTAGCGGTTGACGTGCGGCTCAGAACTGGCCGCGAATGATGGCGGTCCGGCTGATTTCGAATCGCAGCCGCTCCCGCAGACTGTCCGGAGCCCTCTCCCCGCTGCACCTGGTCGCGATCAGACCCTTGATCCGCTCCTCCAGCCCATAGAGCTGGAAACACGGCGGGCAATCTTCGAGATGCTGCCTGAGTTTGGCTTTCTTCTCCGCGGTGCACTCACCGTCGAGCAGCGTCCATACCTCGGCGATCACTTCTGCGCACTCGGCTTTGATCTGCGGAGTTTCGCCGCCGGCATCTGGCGAGAAGTCGCTCATGACGACACCTCCTCGGGTGCCTGGTCACCACGAATGAAGCCCCGGTCCTTCGCGACGTCGGTCAGCAGCTCCCGCAGCTGACGCCTGCCGCGGTGTAGTCGCGACATCACCGTCCCGATCGGGGTGTCCATGATCTCGGCGATCTCCTTGTAGGGAAAGCCTTCGACGTCGGCGTAGTAGACCGCCATCCGGAACTCTTCGGGAAGCGCCTGCAACGCCTCTTTGATCTCGGTGTCGGGCAGTGCCTCCAGCGCCTCGACCTCGGCAGAACGCAATCCGGTCGACGAATGTTCGGCGGTGGCCGCCAGCTGCCAGTCGGTGATCTCGTCGGTCGGGTACTGCGCCGGCTGACGCTGCTTCTTGCGGTAGCTGTTGATGTAGGTGTTGGTCAGGATGCGGTACAACCAGGCCTTGAGGTTGGTGCCCTCCCTGAAGGAGCGGAAGCCCGCGTAGGCCTTGACCATGGTTTCCTGCAACAGGTCCTCGGCGTCGGCCGGGTTGCGGGTCATCCGCAGGGCGCCGCCGTATAGCTGGTCCAGAAGCGGGATCGCGTCACGCTCGAAGCGCGCGGTCAGCCCCGCGTCGGTCTCGTTCGACCGGTCGCGTCCACGAGTCTCGGTGAAGTCCTCGGCGGCCGCCGCGATCCCCGAGTCTGGCGCACCATCGATGTCGGCCATGTTGGGTGACACAGTCCCTTCTGTCGCGATGCCGCTGAACAGATCCATCAGTACTGGACCCGATTTGCTGACGAGGCTCGTTGCCGTGGGCACCCGACTTCTCCTTCCCCAATCTAAAGGCTGCGACCGACATGTGTCTGCTGGACCAGACAGCACCATCAACAGCGACGATCGCCGGGCTATTTCCGGGCCACCGATTGGGGGCGATTGTGAGCGGCGTTACTGTGGCGCTCATGTCACTCAAGGCCAAGACCATGTTCATCTCGGGTGCCAGCCGCGGAATCGGCCTGGCCATCGCCAAGCGCGCCGCGCAAGACGGCGCCAACATCGCGCTGATAGCCAAGACCGCGGAGCCGCACCCCAAGCTCGAGGGCACGGTCTACACCGCCGCCAAGGAGCTCGAAGAGGCGGGCGGGCAGGCGTTGCCGATCGTCGGCGACGTCCGCGACCCGGATTCGGTCGAGTCCGCGGTGGCCAAGGCCGTCGAGCAGTTCGGCGGAATCGACATCGTGGTCAACAACGCGTCGGCGATCAACCTGGGTTCCATCACCGAGGTGCCGATGAAGCGCTTCGACCTTATGAACGGTATCCAGGTGCGCGGCACCTACGCGGTGTCGCGGGCCTGTATCCCGCATATGAAGGGCCGGGAGAACCCGCACATCTTGACGCTGTCGCCGCCGGTGCTGCTCGGCAAGGAATGGCTGAAGCCGACGGCGTACATGATGGCAAAGTTCGGTATGACGTTGTGCGCGCTGGGAATCGCCGAAGAGCTGCGCGACGAGGGCATCGCCTCGAACACGTTGTGGCCGCGCACACTGGTGGCCACTGCCGCGGTGCAGAACCTGCTCGGCGGTGACGAGGCTATGGGCCGCGCCCGCAAGCCGGAGGTCTACTCCGACGCCGCCTACGTCATCCTCAACAAGCCGTCCACGGAGTACACCGGCAACACCCTGCTCTGCGAGGACGTGCTGGTGGATTCCGGGGTCTCCGACCTGTCGGTGTATGACTGCATTCCGGGTTCCCAACTGGGCGTTGACTTCTGGGTCGACGGCGTCAACCCGCCGGGGTACTCGGGTAAGTAGGTCGTGGCGGCGACGCCGGCGCTCGCGGCGCTCGTCGAGGCGGGCGTGCCGCACGAGGTGTTGAAGTTCGACAGCGATTCTCGCGGTCCTCGGCGCCACTCGTTCGGCGATGAAGCCGTACGAGCGCTGACCTCATCGGGCGTCGTAACACCGGAGCAGATCTACAAGACGCTGATCATCGCGACCCCCGACGGGTTGGCCGTCGCGATACTGCCCGTGCCGGCGCGACTGTCGCTGAAGGCGGCCGCCTCGGCGCTGGGTGTCGGCAAAGCCACCATGGCCGATCAGCGCACCGCCGAGCGGGCCACCGGCTACGTGCTGGGCGCGGTGTCGCCGTTCGGCCAGCGCACGCGGCTGCCGACCGTCGTCGACTCCGGCGCGCTGGCATTCGAGCGGGTGTACTGCAGCGCGGGCCGACGGGGCTGGGACGTCGCGGTGGCGCCCGCGGACTTGGTCAGGCTCACCGGCGCGGTCGCCGCGGCTATTCAGTCCTGAGATCGGGCCAGCATCGCCTGCACACTGTCGGCGAACGCGGCGGTGGTGAAGCAGGTGGGCTCGGCGAATTCCTCCATGGTCAGCGACTCGTGCCAGCCGGCGTCGGCGACCGCCCGCAGCAGCGGCTTGGTCATCGCGACGGCATGAGTGGGCATCACGGCGACGCGTGCACACCATTCGTCGGCGGCGGCGAGCAGCTGGTCGTGTGCGACGACCTGGTGCACGAGGCCGAGCCGCTGCGCTTCGTGGGCGTCGATGTGCTCGCCGCGCAGGTAGTACGCGAGCGCGCCCTGGTAGCCCAGCCGGCGGGTCAGCGCCCAGCTGGTGCCGACCTCGGGAAGCAGGCCCAGTCGGCCGAACGCGGGCACGATCACGGCGCGCTCGCTGGCGATGGCGAGATCGCAGCTCAACGCCCAGGCCAGACCGACGCCGGCGGCCGGGCCGTTGATCGCCGCAACGAAAATCGTGTCCGACCCGGCGATGAGCCGGGCGATGCCGCCGAATTCGCGACGGATCCAGCGCCAGACATCGGCGACACCTTCCGGTTGACCCTGATTCTCGGTGGCCATGCGCATCATCTTCAGGTCACCGCCCGCGCTGAAGCCCGGGTCGCGGCCGGTGAGCACCACGCTACGGACGTCGGTATCGGCGGCGAGATCCTCGATCGCGCAACGTAATTGCCGAACCAACGGCGCGGACAGCACGTTGAGCCGATCAGGTTCGTCGAGAGTCACGATCGCCCGGTCGCCGCGGTGTTCGACGGTCACCCGCCGCGGCGCCTCGGGATCATCGCCGTCGGCGACCAGCCTGCGGTACAGCGATTCTGCTGTGCTCGTCATTCGTCCTCCTCAATAGCGTTGGCCCGCAATGCCATCCACGCCGCATCGGCGAAGGTCTTGACCACTCCGCGCGGCATTCTCAATTCGTCGCCGTCGATCCAGTACCGACTGAAGTCCTGCGCCGGGCCGAACCACAGCGCGGCGGTGACGCCCGCCTGCATCGGCCGCAGCACTCCGTAGGTGTGGTGCGGCCGCCACCAGTCCCGCACTGCGGCGAAGAACACCCGGTTGGACGTCGCGCAGCGCCGGGCTGTCCAGCCGGTCCCCCAGCAGCAACGCCGCCTCGCTGCGGTTGGCGGCGACCCACCGCAGATGATGCGCGACGCCGCCGCGGATACCCGCTTCGGCGGTGTCGTGTCGACGCAGCATCGCCGTGAAACCCGCCTGGTATTCGCTCATCACTTCGGCGTAGACGGCGGCCGCCAGCGTCGGCTTGTCCGGGAAGTGGTGGTAGAGCGCCCCGACGCTGACATCGGCGTCACGCCGGATCTCGTCGAGCGTCGCCGCCAGGGCTCCGTCGGCCGCGAACCGGCGGCGGGCCGTCAGCAGCAGTCGGCCTCGCGCATCACGGACAGCGGATCGTCGGCACGAGGAATACTCTACTGCTACCGAGGATTCCTCTGTCAAGCTGGTCAGGCGAACGCGCTCTGTCCGGTGATGTGCCGGCCGACGATGAGGGACTGGATTTCCGCAGTTCCTTCGTAGGTGACCAGGGCTTCCATATCGCACAGGTGGCGCATGACGTGGAAGTCGAGCAAGACACCGTTGCCGCCTAATACGTCACGGGCCAGTCGACACACGTTGCGGCCCTTGACCGTGCAGTAATACTTGGCGAGCGCGGCCATCGTTTCTTCGGCCTTGCCGTCATCGATGAGTCGGGCCATGCGGATGGCGTACAGCTGCATCGAGGTGAGATCACCGAGCATGTCCACCAGCATCGACTGGATGACCTGGGTCCTGGCAATGGGCCTGCCGAATTGCTTTCGGCGCAGCGCATAGTTCAGCGCGATGTCGTAGGCCGCGACGGCGTGTCCGGCCGACCCCCACGCGACGGAATTACGGGTGCCCGCAAGCACTTTGCCCACATCTTTGAAGCTGTTGCAGTTCTGCAGTCGGGCGTCTTCGGACACGCGGCAATCGGTGAGGGTGATGTCCGCGTTCTGCACCATCCGCAGCGACATCTTGCCGCCGATCTTGGTCGCCGCATAGCCAGGGTTGCCCTTCTCCACGACGAACGCCTTGACTTGGTTGTCCGCGGTGTCGCGGGCGTAGATGACGATGTAGTCGCACCACACGGCGTTGCCCGGCCAGCGCTTGCGGCCGTTGAGCAGCCATTCGTCGCCTTGCCGCTCCGCGGTGGCCTCCAGGATGACGGCGTCCGAACCGTGCTCGGGCTCGGTCAGGGCGAACGCGCCGATCTTTTCCAGGCGCGCCATCGCCGGCAGGTAGCGTTGCCGCTGTTCTTCGGAGCCGAGGATGTTGATCGACTGCATCGCCAACCCAAGGTGTACGGCGAAGAATGTGGCGATGCTCCCGTCAATGCGGGAAAGCTCGTAGGTGACGAGACCGGCGGCGACCGCGCTCATCGATGTGCACCCGTGGTCGCCCAGGTTGTAATCGCCGACGACGTTCAGCGTGGCAAGTTTCGGGATCAGGTCGAACGGGAATTCGCCGCGCTCCCAATGGTCGTTGACCATCGGCAGAATCTGCGTCTCGCCGAACGCCCGGACCTTGGCAAAGATCTCCTTTTCCCGATCGGTCAGCTGATCGGCCATCAGGAAGTAGTCGGTCTCCCGCGCAAGGCCGATGTCCTCGACGAGCGAGGCGGTGGCTGGATCGGCGTCCTTTGCGCCTCGTGTCTCAAACGAGCTGAGCGGTGCTGGCATCGTCGTCATGGTTATTCCCAGGTCTTTGTTAGTTGCTGCGGCTCAAGGCCGCTCACCGTGTTCGTGCAGAAATGCCTCGATGACGGGCACGAGCTCGACGGCGTTGTGGACAAGATCGATATGGCCGCCGCTGTGTTGGTGCAGTCGCGAATGGGGTAGCAATGCATTCATGATGTGGGCGTTCACCATCGGGATGATCGGATCATCGGTACCCGCCACGATCAACGTCTGCTGCCGTACAGCTGGCAGCGCGAACAGGCTGGACCACACCGAACCCGCGAGAAGCTGGTGCAGGTAGCCCATCTTCGATCCGGCGTGCAACTGCTGGAGAAATAGTCGCGCCACATCGTCCCCGTGCGCGCGGACAGTGCCGCCGTATAGCTCACCGGCAATGGATGCGGCGTAATCCGGATCCGAAAACCTTCGGGGGGTAGCCATTTTCGCGAGCACACGCGGATGAGCCGGCACCATCAGCGCACCGGTACCTGTCGCCACCAGAATCAGGCGGCGGCACCGGCGCGGGTTCTGAAAGGCGAACTGCTGCGCAAGCGCCCCGCCCCAGGACAGCCCGAGCACGTCCACCACGCCGATTCCCAGCTCGGACAGCACCCGGCCGAGCACCCAGGCAAGGTACGGGAATCCATAGGGCGCAAGGGATGTGGGTGATCCTCCCGCTCCTGGCACGTCGAATCTGACGACCGTGGTATCCGGATCGAGCTGCTCCACCAGTGGGTCCAGCACTTCCAGGCTCGCCCCGATACCGTTGCACAACACCAGCGGCACACCGGTTCCCCACCGCACGTTCACCCGGATCCGTTGCCCACCGGTGGCGACGTAGCACTCCTCGCCAAACTGACTCACGGGTAGCGCACGAAGGCGTCGCCGATCTCGGGCCGCTCGACGCTTGGCGCCAACTTGTGACTTCACTTTTCCATCACGTAACTACCCGGCGCGGGCCCCAGCGGCGGAAGGTCCTCCCCGCCAAGCATTTTCGGAGCATCAACCTCCGGGCCGCTGCGCTCGGCGAGCCAGGCCGTATAGTCCGGCCACCAGGAGTCCGCGTGCTTCTCAGCAGAGTCCAGCCACTGATCGGGATCCTCGACGTCGACTGAACCGGTGCGGAACGATGCCTTGGGGTTGCCTGGCGGGTTGACCAGCGCCGCGATGTGACCGTTGGTGGACAAGACGTAGCGGTTGTCCTTGCTGCCCAGCAGTCGCGCACTGCGATAGGTGGCTTGCCATGGGGAGATGTGATCGGCGATGCCGCCGACGATATAGGCGTCCGAGGTGATCTTGCACAGGTCGACCGGGCTGCCCAGCATGCTGACCCCGCCAGGGGTGACCAGCGCATTCCGCAGCCCCATCAGCACCAGGTCGCGGTGCAGCGCGGCGGCCATCCGGGTTGTGTCAGCGTTCCAGAACAACACGTCGAACGCCGCGGGCTTGCGGCCCTGTACGTAGTTGTTCACCACGTACCGCCACACCAGGTCGGTGGGACGAAGCCAGGCGAACATCTCCGCCATGTCGCGCCCGTCCAGGAAACCTTTCCTGGCCGAGACTCGAATCGCCGCCTGCGCCGCGCGGTCGCTCATCGCCGCGGCCGCAAACCCGGCGCGGGTCTCATCCAGCACGGTGACCGCCAGGTTGAGGCCCGCGACCCGGTCGCCCTCGCCGATCTCGGCAAGGTGGGCCGCCGTCATCGCCGCCAGGATGCCGCCCGAGCAGGTGGCCAACAGGTGGGTGCTGTCGGCCCCGGTGATTTTCTCCGCCGCGTCCATCGCCTCCACGATCGCCGCCCCATAGGTATCGAAGCCCCAATCCCGATGGCGGGCTTGCGGGTTCCGCCATGAAATTGTGAAGACCTGCTGGCCCTGCTGGACGAAGTACTCGATCATGCTGCGCCCCGGCGCGATATCCATGACGTAGTACTTGTTGATCACCGGAGGCACCATGAGCAATGGAATCGCGCGCACCTTGGGCGTCTGCGGGGCGTACTGGATCAATTCGAACACCGAGGTCTGCAGTACGACGGCCCCTTTGGTGACGGCCAGGTTCTCCCCCACCGCGTAGGCGTCGGGTTCGATCATCGCCGGCACCCGTGGCTTCGAAACCATGTCTCGGGCAAAGGCTCTCGCACCTCGCACCGCACTCAGGCCGCCGGTGTCGATCAGCGCCTTCCAGCCGAGCGGACTGATCAGCGGGTTGTTGCTGGGCGCCAGTCCTTCGACAAAATTGTCGATGACGAACTGCATCTTCTCTTTGTCGCGCCAATCCAACTGCGCGTCCGCGAGCAACTCCTCAGCGGTCTCGGAGCCGGCCAGATAGGCCTGCATGATCCTGTGCAGCAACGGATTCTCCTGCCACGCGGGGTCACTGAAGCGCTTGTCGGCGCGTGCCGGAGCGCGGTGTGACTTGCCCACGGCGATATTGCCGAGCTCGCGGGTCAGCGTGCCAACCCGGTCAGCCACCGCGCCGGGGTGCGCAGCGAGGTTGCCGGCGAAACGGGCCCAGGTGGCGTTCGGCATCATCCGGCTGGCGAAAGGCTTTGTGGCGCTGGTGAGAAGCAGGTCGAGTGGCGCAGCCAGCTCGTCGACTTTGGCCGTGGTGTCCTTGGGAGTTGCCATGACTATCGTGTGCTTTCGGTTGTCGGAACGGTGATATCGCGCTTTTGCACCTTGCCGGTGGGCCCCTTGGGCAGAGCGTCGACCAGCCAGACCCGGCGCGGATATTTGTAGGCGGCCACCCGCTCCTTGACGTAGTCGCGCAGTTCGTCCGGGTGCACGTTCGCCCCTTCCTTCAGCGCTACGGCGGCCCCGACTTCCTCACCCAGCGAGTCGTGCGGGACGCCGATGACCGCGGCTTCGGCCACATCGGGGTGCTCGTAGAGCACTTCCTCGATTTCGCGGGGATAGACGTTGTAGCCGCCCCGGATGATCAGGTCCTTGGTCCGGTCGACGATGTAGAAGTAGCCGTCCTCGTCGACGCGTCCGACATCACCGGTCGCCAGCCAGCCGTCCGGCGTGATCGTGGCCTTGGTCGCGTCGGGCAGGTTCCAGTAGCCCTTCATCACGTTGTGTCCGCGGATCTGGATCTCGCCGGTATGGCCTTGCGGTACCTCGGCGCCGTTCAAGTCGACGACCCGCATCTGCACGCCTTCGATCGGAGTACCGATCGAGCCCACCTTGCGCTCCCGGTGCGGATGGTTGAATGCGGCGGCCGGTGAGCTCTCGGAGAGCCCGTAGCCCTCCAAAACAGTGCAGCCGAAAGCCTTCTCGAAGTCGGTGAGAACCTGCACCGGCATCGCCGCACCACCCGAGACGCAGACCCGCAGGGTGCGCGTCGCCTCCGCCGCGGCCTCGTCGGCCGCACCGAGCAACGCCGAATACATGGTCGGTACACCTTCGAACACCGTGACGGCGTCGCGCTCGATCACCTCGATCGCCTTGCGCGGGTCGAATCGAGGAATCAGTGTCAACGTCGCGCCCGACAGCACCGCCCCGTTGAGGCCACAGGTGAGCCCGAACACGTGAAACAGCGGCAGGCAGCCCATCACCACGTCGTCCGGTCCGGTTTCGACCAAGGTGCGGACACTTACGTCGGCGTTGCGGCCAAGGTTGCCGTGCGTGAGCATGGCGCCCTTGGGTTTTCCAGTGGTTCCGGAGGTGTGCAGGATGACCGCGACATCATCTGCGCCGCGTTCCACCGGTGACTCTTGCGCGGGCAGGTCGGCGATCAGCTCCATCAAGCCGGCGTCGTCGACAATCCAGCACTGCGAGCCCGTTTCGTCGGCGCCGGCGCTGGCCTCGTCGGCGAATCCGGGTGTCCCGAACAACGCCTTGGCGCCGCTGTTGGACAGGTAGTAAGTCACCTCCCGCGCCTTGAGCAAGGGATTCATCGGGACCGCGACGGCGCCGCGGTAGATGATCCCGTAGAACGCGATGGCGAATGCGGGCGTATTGGGCAGCATCACGCCGACCCGGTCCCCCGGTTCGATTCCGGCTTGCTCGAGCAGCGTCGCCACCCGGGCGGCCGCCGCGTGGAACTCTGCGTAGGTGAATTGCAGATCATCGCAACGCACGGCGATGCTGTTTGGGTTGCGTTCTGCGGATGCGACGAGATTGGTGCTCAGGCTGGTCACGGTGTACCTCTGCAAATGTGGCTGGGTTGATGCTTCCAGCGTGATCCCGGCAGCCAGGCAACACAATGTGTCCGCAGACAATGTCGGGACGGGTTCGATGTGACCGCCCACATCCGCTAGTGCGCGAGCATAAAGTCTCGGAGTATGAGCCCGCCAGTGACGAGGCAGAGCGAAGCGATGCTGAGGAGCGGCGCATGAGCGCGGTATCGCACGCCGGCGGGGTCCGGCACGGCGCCGAACCCGATCCGCACATCGTCGAGCTCAGCAAGCTGATGCTGGCTCGTGCCCCCGAGCTGGGCCAGGCGCTGGCGGATCGGCTGTTCCGGGAATCGACGCGTACCGCGACGGCACCGTCGTCACGAAAGACGAAGTGGCTGCAAGTTGCGAGGCAAACCTGACGTTTGTCTTCCACTCGCTTTCCGCGCACGGCGACGTCGATGTGTCGCCTGCCGAGAACGTCGGAACTGCACGCGCGCTCGTCGGGCTGCCGTTGCCGGCGGTAATGACGGCCTACCGCATCGGGTTCCGATTCATGTGGGAGCAGACCCTCGCCGGCGGGCGGGCCGCGGGAATACCCACCGAATCGATTCTGGACGCCACCGCACGCGTCTTTCTTGCCCAGGACACCTTCACTCAGGCGATGGCCAGCGCCTACCGCCAGCAGCTGACCGCACAAATCCTGGAGCAGGAGGAAGAACGGTCCGCGTTGGTTGAGGCGTTGCTCTCTCGGCGGATAACCGACAGCCAGAGTCTTTGGGAGGCAGCTGATTTGCTCCGGCTGCCCACCACCGGACCATACGTCGTCGTCGCAGCCGAGTTACCGGCGATCGGGAAACTGGGCTTGCCCGCGATCGAAAACAAGCTCGCCACGCGCGATATCCGGTCGGCGTGGCGGCTGCCGCCGGACTTACACGTCGGCATCGTCCACGTGCGGATACGTGACACAGTCAGCAGTCTGATTTCGGTGCTCCGCCAGGTCGCAACGGTCCGGGTCGGCATCAGCCCGCCGTTTCATGATTTGGCCGAAACCAGCGAGGCGCTGCGATTCGCCCGGCTGGCGGTCACCGGGAAGCCGTCGGCCGACTCGCTGGTCACGGTCTTCGACGACACCCCACTTGCCGTGGCGGCGGTCAGTGCCCCTGAGGTGATGACGAAGATCAGGTCGACGGTGCTCAACGGACTGAATCAGCTGCCGCCCGCCGAACGCACGATCCTGCTCGACACCTTCCGAGCTTGGTTGCAGGAGGGCGGCTCCGCTAACGACACCGCGACGAAGATATTCTGCCATCCCAACACCGTGCGGCACCGCCTTCGCCGCATCGAGGAGTTGACCGGCCGGTCACTTTCGCGACCCGTGGACATCGCCGAACTCTGCCTGGCCTTCGAAGTCGAGCAGCGCCTGCCCTGAGCACACGCAAGGCTTTGTTGCCCGAAGACAAGCGCGAGTCGCATCTTGGTTGGTCGGCAACATCGCTTCGCCGAGCCCGCACCGTTAGCTTTCCTGACGAACGCAACGCCGCGCCAACCTATCTCAACAATTCCGCTCCGCGGAAGAAATGCGAGCCACAGATGATCACGACCTGCCTCACCCTCGCCGGGATGCTTGCCTTCGTCCTCTTCCCGCTGTTCATTCCGGTCACCGTCCACGCTGTCCAGGCTGTCCGGTCCTGGCGCCGGACCTCGGCACCGGCTCGTACGGCCAGCCACTCACGGCTTACGGCACCCCGTCGCCTCGCGGTTGCCGCCGCCTGATACCTGCCGCCGAAACCCCACCGGGGCCGCGCCTTTCGGGGTGCGGCCCCGACTCATTTTGGCTGCAGAACCGCCGCGCCGTACCAGTGGCAGGCAAGCAACGCCAGTTCCACCTCGAGCCGGTCCCTGCCAATTTCCCGGCCGCGCCGCGCGACGGCGCGACCCACCCGATACTTCACCGTGTTGAAGTGCAGGTTGAGTTCCTCGGCAGCCACCTTGTAGCTGGATCACCACCCAGGAACACACGCAGCGTTTCGCGCAGACGCCCGTCGCTCTCGTTATCGATCGCCAGCTCCCGAGCACAGCCGCCACCCAGTCGCGGGTGGCGGCCACGTCGTCACCAAGACGCGCTACCACGGACAACCCGGGGTCGGCCGCCGAAATCACCGTCGGCTCCGGCCGTTTCCGATCACCGCCACGCTGCGGGCGGTCGCGGCCTCCGGTGGGACCGACGAAAACCTTCCACTCCGTCGGCCACGTCCCGATCGCCACGCTCGGCGGATCCGGTCGGGCGAGGGCGAACCGGCGAACCTTTTCGAAGCCTCCTCCGTCGCGGCACGATAGGGCAGCCAGCCCCATCCGCACTGCGGTCAGCGGCGACGAACAACGGCGCGGCATCGGCACCTGCGGGCTCGGCCAGTTCGCGCAGAAACCGTTGCAGCCGTGGGACTTCGTCACCCGCGGTCGCCTGGTCCGGGTACCACATGATCAACGCGAGGTGATGCCAGCGCAGCGGATAGCGGATCGACGTGGTTGCCGCATCGATGTCGACGCTCCTGGTCGCGCCAGGATCTCACGCACCCGCACGCCGCGCAGGCTGCTCTGGTTTTCCAGCCAGCGCTCGCGCTCGTCTTCGTAGACGACGACGACTTGCTGCGAAATCCAGTCGATGTACTCGAAAATCGCGACACTCATCGCCTCGACCACCTCTACCCGCATCAGTTCGGGGATTTCGGTTGCCCGCAGTTCAGCGAAAATCAGCTCGTTCATCCGGCGCTGACCAAGACGGTAGGCGCGAACCAGCGCGTTGATGGGCGCCCCTGCTGCGCCACTCGGCGGGCGTATTCCAAAGCCGCCGTGGGCGCCTCGACGCGCTCGACGGCGATGTTGTAGCGCAGCGCGTGCAACATCGTGTCCACGTTGCCTTCGATGCTGGCCCCGAGCATTTCCACCACCCGGGGGTCGCCGCGCAGTTCGGAGATCTGATTGTCTAGAAAACGGCGGATGTCGGATGCCACCGCACCCAACCGTTCGTGCAGCCGGTCGGCGATCTCGGCGACGTAGCGTCCACTCGACGCCGCCGTCACCGGTTTCGTCACACGAAGTCGACGTTAGACCCGGGCTTGTCTCCCGGCGATAACCCGAGCATGCCGGTTTTGTCGATTCGACTACTGTAGCACGGGCCCATAGCAGTTCTTACGTTATCTGGCTCGCATCGAATGTCAAAGGAGCGAGATCTCATGGCACTGTTCCAACCCCATCACCCCGCAGTTGACCCCGATGCGTTCCTACGCAGCCGCTGCTGGAGCGCATGCGCATCCTCGCCCTCGATTGGGCTGAAAACGGTTTTGGCGCACCGCGAATCGTCCATCTCATCTACATCGCCAAGCTGGCGGTGTTCTTCGTCCTGGGAGGCATTACGGTCGCGACGGCCGACGTCGGGACTGCCGGCCTTCTGGCACGTCAGCGAATGGTGGAACCAGCCGGTCGTCTACCAGAAGGTCATCCTGTGGACCGTCTTGCTGGAGGCCATCGGGGTCGCCGGGTCGTGGGGCCCACTGGCCGGCAAGGTCAAGCCGATGACCGGCGGCATCCTGTTCTGGGCCCGACCGGGCACCATCCGGTTGCGGCCGTGGAAGTGGGTGCCGTTCACCGACGGCGACCGTCGCACCTGGTTCGACGTCGGCGTCTACCTGGCGTTGCTGGTGAGCCTGGCTGTCGCGCTGGCGCTGCCCGGCGTGCACAGCGACTCGTTGTCAAACGGCGTTGCCGGACAACACCTCCGGGCTGGTCAAACCGGCCCTGCTGATCGCCCCGATGGCTCTGCTGGTGCTGATCGGCCTGCGCGACAAGACGATCTTTCTGGCCGCCCGCGGGGAGCAGTACTTCCCGGCGCTGGCCTTCTTCACGGTGCTGCCGTTCGCCGACATGATCATCGCGCTGAAGATGCTGATCGTGGTGGTGTGGGTCGGTGCCGGCTTCTCGAAGTTCGGCAAGCACTTCTCCAGCGTGATCCCGCCGATGGTCAGCAACAGCCCCTTCATCCCCACATGGCTCAAGCGGGCGCACTACCGCGACTTCCCGCGCGACCTGCGGCCGTCTCGGGTGGCGGATTTCATGGCGCACGTCAACGGCACCTTCGTCGAGATTGCCGCCCCGCTGGTCCTGTTCTTCTCCACCAACAAGTGGCTGACCCTGGCCGCGGCACTGTTGATGGTGGGTTTCCACCTGTTCATCATCTCGACCTTCCCGCTTGCGGTGCCGCTGGAGTGGAATGTCGTCTTCGCCTACACCACAATGTTTTTGTTCCTAGGCTTCCCGGCCTGGAGGGTTACTCTCCGTGAACATGACTTCGCCGTGGCTGGCTCTCGTATGCTGGGCGGGCTGTTGTTCTTCCCGGTGCTGGGCAACCTGCGACCCGACAAGGTGTCCTTCCTGCCCTCCTTGCGGCAGTACGCCGGAAACTGGGCATCTGCGGTGTGGACGTTCGCGCCGGGCGCCGAAGCGAAGCTGAACCGGATCACCCGCTCGACCGGAAACCAGGTCGACCAGTTCATCGCTTTCGGGTACGAACCGCAGTGGGCGGAGATCACCTGCCAGAAGACGATCGCGTGGCGCACCATGCACAGCCAGGGCCGCGGCCTGTTCTCGCTGCTCATCAGTCGACTGGCCGATATCGATGCCCGGACCGTGCGGGAAGGCGAGTTCATCTGCAACTCCACTATCGGTTTCAACTTCGGCGACGGTCACCTGCACAATGAGGACTTCGTCAGGGCCGTGCAGGCCGAGGCGGGCTTCGAGCCGGGAGAGTGCATCATTGCGTGGGTGGAGTCGGAGGCGTTCGGCAGCGGTGTGCAGCACTACAAGCTGATCGACGCCGCCCTCGGGGTCATCGAGCGCGGCACGTGGAAGGTGGCCGACGCGGTCGCCGAACAGCCCTGGCTGCCCAACGGCCCCATCCCGCTCGAGGTGGAGCTGGTCACTGCGCGGCACTCGACCAGACGGTCAGGAGCGCTGGCGTGAGCACCGCCGTGGTGGTGGGCGGCGGGCCCAACGGGCTCGCCGCCGCCCTCGCCCTGGCCGCCGAGGGTGTTTCGGTCACTGTCCTCGAGGCCGCCGATGAGGTCGGCGGCGGCGCCCGCAGCAGCGAGGCCATCCTCCCCGGCCTGCTGCACGACCACTGCTCGGCGATCCACCCGATGGCCGTCGGCTCGCAATTCCTCAGCCGAAGTTCAACCTGGATCGGTACGGCCTGACGTGGCGCTGGCCGGATATCGATTGTGTCCACCCGCTCGACGGCGGCAGCGCGGGCGTGCTGCACCGCTCGGTGGAGCAGACCGCGGCCGGCCTTGGTCGCGACGGATCGCGGTGGCAGCGCGCGTTCGGCTACCCGGCCGCTCGGTTCGACGCGCTCAGCGAGGACATCATGGGCCCGCTGCTGCGGGTCCCGCACCATCCGCTGATGCTGGCCCGGTTCGGCGCACCCACGGTGCTTCCCGCGTCCACGTTCGCCCGGGTGTTCCGCACCGAGGAGGGGCGGGCCTTGTTCGGAGGTGTTGCGGCCCATGCCTTCCGGCCGTTGCACTACCCGATGACTTCGGCTATCGGGATGGGCATCATCGCGGCCGGCCACCGGCACGGCTGGGCGGTGGCCGAAGGCGGATCGCAGTCGATCACCAACGCGATGGTCGCCCTCCTGACCGACCTCGGCGGCAAGATCGAGACCGGTGTCCGGGTCCAGACGGCGTCGCAGCTGCCGCCGGCGGATGTCACGATGTTCGATCTGGCGCCGAGCGCGGTCGCCGGCATCCTCGGAGACCGTCTCCCCCGTCGTATTTCGCGTGCCTTCACCAGGTTCCGCCGCGGTCCCGGTGCGTTCAAGGTCGACTTCGCCGTCGACGGCGGTGTGCCCTGGACCAACCCGGACGGCCCGCCGGGCAGGCACGGTGCACGTTGCCGGTAACTATTCCGAACTCGCCGCCACCGAGCGCGAGATCCACGCAGGCCGCATGCCCGAGCGGCCCGTTCGTTCTGGTCGGTCAGCAGTATCTGGCCGATCCGCAGCGGTCGGTCGGCAATGTGCACCCGGTGTGGACTTACGCGCATGTCCCCAACGGCTACACCGGCGACGCAACCGAGGCGATCATCGCCCAGATCGAACGGTTCGCTCCCGGTTTCCGGGAACGCATTGTCGGCTCCGCAGTTCGCTCGACCACGCAGATGGCCGCCTACAACCTCAACTATGTCGGCGGCGATATCATGACTGGCTCCAAGGACATTCGGCAGCTGACCTTTGGGCCACGAATCACGTTGTCGCCATACACCATTGGGTTGCCCGGGATGTACATCTGCTCGGCAGCAACCCCGCCCGGACCCGGCGCACACGGCATGTGCGGAGCCAACGCCGCCACGCTCGCGCTTAGCTACCTGGCGCGGCGGGCATAACGGCATCTACGAAAGCTCGGGCATTCGAGGGGTCCGCCTGGGACACTTTGCGTCACACCGCTTCACCGCAAGAGGATTGGATGGACATGACGCGACCGATCAACCCCAAGAACCTCATCGCAGCCGCTGTGCTGGCTGTCGCGGGATTGCTGACGACCGGCGTCGGTGTCAGCATCGCCGACACGATTCAGACCGAGGGCAACTACCCGAGCCGGGAGGCCTGCCAGAACGCCGGCCCGGGCGTGAAAGCCTCGACGCCCGGGAACTGGAATAACTTTTGGTGCGTCCCGGATCGTTTGGCTGCCGGTAACTGGCGGTTGGTTCTCAGTAACTGAGGGTCACTACGAGTACGTGTAGAAGCCCTCACCGGTCTTGACCCCGAGATTGCCCGCATCGACATAGGCCTGCAACAAATCTCGCGCGCTCGTCGGCAAGTGCGGGAACTCCTCGCATAGTCTTCTCGATGTCGAGCGCAACGTCAAGTCCGACGAGGTCCATCAATTGGAACGGCCCGGCCTGCACGCCCAGGTTGAGCCTGAACATGCCGTCGACGTCCTCGGGCCGGGCCACCCCCTCGGCGACCACAGCCAGCGACTCGCGCTTGATCGCGGCCCAGATCCGATTGAAGATGAAGCCGGTGCACTCCTTTCGCGCCTCGAAGGGGTACACGCCGAACTCGGGCAGCACAGCCAGCAGGGTATCGAGCAGCCCGCGGTCGGTCTCGCCGTCCGACATCAGGTCGAGGGCATTGATTTCCGGTGGCATGTAGAAGTGCGTGTTGCATAAACGCGTTCTGTCCCTGATTTTTTCAGCCATCAGACGCGACGGGTATGACGACGAGTTGGTTGCGAAGATGGTGTCCGACGGGGCCAGTCGGTCGATCTCGCCCCACAACGGAATCTTGATGTCGAGTTTCTCGGGCGCAGATTCCACGGCAAACCAGGCGCCGTCCAGCGCGTCGGCGAGCGATGTCGTGGGAATTGCGACGCCCGGCTCACCGAAGCCGCGGGCCTCGATGACTCGCCGGAAGGCTCTCGGCCACATAATGCGTCGCCGAAGCCAACTGTTCGTCGCGCCGAGCGTAGATCCGCACGGTCCCCCCGCGGCTGGCGAACATCAGCGCAATACGCCGGCCTAGCGTTCCCGCCCCGATCACCGCGACCGGCCGGCGCCGGATGTCATCGAAGGTGTACACGTAGGAACCAGTCACAGTGGCATGCTAGGCCGCGACGTCACCGCGGCGTGCGCTTAGCGACGTAGTACTCGTGCCTGCGGGTGCCGTCGACGGTGTAGCTGATCGCCTTCTGCACGCCTTCATGGTCGTACTCCACCCAGCGCTCCGTGCGTTGGCGCTCGAACGCGGTCCAGGACGGCACGGTGAACCTCTCGAGGAGCATGTCGGGTTGTCCGACACTGTGATACAGCCGCCAACTGTGGCCGCCGGTGCGCAGCCGTGATCGCCGGACCGCGCTCATTGCGTCGATGAAGTTTTTGTGGTTCTCCTCCGCGACCCGGTACCAGACGGTCACCAGCACCGGTCCATCGTTCGGGCTTGGCTCGAACACGAGCACCGGCGACGGCCACGCCGTGGAGATGTCGACGCTCAGCCTGCCGGTGCACGGTCGCAGTGGCAACACGGCAACGCTCAGGGCAACAGCACCCAGAGCCACCGCCGAGTCGAGCATTGCCGTGTCAAGCCCCGCGCCGGTGGCCACGGCACCCCAGAAATACGAGCCGATTGCCTGCGATCCGGTGGCGACAAGCAGATAAATCGCCAGCCCACGGGCCCGAACCCATTGCGGCAACGACAACTGCGCTGCCGCATTCAACGTCGTCAACGTGATCAACCAGGCCGTCCCGGACAGCGCCAAGATGGGTAGCGCCGCTGTGAACGGCATCAAGACCACCGCCAGCGGCGCCGCGCCGAATACCGCCGCCGACACCGCCAACAGCACGTTGTCGGACATTCTCCGGTGCAGCGGTGTGGCGACCGCGACCGCGAGTACCGCGCCGAAGCCGATCGCCCCCAGCGCCACACCATATCCAGTGGCTCCCAGGTGCCATCGGTGCGCCGCAGCCACCGGCAGCAGAGCCAACAGAGCCGAGGCAGGAAACAGGAAAAGCGCCGTGCGCGAGAGGATTCTGCGGAAAATCAAGCTATTGCCGACGTACTGCAAGCCGGTGATGATGGCCTGACCGAAGTGTTCTCGCTCGAGCGGCGCGTATTGCTTGGGCCGCTGCCAGGCGAGGAGAGCAACGATGATTCCCGCGAACGACACTGCGTTGAGGGCGAAAACCGCTGCGGGTCCGGCCAATGCCACGACCACGCCGCCGATCGCCGGTCCAATCGCTCGGGCCGCATTTCCCGAGACGCTGCCCAGCACCGAGGCCGCGGGAATCTGCTCCCGCGGAACGACTTCGGGCTGAATCGCCTGCCAGGCCGGTGCGGTCAGCGCCGAGGCGCAACCGATTGCCACGGTGAACATCAACAGTGATGTCGGACTCAGCCGACCCAGGTAGGCCAGCACCGCCAGCGCCAGTCCCACCAGCACGGCATACGTCTGCAAAAAATATCAGCAACCGCCGCCGGTCGAACAGGTCGGCCAGCGCGCCCGCGAACAACCCGAGAACAAGCGTCGGCCCGAGACTTGCGGTCTGGACCAGCGCCACGATCACGTCGCTGCTGTGCCTTTCCACCAAAAACCATTGGGCCGCAACGCTTTGCATCCACGTCCCGATATTGGACGCGAACTGTGCGATGAACAGATTGCGGTACAGCGAACTGCGTAGCGGCGCCCACGTCGACGGCTGACCGCCATCCGTGTGCTCCTGCGCCTCAATCACCACTGCCCGGCTCCCGACACCACTCGTGGCTAACGCCGCGTCAACGACATTCGATGACCCAGAGGATATCGCCGGTCAGCGGTGTTTACAGCAGCGTTGCCTGTTCGGGCTGCGGCTCGGCGGGCTCGAGCAGCTCGGGGCCGTTGTTGCGCACACTGTTGACCAATGTCGAGATCTCCCGCATGTCGATGCCGTCGATGCATCGGCGGTGCGGCCAGGAGGTCGAGGTCGGCCGGAGCGTCGGGATCCAGCCAGTGATCCCAGTCCCGCTCGGCGACGATCAACGGCATCCGGTCGTGGATCTCGGCGAGCTCGCCGACCGCATCGGTGGTGATGATCGTGCAACTCAACAACGGGGACGTGGCGTCTTCCCGCGGCTTTCCATACCGACCACAGACCCCGCCATGAACAGCAACTCGCCGTCGGCGCGGTGCAGGAGAACGGCGTCTTGCGGGACTTCTTGCCCGAATCGGTGTCGGCGTTGGCCCGCCATTCGTAGTAGCCGTCCATCGGTATCAGGCAGCGTTTGGACTTGGCGCTGGATCGAAACGCCGGTGACGTGGTGACCTTCTCGGCGCGGGCGTTGATCAGCAGCGGGCCCTTGGACTCCGGGGCACCGTCGGCCCCGGCCTTCGCCCACGGCGGAACCAGTCCCCAGCGCATCGACCGGACCCGCCTGGTCGCCTCGTCGTCGGGCTCGTCATGCCGCCGGACCACGGTGGTGATGGTGGTGGTCGGTGCCACGTTGTAGTTCGGGCCCGCCGATTCGGCAGAGCGGCTCTCGTTGATCGCCTCGATTTTCTCGGCCAGCGTGGCCGGATCGGTCGTGACCGCGAATCGTCCACACATGACTCCATGGTGGCAGAACAGACAGACAAGAGATGATGGACGAGTGAGCACCTGGTCCGCCCCGTCTACGACGACGCCGGTATCGGCGACTGTGACGGTGCCGGGCTCCAAATCTCAGACCAACCGGGCGCTGGTGCTCTCGGCGCTGGCCGCCACGCATGGCGGCGTCTCGACGATCAGCGGTGCGCTGCGCAGTCGCGACACCGACCTGATGATCGGCGCACTGCAGACGCTCGGCCTGCGGGTCGACGGATCGGCCGACGAGCTCACGGTCGGCGGGAAGATCTCGCCGCCGGCGCAGGCTCGCATCGACTGCGGCCTGGCGGGCACGGTGCTGCGTTTCGTTCCGCCGTTGGCCGCGCTCGGCCACGCGACGGTGACCTTCGACGGCGACGAGCAGGCCCGGGTCCGGCCGATCGCGCCGTTGCTGAACGGGCTGCGCGGTCTGGGCGTCGACATCGATGGTGACGGCCTGCCGTTCGAAGTACGCGGGGCCGGCTCGGTCGCCGGCGGCGCGGTGGAGATCGACGCCTCGGCGTCGTCGCAGTTCGTGTCCGGCCTGCTGCTCGCCGGGCCGTCGTTCCGCGACGGCCTGACCGTGCAGCACCGTCGGCGCGGCGCTGCCGTCGGCGCCGCACATCGCCATGACGGTGGCGATGCTGCGCCAAGCCGGCGTGGCCGTCGACGACACCATCGCCGACCGTTGGCAGGTGCGACCCGGCGTCGTCGCGGCGCGGCACTGGCACATCGAACCCGACCTGTCCAACGCCGTCCCGTTCATCGCCGCGGCCGTGGTCAGCGGCAGGCGTCGTGCGGATCACCGGCTGGCCCGAACACAGCATCCAGCCGGCCGACGCGATCCTGAGCATCCTCTGCGCAGCTGAATTCTGTTGTGAAACACACTGATTCGTACCTCGAGGTGCGCGGGCCGCAGTCGCTATCCGGGATTCGACGTCAACCTGCGCGACGTCGGCGAGCTCACCCCGTCGGTGGCGGTGCTCGCGGCGCTGGCAGCCCCGGGCTCGGTCTCCCGACTGTCCGGCATCGCTCATCTGCGCGGCCATGAGACCGATCGCCTGGCAGCGCTGTCCACCGAGATCAACCGGCTCGGCGGCGACTGCCGGGAAACCCCCGACGGGCTGGAGATCACCGCGACGCCGCTGCATGCGGGCACCTGGCAGTCCTACGCCGATCACCGGATGGCGACGGCCGGCGCGATCGTCGGACTGCGGGTCGCCGGCGTCGAGGTGGACGACATCGAGACCACCGCCAAGACGCTGCCGAATTTCCCTCGGATGTGGGCCGAGATGCTCGGGGGCGCGTAGGTTGCGGCCCGGCGACTACGACGAGTCCGACGTCAAATTCCGGTCCGGGAAGGGTTCTCGCCCGCGGACCAAAACCCGCCCGGAGCACGCCGACGCGCAGCAGGCGATGGTGGTCAGCGTCGACCGCGGCCGCTGGGGTGTGTGCTCGGCGGCGACGTCAACCGCCACGTCACCGCGATGCGGGCACGCGAACTGGGTCGCACACCGATCGTCGTCGGCGACGACGTCGACATCGTCGGCGATCTGTCCGGCCGCACCGATACGCTGGCCCGCATCGTGCGGCGCGGTCCGCGGCGAACACTGCTGCGGCGCACCGCCGATGACACCGATCCCACCGAGCGGGTAGTCGTCGCCAACGCCGATCAACTGCTGATCGTGGTGGCGCTGGCCGACCCGCCGCCGCGCACCGGGCTGGTCGACCGGACCCTGATCGCGGCGTACGCCGGCGGACTGTTTCCGATCCTGTGCCTGACCAAGACCGATCTGGCGCCCGCCGAGCCGTTCGCCGAGCAGTTCGCCGACTTGGATCTCGCGGTGATCATCGCCGGCCGTGACGATCCGTTGGACGCTGTGGCGCATCTGCTGACCGGCAAAATCACAGTGCTACTGGGCCATTCCGGGGTGGGCAAGTCGACATTGGTGAATCGCCTTGTGCCCGAAGCGCATCGAGCAGTCGGCGAGGTCACCGACATCGGCAGGGGCCGGCACACCTCGACGCAGTCGGTGGCGCTGCCGTTTGAGCCCAGCGGATGGGTGATCGACACACCGGGAATCCGCTCGTTCGGACTGGCGCACATCAAGCCCGACGACGTGATGCTGGCGTTCTCCGACTTGGCCGAGGCGATCGAGGATTGCCCGCGCGGCTGCGGGCATCTCGGCCCACCGGCCGATCCCGAATGCGCGCTGGACAAGCTCACCGGGCCCGGCGACGCGTCGCGTCGCCGCGGCGCGCCGACTGCTGGCCGCGATGCGCGAGGGCTGACCTTCAGCCCTCGGCCTGCGACCGGACCCACTCCAGGTTGGCCTGCATGTTCTTCTGCCACTCGGACAGTCGCCGGGAGACGATCCGGGCCTCCTTGTCCGGTTGCGCCACGATCGCCGGGGTCAGGCCGGAGGCCCGGGCCCCATCCGGGCCCACTGCCGAACCAGCACCCCGTCGCTGGCCGGCTCCACCTCGAACGCCCACGTCGCGCCGACGCCCTCGGGTCCGACCACGTCGTACACCCACCGGCGTTGATCCTCGACTTCGACGACCTCGCACACCGTCGACCAGTCTCCGAACGCCTCGTGCTTGCTGCGGCCCTGAAAACGCGCGCCGACTGCGACGCCTGTGGCGCCGTCAAGCCAATCGACGCCCTGCAGTTCCGTTGAGCAGTGCACCGGCAGCTCGATGTCGGTCACCAGGTTCCATGCCGTGGGGACATCGCACCGAACCCGCTGGGTCACTTCGATTGTGGGTTGGTCGCGGTAGCGCATAGTGGTTAGCATGCCAGCAATGAAGGTCGGCGCCATGATCGAACCCCGGCTGCCGGGCGCCGCCGAGTTCGCGGTGGCGGCCGAGCAGATCGGTGTCGACTCGCTGTGGGTGCCCGAGGTCTGGGGTTACGACGCGCTGACCGGCCTGGCGTATCTGGCCGCCAAGACATCGTCGATCCGGCTGGGAACCTTTGTGGTTCAACTGGGTTCGCGCAGTCCGGCAATGCTCGCGACGTCGGCGCTGAGCCTGCAAGAGCTGTCGTCGGGACGATTCATCCTGGGCGTCGGCACGTCGGGACCGCGGGTGATGGAGGGCTGGCACGGCGTCCGGTTTCGCAAACCGGTGCAGACCACCCGGGAGACCATCGAGATCATCCGCACGGTCAGCCGCGGCGAGCGGCTCCAACATGACGGCGAGATCTATCCGCTGCCGCTGCCGGACAGTCGCGGCGCGGCGCTGAAGCCGCTCGTGCGGCCCAACCACGTCCCGGTGTACGTGGCGGCGATGGGTCCGCAAAACCTGCGGCTGACCGGCGAAGCAGCCGACGGCTGGTTGGGCAACGCTTTCATCCCCGAAGCCGCCGAGGTGTTCTTCGGGCCATTGCGGGACGGCGCTCAGCGGGCCGGCCGCAGCCTTGACGAGCTCGACCTGGTCGCCCCGGTCGCCGTCGAATTCCACGACGACCAAGCCTCCGCGGACGCCGCCGCGCGCCGCCACGCCGACGGGTACGCGTTCACCATCGGCGCGATGGGTTCCGGTGGGCAGAACTTTTATAACGACGCTTTCACCCGACTGGGCTACGGGAGCGAAGTCGCAACCGTCGCCGAATTGTGGCAAGCCGGCGACATGACGAGGCCCGCAGCGCGGTGCCATTGGACCTCGGCCGCCTGACGAATCTGCTCGGTACCGCGGATGCCATCGCCGAGCGGGTGAGCCGCTATCGCGCGGCCGGCATCACGACGTTGTTGGCGAAACTCGACGGCGATCTCGAGCAACAGCTGACGATCTTGGAGCGGCTGGTCGCCATCGCCGCGTGAGCGGTCGCTTTGTACGTGCTTGCACTGATGTTTTACGGCCCGCGTCCGCCGCATCCTGGCTAACATGAGCGAACGCGCGGACATCCCGCCGGTGATTTGGAGCGAGTTAGGCGTAAGCGAGTTGTTGCCGACGGGAACGGTGACGTTGCTTCTGGCCGACATCGAGGGCTCAACACGGCTCTGGCAAACCGAGCCGAAAGAGATGACGGCAGCAGTCGCACGCCTGGATCGCACGTTAAGTGATCTCGTCGCCACCCATCACGGAGTCCGCCCCATCGACCAGGGCGAAGGCGACAGCTTCGTGATCGCCTTCAGCCGCGCCAGTGACGGGGTGGCCTGTGCCATCCAGCTGCAGCTGGCTCCGCTGCTGCCGATCCGACTGCGCGTCAGCGTGCATACCGGCGACGTCCAGCTGCGCGACGAGGGCAACTACATCGGACCGGCAATCAACCGGGCCGGCCGGCTGCGCGATCTGGCACACGGAGGCCAAACGGTGCTGTCAGGAGCCACCGAGGCGATGGTCATCGACAGCCTGCCGGCCGATTCCTGGCTGAAAGACCTGGGCGCGTATCCACTGCGTGACCTCCCGCGTCCGGAGCGGGTGCTCCAGCTGTGTCACCCGGATCTGAATAACGAGTTCCCTCCGTTGCGCACATCGACTACCGTTGCAGCGCACAACCTTCCGGCACAGCTGACGAGTTTCATCGGTCGCAGCGAACAGATCGACGAGGTGCGCCAGATTCTGGCCACGAACAGGTTGGTGACGCTGACGGGCGCCGGTGGGGTGGGCAAGACGCGTCTCGCGGTAGAGGTCGCAGGCCCATCGGCGGATGAGCTTGACGGTGGGGTCTGGTTCGTCGATCTTGCACCCATCGCCGACCCAGACATCGTCGCGATCGCGGCAGCCCGCGCATTGGGCCTGCCTGACCAGCCGGGTCGCTCGACGATGGAGACGCTGCAGGGATTCATCGGCGGCCGTCAGATGGTCGTCGTGCTCGACAACTGCGAGCATCTCCTCGACGCGACCGCAACGCTGATCAAAGCGCTGCTCGACGCCTGCGTTGGGTTGCGGCTGCTGGTGACCAGCCGGGAGCCGATTGGCGTCGCGGGTGAGGTGACCTGGCGGGTGCCGTCGCTCTCGCTTGCCGACGAGGCGATCGAGCTGTTTGTCGATCGCGCGCGCCTTGCCCAGCCCGATTTCAGCGTCACGGACCTGGCCGCGGCGGTCGCAGAGATCTGCCGCCGGCTGGACGGTATGCCGCTGGCGATCGAGCTTGCGGCTGCGCGCGTGCGGGCGCTGTCTGTCGAGGAGATCCGCGACAGCCTGCACGACCGCTTCCGTCTGCTGACCGGCAGCACTCGCAGCGCAGTCCGGCGTCAGCAGACGCTGCGGGCCTCGGTTGATTGGTCGCACGCATTGTTGACCGAGCCGGAGCGGGTGCTGCTGCGCCGATTGGCGGTATTCGTCGGTGGGTTCGATCTGGCGGCCGCGCAAGCGGTTGCCGGCGGTGGTGACGTCGAGCGCTACCAGGTGCTCGATCAGATCACCCTGCTCGTCGACAAGTCGCTGGTGTTGACCGAAAATGCGCGCGGCGCAACGCGATACAGACTACTGGAGACGGTGCGTCAGTACGCGCTGGAGAAACTCGGCGAGTCGGGCGAAGGCGACCAGGTACGAGGTCGCCACTGCGGCCACTATGTGACGATCGCGCGTCTATTGGACGACCCGGCTGATGCGAGCGATGAAAAGTTGATCGAACGAGTCGAAACCGAGATCGACAATCTGCGGGCCGCGTTTGGCTGGAGCCTCGACCGCGGCGACACCGACACCGCATTGCGTTTGGCGTCCGCGCTGGTTCCGCTCTGGCTGTTAAGGGGCCGGATTCATGAGGCCCTGGTGGGCTGGTTCGACGCCGCGCTCACCGAGAGTGAGGGCCGTGGCGGTGGTGTCGCACCCGCGGTTGAGGCGCGCGGCCTCGCCGACAGATTCTTCCTCCACGCCTGGGCTATCGGCGGCGACAGCGGGGACTGGGCGGAGCAAGGCCTGGTGATGGCTCGCGAGATCGGGGATCCGGCTCTGTTGGCGCGTGCGCTCACCGCTTGCGGCGTTGCGGCTGTCTACCGCAGCGAGCCTGCACAACATCACTTCGACGAGGCCATGGGCCTGGCACGCGCCTCAGGCGATAAGTGGACGCTGAGCCAGATCCTCGGTTGGCAAACGAACATGGGCTTGTTGGCGGGTGATCCGATTGCGGTACGCAAGGCCGGTGAGGAGGGACGCCACATGGCGGCCGCCATCGGTGACAAATTTACCGCCCGGCAGTGCCGCTGCTGGCTCGGCTGGGCACAACTGATTACCGGGGATCTCGCCGGAGGCGTTGCCCAGCTGCGCGAGGCCGAAATCGACGCGAAAGCAGCAGACGACGCTATGTGGTGGGCGGTTACTACGTGCTACCGGGGGATGGCGGTGTCATATCGGGGCGATACCAGCGCCGCTAGGGCAATCCTTGACGCGCCCATGCCGGTTGTCACTGAGTTCGGTGAACTTTGGATAGGCAACGTCAACGGAATTTGGGCTGCCGCGGCACTGGCCGCCGGCGAGGTGTCCGATGCCGAGGAAGCCAGCACCGCAGCCTGGGAACACTTGAGCGCCAACCGAATACATCAGCAGATGTGGGTCCATCTGCGAGCCGAAGCCGCGTTGGCGGCCGCTGATGTGCCCGTGGCGCGCCGTTGGGCCGACGAGGCCGTTTCGGTGGCCGTAGGCTGGTACCGGGTTTTGGCGCTGACGACCCGTGCCCGGGTGGCGATCGCGCAGGAAGAGACCGAACAGGCTGACCGAGACGCGCACGAGGCACTGGCTTCTGCGGCCGGCATCAACGCGCTGCTTGGTGTTCCCGACATCCTCGAACTTCTGGCGATCCTGGCGGTCGACGCCGAGCGCCACGTCGAAGCGGCCCGGCTTTTCGGTGCAGCCGATGCGCTGCGGCAACGTATTGGTTCGGTGCGGTTCAAGACCCATGACGCGGAGCACGGCGACTCGGTCGCACGTTTGCGTGAAGCCCTTGGAGACAACGAATTTGACGTTGCCGTGGCCGAAGGCGCGGCGCTGTCCGCTGAAGAGTCGATCACTTACGCCCAGCGAGGCCGAGGTAAGCGAGAGCGGCCGGCCAGCGGATGGAGATCGCTAACTCCTACCGAGCGTGCCGTCGTCGGACTGGTCAGCGAAGGACTGCCCAACAAGGACGTCGCTACAAGGCTTTTCATCTCACCTCGGACGGTGGAGACCCATCTCTCCCACGTCTACAGCAAGCTCGGCCTGAGCTCCCGCGTTCAGCTCGTCCAAGAAGCGGCCCGCCACACCTGATCCGACGCGGCCCGGGCTTACCAGCGCAGCATCGGCATGGGGCGCAACGGATGCCGGGCGGCGTAGCCGGTCAAGCCCTTGGCCAGAAATGCGTGGAAACCGTTGTACGGCAGGTCATTGACGGCGGCCTTGACGGCCGACCGTTTGATGCGGCGACGGAGCAGTCCATGGCTGACGTCGACGAGGTCGGCCTGACGAAACGTCTCGGTCAGGCGATCGTCGACGCGCCGCAGCCGATGGTGTTCGCTGACCAGCGCCCGTAGTTGGTCGACGTCGGCGATGCCGAATTCGCCGGCATACTGTGCGCCGAGGTCGGCCGACGGCGTGAGGTAGTCGAACGTGCGCGCGGTCCAGATGCCCAGATCGTGCACCGCCCAAGCCAAAGCGGCGACGTCAGGAATCGGAAAGCCAAGCAGCTGCTGCTGATACGTGATGCAGCGATAGACGTGGTTGCGGTAAGCCGTCATGTCGTCACCCAACGCGTCGCGATGCCGATCCAGCACGGCATCGACGATCGGGTGCGTGGTGACGGTGTTCACCATGTCCACCGCGCCGGATTCAGGCCGCCAAGTCGTCTCGGGCCGCACGCGTTTTCGCTCGCTTGTTGCGCCGCCAGCCGCGCACGGTGGCGATCGCGGTCTTCAGCCCGCGACGGCGACCGGTCGCCGGATCGGTGCCGGCGAAACCCGGCTCCAGCGCGGCGAACATCGACTCGCTGCGGGTCTCCGGCGCGTTGTCGGCGGTATCGCGCAGGTACTTGTCCGGCAGCGACAGCTTGGCGATGGTCCGCCACGTCTTAGCGTATTGGAGCAGGAAAGAGCCTGTGGTGTAAGGCAAGTCGTACTTGTCGCACACCTCGCGCACCCGCACCGAGATCTCGGCGTACCGATTGCTCGGCAGATCCGGGAACAGGTGGTGTTCGATCTGGTGGCACAGGTTGCCGCTCATGAATCGCAGCGCCGGACCGGCGTCGAAGTTGGCACTGCCCAGCATCTGGCGCAGATACCACTGCCCCTTGGACTCGCCGACCATGTCGGTCTTGGTGAATTTCTCCGCGCCGTCCGGGAAGTGGCCGCAGAAGATCACCGCGTTGGCCCACACGTTGCGGATCACGTTGGCCACCGCGTTGGCCTTCAGCGTCGAGGTGTACGTCGCGCCGGGTGACAGCGCGGTCAGCGCCGGGAAGGCGAGATAGTCCTTGACCACCTGGTGGCCGGACTTGACCACGAACTCCTCGACCCGCTCCCGGGCTTCGTCGTTGTCCATGCGGTTCATGACGATCTTGCCGATCTCCACGTGCTGCAGGCCAACCCCCCATTCGAAGCCGAGCGCCAGCATCGCGTTGTACGCCAGGTTGAACAGATTGAACGCGCTTCCAGGGCTGGTCGCGGGTCACCCGCAGCAGGCCGTAGCCGACGTCGTCGTCCATGCCGAGGATGTTGGTGTACTTGTGGTGCACGAAGTTATGGGTGTAGCGCCAGTGCTTGGACGACCCGCTCATGTCCCACTCCCACGACGAGGAGTGAATCTCCGGATCGTTCATCCAGTCCCATTGGCCGTGCATGACGTTGTGGCCGATTTCCATGTTCTCGACGATCTTGGCCACGCCGAGGGTCACGGTTCCCGCCCACCAGGCCGACCGGCGCGAGCCGGCCGCCAGCAGCACCCGGCCGGCGACCTCCAGCGCGCGCTGCGCGGCGATGGTGCGGCGGATGTAGCGGGCGTCGCGCGCGCCGCGCGAGTCTTCAATGTCCTGGCGGATGGCATCCAGCTCTACGCCCAGGTTGTCGATGTCGGCGTCCGTCAGATGCGCGAAGACTTCGAGGTCGGTGATCGCCATCGTCTTACTTGCCTTCCTGCAGACTGCAGTTTCATGACCTACGCTATCGTAACCTACGAGAGCGTAGGTTACCAGCGGGTAACCGCTAAACGTCGAGCTTGCAATCGCCCGACGCGGCAGAAATGCAGGTCTGTACGCGTGTCCCCGGCTCATGTTCCGCGCCGGTTCGCAAGTCCCGAACATGCCCCTCGGTCAGGGTTACCACGCACGATTGACAGATACCCATCCGGCAACCGAACGGCATCTGCACGCCCTGCTGCTCACCGGCTTCCATCAGCGACGTCGCCGCGTCGGCCGCGGTGCTTTTCCCGCTCTTGGCGAAGGTCACCGTGCCGCCGGCGCCGACCGGCTCGGCGCGCGACACCGCGAAACGTTCGAGGTGCAAGTGGTCCTTGACGCCGGCGGCCGCCCACGCGTGGTCGGCGGCCTTGAGCATCGGCTCGGGGCCGCAGGCCCAGGTCTGTCGCGTTCGCCAGTCGGGCACCTCGGCGTCGAGCTGGCTGAAGTCCAACCGGCCCTGGGTGCGGGTGGCGCGCAGTCGCAGCCGATACCCGTCGTGGTCGGCGGCCAGCTGCTTCGAGTTCCGCGCCGAACATCACGTCGTCCTCGGTGGGCGCCGAATGCAGATGGATCGACGTCGGTGATCTGATCGCGGCGCGACCAGCGTGCGCAGCATCGACATCACCGGGGTGATCCCTGACCCGGCGGTGACGAACAACATGGTCGGCGGCGGCGGATCGGGCAGCACGAAATTGCCCTGCGGCATAGCCAGTCGCACGATCGTGCCGGGCTTGCACCCCGGCCACCAGGTGGGCGGACAGGAAGCCCTCGGGCATCGCCTTGACGGTGATGGTCACCGTGCGGGCACCCCTGCGCGGGCTGGACGTCAGCGAGTACGAACGCCACCGCCAGCGACCGTCGACCAGCAGCCCGATGCCCATGTACTGACCCGGTTTGTAGTCGAAGCCGAAGCCCCAGCCCGGCTTGATGACCAGCGTCGCAGAGTCCTGCGTCTCGCGCCTGACCGCCAGAATCCGGCCCCGCAGCTCGCGGGCCGACCACAGCGGGTTGGCCAGGTGCAGATAGTCGTCGGGTAACAGCGGGGTGGTGATGCGTTGGGCAAGGGTGCGCAGAACGTGCCACCCGGGGTGTGTGTCCACTCCGGCCAGCGTAACGGGCGTGGTCTCGACGACATCAGCGGTGACCTTTGCCATCTTTCTGGCCATGGAAGCTCCTGCCCTCGGTCGTCAAACCTACGGTACCGTAACTTACGGTACCGTAGCCAGCGCCGGGCGGGCTAGAGCAGCTCGAGCAAGAAGGGCAGCTCCTGGGTGGCGTACCAGGCCAGGTCGTGGTCCTGCGCGTCACCGACGGTCAGCTCGGCGTCCTCGTCGCCCAGGTCGGCGGCGTCGATGACCGCGACCGCCGCCTTGACGTGTGCTTCTGCGGCGGCGTTGTCGACGAACGCGGCCACGACCTGCTCAGAACTCACCGGCTCACCGATCCGCACGACGGCGTCATCGAGGTCCGGGCGCAAAGCCGCCTCGCCGACGTCAGCGACCAGCACCGCGCGTCGCGGCGGCAACGTGTCGTCCGGCGCCTCGTCCGCGGCGATGGCCAGCAGCCGCAGCGAAGCCAGCGCCGCCTCGCGCAGCGCGACTTCGCCGAGCTCGTCCTCGTCGCCCTCGGCGTAGGCCTCCCGCAGTCGCGGCGTCACCGCGAAGGCAGTGCCGTTCAACGGCCACAGCGAACCGTCGGCGACGAGCCGCTGCAACATCGCAAGCGTGGCCGGGATGTAGATCCGCATCAGCAAACGGTCACTCGGTGTCACCGATCAACGTTGCCACATGGTCGTCTACATACGTCGACAACTCGCGCGGCGGTCGCTGGTAATTGCTGACGATCACCGGCCGCTTGGGTAACTCGACGTGCGGTCTCTGCACTTCGTGGTAGTCGACGGTGGACAGCAAATGGGCCATCATGTTCAGCCGAGAGTGCTTCTTGATATCGGACTCTACGACGTACCACGGACTGGACGGGGTGTCGGTGTGGACCATCATCTCGTCTTTCGCGCGTGAATAGTCGTCCCACCGATACAGCGACTCCAGATCCATCGGGCTGAGTTTCCATTGCCGTACCGGATCATTACGCCTGGATTTGAACCGCCGCAGCTGCTCGTCGTCGGATACCGAAAACCAGTACTTTCGCAACAGAATCCCGTCCTCGATGAGCATCTGTTCGAATATGGGTGTCTGCCGCAGGAACAGCGCATGCTCTTGCGCCGTACAGAATCCCATGACTTGCTCGACGCCGGCACGGTTGTACCACGAGCGGTCGAACAGCACGATCTCCCCTTTTGTGGGCAGATGCGCGATATAGCGTTGGTAGTACCACTCCCCGCGTTCCCGATCAGTTGGGGCGGGCAACGCGGCGATCCGCGCGACGCGCGGGTTGAGATATTCGGTAATTCTTTTGATCGTGCCGCCCTTGCCCGCCCCGTCACGGCCTTCGAAGATCACCACTAGGCGGGCACCGGCAACTCGCACCCACTCTTGGAGTTTCACGAATTCGGTTTGCAGCCTGAATAATTCGGCTTCGTATACCTCGTTGGGAATCTTTGCTCGCGATGACTTCTGTTTAGGCCGCTTCTTGTCTTTGGCCGACCCGTTGGTGTCTGACGCATTGCTCATAACCGATGTTAAGGCCCGACACCGGTTCTCGGCTTGGTGAACGCGCCGTCTAGCGCGCGGCTTCGAGCAGTTCGTCGAGCGATTCGGCCAGCAATGCCGGCAACATGTCGACGTCGCTCATCGCGTCCCGATCGGCGTTGATGCCGAAATAGAGCGTGCCGTCGTAGGACGTGACGCCGATAGCCAGCACCTGATTGTTCAGCAGCGGCGGTACCGCATAGCTCTCCAGCAACTTGGCCCCGGCGACATACATCTCCGACTGGGCGCCCGGCGCATTGGTGATCAACAGATTGAACAGACGGGGCGACAGACTGGTCGCCACCCGAATTCCCATGGCGTGCAATGTCGGCGGCGCAAAACCGGACAGCGTCACGATGGTACGGGCATCGACCAGACTGCCCGCGGTCGGATTGGATTCGGTGGCATGGGCGATCTGCGACAGCCGGACGACCGCGTTGCCCTCCCCCACCGGCAGGTCGACCAGGAACGGCGCCACCTGGCTGATCGCCTGGCCGCGGCGGGACGAGTCGTAGTTCTCGTCGACGTAGACCGGCAACGGCGCCATCGCCCGCACCGTCGTGGTCGGCGCCGCTGCCTCGCCGCGGGACAGCAGCCAATTGCGCAGCGCACCGGCGATCACCGCCAGCACCACATCGTTGACGTCGCAGTTGTAGCGCGACCGGATCGTGCGGTAGTCGTCGAGTCGTCCGCGGGCGACGGTGAATCGCCGATTGCGCGACACCGTGGTGTTCAGCGGGCTGTTGGGCGCGGCGCCGCGCGCCAACGTGCGTGCGACGTCGAACAGCCGTCGACCGGCGTCGACCAGTTGGCCGGAGTTGGTCAGCAGATCGGTGACCCCGCTACGGACCGCCCGGAGCTGGGCCTGAGGGCGGGTCGCCCAGTCTCCGATCGCCCCCAGCAGCAGACGCGTGGCGCCGGGCTCGCGGGCCGGCACCCAGATGTCCTCGCCGAACGGCGGCGGACGGCGGTTCCGCTCGGCCATCACGTGGCCGATCTCGGCGGCGCCCATCCCGTTGATCAGCGCCTGGTGCGACTTGGTGTACAGCGCAAGCCGGTTCTTCGCCAGGCCTTCGACCAGGTACATCTCCCACAGCGGCCGCGACTTGTCCAGCGGGCGTGCGGCCAGCCGGCCGATCAGCTCGTGCAGCTGCTCGTCGCTGCCCGGCGACGGCAGCGCCGAACGCCGGACGTGGTAGGTGATGTCGAAATCGTGGTCGTCGATCCATACCGGCCGGGCCAGCCGCATCGTGATCTCACGAACCTTCTGCCGGTAGCGCGGCACCATCGGCAGCCGCTGCTCGACGGTGGCCAGCAATGTCTCGTAGCTCAGCCCGGCACGCGGCGCACGCAGGATCGACAGCGAGCCCACGTACAGCGGGGTGGCGCTGTTCTCCAGCTGATAGAACGATGCGTCCGAAGTAGACAACCGGGTCAAGTCGCTCGTCCGCCTTTCGTCCCTTGCTGATCGGCCCGCCTACCAATCTGCCGCACACGCTAACCGTCCACACCGGCCGACAGCAGCGCGAGTACATCGACGCAGCGTATTGTGCGATCATCCTCACAGTCGTCTGCCACTCTCCAGCAGACCAACGTGTCCGCCGTCGGTCGATCACGGGAGAGTGCAGTGTCGAGCAGCCCGAGCCCATCGGACCGCATCGCGTTCGCGGTCACACCCGTCGTCGACTGTGAGCCGCCCGCCCGCGATGTCCGGCAGTGTAGGCCGTTGCCACCGACCGCGCTACGACAGCGCGATGCCCATGTCCCGCAACGACATCCAGCACCTTCGGTGCCGATGATGTCGGCCTCGATGCGCCGTGCCGCGGCTTTCGCCGACGCTGCACTACGACGAGTACTGGAAGTGATCGACCGTCGCCGGCCGATCGCCCAGCTGAACGGGCTGCTGGCCGCGGGCCTCGTCGACTCGGTGCTGTCGGCCAATCGGCAGGCGGGCGGCCACGACGGCGTGGCGGTGTTGCGCCGGGTGCGGCTGCAGGCAGTGGGTGGTGACGACCGGGCGGCCGAGGTGTTCGGCAGCTACAGCCGCGGGCATCGGGTGCACGCCATCGCCTGCCGCATCGAGCTGGCGACCGCGGGGCGCTGGCAGGTGATCGCGCTGCACATCGGCTGACGCCGGGCGACGATGCAGTGGGGGCAAGCCCGGCAATTGACCGGGCCCCGAGCGGTCAGCGCCGTTTGGTGGACTTCGGCTTGGAATGGCGGCCCTGCTGTCGGGCCGCCTCACGCCGCTCGCGCCGGGTACCGCCGGACACGGCAGCCGACGTCTTGCCGCCGTTGCCCTGCACCTGCGCCGAACCGTCCTCGGCCGGCCCGCTGTAGGTCAGCGCAGGCGACTCGGTCTCAATCCCCTTGGCGCGCAACGCAGTCGACTCGCGAGCTGCTGCCGGTGCGGCGGACTGCTGCTGCGCGCCGGCCGCGGCGGCGGTGGCGAACTCCGCCAGACCCTCGGGCTCCTCGACGGGTGCGACCTGCTGCGCCGGCACCGCCTCGACCGGCGACGTTGAACAGGAAGCCGACGGACTCCTCCTTGAGGCCGTCGAGCATGCCGGTGAACATGTCGAAGCCCTCACGCTGGTATTCGACCAGCGGGTCGCGCTGCGCCATCGCGCGCAGCCCGATGCCCTCTTTGAGGTAGTCCATCTCGTAGAGGTGCTCACGCCATTTGCGGTCGATGACGTTGAGCAGCACGTTGCGTTCCAGCTGCCGCATCGCACCCTCGCCGGCCAGCTCCTCGAGCTGGGCTTCGCGCTTGGCGTAGGCGTTGTCGGCGTCGGCGACCAGCGCGTCGAGCAGCTCCTCGCGGGTCAGCTCGCCGGGCTCGCCGATCGCCTCGGAGTCGATCAGGTCCTTGTGGTCGATCCCGACCGGGTACAGCGTTTTGAGTGCCTCCCAGAGCTTTTCGAGATCCCAGTCCTCGGCGTAACCCTCGGCGGTGGCGCCGTCGACGTAAGCGGTGATCACGTCGACGAGCATGTCGTGCGCCTGCTGCTGGAGATTCTCGCCTTCCAGGATCCGGCGGCGCTCGGCGTAGATGACCTTGCGCTGCTGGTTCATCACCTCGTCGTACTTGAGGACGTTCTTTCTGACCTCGAAGTTCTGCTGCTCGACCTGGGTCTGCGCGCTCTTGATCGCGCGGGTCACCATCTTGGCCTCGATCGGCACGTCGTCGGGCAGGTTGAGCCGGGTCAGCAGCGTCTCCAACGCGGCGCCGTTGAACCGTCGCATCAACTCGTCGCCCAGCGACAGGTAGAAGCGCGACTCGCCGGGGTCACCCTGGCGACCGGAGCGGCCGCGCAGCTGGTTGTCGATACGGCGGGACTCATGCCGCTCGGTGCCCAGCACGTAGAGCCCGCCGGCCTCGATGACCTCTTTGGCCTCGGCCGCCGCCTCATCTTTGACGATCGGCAGCTCTTCGTGCCAGGCCGTCTCGTATTCGTCGGCGGTCTCGACGGGATCCAAGCCGCGGGCCCGCAGCCTCAGGTCGGTGAGGAAGTCGACGTTGCCGCCCAACACGATGTCGGTACCGCGGCCGGCCATGTTGGTGGCGACCGTGATGGCGCCACGGCGGCCGGCCTCGGCGACGATGCCGGCCTCCTGCTCGTGGTACTTCGCGTTGAGCACGTTGTGCGGGATGCGCCGCTTCTGGAACTGCCGCGACAGATACTCCGAGCGCTCGACGCTCGTCGTACCGATCAGCACCGGCTGGCCCTTCTCGTAGCGCTCGCTGACGTCGTCGACGACCGCGATGTACTTGGCTTCCTCGGTCTTGTAGATCAGGTCGGTCTGGTCGGTGCGGACCATCTCCCGGTTTGTCGGGATGGGCACCACGCCGAGCTTGTAGATCTCGTGCAGCTCGGCGGCCTCGGTCTGCGCCGTACCGGTCATGCCGGAGAGCTTGTCGTAGAGCCGGAAGTAGTTCTGCAGGGTGATGGTGGCCAGCGTCTGGTTCTCGGCCTTGATCTCGACGCGTTCTTTGGCCTCGATGGCCTGGTGCATGCCCTCGTTGTAGCGACGGCCGACCAGCGTGCGGCCGGTGAACTCGTCGACGATGATCACCTCGCCGTCGCGCACGATGTAGTCCTTGTCGCGGTTGAACAGCTCCTTGGCTTTCAGCGCGTTGTTGAGGTAGCTGACCAGCGGCGAGTTGGCGGCCTCGTACAGGTTGTCGATACCGAGCTGGTCTTCGACGAACTCCACGCCCAGCTCGTGCACCCCCACGGTCCGCTTGCGCAGGTCGACCTCGTAGTGGACGTCCTTTTCCATCAGCGGCGCCAGCCGGGCGAACTCGGAATACCAGTTCGAGGCGCCGTCGGCGGGTCCGGAGATGATCAGCGGGGTGCGGGCTTCGTCGATCAGAATCGAGTCGACCTCGTCGACGATGGCGAAGTTGTGGCCGCGCTGAACGCAGTCCTCGAGGCTGTGGGCCATGTTGTCGCGCAGGTAGTCGAAGCCGAACTCGTTGTTGGTGCCGTACGTGATGTCGGCGGCGTAGGCGACGCGACGCTCGTCGGGTGTCATCTGCGCCAGGATGACGCCGACGTCGAGGCCCAGGAAGCGGTGCACCCGGCCCATCCATTCGCTGTCACGTTTGGCCAGGTAGTCGTTGACCGTGACGATGTGCACGCCGTTGCCACCGATGCCGTTGAGGTAGCCGGGCAACACCGAGGTCAGGGTCTTACCTTCACCGGTTTTCATCTCCGCGACGTTGCCGAAGTGCAGCGCCGCCCCACCCATCACCTGGACGTCGAAATGACGCTGGTCGAGCACCCGCCAGGCCGCTTCGCGGGCCACCGCGAACGCCTCGGGCAACAGGTCGTCGAGGCTTTCCCCGTCCGCGTACCGCTTCTTGAACTCGTCGGTCTTGGCCCGCAATTCGGCATCGGTGAGCTTCTCGATGTCGTCGGCCAAGGTGTTGACATAGTCGGCCACCCGCTTGAGGCGCTTGACCATGCGACCTTCACCAAGGCGCAACAACTTATCCAGCACCACTTAAATCCCCTAGGTCCTCTGCGGATCAGACGTCTTCGGCGCTGTCCATCCTAGGTGACGGCTCGCACTACACCCCTGCGCGCCGACGCGTCGGCGCTCGTCAGTGCCCTAGCGAACCAGCCCAGCCGGATCAGGCCAGCCGAATCAAACCGTAGTCGTAGGCGTGCCGTCGGTAGACGACCGACGGCCGGTCGGTCTGCTCGTCGAAGAACAAGAAGAAGTCGTGGCCGACCAGCTCCATCTCGTAAAGCGCGTCGTCCACCGTCATCGGCTTGGCCGGATGTTCCTTGGTGCGGACCACCCTGCCGGGTTCGTGGTGGCCATTGACAGACGAGTCGCCGTCGGCGGCTCTCAGCGTCCAGCGCGGACTCCTCCGGCGGAATGACGGCGGTCGCCGCGGCCAGCGAGACCGGAGTTTTGTCGCCGTAGTGGACTTTCCGGCGATCTTTGACGCGACGCAGTCGGCTTTCCAGCTTGGCGACGGCGCCCTCGAATGCGGCGTAGAAGCTGTTGGCGCACGCCTCGCCGCGGACTACCGGCCCGCGACCGCGCGCAGTGATCTCGACGTGCTGGCAGGACTTGCGCTGGCGTCGGTTGCGTTCGTGGTCGAGCTCCACGTCGAACAGGTAGACGGTTCGGTCGAGTCGCTCCAAGCGGGCGAGTTTTTGGGAAACGTAGACGCGGAAGTGGTCGGGGATCTCGACGTTACGGCCCTTGACGACGACCTCAGCGCGCGTTGTCGTTTCGGCCTGCTCGTCGGCGTCGACCGGTCGTTCGGCCAACAGCTGTCCAGAATCCACGGTTTGCCTTGACATATATGACAACTCGTTTCTCTCGCGTTGCGCGCATCTCAGCGCGCCCGGCTATCGGATACACGCCGACGGGGTTGTCGATTTCTCGCTGGCCGCCCGCCGATGCAAGGTGTCGAGAACTCACCCCCTACCGGTCGACGGTGGCGCGGCGCCTCAGGCTTGTTGTGAGTTGCAGCCGCGGTGATGGTGCTTGGACCCGACGGTAGACCTTCGACAGGTCGCACGGCCAGGGTTTCGCATCACGTGTTGCGAGTTCTTCATAAACGCTCACGCCGCAGCTAGCGCCAGCACAGCCGTAACCCGCGCCCCGGTGCGGTGCAGGATGCGGACGGATTCGCAGGCCGTCGCCCCGGTCGTGACGATGTCGTCGACCAGCAGAATCTCGGTGCCACCCGGCAGCTGTCGGCGTGTGCGCAACACCCGTCCGGCGATGTTGCGCTCACGCGCGGCGCTGTTGAGTCCGGCCGAATCGCGGGCCAGCGACTTCATCCGCAACGCCGCGACCACGCCGATGCCCGGGTTGTGGGCCGTTGCGAGCGAGGCGATCCGGCTGACCGGGTCGCCGCCGCGGCGCCGGGCCGCCCAGCCGCGGGTCGGCGCGGGCACGACGGTCACCGGGACGTCGAGCAGACCCCACAACAGCAGGCGATGCACGCCGAGGGCCAGCGAACGGGCCAGCGGCGCCAACAGGTCCGTTCGGCCGCGGTCCTTCATCGCGACGATCGCCCGTCGTCGCGCACCGGCGTAGCGGCCGAGCGCGAACACCGGCACTCCCGGGTCGACGCGTGGGGTCACGACGCGTGGCGCGTCGGTGGTCAGCGTCAGCTCGCGGGCACAGGCCGCACACCATCGCGTCGACGGCGCTCCGCAGCCGCCGCATTCCAGCGGAAGAACCAGATCGAGCACAACGCAATTCTGACGACGAGGGGTGACATTTTCCGAGGCGTCAGCCCGGCATCACCGGCATCGCCCCGCCCGCCATGAACGCCGGGACATCCAGCCAGCCTTGCGGGCCCTCGGCGCCCGAGATCGGCAACTGCATCACCCCGCGCGGATCGGCGACGTACACCGTCGACGGGTTTGCCGCGATCACGCCGACCGCCTGCTGCAGGTTGACGTTCGGGGCGTCGGAGTTGACCCCGTCGATGTTGACGTAGGACACCGGATGCTCGGCGTCGTTGCGGCTCACCACGATGTCGTCGTCGGCTCGCCACGACAACGAGACCACCGAGGAGCCCAGCCCGAAGCCGAGACGACGCGGATAGGTCAGCGCGAACTGGCCGGCCTGGGTCTGCTCGACGCTGGCCACGATCACCTGCCCGTTGATGACCATTGCCGCGCGGGTGCTGTCCCGGGACAGCTGCAGCTCGGCGAGCACCCCGGGGTAGCGGGTGGACACCGCGGCCGAGTCGACCGGCAGCCGGGCCGGCTGGCCCGAGGCGGTTTCCTGGATAACTCGCAGCACGGTGTTGCCGTCGGCGACCACCCACACCGCGTCGTCCAGCGACCAGGTCGGCCGCGACAAGGTATGCCCGTCGGCGGCTTCGGCCGCTTCGCCGCCGAGGTCGCCGATCCACAGCGACGACGCCATGTCCGGTGCGCCGGGTCGAATCGTCACCACCGAGGCCACCTGGTGTCCGTTGCGGGACAGCGCCGCCGAGCTCTGATCGGTCGCCCGTCCGAATGCGCCCGGCACCGGGTCGGAGCGCTGGCCGTCCAGCGCAACCAGCCGCCCACCGATCAGTGCGTGCACACCGGCCGCCGCACCCCAGGCCACGCCCGGGTCGGTGGCTGCGACGTCGGTGGTGTTCCAGCCCTCGGCGAACCGTTCGTCCAGCGCGGCGCCGTCGGCTTTGATGACGTACGGCCCTTTGATGTCGGCTCGGGCCAGCGTCCAGATGATCTGTGCGGCAAGCAATTGTCTGCTGTGCGGGTCGGCAATGGTCAGCAATTCCAGGTCGACCCGGACCCCGCCGTAACCGTGACCGACTCCGCTCTTGCCGCCGTCGGCGCGGGTTATCGGCCCGCGCAGTCGCACCGGCGGTGCGAGCATGTTGTGCACGCTCTTGGCCATCTCCGGACGCGGCCCGGCGATCAGCTTGGACACCAGCTCGGTGGCCAGCTGATCGTGGTCGGACACCGCGACATAACGCGGATCCGGAACGACCGTCTTGCCGGTGGGGTCGGCGAAGTACAGCGTGTTGCGCTTGTAGGTGGCTTGGAATTGCTGCCAGTCCAGGAACACCCCGTTGGGCAGGCGGTCGATGCGCCAGCCGCCCGGCGTCTTGACCAGCTCGATGGGACCGGGCTCGGGCAGCCGCCCCTCGGCCGTCTCGAACACGCCCATGTCCGACAGCGATCCGAGTTTATCGGCCTTCATCGCCACCGAAACCCGTTCGGCGCTATGGGTTTCGACGAATACGACGTGGTCGATCAACAGCGCGCTACCCGCGTCGTCCCACCCATTGGACGCCGACTGGGTGAGGAATTGCCGGGCAGCCAGGTGCCGGTTGGCCGGATCGGCTGTGGCCTTGAGGAACTCGCGCAACAGGACGTCGGGATCCATCCCGGGCGTCGGCTTGGGCAGGTTGGCCGGCGCCGGGCGTTCGATGGTGCCGATGGCTTGCGGCGCCGACGAACTCGGCACGCCCGCGCAGCCGGCGAGCACCACGGCCAACGCCACCAGCGGGCCGGTCAGGCGTCGTCCGGCGACGATGCGGGCCGGAACGGCCCGAGGTGGGGGTACCCCCAGCCGCGCCGCGGCGAGGGGGCGAGCCGGATGATCAGACCGTCGTTTCACGCGCCCCGCTCCGCGTGCTCGCGCGGCCGGGCGGGACGGTCTTTGCGTTCCGGCGCAATCGGTTTCATCGGCAGCGGGCTGGTGGTGACCTTGTGCCCACGCACCATCGGCAGGGTGAGCCGGAAGCACGCGCCGTTGCCCGGTTCGCCCCAGGCTTCCAGCCGGCCCTGGTGCAGCCGCGCGTCTTCGACGCTGATCGCCAGGCCCAGCCCGGTCCCGCCGGATCGCCGCACCCGCGACGGGTCCGAGCGCCAGAACCGGCTGAACACCAGCTTCTCCTCGCCCGGCCGCAACCCGACGCCGTAGTCGCGGACGGTGACCGCGACGGTGTCTTCGTCGGCGGCCATCCGAATCCGAACCGGCTTGTGCTCGGCGTGGTCGATGGCGTTCGCGATGAGGTTGCGCAGAATCCGCTCGACCCGGCGGGGATCGACTTCGGCGATCACGTCCTCTTCCGGCATGTCGACGATCATCTGCACCCCGGCGTCTTCGGCCAGGTGACCGACGTTGGCCAGCGCGCTGTTGACCGTGGTCCGCAGATCGACCGCCTCGACCGACAACTCGGCCACACCCGCGTCGTGCCGGGAGATTTCCAGCAGATCGCTCAGCAACGACTCGAACCGGTCCAGCTCGTTGACCATCAGCTCGGTGGACCGTCGCAGCGCGGGGTCGAGGTCTTCGCTGTGGTCGTAGATCAGGTCGGCGGCCATCCGCACAGTGGTCAGCGGCGTCCGCAGCTCGTGGCTGACGTCAGACGTGAAGCGGCGCTGCAAGTTACCGAATTCCTCGAGCTGGGCGATCTGCCGCGACAGACTTTCGGCCATGTCGTTGAACGACACCGCCAGCCGGGCCATGTCGTCTTCGCCGTTGATCGGCATCCGCTCGGACAGGTGCCCGTCGGCGAACCGCTCGGCGGTCCGCGCGGCGGCCCGAACCGGCACCACCACCTGACGGGTGACCATCCACGCGATCAGGGCCAGCAACACCATCAGCACCAGCCCGCCGGTGGCCATGGTGCCGCGGACCAACGCGATCGTGCTCTGCTCGTTGCCCAGCGGGAAGATCAGGTAGAGCTCGAGATTGGTCACCCGCGACGACGTCGGGGTGCCGATGACCAGCGCTGGGCCGGAGAACCCGTCGGTGTGCACGGTCGCGTACTGGTAGGCCACCTGCCCGGCTTTCACGAAATCGCGCAGCGTGTCCGGCAGCTGGTCGACTGGCCCGGCCGAGGCCGCGGGCCGCGGGCCGTAACCGGGCACCACCAGCACCGCGTCGAACGCGCCGGCCAAACCGGCTCCGGAGGTCGGGTCGGTTTTCGACGTCAGGGTGTTGCGGGCCAACTGCAAGCTGCTGTCCAGCGATCGCGCTTCTTCGCCGCTGACGATCCCGCTGACGGTGCTACGCGCCCGCTCGATCTGCTCGGTGGCGGAGCGGACTTTGACGTCCAGCACGCGGTTGGTGACCTGGCTGGTCAGCACGAAGCCGAGCACCAAGATCACCGCCAACGACATTCCGAGCGTCAGTGCGAGCACCCGGAGTTGCAACGAACGGCGCCAAGCCACGCCGAGGGCCCGGCCCAACGTGCCGATGCCCCGCATCACCGGGCCGGTCCGGCCGGAGCGACCGCGAAAACGTGGTTTCGAGGCCCAAATCAATGGCGCCAATCCTCAGCATCGCTGTGTTCTGCGTCATCGCAGGTTGCGTCAACTGCGCCGCTCCTCAGCATCGCTGACGCTCTGCATCGTCGCAGGCACGGATCACGGAGGTCCGGCCTTGTATCCCACTCCTCGAACGGTCAGTACAACGGTCGGGTTCTCGGGGTCTTTTTCAACCTTGGCCCGCAGACGCTGGACGTGCACGTTCACCAAACGGGTGTCCGCGGGGTGACGGTATCCCCACACCTGTTCGAGCAGCACATCACGAGTAAACACCTGACGCGGTTTGCGCGCCAACGCCACGAGCAGGTCGAACTCCAGCGGCGTCAGGGAGATCTGCTCGCCGTTGCGGGTGACCTTGTGTGCGGGGACGTCGATGTCCACGTCGGCGATCGAGAGCATCTCGGCGGGCTCGTCGTCGTTGCGCCGCAGTCGCGCCCGCACCCGCGCGACCAACTCCTTGGGTTTGAACGGCTTCATGATGTAGTCGTCGGCGCCCGACTCCAGGCCCAGCACCACGTCGACGGTGTCGGTCTTGGCCGTGAGCATCACGATCGGCACACCGGAGTCCGCCCGCAGCACCCGGCACACGTCGATGCCGTTCATGCCCGGCAGCATCAAGTCCAGCAACACCAGGTCAGGCCGCAGCTCGCGCACTGCGGTGAGCGCCTGGGTGCCATCACCAATGACCGCGGTGTCGAAACCTTCTCCCCGCAGCACAATGGTTAGCATCTCGGCCAGCGACGCGTCGTCGTCGACCACGAGAATCCTTTGCCTCATGGTGTCCATGGTGTCACCAGATCGGGACAAAACAGTGCTGCCACACGCGTGTTTCTTGAACCGATTACCCCAGCTCTCGCCGCCGGGCGACCGCTAGGCCGTCAACTCGGCCGCCAGCCGGGCCGGTTCGACCCGTTCGTCGACCACCAACCAGCGGCCGCCCCACCCCGCGGCGGCAAGCTCGGCGTACACCGCCCCGGTGCGCTGCTGGAGCCCGGCGTCACGCTCGTAGGCATCGCGCTGCCGGCTGGCATCGTCGCGTGCCCGCTGACGGGCGCGCTGGTCGGCGAGCTCAGCCGAAACCCCTAGCAGCACTTGCCAATCCGGCGCTGGAAGACCCAGCCGCCGGTATTCGATGTCGCGCACCCAGCCGACCACCTCGCCATCGGCCTGCTGGTGCAGGCGGGCGGCGCTGTAGGCGGCATTGGAGGCCACGTAGCGGTCCAGAATCACTACGTCGTGGACGCGGCACTGCTCGCGGATCTGGTCGGCTCCACCGGCGCGATCCAGCGCGAACAGCATCGCCATCGCAAATACCGACGACGCCAGGTCACCGTGTTGGCCGTGCAGCGCCTCGGCGGCCACATCGGCGGCCACCGACTGCCCGTATCGCGGGAATGCCAGCGTGGCCACCGACTTGCCCGCGGCCTCGAACTCCGCCAGCAGGCCTTGGGTGAGCGTCCGCTTGCCTGCGCCGTCGACCCCTTCGATGGCAATCAGCACGGCGCGAGCCTATCGCCCGATGCACGCCGACGATCGCCGCTTAGGACTGCTGACCACGATCGCCGCGACGACGCAGCCTGCGCACGCTTCGGCTCAGACCCCGGAATGCGTAGCCGGCCGCCACGACCGACGCCACAATCGTGGTAATGAACACCGGCAGCCAGCTGTTCCGGTCGTGATCGACAGACCACCAGACAATCGAGAAGAGCACCGTGCAGAGCAATAGGACAATGTCACGCCAGTTTCCTTCATAGGAACCGGCGGCGGCTCGCAGCTGGCGCGCCTTGTCGTTCGCGTCGACCAATTCGTCGACGCGGTCGTTGATGCTGCGCCGCAGCGCCTCCCGCCGGGCAGCCTCGATCTCAGGCAGCTGCTCGAGCAGCTCCAGGTCTTGTTTGATCCCCTCGCGCAAGTTGGGACCCCTGAGTTGCCCGACTGCAGCACCGAACAACGCACCACCGAGGACGGGAGCTGCGCCCATGGCGACCGCTGCCATACCGGGCATTGACCCCTACCTTTCCCGCCGGAACATCATTTCATGGTGGCGAGGTTGTGCCAGAAGTTCCTGAGGCTGTCGGTGCCGCCGAAAAGCGTGGTGAAGTTCGTGGAGTCGACGAGGACGATGTCGCCGCCACGCGAGCCCGACGGCGGCATCCAGATCAGCGCGTTGAATTCGGTGTTGCCCGCCGCGGTGAAGGGGTGGGGCCTCGTGGGATCGATCCGTTGACGACCCAGCACCCGCACCGAGTCGCTCTCCGGTGCGGTGAGTTCGTAGTGCGGCAGGTGGGGGTGGAAGTTGAACGTGGTGACGTTGTCGAGCAGCCCCGCGTCGTCCAAGTCGCGGACCGCGGTCAGGGGTGCGATCTGCTTGGTGCCCTCGACAACGGCGGGACGCAGCCCCCAGGTGTTGTGCACCGGGACCTGCAGGGCCGTCATCAGGGAGCGGGTGTACTGCGAGAACCGTTGTTGGCGCGGCACCAGCGGGTCGCCGTGGTGCTGGTATTCGACCTGACGCTGAGCGAAATCGTCGGTGAAGCCCACGTCGTGATGCGGGGCCAGTAACAGGCATGTGCCCTCGCGCTGCAGCCATTGCTGGATGGCGCTGATCTCTTCCGGTTCAGCCTCTTGTTCCGAAACGATGTGGTCCAGCCCGAAGACCATCAGGGTGTCCGTGTCGGCGAGGATCCGCTCGTCGATCGGGAGCCGGTAGCCCGCCTGGTCGATGCGTTGAAAGACGGCGACCGGGTGGCCGGTGGCTTCGCCAGCCAGGTCCTGGAATGCCAGCGCCGAGCGGTGGAAAAGTTCCAGGGTGCCGGCGATGCCCTGGAGGAAGTGCGCCTCGTCGTACTCCGGTGTCTCATAGCTCGGCCACAAGGCGTTGCGGACTTCGCTCATCGTGGAGAAGCGGTTGTACATCGCGGCGGGGTCGCGTTGGGCTTCCCACGGGTAGCTCCAGGTCCAGTAGATGCTGATGCGCCGCTGGCCTGGGGTGTGCTTGCGCGGGACATGGCTTTGGTTGTAGGTGCGGGCCGGGGGCAGCGTGCTCATGATCGTGCCTTCTGACTGTCGAGCGCCGCGAGGTATCGGAGGGCCTTGAGCCCCGGCAAGAAGAAGTAGGCCCCGCCCTTCAAAGTGGTGAATGCAGGCAGACCTTTGAGGACTTTGCGGATCGGCCTGTTGGGGATGGTGAATTCCAGTGTTCCGTCTTGGGTTCCGCAGATGGGGTCGTGCTCGTTGCCGAGCTCGTGGAAGGTGCGGTCGTTGATCCAGACGTTCTGCGCGAACTCGAACTGGCGAACCAGGCTGGCGCCGATGATGAATGCGGCGATGCCGCGATCGACTCCGTCGTCGGGCGCGCCTTCGGGCAAGGCAGGACCGTAGGTGGCGCCACGGCGAATTATTCTGTGCCGGTTCATGTTGTGCGCGGTGTCGCGTGGGTTGAGCCGCCGCGCGTGCGATCCCAGCGGGCAGGCATACCCGAGTGGATCCATCTCTTTGTAGTTGAAGTCGTTGTTGCGCATGGGATCTGCGCCGAGCTCAGGGTCGTCCTTGTCCGGTGCCAGCACAAGTGGTGCGCCGCTGCGCCAGCGACCCATGAACTTCGCCGCGAGCAACTCCTCGATCGTCTGGCGTCTCGGCGTGGTCCCGCAGGTAGTCGCGGAACAGTCCAACGTGCTCCTGCAATCTCCGGTAGGCCATGTAGCTTCCATTGCGGGCCAGGACTTCTGGCTGCGGCAGATCGGGCGACCCGTGCTCGTCGGGATAGCCGAAGATGAACTCGCCCGGCTTGAGCGCCGCGCCCGACCCCGGCGTGGGCTCGTCACCCGAGCCCTCGATCACCGGCTGAGACAATCTGTCACGGAACCCGAAGTGATCGTGGGCGTAATTGAACGGCGGCGTCGCATTGAAATCCAACACCGACAGACTGCGCACGCCATCGCACCGGGCCACCAGCTCGTCGTGCACCCTTGTGGCCCGCGCATGTTCGGCGTCATCACGCGCGAACAGGATCGCGATCGCGTGCAAGTCGGCGCCTGCCAGTCCGCCCACCCAGTTGTCCGGGTGGGCGGCCCCGGTATCACCCAGGATGTCTGCACGAGCCGCCATGCCCTGGCGAAACGCCTCCGGGAAAGTTGCCAGGGATTCCTCGGGAACCCCGAGCGCCCGCAAGCCATTCCACGTAAACGCCAGCGTGACCCACCGCTTGGTGCTGTCCATCGAGGCTTGCGCCGCGGCGGCGGAGTCGACCACGGGAGATTAGTTCGGACAGCCAGGCGCGGCCCCCCGCCGGGTTACCGAACGACAGGAACTCATAGCGCCCAGTCATCGCCGGAGTGCGGGTCAGCAGAATGTGCTGGATGTCGTCGAGCTCAAGCATCGGTGCACCTTTCGGTGCGAATTACTGCATCTGGTCGAGCATGTCGGAGAACGCCGCTTTGAGCCGCAGGGCCTTCTTGATCTCGTCAGCGGTGACGTACGGGTACTCGCCGTACTCCAGGAAACTGGGGCATTGGTGTTCACGAACGAAATTCACAAACGCCGCAGGATTCTCTTTCCAGTCCTCCGGGAATCCCTCGAGATTGGTGAAGACGGTCGTGATGCCGGTCTGGCTGAACAGCGCCACCGCATCCTCGGTGTACTTGTCGAAATCGGTGTCGAAGATGCCCTGGTACTGGAAATGCAGCCCCGAACCGACATCGAACAGTACCCACCGCAAGTAGTGCAGCCGCAGCGGCGCGAGCACGTCGGGACTCCCGGCTATCGCTTCCTCGATCTGCTTGCCGTATGCACGGACGGCCTCTTCGCGCCCCTCTTTGACCTTCGCGATGATCGAAAAGCCATAGCAGGCAGGAGTCCTCGGATAGATCGGACCGTACCTGCCCCGTTCGAGCTCGAAGTACCCCTCCTCGGGAATGGCTACCGCCGCCGGCTTGCTCCAGTCATGGTCGCTCATCGGCATCCTCGGACTTCGCTCGGCGCTACCCCGTCCGAACACTACGCCGTCGATAACGCCGCCCCGGGATCATTTCGCCATCCCATATACCGACGACGCCAAGTCGCCGTGTGGGCCGTGCAGCGCCCGCGAAAACGCGACCAGCCGCACGCTGGGCGCCGAAAGTGCTGCTAGCCGCACAGTCGGCGTGAGCCAAGCGGTGTGGATCAGTAGCGGTAGTGGTCCGGCTTGTACGGGCCGTCGACGTCGACGCCGATGTACTCCGCCTGCTCCTTGGTGAGCTTGGTCAGCTCGCCGCCGAGGGCTTCGACGTGGATACGGGCCACCTTCTCGTCGAGGTGCTTGGGCAGCCGGTAGACCTCGTTGTCGTACTCGTCGTTCTTGGTCCACAGCTCGATCTGGGCGATCACCTGGTTGGAGAAGCTGTTGCTCATCACGAACGACGGGTGGCCGGTCGCGTTACCCAGGTTCAGCAGCCGACCCTCGGACAGCACGATGATCGACTTGCCGGTGTCCCCGAAGGTCCACAGGTCGACCTGCGGGCGAATGTTGATCTTGGTGGCACCGGACTTCTCCAGCCGGGAGATCTGGATCTCGTTGTCGAAGTGGCCGATGTTGCCCAAGATCGCCTTGTCCTTCATCGCCTTCATGTGCTCGAGGGTGATGATGTCCTTGTTGCCGGTGGTGGTGATGATGATGTCGGCCTCGCCGATCACGTCCTCCACCCGCTTGACGTCGTAGCCCTCCATCAGCGCCTGCAGCGCGTTGATCGGGTCGATCTCGCTGACGGTCACGCGCGCGCCCTGGCCGGCCAGCGAGTCCACCGACCCCTTGCCGACGTCGCCGTAGCCGCAGACCAACACCTTCTTGCCACCGATCAGCACGTCGGTGCCGCGGTTGATGCCGTCGATCAGCGAGTGCCGGCAGCCGTACTTGTTGTCGAACTTGGACTTGGTGACCGAGTCGTTGACGTTGATCGCCGGGAACGCCAAGTCTCCCGCCGCCGCGAACTGGTACAGGCGCAGCACACCGGTGGTGGTCTCCTCGGAGACACCCTTGATCGACGCGGCGATCTTGGTCCACTTGTCTTTGTCGGTCTCGAAGCGCTTGCGCAGCAGGTTCAGGAACACCCGGTGCTCGGCGGAGTCGTCCTCGTCGTCGGGCGGCACCACGCCGGCCTTCTCGTACTGCGCGCCGCGCAGCACCAGCATGGTGGCGTCACCACCGTCGTCGAGGATCATGTTCGCCGGCTCGTCGGGCCAGGTCAGAATCTGCTCAGCGGCCCACCAGTACTCTTCGAGCGTCTCGCCCTTCCACGCGTACACCGGGACACCCTTGGGCTCCTCGGGGGTGCCGTGCGGACCGACGACCACCGCAGCGGCGGCGTGGTCCTGGGTGGAGAAGATGTTGCAGGACGCCCACCGGACCTGCGCACCAAGCGAGACCAGGGTCTCGATCAGCACCGCGGTCTGCACGGTCATGTGCAGCGAGCCCGAGATGCGGGCGCCTTTGAGCGGCTGGACGTCGTGGTATTCGCGACGCAGTGACATCAGACCCGGCATCTCCTGCTCGGAGAGCTCGATGTCGCGGCGGCCGTAATCCGCCAGCGACAAGTCGGCCACCTTGAAGTCAAGCCCGTTCACGACGTCGGGAGTCAGCTGCTGTTCGGTCGTCGTCATCTACTACCCATTCCTCCGGTCAACTAATTAGCTTTGTTACATATTAGTCGCGACGCGTTCGCGGCTGCGACAGAGTCAGCTCCGACAGAAGCCTATTGCTTAGGTGACCCGCGGACCCAAACGGCCCGGACTGTCGACAAGCAGCCTATTCGCCGGCTTTTCCCGGCTCGTCGGTGGGATCGTTACCGCCCCATTGGTCGACGTTGTCCAGGCTGGAGTCAGTGTGCTCCGTTCCTCCTCGGGCCCACGGGCCCGCATCGTCGCGAAGCTCCCCGTAGCGCTCGGCGGCCGGCGTCATCAATCGGGCCAGGTCAGCGGCGACGTCGTGGTCGGCTTCCGGCGGCATCGACACGTAACTCATCGCCAGCCGGACGATCGCCCGAGCCAGCATCCCAGAGTCTTCCTCGCTGGCACGCATCCAGCTGTTCGTGAACGACGAGGTGAGACGGGCCGAGCAGTGCGTGATGATCGGGCCGCTGTCGGTGGTGATGATCTGCAACAGGTCGGGTTTGGCCACACCGGTCTGCAGTGATATCACCAACGGATCGGCCGCCGATTCGGTGAAGAACGCCCGAAATCCCTGCAGAAACGCCGCGTACACGTCGCCCACGTTCGCGTAGATGGCGTCCTCGACGGCGCCCGCCAGCCGGTCGGCCAGGCGCAGCGCGTAGCCCTGCGCCAGGCCCTGCCGCGAGCCGAACTCGTTGTAGATGGTCTGCCGGCTGATGCCCGCCGCGCGGGCCACGTCGGCCAGCGTGACCGCCGACCAGTCGCGGCTGCCTAGCAGCTCCCGCATGGCGTCGAGCACCGAGTCGCGCAGCAGGGCCCGCGACGCCTCGGCGTACGGGACCCTTCTCACACGGGCGACAGTAGCGGTGATCGTCACGAGCGTGCGACTTCGACCATCTCGAAATCGGATTTCGCAGCGCCACAGTCCGGGCAGCTCCAGTCGTCGGGAATGTCATCCCACCGGGTGCCGGGCGCGATGCCGTCTTCCGGCCAGCCCTTGGCCTCGTCGTATTCGAAGCCGCACTGCACACACACGAACAGCTTGTAGTCAGTCATTTCGTTTCCTCGATCTCGAAGTCTGATTTTTCGCGAACTGCGCAGTCCGGGCAGGACCAGTCCTCGGGAACCTGATCCCACGCGGGTCCCCGCCGGGAACCCTTCCCGTACAGCGCCTTTGGCTTCGTCGTAGACGTAGTCGCAGCCTGGGCAGCGGTAGGTGGTGATCACGCCGCGGCTCCGTAACGGGCCAGCACCTTTCGCCGCAGGCGTGGCTGCACGTTGACCCGGCTGATGTCGCCGTCGTAGTGCTCCAGCACCCGGTGATCCATCAGTTTGCGCCACAGCGGCGGAAAGTAGGTCACACCGATCAGTGCGGCGTAACCGCTGGGCAGGTTCGGCGCCCCGTCCATGCTGCGCAGCGTCTGGTAGCGACGCGTCGGGTTGGCGTGGTGATCGCTGTGCCGCTGCAGATGGTACAGGAACAGGTTGGTGACGATGTGGTCGGAATTCCAGCTGTGCTCGGGGGTGCAACGCTCGTAGCGGCCGTTGGCGTTCTTGACCCGCAGCAGCCCGTAATGCTCGAGGTAGTTGACCGATTCGAGCAGGCTGAAGCCGAAGATCGCCTGGATGACCAGGAACGGGATCAGCGCAGGACCGAACACCGCAAGCAGCGCGGCCCACAGCACGGCGGTCATCAACCAGGCGTTGAGCACGTCGTTGGACAGGTAGGTCTTCGGGTTCCACGGATTGCCGCCCTGCCGGCGTATGCGCTGAGCCTCCAGCCGCAACGGCCGAGCGCAGACTGCCGAAAACGCTGCGCGGCAAGAACTCCCAGAACGTCTCGCCGAAGCGGGCCGACGCCGGGTCTTCCGGCGTCGCCACCCGGACGTGGTGACCGCGGTTGTGCTCGACGTAGAAGTGTCCGTAGCCGGTCTGCGCCAAGGTGATCTTGGACAGCCAGCGCTCCAGTGACTCCTTCTTGTGCCCCATTTCGTGCGCGGTGTTGATCCCGACGCCACCTAACGTCCCGACCGACAGCGCCAGGCCGATCTTGGCCGGCCAGCTGAGCGACCCCTCGATAGCCCAGCCAGCTCAGGTTCGACGCGGTGAACAGGTAGGCGCCCAGCACCAGGCTGAGGTACTGGAACGGGATGAACACGTACGTGCAGTAGCGGTAGTACTTGTCGTCCTCCAGCCACTGCATGGCCTCGTCGGGCGGATTCTGGCCGTCAGCGCCGAACCGCAGATCCAGCGCCGGCAGCACGATGAAAGCAGGATCGGGCCGATCCAGAACCACACCTGGGACGCGGCCTGCCAGCCGAACTGGTTCATCGCCCACACGATCGGCAACACGGCCAGCAACAGCGTCGGGACGATCAGCCCCATCAGCCACAGCCGGCGCTTTCGGTCCTGCCACATCGTTGTGTCTTGGGTTGATCCGGCGGTCATATCGCCAACCTCCTTGTGAGCCGTAGCACCTTCAGATTGGACAATATCTCGCCATGCGTCCTTTGTCTAGACATAGGAGGCTTGTTTGTAAACCAGCTAGGCGGACTGATGGCCCGCCTCGCGTCCGGCCAGCACCGAATGCCGGCGACCGTAGGCCAGGTAGATGGCGATGCCGACGGCCATCCACACGGCGAACCGGACCCAGGTGACGACGGTGAGGTTGATCATCAGCCACACGCACGCGCCGACCGAGGCGATCGGCAACAGCGGCACCAGCGGCGCACGGAATCCGCGCGGCAGGTCTGGACGGGTGCGGCGCAGGACGATCACGCCGGCGGACACCAGCAGGAATGCGAACAGCGTCCCGACGTTCACCATCTCTTCCAGCTTGTCCGATCGGGAACGCCGAAGCTGTCAGCGCGACCAGCAACGCGACCAGCACGGTGATCCGCACCGGCGTGCCACGCGCGCCGGTCTTGGCCAGTCGCCGAGGCAACAGCCCGTCGCGCGCCATCGCGAACAACACCCGGCAGCCGCCGAGCAGGAGCACCATCACCACCGTCGTCAGTCCGGCGAGCGCGCCGATCGAGATGATTCCGGAAGCCCAGCGCACGCCGTTGGCCGCAAAAGCGGTGGCGAGGTTGGCGTGATGACCGTCCGGGGTGCTCTTCAAGACGGTGTAGGGAACCATCCCGGACAGCACCACCGACACCGCCACATAGAGGACGGTGACGATGCCCAGCGTCGCCAGGATGCCCCGCGGGACGTCGCGCTGCGGGTTCTTGGTCTCCTCGGCCATGGTCGCCACGATGTCGAACCCGATGAACGCGAAGAACACGATCGAGGCGCCCGCGAGAACCCCGTACCAGCCGTAGTGGCTGCTGTGCGCGCCGGTGAGCAACGACAGCAGCGACTGATTGATGCCGGAGCCGCTCCGGTCGGCCTCGGGCGGCGGGATGAACGGCGAGTAGTTCGCGGCCTTGATGTAGAAGGCGCCGACGACGATCACCAGCACCACCACCGACACCTTGACGGCGGTGACCACCATGGAGAACTGCGACGACAACTTGGTGCCCAGTGCCAGCAGGGTGGCCACCAGCGCGACGATCAGCAGCGCACCCCAGTCCAGCGTCACCGAGCCGAGATTCGACTGTGCCGCTGACAAATCCAAACACCGTGCCGAGGTAGCTCGACCAGCCTTTGGCGACGACGGCGCCGCCGATCGCCAGCTCGAGAACGAGATTCCAGCCGATGGTCCAGGCCAGGAACTCACCGAAGGTGGCATAAGAGAACGTGTAAGCGCTTCCCGCCACCGGCAACATCGACGCGAATTCGGCGTAACACAGCGCCGCCAGCCCGCAGGTGACCGCCGCGATGAGAAACGAGATCCAGATCGCGGGCCCGGTGATGTCGCCCGCGGTGGACGCGGTGACGGTGAAGATGCCGGCTCCGATCACCACCGACACCCCGAACACGCACAGATGCCACCAGCTCAGATCTCTGCGCAGTCGGGTGTCCGGCTCGTCGGTGTCCGCTATCGATTGCTCGATGGATTTGGTGCGCCCGCGACCGGCCATGCCATCGGACGCTACCGAGTAGGGTGGCCGGATGCGTGGGGGAAAGCAACCGGGGACATGCCGTGGTGATCGGCGCCAGCATCGCCGGGCTGTGCGCGGCGCGGGTGCTGTCCGACTTTTACGACGCCGTCACCGTGTTCGAGCGCGACGATCTGCCGAGCACACCCGGCAACCGCACCGCTGTCCCGCAAGGCCGCCACCTGCACCTGCTGATGGCCCGCGGCGCGGCCGAATTCGATGGGCTGTTCCCAGGTCTGCTCGACGACATGGTGGCCGCCGGGGTTCCCATCCTGGAGAACCGGCCGGACTGCATCTACTTCGGTGCGGCCGGCCACGTGCTGGGCACCGGGCACACGCTGCGTGACGAGTTCACTGCTTACGTACCCAGCCGCCCGCATCTGGAATGGCAGATCCGGCGCCGGGTTGCTGAAATCGCCAATGTCGACATTCAACATCGCTCGGTGTCTCAACCGCGGTTCGACTCCGACGCCCAGCGGGTGACCGGCGTGTTGCTCGACAGCGACACCGACGAGCCTGAAGTTCGTCGACGCCGACATCGTCGTCGACGCCGCCGGTCGCGGCACCAGGCTGCCAGTGTGGCTGGAGCAGTGGGGATATCGAGCGTCCGCCCGAAAAGACCGTCGACGTGGGCATTGGCTATGCGTCACACCAGTTTCGACTCCCCGAGGGCACAATCCGGGAGAGAGTCGTCGTTGCCGGCGCATCCCAGCAGCAGCCGCTCGGACTGGGCCTGTTGGGATTCGAGAACGACGGGTGGGTGCTGACCACTTTCGGCGTCGGGAAAGCCGAACCGCCGCATACCTTTCCGGAAATGCTGCCGCTCGCCAACAAGGTTCTGCCCGAACGTATCTCGACTGCGCTGGCGCGGGCCGAGCCGGTCGGCGAAGTGGCTTTGCACCGTTTCCCCACCAGCCGGTGGCGCCGATACCACAAGCTGGAACGGTTTCCGGCCGGGATCTTGCCGCTCGGGGACGCAGTCGTCAGCTTCGACCCCACCTACGGCCAGGGCATGACGATGACATCGCTGCAGGCCGGTCATCTACGCCGAGCCTTGGCTGACGGCACGGACGAAAACCTGGCACGCGAGGTGAATCGGGCGACCGCCAAGACCACCTACCCGGTGTGGATGATGACCGCGATCGGCGATCACAAATTCCACCATGCCGCCGGGCCGGCGCCCCGGTGGTACCGGCCGGTAGGCAGCCTGTTCGACCAGTTCCTCGGCGCGGCGGAGACCGATCCTGTTCTCGCCGAATGGTTTTTGCGCCGCTTCTCGTTGCTGGACAGCCTCTATATGGTCCCGTCTGCGGGCCTGGTCGGCCGCACTATCCGGCACAACATGCGGCTGTGGCTCGCCGAGCGCCGGGCGGTTCGGGCCGAGCGCAGCGGCGCGCTGGCACCGAGTTGATCTGCGCCGCTCCTCAGCATCGCTGCGCTCTGCATCGTCGCCGACGCGGCTAATCACAGCCCGACGGTGGCCCGGAAGATCTTCGTCGGTTCGTGGGCGATCAGCCGGATCGGGCCGTCGTCGGCGGCTACCCAGGCAGCGGCGCCCCGGGCGAGCGTCAGCATCCCGGACTTACCGCAGACGGCCGTCGAACCCTCGATGCACAACAGGATCTGTGGGCCGTCGTGGCGTGACGGCGCGTCGACTTCGTGGCCCACCTGGCCGCCGTCGAGGGTCAGCACCGACGCCGCGAATTCCTCGGCCGGCGTGTCGTAGACCAGGGCCAGCCCATCCGGATGTGTCGGCGCCCGCAGATCAGACTCGGTGCTCGGCGTGAAGTTCAGCACCCTGAGCAGCTCGGGCACATCAACGTGTTTGGGAGTCAGGCCACCGCGTAATACGTTGTCGGAGTTGGCCATCACCTCCAGCCCGACGCCGCGCAGATACGCGTGCAGATTTCCGGCCGACAGGTAGATTCCCTCGCCGGGCTCCAACGTGATCCGGTTCAGCAGCAACGCGGCCAGCACCCCGGCATCGCCGGGGTACCGCTCGCCCAGCTCCAGCACTGTCTTGACCTCCGGCACGAATTCCGTTGCGCCAGAACTCACGTAATGGATCGCACCTTCCAGCACCGCGGACACCAGCACATCGATGTCGGGCTGCGGAGCGGTGATCCATGTGGTGAACAACGCACGCAGACCGTCGGCGTCGGACTGGTCATTCAGCAAATCGATGTAGGGGTCCAGGTCGGACACCGCCAGCGCCCGCAGCAGTGCGATGGTCGCAGCGGCGGGACGGAATCCCGCCAGCGCCTCGAATTGATGCAACGCCACCAACAGCTCGGGCTTGTGGCTGGAGTCGCGGTAGTTACGCACCGGCGAGGTCACCGGAATTCCCAGACGCTCCTCGCGCAGATAGCCCTCGGCGGCCTGGGCGGCGCTGGGATGTGCCTGCAACGACAGCGGCTCGTCGGCGGCCAGCACCTTGACCAGGAACGGAAGCGCATCGCCGAACCGGGCACGGGCGGCCGGACCAAGCTGGCCGTCGGGATCGGCGGCCAGCGCCTGCAGCAGCGACACTTCGCCGTCCGGCTCTTCCAGGAACGCCGGATCACCCAGGTTGGCGCCCAGCCAGAGCTCGGCTTCCGGGTGGGCGGCGGGCACTGGGCGGCCAGTGAACTCCGCGATGGCGGTCCGTGACCCCCACGCGTACGTCCGTATCGCTCCGCGTAGCAACTGCACTTGGCTTTACCTCAGAACCAGTTATCCCCGCACCAGCCGCAAATAAACCGCCGCCATCTCCAGCCGGACCGCCAATATAGCCAGCTGCTGCTCGGCCCGCCCCGCACCGGCCAGAACCCGCCGGCCTTCCGGCAGATCAGGCACGTCCTCGGCACCGACGATCGTGACGTCGTCGATCTGGGCGACCCGGGACGAGACGACTGCCCGCTCGGCAGCCAGTGTCAATGCCAGCACCCGCAGCCGCTCGGCGATCGGCCCGTCGATCTCCTCGTCGTGGAACAGGGCAGTCCGCCGGGTCGATGAACCCCGGCCCGGCTCCGGCCCGCAGCGCCGTCAGGGCGTCGGCCAGCCCGGCGGCCGCGGCCACCTCCTGCGCGACCCTCAGCAGCACAGAGCAACCGTGCCGGGCCAGCGTCAGGGTCGCGGCGTTGTCGCCGGCCAGCACGACGCGCCGCCGCGACATCCGCTCGACCAGCGCCTTGGCCGGATTGGTGAAGACTTCGCGGCTGGCGCTGTTGCGCAGCGCTTCGGCGTCCAGTTCGTCGGCCAGCGCGGCCAGGTCGATGCTCAACCGGGGATCGACGCTTTGCAGAACGGCCAGCCCAACGGCCAGGTATCGACACAAGCCCGAACTCACCGGCGACTGACAGCCGGGGTTCCAACACCGCCACCCGGCCCGCGGTGGCGTCGCGCAGCGGGCCTTCGTAGGGCGCCGCGATGACAACTCGCGCACCACGGCGTACTCCGCTCGCGGCGGCCCCGACCAGCGCCGGATCGCCGGGGTCGTCGCCGGCCACGATCAGCACGTCCAACGCGCCGATCCACGGTGGCGCCTCGGCGGCGACCACGATCGGCGCGGCCGCCGAGCCGCCTGATGTTGCGGCCAGCATGGTGCCCGCATTCTCGGCGGCGCCACGTCCGGCAACCCAGATGATGGTGCGCGGACGATCGTCACCGCGTACGGAGTCCAGGGCGCCCTCGTCCAATGCGGCCGCGACCGCGCGGACCTGCGCGCCGCCCATCGACGCCGCCCGCAGCAGCCCGTCTCGGTCGGCGGCAAGCAGGCCTTCGGTGTCGTCGAGATCGATCGTGGCCTGGGCCGCGTTCACGTCACGGCCTCCGGTTGAACCTGCTGCCGGCGGATTTCATCGGCAACGTGCTCGACGACGGCGTCCACGTCCTCGACGCAGCGGCCTTCCACATTCAGTCGCAGCAGCGGCTCGGTGTTGGAGCTGCGCAGGTTGAACCAGCTGCCTTCACCGAGGTCGACGGTCACACCATCCAGATGATCGATGGAATGGATGCCGGTGCCGAAGGACTTCAACACCGCCTCGACACACGACTCGGCGTCGGCCACGGTGAAGTTGATCTCGCCGGAGGCCTCGTAGCGCTGGTAGTCGGCGGTCAGCTCGGACAGCGGCCGCTCCTGCTCGCCCAGCGCGGCCAGCACGTGTAGCGCGGCCAGCATCCCGGAGTCGGCTCCCCAGAAGTCGCGGAAGTAGTAATGCGCCGAGTGCTCGCCGCCGAAGATCGCGCCGGTGTCGGCCATCAGGGCCTTGATGTAGGAGTGCCCGACCCGGGAGCGCACCGGCGTGCCGCCGCGCTCGACCACCAACTCGGGCACCGCCCGCGACGTGATCAGGTTGTGGATGACCGTCGCGCCGATCTCGCGCTGCAATTCGCGGGCGGCGACGAGAGAGGTGACCGTCGACGGCGACACCGGCAGGCCCCGTTCGTCGATGACGAAACACCGGTCGGCGTCGCCGTCGAACGCCAGCCCGATGTCGGCGCCGCTCTCCAGCACGAAAGCCTGCAGGTCGGCGAGGTTGGCCGGGTCCAGCGGGTTGGCCTCGTGATTGGGGAACGAGCCGTCGAGTTCGAAGTACAACGGCAGCAGCGTGATCGATTCGATCGCTTCGAGCACCGCGGGTGCGGTGTGGCCGGCCATCCCGTTGCCCGCGTCCACGGCGACCCGCAGCGGGCGCAGCTCGGAGGTGTCGACCAGCGAACGCAGGAACTCGCCGTATTCGGTCAGCACATCCTGGTCGGCGATGGTGCCGTTGACTCCGTCGTAGGCGGGAATCCCGGCGATGATGTCCTCACTGATGGCGGTCAGTCCGGTGTCCACGCCGACCGGTTTGGCGCCGGCCCGGCAGAGCTTGATGCCGTTGTAGGCGGCCGGGTTGTGACTCGCGGTGAACATCGCGCCGGGGCAGTCAAGCAGCCCGGAGGCGAAGTAGAGCTGGTCGGTCGACGCCAGACCGATCCGGACCACGTCGAGACCCTGGGCGGTGATCCCGGTCGCGAAGGCCGCCGCGAGCGACGGCGAACTGTCTCGCATGTCGTAGCCGACGGCGACCTGGCGGGCGCCCTCTTCGCGCATCAGCCTGGCGAACGCCGCACCGACCTCGGCGACGAACGACTCGTCAATTTCCTCACCGACCAGACCGCGTACGTCATATGCCTTGATCACACGGTGGACAGCCGCAGCGGGCCGAGACATCCAGGGGGCTCCTGACGACGGGGACACTTGGTCGTCAGCTTAGCGGGGTGCACGCCGCAGGTTGGAGCGCGGTCCCGAGCCGGGTTGTTAGTCGGCGGGGTCGGGCAGCACCCGAAGATGACCGCGGCGGCGTCCGGTACCTGCCGGGCGCTGGGCGGGCGACATCAGCACACCGGCAGACGGCGCCTCAACCGGTGCGGCGCTGTACTGCACACCCGGATCGTGAAATCCGTTCACCGGCGCAGCGCCGCCGACCACTTCGCGGCCTTCGCGGACCGCTTCGGCCAACGCGATCAGATCGTCCTCGTCGGGGTTGGTGGCCAGCGGGCCGGAGTGCCGGACGAGTTCCCAGCCGCGGGGCGCGGTGATGCGGCCGGCATGGCTGACACACAGGTCCCAGGAGTGCGGCTCGTGGGCGGTCGCAAGCGGACCGACAACCGCCGTCGAATCCGAGTACACGAAGGTCAGCGTCGCCACCGCGTAATGCGGACACCCGGGTCGGCAACAGCGACGCGGTACGTTCACGATCGAGAGGTTATCGCGCAAAAACGCCTCCGCGGCGTCGGACACGCGCATTCGGTCGGCACGGGATGCCCAACCGTTACCATCGCCGGGTGAGCCATTCGCGCGACGTCCCGCGCGGCAGCCGCCCGCTGGGCAGAAGAGTCTCGCGCCGCGGCCGAGACATGCGCGGGCCGCTGCTCCCGCCGACGGTGCCCGGATGGCGCAGCCGTTCCGAACGTTTCGACATGGCTGTGCTCGAGGCGTATGAACCTATCGAACGGCGATGGCAGGAGCGGCTGTCCGGGCTCGACGTGGCGGTCGACGAGATCCCCCGGATCTCGGCGAAGGACCCTGACAGCGTGCAGTGGCCGCCGGAGGTGGTGGCCGACGGGCCAATTGCGTTGGCCCGGTTGATCGGCGCCGGCGTCGACGTTCGCGGAAGCGCGACGCGCGCACGAGTTGTGTTGTTTCGCAAGCCGATCGAGCGACGGGCTAAGGACACCGTCGAACTGGCTGAATTGCTGCATGAGATTCTGGTGGCCCAGGTGGCCACCTACTTGGACGTCGAACCCTCGGTCATCGACCCGACGATCGATGACGAATAGCCGGTGATCGCAGCCGCGATCGCGGCGGGTCGCCCGCCGGCGTCCGGGGCGGTCGGGTCAGATGATTCCGCGCTTGAGGCGACGGCGTTCCCGTTCGGAAAGCCCGCCCCAGATGCCGAACCGCTCATCGTGAGCCAAGGCGTACTCGAGGCATTCACTCCGCACCTCGCAGCCAAGGCAGATCTTCTTGGCCTCGCGGGTGGAGCCGCCCTTCTCGGGGAAGAACGCCTCGGGATCTGTCTGAGCACACAAGGCCCGGTCTTGCCAGCTGTCGGCCTCGACCTCTGTGGCCTCGAATTCGTCGACGACCGTATCGGGGACCAAACTCAAATGGGGCCTTGAGGTTTCCCCCATAGTCGGCCAGCCGAGAGTGGTGTGCGGGGTGCCTCCTACTAGGCCCCGAAGGTGCTCATAGGACATGCTCCGCCTCCTCACTTTGGTTTCGTTGATCGCGAATAACACCACTGTTTTGATGTTCGGTCATCTCGATTCGAACAAATGATCGAATCTCGGTCTGCGACACCGTATCCGGTTGGCTTACCGAAATGACACTGTTGTGATTACACACGGGTAATGACCGCTTTGCAAGCGATTCGGAAGATTTCCATACCATCTCGTGACCGTTTCTTTGCGCCACTGATGCCGTTGTGTCCGTGGCGTGTCGGTCACACTCGTCCCAAGCGCCGCTGGGCACGTCGACGGACGTGCTCGCGCGTACTGTCGGGCGGTGTGAAGGTCACGGTTCTGGTCGGCGGGGTCGGCGGCGCCCGCTTCCTGCTCGGGGTCCAACAGCTGCTCGGTCTGGGCCAATTCGCTTCCGCGTCAGCGCCGGCGGGCGATCATGAGCTGACCGCGATCGTCAACATCGGCGACGACGCGTGGATGCACGGCGTGCGGATCTGCCCCGACTTGGACACCTGCATGTACACCTTAGGTGGAGGTGTAGATCCGGAGCGCGGCTGGGGTCATCGTGACGAAACCTGGCATGCCAAAGAAGAACTCGTCCGCTACGGCGTGCAACCCGACTGGTTCCAACTGGGCGACCGCGACCTGGCCACCCATCTGGTGCGCAGCCAGATGCTGCGGGCCGGCTATCCCCTGTCCGAGGTGACCGCTGCGCTGTGCGACCGCTGGCAGCCGGGCGCGCGACTGCTGCCCGCCAGTGACGACCGATGCGAAACGCACGTCGTCATTACCGATCCTGCCGACGACAGCCGACGCGCGATCCACTTCCAGGAATGGTGGGTGCGCTATCGCGCGCAGCTGCCGACGCACAGCTTCGCCTTCGTCGGCTCCGAAAAGGCTCATGCCACACCGGAAGTCACCGATGCCATCGCCGATGCCGACGTCATCCTGGTCGCACCGTCGAATCCCGTGGTGAGCGTCGGCGCGATCCTGGCCATCCCCGGTATCCGCGCGGCACTGCGGTCCACCGGCGCACCCGTGGTCGGCTATTCGCCGATCATCGGCGGAAAACCGTTGCGCGGTATGGCCGACGAGTGTCTGAGCGTGATCGGCGTGGAATCGACTGCCGACGCGGTGGGGCGGTACTACGGCGCGCGGGCAGGCACCGGCATTTTGGACTGCTGGCTGGTCCACGAAGGCGACCACGCCGACATCGACGGCATCGCGGTGCGCTCGGTGCCACTGCTGATGACCGACCCGAAAGCCACCGCCGAGATGGTGAGCGCCGGCTTGGAGCTTGCGGGCGTGGCCGCATGACCGCGCCGGCGACGATGCAGAGCGCAGCGATGAAGAGGAGCGGCGCAATATGACCGCGCCGGGCAGCGGTGAGCACGGCACCGCGTCACCGATCGAGATCCTGCCCGTCACTGGACTTCCCGAGTTCCGTCCCGGTGACGACCTCGGCGAGGCGCTGGCCACCGCCGCGTCCTGGCTACGCGACGGCGACGTGCTGGTGGTCACCAGCAAGGTGTTGTCCAAGTGCGAAGGCCGCCTGGTGCCGGCACCGGAAGACCCCGAAGAGCGGGATGCGTTGCGCCGCAAGCTTGTCGACGCCGAGTCTGTCCGCACACTCGCCCGCAAGGGTCGCACGCTGATCACCGAGAACAAGCTGGGCATCGTGCAGGCCGCGTCCGGTGTCGACGGATCCAACATCGGCACGCACGAATTGGCGCTGCTGCCCGTCGATCCCGATGGCAGCGCGGCGGCACTGCGGGCCGGGCTACGGAGGAGCCTCGGCGTCACCGTCGGCGTCATCATCACCGACACGATGGGCCGCGCGTGGCGCAACGGCCAGACCGACGCGGCCGTCGGCGCGGCCGGCGTCCAGGTACTGCACGGCTACGCGGGCGCGGTCGACCGGCACGGCAACGAGCTGTTGGTCACCGAGGTCGCGGTCGCCGACGAAGTCGCCGCGGCGGCCGATCTGGTCAAGGGCAAACTGACCGCGATACCGGTGGCCGTCGTGCGGGGGCTGCCCGCCGGCGTCGTGTCCGACACCGATGCCACCGCGCGCCAGCTCGTGCGCCCCGGCATCGACGACCTGTTCTGGCTGGGCACCGCCGAGGCTCTGGAGTTGGGCCGCCGGCAGGCCCAGCTACTGCGCCGCTCGGTGCGCCAGTTCAGCGACGAACCGGTGCCACCGGAACTCGTCGAGGATGCCGTCGCCGAGGCGCTCACCGCGCCCGCACCGCACCACACCCGGCCCGTGCGGTTTGTCTGGCTGCAGACCACCGCGACGCGAACCCGGCTCCTCGAGCGGATGCGCGACAAGTGGCGTTCGGACTTATCCGGCGACGGCAGGCCCGCCGACTCGGTCGAACGACGGGTGGCGCGCGGCCAGATCCTCTATGACGCAGCGGAAGTCGTGATTCCGTTCATGGTGCCCGACGGGGCGCACAGCTATCCCGACGCCGCCCGCACCGACGCCGAGCACACCATGTTCACCGTCGCGGTCGGTGCTGCCGTGCAAGCCCTGCTGGTGGCGCTGGCGGTGCGCGGGGTCGGCAGCTGCTGGATCGGCTCGACGATCTTCGCCGCCGACCTGGTCCGCGACGAGCTCGGCCTGCCCGATGACTGGGAACCGTTGGGCGCCATCGCCATTGGCTACCCCTTCCAGCCCGTCACCGAGCCTCGCGATCCGGTGCCGGTCAGCGATCTGCTGGTGCGCAAGTGAGCGTCCGGTCCTCGGCGATCACGGTGTTGTCCGACTGGCGGGCACCAGACCGGTGGCAGGATTCGCTGCGGCACGCGGTGCTGGCGTTTTTGAATGCGCGCGAGGACGCCTGCCGTCGCGAATGCGCACCGGGACACATCACCGCCTCAGCGTTGGTGCTCGACCACACCGGCAGCCAGGTTCTGCTCACGCTGCATCCGCGGCTGCGACGTTGGGTGCAACTGGGCGGGCACTGCGAGGAGTCCGACGACGACATCCTCGCGGCGGCGCTACGGGAGGCCACCGAGGAGTCCGGCGTCGAGGGCCTGCGGATCTCGCCGGATCTGGCCGCGATCCACGTGCACGCGCTGACCTGCTCGCTGGGCGTGCCGACCCGCCATCTCGACTTGCAGTTCATTGCGCAAGCGCCGGCAGGCGCGCAGACACAGCTCAGCGACGAGTCAGTGGACCTGCGGTGGTGGCCCATCGACTCGTTACCCGCCGGCTCTGACAATGCGCTCGGCTACCTCGTGCAGCGCGCTCACACCACAGATGGAGAACCAGAATGACGACCACACCGACGTACCTGGTCACTGGAGCCGGCGGTGGCGTCGGCGGCGTCGGTCACATCGTCGTCGACGAGTTACTGGCCTCCGGCAACACCGTGCGGGCCATGGTGCATCGCGAAGACGGCCGTGCAGAAGCGCTGCGGGACAGCGGCGCTCAGGTTGTCATCGGAGATCTCACCGACCCGGTCGACGTTGCAGCCGCGCTTGACGGCGTGACGCGGATGTTCTTCAGCATGAGCGTATCCGCGTCCTACTTAGAAGCCACTACCGTCGTCTGCTCGCTTGCCGCCGAATTGGCCGATCTCGATGTCCTGGTGAACATGTCGCAGATGACGGTGTCGCAGATGACACCGACGAGCACCGCAGAATCCCATCAACAGCGACTGCATTGGCTGGCCGAGCACGTCATCGACTGGTCACCGATACCCGCCGTTCAGGTCCGGCCGACCGTTTTCCTGGAGAATCCTTTGTTTACCTTCCTGGCGGCCCGCTCGATACGCGAGCAGCACTTGCTCGCATTGCCTTTCGGCACCGGACGGACGTCACCGATCGCCGCACGCGACGTTGCCGATGCGGTCAGCGCGGTCTTGCGTAACCCAGCCGAACACATCGGCGGCGTCTACGAGCTGACCGGGCCCACAACCCTTGACGTCGATGGGCTCGCCGCACAGTACGGCCGCGCTCTGGGCCGGGACATCGCCGGACAACGTCTCGACTTCGATGACTGGCGAAGCCAACTCACCGACAGCGGACTCGATCCCCACGTGCAGGAACACATCACGACGATGGCGCGCCTACATCGCGAAGACCGCTACAACCGCTCGACTGATCAAGTGCAAGCCCTGACCGGCCACCCGCCGCAAAGCGTAGAAGACTTCGTCCGCGCTCACCGCGAGCTCTTCGAATAGTCAACGAATGCGGCTCGCGTCACATCCCGAAAAATTCAGTAGCAGATCCGACGTGCGCGCGGGTGCCTGGCTAGGAACCCAATGCACGACCCGTCCAGACAACGTGTCGCCCATCAGCTCACACGTCGCTGGAGTAGCGGATACCGCCGTCGGGAATGTGCACGCCGGGCCAGACCCGCGCTCCGCGCAACAGCTCGCAGCGGGCACCGATGTCGGCGCCGTCGCCGATCACGCCGTCACGAATGAGCGCCCGCGGACCGATCCGCGCGCCGAACCCGATGATCGACCGCTCGATCACGCTGCCGGCCTCGATCCGCGCGCCGTCGAAGATGACCGCGCCGTCCAATCGGGTACCGGGGCCGATCTCGGCGCCGCGTCCGACGACGGTGCCGCCGATGAGCACCGCGCCGGGTGACACCGCCGCGCTGTCGTGCACCAACGACTCGCCGCGATGGCCGCCCAGCGCCGGTGAGGGTGCGATGCCGCGCACCAGGTCGGCCGACCCGCGGACGAAGTCCTCCGGGGTGCCCATGTCGCGCCAGTAACTGGTGTCGACGTAGCCGCAGACAGTCACGTCGCCGTCGGACAACAAGGCCGGAAACACCTCACGCTCGACCGACACCTCGCGGCCGCGTGGGATGCGATCGATGATCTCCCGGGTGAACACGTAGCAGCCGGCGTTGATCTGGTCGGTCGGCGGATCCTGTGTCTTCTCCAAAAACGCTGTCACACGGCCGTTTTCGGTTGACACGCAACCGTATGCCCGCGGATCGCCGACACGCACCAGATGCAGGGTGAGATCCGCCTGCTGCTCCTGGTGGTAATTCATCAGCTGGCCGATATCGCATCCGGACAGCACGTCGCCGTTGAAGACCAACACGGTGTCGTGCCGCAAATGGTCGGCGACGTTGGCGATTCCGCCACCGGTACCCAACGGATCCTTTTCGGTGACGTACTCGATCTGCAGGCCCAGTTTCGACCCGTCGCCGAATTCCGCTTCGAAAACCTTTGGCTTGTATGACGTGCTTAGAATCACGTGCTCGATTCCGGCGGCGGCGATCCTGGACAGCAGATGGGTGAGGAAAGGCAGCCCGGCGATGGGCAGCATCGGCTTCGGCGCCGACAGCGTCAACGGCCGGAGCCGAGTTCCCTTGCCGCCGACCAGGACGACTGCATCCGCTTCAACCATTAGCGCCGCTCCTTGTCACGACGCACCATCAGCCGCACCCGCGTCGCCAGCCCGGCCCGGAAGGCCCAGCGCAGCGGCGCGCGCCACGGTCCAGAATGCCGGTCGGCGAGATACATGTACGTGCTGTTGTGATGTGCCGCCAAGTTTCGCGCCGACGCCCGCGCGGTGGCGTGCCCCTTGTGGTGCAGCACTTCGGCGGACGGCACATAGACGTTGAGCCAGCCCGCCTTGCCCAGCCGATCACCCAGGTCGACGTCTTCCATGTACATGAAGTAGCGCTCGTCGAAGCCGCCGACCTGTTCAAATGCCGTGCGGCGCACCAGCAGACACGACCCGGACAGCCAGCCCACCGGTCGCTCACTGGGTTGCAGGCGCTCCTGACGGTAGGCAGTCGACCACGGATTGCCTTTCCAGAACGGTCCGACGACTGCGTGCAAGCCGCCGCGGACCAGGCTCGGGAGATGGCGCGCCGATGGGTACACCGACCCGTCCGGGTCGTGGATCAGCGGACCGAGGGCACCCGCCCGCGGCCACCGGGCGGCGGCGTCCAGCAGCGCGTCGATGCTGCCCGGGCCCCACTGCACGTCGGGGTTGGCCACGATGATCCACTCGTCGGCATCCCCCACCTGGTCGATCGCGCGGTTCACCGCGCTGCCGTAACCGAGGTTGGACCCGGTGGAGAAAGTCGCACATCCGGGTAGCGCTGCACCGCGGCCTCCGGTGCGCCGTCGGTGGAGCCGTTGTCGGCCATGAGCACGCTGACGGGCCGTTCGGTCGCGTGCGACAGCGATGCCAGGAACCGGTCCAGATGCTTGCCCGGTGAATAGGTCACCGTGACCACCGGCAGGACGTCACTCACGGGTTGAGAGTAACGGTCAGGGACGCGCAGCCGCCTGGAGAGCATGAGCCAGCGCGTCCCGCCACGGCCGCAGCGGCGTCAGCCCGGCCCGTGCCGACTGCTGACCGGACAGCGCCGAATACGGCGGCCTGGCCGCGGGCCTCGGGTTGTGGTCGCTGCTCACCGGCTGCACCCGCTCAGGGTCGGCGCCGACGCCCTCGAACACCGCGCGGGCTTGCCCGAAGCGGGTGACCTCGCCCCCGTTGGCGGCGTGCACGATGCCGTGCGGCGCGTGCACGCGACCGTCGATGACCTCGAACAGCGCGCTGACCAGGTCGCCGGTGTAGGTCGGCGAGCCGGTTTGGTCATCGACCACCTCGATGACCCGGTCGCCGGCGGCCAGCTTGCGCATCGTGGCGACGAAGTCTTTGCCGTCCCCGCCGGTGTAAACCCACGCGGTGCGGACCACGACGGCCTCCGGTAGCGCCGCCAAGACTGCTACTTCCCCGGACAGTTTGGTCTGCCCGTACACACTCAGCGGCCGGGTCTGGTCGTCCAACTCATAGGGATGCGGCGCGGCGTCGCCGAAGTCGCCGTCGAACACATAGTCAGTGGAGATGTGCACCAGCCGCGCACCTGCCCGCGCGCAGGCCTGCGCGATGTACTCCGGCCCGGCCGCGTTGACCGCGTGTGCCCTGGCCTGGTCGGTCTCGGCGCCGTCGACGTTGGTGTAGGCCGCGCAGTTGACCAGCACGTCGCCGGCCTGCACGATCTGGCCCGCCAGCTGTGGGTCGGCGATGTCCCACTGCGACGACGTCAGCGCCAGGACGTCGCGGCCCTGTCGGGTTGCTTCAGCCGTCAGGAAGCTGCCGACCTGGCCGCCGGCTCCGGAGATCACGAGTCTGCTTGTCACGGTCATTCGGTGCCGTTCCTCCTCATCGCTTCGCTCTGCATCGTCACCGGCACGTCACGAGTCTGGCACGCCGACGCGGCGCTACCCGCGATCCCGCTGTGACGAAAGTAATCTATTGTGATGCCTGAGCAACGCGTTGCGCGTGTGATTGCGACCGTGGCGGCCGTGGCGGTCGTTCTGGTCACCGGAGTGGCGTGGAGCAAGGTCCGCTCCTTTGAGGACGGGATCTACCACGTCTTTGCGCCCTCGCTGGGCAACGGGGCCGACGACGGCGCGATCGACATTCTGCTGGTCGGCATGGACAGCCGCACCGACGCGCACGGCAACCCGCTGAGCCAGGAAGAGTTGGCGTCGCTGCGGGCCGGCGACGAGGTGGCGAGCAACACCGACACGATCATCCTGGTGCGCATCCCCAACAGCGGGAAGTCGGCGACCGCGATCTCGATTCCCCGCGACACCTACGTCACGGCGCCCGGCCTGGGCAAGACCAAGATCAACGGCGTCTACGGCCAGACCAAGGAAGAGAAGCGAGTCAGCCTGGTCGAGTCGGGCGTCGCCGCGGCAGAAGCCGAAGCGCAGGGAACCGAGGCCGGGCGCGAGGCGCTGATCAAGACGGTCGCCGACCTGACCGGCGTCACCGTCGACCACTACGCCGAGATCGGATTGCTGGGCTTCTCGCTGATCACCGATGCCCTCGGCGGAGTCAACGTATGCCTCAAAGAGCCGGTCTTCGAACCGCTTTCGGGTGCCGACTTCCCGGCCGGCCCGCAGAAGCTCAACGGCCCGCAAGCGCTGAGCTTCGTCCGGCAGCGTCACGAACTCCCCCGCGGCGACTTGGACCGGGTGGTGCGCCAGCAAGTGGTGATGTCATCGCTGGCCCACCAGGTGATCTCGGGCAAGACGCTGTCCAGCCCGAAGACGATGAACCGCCTGCAACAGGCCATCCAGCGTTCGGTGGTGCTGTCCTCCGGTTGGGACATCATGGATTTCGTCGATCAACTGCAGAAGCTGGCCGGTGGCCGAGTCGCGTTCGCCACCATTCCGGTGCTCGACGAGTCCGGTTGGAGCGACGACGGTATGCACAGCGTCGTGCGTGTCGACCCGCATCAGGTGCAGGACTGGGTGGGCGGGCTGCTGCAGGGTCAGGCGCAGGGCAAGACCGAAGAGCTGACCTACAGCCCGGACAAAACCAGCGCCAGCGTCGTCAACGACACGGACATCAACGGGCTCGCCGCATCGGTCTCGCAGGTGCTGACCCTGAAGGGCTTCAGCACGGGCGCGGTCGGCAACAACGACGCCGCGCACGTCACCAGCAGCCAGGTGCAAGCCGCCAAGTCCGACGATCTGGGTGCGCAAGCGGTCGCCAAAGAGCTCGGCGGGCTGCCCGTCATCGCCAACAAGTCGCTGCCGCAAGGCTCCGTCCGGGTGGTGCTGAGCAACGACTACACCGGCCCGGGTTCGGGCCTTGGCGACGGCCGGGCCACGATGGCGGCCTCGGCGCAACTCCGGCGGGTCGGCACCGTCCGCCGCTCCCCCGCCGTCGCCGATCCTGACCGCGGGCGCCGACCACCCCGAATGCGTCAACTGACGACGCTCAGCGCAGCGATTTTGGATCCGCTGCTGCGCGCCGACCCGGTTGGGCCGCGCATCACCTATTACGACGACGCCACCGGCGAACGCATCGAACTGTCCGCGGTCACGCTGGCCAACTGGGCGGCCAAAACCGGCAATCTGTTGCGCGAGGAGTTGGGCGCGGGACCGGCCAGCCGGGTGGCGGTGCTGCTGCCGGCCCATTGGCAGACCGCGGCGGTGCTGTTCGGGGTGTGGTGGATCGGCGCCGAGGTTCTGCTCGACGCCCCGGCGGCAGACGTCGCGTTGTGCACGGCCGAGCGCCTCGACGAGGCGGACGCGACCGGCGCCGGCGAAGTGGCGGTGCTGTCGCTGGACGCATTCGGCCGGCCGGCAGCCGACCTGCCCATCGGTGTCACCGACTACGCGACGGCGGTGCGGGTGCACGGCGATCAGATCGTCGCCGAACCCCGTCCCGGGCCGGCGCTGTCCGGCAACTCCGTCGAGCAGGTGCTGACGGCCTGCCAAAACGCCGCGGCGGCAACGGCTTTGACGGCCGGCGACCGGGTTCTCTCGACCGCAGCGTGGGATACCCCCGATGACGTGATCGATGGGCTGCTGAGCGTGCTGGCGGTCGGCGGATCACTGGTTCAGGTCGCCAACCCCGATCCGGCCGTGCTGGCGCGCCGGATGGAGACCGAGAAGGTCACTCGGACCGCGGATTAGCGGCGCGCGCCGCGGGGATGAGGTCTCCCAACCTCGACATGGCGAGCCGAGTCCCTACGCCGATGAGGAATCCACCGCAGCAAAGCTCGAAAGCATTTGCAGGAACCATTACCAACTGCCTGAAAGGCACTGTGGTTGCCTGGTCCAAGCCGCCACATCGGTTACTCGCCGGCACGCCAGTCATGCGGACTGATTCTGGCAAGGCGACTCGGCAGTGATCGGTTCTAGCAGCGCGACCGCACCGGCAGTTTCAGCACCCTGTGGTTGCCGCGTGGGACTTCAGAGACGTAGACGCTGCCCGCGGCGCACGAAATTATCCAAGAATTTTCCAAGAACCGCGCCCTACCTCTCGCACGGTCTGCCAGAGTAATGCAACACAACCGCAACAAAGGAATGTTAAATGGCCAGGTCTCTGTCTAGAAAAATTCGTCTATGCCTTACCCCTCGTGACGAATTCCGCTCTACCGCAAATGATCATCAAATGTTGCTCAGAATTGCAATGCACCGACGCACGGCAAGGCACCGCGCTGAGATCATCGCAGCGCTGGCGTGCCTTGCCTTATCGGCAGTACCGCAAATCAGCGGCGATCGCGGCACCGCGGTTTCCGGCTCACCAAACCTCACCGCGTCCGTTCTGCTCGCCGACCGTGAGTTTCCCCTGTCTCCGTTGTCGCCGCTGGGCGATCTGCGGGGCGATTGGACCGGCACAGGGTCCGACGGGGCAAAAATAACACTGACGGTGAACAGTCCTGACGAACTGAACGGCACCATCGTGTTCAATTATCCCACCGGAAAGTGTGTGGAGAGCTGGACCCAAGTCAGCACCGATTCTGCGGCAGCCCTGGTCGATGAGAAGCCCCTTCCTGCCAGCACTCTGGCCTGCATCACCACGCAATACAGGGTGACCGTCGACGGTGCGAGTTTGGACGCCAAGATGGCGTCAGGTGGGGGATATTCCATGGCTCTGCGGCGCTAGTTCATACGCCGCTCCAAGGGCTTTCGCTGAGCCACTCCTCGACGTACTCGTCGACCATCTGCCGGTACCTGGCCTCGAATAGCTCGGCTTCGGGCTAATCCGGGGGCCGATGCCACGCAAACGTAAGAAGCGCACAACCGAAAAAAGAGAATCTCGTGATGCCTCGATTCATGTTTGGCGTAGCCGGGGCGGCGATTGTCGCTGCGGCATTGGCGGCCTGTTCAAGCAACTCCAATTCGCCATCCCCTGGGACGCCGACAGCCAGCGCGGGCGCAGGACAGGCCAAGGTCACGGTCAACCACCAGGACCAAAACGACCTGGGGGCGATCACGTGCGATCTGAGTGATTACGCCGCTGAGATCACAATTGAAAGAAATCACCTCCCGCTGGCCTATGTGAAGATGACCCAGCAGCAGGGCAACGCGCGAGAGGTCCAAGGGCTTTCGCTCAAGTACATCAAAGGCGCGAATTTGCGGACTGAGTTTCTGGCGTACAACGTGAGCGACTGGGCAGCAACCGGTCCCGACCCGCCAGCGCCTCCCACGGTCGAAGAGAAAGTAAGAGCTACAAGATCGCCGGCTACGCCTGGAACAGCAATGACTACCACATTCCCTTTGAGATTGACGTGGCCTGCCCATAGCCAACGGGTCGATGCCGATCGACCGATTCGCCCGTCAACAAATCCACCAGGCCGAATCGAGGGCCCACTGAACGCGATTGCCGCGGCCCGCGGCCTCCACGACCTTCGCACACCCGTGCAGGAACGCTGCCTCGCAGGCGATGTCACCAACGTTGTGGCGGCTGCAACTCGTGTCGCTCAATTGAGCCGCAAAATTCATGTTTGTATCGCAATGTTTGTATGTTACGTTGACCTGGATGCTGATAGAGTCATAAGTTGGCCGTGACGGGAGGACGTTTCGCGATGGTGGTGCAGGGATTCTTGGGTAAGGCAGCCGGGACGGTAGTCACCGGCGTTGGTCGGCGTCAGCGCCTACGAGCTGCTGCGCAAGGCCCTGGCCAAAGCCCCGTCTGCATGATGCCGCCGTCACCGCGACCGAGTGGGGTCTACGCGGGACCCGGCGGGCCGAGGAAGCAGCGGAATCCGCCCGGTTGAAGGTGTCCGACGTCGTCGCCGAAGCCCGCGAGCGCATCGGCGAGGAAGCACAGCCTCCGGCCATTGGCGAGCACGACCACGAGCACTGAGCCATGACGGCTAGCCCGGATCTGGAGGTCATCTCCGACGCGGCAGGGCGCATGCGGGTGCGGGTGCCATGGGTTCGCGCAAACTCTCGACGCGCGGTCGCGGTCGAAGAGTCGGTGGACTCCCAGCAGGGTGTTCGCGCCGTCCACGCCTATCCGCACACCGGTTCGGTCGTGGTGTGGTATTCGCCGAAGCGCTGCGATCGCTCCGAAGTATTGGCGGCTATCGCATCGGCCGAACACGTTGCCGCCGAACTGATTCCGGCGCGCACTCCGCGGTCGTCAGACATCCGCAACACCGAGGTGCTGCGGATGGTGATCGGCGGCGCGGCGCTGGCGCTGCTGGGAATTCGCCGCTACGGGTTCAACCGGCCGCCGCTGCTGGGCCCGTCCGGCCAGCTGGTCGCCACCGGCGCCACGGTGTTCATGGGCTACCCGTTCCTGCGTGGCGCGCTGCGCTCGCTGCGGTCCGGACGCGCGGGCACTGACGCACTGGTGACCGCGGCGACCGTCGCCAGCCTGGTGTTGCGCGAGAACGTGGTCGCGCTCACCGTGCTGTGGCTGCTGAATATCGGTGAGTACCTTCAGGATTTGACGCTGCGCCGGACCCGGCGCGCCATCTCCGATCTACTGCGCGGCACCGCCGACACGGCGTGGATCCGCCTCGACGACGGTAACGAGGTGCAGGTACCGATCGACAGCGTGCAGATCGGCGACGACGTCGTGATCCACGATCACGTCGCGATACCGGTCGACGGTGATGTTGTTGACGGCGAGGCGATTGTCGACCAGTCCGCGATCACCGGCGAGACCCTGCCCGCCAGCATCGTCGCGGGGGCAAGAGTGCACGCGGGTTCGGTGGTGCTGCGCGGCCGTCTGGTGGTGCGCGCTCGCGCGGTCGGCAACGAGACCACGATCGGCCGCATCATCTCCCGCGTCGAAGAGGCACATCACGATCGGGCGCCCATCCAGACCGTCGGCGAGAACTTCTCCCGCCGCTTCGTGCCCATCTCGTTCATTGTCTCCGCGGTCACCCTCGCCCTCACCGGAGACGTCCGGCGCGCCATGACCATGCTGCTGATCGCCTGCCCGTGCGCGGTGGGCTTGTCGACTCCGACCGCGATCAGTGCGGCGATCGGCAACGGCGCGCGGCGCGGCATCCTGATCAAGGGCGGCTCGCACCTCGAGCAAGCCGGCCGGGTGGACGCGATCGTTTTCGACAAGACCGGAACGCTCACTGTGGGGCGCCCGGTAGTGACGAACATCATTGCGCTACATGATGATTGGCAGCCCGAGCAGGTGCTCGCCTACGCGGCGAGCTCGGAGCTGCACTCCCGGCACCCGTTGGCCGAAGCGGTGATCCGGTCCACCGAGGAACGTCGCATCACCATCCCGCCGCACGAGGAGTGCGAGGTACTGGTCGGCCTGGGCATGCGGATCTGGGCGGACGGGCGGACATTGCTGCTGGGTAGCCCGTCGCTGCTGCGCTCAGAAAAGGTCAAGGTTTCGAAGAAGGCGGCCGGCTGGGTCGACAAGCTGCGCCGCCAGGCGGAAACGCCGCTGCTGCTCGCCGTCGACGGCACGCTCGTCGGGCTGATCAGCCTGCGCGACGAAATCCGCACCGAAGCACCCGACGTGCTGAAAAGTCTGCGCGGCAACGGCATTCGCCGCATTGTCATGCTGACCGGCGACCACCCCGATATCGCGCAAGTCGTTGCGGGCGAACTCGGTATCGACGAATGGCGCGCCGAGGTGCTGCCCGAGGACAAGCTCGCAGTCGGTCCGCAACCTCCAAGACGAGGGCTACATCGTCGGGATGGTCGGTGACGGCATCAACGACGCACCCGCGCTGGCAGCGGCCGACATCGGCATCGCGATGGGCCTGGCCGGCACCGACGTCGCGGTCGAGACCGCTGACGTCGCACTGGCCAACGACGATCTGCGACGCCTGCTCGATGTCGGCGACCTGGGCGCCCGCGCCGTCGACGTCATCCGGCAGAACTACGGCATGTCGATCGCCGTCAACGCCGCCGGGCTGCTCATCGGCGCCGGCGGCGCCCTGTCACCGGTGCTCGCGGCGATCCTGCACAACGCGTCGTCGGTTGCCGTCGTCGCCAACAGTTCACGACTGATTCGCTACCGATTGAACTGAACCTCCGCCGGTTCGACGTCGGCCTCGTACGATGTGCGCAACCTGCGAAAGGATGCACACGTGTCATCGACCCCGCTCGACCCCGTTGCCAGCGAACGGCTGTCGCACGCCGACAAGGTCTTCACCTCGGATCTGTCCATCAACGAATTCGCGCTCCTGCACGGCGCCGGTTTCGAGCCACTCGATCTGGTGATGGGCGTCTCGGTCTACCACGTCGGCTACCAATTCACCGGTATCCGGCAACAATCCGAGCTGCCCGTGCTCACCGAGGCGACTTACCGGGCGCGCTGGAACGCCATGGCCCGCATGCAGGCCGAGGCCGACTCGCTGGGCGCCGACGGCGTCGTCGGTGTGCGCCTGGAATGGCGCCAGCACGGCGCCGAATCCGAGCACCTGGAGTTCATCGCGGTCGGCACCGCGGTCCGATACACCCCGAAACCGGGGGCATTCAAACGCGGCAACGGACAGGCGTTCTCCAGCCACCTGTCCGGACAGGACATGGCTACCCTGCTTCGATCGGGCTACGCGCCGGTGGCATTCGTGATGGGCAACTGTGTGTTTCACATTGCCGCGCAAGGCTTTATGCAGACGCTGCGACAGATGGGCCGCAACATGGAAATGCCACAGTGGACCACGGGCAACTACGAAGCGCGCGAGTTGGCCATGTCGCGGATGCAGAGCGAAGCCGAGCGCGACGGCGCATCCGGAGTCGTCGGGGTGCACTTCGCCATCCAGAACTACGCGTGGGGCTACCACACGGTGGAGTTCTACGCTGCCGGAACGGCTGTGCGCCGCAGCGGCACACCCGAAACCATCGCACCGTCGTTCGTGCTCGCCATGAACGACTGATGGCGGCGTTCGACGCCGAGCGAGTGAGCCGCACCGTCACCGGCGCGCTGGCCGGGCCGGGCGGAATCGCGTTGGTGATCAACGTCTTCGCCGGGCTACCCGGAGTTACCCACACCGCTGCCCGTCGGGGGATGTTCCGGTCACAGCCCGCACGGCTGCAGATCGGCGACTGGCGCTACGAGGTGACGCCCGACAACCGGCTGAGCGCCGCACACGTGGTCGGCGGCATCGTGATCGCCGAGGAGGTGCTGCTGGCCGACGCGGTGGGGCCGCACCTGGCCCGCTCCCTCGGGCAGATCGTCGCCCGCCACGGTTCGGCCGTCATCCCCAACATCGATGCGGCGGTCGACGCGTTGAGCGCCGGCGCAGGGTGAATTCGTACCGGCCCGACCACAGGGGTGCGATAATGCCCGGGTTAGGCGATGACGATGTAGGAAGCCGGTGCGAATCCGGCGCGGTCCCGCCACTGTTATCGGGGAGCGAACCTCACTAGCCACGGCCGCGAGCTGGAAGGCGAGGTAAGCAGCGATCCGAGAGCCAGGACACTCGCGTCGTCGCATCCTGCAACCCGGGGCGGTCGACCCCGAGAGAGCTGGCGAGCGTCGATGTCACGCGCCTTCTTCACCCGTCCTGAGCCGCTGTGCGAGGTCTCGAAGCCGAGCGCTGCGGCCGTCCTAGCCGAGATCTCACAGATCAACGACTACTTCGCGCGTCGGCACCGGGCCGATCGACGGTGGCTGGCGATCGTTAGAGCAGCTCTACACCGATCACGCACTGCTCGACGGCATCGTCGATCGAGTGCAGACCCGCATCGGCGCACCGGAACGGCGGGTCGCGGCCTCGATATTCTTCCTCGGCCTCGCCGCGCGACTGTGGTCGGTCGGCATCGGCGCTGTCGTCGGCCACGGTCTGCTGCCCGACCTTGCCGCCGATCGACTGTTGTTCCGCGAAACCGGCGGCCAGATCACGTTGCACATCGCTCGTCCCGTGGGCCGGCGAGGCGACGACTTGGAGCCGATGCTGGCCGACGCCGTGCTCGACGGGCACCTGACACCGCTCGGCGCCGCACTGCGGCCCGATCTCGCAGGAGTTGTTGCGCGGCAACGCCGCATCCGCACTACTCGGCGCCGCGCGACCAATACGACCGCCACCGCGCCGCGGACTCAGCCGGTCCGGCGCGTCGACTGGCCCGAAGCTTGTGCAACGACCAACGCCTCGCCGGAGCGGTGACTTTCGGTGATACCGGCTATCGCCGCTCCAGCTGCTGCCTCTACTACCGCACACCCAATGGCGGGCTTTGCGGCGACTGCGTTTTCACGCACATGCCCGGCACTCTGGGCAGAAAGGACGCGCCATGACCGCCCCGATCTGGATGGCCGCGCCCCCTGAAGTGCATTCAGCGTTGCTGAGTAGTGGACCCGGACCGGGTTCGCTGCTGGCGGCGGCCGAAGCGTGGAAAGCGTTGAGCGTCAACTACACCGAGACCGTCGACGAGCTGACCGCGGTGCTCCACGATGTGCAGGCGGGGACGTGGGCCGGCCCGAGCGCAGCGGAGTACGTCGCCGCCCACGCGCCGTATCTGGCGTGGCTGACCCAGGCCGGCGCCGACGCGGCCGCAACGGCCGCACAGCAGGAAGTCGCGGCGACGGCATACACAACCGCTCTGGCCACCATGCCGACATTAGGCGAGCTGGCCGCCAACCACGCCACCCACGCGGTGCTGCTGGCGACGAATTTCCTTGGCATCAACACCATTCCGATCGCGGTGAACGAAACAGACTACGCGCGGATGTGGATCCAGGCCGCCACCGTGATGGGCACCTATCAGACCATCGCCGGCGCCGCGGTCGCAGCGTCGCCGCAGACCACCGCGGCACCGCAGATCGTGAAGGCCACTGCGACAGCGTCTCCCGCCGACTCGACCTCGTCGTCGCCCCCCGACACCGAAGACCAATGGCTGGCCTGGCTGCAGAAGATCGGATACACCGATTTCTACAACAACGTCCTGCAACCCTTGATCGACGATTTCTACAACAATCCCTTCCTGGTAGCGCTTTTCACCCAAATCGATCCTTACCTGCTCGAACTGGGCAATCCGCTGTCCTTCCTCAGCCCGTACAACATCGCGTTCGCGCTGGGCTACCCGTTGGATATCGGTTCCTACGTCGCCTACCTGTCCGAAACCTTCGCCTATATCGGGGCCGACATCACCGCGGCGTTCGCTACGGGTAACCCGTACGCCATCGGCCTGACGCTGGTGCTCGACACCGTCGAGGCGATCGGCACCGTCATCACCGACACCATCGCGCTGATGAAGACTCTGCTCGAATCGGTTGTGGTGCTGATCCCCACGGTTCTGCCGCTGTTGACCGTCCCACTGGTTCCGTTGGCGGCTGCCCCGTTGGCGGGCTTCGCGGGCCTGGCGGGGTTGGCGGGACTGGCGGCCATACCGCCGATCCCCGTTCCCCCGCTCCCGATGCCTCTCGCCATGGCGGCACCTCCTGGCCCGACGCCCGTGCCGACACCCGCCCCGGCACCGGCCCCCGTCCCTGCGCCGGCCGTCACCGCGGCCGCTGCGCCCCCCACACCCCCGCCGCCGCCGACGCCGGCCGGACCGCCGCTGGCCACCATGCAGGGCTACCTCTACATGGTCGGCGTCCTGTCCGCGACGGCGCGCAGGGCAGCGAGCCAGGCCGCCCGCGCCAAGGAAGCGCAACCGGCTGAGAGCACCGAGAACCCGACCGTCGCGCCGGCCCCGAAAACGACGCCAGCCGGCCGGCGCCGGCGCGTCACCGTCGAACGGCTCGGGCGCGGCCACGAATACGTGGATCTCGACGACGAGCCGACCGTGACGCCCTCGACGCAGGGCGCCGGGCCGCTCGGCTTCTCCGGGACCGCTGCCAAAGTCAGCAGCGGAGCTGCGGCGGGGTTGGCCACGCTGGCCGACGGCGATTACGGCAGCGGGCCGCGGATGCCGATGATGCCGGGCACCTGGGGCAGCGACGCCCCCGACGGGGACGACGACTGACGACCGGCTCTCAGCAGCAATCCTCGCAATCGGCCGCCAGTTGGCGTTTGAGGATTTTCCCGCCCTCGTTGCGGGGCAGCTCGTCGAGGAACACCACGTCCCGCGGAACCTTGAAGCGGGCCCGACGATTCCGGAGAACTCTTTGACGTCACGCTCGTTGAGTGACGCACCCGGCCGCACCACGATATAGCTGCAGAGGCGTTGGCCGAACTCCTCGTCGCTGACTCCGACGACAGCGACGTCGACAATGTCGGGATGGTGCGCAAGTGCATCTTCGACCTCGCCCGGAAACACGTTCTCTCCCCCGGAGACGATCATCTCGTCGTCGCGCCCGTCGATGAACAGCCGGCCGGCCCGATCGAAATGGCCGACGTCGCCGGTGGCCATCAGCCCCCGGATCGTTTCCTTCGTGCCACCACCGGTGTAACCCTCGAAGGCAAGCCCGTTGCCGACGAAGATCCGCCCCGCCACGCCCGGGGCAGCCTCGTGTTGGTTGTCGACGAAAACTTTGACGATGCCCCCGCGTCCGAAGGTCTTTGGTCAGCTGCCAGGCCGCCGACGACGGGCTCTCAGCAGCAATCCTCGCCGCGCCACGACTTGACGCCCTGCCAGATCGCCACGGCGGCGATGCCCAGCCCGATCGCCGGGTCGAACCACCAACAGCCCGGCCAGAATGCGAGCACCGCCAGGCCGACCAGCACCGCCGCGGCCTGCGCACCGCACAGATAGTTCTGGGTGCCTTCGCCTTCGGTCGCCGCCGAACCCAGCCGATGGGCAAGGACGTGCTTGGCATGCCCGAGGGTCGGCATCAGCAACAGTGAGGCGGCGGTCAGCACGCAGCCGATCAGCGACGTCTCGGCGTACTGCTTGTCGAGGAGGTGGTGAACGGACTCCGCGGCGATGTAAGGAGCCGTCAGCCAGAACGACAGCGCGACGCCACGCTCGGCTCGTCGTTCGGCGGTCTGCGACGCCGTGCGCGTCCCGGAGAACCGCCATGCGACCATCGCGCTGGCCAGTGCCTCGGGCAGGCTGCCCAGCGCCCATCCGGTCAATGCGATCGATCCGACCGACAGACCCTGCCACAGCCCCACCACGCCCTCGCTGAGCATGGCGGCCATGCTGACCCAGGCCAGCCGCCAGGCCCACCGCGCACTCCGCTGCCATCGTGCGTCGTGAGGGACGGCGTGCGCGTGCCCGTCGCCGGCACCACAGGCGTCGACGACGAGCCCGGCTGGATCGCCGATCGCACGGGATTCGGTCACCCAGCGATGTTAAGCCAATCGTCTTAAGCAGGCGGCAGTGGCCGCTTCAAGGTGCAGACGATGCTCCACTCGAAGTAGAACTCGCCGCCTTTGTCGTACCCGGCAAAGTGGTGCGACACCTGCGCGCGCTGCACCGAGGAGTTCACGATCTCCCAGCCCTGATCGCCGTAGGCGTTCGTCTGCCGGGAGACTTCGTCGATAACCGCTTCCAGGGATTCGTTCTTCACGTGGATGAACGTGTTTTCCCAACGTTGCGGATGCCAGTCGCCGTCAGATGCCAGTCCCGACGCAGACTCGGCCGAAGGTGCGCTCATAACGCGGCACCGTACGCCGCCGCGACCTCGGAAAAGTGAATGGAAACTGGCGGAGGCGTTAAGTGCGGCCGACGGGCCGACACACCGCACCGGCTCGCTACCCTGGCCGGTATGGCGCGCATCGACAATGACACCTGGGACCTGGCGACGAGCGTGGGAGCGACCGCGACCATGGTGGCCGCGGGCCGGGCTCGGGCGACCAGAGCGCAACTCATCGACGACCCGTTCGCCGAGCCGCTGGTGCGGGCGGTCGGCGTCGACTTCTTCACCCGCTGGGCGGCAGGCGAACTCAGCGGCGCCGAGGTCGACATTCCCGGTCACCCGTGGGGCATGCAGCCGATGACTGATCTGCTGACCGTGCGCACCCGTCTCATCGACCAGTTCATCAGTGACGCAACGGCCTCCGGTATCCGGCAGGCGGTGATCCTGGCCTCCGGGTTGGACGCCCGCGGATACCGGCTTTCCTGGCCAGCCGGGACGGTGGTGTTCGAGATCGACCAGCAACAGGTCACCGACTTCAAGACCGCGACGCTCGCCGCCGCGGGCGCCGAGCCGACCGTCGACCTGCGTGCGGTCCCGGTCGATCTGCGCGACGACTGGCCGGCAGCCTTGCGGCAGGCCGGTTTCAACCCGCAACGCCCGACCGTGTGGGTCGCCGAAGGCCTGCTGGCCTTCCTGCCGCCGCAGGCCCAGGATCGCTTGCTGGACAACATCACCGATCTCAGCGCCGCCGACAGCCGGCTGGTCGTGGAGATCTTCCTGAGCACACCGGAATCGCTGGAGGTCATGCACACGACGTCGCAGAACTGGTACGAGCACGGCCTCGATGCCCGCCTCGACGACCTGTGGTACGGCGGCGAACGCCACGACGTCGCAACCTATCTCGACGAACGCGGCTGGCAGACGACCCGGCATCGGTCCCGACAGCTACTGGCCGACGCGGGATTGCCGGTCCCGCAGCGCAACGAGGGACAGACCGAAAACTATTACTGCACAGCTCAATTCACCGGCAACTAGCTTTTGCGACGGTAGCCGTCGATCTCCTGCTCTTCAAGTGATTGCCCGAGTTGCCTGCCCTTTCGCGGTGAGCGCCAGCCACGCCGCGAACATCCACTTCTCGGGATCGTCATAGTGTCTGACGTAATCGTGGGAGATCTTGTTGCAGCGAATGCTCGAGCGAATGATGCCAGGCGACAAAGCGTCGCGACTTGCCACTGGGCGCACCGATCCTGAACAATCCCTCGCTCACCCATTCGCGGATGGCTGCCAGCGTCTCGTCGCGCACTTCCGCCGGCGCGGCGGCCGGATTTCGGTGTTCGACATGCCAATCCACCGCATTGAGATCGACGGGCCCGCGCAGTGCATCCAGGAGCAGCCCGTTGCGTACGGCCTCGCGTGCGGTGCCCGTCATGGCGGTCACCGTACAGTTCGGCGTCGTTCACCGATACCGCCGGCGCGCAGGCAGGGCCCTGTAGCGTGCTCTTATGGTGGATTTTGCTCTGCGCTCGTGTGGTTTACGTGGGCACGCCACATTTGCTCCCGATGAGCCGAACCTCCGCGAGCGCCTGAAGGCCGACACCCCCGCCGGCGAGGCGTGGCGTTGTTTGCGTTGCGAGACTTTCGTTGTAGGCCCGCCGCGCCGCAGCGGCCCGGCGAACACCGCGCCGGAAATCCCCCGCGGACGATTCCTGCGGGACCGGACCCTGATGCGGGCACTTGCCATCGAGCGCGCCTTTCGCTGCGCCATTTTTGCTGCGGTAGCGGCCGGCGTGTTCAAGGTCAGTGGATCACGCGAGCGGTTGCAGCACGCGCTGGAGCAGGACATTCCGCTGCTGAAGCCACTGGCCAACCAGATCGGCTGGGATCCGGAGAATTCCAAGCTCGTTCGTAATATCGCGCACGCGTTCGCGCTGTCTTCGTCGACACTGCTGTGGATCGCCGTCGGCTTGGCCGCCTACGCGTTGATCGAGCTCATCGAGGCGGTCGGGTTGTGGCTGATGAAGCGATGGGGTGAGTACTTCGCGGTGATCGCCACCAGCGTCTTCCTTCCGCTGGAGATCTACGAGCTGACCGAAAAGATCACCGCCATGCGGCTTATCGCGCTCGTCGTCAACATCGTCGCGGTGATATGGCTGCTGTGGAGCAAGCGGTTGTTCGGCCTCAACGGCGGCGGCGAAGCCTACCGGCAGGAACACGAAGCGGAAAGCCTACTGAGCGTCGAACAAGCCGGCGCTGGCGAAACCGTCTCTGGCGCAACGGCCTAACCTACGATTCCGGCTGCAATGCAGCCCGGTGCTGCAGCGCGTAGGCGACGGCACGTGTGCGGTTCTCCGCGCCGAGCTTGACCAGGATGGCCTCGACGTGGTGGCCGACGGTCTTGGGGCTGATGTTCAGCTCGGCCGCGATCTCACGGTTGCTGCGCCCGGCGACGAGCAGGTCGAACACCTGGCGCTGACGGCCGGTCAGCGCATGCGGGTCAGACAGCGTCTCGGCCCGACGGGTGCGAGGGGCACGCTCGCGCAGCGCGGCCAGCCGCTGCTGGGCGCGACGGGCCGCCGCCTTGGCGCCGAGCCGACGGAACGTGGCCTGCGCCGTTTTCACCGCCGCGACATCGCCACCGAGCTGGGCCAGCGCCGCATCGTACGGGCAGCCGCGGCGGGCCCATTCGTCGGCGGCGCTCTGCCAGTCTCCGCGGATTTCCCGCTCGAACGGCGTGCAGGCGTCGCCGTCGGTGGGCTCACATGTGCCGCCGGCCAGGCGAACCCAGCGGCGTAACTGGCCGACCTGCCACCGGTCGGCGTATTCGTGCGCGGCCGCCAACCCGGCTTGCGCTTCGGCCAGCGCCGTCTCGTCATCGCCGGCGAGCCAGGCTACTTCGGCGCGTGCCACCGACACCGCACCCAGGTGGACCAGGTCACCGGGTTGGGCGCCGGAGTCGACCTCATTCGGCAGGGCAGCGGCAGGCCGCTGGCCGCGGCGCGCGCGGATCAGCGCGAGTGTCACCAGCGGCAGGATCCGGTGCTGCGGGCTGAGCTCGGGCCGGGTCACGATCTGTTCGGCGGTGACGGCGGCGCGATCCCATTCGCCGCGGTGCAGTTGCGCCAGCGTGGCCGCGGCGGTCAGCAGCGCGCTGAACATGCCGAGATCACGGTCATCGCAGAACTGTGACGCCTCGGCCAAATACGTCTCGGCACGGTCGAGTTCGCAGCGCAGCACGGTGTACCAGCAGATCAGTACGCCGAGCACCGCGGCGTGTTCCTCGAGCCCCGGCGTCGCCAGCGCCTCGCGCCACACCGCCTCGAGCTCGTCCCAGCCGGTGCCGCTGCTGAAGACGGCGGTCAGCGCCGCGTAGCCGCGCGCGCGGACAACCACTGCAGGATCAGCCAATTCGATACCGAGGTTCAGGGCGCTGGCCGCGTAGCGGGCGCACACCGGATCCAGCGCGAGGGCGCTGATATGAGCCATGTTGAGCAGTGACCAGGCCAGCTGCGGCGACGGGCCGAGATCTTGCAGTAGTCGCAGCGACGCGTGCGCCGCGTCGATGGCCTCGCCGGCATGTCCCAGCGGCTGCAACAGCCGCGACAGCCAGCGCAGGTCGTCGCCTTCTTCGAGCTGATGACCGAGGTTGCGACGCAACGTGATTGCATCCTGCAATGCTGCGACTGCCGGTTCGGCCTGCCCGCTCAGGTAACACGCGAAGACGTATCGCTCGAGCCAGACGACCCGTTCTTCGTCGGCGACGGCGTCGGCGTAGCGCAGCGCGAGGGCATACAAGTTCGCGGCTTCCCGATTGGCACCCAGCGCCGCGGACCGTTCGGCCGCGGCAATGCCGTGACGAACCGCCGCCTCGCCGTCGTCGGCCTCCGCGGCGTGAAATGCCAATGCCGCCAGTGTGTTCGGGTCGATAGGTGGCAGCGCAAGGACGGTCAGCGCACGCCGGTGCAAGTCGGTGCGGTCAAAGTCGGGGATCTGCGCCAAAGTCGCCCGCCGCGCCAGTTCGTGGCGAAACCCGATCCGATCGCCCTCGGCGATCAGCACTCCGGCGCCGAGGCATTCATTCAACGCCGGCCGGACTCGCGGACACATCTTCTCCAGCAGGGCGATGTCGGCGCGCGGGCCGCACACCGCGACCGCGTGCGCAGCCAGGCGTGACTCCGCGGACAACCGCGCAAGCCGACCGCAAACCGCCTCGGATACGCTGCGCGGCAAACCTTCCCGGTCCAACGCGTTCTGCCCGGCAGCCAGCACCTCCGTCACGAAAAACGAGTTGCCGCCGGTGATGTCGTGCAGCTGCTCGGCGTTGATCCCGCTGCCGGCGGCCAGCGTCGCCACCGCCGATAAACTCAACGGCTCCAACCTGATTCGGGTCACCGCGGCACAGTTCGACAGGTCCCCCAGCGTCACAGCCAACGGATGTGCCGGGGCCAGTTCGTCGTCGCGGAAGCTGATCACCAACAGCAACCGCAGCGAACCGATGCGTCGCGTCAGGAAACGCACCAGATCCAGGGTGGCGCCATCGGCCCAGTGCGCGTCCTCGATCACCCACACCCAACGAGCCCCGTCACCCAACGCGCCCAACAGCTGTCGGTAGATCCGTGCGGTGTCCCCGGAGTCGACGGCGTCAGCCAGCGCCGCACCCGCAGCGGTGTCCAGCCCGGCGAGGGCGTCGGTCAACGGCCCCATCGGACGCGGCGCACCCAGCGGGTCGCACCAGCCGCGTAACACTCGTGATCCGGGGTCGAGTTGGCTGACGAACCGGGCGAGCACCGCGCTTTTGCCGACGCCGGCCTCGCCGCGCAACAACACCACTCCCCCAGGGCCGCCGCGGACCACGCGGCGCGACAGCGCATTCAGCTGCGCCAGTGGCGCCTCGCGTTCCAGCAAGGCATTCATCAAGGGGGACATGATGCAGTGTGACTGTAACGCCAGCGGGCCCCGAACGCTGGTCAACCGCAGATTCGCAGGGAATCTGCCCTAGTGCGCGTCGACCCTCAGCGCAGCAGTGCGCGTGACATCACCACGCGCTGAATCTGGTTGGTGCCCTCGTAGATCTGGGTGATCTTGGCGTCACGCATGAACCGCTCCACCGGGAAGTCGGTGGTGTAACCGGCGCCGCCGAAAAGTTGCACGGCGTCGGTGGTGACTTCCATCGCCACGTCGGAGGCGAAGCATTTCGACGCCGCCGAGATGAAGCCCAGGTTGGATTCGCCGCGCTCGGCGCGGGCGGCGGCGCTGTAGACCATCAGCCGCGCGGCCTCGACCTTCATCGCCATGTCGGCCAGCATGAACTGGACGGCCTGGAACGAGCTGATCGACTCGCCAAATTGCTTGCGGTCCTTGGTATAAGCGATCGCGGCGTCGACCGCGCCCTGGGCGATGCCCACCGCCTGCGCGCCGATCGTCGGGCGGGTGTGGTCCAGCGTTGCCAGCGCGGTCTTGAACCCGGTGCCGGGCTCGCCGATGATCCGGTCGCCGGGAATCCGGCAGTTCTCGAAGTGCAGCTCGGTGGTGGGCGAACCCTTGATGCCCAACTTCTTTTCCTTGGGCCCGACGGAGAAGCCTTCGTCGTCCTTGTTCACCACGAACGCCGAGATTCCGTTGGCGCCCTTGTCCGGATCGGTCACCGCCATCACCGTGTACCAGGTCGACTTGCCGCCGTTGGTGATCCAGGCCTTGGTGCCGTTGAGGATCCAGTCGTCCCCGTCGGCCTTGGCCCGGGTTCGCATCGACGCGGCGTCGCTGCCGGCTTCGCGTTCGCTCAACGCATACGACGCCATCGCCCCGTCCGAGGCCAGCGACGACAGCACCTGCTTCTTCAGCTCCTCGGAGCCGCGCAGGATCAGACCCATGGTGCCCAGCTTGTTGACCGCGGGGATCAGCGACGCGGACGCATCGACGCGAGCCACTTCCTCGATCACGATGCACGCCGCGACCGAGTCCGCACCCTGTCCGCCGTACGCCTCGGGAACGTGGACGGCGTTGAAGCCCGACGCGTTCAGCGCCGACAGTGCCTCGTCGGGGAAGCGGGACTTCTCGTCCACGTCGGCGGCGTACGGGGCGATCTCTTTTTCCGCCAGCGCGCGGATCGCCGCGCGCAACTCGTCGTGCTCCTCAGGCAGTTTGAACACATCGAACGACGAATCTCCGGCCCACTGAGCCATTTCCCAAGCCTCCTAATCTGCTTGCACTCCTGACCTGTCGCCAGCCTCCTCAGCGGCCTCGACGGCCCGTATCGTCACCAGGCTACTGGCCGGTAACTTTACCCTGACGCTGTTTCAGCGCCGCATCCTTGGCCAGCACCGACTCCGCCAGCGCCTCCTGAAATGCGACGATTCGGCCGCGCAGCTCCGGATTCGACGCCCCGAGGATGCGCACCGCGAGCAGGCCCGCGTTGCGGGCGCCGCCGATCGACACCGTGGCCACCGGCACGCCGGCGGGCATCTGCGCGATGGACAGCAGCGAATCCAGGCCGTCCAGCTTCGCCAGCGGCACCGGCACCCCGATCACCGGCAGCGGCGTGGCCGAGGCCACCATGCCCGGCAGGTGCGCGGCGCCGCCGGCACCGGCGATGATCACCTCGATACCGCGGTCGGCGGCCTCGCGCGCGTAGTCGAGCATCCGTTGCGGGGTGCGGTGTGCCGAATACACGCCGATCTCGTAGGCGACGTCGAACTCCGCGAGCGCCTCGGCGGCATCGGCCATCACCGACCAGTCGCTGTCGCTGCCCATGATCACCCCGACCCGGGGCCGGTCAGTCATATGCGCCGCTCCTCCTCACATCGCTGCGCTCTGCATCGTCGCCGGCTAGTCATTATGTGGGTCCCATCCGTCCGTCCACTCGCCGTGTGACAACCAGTGTGCCGCCCGTTCGCCGCGTTCACGCAGACTCGCGACGTCCGGTCCCGCCGAGAAAGTTGATGTGGCCGATCTTGCGGCCCGGTCGCTCCTCCTTGCCGTAGAGGTGCACCCGGGCCTCGGGCATCCGCGCGAACAGGTGGTGCAGGCGCTCGTCGAGCGTCATCGCCGGCAGCTGGGCTGCGCCCAGCACGTTGGCCATCACCGTCACCGGCGCGATGGCATCGGTGTCGCCGAGCGGGTAGTCCAGCACCGCGCGCAGATGCTGCTCGAACTGACTGGTCCGCGACCCGTCCATGGTCCAGTGGCCGGAGTTGTGCGGGCGCATCGCCAACTCGTTGACCAGCAGCTGCCCATCCGTCGTCTCGAACAACTCGACGGCCAGGACCCCGACGACGCCGAGTTCGGCGGCCAATCGCAGCGCCAGCTGCTGGGCCGTGGCGGCGTTGTCTTCGCTCAGCGTCGGGGCCGGGGCGATCACCTCCACGCAGATCCCGTCGCGCTGCACCGTCTCGACCACCGGCCAGGCCGCCCCCTGCCCGAACGGCGACCGAGCCACCAGCGCGGCGAACTCACGGCGCATCGCGACCCGCTCCTCGACGAGTACCGGTACGCCTGAATCTAAATATTGACCTGCGATCTCGCGGGCCTCCGCGGCATCGGCGGCCATCTGCACCCCGCGACCGTCATAGCCGCCGCGAGCGGCTTTGACCACGATGGGGCCTTCGACCCGTCGAGCGAACTCGGCAATGCCGTCCAGGTCGTCGCGGCTTTCGACGGCCGCGTAACGCGGCACCCGCGCGCCGAGCGCTTCCAGCCGTCGCCGCATGACGAGTTTGTCCTGCGCGTGCACCAGCGCCTCCGGCGGCGGAGCCACGTTGACGCCCTCGGCGACCAGCTTTTCCAGCAGCTCAGCGGGCACATGCTCGTGGTCGAAGGTCAGCGCGTCGGCGCCCGCGGCGACCTGGCGCAGCGCGTCGAGATCGGTGTGCGAGCCGATCACCACGTCCGGACTGACCTGGGCGGCGGGATCGGCGGCGTCGGCGGCCAGCACTCGCAGGCTCTGACCCAGCGCGATCGCCGCCTGGTGGGTCATCCGGGCGAGCTGGCCGCCGCCGACCATGGCGACGACAGGTATGAGCGGAGTGGGGGGAAGACGTGCGCGGCACGGCAATCATGGTGTCATGGCCTGTTGAACGGGCGATTTATCGGCGCTGACACAGTCACAGAGCACCCTTAACAAGCAATACGTAGACTGCGACATTGTGTCCTTCGCCGATGCCACGATCGCCCGATTGCCGGGGCCGCTGCGCCCCTTCGCCGAGCGCCATCACGAGCTGATCAAGTTCGCGATCGTCGGCGCGACCACATTCGTCATCGACTCGGCGATCTTCTACACGCTCAAGCTGACCATCCTGGAGCCCAAGCCGGTGACCGCGAAGGTCATCTCCGGCATCGTCGCGGTCATCGCGTCCTACATCCTGAACAGGGAGTGGAGCTTCCGGGACCGCGGCGGACGGGAACGTCACCACGAGGCGTTGCTGTTCTTCGCGTTCAGCGGTGTCGGCGTGCTGCTGAGCATGGCGCCGCTGTGGGTCTCCAGCTACATGCTGCAGCTGCGGGTGCCCATGGTGTCGTTGACGGTGGAGAACATCGCCGACTTCGTCTCGGCCTACGTCATCGGCAACATGCTGCAGATGGCGTTCCGCTTCTGGGCGTTCCGGCGCTGGGTGTTCCCCGACGAATCCGCTCGAACGGGCGACAAGGCGCTGGAGTCGACACTGACCGCGGGCGGGATCGCCGAAGTCTTCGAAGACGTCGAAGAGAGCGGCACCGTCACGCTGCTGGGCGCTTGGCGGGCGCGGCGCAACCGGGCCGATCAGCTCGGCGATTCCTCGGATCCGAGGGTGTCGAAGACCTCGTGATACAGCAGCGCGTGGACCTGCTCCACGCGCGGAATGTCGTAGAACTCCAACGGATCTTGTGACGCGGACTCGACGATCAGGGTCCCGGTCCGCAGTATCCGATCGATCAGCCGGTGCCGAAATTCGACGCTGTTGATCCGGGCCAGCGGGATATCGATGCCGCTGCGACTCAGCACCCCGTGCCGAAACATCACCCGCCGGTCGGTGATGACGAAGTGCGTGGTGAGCCAATTCAAGAACGGCCACAGCGTCAGCCAGCCGATGAGCACCAGCCAGATCGCCCCGATGACCCAGAAGACGACCCGCTTGGCGGTCGGATCCCAGGTGGTGTTGTTGACCACCGCGCAGCCGAAGGAGGCCGCCGCGCTGCCCAGGATCAGGACAGTGACCGGCCAGAAGAGTCGCTTCCAATGCGGATGGCGATGCAGGACCACCTGCTCGTCGCCGGCCAGCACGTTGTCTGGGTAACCCACGCTGGCACTTTAGACGCTGGGACGCAGGTGCGTGACGTCTCCGGCAGAGATCGCCACCGTCTCACCGCCGGTGTCGACGCACAACCGGCCCGTCTCGTCGATGTCGCGGGCGACGCCGACGACCTCGCGACCACCGGGCAAGACGGCCTTCACCCGAGCATTGAGCGTCACGCTGTAATGCTGATAATCGGCGACCAGCGCCGCATCGGCTCCCCCTGCCGTGCGCCAGGCGTCGATGCGCAGCGCCAGCTCGCGAAGTATCCGCCGCGCCAACGTGTTTCGATCCGTAGCCGACGAGCCCAGCATCAGCAGCGACGTCGCGACCGGGTCGGGCGCTTCGTCAGCGGCCAGCGTCACGTTGAGCCCAAGGCCGAGCACGATCGCCGATGCCGGCACGGCGACCTCGGCGAGGATTCCGGCGAGCTTGCCGCCGTTCGCCAACACATCGTTCGGCCACTTCAAGCCGACCTTGACGCCGCCGACCGCGGTCAGCGCGTCAGCCACCGCGACACCGGCTGCCAGCGGCAACCATCCCCAACTCGACCGGGGCACCGATCTGCCGCCGACCCCCACCGACAAAGCGACCTGGGCCCGCGGCGGCGCCGACCACTGTCTACCGTGGCGCCCCCGGCCGGCGTTCTGATACTCGGCCAGCAACACCGACCCGTCGATGTCGGTTCCGCCTTCTGCCCGGGCGATCAAATCGGCGTTGGTGGAACCGGTTTCGGCGACCACGTCGAGTCGGCGCCACGGCAGTCCCGGCCCGACCAACCCGTCGCGCAGCGCCGCCGCATCCAACGGCGCTCTGAGCGAATCGACATCCATCGGCACTCAGCCTAGGGCAGTCGGCGTCAACGGCCCAGCGACTGCGCGTCGCGCCCGCTGGGGTCCTCGAGCTCCAGAGGGCGGAAGGCGATTTCGTCTCGGCAACTCATCGGCTTCCGCGGCGTCGACCGCTCCGCTCAGGGCGATCCGGTTGCCACCGTTGCGTTTCGCCGCATACATGGTCTCGTCGGCGCAGGCGTGAATCGCGTCGAACTGCACGAGGTTGGCGATCGGTCCGACGGCCACCCCGACACTGGCGGTGGCTTTCGGTGTGTCAGGCGCCTCGATGGCGGCTCGAATCCTCTCGGCGATCGTCGCCGCGGCCTGCAGTGTCAACAGGTCGAGGACCACGAACTCCTCCCCGCCGGTGCGGGCGACGAATGCCGTCGGGCCAACCGCGGCGCGGATCTGCTCGGCGGTTCGGGCGATCACGGTGTCGCCGATCTTGTGACCGTAGATATCGTTGATGTTCTTGAATCCGTCCAGGTCGATGACGAAGACGCTCAACGGTTTCGGCGATGAGGTCAGCGTGCCGAGCTTGCTGTCCAGATAGTTGGCCAACCCGCGCCGGTTGGCCAACTCGGTGAGCGGATCGGTGAGCGATTCGATCGAGTTACTGCGTATCAGCCAGAAGCCGAACTGGATGGGCGGGAAGATCGCGACGGTCACCGTCAGCGCAATGATCGCCTTGGCGATCGCTACCGCCACCGCGTCGGGACGATCGGACAGCGCCAGCCACGTCGCTGTGGTCACGATCGTGACCGTGGCGAACGGCCATGTGCGCGGCATTGGCGCGGGGACCGAAGAAGAACACGATGCAGGCGCCCGGCAACGCGAACAGCGGCGTGGTGCTCAGCGCTGCCAGCGGGTCGGCGTGCAAACCCGCCGCGATGGCGATACCGATGTCGGCGAAGGCGAACAGGGCGCCCGCTTGGCGCTCACTGGGCCACGGGAAGAACCACCAGTACACCGCCCAGCCGATGGAGTTCGCCAGCATCCAGATCACCACGGCGTGGCTCAGCCAGTGCGGCTGGATGAGGTCTTCGAACCACAGACAGAACGTGGCAAGCGCGGTGATCACGCCCCCGG
>CAVUIH010000007.1:0-147731 GCA_963741555.1 uncultured Actinomycetota bacterium | reverse complement strand
CCATGAGACACGTCCATCGATGAATAGGAGGCGGCAAAATGCCCGCGATCACGCCCTCGCTGTGGTTCGACCACAACCTGGAGGAGGCGGCGACGTTCTATACGTCGGTGTTCCCGAACTCGAAGATCGAGTTCCTCAACCGGAGCACCGACGCCGGACCCGGCGAGCCCGGCTCTGTCCTGTCCGGCACCTTCGTGCTGGACGGCAACCGGTTCATCGGGATCAACGGCGGCCCGCACTTCACATTCAGCGAGGCGGTGTCCTTCACCATCAACTGCAAAGACCAGGACGAGGTCGACTACTACTGGGACCGGCTCACCGATGGCGGCGAGGAGTCGCAGTGCGGCTGGTGCAAGGACCGATTCGGTCTGAGCTGGCAGGTCGTTCCCGACCGGCTCTATGAACTGGTCAGCCACCCGGATCCGGCGCGTGCCACCGCCGCGACCCAGGCGATGCACGGCATGCGCAAGATCGTCATCGCAGATTTGGAGAGCGCGGCCGCCTCGGTCTGAGCGGTCCGGGTCGGTACGTTGGGGCGTATGCCCGATGATGCTGCTGTCTCTGGCGGAAAGCGTGATGCCCCGGCAGACGTCGTGTACCTGCGGCCGACCCAACCGCCGGTTCAGGTCGAACGGATCGCACTGGTCATCGGTCTCGTAGCGGGCGTGGTGTTGGCCGGGCTGGTCGGCTGGCTGGGTTTCCGGACCTACGAGGCCCAGCACCGGGAGGCGCACCGCAGCCTGTTCGTGCAGACAGCGGAGGACGTCGCGGTCAACCTCAGCACCGTCGACTACCAGCACGCCGATGCCGATGCGCAACGGATCGCGGACTCGGCGACCGGCAGATTCGCCGACAGCTTTGCGCGGCGGCGGCAGGCCTACGTCGACAACGCGACGCGCAGCCGATTGCGGCTGCTGGGTACCGTCACCGACGCCGGACTGGAATCGCAGACCGGCGACCAGGGCGTGGTGCTGGTCGCCGTGACGGTGAAGTCCGCCGATCCCACGCACGAGCCGCAGTTCCTACGGATGCGGGTCACCGTGCAGAAGATCGGCGACGTCGCCAAGGTCTCCGACGTCGGGTTCGTGTCATGACGCAGCGTCGGTCGATCAACTGGTCGCGGGTGCTGGTCTACGGCTTGCTTCCGGGTCTGGCGTTGCTGCTGGCGATGTCGGCCGGACTGCTGAAGTGGAAGGACTCGTCGATCCGCGATATCGACGATGCCCGTAGCCAAGCAGTTGCGGCGGCGCGGGATTCGGCCGTCTCGGTGCTGACGTTCCGATTCGACACCGTCGACCGCGACGTGGCGGCCACGCGGGAGAAGTTGACCGGGGCATTCCTCGACACGTACACCCAGCGGACGCAGCAGGAGCTCATCCCCAACGCGAAGCAGCGGCACGTCGCCGCGACCGCCAACGTGTCCGCGGCCGCGTCGGAGTCGGTAACGCCGAACAAGGCGACGATCTTGCTGTTTGTCGATCAAACCGTCAAGATCGGCGACGCTGCGCCTGAACCAACGGAATCCAGCGTCCGAATGACCCTCGACAAGGTCGGCGAGCGCTGGCTGGTCTCCGACTTCGACCAGTACTGAGCCGCGCGAAGGATGAGGTGATGACCCGACCCGGCTGGATCGACGTCCACACTCCCGCCGTCGAATTGAAGGCTCTGACCTGGGGTCCGCCCGACGGCCCAATCGCGTTGTGCCTGCACGGCTTTCCTGATACCGCCTACGGCTGGCGCGATGTCGCGCCGCGATTGGCCGAGGCGGGTTGGCGAGTGGTGGCCCCGTTCATGCGTGGCTACGCGCCGTCGTCGATTCCATCCGACGGCAGCTACCACGTCGGAGCGCTGATGTACGACGCGCTGCAGGTGCGCTCGGCAGCGGGGGGCACCGAACGCGACGTGGTGATCGGCCACGACTGGGGGGCGATGGCGGCGAACGGACTGGCGGCGATTCCGGACACTCCCTTCGCCAAGGCCGTGATCATGTCGGTGCCGCCGGCCGCGGCGTTTCGCGGACACGGTGCCCGACGCGGGTCGGTTGCTGGCCCAGATTCCGCCTCAGCTGCTGCGCAGCTGGTACATCATGTACTTCCAATTGCCTTGGCTGCCAGAGCATTCCGCGTCGTGGGTGTTGCCGCGGCTGTGGAAGCGCTGGTCGCCCGGCTACGACGCGAAACAAGATCTGCGCCACGTCGACGCAGCGATCGGCACACCGGAGAGCTGGCGCGCGGCGCTGGGGCCCTACCGCGCCACGATCCGCAACACCCGACCGCCGGCGCAGTACCGCGATCTGCATCGGCAGTGGACGTCGCCGCCGAAACTGCCGAGCCTCTAGCTGCATGGACGCGACGACGGCTGCATGACATCAGCGTTCGCGCACTGGACGGCCAGGGCGCTGCCGGAGGGCAGCGACGTGATCGTCGTCGACCATGCCGGCCATTTCCTGCAGCTCGACCAACCGGACCGGGTGGCCGATTTGGTGTTGAATTTCATTGGCGCAGCCGAATAGCGGTTCCCGGACTCGCGTTCCGCCGTGATCGGTGCCACTCTTAGCCATGACTGTCGGTCCTTTTCTTCCGGCTTTGGCCGCCACAGCTGTACTGATGACGGCAGCTGTCGCCCACGCTGACCCGCAGGACGACCAGTTTCTGGGGTTGCTGGCGAGAGACGGAATTAACTGCCGGCCCGCCCGACCAGTTGATCGCCCTTGCGCACGAACGGTGCAATGACGACAGTCTTCCCCGCTCGGCGATATTCACCCTTCACTTCGGCGCGCAGCCAAGCCCGTTCAGCAGTGCCATGTTGCAGCTGGCCGCCAAACTGGAAGGTCAGGGTGTGCCGGGTCCGCAGGTGCGGCCATTCTTGCTCGACGCCATCAGCGTCTACTGTCCGGACGCGCATAGTTAGTCGCATGCCGGACTTCGTCGGCCCAGCCCGTTAGGGCCCTTCGTCTTCTTCTGCCCGCAGCAGCTTTTCGGGGTGGTGGTAGGTGTTGATGCGGGGTTGGCCGTGGTCAAGGTGAGGTGGGGGGATCCATTCGGTGTCGCCATGGGCATTTTTGCGGGTGGTCCAGCCTTGTTCGGCGAGTTTGTGGTTGGGGCCGCAGGCCAGGGTGAGGTCGTTGACGTCGGTGACGGGGTTGGTGGCGTAGGGGTTGCAGTGGTGCACTTCGGTGAGGTAGCCGGGCACGTCGCAACCGGGGAACGAACAGCCACGATCCTTGGCGTAGAGCACTATTCGTTGCGCGGCTGAGGCCAGCCGTTTGGTGTGGTAGAGCGCCGACGCTTTGCCTTTGTCGAAGATCGCCAGGTAGTGTGGGCGTTCGAGGCCAGGCGGATCACATCGGACATCGGCAGCAGCGTGCCGCCGCCGGTCAGGGCTTTGCCACAGCCGGCTTCGAGTTCGCGCAGGGTGGTCGTGACGATGATGGTGGCCGGTAAACCGTTGTGCTGTCCGAGATCACCGGAGGCCAGCACTGCTCGCATGGCTGCCGTGAGCGCGTCGTGGTTGCGTTGGGCGCCGCTGCGGGTGTCGTGCCCGATGGCGGCCTGTGATGGGGTGCCGCTCACACACGGCGCTTCGTCAGCGGAGTTGCACATGCCGGGTGCGGCCAGCTTGGCGAAGACGGCGTCGAGGGTGGCGCGGGCTTCAGGGGTCAGGTAGCCGGTGATCGGGCTCATCCCGTCGATGTCTTGTTTGCCGATGGTGAGGCCCCGCCGCCGAGCCCGATCGTGGTCGGAGAAGTCGCCGTCGGGGTTCAGGCAATCGGTGAGCTTGTCGGCGAGTTTGGCTGAGTTCGTCGGGACGATGCTCGACCGGCCAGCTGGGCCAGTTGTGCCTCTGCTTTCTGGCGCGGTCTCGATGTCGACGAATTCCGGCAGTCGGTGCCAGAAGCCGCGGATCACTGCGACGTGAGCCGGGTCCGATGCTGCCCGTTCTCGCTGGGCTTCGGCAGTGGCCTCCAACACCGGCGGCAGCGGTTCGCCGGTGATTGCCTTGCGCTCGCCGAGGTCGGCGGCCTCGTGGATGCGCCGCGATGCTTCGCCGCGGGTGATCAGCAACCGATTGGCCAATGACGCGGACAGTTTGCCGCCCAACTCGGTCTCGTCAGCCTGCTCGGCTGACCTGGTTGATCAATGGGTGTTCGATCGCCGGCAGTTGACGGCGAATCTTTCGCAGCGCTCCAACAGTGCCAGCCGTTCGGGTGTGGTCAGTGCGTCGAACGCAGATCCAGGGCGCGCTTGACGTCGGCATCGAGCGCGTCGAACACCTCGACGATCTCCTCACGACTACTAGAACGCATGTTCGAATTCTATGGACGCGATACCGACCGCGTGGCCACCGGAAATCGCCGGTCTGTGGATAAACCGCCGACTGTGGATTACCTAGGATGCAGGCATGCCGGCCCGCATGACCGCGGTCGACGCGCAGTTCTACTGGATGTCGGCCAAGGTCCCCAGCGACCAATTCCTGCTTTACGCATTCGATGGCGTGCCAACGGATTTCGAGCACGCCATCGATGAATTACACCACCGCGCACAACAGTGCCCCGCATTGACGCTGCGCGTCGAGGACGGATCGCCGCTGAGCTACCCACAGTGGGTGCCGACAGCCGTCGAGCCCACGCGGTTGCAGAACCACCGACTTGACGACGACAGCTGGCAAGGCTGTCTGGACGCGGTCGTCCGCCTCGCCGGCGATCAGCTCGACATCCGCCGTGCGCCCTGGCGGCTGCACATCTTCACGCCGGTACAGGGCGTGCCGAAGAGCACCGGACCGGGCACCCTTGCCGTCGTGCAAGTCGCGCATGCGCTGGCCGACGGCACCCGGGCCTCGGCGTTGGCCGCTTGGCTGTTCGGCAGGGCGACACCCGTACCCGAGATCGCCGCCGCGACCACTGGCTTTCTGCCGTGGCGAGCGATCGCCGCCGCCCGCGCCCATCGTCGGCTGGTCCGCGACATCCACGCCGGACTGTTGACCCCGTCGCCCGGGCCACGACCACCGCTGCCCACCAATGCCCGGCCCGGAAGCACACGTTCCCTGCGCACACTGGTGCGACAACGCTCGCAGCTTCACGGCCCCACGGTCACCGTCGCGGCGCTGGCGGCGGTGTCCGGCGCCCTCGGCGCTCACCTGGGCGGCGACGCGGCATCGCTGGGCGCCGAGGTGCCGATGGCCAAACCCGGAGCGCCACAGGCGAACAACCACTTCTTCAACACCACGGTCGGCCTGTATCCGCAGCTGGACCGGCCGGCCCGCATCGAACGGATCGCCGCAGACCTGGCCGAGGCCCGCCGGCGCTCTGAACACCCGGCGGCACGGGCGGCCGACCGGGCATTCGCCGCGGTGCCGGCTGCGCTGCTGCGTTGGGGAGTCGGCCATTTCGATCCCGACGTCCGTCCGACGCAGGTATCCGGAAACACGGTCGTCTCAAGCGTGTACCGCGGCGCCGCAGACCTGAGCTTCGACGGTGCGCCGGTGCTGCTGACCGCGAGCTACCCGGCGCTGTCGCCGGCGATGGGGCTCACCCACGGTGTGCACGGCATCGGCGACACGATCGCGATCAGTGTCCATGCGGCCGCGTCGGCGATCGGCGACATCGACGATTACGTCGCGCTACTCGACGCCGAGTTGTGATCAGCCGTCATCGTTTTCGCGCGTCAAACCGGTCGCGAGGATCAGCTCTTCATGGAGTTCGAACCACACCGTGTGGTAGGAGTCGATCAGCGGGCGGGACAGCCACACCGTCTCGCCGGCATGCACATTGTCCAGCGCTGCTCTGCAGCTTGGTCGAGTAGCGGCTCAGCCGGGGGAGTTGGGCAGCCGCGGCAGCGACGATCGGCGTAACCCGTTGGTGCACAACGTCGAGCCGGGCCAGCACGGCCGCGTCGTAATCGGGGTCGTCGTGCGTGTTGGGCTGGCCATCCCTGACCTGCCAGTCGGTGACCAGCCTCTTGAATTCGGTGTTGACGGCACGGAAGTCGTTGTAGGCAGCCGACATTGCGGCGTGATCCATGTGTTCGCGTTCAGCGATCAACAACTCGTCGAGACGCGCGCGGCCCTCGGGGCTGAGCCGTAACGCCGGGCCGTCGAGCAGTAGTCCCGACCGGGTGAGGTCGTCCACAGTGTCGCTCGGATCCTCGCCCAGTGTGGCCGCAAGGTCGGCGCGGCTCACCCGGCCCTTCAGCCGAACCCCTTGCAGCACGGCCAAGTCTGCATCGTCGCCGGCGCTCACGACACCTCGCTGAGCCGTATCGCCTCCAGCATCGCCAACAACGGACTCGCGGACACCACGTCGCACTGCCCGCTGGCCAACGCGGTCCGCACCGCGGCCTCGGAATGACGGTCCAGCCGTGGGTAGTCGCCGCGGGTATGCGCCCGTAATGGGCTGACGCGTCGGGCGATATCGGCCAACTTCCGCAACTCGGGCGTGTTGTCCTCGGACCAGGCGGCCAACGGCAGGTCGCCGTCGCGCACTTCGCCCGCATTGCCGTCGACGGTGACCAGCTTGCCCGCCAACGCTGCGGCCACCCCGCTGCCGCAGCCGACTACGGCAGGCCGGCCGAGTTCACGGCTGACGACCGCCGCGTGACTGGTGGCGCCACCGGTCTCGGTGACGATGCCGCGCGCGACCAACATGCCGTGAATGTCGTCGGGGCTGGTGTGGTTGCGCACCAGGATGACGTCCTCGCCCCGGTCGGCGGCGTCGATCGCCGCGTCCACCTCGGTATAGGCCCGCCCGGAGGCGATACCCGGTCCTGCTGGCAGGCCCTGTGCCAAAAGCGTTGCAGTCAAACGTGTCTCCGGTTGCAACGACGGCTGTAGCAACGCCTCGACGTGTGATGGCGCCACCCGCCGCAGCGTCTCGGCCTCGTCGATCAGGCCGTCGTCGTGCAGCTGCAGCGCCAGCCGGACCGCTGCCTGGGCCGACCGCTTGGCGGCCCGGGTCTGCAGCAGCCACAGCGTGCCGTCTTCGACGGTGAATTCGATCTCCTGTACGTCGGCAGCGAGTCGCTCCAACGCGCGGGCCGCTGCGATCAGCTCATCGTAGACGGCCGGCAGCCGGGCGCGCAGGGCGGCGATCGGCTCGACGTCGAGGGTGCCTGACACCACGTCGTCGCCCTGGCCGCCGGGCAGCCATTCGCCGAACTCAGCCCTGGCCCCGGTCATGGGGTTTCGCGAAAACACCACACCGGCACCGGAATTCGCATTGATATTGCCGAATACCATTGCCTGTACCACCGCGGCGGTTCCGCCGCGATCGTCGAGTCCGTGGTGCGAGCGGTAAGCGACGGCGCGCGGCGAATCCCACGACGCGAACACCGCCTCGATCGCGGCACGCAATTGAAGATACGGGTCCTCGGGTGGCGCACTTCCGACAATGCGTTGATACCAACGTGAGAACCGCTGCCGGGTGTCGTGGGCGAATTCGGCTGTGGCCGCACGGGTTAAAGCATCTTCGACGGCGTCATTGAATCCGAGATCCAACAAGGTGTCCATCATGCCGGGCATCGACACCGCCGCGCCCGACCGCACGCTGACCAGCAGCGGACGCGGTCCTCGCCCGAACGTGCGGGCCGTCGCCGCCTCCAGCCTGCGGATTCCGTTGAGCACGTCCGCCCAGATCGCGTCCATCGTCGCCTCGGGATCGGCGTGATAGCGCGCGCCCACCTCGGTGGTGATGCAGAACGCCGGCGGTACCGGCAGACCGTTGCCGCGCATCACGTCGATGCCGTGCCCCTTATGGCCCAGAATTGTCGGACGGCGACGTGGCGTCACCGTCCAGCAGTACTACGGGCTGCGTCGACATGCGGATGTTCAAGCTCGACCGCGCAGCAGGCCGAGCCCGACGATGCCGGCTCCGATGATCGCGATCTTGATGTGCGGCTCCTTTGCGGTCGCGTGCCGGGTCGCAGGATACCCGTGCCTACCCGATGATCTAGGTTGGCGTCTATGACTGCCTATGATGTCGGTTTACTGATCCTGCGGCTGGTACTGGGCTTGACTCTGGCTGCTCATGGTTTCAACAAGTTCTTCGGTGGCGGACGTATACCCGGAACTGCGGGCTGGTTCGAGAGCATCGGCATGAAGTACGGCAAATTCCAGGCAGTGGTCGCGGCCAGCACCGAGATCAGCGCCGGCCTGGGGCTGGCTGCGGGGCTGCTCACGCCGATTCACTGCCGCCGGCTTCGTCGCGCTGATGTTCGTCGCGGCGTGGACCGTGCACCGCAAGAACGGTTTCTTCATCGTCAAAGAGGGCTGGGAGTACAACCTCATCCTGGCCGCAGCGGCGGTGGCGGTCGCCACCACCGGCCCCGGGCAGTACAGCCTGGACTGGCTGATCTTCGGCCACAACTGGCACGACGGATGGCACGGTCTGTTCGGATCACTGCTGCTGGGCCTGGGCGGAGCGCTCGGTCAGCTGGTGCTCTTCTACCGGCCCGTCAAACAGTCTCACTAGCCGGTGAGTACGGCAGGCTGCTGCCGGTGTTCTCGTCGACGGCGACCCGCTCGCCGAGATAGGGAAACGCGCGCTGCGCGCAGACCGTACGGTTGCAGATCTTGCAGCGATCCCGGTGGAGTACACCAGCGTGTCGCCCGTCCGCAGCGCAGCTTCGGCGTAATTACAGCAAGTCGGTGATGGTCTTGAGGCCGGCATCGTAGAGCACGCCGGGCAGCATGCCGCCGTCACACTCGATGGTCGTGCCGTTGACGAAGTCCGCCCCGCCACCGGCCAGGAAGACGCACACTCGGCCGACTTCCGCGGGCTCGCCCGCTCGGTGCAACGGCACAGCGGCGAAATACTTCTCGCCGATTGGATCGTCTTTCGGCAGCACGAACGACCGGAAGTTCTCGGTCATCGTCGGGCCCAGCGCGATGCAGTTGACCCGAACCTTCGGCCCCCACTCCTGAGCGAGCGAGCGGCTGAGCTGGTTGAGCCCACTCTTGGCCGCCCCGTAGGACACCAGGGTCGGTGAGCCTGCCGGATGCCCGGCGCCGCTGGAGATGTTGATGATGCAGCCGGAACCGTCCTGGCGGCCATCTGGCGATACACCCGGATCGCGAACCAGAGCGGGCTGATCAAATTCATCTGCACCGCGAAAGCGTGGAACAGCGCGGTGCGCTCGAAGTCGTCGTCGCTGCGCGGAGCGCCCTGAATGCGTTGCACCAGTTCGGGAATGCTTTCGGCGTGCGGAGCCGGGACCGTCCCGCCGGCATTGTTGACCAGGATGTCGATGCGACCGTGGGTGGCCGCGACATCGGCGACGAAGGAATCGATCGAGCGGTAGTCGCCTTGATCGCATACCCGTTGGGACGCGCGGGATGCCCAGTCGGCGTCGATACCCGGAATGCCGTCCAACGATGAACGCGAGCAGCCGACGACCGTGGCGCCGGCACGCAGCAATTCGTGGGCGATGCCGACACCTACGCCCCGGCTGGTCCCGGTGACGATCGCGACCTTGCCGTCGAGCACACCCATGAGCCGACCTCTCGTTGACAGTGACTGTCAGTAAGTCATACTCTGCCACGATGAGCAATCCGTCCAGCTTTCGCGTCGTACAGTGGGCGACCGGCGGCGTCGGCAAGGCCGCCATCGAATGCGTGCTCAACCACCCGCAGCTGGAGCTGGTCGGCTGCTGGGTGCACAGCGCGGACAAGAACGGCCGCGACGTCGGAGAGATCCTCGGCACCGAGCCGCTCGGTGTCACAGCGACATCCAGCATGGACGACGTGCTGGCTCTCGATGCCGATTGCGTCGTATACAGCCCGCTGATTCCGAACGATGACGAGGTCGCGGCGATCCTGCGATCGGGTAAGAACGTGGTGACCCCGGTCGGCTGGGTGTACCCGGACTTCAGCCACCCCGCGGTCGCGGCGATCGCCGACGCTGCCGTCGCGGGCGGGGTGACACTGCACGGATCGGGCATCCACCCCGGCGGCATCACCGAACGCTTCCCGCTGATGGTGTCGTCGCTGTCATCGGCGGTCACCCATGTGCGCGCTGAGGAGTTCTCCGACATCCGTACCTACAACGCCCCCGATGTGGTGCGCCACATCATGGGTTTCGGCGGCACCCCCGAGGAGGCCATCCAGGGCCCGATGGCCAGCCTGCTGGAAAACGGGTTCAAGATGTCGGTGCGAATGATCGCTGACCACATGGGATTTGACATCGAGCCCAACATCAGGACGATCCAGGACATCGCCGTCGCGACCGCGGACATCGACTATGGCCCCTTCACGATCGACACCGGGAGCCGTGGCGGCCCGTCGATTCCGCTGGCAGGCACTCGTCGACGGCGAACCGGTCATCAGCGCGGCGGTGAACTGGTTGATGGGCGAGGAGAACCTGGAACCGGCCTGGGACTTCGGCGGACGCGGCGAACGCTTCGAGGTCGAGATCACCGGCGACCCGACGGTGAGCCTCACCTTCAAAGGTTTACAGCCGCCGTCGATCGCCGAAGGGCTGCAACGCAATCCGGGTGTGGTCGCCACCGCCAACCACTGCGTCAACGCCATCCCCGACGTGTGCGCGGCCGAGCCGGGCATCAAGACCTACCTGGACCTGCCGCTGTTCGCCGGTCGCCCGGCGCGGGGTCTTCAGCGCGCGCCGTGACCAGTTACTCCCACCCCGACTCGATGCGCGGCCACGTCGCGATCGTCACCGGCGCCGCGCAGGGCGTCGGCAAGGGTATCGCCGCCGCGCTGCTCGAACGCGGGGCGGCGGTCCTGCTGGCCGACATCCAAGACGACAAGCTTGCCGCGACAGTCGACGAGCTCAAGGCATTGGGACGCGTCGAACAGGTCGTCGCCGATTTGCGCGATCCGCAAGCCGCCCAACGGATTGTCGCGGCGGCGGTGGATGCCTTCGGTACGGTGCACGGCCTGGTCAACAACGCCATCGCCACCAACGAGCCTAAGGCGTTCGTCGACATCACCGCTGAGGACTTCGCGCTCGGTCACGATGTCGGACCGCGAGCGACGTTTCTGCTCATGCAAGCCGTGCACCCGCTGATGGTCGCGGCGGGCGGTGGTGCGATCGTCAATCTCGGCTCCGGAACCGGCACCGGTGGCGAACCCAAATGGGGCGGTTACGCGGCGGCCAAAGAGGCCATCCGCGGGCTGTCCAAGGTCGCCGCACTGGAATGGGGCCGCGACAACATTCGCGTCAACGTGGTCTGCCCGTTCGCCGAATCCGACGGCGTCAAATTGTGGAAAGAGTTTGCGCCCAAGGACTTCGAGAAGTCATTGCGACGTGTGCCGATGAAGCGCATCGGCGACGTGCGCAAGGACGCGGGCGCGCTGGTGGCATTTTTGCTCAGCACCGATGCGACGTTCATCACCGGCCAGACCATTCACGTCGACGGCGGGATCGGCTCGTTCCGATGACCGAGTCGCTGCGTGACCGGCAGCGGGCGCAGATCCGCGCCGACATTCGGCGCGCCGCCTTCCGGCTGTTCGTCGAACGCGGCTACGATGCCGTGACGACCGAGGAAATCGCCGCGGCCGCAGGCGTTTCGCCGCGTACCTTCTTCCGGCACGTGCCGACGAAAGAAGAACTGTTGCTGGCGCCGGTGCGGCACGGCGGGACCGCCATCGTCGCGCTGCTCGAAGACCGGCCGAAAGCCGAGTCGCCTGACGAGGCGTTGATCAATGCGATCGTCACCCGGACCCGCTCCTTCGGCGAGGCCGACACCGAAGAGTGGCGGGCAGCTCTACTGGTCGCCCCGGACCTGCTCGGCAAGCTGACCGTGCACCTGCCCGCCGACAAAGAGCGGGCGACCAAGCTGGTCGCGGCGCGCATGGGCGCCAATCCCGGTACCGATATCAGGCCCGGCCTGCTGGTCCACCTCGCCTTCGCGGCAGCGGATTTCGCGTTCCAGCAGTGGGTCCGCCAATCGACGAAGAAACCTAAGGCGCTCGATAGCTATGTCACCGAAGCGCTCGATGCGGTCAAGAGCCCGCACTGGAGAGGGAGACGCACTCAATGACGGTGACGATGGGCAAGACGCGATCGCTGGCGCTGGTCGCGCTGGCGTATGTCGTTGCCGTCGCGGTCGCCGCGGCCTGGCTGCTGTGGGGTGTGCACACCGGGCGGCTGTGGCTGGACACGTTGATCGCCGATGTGCTGGCAACTCTGGTCGTGTTCGGGTTCAGCCGGGCGTACGGCAACTCCAGCTTCTACGACGCGTACTGGAGCGTGATTCCGCCGCTGCTGCTGTTCTACTGGTGGAGCCAGTCCGGAGTTCAGCAGCTGCGCTGCTGGCTCATCGCGACCGTGGTCGTGCTGTGGGCGGTGCGATTGACCGCGAACTGGCTGTACGCCTTTCCCGGCCTGCACCATGAGGATTGGCGTTATCCGATGTTCCGGGAACGCGCCGGGCGGTGGGAGTTCGTCGTCGACCTGGTGACGATTCATCTGATTCCCACCCTGCTGGTCTTCGCCGGAATGTTGCCGGTGTACGTCGCGGTGACCAGATCCGGCGCCGACATCGGTTGGCTGACCGGGATCGCGGGTGTGCTGGGGTTGGCAGCGGTGGCTCTCGAGCTGGTCGCCGACGTGCAGATGCATCGGTTCGTCGAGCGTAAGGCCCAGGCGTGGCCGGACAGATGACGTGATGGATCGCGGATTGTGGTCCTGGTCGAGGCATCCTAATTATTTCGGCGAGTTCAGTTTCTGGGTTTCGTTGGCGCTGTTCGGTATTGCTGTCGCACCGTCGGATGCGTGGTGGCTGAGCCTGGGAGCGCTGGGGATGTTGGCTATGTTCCTCGGTGGCAGCATCCCGATGATGGAAACACGTAGCCTGGAACGACGTCCGGGGTACCAGGACGTCATCGACCGCGTGTCGCGGTTTGTGCCCTGGCCGCCGCGAAAGGCTTAGCAGGCGGCCGGGTGTGTCTCGCAGTACGGCGTCGCGCCCGGAAACCGGTAGCGGTGTGCGGCTACCCAGGTGTAGACGGCATCCTCGATGAAGCGGATGCCGGGAATCCGGTAGATCGCCAACGGGATTCGGGTCCCGACAGCTGCGCTGACCGCGGCGTTGGCGGCCTCCGCACCGGAGTAGACAGCGCCCGAGGCGTCCAGCCAGCGCACCGAATCGAGCAGGCTCGCCGGCGCGACGTTGAGTCGCTCAGCCGTCCCTGGGCTTTGCAAAGGCACGGTCTCCAGTTGACCGGTGCGATCGAACTTCAGCAGGAAATCCCTGGAGCGAGTGCACATTCCACACGCTCCGTCGAAGAACAACGTTCCCTTCATCGTGCCACCTCCTCAATTGCCCGCCGGGCGTGCGTGCCAACGATCGCGAAGACAATGCCGGTGCCGATCTCGGCGGCCGCGCTCAGCCAGGAAAACCATGTCACGTTGATGCGCGGGCCGGAGACGAAGCTGTCTTGGTAGGCCGGCCAGAACGACGGCAGCAGATGTGCATAGGTGAAGAGGATCGCGCTGCCGAAACCGACGACGATCGCGGCTTTGGATGCCCACCGGCGATGGGTGAGGGCCATGACGACGGCGACGATGACGAACAGCCCCTGGATCATGCCGCCGACCATGATCGCGTGCGGCGACGACGACATGCCGCGGCGCAGATGATCGAGGACGTGAATGCCCCAGCCCATGACGAATAGTATTGCCGCCCAACGGAGAGACCGAACGGCGGACTCAGGTGGTTGCGAAAGCTCGACTGTCATCGCGGATCACCGTCCTTGGTACAGGCTGGCGACGAATATGCACCCAAGAACTCCGTTCTACTACTACGGAAAGTAGTAGTCAAGGGTCCTGCCGCGATCCGGCGAACCGTAACCATCCGGCTAGAACACGTTCTAATCTTGCCGCCATGGGATTTCTCAAACAGGAAACTCCGCAGATCGACTTCGAGGAATGGAGCAAAGGCACCCGCGCGGAGAAGATCATCCCGATGGCGCGGCATTGGGCCGAGGTGGGCTTCGGCACCCCGGTGCTGCTGCACCTGTTCTACGTCGTCAAGATCGCGCTCTACATTCTGGCGGCCTGGCTGTTGGCGCTGACCACGACCGGAATCAACTGGCTTCACCGGCATAGCGCACTGGTACGCCGAGCCGATCGTGTTCGAGAAGGTCGTGCTGTACACCATGCTGTTCGAAGTCGTCGGCCTCGGTTGCGGGTTCGGGCCGTTGAACAACCGGTTCTTCCCGCCGCTGGGCTCGATCCTGTACTGGCTGCGGCCGGGCACCATCCGGTTGCCACCCTGGCCGGGACGCGTCCCGTTCACGAAGGGGGATAACCGGACGCCGGTCGACGCGCTGCTGTACGGCGCGCTGTTGGTGCTTCTCGTCGTCGCGATCTTCTCCGACGGCACCGGCTCGGTCCCGGCGCTCGGCACGACGGTCGGCGTGCTGCCGGCCTGGCAGATCTGGGCGGTACTGGCCGTGCTCGCCGTGCTCGGTCTGCGCGACAAGGTGATCTTCCTGGCCGCCCGCGGCGAGGTCTACGCCTCGTTCACCGTCGCGTTCCTGTTCGCCGGCTACGGCGTGGACATGATCATCGGCGCCAAGCTGGTGTGCCTTGTCATCTGGCTGGGCGCGGCGACATCCAAGCTGAACAAGCACTTTCCGTTCGTCATCTCGACGATGATGAGCAACAACCCGGTGTTTCGGCCGCGGTTCATCAAACGCAAGTTCTTCGAACACTTTCCAGACGATCTGCGGCCGGGCCGGGCTTCGCGCTGGCTCGCGCATTTCAGCACCGCGATCGAAGGTCTGGTGCCGCTGGTGCTGTTCTTCAGTCATGGTGGCTGGCCGACGGCGATCGCCGCGTTCGTCATGCTGTGCTTCCACTTCGGCATCCTGTCGTCGATCCCGATGGGCGTGCCGCTGGAGTGGAACGTCTTCATGATGTTCAGCGTGCTCGCGCTCTTCGTCGGGCATGCGTCGATCGGGCTGAGCGATCTGACCACCCCGCTGCCGCTGCTGTTGTTCGCCGTCGTGGCGGGTACCGTCGTGACCGGAAACCTGTTGCCGCGCAAGGTCTCCTTCCTGCCCGGCATGCGGTACTACGCGGGCAACTGGGACACCACGCTGTGGTGCATGAAGCCGTCGGCCGACGAGAAGATCGCCAAGGGCGTGGTCGCGATCGCGAGCATGCCCGCCGCGCAACTGGAGAAGTTCTACGGCAGCAAGGAGGCCGCGCAGATCCCGATGTACATGGGATATGCGTTCCGCGCCTTCAACACTCACGGCCGGGCGTTGTTCACCTTGGCGCACCGCGCGATGGCCGGCCAGAACGAAGACGACTACGTCCTGACCGACGGTGAACGCATCACCAGCACCGCTATCGGATGGAATTTCGGCGACGGGCATTTCAGCAACGAGCAGCTCGTCGCGGCGCTGCAGAAACGCTGTCACTTCGAGCCGGGTGAGGTGCGCGTGGTGATGCTCGACGCGCAGCCCATCCACCGGCAGACCCAGCAGTACCGGCTGGTGGACGCCGCCACCGGCGAATTCGAACGCGGCTACGTGCGCGTCGCCGACATGGTGACCCGCCAACCCTGGGCCGACGACGTGCCCGTTTACGTGCACGCGTAACGCCGAGCGTGAAACTGTTGCGAGAATTCGGCGGCGGATTCTTTCGCAACAGTTTCACGCTCGACGCAAATGTCTACGCGTTGGCGCGGACTTCCTTGGTCGCGGCGACCAGGTTGGTCAACGACGCCTCGACCTCGTCGGAGTTGCGGGTCTTCAGGCCGCAGTCCGGGTTGACCCAAAGTCGCTCGGCTGGAATGGCTTTGAGCGCGGCCCGCAGCGACGTGGCAATCTCGTCGGTGCTCGGCACCCGCGGCGAGTGGATGTCGTAGACACCCGGCCCGACGCTGTTGGAGAAGCCGACCGCGTTGAGGTCGTCGAGCACCTCCATGTGCGAGCGAGCCGCCTCGATCGACGTGACGTCCGCGTCCAGATCGGCGATCGCACCGATCACCTCACCGAACTCCGAGTAGCACAGGTGCGTGTGGATCTGCGTTGAGTCCGAGACACCGGAGGTCGCCAGCCGGAACGACCCGACAGCCCAGTCCAAGTAGGCCTGCTTGTCGGCATCGCGCAGCGGCAACAGCTCTCGCAGCGCCGGCTCGTCGACCTGGATCACGGCGATGCCGGCCTCCTGCAGATCCACCGTCTCGTCGCGGATCGCCAACGCCACCTGGTTGGCGGTGTCAGCCAGCGGCTGGTCGTCGCGGACGAACGACCACGCCAGGATCGTCACCGGACCGGTGAGCATGCCCTTGACCGGCTTGTCGGTCAGCGACTGCGCGTACGTGATCCACTCGACCGTCATCGGGTGCGGGCGGGTGACATCTCCGTACAGGATCGGCGGTCGAACGCAGCGACTGCCATACGACTGCACCCAGCCGTTGTCGGTGGCGAAGAAGCCCTCCAACTGCTCGGCGAAGTACTGCACCATGTCGTTGCGCTCGGGCTCTCCGTGCACCAGCACGTCGAGGCCGAGGTTCTCCTGCAGCTTGATGACGTCGGCGATCTCGTTGCGCATCCGGTTCTCGTACTCGGCCTGGTCGATCTCGCCGGAGCGTAATGCCGCACGCGCCTTACGAATTGCCGATGTCTGCGGGTAGGAACCGATCGTCGTAGTCGGCAACGGCGGCAGATGCAGCCGCTCGGTCTGCTCCTCGCGACGCTTGTCGGCCGGCCCGCGCTCGGTGCCACCGGACTTCGCGATCGACTCGATCCGGTCCCGCACCCGGTCGACGTGCAGGCGCGGGTCGCCCTCACGCGACTTCACCGCGGCGTTGGACGCCTCGATCTCGTTCGCGACCGCCTCGCGGCCATCCTTCAGCGCCGTGGCCAACGTAGCGACCTCGTGCACCTTCTCGGCGCCGAACGCCAGCCAGCTGCGCAGCGCGTCGTCGAGATCGGTCTCCGGCTCCAGCGAGTAGGGCACGTGCAGCGTCGAGCAGGACGTCGATACGGCCAGTGAGCCCACCGAACCGAGCAGGCTGGCCAGCGTGCTCAGCGCCGGTTCCAGGTCGGTGCGCCAGATGTTGCGGCCGTCGACGATCCCGGCCACCAGCGTCTTGTTGGCGAGCTCCGGCACCGAGGCGACCGCGGCGTCGGCGCCGTAGACCAAGTCCACACCGATCGCCTCGACCGGTGTGCGTGCCAGCGCGGCCAACGCCGTGCCGGGGTCGCCGAAATAGGTGGCGACGTGAATGGCGGGCCGCTTGTCCAGCGCGCCCAGTGTGTTGTAGACGCGTTCGGCCAGCGCCGGTGCGTCGGCGGAGATATCGGTGACCAGAGCGGGTTCGTCGATCTGCACCCACTCCACGCCCTTGTCGGCCAGCTGGTCGAGCAGGTCGGCGTACAGCGCAGTGAGCTCGTCGAGCCGTCCGATCGGTGCGTCCCCGCCGTCGACCGCCTTGCTCAGCAACAGGAAGGTGATCGGCCCGATGACGACCGGGCGAGCCGGAATACCCTGTTCCTGCGCCTCTTTGAGCTCCGACAGCACCTTCTCGGGTTGCAGCGAGAACTTCGTCGTCGGCCCGATTTCGGGGACGATGTAGTGGTAGTTGGTGTCGAACCACTTGGTCATCTCCAGCGGCGCGACATCCCCGGTACCACGGGCGGCCGCGAAATAGCGGTCGAGGTCGTCGGAGACGGCCTGTACGCGCGCCGGCAGCGCGCCCAGCAGCACGGCGGTGTCCAGCATTTGGTCGTAGTACGAGAACGTGTTGATGGGCACCGAGTCCAAGCCGGCGTCGGCCAGCTGGGCCCAGGTGTCGTGGCGCAGGGTGGCCGCGACCTTCTCGAGTTCGGAGCGGCTGGTTCGGCCTGCCCAGTAGCCCTCGGTGGCACGCTTGAGTTCGCGTTTCGGGCCGATGCGCGGTGAGCCGGTAACGGTGGCGGTAAACGGTTTTGCGGTCACAATGGTTCTTGGTCCTTCAATCGACGGGGTGGTCGCTGCCAACGGACGTAGAACCGGTCCGGTGCAGCGCACACAGCCACTGCAACCGTTACGGCCAGACGCCCATTCCACGAGGCGGTGAACCGCCAGGCGCGGCGCGCCCGGCACAGCCGGCAGGTCTTCGGACTCACAGGCGCGCACCCCAGGTGCTCCTAATGGCCGTCGCTTCCCAGTCTTGCGACCAGTGCTGATGACGGCGGTCGTTCCTGCATACCGCTGCGGGACAGTCCCGGACTCACACCGGGTTCCCTCTTGCGAAGCACATCTAACGTGCTTCGTTCGATGCCGACTTCGTCGCCAATGACATAGTCGGCAGACCAACTGCGTAGTGCAGGTTACCCGATTGATGGCGGCGACCCGCTGCGCCCGGCTTCGCCGCGCTAGCGATCGCCGCTGGTGGTCAGCGCTTCAGGTATGGGCAGGTCACCGTTGTTGAAGTCGATAGTCCGCCGGATCGTCGTCTCGTCGTTCAGCACGGCGGCCGCCACCAGCGCGACGTCTTCCCGTGAGACTTCCGGTTTTTCGGCCGCGTCGGCGCCCACCGCGATCCGTCCGGTCGCGGGTTCCAGCGTCAGACGTCCGGGCCCCAGCACGGTCCAGTCCAGGTCGCTGGCGCGCAGGTGGGCATCGGCCGCCGCTTTCGCCTCGGCATATGGGAAGAATGAATTATCCTGTGACACACCGTGGTTCGGGCCCGCGCTGAAGTAAGACACCATGACGAAGCGCGGAACGCCGGCCTGTCCGGCAGCGTCGATCGCCCGGATCGCGGCGTCGCGGTCGACGGCATAGGTACGGGCCGGGTCTCCGCCACCTGCGCCGGCGGCGAACACCACCGCGTCGTGGCCGGCGAGCAGATCGGCCAGCGCGCCGGTGTCCAGGTGCTCGATATCGGCGACCACGGGACGGGCACCCGCGGCGGCGACGTCGTCGGCGTGGTCGGGATTGCGGATGATCGAGGTCACCTGGTCCCCGCGGTCCGTCAGGATGCGGGCCAAATGCAGAGCGACCTTGCCGTGGCCCCCGATGACGACGATGCGGGTCATGATCGCGACGCTACCCGCCGGTAGCGCACCCCCGCGACGAGCCGTCCAACGGGTTGGTCAACAATCGAGGGAAATATTCACGTGGAGGAGATATAGGTCATGGCTGAAGCCGTCATCGTCGAGGCAGTTCGTTCACCGGTCGGCAAACGCAACGGCGGCTTGTCCGGCGTGCACGCCGCCGACCTGTCGGCCCAGGTGCTCAACGGGCTGGTCGAGCGGGCCGGCATCGATCCCGGGCTCGTCGACGACGTGATCTGGGGGTGCGTCATGCAGGCCGGCGAGCAGGCCCTCGATATCGGCAGGACTGCGCTGCTGACCGCCGGTTGGCCGGAGACGGTTCCCGGTGTCACCGTCGACCGTCAGTGCGGATCCAGCCAGCAGTCCATCCACTTCGCCGCCGCGGGTGTGGTCGCCGGCCACTATGACGTCGTCGTCGCCGGCGGGGTGGAGTCAATGTCGCGGACGCCGATGGGCGCCTCGCTGGCCAACGGCGGTCGGCCGTACTCCCAGGCATTCCTGGATCGCTACCACGGCGCCGTCCCGAACCAGGGCATCGGCGCGGAGATGATCGCCGAGCAGTGGGGGTTCGACCGGACCAAGGTCGACGAGTACTCCCTGGGCTCTCACGAAAAAGCCGCAGCCGCACAGGATTCCGGTGCCTTCGATGACCAGATTGTCGGCATCACGGTGCAGGAGGTCGGCTCGGAAAAAAACGTTGTTCTCAAGGACGAGGGCATCCGTCGCGGCACGCCGATCGAGAAGATGGCACAGCTCAAGCCCGCCTTCAAGGAAGACGGCGTGATCCACGCCGGGAACTCCAGTCAGATCTCCGACGGATCGGCGGCGCTGCTGTTCATGACGGCGGAGAAGGCGAAGGAGTTGAAGCTCACGCCGATCGCGCGAGTGCACACCGCCGTGCTGGCCGGCGCCGACCCGGTGATCATGCTGACCGCACCGATCCCGGCCACTCAGAAAGCGCTGAAGCGCTCCGGCCTGTCGCTGGACGACATCGGGGTCTTCGAGGTCAACGAGGCTTTCGCGCCGGTGCCGCTGGCCTGGCTGAAGGACATCGGAGCCGACGAGAAGAAGCTGAACCCCAACGGCGGTGCGATCGCGTTGGGCCACCCGCTCGGCGGATCCGGCGCCCGGATCATGACGACGATGCTGTACCACATGCGGGACAAGGGAATTCGTTACGGACTGCAGACGATGTGTGAGGGCGGCGGACAGGCCAACGCCACCATCGTCGAGCTGCTGTGACGGACCCCGTACAGCATCTCGCTGTACTCGTTGAGCGCCGGGGCAACGTTCTAGTCATCACGATCAACCGGCCGGAGGCGCGTAACTGCGTCAACGGCGCGGTCAGCATCGGTGTGGGCGACGCGCTGCAGCAGGCACAGGACGACGCCGAGGTGCGCGCGGTGGTCCTCACCGGAGCCGGCGACAAATCGTTTTGCGCGGGAGCGGATCTCAAGGCGATTTCGCGTCGCGAGAACCTGTATCACCCCGATCACGCGGAGTGGGGTTTCGCCGGTTACGTCCACCACTTCATCGACAAGCCGACCATCGCCGCGGTCAACGGCACCGCGCTCGGTGGCGGCACCGAGCTGGCGCTGGCCAGTGATCTCGTGGTGGCAGAGGAACGCGCGCAATTCGGCCTTCCCGAGGTCAAGGTCGGCCTGCTCGCTGGTGCCGGTGGCGTCTTCCGCATCGCCGAGCAGTTGCCCCGCAAGATCGGGATGCAGATGCTGCTCACGGGGGAGCCGATCAGCGCCGCCGAGGCGGCCAATTGGGGACTGATCAACCAGGTCGTGCCGGACGGCACCGTGCTGGACGCCGCGCTGGCCCTAGCCGAGCGGGTGACGGTCAATGCGCCGCTGTCGGTGCAGGCCAGCAAGCGGATCGCGTGCGGCGCCGACGACGGCGTCATCCCGGACGAGGAGCCTAGTTGGGCCCGGACCACCCGCGAGTTCGGCACGTTGCTGAGAACCGAGGATGCCAAGGAAGGCCCGCTGGCGTTCGCCGAGAAGCGTAAGCCGGTCTGGAAGGCCCGGTAATCGCTAGTCGAGCGGCATCAGGTGGTCGACAGGACTAATGATGCGGCCGTCGACGATCGGCACGCACTCGGTGGGCAGTTCGGCAGTCACTGCCACCCCCTCGCGATGCAGCTCGTCGAGAAAGCGTGGTAGCGCGCCCATGGCCCCGGACGCCACGTCGTGGATTACCACGACTGTGTGTTCGCGCGCCCGGACGTCGGTTAGTGCGCGGGCGACCCAGCCGCCCGGATCCGCCCAATCGCGCGGCACGCTGTTCCATAACACGCAGGTGTGTTTGCCGCTGACCAGATAATCGACCGCAGTCCGGTTAAGACATCTCCGATCGAGCTGCCCCTCGGTGCCCCAAGGACGAAACAGGAAGCTGTCTCCGGTGAATTGACGTAAAACATCGTGGGCCGTGGCGATTTCGGCGATGGTTTCCTTCTCGCGCAACTCACCGAGTGGTCGGCCATGAGTCAGCGAGTGATTGCCCACCCGGTGACAATCGCCAACCATTCGAGTGAGCAGGGCGAGTGTAGCCGCGTCGCCTTCTACGCGGTTGGCGACGACGAAAAAGATCGCCCTGAGTGATCGCTGCGCGAGGATGTCGAGCACCTGGTCGGTCACACCGGCCGTCGGTCCGTTGTCGAAAGTGAGTGTGACCCGTTTGCCTCGAGGCACAGCCTTGGATGACCTCTCTGACTCCGACGCCGAGGCGCTCGTCCCTCCCCTCCGGGGACGAGTGCCTCAGCCTGGCAACGCTAGCTATGAGTTGTCGCGATATAGGTGTTAACTGATCGATCAGTCAGCTACTGTAGCCCGGACCGCTGACACCAGACAACGGAGACTTCGTCGACCACGCCCGAACCGAGTCCGTCCGCTGCGACAAACGCACGAATGCGTATCCTCGCGGCGGCTTTCGCGTGCTTCTGCGAGTTTGGTTACGAGAAATCCTCGATGAAGCGGATCGCCTTACGCGCCGGTGTCTCGCAACCCCTGCTTCACCACCACTTCGACACCAAAGAACGGCTGCTCCAATCGGCGATTGGCAAGATGACCGCTGATATCTTCTCGACGGCAGCCGACCTGTTACCGCAGAGCGGATCTGTCGTTGAACGACTGGATGCTGCAAAAGAACTGCTGTATGCGCTCTTCGTCAACAATTTGATCGCCGCGTCCTTCACCGTGGAATTCGCCGCAGCGGCAAACCACAATGAGTCCCTCAAGCAAGCCTATTCGGACCACCAGCAAACCCAACGGCGGAATGTCGCGCGCTTCATCGAAGACCTAACCCCCGGAGCAGAGTCCGACTTATCCGTCGGGCTCATCGAGACATTCCTTCTCGGGATGGCTATGCGCCGCCCCTTCACCAACGATGAAACCGCATTCCGGGCCGAGTTCGACGCCCACGCTGAACTCTTGATCAACCATCTCATCGCTCAAGGAACGGAGCGGTCAGCGCCATGACGCCCGTCGAGCCGGAAGGCGCGCTTGAGCCCCCAGTTGACGGGAGCATTGCCGGCAGCAAAGGCACGCCCCTCTTCCTGACACGTTACGAGCATCCGAACGCCCAGTACACGCTAGTTCTGGTGCATGGCACCGCGGGCTACAGCGCGGCCTACCACGATTTCGCCGAGCAATTCCGGCGCCGTTTTCCAGCGAACGTCTGGGCCTTCGACTTGACCGGCCACGGGCGCACCCGCGGCCCGCGAGGTGTCTTCACCTTTGATGACTTCCTTGAGGACGTTCGGGCTGTGTCCGAGCACGCGGCCGAAAGCACCGGCGTTCCGGTGGTGCTGCACGGGGCCAGTCAGGGCGGCGAAATTGCGTTCCACGCGCTCGCCCGGTGCCCGCGGGTGGCCGGAGCCGTGTGCATGAACATCTTGCTGAACGACGAGTTGCAGATGAACCGGGCGATTCGGTTGATGCGTTCACCGATGATGGATCGTCTGGCCCGAGGTCTGGGCGACCGGGTTCGGGTACCACTACGCCGGGTCATTGACTTCAAAGCTGCCTACCAGGAACACCCAGGTTTGTTGCCTGAGAAGCTGATTGACCCGCTCAATGTCTGGTCCTACGGCTTCAAGAGCTACCACTCCGTCTTCAACTACAAGCCGCGTGAACCCTGTGCGGCCAATATCAAGCCCGTCCTGGTCGCCTGCGGCGAGAACGACGAGATCGTCGACGCCGACCATGTCCGCGCCTGCTTCGAGCGCATCGGCGGACCCAAAGACCTCTTTGTGCTGCCCGGCGGTGGACACCAGCTCATGATTTTCGAGACCGACTTGTATAGCCGGGTTCTCGACTCATGGATCCGTGAGCGCGTCTTAGGTCGAGCGCGCTCCTGGACGGCGCCGCTCGATGTGGAAGAGCAGGCCTACTTCGACTTCCTACACCGCGAGCGGCGCAGCGGGGCCAGCGGCGAGCCTGAGTACCGCTACTCCTGGCTCGACAAGCTGCTCACGCGAATCCATAACGGCACGATTGAACGCGGTGTGCGCTACTTTGCCCAGGCGCAGGTGAGTCCGCACTGGCGGTTCACCGAAGAGCTCGTCACCAAAATCGACCACGTCGCTTGGCAATTCCTGCACGACTACCTACCCCAGTCCGCAGGATCTGAGCCTTCGCGGATGGCCGTGGTCGGCTGCGGCAGTGGTGCCGCGATCCGTGGTTTGCGTGAGGCGCAGCCCGAGTTGCGGGACTGGGAAATCGATGGCTTCGACGTCGACTACAAAGCTATCCGGGCAGCGAGGCGGTCCTTCGCCGACGTCGCAAGTGTTCAATTTCATGTTGGGACATCCGCGATCGGAACGTTCTGCCCAGCAACCAATTCGACGTGGTCTACATGCACGGAATACTCGACCACTGTGGCGAGCACCGCGCGGTCCTGGCGAATGTCTATCGCGCGCTGAAACCCGGCGGGCGATTGTTTTATGTGGCTCCAGACCGGAACCTGTACACCTGGGTGTGCTTCGTCACCATCGGCCCGTTGTTTGTATCCGGCCTGTACAAGTCGACTCACGACTTTCGCCGGTTCGTAAGACCCACCGAACTTTCCAGACTTCTCGAAGATCTCGGTTACCGGTCATTGCGAAGGCACGGGGCGTCCCGGTCGCCGGCCATCGCCGGGCTTGAATACACGACCAAGATGAACCCGTTTGCGGCGGGTCGCGCATTTCACAAGCACGACCTTTCCGCTTTCACGATCGTGCTGACGAGGGCGCCAAGGTCCCTCGGTGGCGGATATTGGGGCGAATACGTGGGAGCGGCGGAAAAACCCGTTGCGGGGCAAGGCGAGTGGTGACAGTTCACTAATCATGGCCTGCGCACTACGCACGACCTACCAGACGAGCAGCACGAGTTCCGAACAGAACCCCGGCCCCATGGCCATCATCAGCCCGAACGAACCCGGTGGCGGTGGATCGGCCATGTTGGCGCGAAGTACGTCCAGCACCGACACAGAAGAAAGATTTGCGTTGTCACGCAAAGATTTTCGAGTGTGATCAAGTGCGTCGACCGGTAGCTCCAACGTATGCTCGACGGCCTCGATCACCTTCGGTCCACCAGGGTGGCAGATCCACGTCGAGATGTCGGCGGGAGTCAGGCCGTGGTCGGCGAGAAAGTTGCGGACGTCTTCGCCCAGGTACTTTTCGGCGACGGTCGCGACCTCTGGCGACAACTTGATTTGGAACCCGTTACTGCCGATATTCCAGCCCATCACCTCTTCGGTGTCGGGGTAGAGCCGACTGCGGGACGCCAGTACCCGCGGCCCCCCGGGTGTCAGGGCAGCTCCCTTCGCAACGACGGCGCCGGCAGCGTCACCAAACAGGCTGGTCGCCACCAGATTGGCGATGGAGAAGTCGTTACGTTGCAGCGTCAACGAGCACAGTTCGACAGCGAGCAGTACCGCTACGTGATCGGGAAACGCCAGCAAGTAGTCGTGCATTCGGGCTACCCCGGCGGCCCCGGCGACACAGCCAAGTCCGAACAGCGGCACCCGCTTGACGTCAGGTCGCAAGCCGACACGGGTCGCCAGCCGGGCCTCCAAGGTCGGCACCGCCAACCCGGTGACCGTCGTCGAGAAAACGATGTCGACGTCGGAGGGCTTGATCTTAGCGGCGTCGAATGCCGAGAGCAGCGCGCGCTCCCCAAGCTCCAGCGCGGTCTCGATGAAGATTTCGTTCGCTTCGGTGAAGCCGCTCAGTTGGCCGTACTGCGACAGCGGCAACGAGATGCGGCGGGTCTGCACTCCGGCGCTGTCGGCGAAACGGTCGAACTGCGGCCCGCCGAGGCCGGTCAAGCCCGACAGTGCTTCCCGCTGGCCGACCTGGTGCGGCGGGAATTCGATCGCTACGGCCGCGACGGACGCGGCTGGTGTGGTGTTGGCGTTCCCCCCCTGTACGCCAGGCGTAACAGGGCCCATTTGTCATCGTATCCAAGTGGTCAGTCGCGGCTGGGCCGCTTTGCTGGTCAATCCAATTACTGGAACCAACGTACAGCATGTCGGATACCTGCCTCCGAGCAAGGGTTGGGCGACGGGGCGGCGGAAACGCCAGTGTCAGCGTGCCAATATGTGCACAGCTTGCTCGAATACCGCAGGTAGCAGGGTGCATGCGGGCACGAGGGCACGTCGAGCCGCCTTAGGCACGGTGGTCAGCACCAGCCCGCGGGTCAGCAGCCGGTAGTCGCGGGTGAGTCGATGCCAGGCCGATTCGTATGACGAGGGCGTGCCGTCGACGATAGCTCTCACCGCCGCCGCGGCCTGCTTGACGGCCAGGCTCACGCCCTCACCGGTCAGCGCGTCTTCGTAACCGGCCGCATCGCCCACCAGAAGCACCCGCCCCGCGACGCGGCGGGACACCACCTGTCGCATGGGTCCACAGCCGCGCGGCCGCCCGCGGTCGGCGCCTTGCAGGTGGTGGGCCAGCTGCGGAAACCAGGCAAGGTCCGGGCGCCCACACGACAGGATCGCCACGCCGACAAGGTCGGGCTCGACGGGTGTCACATACGCTTCGCCGCATCGCGACCAGTGCACTTCGACGAACTCCGACCACGCCGGCACTTGGTAGTGCCAGCGCACCCCGTACCGTCGAGGTCGTCCGGCCACGGCGTCGATGCCGACGGCGCGGCGGACCGCTGAATGCAGTCCGTCCGCAGCAATCAGCCATTTCGCGCGGATCCCCGCGGCGGTGACGCCGGCGGCATCTTGGTCGACGCTGGTGATGCGCGTCGCGACCCATTCGGTGTCTTGCTCTTTCGCGCGGGACGCCAGCGCGGCATGCAAGGTGGTCCGTCGGACACCTCGTCCGGGCCCGCCGCGAAAAGGCGCTTCGGCTCGGCGGTGCTCGTTCAGATAGGCGATACCCCGTAACGGCATCCCGGCCGGATCGACACCCAGCGACGCCAATTCGGCCAAGCCGCCGGGCATCAGACCCTCGCCGCAGGCCTTGTCGATCGGATTGTCTCGCGGTTCTGCCACGATCACCGAAAGCCCATGTTGGCGAGCGTTTATCGCCGCAGCGAGACCGGCCGGGCCGCCGCCGGCGATCAGCAGGTCGGTGTCATATGTCATATGCGCCGCTCCTCAGCATCGCTGCGCGCTGCATCGTCGCCGCCGAGGGTCATTTGCGTCATGGATAGCCCAGTGCCGAGTTCTCGACCCTGATCCGTACCGTCAGCAGCAACGCGTTTGCCAGCGTGAAACCGATGGCGGTCAACCAGGCGGAGTGCACCAAGGGCAGGGCGAACCCCTCGGCCACCACGGCCACATAGTTCGGGTGGTGCAGCCACCGATACGGGCCACGTCGTACCAACGGGGCGTCCGGCAGCACGATGACCAAGGTGTTCCAGTGTCGGCCCAGGGTGGCCACACACCACCAGCGCAGCGCTTGGCTGAGTGCCACTACGGCGAGCATCGGCCACCCCAGCCACCCGATGAAGGGCCGGTGCAGTCCCCACACCTCGATGACGCAGCCCAGTAACAGCGCAGTGTGGAAGGTGACCATCACCGGATAGTGGCCGTGACCGAATTCCTTGCCGCCGTGGTTGAAAGCCCATCGCGCGTTGCGTTTGGCGACCATCACTTCTATCAGCCGTTCAACGCCAACAGCCAGGATCAGCAGGTAGTACATGGCCTACCAGCTGAGCAGCACGAGCTCGGAGGAGAAGCCGGGGCCCATGGCGATCATCAGTCCGATCGAGCCCGGAGGAGGTGGGTCGGTCATGGTGTCCTGGAGGATATCCAGCACCGAAACTGACGACAGGTTTCCATTGTCGCGCAGAGACTTTCGGGTGAGATCGAAGGCGTCTGCGGGCAGATCGAGCACATTTTCGACCGCGTCGATCACCTTCGGGCCGGCCGCGTGCAAGACCCATCTCGAGACGTCCGACGTGGTCAGGCCGTAGTCGGCGAGGAAGTCGTGGACGTCTTCACCCAGGTATTTCTCGACGACAGTGGCGATCTCGAAAGACAGGACGATCCGGAACCCGTCGGTGCCGATGTTCCAGCCCAGCACTTCTTCGGTGTCCGGGTAGGTACGGCTCCGGGTGGCAAGTAGTTTCGGTCCGGCTCGTGGCCGGTCGGCTCCGGTCGCGATGAGGGCGGCAGCACCATCACCGAACAGGCTGGAGGCGACCAGATTCGCGATCGAACGGTCTTCGCGCTGAACGGTTAACGAGCACAGTTCGACCGCGAGCAGGGCCGCCACCTGACCGGGGAAAGCCCGGAGGTAGTCGTGCACGCGAGCCATTCCGGCGGCACCGGCGACACAACCCAGGCCGAACATCGGAACACGCTTGACATCGGGTCGAAGACCCAGCCGACTCACCAGCCGCCCTTCCAGTGAGGGAACGGTGAGCCCGGTGACCGTCGTCGAAAACACGATATCGACCTCGGAGGGCTCGATTTCGGCGGTCGCCAATGCCGACAACATCGCCCGTTCACCCAGCTCGAGTGCGATGTCGAGGTACGTCTCGTTCGCTTCGGTGAAACCGCTGAGCTGGCGGTATCGCGACAAGGGCAGCGCAAGTTGGCGTGTCTCAACCCCGCTGGTGGCGGCGAACCGTCGAAACTCTGGACCGGCGAAATCGGCCAAAGCCGTTACCACTTCGTCTTGGCTGTGCCGGTGCGGTGGGAACTCGACGGCCACCGACGCAACCGACGGGGTTCCCCTCGCCAGGTCGGACAGTTTGACGTCAGGTTTCACGGGATGCGCGCCAAGCTGTTAGGTTTCCCACACTGGAGACACGGATTTCCTCCACCGTTGGTTCAATCTCGCCTGCGCTCATTGCTCATTCGACGTCTGTCTAATCGGCGTGCGATAGGGAACGCAAACTGCTGGGTTTAATGCGCACTCTTTACTGTCTACGTTGGGGGTTGTGCGGACACTGGTGACGGGCGCGACGGGCTATGTGGGATCGCGACTGATCACGGCGCTTCTCGAGGCGGACCATGAGGTACTCGCCGCCAGCCGCGACCCCGCGCGGCTTGGCGACTTCGGGTGGTTCGACGATGTCAAGCCCATTCAGATGGATGCCTCCGACGTCGAGTCGGTGCGCGCGGCCCTGGCTGCGGGTGGTCCGATCGATGTCATCTACTACCTGGTGCACGCCATCGGTCAGCCCGGCTTCCGCGATGCCGATCGCGCCTCGGCCGGCAATCTCGCGGCCGCTGCGAAAGACGCGGGCGTTCGTCGCATCGTCTACCTCGGGGGCTTCGTTCCCTCGGACGAAGGGCGCTGTCCGAGCACCTGACGAGTCGGGCTGAGGTGGCCGGGGCGCTGACGATCGAGGGTGGCCCGGAAGTGGTGTGGCTGGGCGCCGCAGTGATATTCGGCGCGGGCTCGACGTCGTTCGAGATGCTGCGGTATGTCGGTGACCGTTTCCCGGTCATCCCGATACCGAAGTGGATGGAAAACCCGATCGACCCGATTTCCATTCGCGACGTGCTGCACTACCTCGTCGCCGCCGCCGACCCCGAGCAAGTTCCGGCGGGTGCGTACGACATTGCCGGGCCGGATACCACGTCTTACCGCGAACTGCTGACAACGTATGCGCAAATTGCCGGCAAGTGGCACACCGGTCTGCCGGTGTGGGGAATCGACACCACCGTGGCGTCCTGGGTGACTGCGCTGGCGCTGCCGGTGCCTGACGGATTGGCGGCGGACCTCGTCGAGTCGCTGGACTATCCGATGAAAGCCAGTGGTAACGGCCTTCGGGATCTGGTTTCCGATCCGGCCGGCGGCCCGCTTTCGATCGTGGACGCGATAACGCGATCGCTGTCCAACCGTCGGCCGCGCCCGGTCAACGCGCTTGCGGATCCACATCACCTTGCCGACAGCGATCCGGCGTGGGCCGGTGGCGATGCGCTGCGATTGCGACGACTTGCGTGCATAGTGACACCATCGATCGTGCGACCCGGCCTCGGATTGGTGAATGTTGTTCCCGGCCCGATCGCCGGTGTGCTGCGGACCGGTATTGACATCCTGATCATGCTGACACCGAAGGTGCATTTGGCATGACACGAGCCGACGACGATGCTGAGCGAAGCGAAGAGGAGGAGCGGCTCCCGTGACACGAGCCGACGACGATGCTGAGCGAAGCGATGAGGTGGGGGCACCTCCCGCTTGCGGGGGAGAGCGGCTCCCGTGACACGAGCCGACGACGATGCTGAGCGAAGCGAAGAGGAGGAGCGGCTCCCGTGACTGAAGTCAGTCCCACGCCCGGCGCCCTGGAAGAGATCCGTCGCGGAATCGTGAATGTCGCTGTGCCGCACAATGAACCGCCCGGCGTCGTGCGGCGCAGGCGGATCGTCGTCGCGATTGTTCTCGTGCTTGGCGCTACAGCGCTGAGTTTCGCCCTTCGGAGCCATCCAGGTGAGCCGAGCTTCTACTGGTGGTCGCTCACGCTGGCGGGAGTCTGGGCGCTCGGCGCGTTCGTCTCCGGACCGTTGCACCTCGGTGGTGCCCGCTGGCGTGGTCGGAACCAGCGCCCGGTGGTCAGCGGCACCGTCGTCGGCTTGCTGCTCGGCGGCGTCTTCGTGCTCGGCGGCTTGATCGCTCGACAGATCCCGGTCGTCGCCGAGCTGATCACCCGCGTGCTGCAGTACGCCGACCAGGGAGCGTGGCGTCCGACGATGGCCGTCGCACTCCTCGGCGCTGTCAGCGAGGAGCTGTTCTACCGCGGCGCGCTGTACACCGCGGTCGTGCGATACCACCCGCTGGTGATCTCGACCGTGGTGTACATCATCGCGACCTTGGCCAGCGGACAGCTGATGCTCGGATTCGCCGCGATCTTTCTCGGAACAGTCTGCGCAATGGAGCGTCGCGCCACCGGCGGGGTGCTGGCACCGATCCTGACCCACTTCGTGTGGACCTTGGTCGTGCTGCTCGCGCTGCCCCCGCTGTTCGGGCTGTGAGCGCTCAGCTGTCGGTGCTCAGTTATCTTTGAAGGCCGGTTTGCGGCGCTGCTGGAAAGCTCTTGCGCCCTCGCGGAAGTCGTGCGAATTCAGCAGCACCGACTGACCCTCGAGTTCGCGCTGAAGGGTCGGCTCCAACTCGGTGAGCGTGGCGCCGTTGATGGCCTGCTTCGTCTTGGCGAACGCCACCGCGGGGCCGTTCAGCAGCCCGGCCACCACCTTGTCCACCTCGGCCTCGAAGCTGTCGGCCGGGTAGACCGCGCTGACCAGGCCGCACGCCAACGCCTCTGCTGCAGGCAACCTCTCGGCCAGTAACGCCATCCGCATTGCACCGATCCGACCGATCGCGGCGGCGATCAGCGCCGAGGCGCCGCCGTCGGGCATCAGGCCGATCTTGGTGAAGGCGAGCATGAAAAACGCTGCGTCGGAAGCCAATACCAAATCGCAGGCCAAGGCGATCGAGACACCGACGCCGGCCGCCGGACCCTGAACAACGGCAACGACCGGGCGCGGCAGTGCCGTGATCGCCCGCACCACCCGGTTGGCCGCCAGAATCAGCTCGTCGCCGGGGCCGGCGCCCGCCACGTCGTCGGCGCTCATCCCCGCGCCGGAGCAGAAGCCGCGGCCCGCGCCGCCCAGCCGCACCACTTTCACCCGCGGGTCGTTCGCCGCCTGCTCTATGGCATCGGCGAGACCCTCGAACACCGGCAGCGTCAGCGAATTCAGGCTGTCCGGACGGTCGATCGTCACCGACAGCACACCGTCGGCCAAGGAAACGGCTAGCCCTTCAACGGGTGCGAGGGTGTCGATACCGGAATCGATGGCGGTCATGGCTCGACTTTAAGCCACCGGGATGCAGTGGCAACCGGGCCGACTGCGAAGATGCCAGTCAGTTGGTGGCGATCCGCTGCGCCCGGCTCAGCCGCGCTGGCGATCGCCATGTCAGTAAGCGTCGACAAGGAGGTCGGGAGATCATGGCGGGACCGCTGACAGGGTTACGAGTCGTCGAACTTGCCGGGATCGGGCCCGGCCCGCACGCCGCGATGATCCTGGGCGACCTCGGTGCCGACGTCGTTCGCGTCGACCGGCCCGGTGCCAGCGGCACCGACCCGATGCTCCGGAACCGTCGGTTCGTCATCGCCGACCTTAAGTCCGAGCGGGGCCGCGACCTGGTGCTCAAGCTCGTCGCCAAGGCCGACGTGCTGATCGAGGGATACCGGCCCGGCGTCACCGAACGCCTGGGCCTCGGCCCGGAAGACTGCGCCAAGGTCAACGACCGGCTGATCTACGGCCGGATGACCGGCTGGGGCCAGACCGGCCCGCGCAGTCAGCAGGCCGGCCACGACATCAACTACATCTCGCTCAACGGTGTGCTGCACTCCATCGGCCGGGCGGGCGAACGGCCGGTGCCGCCGCTGAACCTGGTCGGCGACTTCGGCGGCGGGTCGATGTTCCTGTTGCTCGGCATCCTCTCGGCGCTGTGGGAGCGGCAGACCTCCGGCAAGGGCCAGGTCGTCGACGCCGCGATGGTCGACGGCTCGTCGGTGCTGGTGCAGATGATGTGGGCATTCCGCGAGATGGGCATGTGGACCGACGAACGCGGCACCAACATGCTCGACGGCGGAGCGCCCTACTACGACACCTACGAATGTGCCGACGGCCGTTACGTGTCGGTGGGCGCCATCGAGCCGCAGTTCTATGCGGCGATGCTGGCCGGACTCGGCTTGGACCCCGCCGACCTGCCGGCGCAGAACGACCGCAGCCGCTGGCCTGAGTTGCGGGCCAAGTTCACCGAGGTGTTCGCCGGCAAGGACCGCGACCACTGGGCCAAGGTGTTCGCCGATTCGGACGCGTGCGTGACGCCGGTGCTGGCCTTCGGCGAGGTCGAGATCGAGCCGCACATTACTGAGCGCAAAACTTTCTACCGGGTCGGCAACGGCCTGCAGCCGTTGCCGGCGCCGCGGTTCTCCCGCAGCTCTACGGACCAACCGCGCCCGCCGCGGGAGCCGGGGTCCGACACCGAAGCCGTCCTTAACGACTGGGTATAGTCCCGACCAACCAGTAGGTCGGCTCGCTGGGGCCTGGCCGAATCGAAAGGAACAATTGCGTGGAGATCAGGGATGCCGTAGCGCTCGTCACCGGTGGAGCGTCCGGCCTGGGGCTGGCCACCACCAAGCGCCTGCTCGACGCAGGCGCACAGGTGGTGGTGCTCGACCTCAAGGGCGAAGACGTGGTCCGCGAGCTCGGTGACCGTGCGCGCTTCGCGCCCGCCGACGTCACCGACGAGAAGGCCGTCACCGCGGCGCTCGACATCGCCGAATCGCTCGGCCCGCTGCGCATCGTGGTCAACTGCGCGGGCACCGGCAACGCCGTCAAGACGCTCGGCAAGGACGGCCCGTTCCCGCTCGCGGCCTTCCGCAAAGTCGTCGAAATCAACCTGATCGGCACGTTCAACGTGCTGCGGCTCGGTGCCGAGCGGATCGCTCAGCAAGACCTCGTCGGCGAAGAGCGCGGTGTCATCGTCAACACCGCGTCGGTGGCAGCGTTCGACGGTCAGATCGGTCAGGCCGCGTACTCGGCGTCCAAGGGTGGCGTGGTCGGCATGACGCTGCCCATCGCACGTGACTTGGCCAGCAAGGCTATCCGAGTCGTCACGATCGCCCCCGGTCTGTTCGACACCCCGCTGCTGGCGGGTCTGCCCGAGCCGGCCCGGGAGTCGCTCGGCAAGCAGGTGCCGCACCCGAGCCGACTGGGCGACCCGGACGAGTACGGCGCCCTGGCCGTGCACATCGTCGAGAACCCGATGCTCAACGGCGAGGTCATCCGGCTCGACGGCGCGATCCGGATGGCGCCGAGGTAGCCAGCGTTGCCAAAAGCCCCCGCCGAGGCGGGGGCTTTTGCATTGAGGCAGGGCATTAAGGAAACGCCGAAGGTGCACGTGAGGCTGGCGAACTCCTCGTAACCGGCACGCCCCGAGGTGAGAGGGGCGTGTGGCCGCGCGAACTAGCTCGCGTTAGGTAGCGGGTGCCAATCGTCGAGTTGCTCCGAGGTCTCGCCCTCTACCAGCACATCGCCGTTGTAGAGAGCCTCGAAATCACCTTTGATCACGTCGGCACTCGAATCATCGATCCACATGTAAGCGAGCGTATGGGCAACGTTTAAGGAATCTTTGAGTCACGGTTCGGAAAATCGTGGCAATTGTTACCGCTCGGTAGGTGCCCCTGGTCGGACGTGACGTCCGGATGCTTGGAACTGATCTATTGGGCAGGGGTGCAATCGCATAGGCTCCGAAAATATCCTGGTCAATCGCGCGCTGCGGTGAACTGTCGCGGGCCCGGACTCGTATTCACAAGGTGAAGCGCAACGATGCACCGGACATCTTGCCCTGCTAACTTAGCGCTGCTAACTTAGCAGAGATATCTACATGGGAAGGACGCCGATGCTGCAGCGGATTGCTCGCCTCGCTATCGCCGCGCCCCGGCGGATTCTCGCGGTCGCGATATTGGTGATGGCGGCAGCCGCGGTATTCGGACTTCCAGTCGCCAAAAGCCTGTCCGCCGGCGGGTTCCAGGACCCGGCATCGGAGTCGGCGCGGGCGATCGCGCTTTTGGGAGACAAGTTCGGGCAGAGCGATCAGCAACTGGTCCTCGTGGTGACCGCACCGGCCGGTGCGCAGAGCGGCCCGGCCCGCCTGGCCGCGACCGACATCGTCGACCGGGTGCAGCGGTCGCCCGGGGTGTTCAACGTGGCCTCGGCGTGGACCGGACCCGCCGCCGCGGGCCCGTCGCATCTGGCGGCCGCCCTACTGAGCAAGGACGGCAAATCCGGATTGATCGTCGCCAACCTCGAAGGCGGCGAGAACAACGCGCAGAAGTACGCCAAGAGCATCGCGGCGCAGGTCGCCCACGACCGCGACGGCGTGACGGTTCGCGCCGGTGGTGTGGCGATGGCCTACGACCAGATCAACCGCCAGAACGAGCGCGACCTGTTGCTGATGGAGTCACTGGCGATTCCGCTGAGTTTTCTGGTGCTGGTCTGGGTCTTCGGCGGTCTGCTGACCGCCGCTCTACCGGTCGTCCTGGGCGGGCTGGCCATCGTCGGCTCGATGTCGGTGCTGCGGCTGATCAGCTTCAGCACCAATGTGTCGACGTACGCGCTGAATCTCAGCAGTGCGCTGGGACTCGCCCTGGCCATCGATTACACGCTGCTGATCATCAGCCGCTACCGCGACGAGCTGGCGGACGGCAGCGAGCCGAACGAGGCGCTGATCCGGACGATGGCCACCGCGGGCCGGACGGTGTTGTTCTCGGCGACCACCGTCGCGTTGTCGATGGCGGTGATGGTGCTGTTCCCGATGTACTTCCTGAAATCCTTCGCCTATGCGGGCGTGGCCACAGTGGCCATCGTCGCGGTCGCGGCGATCGTCGTGACGCCGGCGGCGATCGTGCTCCTCGGGTCACGGTTGGATGCGCTGGACGTACGCCGGCTGGGACGGCGGATCTTCGGCCGCCCGGACCCGGTGCGCAAACCGGTACAGCAGCTGTTCTGGTACCGGTCGACCAAGTTCGTGATGCGGCGAGCCGTGCCAGTCGGTCTGGCCGTCGTCGCGTTACTGCTAGTGCTTGGGATTCCCTTCCTCGGGGTGAAGTGGGGAATGCCTGACGACCGTGTGCTGCCGACTTCGGCCTCGGCGCACGCGGTTGGTGACCAATTGCGTCACGATTTCGCCGATGACTCGGCGACGGCGGTGCCGGTGGTCGTCCCGGATGTTCGAGGGGTGCGTCCGGGCGACCTCAACCGCTATGCCGCCGACCTGTCCCGGGTCGCCGGCGTTTCCGCTGTGTCGGCGCCGACCGGGACGTTCGTCGGTGGCAACCGGGTAGGTCCGCCGTCCGCGGCCACCGGCCTCAGGCACGATAGTGCGTTCTTCACCGTCGCCACTACCGCGGCGCTGTTCTCGGAGGCCTCCGACACCCAGCTCGACCGGTTGCACGCCGTGCCTGGTCCGGCGGGCCGATCGGTGGAAATGGCCGGCACGGCGATGATCAACCGCGACAGTGTGTACGCGATCACCGCCTGTCTTCCGCTGGTGTTGGGGTTGATCGCCGCCATCGCCTTCGTGCTGTTGTTCTTGCTGACCGGCAGTGTGGTGCTGCCGCTGAAGGCATTGGTGTGCAACATTTTATCGCTGACAGCGGCATTCGGCGCATTGGTGTGGATCTTCCAGGACGGCCATATCGGCGCGCTGGGCACCACGCCCAGCGAGACGCTGGTCGCCAATATTCCGGTGCTGTTGTTCTGCGTCGCGTTCGGCCTGTCGATGGACTACGAGGTATTCCTGGTCTCCCGGATTCGGGAGTACTGGTTGGCGTCCGTTGTTGCCCGGCCGGTGACGGCGGATCGCCGAAAGATTCGCGCCGACAACGACGAAAGTGTCGCGCTCGGGCTGGCCCGGACCGGTCGCGTCGTCACCGCCGCCGCGGTGGTGATGTCGATTTCGTTCGCCGCGTTGATCGCCGCGCAGGTGTCGTTCATGAGGATGTTCGGTCTCGGGCTGACGCTGGCGGTGCTGGCCGATGCGACGTTGGTGCGAATGGTTCTGGTGCCGGCGTTCATGCACCTGCTGGGGCAGTGGAGTTGGTGGGCGCCCAAACCGCTTGTGTGGCTACATGATCGATTCGGCATCAGCGAGTCGGATTACAAGCACGTGCCGGTGACCGCCGATCCCCCGGCCGGGCGGCACCGTCTCGAAGACAGTTCTTCCGCATCCCGCATCGCCCCGCGCACGTGCTGCGGCGACGGTCGTCGACCGTGGCTAGCGCCGCAACGGAGAATCTTCGCCGCAGGCGTGCTCCGCGCGGGTCCGGCGATCTGTTGCGTGATGAGATCCTCGACGCTGCAACTGAACTCCTGCTCGATACCGGACATGCCAAGGCGGTGTCGATCCGCTCGGTGGCCGAACGCGTCGGCGTGACGCCGCCGTCGATCTACCTGCATTTCCAAGACAAGGTCGCGCTGCTCGACGCGGTGTGCGCCCGCTACTTCGAAAAGCTGGACGAAGAGATGCAGCGGGTTTCGACTGCGCAGTCGAGCACCGTCGAGGTGCTGCGAGCTCAGGGGCTGGCCTACATCCGGTTTGCGACCGAGAACCCGGAGCTCTATCGGATCGCGACGATGGGTGAGTGGCGGTCCGGCAGCAATGTCGATGCCGCGCTGGCAAGTTCGGCGTTCGAGCATATGTGCGCCACCGTGCAGGCGCTCATCGACGAAGGTACATTCGCGCCGGGCGACGCCACCGGGATCGCGCTGGAACTGTGGAGTTCCGCGCACGGCGTAGCCTCGCTGTTGATCGCCAAACCGCACTTGCCGTTCGGTGACGTGGAGGCCTTTGCCGACCGGGTGCTGCGCGCGATCTTCACCGGGAATATAGTGACGGGACTAGTCGGTGCCGAGGCATCCCCCGACGAGGTGGTGGAGCGGCTGACGGCACTGCTCTCTTCGTTGAAAGGTCAATCGGTATGACGTCATCGACGACGCTCGACCATCCGTTCTTCGCTCGCATCTGGCCCACGATCGCCGCACACGAGACCAAACAGATGCGGCACTTTCGTCGGGAGAACCTGGCCGGGTTGTCCGGCCGGGTGCTCGAGGTCGGTGCGGGCACCGGCACCAACTTCGCGCTGTACCCCGACTCGGTGACGCGGGTTGTCGCCGTCGAGCCCGAGCAGCGGCTGGCCGTCCGCGCCCGTGACGCGGCTGCTGCCGCTGCCGTCCCGGTCGAGGTGACCAACACGTACGGTAGAGAGCTTCTCTGCCGCAGAGCCTTTCGACGCGGTGGTGTGCTCGCTGGTGCTGTGCTCGGTGGCCGAGCCTGATTCGGTTCTGCGACAACTCTTTTCGTTGATTCAGCCGGGAGGCGAGCTGCGCTATCTGGAGCACATGGCCAGCGGCGGACCGCGGGGCCGGTTGCAGCAACTGGCCGACGCGACGATCTGGCCCAAGCTCGCGGGCAACTGCCATACCCACCGTCGCACCGAGACATCGATCCGCGCGGCCGGATTCGAGGTCGACACCGCCCGAACCGAGCAGGCGCTGCCGTCGTGGGTGCCGCTGCCGGTGGCAGAGTTCACCCTGGGCCGCGCCCGTCGGCCGACTTAATTCAGCAACGCGGGCAGCCGCTGTATCAGTGTCGGCAGCGCCGTGCTGGCACTTTCGCGCACGGTGATCGTGGCGCTGCTCGACAGCGGTGTCGCCTCGGGGTTGACCTCGACGACGACCGTCCCGCGGGCCACCGCCAATTCGGGCAGGCCCGCCGCGGGGTAGACGATGCCGGAAGTTCCCACCACGACCAGCACGTCGGCGGTCGTCGTCGCCTCCACGGCGTGCTGCCAGGGCCCCTCGGGCAGCGCCTCGCCGAACCACACGATGTCGGGCCTGATCAAGCCGCCGCAGTCGCAGCTCGGCGGCTCGACTTCCAGCGCGGGCTCCTTCATCTCGGGAAGTCCGCCGGAGTACGGCAGATCGCATGTCGCACAACGGAAGTCGAACAAGCTACCGTGCAGGTGATGCACCCGCGAGCTGCCCGCACGCTCGTGCAGGTCGTCGACGTTCTGCGTGACGACGCTGACCTCGGCATGGTCCTGCCACGCGGCGACGGCGCGGTGGCCGGCGTTGGGCTCGACGGTGCCGACCAGATAGTGCCGCCAGAGATACCAACCCCACACCCGTTCGGGATTGCGCTGCCAGCCTTGGACACTGGACAACTCGTAGGGGTCGAACCGGGCCCACAGTCCGTTCTTGTCGTCGCGGAAGGTCGGCACACCGCTTTCGGCGGAGATTCCCGCGCCGGACAGGACCGTGATACGCACCCCACCAAGATAGCCCGGCGACGATGCAGTGGGGGTACCTCACCGCTTGCGGGGAGAGCTGGGCAGTGAATCCAGCCGGACTGCGGGATACTGAGCAGGTGGAACTCGGGGAGTGGCTGCGGGTTGACGGTCAAGCGGGACGACCGCTGTTCGACCAACTCCGCAACCAGATCATCGAGGCGATCCGGGCCGGCACTCTGGCGCCGGGGACCCGGCTGCCGACGGTGCGCGAACTGGCCGGCCGATTGGGCCTGGCAGTCAACACCGTCGCCCGCGCGTATCGCGAGCTGGAAGCCGCAGGAATTGTCGAAACCCGCGGGCGCTTCGGCACATTCGTCGCTCGGGCCGACCCGTCGGACACCGCGATGGCAGACGCCGCGCGCGCCTATCTCGACGTTGCGCACCGACTCGGACTCGGCAAAGCCGACGCAGTGCGCTATCTCGAGGCCGCCTACGACGACTGAGCGCCCACGACCTTGACCAGCGTGCGCAGGTTGCGGGTGGTGGTCGACGACTTGTATCGCTTCTTGCCCATCGTCTTGCCGATGGTGCTGTCCAGCGTCTTGTTCTTCGGTACCTGCCAATAGATCACGCCTGCGGACTTGGGGCCGCGGACGATCTTCTCGTCGGCCTTGGCGTCGTTTGCCAGCGCGGCTAGTTCGTCGAGCACGTCGCCGTCGCTGACGAACGTGACATAGGACTGGTAGCCGTCGACTTCGGCGTCGAATGGGTAGCCGTCGACGATGGTCTGCACCTTCTTGATCGGGTACACCAGCACCCACGCGTCGTAGCCGAATTGCTTGCGCAGTGCCTTCTCGGCTGTCGCCCGCACCGCGTCAGCGGTCTTCGGCGAATCGAGCGTGACGTTGCCGGTGGCGAGGATCGTCCGCACCTCAGCGAGCCCCGCGTCGGCCAGCGTGGCGGCCACCTCGGCCATCTTCAGGTTGACGCCACCGACATTGACTCCCCGCAGAAATGCCGCGTATTGGGTCATTGCGCGATCGTAGAACGCCGACGTCGGCCGGGTTTGGTGATCTGCCTGGGCTAGTAGGCTCGTCCCATGAGCCGTCAAGTGTTCGACGACAAGTTGCTGGCCGTGATCGCGGACAATTCGCTCGGCGTGCTCGCCACTCTCAAGCGTGACGGTCGCCCGCAGTTGTCCAACGTCACGTACTACTTCGACGCCCGTAATGCCGCCGTTCAGGTGTCGGTCACCGAGCCGCGGGCCAAGACCCGCAACCTGCGTCGCGACCCACGGGCCTCGCTGCTGGTCAGCTCCGACGACGGCTGGTCCTACGCTGTCGCCGAGGGCACCGCGACGCTCACGCCGCCGGCGGCATCACCCGGCGACGACACCGTCGAAGCGCTGATCGCGTTGTACCGCAACATCGCCGGCGAACACCCGGACTGGGACGACTACCGCCGCGCGATGGTCACCGATCGCCGCGTCGTGCTGACCATGCCGATCGCGCATGTGTACGGCATGCCGCCCGGCCTGCGGTGAATCTCGCTGCAGCGCCGCGAACGGTCTAGGCTGCCAGCATGGCTGGATCCAAGTCGGCGCCCGAATCGCCTGAGTCCGAAGACGACACCAAACGTAAATTCCGCGAAGCCCTCGAACGCAAGAATGCGAAGTCGGCGGGCGGGGCGGATCACAAGGACGGCAACGCTCAGCGGCCGCAGGCGCACGGTGCGGCGGGGAATCGCCGCGAATTTCGCCGCAAGAGCGGCTGATCAGCTGACGACGGCCTTGTCGTCAGCGCCGGTTAGCCTGAAAAAGATTGCCGGAACGACGAATTCGACCGCGGTCAAGACTTCTTGAAACCAATGCGGTCGGCCCTTGTCGACCAGCGAGATTACTCGCCCTACGGCGCTGATCAACATGAGTCCTGCCAGTGCGCGCACCTCGTTGGCGCGCAGGGGGGATCGGCGGGCTGCCGCCAACCAGGCGACGCCATAGCCGGCGAAGTACGCGGAGTAGAACCGCTCACGGGAATCGACGGTCGCGTTGGCGTCCGTCGCGCCGGGGACCGAGGCGGTGCCGAGCGCGAAGTGGTAGATGCCGATCACAAGACAGGAGAGTCCGGTGAACCCGGCCAGGTTTCGCAGTGGTCGGCCAGCCATACCGCCCACGGTACTTCCGGCCGCCCTAGTTGGCCGCGTCTTCCAGATAAGTAACGAGTCCGAGCTTCTCAATGAGTGTCAACCAGTCGGCGGCTGAGATCTCGTACTGAGGAGGGTCGTTGACGATCGGCACCTTGCTGTTCCACGAGAACCGCCGCGTAAGACCGGTGAAGTGGCGACACCCGATCGTCAGCGGTTGCATGCCCGGGACGCATAGGCTCATTGCGGCGGTTTCTGAAAAGTACTGGCCCATGGCATCGCTCGCTAAATGTTCGGCAGATGGGAACATGTGCCCGCCGAGCTTGTACGTCGCCGGTGATGAGGACACCTGTGGAATCGAGGCCGACGCGATGAGCGTGTTGCTGTTCGGGTCGACCACCCGAATCGTGTCGTCGTCGACGTCGACGAAAAGTTGTGGCTGCCCGAATGATTGCTGCAGACGCTGTTTCTTCACGAACGCGAACGACCCCAACTTTTGCATCTGCAGCGCGTTGGGATAGAGCAGGCATCGAGTCGCTTCGCCCGCTGCGGGACCGTGTGCCACCGACCCCCTCCAGCGGCCGCTCAGTGCCAGCAACCTGTCGAAATCCGACTCCGACAACTACGCGTCGACCAGTTGCACAGGCGGCGCATCGAGCGGCGTCGTCGGGGTGATGCTGCGATCGCGTCCGCCCAGGCGAAATTCGCGTGAGCCGGCGTGCAGATGCAGCGCCACCCCCATGTTCGCCCACAGGCTCAACTGCGCGTCCGCGAATGAATAGACAGTGTCGTGCTGCCCATCGATGGTGATTCCACCGCCTTCCACGGAAATGAGGTACTTGTGGCGTGAATGTCGCCAGAGATTGGCGCCGATAACCACGCCGAGGATCAGCAGTCCGCCCATGAAGCCGATGGGGATGACCGAGCCGTGAATCGGCAAGCGCAGGCCGAACGTCGGGCCCATGATCATCAGCATGAGAAACCCGACGATCAGGAGGAACGCGCCCATCCAGTACTTGGTGGCATTCGGTCCGTACGCCTTTTCCCATGTCGGCGTATAGGCCGTGCCGGATGCCACGAACTGGTGCGAAGCCGTCGACTCGTCATTGACGCTCATGAGCGGGGATTCTTCTCTCGTTGGAGTTGCGGGCGCATCGGGCGAATTCCCTATTTACGGCGGGGCCTGCCATTCACTTCGCCCTGTTCGGTGTGGTTGGCTGAGAGCAATTGGGTTGCTTGACGGAAGGAACACGTCGTTGACCGTGAAGCTCTGGCTGGCGCAGGAGTCCGAAGCCGATGGACTGCTCGTCCGACAACCCGTTCGCGTTGCTCGATCGGGATGGTCTTGGACCAGCAGATTCCCCTCGAGCGGGCGTTCGCGGGACCGAAGACCATCGCCGACCGCGTGGGTGAACTCGATGTCGCCCAGATCGCCGACTACGACCCGGACAAGTTCGCCGCCTTGTGCTCGGAAAGGCCTGCGATACACCGTTTTCCCGGCTCGATGGCCAAGCGGATCCAGACGCTGGCGCGGATCATCGTCGACGAGTACGACGGCGACGCAACCGCGTTGTGGACCGCAGGCGACCCCGACGGGCCCGAGTTGCTGCGACGGCTCAAGGGCCTGCCCGGCTTCGGTGAGCAGAAGGCACGCATCTTCTTGGCGCTGCTCGGCAAGCAGTACGCGGTGACCCCGAAGGGTTGGCGGACCGCGGCCGGCGAATTCGGCAAAGCAGGCACGCACATCTCAGTCGCCGATATCTCCGATGCACGTTCGCTGGACAAGGTCCGGTCGTACAAAAAAGATATGAAGGCAGCCAACAAGGCCAAGGGAGAGGCAGCGACGTGAAGACACATCTGAATTGCCCGTGTGGTGAGGCGCTCACCGGCAAAGACGAAGACGAATTGGTCGAGGTGACCCAGGCTCACCTGGCCAGCGCGCACCCCGGCCTCGAATACGACCGGGACGCGATTCTGTTCATGGCCTATTAACGGCTGATCCGCCGACGCGCACACGACGATGGGTGCGCGCCGGCGGCATTAACCAGGGTTCAGGGCACCAGGCTCAGGGCGTCAGGGCACCACCGTCGAACCGATGGTCGGCATGAACTGGCACTGCCTGTCCTTGGTCGTGACCTGCCCGAAGACCGTCGACATGATGCTGCCCGACCCGGTGTCGACGGTCGCGGTCAGCGTGGTCGGCCCCTGCGGGTTGATGTCCGCCTGCGGCTTGAGCGTCGCGCTGCCCGACTTGCCGGTGGTCAGGTTTACCCAGGTGACATTCAACGGCAGCTTCTGCACGTCGGCGGGTCCCGACGTACCGATCGCGGTGAACACGTACGCCGTCTGGCCGGCGGCCGGACCCGGCGCCGGGATCTTGGCGGGCCCGGCCACCGACAGGACGCGGCGCCAATACGTTGCCGCCGTCGGTCCCGCAGTTGTTGCTGATCGACGGGTACATGAAGTCCTGCGTGGGCGGGGCGTCCGGGCTGAAACCCGGAGCCGCGGCCGGTCCCGGAGCGGCCGCTTCGGCCGGCGGTGCGGGGGCGGCGGCGGGCGCCGGTCCGGCGGGCGCTGCGGGTGTGGCTGCCACCGGAACGGCGTTCGGGGGAGCGGGAACAGGTGCCGCCGCGGGCGCGGGGCCTGCGGCGTGCACCGGGTCGATACCGGTCGGCAGGTGTGCCTGCGCACCCGGCTCCACACCCGGCGGGGCGACGTGCACCGTCGAGGCGGCTTCCGGCGGTGACGCGACGAACTGGTTCACCGACTCCGCAACGCTTTTCGATTGCTCGGGCGCAGAAGGGTTGTGGCTGAAGGCCTGTGCCGCGGCCATCAGCAGCTGGGTCGCCTGCTCCGGGTTGCCCGCGGCCTGTTGGATGATCGGGCTCAACTCGGTCAGTGCCGGCAGGCCCGGGATCTGCTGAGCCGGGATCGGTGCCGGCGGTGCCGGGTCGGCGGCCGCGGTGGGGCTGAGCGCCACGGCGGCGCTGGACGCGATGGCCGCGGCGGCGAATGCGCTGATGAGATTCCGTGCGATGAACATGATGTTCTCCCGGTCGTCGGTGTTGGTGGCCGGCTAGCACGGTTGCGCTAGCCGGCCAGGACGTGCATCAGGGCAGCGCGGACACCGGGAACAGCGACGCGCTCGGCGCTACCGCCGCAGGCGCGGCAAGAGCCGGGAGGGACGCCACCGGTGCGGCAGCAGCCGGCAGGCCGGCCGCTGACGCGAGCCCGCTGCCGAGCGGAGACCCGCCGCCGATCAGCGAGGTCAGGTCGCCGGGCAGCGACACCTGCTGCGGCAACGGGAACGGCAGCCCCGGTATCTGCGGCAGGTTGAGCTGGGCCTGGGGCAGCATTCCCGCGGGGCCGGTCGCCGGCGCGGCCGCGGCCGGAACCTGCGTCAACCCGGGGATTCCGGTCAGCGGCGAGGTCGAGGCCGGAACGGTCGACGTCAACCCTGGGATGCCGGTGGTCGGCGCGGTCGAGGCCGGCTGCGTCAACCCTGGGATCCCCAGCGTGGGTGCGGAACTCGTCGCCGGAGCGGTGGCCCCGGGAATGAGCGACGACGCTCCGGGCACCGCGCTGGCGGCTTGCTGTGGCATTTTGATCGATGCGCTGGCCAGCGGCGGCGGCGTGGCCGGCTGACCGCCCAGAGCCCCCGCGACGTTTTGCAGCAGCTGCGGCGCCTGGGCCGCAGTACCGACGAGTTGCTGGCTGATATCGGGGGTGGGCAGCGGCGCCGGGTCGGCGTGGGCTGTGCCCATCAGACCGCCCATGAGCAAAGCCGCCGATGAGCCCACCACGACGGTGGTGGCTCGTAACGAACATCCGAACGTTTGACATGACTCTCCCTGGTTATGGATGACAGGCGTCGGGGCTGATAGTTCGCCTGATACGAAAGTGGCTCAAGTGACACGTGTGGCATTTATGGGACCGTTACGGAACCGAGCGGCGGCGGTGACCAATGCCGGACGGGGCCTGCCCGCGTCGCCGACCCCGTTAGAGTCGTTCGGATAGACCCCACCTCGGCCGCTCCGGCGGCAGCCACCAACCGCCGGCACGCGATTTCCCCGAGCACGCTCGGGCCGGTGCTGTTGGTCGTGAGCGTCGCCGCGCGGCTGGCCTGGACGTACCTGGCGCCCAACGGCGCCAACTTCGTCGACCTGCACGTCTACATCGGTGGTGCGGCGACCCTCGACCATCCAGAAAGCCTCTACCACTATGTTTACGCCGACCAGACGCCGGATTTCCCGCTGCCGTTCACCTATCCGCCGTTCGCGGCAGTGGTCTTCTACCCGCTGCACCTGCTGCCGTTCGGCGTGGTCGCGTTCTGCTGGACCGTCGGCACGATGGCCGCGCTCTACGGCGTGGTCCGGCTCAGCCAACGTCTGCTCGGCGTGGCGTCCGGCGAAGGTCACCGGCTGGCGATGTTGTGGACCGGGGTCGCGATCTGGCTCGAGCCGCTGCGCAGCACCTTCGACTACGGCCAGATCAATGTGCTGCTCGCGCTGGCCGTGCTGTGGGCGGTGTTCACCACCCGATGGTGGTTGTCGGGCCTGCTGGTCGGGACGGCGGCCGGGGTCAAGCTGACGCCGGCGATCGCCGGCCTGTATTTCGTCGGCGCCCGCCGGTGGGGTGCGGCGGCATTCTCAGCGCTCGTCTTCTTCGCCACCATTGCGGTGTCGGCGTTGGTCGTCGGTGACCAAACCCGTTACTACTTCACCGATTTGATCTTCAAGACCGACCGGGTCGGGCCCATCTGCACGATCTTCAACCAGTCCTGGCGGGGTGGCATCTGCCGGATCATCGGCCACGACGCCGGCTACAGCCCGGTGGTGCTGATCGGGATCGCCGTCACCGCAATACTTTCGGTGCTCGCCTGGCGCGCACTGAACACCCGGGGCACCGAACAACTCGGTCCGCTGCTGATCGTCGAGCTGTTCGGGCTGTTGCTCTCGCCGATCTCCTGGACCCACCACTGGGTATGGCTGGTGCCGTTGATGATCTGGCTGTTGCACGGGCCGCTGTCCGACCGCCTCGGTGCGCGCATCCTCGGCTGGATGTGGCTGGCGCTCACCATCATCGGCGTGCCATGGCTGCTGAGCTTCGCCCAGCCGACCATCTGGCAGCACGGCAGACCGTGGTATCAGGCCTGGGGAGGCCTGGTCTACATCGTGGCGACGTTGGCGACCCTGGCCTGGATCGCGGCCAGCCGGACGCGCGAGGCTAGCTCGAGATAATGGCGTTGATGTCGCGCGCCATCGCGACGTCCTTGTCGGTGATGCCGCCTTCGGAATGCGTCACCAAAGCGAAAGTCACTGTCCGCCAACGAATATCGATGTCGGGGTGATGGTCTTCGGCCTCGGCGTGCTCGGCGACCCGGCGCACCGCGTCGATCCCGGCCAGAAACTCCGGAAACTTCACCGATCGGCGCAGGGCGCCTTCTTCGCGTGCCCACCCGTGGAGGTCAGGCAGTGCGGCATCCACTTGGTCATCTGTTAACACAGCCATATTTCCGAGCGTACGTCGCGCGGCCGAAGCCGCAGGTCGTGAGGTCGCGATGGCTGTGATGTCGCCCACAGGCGGCGACGCCGGTCGGGACCGGATAGCGTCACCGGCGATGCCGAATCAGGTTGTGGTCGCCGGAGCGCTGATCGCCGATTCGATGGTGCTGGTCGCACAGCGCATTCGGCCGCCGGAACTGGCCGGCCGGTGGGAATTGCCGGGCGGCAAGGTCGCCGCCGGTGAGACGGAAGCGGAGGCGCTGGCCCGCGAACTCGCCGAGGAGCTCGGCATCGAAGTGCAGGTTGGGCCACGTCTGGGCGACGATGTCGCCCTCAATGCGGAGACGACGCTGCGGGCCTATCAGGTCAGCCTGATCCGCGGCGAACCACAGCCGCACGACCACGCGGCCCTGCGCTGGGTATCGGCGGTCGAACTGCTCGAAGTCGACTGGGTGCCGGCCGATCGGGCCTATCTGGCAGCGCTGAACCGCGTCCTGGCCGCAGACTGACTGCGCGCTCGACCCTGGCGCTCGGTTTCGCGATCGACGAACCGCACTGCGACAATCACCGGCGTGGATTTCCGAAACGTCGCCATTGTGGCCCACGTCGATCACGGTAAGACGACGTTGGTCGACGCCATGCTGCGGCAGTCGGGAGCGCTCACCCATCGCGGCGACGATGCGATCGAGCGGCTGATGGATTCCGGTGACCTGGAAAAGGAAAAGGGCATCACGATCCTGGCCAAGAACACGGCCGTGCATCGCCAGCACCCGGACGGTTCGATGACCGTCATCAACGTCATCGACACGCCGGGCCACGCCGATTTCGGCGGCGAGGTGGAGCGCGGCCTGTCCATGGTCGACGGCGTGCTGTTGCTCGTCGACGCGTCCGAGGGGCCGCTGCCGCAGACCCGGTTCGTGCTGCGCAAGGCGCTGGCCGCGCACCTGCCGGTGATCCTCGTGGTCAACAAGACCGACCGCCCGGACGCGCGCATCGCCGAGGTGGTGTCCGAGAGTCACGACCTGCTGCTCGATGTCGCCTCCGACCTCGACGCCGACGCCCAGGTGGCCGCCGAGGAGGCGCTCGGACTGCCGACGCTGTACGCGTCGGGCCGTGCGGGAATCGCCAGCACGACCGAACCGGCCAACGGCGAGAACCCGGACGGCGACAACTTGGACCCGCTGTTCGACGTGCTGCTCGAGCACATCCCGCCGCCCCAGGGCGATCCCGACGCGCCGCTGCAGGCGCTGGTGACCAACCTCGATGCGTCGGCCTTCCTCGGCCGGCTGGCCCTGATCCGGATCTACAAGGGCCGCATCCGCAAGGGCCAGCAGGTGGCCTGGATGCGGGAAGTGGACGGCCATCCGGTCATCACGAACGCCAAGATCACCGAGCTGCTGGTCACCGAGGGCGTCGAACGCACCGCCACCGAGGAGGCCATCGCGGGCGACATCGTCGCGGTGGCGGGCATCCCCGAGATCATGATCGGCGACACGCTGGCCGACCCGGAGCACGCCCACGCGCTGCCGCGCATCACCGTCGACGAGCCCGCCATCTCGGTGACCATCGGCACCAACACCTCGCCGCTGGCGGGCAAGGTGTCAGGGCACAAGCTCACCGCGCGAATGGTCAAGTCGCGGTTGGATTCCGAGCTGGTCGGCAACGTGTCGATCAAGGTCGTCGACATCGACCGTCCCGACGCCTGGGAAGTCCAGGGCCGCGGTGAGCTCGCGCTGGCCGTGCTCGTCGAACAGATGCGTCGCGAGGGCTTCGAGTTGACGGTCGGCAAGCCGCAGGTCGTCACCCAGACCATCGACGGCAAGCTGCATGAGCCGTTCGAGGCGATGACGATCGACTGCCCGGAGGAGTTCGTCGGCGCGATCACACAGCTGATGGCCGGCCGCAAGGGTCGGATGGAGGAGATGGCCAACCACGCCGCCGGATGGGTACGGATGGACTTCATCGTGCCGAGCCGCGGCCTCATCGGCTTCCGCACCGACTTCCTGACGCTGACCCGCGGCACCGGCATCGCCAACGCCGTGTTCGACGGCTACCGGCCGTGGGCGGGCGAGATCAAGGCGCGGCACACCGGCTCGCTGGTGTCGGACCGCACCGGGTCGATCACCCCGTTCGCGATGATTCAGCTGGCCGACCGCGGCCAGTTCTTCGTCGAACCCGGCGAAGACACCTACGAGGGCCAAGTCGTCGGCATCAACCCGCGGGCCGAGGACCTCGACGTCAACGTGACGCGCGAAAAGAAGCTGACGAACATGCGGTCGTCGACGGCTGACGTGATGGAGACGCTGGCCCGGCCGCTGGAGCTCGGCCTCGAGCAGGCCATGGAGTTCTGCGCCGAGGACGAATGCGTCGAGGTGACTCCCGAGGTGGTCCGGGTGCGCAAGGTCGAGCTCACGGCGACGTTGCGCGCGCGGGCGAAAGCGCGTGCCAAGGCGCGCGGCTGACGAGCCGCATTGACCGTCGACGGGCGCACCGGTCCCGATACCCTGTTGGGCGTGCCGAAACCAGCTCGCCGCGTCTACGCGACCGCCGGCCTGCTGGTCTCGCTGCTGGCGTTCGCCGGCTGCACCGTCAGCCCGCCGCCGGCCCCGCAGAGCACTGAGACCTCGCGCAGCACTGCACCGCCGCCGCAGCGCAAGACGCAGATCATCATGGGCATCGACTCGATCGGCGCCGGGTTCAATCCGCATCTGCTGTCTGACCTGTCTGCGGTCAACGCCGCGATCAGCGCGCTGGTGCTGCCCAGCGCCTTTCGCCCGGTGGCCGATGCGGGCACGCCGACCGGCTCGCGCTGGGAAATGGATCCCACGCTGTTGACGTCGGCAGAGGTGACCAACCAGAGCCCGTTCACGGTGACCTACAAGATCCGGCCGGAGGCGCAGTGGACCGACAACGCGCCGATCGCTGCCGACGACTTCTGGTACCTGTGGCGGCAGATGGTCGGCCAACCCGGCGTGGTCGATCCGGCCGGATACGACCGGATCACCGGGGTGCAGTCGATCGACGGCGGCAAGCAGGCCGTCGTCACGTTCTCGCAGCCCTACCCGGCGTGGCGCGAATTGTTCAGCAACATCCTTCCGGCGCACATCGTCAAGGACGTGCCGGGCGGCTTCCCGGCGGGACTGGCGCGGGCACTGCCCGTGACCGGCGGACAGTTCCGCGTCGAATCCATCGACCCGCAACGCGACGAGATCCTGCTGGCCCGCAACGACCGCTACTGGGGACCGCCCGCCAAACCGGACCTGATCCTGTTCCGCCGGGCCGGGGCACCGGCCGCGCTGGCCGACTCGGTACGCAACGGCGACACCCAGGTGGCCCAAGTACACGGTGGCTCAGCGGCTTTCGCGCAGTTGTCGGCGATTCCCGATGTGCGGACCGCCCGGATCATGACGCCCCGGGTCATGCAGCTCACGCTGCGCGCCAACGAGCCGAAGCTGGCCGACGCGCAAGTGCGCAAGGCCATTCTCGGACTGCTCGACGTGGACTTGCTCGCCGCGGTGGGCGCCGGCAGCGACAACACCGTCAGCCTGGATCAGGCGCAGATCCGCTCGCCCAGCGACCCCGGCTACGTGCCGACCGCGCCGCCGGCGCTGACCAGAACGGCGGCCCTCGGACTGCTGGAGTCGGCGGGCTATCAGATCGACACCGAGACCGAAGGTCCCCAGGAAAGCACCCACGGCCGGGTCAGCAAAGACGGCAAGCAGCTGACGCTGGCGCTCGGTGTCGCGGCCAACGACCCGACCTCGCTGGCGGTGGCCAACACCGCCGCCGACCAGTTGCGCAATGTCGGTGTCGCGGCGACCGTGCTGGCCCTCGACCCGGTGGCGATGTACCGCGATGCGCTGGTCAACAACACGGTGGACGCCCTGGTGGGCTGGCGCGAGGCCGGTGGCAACCTCGCAACGTTGCTGGCCTCCCGCTACAGCTGCCCGGCGTTGGAGGCGACGGCGGTGTCGACCGCGGCTCCCGCAGGCAAGCCGCCGGGCGCCCCGAATGTGTCGCTGCCGGCCAAGCCGGACCCAGTCACCACGACACCCACCTCGACGCCGGCCGCCCGTGCGCAGGAGCCCGGCGCGCTGGTGCAGGCGCCGTCGAACCTGACCGGTATCTGCGATCACAGCATTCAGGCCGATATCGACGCCGCGCTCACCGGCAGCAGAGACATCAACGAGGTGGTCAATGCGGTGGAGCCGCGGCTGTGGGAGATGTCCACGGTGCTGCCGATCCTGCAGGACACCACGATCGTCGGTGCCGGGCCGAGCGTGCGGAACGTCAGCCTTTCCGGCGCTGTGCCGGTCGGCATCGTCGGTGACGCCGGACAGTGGGTCAAGACCGGACAGTGACTGGGAACGCCGTCGGTAACGATTCGGTATCTGTCGAACAGAAGTCAGCGATTTCCTCTCCCTAAGGGTTCTCTCAGGTGAGTGTTCGATTCACCGGTTCAGTAAGGAGCCGGGGCATCCATCGACCATTCGAGATCAGGCTCGCGAGAACACGCGGGCGGATTCTTCGCACGTTCTCTCCAATTGAAGATCTCCTGGCATCGCCGGAGTCTTCGACCACCCAGACGCCAAAGGCGGACCGACCAGGGGGCGGCCCGCCTTTGGCTTTTTTCCGGGTCGGTCGCTCACCGCGCTGCGCGTGAAAAACGTTGCGCAGCTTGAAGATAACTTCAGTCAGACGTTGATTTTGAGAGCACGGTGTCGACGATCTGGGCGAGTTGACGCTTGCTCGGTGGCGCACCGGTGAGCAGGACCTGCTGGTTGATCAGGGCGGTGCCGACGCGAGCGGTGTACGGCGTCATTGTGGTCGCGTCGATCTCGCCGTTGGCCGCGCCGGCCTGCAGGACCGCTTCGATGATCGCCAGCCGGGGTCCCACCACCGCGTCGGCGAAGATCGCCCGCAACTCCGGTTCGTGCAGGAGTTGGTTGATGCTCCCCAGGCCGGGGAACGCCGTCTTGCCCGCGACGACGTCACTGTGCGTGGCGAAGATGGCCAGCAGATTCTCCCGCGCCGACCGGTCCGCACGCGGCTCGGGCAACGACGGTAGCGCGTACTGCAGCGTCGCGTGCACCAGATCGTGCTTGCAGGACCACCGGCGATACAGGGCGGCCTTGCCGGTGCGGGCGCGGGCGGCGATGCCCTCCATGGTCAGCGCCCCGTACCCGACCGCCGCCAACTCGGCCAGCGTCGCATCGTAGAGGGCGTCCACCAGTTCTTTGCCCCGGCGACGGGTGCGAACCGATGCCGTCTCCTGTGCCATCCGACGATAGTAGCCATCGGCGTTTCTTTTGGCAGTGCAGGGCTTTGCCGAATCATCGACTATCGCTGCGGCTCAGGCGTTTAGAGCTGGGAAATCCTTTGCCGCGCAGCACAGCGGTATGGTGCGACCATGCAGGAAGCACCGCGGCTGTTGTTCGTGCATGCTCACCCCGACGACGAGAGCATCACCAACGGCGTCACGATCGCCCACTACATCGCGCGCGGAGCCCAGGTGCAGGTCGTCACCTGCACGCTCGGCGAGGAGGGCGAGGTGATCGGCGACCAGTGGGCACAGCTCGCCGTCGACCACGCCGATCAACTCGGTGGCTATCGCATCGGCGAACTCACCGCGGCGCTGCGCGCGCTGGGCGTCGACGGCCCGGCTTACCTTGGCGGCCCTGGCCGTTGGCGTGACTCGGGCATGGTCGGCACCGAACCGCGCGGCAGGCAGCGGTTCGTCGACGCCGACCAACGCGAGGCCGTCGGCGCGCTCGTCGACATCATCCGCACGATGCGCCCACACGTCGTGGTGACCTACGACCCCAACGGGGGCTATGGGCATCCCGACCACATCCAGACGCACGTCGTCACCACTGCCGCGGTGGCCGCGGCCGGCAACGGTGGTGACTATCCCGGCCAGCCGTGGCAGGTGCCGAAGTTCTACTGGACGGTCATCGCGCGAAGCGCGTTCGTCGCCGGCTGGGAGGCATTGGAACCCGGCGATCTGCGACCGGAATGGATGATCCCGCCGCCCGACGGCGACTTCGGCGAGCTGGGCTTTCCCGACGAGGCGATCGACGCCGTCGTCGACGAGCCGAACGCCCTGCCGGCCAAGATCGCTGCGCTGGCCGCGCACGCCACCCAGTTGACCCTCGGGCCGACCGGGCGGGCATTGGCGTTGTCGAACAATCTCGCCCTGCCCGTCGTGGCGCAGGAACACTACATTCTGACCGCGGGCGTCGCGGGTGATCGCGACGAGCGCGGCTGGGAGACCGACCTGCTTGCCGGACTCGGCTTTGACGGGTCCATCGCGGGGTAGGCTTCTCTCGATCAGGCAGCCATGGAAGGAGTCCGATGGACCCGGATCTGGACCCGAACCAGCAGCACTGGCAGGACCGACTGGACAGCTTCCAGTGGGTGATCATGTCCATCGCTTCGCAGTTGGACAGCGTTCCGAACTGACCGCCACCAAGCCGCGCGCCAGCCGTATCGACGAGACCGGCGCGACGGACCCCGTCATCCGAGTCGTTGTTCTGACGTTGTTCGCGGTCGACGGTGTCTTGTCGGCAATCGCCGGCGCTCTGCTGTTGCCCGCCTACATCGGTGCGATCCCATTTCCCATCAGCGCGTTGATCAGCGGCCTGGTCAATGCCGCCCTGGTGTGGGCGGGCGGGCGATGGACCACGTCGGTGCGACTGGCCGCACTTCCGCTGTGGACCTGGCTGCTGACCGTCGCCGCCATGTGCCTGGGCGGGCCGGGCCACGACATCATCTTCGGCGGCCGCGGAGTGATGGCGTACAGCCCGTTGCTGCTGCTCGTGGTGGGCGCCGGACCGCCATTCTGGGTGCTTCTGCAGCGCCGCCCCGCGCGCTGACGGGCGACCCGACCAGGTATTTCTGTGTCACCAGGGCAGGGACCCGCTACCGCACGGCCGGAGGCTACTGTTGTCGCTCATGGCACGTGTCGGGGTCGGCAAATAGTGAGGACGTGCGGATGAAATTCGGATGGCCGGAAGTTACACCAACGTGCCACTGACTCCGGGGGAAGAGCCGACCCTGCTGCCCAGCCCGTCGGTACCCACTCGAACCAGCGGGTCCGCGATGCGCCGGGTGTTGCGACGCGCCCGTGACGGGGTGGTGCTGAACGTCGACGAAGCGGCTGTCGCGATGACGGCCCGCGGCGAGGATCTCGCCGACCTGTGCCGCAGTGCCGCCCGGGTGCGCGACGCCGGTCTGAAGTCGGCGGGCAGGCGGGGCGCGGCCGGTCGGCTGCCGGTCAGCTACTCCCGCAAGGTGTTCATCCCGGTGACGCATCTGTGCCGGGACAACTGCCGCTACTGCACTTTCGTCACTGTCCCGGGCAAGCTGCGCGCCCAGGGCGCCGGGATGTACCTGGAGCCCGACGAGATCCTCGACATCGCCCGCCGCGGCGCGGAACTCGGTTGCAAGGAAGCGTTGTTCACCCTCGGCGACCGCCCCGAGGACCGGTGGCCCGAGGCGCGCGAGTGGCTGGACGAGCGCGGCTATGACTCCACGTTGTCGTATCTGCGCGCGATGGCGATCCGGGTGCTGGAGGACACCGGCCTGCTGCCGCATCTGAATCCGGGCGTGATGAGTTGGTCGGAGTTGTCGCGGCTCAAGCCGGTGGCGCCGTCGATGGGCATGATGCTGGAGACGACGTCGCGGCGGCTGTTCGAGACGAAGGGCCTGGCCCATTACGGCAGCCCGGACAAAGACCCCGACGTTCGGCTGCGGACGTTGACCGACGCCGGCCGGCTGTCCATTCCGTTCACCACCGGCTTGCTGGTCGGCATCGGCGAGACGCTCACCGAGCGGGCTGAGACGCTGCATGCGATTCGCAAGTCGCACAAGGAGTTCGGTCACGTCCAGGAAGTCATCGTGCAGAACTTCCGGGCCAAAGAGCACACCGCGATGGCCACCGCGCCCGACGCCGGTATCGACGAATTCCTGGCCACGATCGCGGTGGCACGACTGGTCCTGGGCCCGGCCATGCGCATCCAGGCACCGCCGAACCTGGTGTCGGCCGACGAATGCCTGGCGCTGATCGCCGCGGGTGTCGACGACTGGGGCGGTGTCTCGCCGCTCACCCCGGACCACGTCAACCCCGAGCGGCCGTGGCCCGCGCTCGACGACCTCGCCGCCGTGACCGCCGACGCGGGCTACGACTTGGTGGAGCGGCTCACCGCGCAGCCCAAGTATGTGCAGGCGGGATCGGCGTGGATCGACCCGCGGGTGCGCGGCCATGTTGTCGCGCTGGCCGATCCGGCCACCGGGTTGGCCCGCGATGTGAACCCGGTCGGCATGCCGTGGCAGGAGCCCGACGATGTCGCGTCGTCCGGACGGGTGGACCTGCACGCGGCGATCGACACCGAAGGTCGCCACACCGAGGCCCGCAGCGATCTGGAGAGCGCATTCGGCGACTGGGACTCGATCCGCGCCCAGGTGCACGATCTGGCCGCCCGCGCACCCGAGCGGATCGACACCGACGTGCTCGCGGCGCTGCGCTCGGCCGAACGCGACCCCGCCGGCTGCACCGACGCGGACTACCTGGCGCTGGCCAACGCCGACGGCCCTGCGATGGATGCCGTTGCCGCACTGGCTGATTCGCTACGTCGCGACGTGGTCGGCGACGACGTGACGTTCGTGGTGAACCGCAACATCAACTTCACCAACATCTGCTACACGGGTTGCCGGTTCTGCGCGTTCGCGCAGCGCAAGGACGACGCCGACGCCTACTCGCTGTCAGCCGACGAGGTCGCCCAGCGTGCGTGGGAGGCACACGTCGCCGGCGCCACCGAGGTGTGCATGCAGGGCGGCATCGACCCCGAGTTGCCGGTCACCGGCTACGCCGATCTGGTGCGCGCGGTCAAGGCGCGAGTGCCGTCGATGCACGTGCACGCCTTCTCGCCGATGGAGGTCGCCAACGGAGTGACCAAGAGCGGCTTGAGCGTTCGCGAATGGCTGATCAGTTTGCGGGAAGCCGGTTTGGACACCATCCCGGGCACCGCGGCGGAGATTCTCGACGACGAAGTCCGTTGGGTGCTCACCAAAGGCAAGCTGCCCACCTCGATGTGGGTCGAGATCGTGACGACCGCCCACGAGGTCGGGCTGCGGTCGTCCTCGACGATGATGTACGGCCACGTCGACGACCCGCGGCACTGGATCGGCCACCTCAACGTGTTGCGCGGCATCCAGGACCGCACCGGCGGTTTCACCGAGTTCGTCCCGCTGCCGTTCGTGCATCAGAACTCGCCGCTGTACCTCGCCGGCGCGGCGCGACCGGGGCCGAGCCACCGCGACAACCGTGCTGTGCACGCTCTGGCGCGAATCATGTTGCACGGTCGCATCTCTCAGATCCAGACCAGCTGGGTCAAGCTCGGCACCGAGCGCACCCAGGCGATGCTCAACGGCGGGGCCAACGACCTGGGCGGCACGTTGATGGAGGAGACCATCTCGCGGATGGCCGGCTCCGAATTCGGATCGGCGAAAACAGTCGCCGAGTTGACCGCGATCGCCGAGGGCATCGGCCGCCCGGCGCGGCAGCGCACCACCGACTACACGCCGTTGGCCGCGTAGCTCACAACCGGGCCGCCAACTCGGTGCCCTGCTTGATCGCGCGCTTGGCGTCCAGTTCGGCGGCGAACGCGGCGCCACCGATGATGTGCGGGTCGATTCCGTTGCGTCGCAGGTCTTCTTCCAGCTCGCGCACCGGCTCCTGACCGGCGCAGACGACGACGTTGTCCACCGCGAGCAGCTGCGGGCGCTCTCGCTTCGGGCCGAAGCTGATGTGCAACCCGTCGTCGGTGATCCGCTCGTAATTGACGCCCGACAGTTGTTGCACGCCTTTGGCTTTCAACGACGCCCGATGCACCCATCCGCTGGTCTTGCCGAGCTTGCGTCCCTGCGCGCCGTCGGTGCGCTGCAGCAGGTACACCGTGCGCGCCGGCGGCGCCGGGATCGGGGTGGTCAACGCGCCCGGGGCGTCCCACGGATCGGCCACGCCCCACTCGGCCTTCCAGTCTTTGAGGTTGAGCGTCGGCGAGTTGTCGGTGACGAGGAATTCGCTGACGTCGAAACCGATTCCGCCGGCCCCGATCACGGCGACGCTGTTGCCGATCGGCTTGGCGCCGGTGATGGCCTCGGCGTAGGTCAACACCTTCGGATGGTCGATCCCGGGGATGGCCGGGATTCGCGGTGCCACCCCGGTGGCCAGCACGACGTGGTCGTAGCCGGCCAGTGCGGCGGCCGACACCCGGGTGTTCAGCCGCACCTCGACGCCGTTGGTGGTCAGCATCGTCGTGAAATACCGGATGGTTTCGTTGAATTCCTCTTTGCCCGGTATCCGCCGTGCCATGTCGAACTGGCCACCGATGACGTCGTTGGCCTCGAACAGCGTCACCTGGTGGCCGCGCGCGGCGGCGTTGACCGCAGCGGCCAGCCCCGCCGGGCCGGCGCCGACGACCGCGATCGAGCGCGTGTGCCGCGTCGGCGACAACACCAGCTCGGTTTCGTGGCCGGCCCGCGGATTCAGCAGACACGACACCGTCTTCTTCACGAACGCATGGTCCAGACAGGCCTGATTGCAGGCGATGCAGGTGTTGATCTGGTCGTCGCGATCGGCCTGCGCCTTGAGCACCCACTCCGGGTCGGCCAGCAGCGGCCGCGCCATCGACACCAGTTGGACGTGGGTATCGGCCAGGATCTGCTCGGCGGCCTGTGGCATGTTGATCCGATTCGACGCCACCACCGGGATGTTGACGTGTCCGGCGACGGCATGGCTGATGTCGACGAAGGCGCTGCCCGGCACCGAGGTGACGATCGTCGGCACCCGCGCCTCGTGCCAGCCGAAGCCGGAGTTGATCATGGTTGCGCCCGCGTCCTCGACTTCGGTTGCCAGCGCCAGGATTTCGTCCCAGCTCTGGCCGCCCTCGACATAGTCGGCCATCGACATCCGGTAGCAGATGATGAATTCGGAGCCGACGGCCGCGCGGGCGCGGCGCACGATCTCGACCGGGAAACGGCGGCGCTTCTCCGCGGTGCCGCCCCAGTCGTCGTTGCGCTTGTTGGTTCGCTCCGCCAGGAACTGATTGAGCAGATACCCTTCGCTGCCCATGATTTCGACGCCGTCGTAGCCGGCCTCGCGGGCCAGCAGCGCGCAACGCGCGAAGTCGTCGATCGTGCTCCGCACGCCACCCGAGGAGAGCCGCCGCGGGCGAAACGGGTTGATCGGCGCCTTGATCGACGACGCGCTGACCGGACAGTGGATGGTAGGCATAGCGTCCCGCGTGCAGGATCTGCAGCAGAATCTTGCCGCCCGCGTCGTGCACCGCGCCGGTCACACGACGATGCCTGCGCGCCTGCGCGGACGAGGTCAGGTCCGAGGCGAACGGCAGCAACCAGCCGGTGCGGTTTGGTGCATAGCCGCCGGTGATGATCAGGCCGACGCCGCCGTGCGCGCGTTCGGCGAAATACTTGGCGAGCCGGTCGATATGGCGGGCGCGATCTTCCAGACCGGTGTGCATCGAACCCATCACCACCCGGTTGCGCAGCGTGGTGAATCCGAGATCCAACGGCGACAACAGGTTTGGATAGTTCATCGGTTCTCCTGCTTCGAGTTCGCCAGCCGGTGAGTCACTTCGTCGAGCCAGTCGATGGTGCTTTCCTCGGCGCGGATTCCGCCGCGCAGCACCAGATACTGGTGTAGCGCGCTGCCGTCGAGCGCTGCCGGATCGGGGAACTGTGTCTTCTCGAAACCCCGGTAGGTGTCCAGCAATTGGGCGCGCTCGCAGCGCAGGGCGGCTATCTGGGTGCGCAGCGCGGCGGTGTCGCCGTACGCGGCGCCGCGCAGCTTGACCGCGATCTCGCGGGTGCGGGTGTCGCTGAGCGCCCCGCCGCGGCCGGTCCCGCCGTCGCCGAGCGGCGCCGCGATCCAGCGGGCCAACTCGGCCCGGCCGGCCTCGGAGACGGTGTAGACCTTCTTGTCCGGCCGTCCGCGCTGAACCACCGCCGTCGCCGTCACCCAGGTGTCGTCCTCCATGGCCCGCAGAGTGCGGTAGATCTGCTGGTGGGTCGCGCTCCAGAAATATCCGATCGAGCGATCGAACCGCCGCGCCAGTTCGTAGCCCGAGCCGGACTGTTCGCACAGCGACACCAGGATCGCGTGGGGAAGTGCCACCGGCGCAGCATAAGAACTCCCGCCCGAGCTATGCAACTAGTTGCAGTGCAACGACGCGCATAGCGGCCAGGTACTTGCTTTATATATGCGACGTCTAGTATCAGTAACCACGACATCGCACCGCCGGGAAGTGCCTTCGCCCTTGGGCTCAGCACCGACCGGCTCAGCCAAACAGCCACCTGGAGACCGTGGAGGAGACGTCTGTGACGTACACGATCGCCGAACCCTGCGTCGACTCAAAGACAAGGCATGTATCGAGGAATGCCCGGTCGACTGCATCTACGAGGGCGCTCGGATGCTGTTCATCCATCCCGACGAGTGCGTCGACTGTGGCGCCTGCGAGCCGGTTTGCCCGGTCGAGGCGATCTACTACGAGGACGACGTCCCCGAGCAGTGGAGCCAGTACACGCAGATCAACGCGGACTTCTTCGTTGAGCTCGGATCTCCCGGCGGCGCAGCGAAAGTCGGGTTGACCGAGAACGACCCGCAGTTCGTCAAGGATCTCCCGCCGCAGGGCTCACGACGACTGAGCCGCCTGATCGACCGCCGGACGGCCGCCGGCCGTCTCGAGCTCTGTTGCCGGAGTTTCCCTGGGACACCCTGGCCGATGCCACCGCACTGGCCAAGTCGCACCCGGACGGCATCGTCGATCTGTCCGTCGGCACGCCCGTCGACCCGGTCGCGCCGCTGATCCGCGACGCGCTGGCCTCGGGTGCCGCCGCTCCGGGATACCCCGCCACCGCGGGCACCCCGGAGCTTCGCACGTCGGCCATCGCCGCGCTCGAGCGCCGGTACGGCATCACCGGGCTAGCCGAGTCGGCCGTGCTTGCCGGTGATCGGCACCAAGGAGCTGATCGCCTGGCTGCCAACGCTTGCTGGGTTTGGCCGCCGACGATCTGGTGGTCGTGCCCGAGCTGGCCTATCCGACCTACGATGTCGGCGCGCGGCTGGCCGGAGCCCGGGTGCTCTACGCCGATTCGCTCACCCAGCTCGGCCCGCAGACGCCGGCGCTGATGTTCGTCAACTCCCCGAGTAACCCGACCGGGCAGGTGCTCGGCGTCGACCATCTGCGCAAGCTGGTCGGCTGGGCCCGGGAGCGCGGCACGCTGGTGGCCTCCGACGAGTGCTACCTCGGCCTGCACTGGGACGCGCAGCCGGTGTCGGTTCTGCATCCGTCGGTCTGCGACGGCGACCACACCGGTCTGCTGGCGGTGCACTCGCTGTCGAAGAGCTCATCGTTGGCCGGATACCGGGCCGGCTTCGTTGCCGGGGACGCCGCGGTGGTGGGCGAGCTGCTGGCGGTCCGCAAACACGCCGGGATGATGGTGCCCAGGCCGGTGCAGGCGGCCATGGTCGCCGCGTTGGATGACGACGCCCACGAGCGTGAGCAGCGCGAGCGCTACCGCCGCCGCCGGGAGCTGCTGCTGCCGGCGTTTCAGTCGGCCGGCTTCACCGTCGACCATTCCGAGGCCGGGCTGTATCTCTGGGTCACTCGCGGCGAGCCGTGCCGCGACACCGTCGGCTGGCTCGCGCAGCGCGGGATCCTCGCGGCGCCCGGCGAGTTCTACGGCCCACGCGGTGCCCGACATGTCCGGGTTGCGCTGACCGCCACCGACGAGCGGATCGCCGCCGCCGTCGACCGACTCACTAACTAGGAGCGGCGCCGAATGAACGACTACAGCGTCGAGGCGGTCGACCGGCTGCCGTTCAGCACCGCGGAGAAGGCGCAGCGATACCGCACCGAGGACTACCGCGGCGCCGTCGGCCTCAACTGGTATCGCACCGATCCCACCCTGCAGACCACGATGGCCTACTACTTGCAGCCCGACGAATTGGCCGTCGTCGAACCCCACCTGGACAGCATCGGCGCATTGATGGGCGGACCGGTGGCCCGCTGGGCCGAGCAGACCGACCGCGCCCCGGCCCGGCTGGAACGCTACGACCGCTGGGGTCACGACGTCAGCCAGGTGGTCCAGCCGTCGTCGTTCACCGAATCCAAAAGGGCGGTGCTGGACGCGCAGAAGGCCCTTAAGGACGACGTGCGGCGCGCCGGTTTCCGGTCGTCGATGCCGTTGTTCGCGGCCAACTATCTACTCAATCAGGCTGACATCGGCATGGGCTGCGCCCTGGGCACCGGCGGCGGCATGGTCAAGTCGCTGGTCGCGGCCTATGCCCCGGCTGACGTGCGCGAGCACGTGCTGGACAAGTTCGCCACCGGCGAGTGGGAGGGCGAGACCGCGCAACTGCTGACCGAGCGGGCCGGCGGCTCCGACCTCGGCATGCTGGAGACGACGGCAACCCGACGCGGCGACAGCTGGCTTCTCAACGGTTTCAAATGGTTCGCGTCCAACTGCGACGGCCAGGTATTCGTCGTGCTGGCCAAGCCCGAAGGCGCCGAGGACTCCAGCCGCGGCGTGGCGACCTTCCTGGTGCTGCGGACCCGACGCGACGGCACCCGCAACGGCATCCGGATCCGGCGGCTCAAAGACAAGCTCGGCACCCGCTCGGTGGCCTCCGGCGAGGTCGAACTGGTCGACGCCGAAGCGTTCCTGCTGTCCGGCGAGCCCAGCGCACGTGACTCACACAGCCCGCCCGACGGCAAGGGGCTGGGCCGGATGATGGAGCTGACCAACGCCGCGCGGCTCGGCATCGCCCTGTTCGCCGTCGGCAACGCCCGTCGTGCCCTGGTCGAATCGCTGTGTTACGCCCGGCAGCGGCGGGCCTTCGGCGACCGGTTGCTCGACAAGCCGTTGATGCGCCGCAAGCTCGCCGAGATGATCGTCGACGTCGAAGCCGCCCAGGCGCTGGTGTTCGACGGCGTCGGCTTGGCCAATCACCGCCAGCCCAGACCGGTCCGGCAGCGCATCGCGGTGCCGATCACCAAGCTCAAGGTCGCCCGGCTGGGCATCACCATGGCCTCCGACGCGATCGAGATCCACGGCGGCAACGGCTACATCGAAACTTGGCCGGTGGCAAGGCTTTTGCGGGACGCACAGGTCAACACGATCTGGGAGGGCGCCGACAACATCCTCTGTCTGGACGTGCGGCGCGGTATCGAGCGGATCCAGGCCCACCAGCCGCTGCTGGAGCGGCTGCACGACGCGGTCTCGGTGTCCGACGACGACGAGACCACCCGGCTGGTCGGGCGCCGCATCGAGGATGTCGAGGCGGCGATCACCGCTTGGACGAAGCTGCCTCCCGACGTGGCTGAGGCGCGGCTGTTCCCGCTGGCCCAATTCATGGGTGACGTCTACGCCGGCGCCCTGCTTACCGAGCAGGCCGCCTGGGAGCGGGCCACCGGCCGGACAGATCGCAAGGCGCTGGTGGCGCGGCTTTTCGCGCGGCGCTGTCTCGCCGAGCGCGGGCCGCTGCGCGGCATCGACGAGGAATTCGATGAGGGCATCGAGCGGTTCGACGACCTTGCGGATGGCGCGCTTACCGGCGGCTGACGCACCGGGCCCGCAGAAGATGCAGCGGGCGCCGGAATGTATCAAGATTCCGTATAGAACCTTTCGAGGTGGCTGTGGACACCTGTCCTGGCGCGCGCGAGGGTCCGTGCGACCGTATTCTCTGTCCGGGTCCTGATAAGAACTGGTAGAATTTGTCCAAAATCGGCAAAATTGCGTAAGGAATTTGGTATGGCACAGCTGGCCGGTGAGGAACGGATACCGCCGTTATCGCCGTCGTTCTCCGACCGATGTAAGCGGGTCTTCCTCGGACGGCCGATGATCAACGACCAGCTCCAGCACGAGCGGCTGTCCAACCCGGTCGCCTCGGGGTGCTTTCTCCGCGACGCGATCTCCTCGACCGCATACGGCACCGAGCAGATCATGATCGAACTGCTGCCGGCCGCCGGCATGGCCGCGTTCGCTTTGTTGCTTCCGATCACCGGCGTCATCTTGTTCGATCCTGTTGCTCGTGGCTGCCTCCTACCGCCAGGTGGTGATCGTCTACACCCGGGCCGGCGGTTCGTACGTGGTCGCGCGGGAGAACTTCGGACCCGAGAGTCGCCCAGATCGCTGCGGCCTCGCTGCTGATCGACTACGTCGTCACCGTCGCGGTGCAATGCGCGGCCGGGACGGTGGCGGTGGCGTCGGCGATTCCCGCTCTCGGTCCCTACAGCCTGGAAATCACCGTCGGCATCGTGCTGGTCATGTGCTATGCGAACCTGCGGGGCTTGCGGGAGGCCGGAGCGCCCTTCGCGATGCCGACGTACTTCTTCGTCGGCATGGTGACGCTGACCATCGTCGTCGGCGTCATTCGGGAATTTTTCGGCCATTTACCGCTGTACGACCCAGCGCACATCGATGGCGCGGTGGCGGTGCAACACGGCAGCGGCCTGATCATGGGCGCCACGCTGCTGATCGTGCTGCGGGCGTTCGCCAACGGCGGCTCGTCGCTGACCGGCGTCGAGGCGATCTCCAACACGGTCAACAGCTTCCGTAAGCCCGAGGGCACCAATGCCCGTCAGGTGCTCACCGTCATGGCCTGCATCCTGGGTTTCCTGCTGGCCGGGGTGGCCTGGCTCGCCCACGTCACCCACGCTTTCCCGTACGAGACTGGGTATCCGTCGATGCTGTCGGAGATCGCGCGGGCGGTGTTCGGCGACGGCGCAATCGGCAAGGTGCTCTACTTCTGCGTCCAGGCGGCGACCGCATTGATCCTCTACACCGGCGGTAACACCAGCTTCAACGGCTTCCCTGCGCTGGTGAGTTTCGTCGCCGAGGACAGCTTCCTGCCGCGCCAGCTGATGAAGCGGGGCCACCGACTGGTGTTCTCCAACGGCATCATCGTGCTGACCGTGCTTGCGGTGGCGCTGCTGGTCGGGACGGGTGGTTCGCTGAATGCTCTGGTGCCGTTCTATGCGATCGGGGTGTTCACCGGCTTCTCGATGGCCGGCTACGGCATGACCAAACACTGCTGGACCAGCGCGGGCCCGGTTGGCGATACAAGCTGGCGATCAACTTGTCGGCAGGAGTTCTGTCCACGATCGTGGTGGGCATCTTCGCGATCGCCAAGTTCACCGAGGGCGCCTGGCTGGTGGTCGTGGTCTTCCCGATTCTGGTGTTCGCGTTGATGCGGCTGAACAAGCAGTACCGTGCCGAGGCGTCGGTGCTGGAGATGTCGCTTGCCGAACCAGCGGAGCTGGACAAGTACGCCCGGCACCGCGTATTGGTGTTCATCGATTCGGTCGATCTGGCCGAGGTCGAGGCGATTCGCTACGCCAAGGGGTTGGAAGCCGACGAGCTGATCGCGATTCACTTCGTGCTCGACTCGGCTCACGCCGCTCAACTACAGCAGCGAATGGCAGTACTACGGCCATGTCAGCGACTTGCGGCTGATCGACTGCCTGGACCGCAACCTGGGCCGGGCCGCACAAGATCTGGTCGAGAAGATGATGAAGCGAGCACGCCGACACCAAGGTGACGGTGTTGCTGCCACGCCGGGAGTATTCACAGCTTCTCGGCAGGCTGCTGCACGACCGCACCGCGGATAGGATCGCGCGGGTGGTCAGCCGAATCCCGGGTGCGAGCGCGCAGATCGTCGCCTACGACATCGCCACCCGGATCGCACAGGCGACCGCGGTCGGTGGCGGTTCATCGAGTTCAGCGAATCACACGGACGATCGGATAGAGTTGCCCGGGCTTGAGCGGGTCCGTGCGGATGACCTGACTCCGCAGGCCGTCGACTGTGGAAGAAAGTGACTACCTGGTGACAGCATGGACCGCAACGCGGGCATCGCGCCGTCCTTCGCCGACGGCTGCAAGCGCGTCGTTCTCGGCAAGCCGCTGACCAGCGAGCAACTCGAATCGGAGCGATTGTCGAATCCGGTTGCGCTCGGCGCACTTTCGCCGGACGCGATCTCGTCGACCGCTTACGGGCCTGAGCAGATCATGATCGAATTGCTGCCGCGTGCGGGAATGGCAGCATTCACGCTCCTGCTCCCGATCATCGGCGTCGTCCTGGTCATCTTGCTGTTTGTCTCTGCGTCCTACCGCGGCGTCGTGACGACCTACACCCGGACCGGTGGCGCGTACATGGTGGCGCGGGACAACTTCGGGCCACGGATAGCGCAGATCGCCGCCGCGGCGTTGTTGATCGACTACGTAGTCACCGCCGCGGTGCAGCCCGCGGCCGGGACTGTGGCAGTGGTGTCGGCGATACCTGCGCTGCGGCCCTACCACCTGGGACTCACGATCGCCATCCTGATCCTGATCTGCATCGCGAACCTGCGCGGGTTACGGCGGTCCGGCCGAATCTTCGCCGTCGCGACGTACTGGTTCGTCGGCATGATTCTGCTGACGATCGTGACCGGCCTGATTCGTGAAGTCTTGTGGGGTCTGCCGAAATACGACCCGGCGCACATCGACGGGGCGGTTCAAGTTCACCAGGGCGGCGGGTTGGTGATGGGTGCCACCGTCCTCGTGGTGCTGCGTGCGTTCGCCAACGGCGGTACGTCGCTGACCGGTGTCGAGGCGATTTCTAACACCGTCAACGTGTTTCGCGAGCCGCAGGGCATCAACGCCCGTCGGGTGCTGACTCTGATGGCGTGCATCCTCGGGGTGTTGCTGGCCGGTGTGGCCTGGCTTGCCCACATCACGCATGCCACCCCCTACCTGGACGAATACCCGTCGATGCTCTCGGAGATCGCCCGCACGGTCTTCGGCCACGGTGTGATCGGCAGCATCCTGTACGCATCGGTCCAGGCGTCCAGTGCCGCAATTCTTTTCGCCGGTGCCAACACCGGATTCAACGGGTTCCCGGCACTGGCGAGTTTTGTTGCCGAGGACCGCTTCCTGCCGCGGCCGCTTACCAAACGCGGTCACCGGCTGGTGTTCTCCAACGGGATCATCTCGTTGACCGCGCTGGCGGTAGCCCTGCTCCTGGTCACCCGTGCCAAGCTCACCGCGTTGGTGCCGTTCTTCGCCATCGGCGTGTTCACCGCGTTCGCGATGGCCGGCTTCGGGATGGCCAAGCACCACTACACCCGGCGCGAGCACGGCTGGCGCCGCAAGGTGGCGGTCAACTTCTCGGCGGGGCTGATGTCGATGATCGTGGTCGGCATCTTCGTGGTCGCCAAGTTCACCGAGGGCGCCTGGTTGGTCGTGGTGGTCTTCCCGATCCTGGTGTACGCGTTGATTCGGCTCAACAGGCAGTACAGCGCCGAGGCGTCCGTCCTGGAGATGTCGCGCACCGAGCGTCCGGAGCTGGACAAGTACGCGCGGCTGCGGGTGTTCGTGTTCGTGGACTCGGTCGACCTGGCCGAGGTCGAAGCGCTGCGCTACGGCAAGGGTTTGCACGCCGATGAGTTGACCGCTGTCCACTTCGTGATCGACGCGGATCATTCCGCTCAGTTGCAGGAGCGCTGGCAGCACTTCGAGCATGACACGCGGCTGCGGGTGATCGACTGCCCGGATAGAAATTTGGGCCGAGTCGCGCAGGAGCTGGTGCTGCAGGTCAAACGAGACCACCCGGACACCAAAGTCACGGTGTTGCTGCCGCGTCGGACGTACTCGGCGTTGCTGGGTCGGCTGCTGCATGACCGTTCCGCCGACAAGATGGCGCGGGCCGTCAGCCGCATTCCGGGTGCCACCGCGATCATCGTGCCGTACGACGTCGAGTCCCGGATCGCGCGAGTGGGCCCCGACGCCTTGGCCGCCGCGGGCCAGGCGTGATGCCGGCCACTGGGTAATTAACCCGTCGAACCCAACCGACGGCCGCCGGCCTCCCCTTAGACTTCCGTGGACGCTGAATCTCGGATGGGGTGGTCGTGACAGCAGAAGCCGACGAGCAAGACATACCGGTGCCTTTCTCGGACGTGTGCAAGCGCGTTTTTCTCGGCAAGCCGCTGATCACCGAGGAGTTGGCAGGCGAGAACTTATCGAATCCTGTTGCACTGGGCGCGCTTTCGCCCGATGCGATCTCCTCGACGGCCTACGGTCCCGAACAGATCCTGACCGAACTGCTCCCGCATGCCGGGCTGGCGGCTTTCGTCTTGTTGCTGCCCATCATGGGCGTCATCTTGGTGATCCTGGTGCTGGTGGCCGCCTCGTATCGGCAGGTCGTGATGGCCTACACCCGGGCCGGTGGTTCCTACATCGTTGCGAGGGAGAATTTCGGGCCGCGGGTGGCGCAGGTTGCTGCCGCAGCGCTACTGATCGACTACGTGGTGACGGTCGCGGTCCAGTCGGCGGCCGGCACGGTGGCCGTGGCCTCCGCCCTGCCCGCGCTGGGTCCCTACAGCCTGGCGATCACCGTCGCCGTGGTGATCCTGATCTGCTACGCGAATCTGCGCGGATTACGTGAAGCGGGTCTGGCTTTTGCGATCGCGACGTACGCCTTCGTGGTGATGATCGCGGCGATGATTGTCACCGGCGTCATACGCCACATCGTCTGGGGCTTACCGCAATACGACCCCGGACATGCCGCGGGAGCGGTTCCGGTTCATCAGGGCAGCGGTCTGGTGATGGGCGCGACGATCCTGGTGTTGCTGCGCGCATTCGCCAACGGCGGTTCGTCGCTGACCGGAGTCGAGGCCATCTCCAACACCGTCCAGGTCTTCCGTAAACCGCAGAGCATCAACGCGCGGCGGGTCCTGACGGCGATGGCGTGCATTCTGGGCTTTCTGCTGGCAGGCGTCGGCTATCTCACCTACGCCACCCACGCCGCGCCGTTCCTCACCGAATACCCGTCGGTGCTCTCGCAAGTCGCCCGCACGGTGTTCGGCAACGGGGTCATCGGCAACACGATGTACGTACTGGTCCAGATCTCGACCGCGGCCATCTTGTACACCGGCGCCAACACCAGCTTCAACGGCTTCCCGGCGCTGGCGAGTTTCGTTGCGGAGGATCGCTTTCTGCCGCGCCAGCTCATGCAACGCGGCTACCGGCTGGTGTTCTCCAACGGCATCCTCACGCTCGCGGCGTTATCGCTGGCGTTGCTGATCTTCACCGGCGGGTCGGTCAACGCGCTGGTGCCGTTCTACGCCATCGGCGTGTTCACTGGTTTCTCGATGGCCGGCTACGGGATGAGCAAGCACCACCTGACCGAACGCGAACCCGGCTGGCGCTACAAGCTGACGATCAACTTCACCGCGGCCGTGTTGTCGACGATCGTGGTGGGGATCTTCGCGGTGGCCAAATTCACCGAGGGTGCGTGGCTGGTCGTCGTGGTCTTCCCGATCCTGGTCTTCGGGTTGATCCGGCTCAACCGGGAGTACCGGGCCGAGTCGGCGATCCTGCAGGCGTTCCGCACCGACCGGCCGGAGTTGGTGAAGTATGCGCGGCACAAGGTGTTCGTGTTGGTCAACTCTCTCGACCTCGCAGTGCTCGAGGCATTGCGATACGGCAAGGGACTGCGCGCCGACGAACTGGTCGCGGTGCATTTCATGGTCGATGCGGCGCATGCCAAGCACCTCCGAACCCGTTGGGACGACTTCGATCTCGACACCAGGCTCCGGGTCGTGGACTGTCCCGACCGGCAGATCAACCGAGCCGCGCAGTTGTTGGTCAGCAAGGCGCGCTCCGACCATGAGCACACCAACGTGACGGTGTTGCTGCCGCGCAGGACGTATGCGCCGCTGCTGGGTCGGCTGTTGCACGACCGGACCGCAGACAAGATCGCGAAGGCGGTCAGCCGGGTTCCGGATGCGGCCGCCACCATCGTGCCCTACGACGTGCAGTCCCGGATCCGGGAAGCGTTTCCGGATACTTTCGAGCAGCGGATCGCGCGGGAACTGGACAAGCTCGAGACCCGGATTCTTCGCAACGACGGCGAGGAAGTCGATGAATACGAGCATCCGCAGCGGCCCGCGACGGTGATCCCGGTGGACAGCGTGATCCCCGGGCGTCGTGCCACTGTCGAAGGACGAGTCAGTCAGGTCGAAGATGTCACGAAAGATCGAAAGACGTTCCGCTCGATCGTGATCGGCGATGACAGCGGTGAAATCAACGTCACCTTCCGGCCCGGTGAAAGCGGCTCGGACATCCAGCCGGGCCAGGTGCTGCGGATCACCGGGAAGGTGCAGCAGAGCGGCAACCGGGAGGCGTCGATGCTCGATCCGACGTATCAGGTGATCGAGGTGCCGGAGCAGGCATGACTCGTTCTCATCGGGTGAGGATGTAGTCGTCGTCACTGGGTTGATTCAGCATGTGGGTCAACCGTTTACGGTCGAACGGCCACAAGTCGATGTGGTTGTCGTCGGCGAAATACCAGGAATTGCATCCGGTGTTCCATACCGTCGGGACCATCGCCTCGGCGACTTCATCGGCGAAGCGGCTGGTGGCCTCCTCGGTGACTTCGACGGTGCTGATCTCGCCATCGCGAAAGCGGTTGAGCCAGACGGTGATGTAACGCGCGGTCAGTTCAGCGACGTATTGCAGGGAGATGGACCCGGTGGGCGAGTTCGGACCCAGAACCATGAAGAGGTTGGGAAATCCGGGGACTGCGGTCATGCCCCAGGCCCGTGGGCCTTTGGCCCAGGCATCGTCGATGGACACACCGTCCCTGCCGCGCACCAGCATCGGTCGCATGTAGTTGTGCGCCTGGAATCCGGTGGCGAGCACGATCGCGTCGAGGTCGTGGTGGACGCCGTCGGTGGTGCGCAACCCGGTCTCGGTGATCTCGGCGATGGGCTCGCTGACGAAGCTGGCATTGGGCCGCGAGATCCGGCGGTAATAGTCGCCGGACAGCACCTGCCGCTTGCAGAATGGTTGATAGTCCGGTGTCAGCTTGTCGCGAAGATCTTTGTCCCGCAACAATGCTCGCAAGCACATCCAGCCATAACGCTGGGCTGCCCGACGGCGCCACGTCGGCCGGATGACCAAGTCGACCAGATAATCCGAGCCGACCAGCTGCGAGAGGCGCACCGTCTTGTCCTGCCTCGGTACCCTTCGGAGCAGCCGTCCGACGATGCGCGGTTGTCGCATTCTCATCGGCATCCACATCACCCACTGTGGTGTTCGGGCGAAATGCGTGATGATGCGACGCGTCAGGTTGTAGTGCTGAAAAGACCTGTACTCCAGTCGATCCCGTACCGATCACTCCGACGCGCTTGCCGCGGGTCTCGATGTCGGTCCAGCGTGCCGTGTGCACCACCGGTCCGGAGAACGACTCGAGGCCGGCAATGTCCGGGATGGCGGGGTGGTGCAGCACCCCAGTGGCTGCGACGACGAAGTCCGCGTCGATCACGTCGCCGTCGGCGGTCGTGATCCGCCAGCTGTTCGCGGTGAACTCCGCCGCTTTGACTTCGCAATTCAATCGCAGATGCGATCGCAGGTGCAACGCGTCGACGAGGTCGTGGTGGTATCGCCGAATTTCGTCGCCGGTCGCCCAGATGTGACTCCAGTCGGGCTTGGGCGCGAACGCGAATTGGTAGCCGTAGGAAGGGACGTCGCAGCGCAGGCCGGGGTAGCGGTTCCAGTGCCAGACACCGCCGACGTCGGAACCCTTTTCCAGGATGGTGAAGTCGCTGAACCCGCTTTGCTTGAGAACATGAGCAACGGCGATCCCCGCCATGCCGGCGCCGACGATGACGATCCGAGGGTCCCGCCGACCTGCCGTTGCGGCCATATGCGGACCCTATGCGTGCCGGAACCGTGACGGCAAGAGCTAGAGTCCGTCGCCGTCTTCGTCGTCGCGCAACAGTTTCTCGGGGTGATGGAACGTGTTAGTACGAGCTTGCCCGTGATCTAAATGCGGTGGCGGAATCCATTCGGTGTCGCCTTGGCTATTTTTGCGGGTGGTCCAGCCGTTGTCGGCGAGTTTGTGGTTGGGGCCGCAGGCCAGGGTGAGGTCGTTGACGTCGGTGGTGTGGGTTTTAACCCACGGGCGGACATGGTGGACCTCGCAGAGGTAGCCGGGGACGTCGCAGTTGGGAAACGAACACCCACGGTCCTTGGCGTAGAGCACAATTCGCTGCGCTGGTGAGGCCAGCCGTTTTGTGTGATACAGGGCCAGTGCTTTGCCGTTGTCAAAGATGGCCAGGTAGTGATGAGCATGCGAGGCCAGCCGGATCACATCGGACATCGGCAGCAGGGTGCCGCCGCCGGTGAGCGCCTTCCCGGAGCCGGCTTCGAGTTCTTTTAGCGTCGTGGTGACCACGATGCTGGCGGGCAAGCCGTTGTGCTGACCGAGCTCTCCGGAGGCGAGGGCTGCGCGTGCCAGTGTGAGGAGGGCGTCGTGGTTGCGCTGTCCGGCGTTGCGGGCGTCGCTGTCGATGGCGGCCTGCGACGGGGTGCCGCTGACGCACGGCTGGTCATCCGCGGAGTTGCACATCCCCGGCGCGGCCAGCTTGGCCAACACCGCGTCGATCGTCGCGCGGGCTTCGGGATTGAGATACCCGCTGATCGAACTCATCCCGTCGAAACCTTGCTCGCCGATGATGACGCCGCGCCGACGAGCCCGGTCCGTATCGGTGAAATCCCCGTCGGGGTTGAGGCAGTCGATGAGTTTGTCGGCCAGCTTGGCCAGTTCGTCGGGGCGATGTTCTGCGCCTAACCGGGCCAGTTGGGCTTCGGCTTTCTGGCGGGTCTCGATGTCGACGAAGTCCGGCAGCCGATGCCAGAAGCCGCGAATGACCGCGACCTGGCCCGCGCCGATCTCGCCGTTGCGCTGCGCGTGCGCGGTGGCGGGCAACACCGGTTCCAACTGTTCGCCGTTCAGCGCCCGTCGCTCGCCCAACTCGGCCGCTTCGCGAATGCGGCGGGACGCCTCGGCTCGGGTGATCAGCAGACGGTTGGCCAGCGCCGGGGCCAGCTTGCCACCCAATTCGGTGGCATCAGCCTGAGCGCTGATCTGGTTGATCAACGGATGCTCGACCGCGGGCAGGCAGCGCCGAATCCATTCGCAACTTTCCAACAGGGCCAGGCGTTCGGGCGTGGTCAGCGCATCGCACCGCAGATCCAGGGCGCGTTTCAGGTCAGCCCGAAGCGCGTCGAAAACTCCGACGATCTCTTCACGACTACTCGAACACATGTTCGAATTATAGCGACGGGGTCCGACAAGATCGCTGTGGTTAAGTGGTGCCCGTGAAGAAACTGGCAGCTGCATTGGCCTCGTTGGCCGGGCTCGGGGTCACCGCCAACGGTTATCAGCCGCTGAGCAAGCGCGGTTACCTTTCGATCTACGCCTTCAGCTTCGGGGTGTTCGCGACCGAGCTGCCGCTGCAACTGATCGCCGCGCAGTTCGGTGTGCTGGCCGCCCTGACCCGAAGGCTTTCGCCGCGACTGCGCTGGTTCAGCTGGCTGGTGTCCGCGCTGTCATGGCTGGGCCTGTTTGGTCTGCACCGCATCGGCGCGCAGGCCGACCAGCCGCTCAAGGCCGCACTCGACGCCGGGTTGGGCCCCGATCGCCGCACCGAGTCGGCGGAGCTGTGGAAGAGACCGGCCGGTGCGGGCACCGCCAAGTCGCCGGGTGTGCTCCGCATGGCGCGGATCTACGGCGACTACGCGCACCACACCGACATCAGCTACGGCGAGCACGGCTCCCGCAACCACCTCGATATCTGGCGTCGTCGCGACCTCGACCGCGGCGGGCGAGCGCCGGTGCTGCTGCAGGTTCCCGGGGGCGCCTGGATGGTGGGAAGCAAACGGCAGCAGGCATATCCGTTGATGAGCCATCTGGCCGAGTTGGGCTGGGTCTGCGTCGCGATCAACTACCGACTCAGCCCGCGCTCCACTTGGCCCGACCACATCATCGACGTCAAGCGCGCGCTGGCCTGGACCAAGGAGCACATCGCCGAATACGGCGGCGACCCGGACTGGGTCGCGATCACCGGCGGCTCGGCCGGCGGGCACCTGTCGTCGTTGGCGGCTCTCACGCCGAATGATCCGCAGTTCCAGCCCGACTTCGAGGATGCCGATACCACGGTGCGGGCGGCAGTTCCGTTCTATGGCCTGTACGACTTCAACGGCGAGGACAGCGCGATCCACCCGTTGATGGCACCGATGCTGGGCAAGTACGTGTTCAAGCGGACGCGAGCCGAGATCGCCGAGGCGTTCCGTGTCGCGTCACCGATCACCTATGTGAATCCCGACGCCCCACCGTTTTTCGTGCTGCACGGCCGCAATGACTCGTTGATCCCCGTCGAGCAGGCTCGGGCGTTCAGCAAACGACTGCGCGAAGTCAGCCGCCAACCGGTCGCCTATGCCGAATTGCCGTTCGCGCAGCACGCTTTCGATATCTTCGGGTCGGTGCGCGCCAGGCATGCGGCACTCGCCGTCCAGCAGTTCCTCGCCGAGATCTACGCCAAGCGCCCCGTCGCCTGACTACGGTCGCGGACTGCGCTCGTCGAGCAACGCGATGACCTTCGCGGCGAGATCATCGGTGTCAGCGCCGGCGGTGTCCAGCACCAGATCGGCGTCCTCGGGCGGCTCGTAGGGCGCGTCGACCCCGGTCAGTCCCTTGAGCTCGCCGCTGCGCGCACGCGCGTAAAGCCCTTTGGGGTCCCGCTTTTCGCACTCTTCGAGTGATGTCGCGACGTGGACTTCGATGAAGGGCAGTTTGGCGGCGTCGCTCAGAGCGCGGCGGTCTCCCGGTCCGACTTCAACGGCGACACCAGCGAAGCCAAAGCCACCACACCGGCGTCGGCCAGCAGTCGCGTCAAATGGCCGACCCGCCTGATGTTTTCGGTCCGGTCACCGGGGGAGAAGCCGAGATCGTCGGACAGGCCGTGTCGCAGGTTGTCGCCGTCGAGCAGATAAGCGACCCGGTCGGATTCGACGAGTGCGCGCTCGACGGCGACCGCGATGGTCGACTTACCGGACGCGGGCAGTCCGGTCAACCAGATGGTCGCGCCGGCTTGTCCGGTGGCCTGCCAGCGATGTTTGCGGTCCAGCGCCGACGGGTGCCAGCGGATGTCGCTGCGCGAATGGGTGCCCGGCTTGACTTCGCGCGCCTCGATGATAGTGCCCGCGCCGATGGTGTCGTTGGTGACTTCGTCGATCAGGATGAACGCGCCGCTGTCACGGTTGTCGGCGTAGCTGTCGGCAATGACGACCGAGCTGGTTCGCAGCGTCACGGTGCCGATGTCGTTGAGCGTGAGCTCAACTGGGCCGTCGAGCTCGTCCAGCGTTTCGGGATCGAGCCGTGAATGCAGCTCCTGCACGGTGGCCCGGACGGTCGTGGTGGTTTGTTTGAGAGCCAGTCGATCGCCGGCCCGTAACGGGGAGTCGACGAACCAGCAGACGTTCGCGTGGATCTCGCGGGCCAGTACCGGCAGCGCGGCGTCATCGGCGCCGCTGACCAGCACGTCGCCTCGGCCGACGTCGATGTCGTCGGCAAGCTCGATCGAAACCGACAGCGGCGCAACACCTGTCGTGCGCTCGTCGTCCAGGGTGTCCAGTGCGGTCACCGTCGACTCGGTTCCGGCGGGCAGCGAGATGATCGGGTCGCCGACGCTCAGTGTTCCGGCGGCAAGCCGGCCGGTGTAGCGGCGGCGCTGGTCGTCCGTCGGCCGGGAGACCCACTGTATCGGCAACCGCAACCGGGCCGGTTCGGCCTGCGGCGCAGCCAGTTCGACGCCTTCGAGGTAGTCGAGCAGCGTCGGTCCGTCATACCACGCTGAGTGGTCGGAGCGGTGCACCACGTTGTCGCCGAGCTTGGCGGCGATCGGGATCACGGTGATGTCCAGCCCGCCGAGACGGGTACTCAGCTGCTGCAGCTCGGCCTCCACTTCGGCGAACCGGCCCTGGTCGAAGTCGACCAGGTCGATCTTGTTCACCGTCGCGACAAAGTGCTTGATACCCAACAGCTTTGCGATCCGGGCATGCCTGCGGGTCTGACGCAGCACGCCGGCGCGGGCATCGACCAGCAGGATGGCCACGTGAGCGTTGGAGGCGCCGGTGAACATGTTGCGGGTATAGCGCTCGTGGCCGGGTGTGTCGGCCAGGATGTAGCTGCGGCTGGCAGTGGAGAAGAACCGGTACGCCACGTCGATGGTGATGCCCTGTTCGCGTTCGGCACGTAGACCGTCCGACAGCGCGGCCAGGTCGGCGACGCCCTCTTCGTCGGTGACGGCTTCCAGGTGGTCCAGCGGCAGGCTGTCGGTGTCGTGCAGCAGTCGGCCGATCAGCGTGCTCTTGCCGTCGTCGACCGAACCCGCGGTGGTGATCCGCAGCAGCTGCCGCGTGATGCCGCCGGCGGGCTGAAATGTCGCGGCCTGCTCGGTGTGGTCAGTCTGGTCAGTCGCGCTCATCAGCTCGGGCTCTTTCGTTCTTCTTCGCTGACGCTCATCAGAAGTAGCCCTCCCGCTTTCGGTCTTCCATCGCGGCGGCCGAAGTGCGGTCGTCGGCGCGGGTCTCGCCGCGCTCGGACACCGTCGCCGCGGAGATTTCCTCGATCACGCCGCTGATCTCGGTGGCCCTGGAACGCACCGCGCCGGTGATGGTCAGGTCGCCGACGGTGCGGTAACGCACCCATTCGGTGGCCACGGATTCGCCGTCCTGCGGTTCGGCGTACTCCGACACCGCCAGCAGGATGCCGTCGCGCTCGAACACCTCGCGTTCGTGGGCGTAGTAAATCGACGGTATCTCAAGGCTTTCCAGCTCGATATAGCGCCAGACGTCGAGCTCGGTCCAGTTGCTCAGCGGGAACACCCGTACCTGCTCGCCCTTCTTGATCCGGCCGTTGTACAGCGACCACGGCTCGGGGCGCTGAGCGCGCGGATCCCACTGGCCGAACTCGTCGCGGAAGCTCAGGATCCGCTCCTTGGCGCGAGCCCGCTCCTCGTCACGTCGGGCGCCGCCGAACGCCGCGTCGAATCCGCCGGCCTCCAAACCGTCGAGCAGTGTTCGGGTCTGGGCGCGGTTACGAGAGGCATTGGGGCCGGGGTCGGCAACCCGGCCGTTGTCGATGGACTCTTGAACCGACGCGACGATCAGCTTGTGTCCCTCGCCGGTGACCCGGCGGTCGCGGAATTCGATCACCTCGGGAAAGTTGTGGCCGGTGTCGACGTGCATCACCGGGAACGGCAGCGGAAGTGGTCGAAACGCCTTCTCCGCCAACCGGAGTAGGACGATGGAGTCTTTGCCCGCGGAAAACAGCAGAACCGGACGCTCCAGCTCGGCGACGACTTCGCGGATGATGTGTACCGCTTCGGCTTCGAGCAGCCGCAGTTCGTCGACGCGTTTTGCTTCAACAGTGGCGGTCATGTCGGGAGCCCTTCCTTCTCGGCGTCTGCGCGGTAGCGGTCTACCCATTCATCGGAGCGCTTGTCGGCCTGGCGCTCCAGCACCGGCCGCGGCGCCAGCTGGGGGTCGAGTCCCAACGTCTCGAGGATGGTGCCGACCACCTCGGTCAGGTTGCGCCACAACACCGGATACGGCACTTCGAACGGCTTGATATCTTCCTCGGCAAACCAGTTCTGCCAGCCTTTTTCCTGTTCGCGCAGCATCGTGACGACGTGTGCAATGGCGCCGGCGTGATAGGTGGCGCGTGCGTCGCGGATCGGATCAGGCCTGCCGCGCCATACCCGCGTCTGCACTGCCCGCCAGAACGACACCGCCTGCGAGACCACATCCGGCCGGTGGATGTGAATGAGCAGCGGTTCCTGGCCCACGACGTCACGAATCGCGGCCAGCAGGCCTTCGCCGGAGCGATTCGGCAGTTGACTGGCCCGCTCCTGCAGCAGCGGTGTCTGATTCCACATCAGCTTGCCGCCCCACACGCCGTTTGGTGTCCGTCCGACGGTGCGGACATAGTCGCGCCAGATTTCGGGCGGCGCCAAATCCGGCTTGCCCGCGTCCAACGGATCGAGCAGCTGGAGGATTGACTCGTCGTCGGCATCGGCGAACCACTCGCGCGGTTGCGGAGCCTGGCTGGTGGCCGGCAGATATTGAAAGAACTCTTGCGGTTCGCCTGCGACGCCCGTTGCTCGCAGCGATTCGACGAGCAGGGTGCTGCCGCTTCGCTGGGAAGCCAGCACGAGGTAGGCCGTCGGGTGGTCTGTCACCCAATGCAGCTTAGCTGACGCAAATTTGGTGTACCGCTTGAAATTACGTTCATGCTGATGATAACTGTTGCGCGAACAGCGGAATTCACCCGCGCTATGTTTGCTCGACGCTGGGTCTGATCAAAACTGGGTCTGATCAACTACACGCAATCCGAGTGACAGCAACAGGCGGACATCGGGATCGGCCAACGATGTCTTGAGCAGAGTCTCGATGCGGCGGATCCGGTAGCGCACGGTGTTGGGGTGGACGTGCAATTGCTCCGCCGCGGCGGCAACGTCACCGAAACTGTCGAGATATGCCCGCAGCGTCTGCACCAACGCCGGGTCGTGGGCTTGCAGATCGCGAACTCGTGGATCGACAAGTCGTTGGTTGGCACCGATCATCGTCATGATCTCGTCGAGCAGAACTGTGGTGTGCGCTTCGGTCAGCGACGTCAGCTGGCGGAACGAATCCGGATGGCGCTCAGCGCTATCCAGCACGCGGTCGATCTCTGCGCGCACCGCGGACAAGCCGGCCAGGCCGGGCAGCGGGGCCGCGACCACCGCCCGTAGTCGCAGTCCCAGCTCGCTGTGCAAAGCGCTGATCGTGCCGCGAATCCAGGACTGCACCGACGAGCGCTTGGTCGTGTCGGGCAGCAGCACGTACACCCGTGAGCCGCGTGTGCCGACTTGGGCATCAGCACGAAAGGCGTTGGCGCTCAACGCGAGCACGTCAGCCAACCGATCATGTCGGCCGGAACTGTGAAAGCCGATCAGGGCGGCGTTGCCGTCGACGACGATGCCCAGCTCACGACCGATCGCGTCGACGTCGACCGGTCCGCCGTCGACCAGGCCCAGCAGCTGCTGGGCGCGCACCGCATGCGTCGACGGCCTTGCGCTCAGCCGGGACATGATGCGCGCGGCCAGTACCGCGGCTCCCCGCATCACCTCCTCGGCGTCGTCTGCCAGCGGGCGGGAGCCCTGCTGCACCCAGATGGCGCCGGCGAAACCCGGTGTCCGACGGTCGTCGACGCTGGGTTGGTGAATCCCGACCGCGAGCCGCGGTCGCAGGCCCAGTTCGGGTCGCTCGGCGATCCGGACCACCTCGCTCCCGGCCCGCAGCGCATCGAAGATGCCCCACTGACCGATCCACTTCAGGTGCTCGGGCGGACCGGCGCGGCCCAAAATCGACAGCCGCCGCAACTCGTCGGCTTCGTCGTTGGACGCCGAATACGCCAACACGTGCGATTGCGCGTCCTCGATGCTGACCATGCCGTGGACACGGTCGGCCAGCGACTGAGCCAGGCCGAACAAGTCGGTGCCGGAGTCGTGCTGTGGGTCGGCCCGGTCTCCATGGTGCTCGAGCACGTGATCGACCAGCCGGTAGATCCGTTCCCAGCGGGCCTGCGGTTCCACGGCGACCACCGCAGTGCCGGCGGCGACGGCCCGGGCCACCAGCGCATCCGAGGGATTCTTGGCGAAGACGGCCACCGGAGCGCGCCCCACCGTCCCCGTGCCGATCCAGCGTTGCGCCTCGTCGTCGGATACTCCGACCAGAAAGAAGACGTCCGCGGAATCGGCGCCCCGCGCCAAGCCGAGCCGCACGTCGTCGGAGTCGATCAGCGCTGCCGAAGCCACCGTTCGGTCGAGCCCGCGCGGCGCCTCGACAAGACTCGCCACCGTCGTGTCCAGGGCCAACAGCAGCTGACCAAGTCCCACCCCGGCGGTGTGCATGTTGTCCGATTCTACTAGTCAGCCGATCATTCCTTGTCCGATCAGCCAAGCCTGCGGGCGGGTGTCGCTGAGATGCTGAGATATGGACGCGATTACCGATGTTCCGCCGCCCGTCAACGAACCGATTCACGACTACGCCCCCGACTCTCCCGAACGGGTGCGGCTGCAGAGCGTGCTCGCCGACTTGGCGCAGAACCCGATCGACTTGCCGCACGTCATCGGGGGCGCCCACCGGATGGGCGACGGTGAACGGGTCGCCGTCGTGCAACCGCACCGCCACTCCGCCACGCTGGGCACCTTGACCAACGCCGGGCCCGCCGATGCCGCCGCCGCCGTCGACGCCGCAATGACGGCCCGGATGCACTGGGCGGCAATGCCGTTCGACGAACGCGCCGCGATCTTTTTGCGGGCGGCCGACCTGCTGGCCGGTCCGTGGCGGGAGAAGATCGCGGCCGCGACCATGCTGGGCCAGTCCAAGACCGCATATCAGGCCGAGATCGATGCGCCCTGCGAAATGATCGACTTCTGGCGGTTCAACGTCGATTTCGCGCGCCAGATCCTGGCGCAGCAGCCGTTGAGCACCCGCGGCGAGTGGAATCGCACCGACTACCGCCCGCTGGACGGGTTCGTCTATGCGATCACGCCGTTCAACTTCACCTCGATCGCGGCCAATCTGCCGACTGCGCCGGCGTTGATGGGCAACACCGTGGTGTGGAAGCCGTCGATCACCCAGACGCTGTCGGCGTATCTGACCATGCAACTGCTGGAGGCGGCCGGCCTGCCGCCGGGGGTGATCAACCTGGTCACCGGCGACGGCCTTGCGGTATCCGATGTGGCACTGGCCGATCCGCGGCTGGCCGGCATCCATTTCACCGGATCGACGGCGACCTTCCAGCGACTGTGGCAGCAGGTCGGCGTCAACATCGAGCACTACCAGAGCTACCCGCGACTGGTGGGTGAGACCGGCGGCAAGGACTTCGTCGTCGCACACGCTTCAGCCCGGCCGGATGTGTTGCGCACCGCGCTGATTCGCGGCGCGTTCGACTATCAGGGCCAAAAGTGTTCGGCGGCGTCGCGGGCATTCGTCGCGCACTCGGTGTGGCAGCAGATGGGCGACGACTTCCTGGCCGCCACCGCCGAATTGCCGTTCGGCGACATCACCGACTTGACCAATTTCGGCGGCGCGTTGATCGATGAGCGGGCCTTCGCCAAGAACGTCAACGCCATCGAACGCGCGAAAAGCGCTGCAGGCATGACCATCGCCGTCGGCGGCGAATACGACGACAGTGAAGGCTATTTCGTGCGGCCGACGGTGCTGCTGTCCGATGATCCGACCGACGAGGCCTTCGCGACCGAGTATTTCGGTCCGCTGCTGTCGGTGCACATCTACCCCGATGACGAATTCGACCGGATCCTCGGCGTCATCGACACCGGATCGCGTTACGCGCTGACCGGTGCGGTGATCGCCGACGACCGCGACGCGGTGCTGGCCGCCCAGAACCGATTGCGGTTCGCGGCGGGCAACTTCTACGTCAACGACAAGCCGACCGGCGCGGTGGTCGGTCGCCAGCCGTTCGGCGGTTCGCGAGGATCGGGAACCAACGACAAAGCCGGTTCCGCGCAGAACCTGTTGCGCTGGACGTCAGCCCGCTCGATCAAGGAGACCTTCGTCCCGGCCACCGACCACCACTACCCGCACATGGCGCAGTGATGACGGGGCGATCGCCAGCGCGGCGAAGCCGCGCGCAGCGGGTCGTCCCCATGGGATGGTGGCGATCGCCAGCGCGGCGAAGCCGCGCGCAGCGGGTCGTCCCCATGGGACCCGGCCTGTTCAGCAAGACGTTGCGGCCCGCGATTCTGTCGGCCAGCCGATCCGACGGGCTGCGTCGCACCGCCGAACGCCTGCCGATCACCCGCAAAGTGGTGCACCGGTTCGTGCCGGGCGCGACACTTGACCGGGTGCTGGACAGTGTTGCCCTACTGCGGGATTCGGGCCGGTTCGTCAGCATCGACTACCTGGGCGAGGACGTCACCGACGTCGACGGCGCGAACGCGACGGTGCGGTCCTACCTGCAACTGCTCGACGCACTGGGCCGGCGACCGGACGCGCACCACCATGGTGTGCGCCCACTGGAGGTGTCGCTGAAGCTCTCGGCGCTGGGGCAGGCGCTGGATCGTGACGGCGAGAAGATCGCGTTCGCGAATGCGCATACCATCTGCGCGCGGGCGCAGCAGGTCGGTGCGTGGGTGACGGTGGACGCCGAAGACCACACCACCACCGACTCCACGTTGTCGATCGCCGCCGATCTACGCACCGAGTTCCCGTGGCTGGGTGTGGTCGTGCAGGCATATCTGCGGCGCACGCTCGGCGACTGCGCCCAGCTCGCGAAGACCGGGACCAGGGTCCGGCTGTGCAAGGGCGCGTACGACGAGCCCGGATCGGTCGCGTATCGGGACACCGCGGCGGTCACCGACTCCTACCTGAGCTGTCTTGCGGTGCTGATGGCGGGGGCGGGCTATCCGATGGTGGCCTCACACGATCCGGTGGTCATCGAGGCGGTGCCAGCGTTAGTTCGCGAATATGGCCGAAGCACAGCCGATTTCGAATACCAGATGCTCTACGGAATACGCGATGACGAGCAGTCGCGGCTGGCGTCGGCCGGCAACCAGGTCCGGGTATACGTCCCGTTCGGCACGCAATGGTACGGCTACTTCATGCGGCGGCTGGCTGAGCGACCGGCTAACCTGACGTTCTTCATGCGGGCGTTGGCGCAGCCGTGACGGTCGCAAGCGCGGCGAAGCCGGGCGCAGCGGGCCGTCACAACAGTGGCGGTCATTGACGGGCGTTTCGCGTCGGGGCTTGCGTGACCATCGGCGACCTACCGGGGGACTAATGGCCCCTCAACGACGTGGCAGGAAACGGATAACGTCGGTTCTGACGCGCGGTCGACGCGCTCCCGAATCCTGGAGGCCGCCATGCACTCTGTTGACGCGCCACCATCGGTTGTTGTCGGTATCGACGGCTCCGAAGCTGCAGTGGGGGCTGCACTCTGGGGCATCGATGAGGCAGTTGCGCGCGATATCCCACTTCGGCTCGTATACGCCATCGATCCATGCGAGCACGTCCGCAGAGACGCCAACAGTTTCACCCACCGGTTCGCCACCGCCGAGATCGCTGTGCGTAATGCGTTCATGGCAGTTGAGGCATCGCAGCAGCCGGTGAAGATCGAGATCGAGATCGTCCAGGACCACCCGGTCGCTACCTTGATGCGGGCGTCGCGATCGGCGGCGATGATGTGTCTCGGTGCATCGCGGCATTCCAGGTTGAAGCGAGTGGGCTCGACAGCCTCGGCATTGAGTGCCTCCGCGCACTGTCCGGTAGCCCTGCTCCGTGGGTACGACAAAGTCGTGCGCGGACAAGGCGGATGGATCGGGGTGGGTCTTGACCAGTCGGCCCAGAATGGGGCGCTGGTAAAACGGGCGATGGAAGAGGCCGGACTGCGCGGCGCACCGCTGGGTGTCTTGGTACAACGTCAGCTGTTGGACGGCTACCCACCGAATACCGCTGCGACCGCCTGGATCGGACGCGATTCGGAACTGAACTTCCGCTGGGTACCGGAGTGCGGCAGTATCGCCGACTACCTCAATGAACACGCCCAGTCGGTGAAGCTCTTCATTGTCGGCACAGACGGTCTCGGCCGGCCGGACTCCGCTGACAAGAGCGTCCTCTACGACACCGATTGTCCGCTGCTGATTCTTCGAGACGATTCTGAGCTAGACGACGAACGCGCCTGCGTCGTCGGGGGCCGATGACTCAGGGAGGACGTTCATGCCGCACCCGACGGTGACCAGAGAGGTCATAGCGAATGCGGTGCTGCTGGCGGGCCGTGCTCCGTCGGTGCACAACAGCCAACCGTGGCGGTGGGTATTCCAGCACGCGACGTTGCGGCTCTACGTCGACCCGGATCGTCTGGTGCGCAATACGGATCGCACGGGGCGCGAAGCAATCATCAGTTGCGGCGCGGTCCTCGACCACCTTTGTGTCGCGATGGCGGCAGCCGGTTGGCAGGCCCACATCGACCGGTTTCCTGACCCGCGCAACCCCAAGCATCTGGCATCAATCGAATTCGCCCCACTCGACGTCGTCACCGACGATCAGCGCCGGCGTGCCGAAGCGATTCTGCAACGGCGGACCGATCGGCTCCCGCTGGATTATCCGATCTACTGGGGATCGTTCGAACCGATGCTGTGCAGCAGTGTTGCCGACACCGCCGCGATGCTCGACGTGTTGCCAGACGAGGCGCGCGCTCAGCTTGCCGAAGCGTCGCGGCTCACTGAGATCCTGCGCCAGGACGATATCACCTACCAAGCCGAACTTCAGTGGTGGACAGCACCGTTCGTGGCTTACGAGGGGGTGCCTCAGGAGACACTGGCGTCGAACCTGGAGCTGCACCGCCTCGATGTCGCGCGCGAGTTTCCATCCCGGGCCGCCGGCGACCGCCGCGCGTGCGTCGCAGAGGACCGGTCGAAGATCCTGGTGCTGTCCACCGAATCCGATGCCCCGGCGGATGTGTTGGGCTGCGGCGAAGCGTTGTCCACCGTGCTGCTCGAATGCACAATGGCCGGCATCGCGACGTGTCCGCTCACTCACCTCGTCGAGCTCGACGACAGTAGGGACGTCGTCCGCACGCTCATTGACGGACAGCGACAACCGCAGGTGCTGATCCGGGCAGGCATCGCACCGCCCATCGAAGTGCTGCCCGCCGCCACACCCAGGCGGCCGCTCGACGCAGTCCTTGAATTCGGTTGAGCGAGGCCACCTCGAAGGTGGGTCGCAGGGGCCGAAAGTCACTCGACATTGTGGGGTGCCGACGAACTTCGTCGATACCTACTGCGGCGCTGGAGCGATCGTCACCACCGGGGTGATGATCGACCGCTTGTCAGTGACCTTCGGCCCTAGGTCACCCATCCGCGGAAGCGTAGGAACTGAATTATGCGATACGGAAACAATTTACCGGTAGCTTTCGACATCGATGTGACGACTCAAGGTCAGCTGCCAGGTATCGACGACTACGTACGGGAGAAGATCGGCGGACTCAGCCGGTTCACGCACCAACCAGTGCTCCACGCCCGGGTCAGGTTGAGTAGGCACGCCGACCCGGCGGTGGCGCGCCCGGTGATCGCTCAAGCAAACCTCGACGTCAACGGCCGGCCCGTTCGGGCCCAGGTGCACGGAGAGAACGCTCGAGAGGCGGTCGATCGACTCGAGGCACGTCTGTGGCGTCGCCTCGAACGCATTGCCAGCCGGTCAGAAGACAAAAGCGGCATCAAATCTCAAGCTGAACCACACGAATGGCACCACCATTCTGAGCGCACGGATCGACCGAGCTACTACCCTCGGCCAGTCGACGAGCGTCGCATCATTCGGCGAAAGTCCTTCACGCTGGGCACCTGTACGGTCGACGAAGCCGCGCAAGAGATGGAGTTGCTCGACATCGACTTTCACCTGTTCACCGAGAAGGGGACAGGCCAAGCCAGCGTGCTGTACCGAACAGACTCCGCCGGATACCGCATGGCTCAGGTCATGCCATTGCCGGGTGAACTCGCGCCGCACGAGCTGCCGGTGAGCGTCAGCCCGCAACCGGCTCCTCGACTCACGATCGGGCGCGCGAAGGAGCGGCTCTCCCTGCTGCGGCTGCCGTTCCTGTTCTTTGTCGACGTGGACCAAGGTCGAGCAGGGGTGCTGTATCACCGCTACGACGGCCACTACGGACTGATCTCGCCTGCCGGTTGAACAGAGAGTCGCCATGACCACCACTCTTTCTCAGATTGCCTGCCGCGCAACGAACGTTGCCGCGCTGTTGATCGAGCGGGTCGAGGCCACTCCGGACAAGGAAGCATTTCGCCACCAGCGGGGCGGCGAGTGGATCTCGGTGACCTGGCGAGACACCGCCACCAGGGTGGAGTCGCTGGCGGCCGGGCTACTGGCTCTGGGCATCGAGCCGGAACAGCGGGTCGGTATCGCGTCCAGCACCAGATATGAGTGGATCTTGGCAGATCTGGCGATCATGTCCGCTGGGGCAGCAACCACAACTGTGTACGCGAACACCAACGAGGCGGACACCGCCTTTATCCTGGCCGACTCCGAATCCCGGATCGTATTCGCCGAAGATGCTGAGCAATTAGCCAAGCTGACCGCGCGCCGCGCCGATATGCCCGCACTGACCAGGGTGGTGACATTCGATGGTCCGGGCGACGGAGATTGGGTATTGACGCTTGACGAGCTCGCCGAGCTCGGCGAGAAGTATCTGGCCGACCATCCTGAGTGTGTACGCCGGACCGTCGCCGCGATCACCCCGGAACGATTGGCGACGCTGATTTACACGTCCGGAACGACCGGGCGGCCCAAGGGTGTTCGGCTGGACCACAGAGCCTGGGTGTTCGAGGGCGCGGCAGTAGCCGCCCTCGACGTGATCGGCGAGGACGACCTGCAGCTGTTGTGGTTACCGCTGGCTCACTCTTTCGGGAAAGTCTTGCTGGCTGCTCAGCTGGCGTGCGGGTTCGTCAGCGCGGTGGACGGCCGGATCGACAAGATCGTGGAGAACGCCGCCGTGGTCAAACCAACGTTCATGGCCGCTGCCCCCAGGATTTTTGAAAAGGCTCACGCACGCATCGTCCTCACAACGCGGCAGGAAGGCGGGATCAAGGCCAAGCTTTTCGATAGGGCCTTCGCACTGGGCCTCGACGTGGACCGGCGCCGGCGGGCGGGTGAGAGTCCAAATGCACTGATGCGCTTGCGGCACAGGCTTTTTGACCGGTTGGTGTTCAGCAAGGTCCGCCAGGTCTTCGGTGGCCGTATTCGCTTCTTCGTGTCCGGCGCGGCGCCGTTGAACCGGGAGATCGCCGAATGGTTCCACGCGGCGGGTCTGCTCATCCTGGAGGGTTACGGGCTCACCGAAACCGCGGGTGGCAGTTTCATCAATCGGCCGGATCACGTCAAGCTCGGCACCGTCGGTCTGCCGTTCAAGGGAATCGAGGTGCGCATCGGCACGGACGGGGAAGTCCGACTTCGCGGCCCCAGCATCATGTCTGGCTACCACCATCTGCCTGAAGCTACTGCGGCGGCTTTCACCGAAGACGGGTGGCTGCGTACCGGCGACGAGGGTCGCCTGGACGCCGAAGGCTACCTGACCATCACCGGCCGCATCAAGGACATGTTCAAAACCTCGGGCGGCAAATACATTGTGCCACCGGCAATCGAAGAGAAGTTCATCGCGATGTGTCCGTACGTCAGCCAGTTCCTGGTATTCGGAGAAGCCCGCAACTTCTGCGTCGCGCTGATCTCACTGGATCCCGACCTGATGGCCGGCTGGGCCGCCGAGCAAGGGCTGAATATCGAGTCCTACGACGAGCTGGTCAGGCTGCAGGAAGTCCGCGACCTGATCGACGAGTACATCGGTCGACTCAATGCCGAGCTCAACCGGTGGGAAACAATCAAGAAGTGGGCCTTGCTCGAGCGTGATCTGACCGTCGAGGGTGGGGAACTCACCCCGTCCCTCAAAGTGAAGCGGGCCATCGTCGCCGAGCGCAACAAAGAACTTCTGGACTCGCTTTACACGTAGCCGCGGTCAGCGAGCGACCAATACGGCGAAGTCGCTCCGCTGCAACGCACGGTCTGCGGTCGGACTTGAAAGCTGTTGCAAATCAATAGCTTGCGTGGCTCCGATGACTACCAGTTGAGCTGATTCCGCACGATCGGCGAGGTAGTTGAGAAACGGGCCATATGCAACCACAGTGTCCACGGTCACGGCAGGATAATGCGGAGTCCACAGTGCGGCATAGCGATCGAGCACGGCGTGCATCAGGCGTTCCTGCTCTTTGAGAAGGCGATCGGGCTGCAGGTTGTCGAATTCAGACCGCCACGCCGTCATCACCACCAGCGGAGCCTTCCTGCGGTCGGCCTCCTCGAAAGCGCGCTCCAGGACGAGTTCGTCGTCGACTGAGCCGACAACGTGGGCCACTATCGATCGGCCCCGGGTTGGCCTGGCCACGTGGCTGCCTCTGACGATGGCCACCGAACAGTGCGCAGAACGCATCAACGCCGCTGCGGTGGAACCGAAGCCCGCGGGCGAGGACTGGCCGGCTCCGGTGTCGCCGACGCACAGCAGCGGAGTCGATTCCGAAGCCTGGATCAGCGTCGGCAGCGGGCAGCCCTCGACGATCTCCATCTCGACCTTCACCGGTTTCCCCGCTTCATTGATCGCGTGATACGCGTCGTGTACCGCCTCTTCCGCCCGTTCCATGGCCGCTCGGGTTTCAGCCTGGCCGGCCGCACTGCTCAATTCGCGGATATAGAGAAGCCGCAACGGGATATCTGTGCCGGCTACTTCGTCGACGGCCCAGAATGCGGCCCGGAGAGCGGCTGGCGACCCGTCGATGCCAACGACGACTGACTTCGGGGGAAAGGGTTCTAGCATCTGCACTCCTGAGTACGGCAGTCCGAGACGGCTATTCGGAACGCTATCGCCTGCGTCGCGATGATCAGGAGGCGATAGTCCTCGGTTGCTGGGTCCGTTGTTCCCTTTCCGGCTCGGTCCGCCGAGTCGGCGCGTCAGCGTCGCGATATCGCGTCTCACCAGGGACCAATGGCCCTGGCGACGGATTCCTGCGCGACGCAGACTGGCGTCATGACGCACACGTCAAAACGGGTGACCGAGATGGCGGGGCTTGTCGCGGTCCTGTATGCCGCACGCCGGTATTACCGCAATTGGGGCACCAGCAAAGGGGAATGCCAGGCACGATTGCCTGGCGATGAGTTGATCGGCGACCCGGTCATTCAGGTCACCGAGGCGGTGTGGATCGATTCCCCGCCATCGGTCACCTGGCCATGGCTCCTGCAGATGGGTCAAGACCGCGGCGGGCGCTACAGCCGTCGGGCGCTGGACAATGGCGGTCTCGATCCGCGTCTCAATCCGGAATGGAAACCGCTCGCCGTCGGAGATACTTTGCAGCTCAAGCCGAAAGGCTGGATGGGGCTGCCCGGCGGACTGTCGTTCAACGTCGACGCGATTACGCCCGAACAGAGCATCGTGCTGCGGGTTACGTCGCCTGATCTGCCAAGTGTGGTCTGGTCATTTCACCTTCAGCCGCATTGGGCGACCCATACCCGACTCCTCGCACGGGTGCGGATCGGCTTGCGGCACCCAGGCGAGGTGGTCGCCGTCGAGTTGGTGAGGCCCGTCATCGCCTTCGTATTGCGAAAAGTGTTGCTGGACATCAAGCGTCGGGTTCAGCGGCAGACGAATGAATTCACGACGGCTGATTTCGCTCACTGATGGGCACATGGCGTCGACGCGGTATGAACTCCAGCGAGAGTAGCACCACCAGCGCGATGGGTATGTGGCGTAGCGAGAGCAGGACGTAGCGGCGTTCGCCGAATGCGTGGAACTTGCGAAGGTACCGGTACAGCGACTCCAGCTTGATCAGCGAGTGACCCAGGTGGATGAGCACATAGTAGATACCTTCGATCAGGCCGCGGTTGTCGTTGTCGAAGAGTTCAGGGAAAGCGCCGAACGCCAACGAAAGCCGCCGGCCGCCAGAATTCTTACAGTCTTTGATCATATCGACGCTCAGTCGCTCATCGATTCCGTTCGGCGCGCCGGGGCGCCGCCACGGGAGGTCGAGAGTCACGTCGGTACCCCCGCCGGATGATGCGTATCGCTGAAAGCCCTGAATGCACCCACCACTGTCGCGCGCGATGATCAGCCGAACACCCGGGTAGCGGCCCTCGAGCGCATGGTCGAGAATCATCGAAAATCCACGTTGGACACGCGCACCGCGGTGCGACGTGTACAGCACTTCCGCCAGCTCGCCGGTGAGCGTCTCGTCGAGTTGCTGCTCGTCCACCACCTCGGTGGTGATCCCGGCATTGTGGGTACGCTGCACTGCCTGGCGGAGGTTACGGTACTTCCGCCCTGCCATCGTGAAACGGCCTACGTCGATGACGACGTCGCGCCCGATGGGTATCGGTCGCAGCGATTGGCCGACGATCGCGCGATCGCGCCACAGCCCAAGGCACTGCTCACCGCAACCCAGCACCACGACGCGCCAGCCGCGGCTGCGACACATCGCCGCGAATCCGCTTGCAAGCTCCGGAAATAGGGTGCGCTGCCCGATGGGGTCGCCGCTGACGACCGCGAGACCGAGCCGCGCGCAATAGGCGATCGCCGCGGTGCCATCGGCGCTGAAGTAGTAACTCTTCAACGATTGCATGGCGAATGGGGCGAGCGGATCATCATGGGTTGCCTCGATCAGCGCCCACACGCGCGCCAGCGCAGCGGGATCCCGGCGCGACGGCACTGGCCAGGTCAACGCGAGGCCGGCGCACACGATGAGCCCGTCGCCGGGCAACTGAAACGACAACAGGTGGGTGCGTCAAGCCGGTCGCGGCGAGCACCGCCGCCACGCCGGCATGGCCGACAGTCACGGGTCGCCCCAGCAGAATTCCGCGCGCGACCAGCACCACGGCCAGCGAAAGTGACAGCGACAAAGTCAACCGGCCCGCCGCATACCAATCGGAAGCATCGTGAGCGTGCCCCACCAGCAGGATCATCCCACCGAATGCGCCGGTAAGGGCCAGGAAGCCTATTTGGCGGGCGCGTTGTGATTCGGAACTGATGACCACGCGGTCACGGATGTCGGCGCCGACGATGCTTGTCGTCTCATTCATCGCGACGCTTCTCCCTGTTGCCGGCGGTCAGGCTTCAGCGCTGTGCGGCATGGGTAATCGCCTCGGGTGTCTGGCCATTGGGCTGTGTCTGACCATTGGGCTGGGTCGATGTCGCGGCCGACTCACGGGTGAGGAAGCCGGTGAGCTCGCCGATCGCGCTCATCAGCGGGGCGGGGAAGACGATGGTCGTGTTCTTCTCCACTCCCAGCTCTACGAGCGTCTGCAGATTCCTGAGTTGCAAGGCCAGCGGATGCTTCATCATGGTGTCGGAGGCATCCCCGAGCGCCGCGGCTGCGCGCGCTTCGCCCTCGGCGGCAATGATTTTGGCCCGCTTCTCGCGCTCGGCCTCGGCTTCGCGGGCCATAGCCCGCTTCATGCTGTCGGGAAGCTGAATATCTTTCAGCTCCACCAGAGTGACTTCGACGCCCCATTCGACCGTGGTGGTGTCGAGGATCTGACGGATGCTGGCGTTGATTTTCTCCGTCTGAGCGAGCACCTCGTCGAGCGAATGTTGCCCGACGACGTTGCGCAAAGTGGTCTGGGCGATCTGGTCGATCGCGGCCCGGACATTCTCGATGATGACGACTGACTTGCGGGCGTCGATCACGCGGAAGTACGCGACCGCAGCGATGTCGACGCTGACGTTGTCGCGAGTGATGATCCCTTGCGACTGAATCGGCATGGTCACGATACGCATTGAGACGCGCCACAATCGGTCGATGACCGGGATGATCAATCGCAGGCCCGGCTCACGCACGGCAACAACCCGACCGAGCCGGAAGTGCACACCACGCTCGTACTGCCAGACCACCCTGATCGAGGCGATCAATACCAGTAACACCAGAACAACAGCGAAAAGCACAGCTGATATTGCGCTTTGGTTCATGATGAGATCTCCGATCCTCTGACCGCGTCAACCGTCATTGCCGGTCGGTGGGTTGTCGGCATCCAGCCGACATAGGTCAGGTACAGGCCGATCGCGGCGAAGACCATACAGGCCGCGCGCCATAGATCACCCGTCTCGATCACCCAGCGAGCCATCGACATGAAGGCGGTGGGAAAGGCCAGCAGCAGCAGCCCGCGCAACGCTATGAGCCAACCCGAGATGGACACCACGATGGCGGCCGGACCATGCCAGTTCGAGTGGAGCGCGATGATAATGAGGCCGCCGACGAGCACAAACGGACCTGCCGACCATGACCACGACGTGTTCGCGGCGAAATCCGACAGCAGCGATGACATCTCGGTCGTACGTGCTGCGGCGACGATCGAGACGATGACGAAGAATGGGCCAAGAACCCGCGCGAACATGCGCGTTGTCGTCTGCAGCTGTTCAGAAGAACTCATCAGCACGCACCTCCAGTTAGCATCGCCAGGTCCTGCAGTCATCCGACCATCACGGACGCCCGGACGATAGGGACGGAAGTCCCGGATCTTCACGGGTCGTTTGTCCACTCGGCTACCAGCTCGCACCAGCAGAACTGAGCAGTTTGGGTAGGCGGCGAGCGCATGGCCGTGAGGACCGACAAGTCGCGTGAGCTTATCTGGCGTCGGCGCTGCCGGTGACAAGCAGCTGGATGTGTTCGTTGCGAGTCACCAAATACTCGGTTGCCGTGTCGGTGATGCACTGCTGTACCGCCACGTCGGGGTAGCGTGGGATCCAGTTGCCAAGGCGCCGAACGAGTTCAGGCTCGGACATGGCCCCGACTCTCCATCGCCTCACGCCGAGGGCCAACAGGGAAGCCTTGCGGAGCCGCGCTTCGTCGAGTGCGTGGTGTAATACTTCGTCGCTGTCGGGATGGCGGTCCATTACTGCCACGATCCGCTTTCGTTGGGACGATTCGCCGTCTGCGCGAATGATCGCCACGGGGCAATGGGCGTGCTGCGCCAGGCCCACCGCTGCCGACCCGAGGAGCCTGCTGGCCACACGCCCAATCCCGACCGAGCCGACGCAGATCATCGCCGCTCGGCGCGACTCCTCTGTCAGGGTGCTACTGATGTCCCCTCGATGCACGACGGTGTGCACGTCAATCGGTCTGCTGTCGGATTGGACAGCGGCACAAGCGGAATTCAAGGCTGCTTCGGCGTATTGCGCCGCCAATCGATCGTCCCTACCGGGGGGTTTCGACCCGCTATCGGGAGATATGACGTGAATCAACCGCAACGGAACAGCCCTACTGATGGCTTCGTCGATGGCCCAGCGGGCGGCGTTGATCGCCGCGCTCGATCCGTCGATCCCTACTACGACCGGATGGGCGCAGTCCGTTGACGTCATCGAACTCTCTTGTGTTATAGCAAGATCGGGTTACGGTCGCCGTGCCACGATCACCGGCGTGTGGACGGACTGAACGACGGCGTTGCCGACCGAACCCAAGAGTGCGCCGGCGAATACACCTCGTCCGTGACTCCCGAGGACGACAAGCTGTGCGGCTTGCGATGTTTCGACGAGCACGCGGGCCGGTCGGTCGCAGACCAGAAGCCGGTGCACAGTCACGTCGGGATAGCGCTCCTGCCAACCCGCCAACTGTTCGGCCAGTAGGCGTTCCTCCTCGGCCTTCACCGCCGACCAATCCAGACCCGGCAACTCGACGATCTCGGTATCACTCCAGGCATGCACGGCCACCAGGTTGACGCGGCGCCGCGATGCCTCGTCGAACGCGATCTGGGTAGCGAGTTCGGAAGCGGGTGAGCCGTCGATCCCGACGAGCACCGGAGCTTCGTCGGTGGGACTCGGGGTGTGGGTCTGCTCGTCGGGGATCACGGCGACGGGGCAATGCGCGTGCCGCACCAGACTCGAGCTGACCGAACCGAGCAAGCCGCGAGCCCATGCTCCTCGTCCGTGGTTGCCCACAACGATCAGCTCGGCGTCTTTGGACAGATCGACGAAAGTCGGAATCGTTGCCGATGAATACATTTCGCAGTCGATCGACACGGCCGGACTGCTCCTTGCGGCGTCTCGCGCGATCTTCGAGCGCATCGGTCAGGATCCGGCGCCCCTCGTTCTCTTGCCATACCTCAACTCCGTCCGGCAGCGGCCCGTGCGGCCACTGCGTGACCGCGGGGTTGATCACGTGGACCACCGTCAGCGGAGATGACGTAGGGCAGCATCCTCGGCGGCCCAACGGATCGCCGCATCAGAGGCGGGTGACCCATCGGCGCCGACGATGATGCGCTGGCCCTTGGCGTGTGCTGGCATCGTCAATCCTCCTCTTGCCCAGGATCAACGCTAAGCCGTTTCTCGTCGTGGGTCCGGGGGCCTTGGTCCTCTACCCCATGGCCGTAGGACTCTCTGCGCCATCGGGACCACGCTCGAAGGGGGCGGCCGGACGTATGGTCGAATTCGGCTCGCGGGCTCGCCTGTTCCCATTCAGCCCAGGACCGGGAATCGACGCGCCCGGGCAAGACGGTCGAGGGCAGCCTGCATCACAGAGCGGACGTGAGAGTCGACCTCGGCGACGTCGGGATTCTTCCCGAAGAGGGCGAAGACGTCGATCGGGTCGAGTGCCTGGTTGACGATCTTGGTGGGCAACGGGAAGTTCGCCGGAAAGAACATCGTCATGCCGAACGGCAAACCGATTGTGATGGGCAGGATATCGAGCCGGATGCGATGCAGGCCCAGTCGCTTTGCGAGTTGATCACCGCGGCTGAGAAACAGCTGGGTTTCCTGAGCCCCGATCGACACCACGGGCACGATCGGCACACCGGTTTCGATGGCGAGCCTGACGTATCCCGTGCGACCGTTGAAATCGATGACGTTCTGGCGCAGCGTCGGCCGGTACGCGTCGTAGTCGCCGCCGGGATACACCAGAACGGCGGCTCCGGAGCGCAGCGCCTTGGCCGCGTTCTCGGGGTGCGCATGGACAGCTCCGAGCCGGCCGAGATAGCCGCGCAAGGGCGTGAAGAACACCCCGTAGTGGGCCAAGTATGTAGAGCGGGCGGTGATAGCCGAACGTGTTGTAGAAGGCCGGCACGAACACCAGGGGATCGGGCGTCAACGCCCCACCGGAGTGGTTGGACACCAACAACACCCCGCTGTCGGGTGGAATGGCCTGCAAACCACGCATCTCGACCCGAAACCAGCCGTTGATGATCGGCGCGACGAGTTTCAGGGCCCGCGCGATGAATGCGGGATCCCATCTATTGAGCTCCGAGGTATCGATTACTATTGTCGCTCATACGTTTTCCTTAATTCAGCGGAAACGTCATGACAACAATCTGTGCAGTGGCCGGCGCGCTGCGGCAGGGCCGGAAGTCCTCGACCTTCGGGACGAAAGGCGCTTCAGGACTACTGAGGGCCGTTGTAGCGTCGGATGCGTGAGCGAGCATGCGGCCACCACCGGCGCGAAGTCGGGCGGTGGAACGATATCGGAGAGCGGTCCGCCCGTCGCCGTTCTGTCGGCCAGCGAGAGCTGGGACCTACTTGCCGGCGTCTCGATCGGGCGACTCGTCACAAGCGTCGACGGTCAACCCGAGATCTTCCCGATCAATTTCGTCGTCCAGGACCGCACGGTGCTCTTCCGCACCGCGGAGGGCACCAAGTTGGTCAGCGCAGCAATCAACAATCACGTTCTCTTCGAGGCCGACGATCACACCGTGGCCGAAGGCTGGAGCGTCATCGTCAAGGGCATGGCCCGTACACTTCGCACCGCTGAAGAGCTGGCCAGGGCTGAGCGGGCACAATTGCTGCCATGGATCGCGACGCTGAAGCAACATTACGTTCGCATCAAACCGATTTCGATCACCGGCCGCCGGTTTCGATTCGGCCCGGAGCCGGAGCCGGAATCCTCGTTTGCCTGACGAGCGCCATCCAGCGTCAGCTCTCTGCCCGGCGCCACAGCCGCGGGCTTCCCCTCGCCGGCCGATTCGCGCAACCACCATAAGGCTTCGACGATCGCCGCACCGAACGCACCGACCGCCAAGGCGGTGAGCAGTCATCGCGACGTTGGAGGGATCGAGCATGAACCGTTCGCAAGCGAGCGGGATGCTGAAGATCGCGACATAGGCGCCGCCGGACAAAGCGACCAGGATCACCCGCCACCAGGTGTACGGTCTGGCGACGACCGCCAGCACCCATACCGCGATCACCAGCAGGGTGATCAGCGCCGAGGTCGACGCTTGGGTTTGTTGGGCAGCCGTTTCCGCATGCCCTCGAAAGGCCAGCAGATAGCACAGGAATGTCCCGACGCCGGCGACTACGCCGTTCGGTACGGCGGCCGTCATAACCCGCCGAACGAAATGCGGTTGCGCGCGTTCGGTGTTGGGCGCCAAGGACAGGATGAATGCCGGAATTCCGATCGTGAACCAGCCTGCGACGGTCACATGGATCGGCTCGAATGGAAACATCAACGACCTGATGCCCCATGATTTGGCCGCGAGTCCGGTGATGCCGATCAGCAGTGCCAGCAGCACCGAGTACACAGTCTTGGTCAAGAAGAGATTGGATACCCGCTCGATATTGCCGATCACTCGCCGGCCTTCGCCGACGACATAGGGCAATGTGGCGAACCTGTTGTCCAGCAGCACAATCTGAGCGACAGCCCGAGAAGCCGAACTGCCTGACCCCATTGCTACGCCGATGTCGGCATCTTTGAGTGCCAGCACATCGTTCACACCGTCGCCAGTCATCGCGACAATGTGACCGCGGCGTTGCAAAGCACGTATCATTGCGCGCTTCTGGTCCGGGCGAACCCGTCCGAAAGTGGTGTATTTCTCCACTATTTCGCCGAGTTCGTCGGCATCGGCAGGTAGCGTTCGCGCGTCGAGCGTATCGCCGTCGAGGCCCAGCGTCGACGCTACCGCGCCCACCGATGCGGCGTTGTCGCCGGAGATCACTTTCACCGCGACATGTTGTCCGGCGAAGTATGTCAAGGTTTCAGCGGCGTCTGGGCGCACCGCTTGCCGCAGCATGATCAGAGCGGCCGGGGTGAGATGAGCCGGAGCCTCAGGACTGTCCACCGCGAGGTCGATAGACCCGAGGAGGAGCACGCGTAACCCTTGGGAGCCCGCGGCTTCGGCCTGCGCAGCAGCCGCCGAGGAGGGGTCCTGCAACACGTCCGGTGCGCCCAGAACCCAGTTACCGTGGCCGGCAAAAGATGCACCACTCCACTTCGTCGCTGACTTGAAAGGTGCGGTCGCGGTGACGGTCCAGCCCGGCGGGTTGCAATAGGCCTCGGCGACGGCTTGCATGCTGGCGTTGGGGCGAACATCCTCGGCGGCCATTGACGCCAGCACATCGATCACAGTGTCCATGGCTATCGCGGGATCGAGCGGATGCAGCCCGGCCACCTGCATCCGATTCTCGGTCAGCGTGCCGGTCTTGTCGGCGCACACCACACTGACCCGAGCCAGACCTTCGATCGCGGGCAGCTCCTGAACCAGGCATTGGCGTCGTCCCAGGCGAACGACGCCTACGGCGAACGCGATTGAGGTCATCAACACCAGGCCTTCGGGGACCATCGGGACCAGCGCGCCGACCGTCCGCAGCACCGCCTGCTGCCAGCCGACGTGGGTGGTGAACAACTGCGTGTAGATGACTAACAGCCCGGCCGGGATCAGCAGATACGTCACCAACGTGAGGATCTGTTGATGCCGGCCCGCAGCTCCGATCGCACCAGGCTGAGCTTGCTGGCTTCAGCGGCGAGGCTGGCGGCGTAGGCATCGCGTCCCACCTTCGTGGCCCGGTACGCACCTGTTCCGGCGACCACGAAGCTGCCGGACATCACCGCTTCACCAACGCTTTTCAGGACGGGATCGGCCTCGCCGGTCAATAGGGACTCGTCGATCTCCAGCCCGGACTCCTCGACCGCCACGCCGTCCACCACGACCTGATCGCCAGGGCCGAGCTCGATGACGTCGTCGGAAACCACTTCGGCGGGCGGCAATTCCCGTGTCCCGTCCGCTCGGCGGACCAGCGGTTTGACCTGCCCGACGATGGAGAGTCGGTCCAGCGTCAGCTTGGCCCGCAGCTCCTGTATGACACCGATGACGCTGTTGAGAACGATCAACAGTCCGAAGAGCGCGTTGACCAGAGAACCGGTCGCCAGCACGATCGCGAACAACACCGCCAGAATGGCGTTGATCCGGGTGAAGACATTCGCGCGCACGATGTCGGCGACGCTGCGGGTGGCCCGGCGTGGGACGTCGTTGATCCTGCCGTCGGCAACCCGTTGGGCCACTTCAGCGGACGTCAGCCCAGTGGCCCGCGACCCGGTCATAGAGCGCAGCGTACGGAAACACCGCCAGATGCACTGGCCATCAACGCAATATCGTGGACCTAGGTTGGCGACTGCCGAGTCACGATCACCGGCGTCTTCGCCAGCAGGGCGACGGCCTCGCTCACCGAGCCCACCAGCATGTCATCGAAGCCGCCTCGACCACGACTGCCGACCACGAGCAGCTGCGCTTCTGCTGAGTGAGCGATGAGTTGACGCGTCGGCTGATCACGAGTGACGATCCGGCGCACCTTCACGTCGGGGTACTGCTCCTGCCAGCGGACCAGGCGATCGGCGAGCATGCGTTCGGATATCGACTGCGCTGCGGGCCAATCGAGGTCGGGCCACTCCAATACGTCGACGTCGCTCCAGGCATGGAGAACGACCAACCCCACCCTGCGGCGAGAGGCCTCGTCGAACGCGACCGCCGCCGCCGATTCCGATGCCGGCGAGCCATCGATGCCGACCAGCACCGGCATCCGATCCCCACTCGTCGCCGCGGTCTTTCGCGCTGTGGATGATCGCAACGGGACATGACGCGTGACGCAACAATCCGGAGCTCACCGATCCCAGGCGACGGCTCGACGACCTGCCGTCGCCATAGCAGCCGGTGACGACCATCTCGGCATCCCTGGACATGTCAATCATCGTCGCGACCGCCGCTGACGAGAGTATGTGCGAGTGGATCTCGGTCGGACCGCCGTGCTGGCAGGTCTTTTCGACGATCTTCGCCGCGTCCTCGAGTAATCGGCGTCCGTGCCCCTTCTGCCACTGCGCCAATCCCGGCGGTAACGGAGTGTCTCGCCACGACGTGAGATTCGGTGAAATCGCGTGGACGAGTGTGAGTGGAATCCGGCGCAATTCGGCCTCATGTGCCGCCCACTCCACCGCCGCGGCGGCGGTCGGTGAGTCATCCACGCCGACGACTATTCCCGACTGCGCGTCGCGTGACGACATGGCGCCTCCCAAAAGTTGGGTCCCACAGATGGTGTTGACGCTATGGGAGGCGGATGCCGACGTTAAGAGGCCATTGTCACTTATGTGATGGTCGTAGGACCTGTCAATGGAAGTGACGGCAAGGCGAACGTGGCCTTCCAGATGTCGGTCCGATTGGAGACTTTCGGCTCTAACGACCGCTCGCCAGGTTGAAGCACCCTGGGTTGACTCGTTACAGATTTCAGGAGGCGGTGACCGTATGAGCACTCACTTTCCCGACCGCGAGACTGTTCAGACAGTCTTATCGCTCGCGACTCGTGCGCCGTCAGTGCACAACACGCAGCCCTGGCGATGGCGGGTGGGCTCAAAAACTCTGCACCTCTGGGCCGATCGCGGACTGCACCTGCCCAGCACGGACCCGGACGGCCGTGACTTGGTCTTGAGCTGTGGCATTGCGCTGCATCACTGCGTCGTGGCACTCGCGGCACTCGGCTGGCAGACGAAGATCCATCGACTGCCCAATCCCGATGAGCTCGAACACCTTGCTGCCATTGAGGTCTACCGCCATCCGGCCAACGAGATCGACATCACTCTGGCGGCGGCGATTCCCCGGCGGCACACCGACCGGCGTCGGTACAGCGCATGGAATGTTCCTGCCAATTACATCGCTCTGCTGGGCGCCCGTGCGGCACGCAATGGCGTCGTACTGCGCCAAATGGAGTCGCTACCCGAATTGCGACACATTGTGGCGCAATCGGTTCGGCGACATGCGGCGGATTTCGACTACCTGACTGAGCTGGCCACGTGGAGCGGACGATACGCGTCGTTGGCGGGCGTGCCGGCTCGCAATACGCCGGAACCCGACCCGACAGCCCCGCTACCGCCGAGGCTGTTCGCCGGTCCGATACTGCCTCAGCCAGACGATTCGGAGCCGGTCGACGACCACGCCGTTGTCTTAGCGCTTGGCACCAAAGACGACGGCATGCTCGCGCGACTGCGCGCGGGTGAAGCCACCAGCTTGATACTGCTGAGCGCGACCGCGCTCGGTCTGGCCACCTGTCCAGTCACCGAACCATTGGAAATCGCTGAAACGCGTGACGCCGTGCAGGTAGAGGTTTTCGGGCTCAGCGCGATACCGCAGATGTTGCTGCGCATCGGCTGGGCCCCGGTCAACGCCGACGCGGTGCCGGCGACCCCGCGACGCCCACTCGGCGATGTCATCGAGTATCTGGATGGATCAGCTTTCGAGTGAGATGTCGTTGCGGCGCGTGTCGGCAGGGTCAGGACCGGGCAACCAGCACCGAGCATTCCGCATGCCCGATGATGGGGTGACTGTGTGGCCCAATGAGACTGGCGACCTGGTCAGCGTCACTGCTGCCGATCACCGCGAGCTGGATCGTTTTGTCCATCACGGCGAGGAAGTCTGCGATCTCGGTTCGGGTAGCTCCGGCGTATATTTCGACGCCCGGATTGCGCCGAGTCCAGTGCTCGACCCGTCGGTCCAGCTCGCTGCCGGGCATGTCACCGGTGTCAGCTCGCAGGACGCCGACCGCGAGAACCGGCGCATGGCGTAGTCGCGCCTCGTGAATGGCCGTTTCGATCACGTGCTCACTGTCCGATGTGTCGCTGACTGCGGCCACGATCAACGGGCTGCCGGGTTTCGGCCGGCTGTGTCGGCTGCGGATGATGGCGACCGGGCAGTGCGCCGCCTCGGCGACTTCGGTTGCCGTGGAACCCAGTAACGCCCGCGCAAAGCGTCCGATCCCCACAGAACCAATGCAAATCATTGCTGCAGAACGGGATTCATCGATGAGTATCTGCGCTGGATCGCCCCGAACTACGTCGGTTTCAACCTTGACGGGTTTGCCGGTCGCTTCCACCGCGGCGCTGGCGGTCCGCAGCGCGGTCTCGCCGTATTCGACTTCCATCTGCACGTTGCCGACCGCATTCCCAGGGGCCGGCTCAACGTTGTCGGGGATGACCTCAAGCAGCCGAAGCGGGATCTCCCGACTGACCGCTTCATCGACCGCCCATTCCGCTGCGTGGATCGCGGCTTGAGAACCGTCGATGCCCGACGACGACAGCGGGGTGTGGTCTGTTGGACCCGCGCATTGGTTCTCCTTTTAACTTTTCACCCGTAGAACTTTTGCAAGGGCCCGCCGCGGCGTAGGCGCCGGTGCCGGGTCGGTGACCGGAGCCACGCCGACCCTGACGAGCACTTGGGGTACGGCGTCGTGATCGACGAGTGACCGGATCAAGTTGCGGGTGACGTCGAGCTCAGTGAGGTGCGTAACCGGACAGGTGGCCAAGCCGTTGATCGTGCATTCCAGCAAGACCGCCGAAAGTGCTTCTCCGGCGGCCAATGCGTCGTTGCGACCGTTTTTGGTGGTGGACAGCAGCAGGATCAGCGCGTGGTCCTCGGGAATTTCGTCCCGTCGTTCTCTTTGGTGAGTGAGCGGGAACGTGCGGTCTATGCCGACTCGTTCGCCTTCTTCTGCCGAAACCAGGGCACTGTAGGGGATACCTTCTGCTGCCTCGAATGGCGCTGCCCACCAATGAAGTTCGTCTTGATACGGAATGTCGTAGAACCGCAGCGATTCGGCGAGCTGGGTTGCATACACGAGTTGAGACCGTGCATCGTCGCTGAGGGTGTCCAGCTGCACGGGCGCGTCGCCGGCCGTGGCGACCACCGACATGTCGACGGAGTGCCAGTCCGCTGGTCCGTTGAACGGCAGCCTGTCGGTACGCCGCGTCCAGATGGCCTCGGCCCGGCGGCGATCTTGATCGGTCACCGACTCCGCCGGAGTGAAGTTGATCAGGGCCAGGTTGTCCGGGTCTCCGGGATCAGGGAATCTCTCGACTTGGCATTGCCAGCCCGTCGCCGCCATGGCCACCCGCAGGTGATCGAGGGCGGCGCCGCAGCTGATCAGCGCTTGCCGGGCGGATCGGTCGGTGGGCATGACCCGACTCTGATCGAGGAACAACTGCAGCCGTCGACCGTCGAGCACCCAGCTCCAAGGTTGGCTGTTGTGCAGAGACGGCGCCCGGCACGCCGCGCGTACCGCACTTTCGATGACCGTGGTATCCACCATCGTGGTAGGCATGTTCGACCTCCAGACCGTCGCCTGCGTTCCAGACTCGTCCGATGTCACCGACAGGTGCAGGGCCATTGGTCCCCGATGCGGGCGCTGTTTGGCCCGTCGGGGAGTCATCGCGGGCGTTTCGGCAGCGCTCAGACGGGTATCGCCTGTGCATGCAAGCTGTCACCTGGCACGGCAAACGCGACGTGCGCGTGGAGTCGGTGCCCGACCCGAAAATCGAAGAACCGACCGACGCCGTCATCGAGGTCACCTCGACCAACATCTGCGGATCTGATCTGCACCTCTACGAAGTCCTCGGTGCATTCATGAAACCCGGAGACATCCTCGGTCACGAACCGATGGGGATCGTGCGGGAGGTCGGCGACGAGACAGGCGACCTCCAGGTCGGCGACCGGGTGGTCATCCCATTCCAGATCTCCTGCGGCAGCTGCTACATGTGCGACAAGCAGCTCTACACCCAATGTGAGACCACCCAGGTGCGCGACCAGGGTATGGGGGCCGCCTTGTTCGGCTACTCAGAGCTCTACGGCGAGGTCCCCGGTGGCCAGGCCGAGCTGCTCCGGGTGCCGCAGGCTCAGTTCACCCACATCAAAGTTCCCGAAGGACCACCGGATTCGCGGTTCGTCTATCTCTCCGATGTACTCCCGACGGCCTGGCAGGCGGTGGAGTACGCGAACATTCCCAACGGCGGCACGGTGGCCGTACTGGGCCTGGGCCCGATCGGGGACATGGCCGCGCGCATCGCGGATCATCTCGGTTACCGGGTCATCGCCATCGACCTGATCTCCGAACGCCTCGCCCGCGCCGAGGATCGCGGCATCCAGACCGTCGACTTGCGGGAGGCCGGCTCGTCCCTCGGTGACGTGGTCCGCGACCTCACCGACGGGCGTGGTGCGCACTCGGTGATCGACGCGGTCGGTATGGAAGCGCACGGATCGCCGGTGGCTCAGCTGGCGCAGACGGCGACCGGCCTGTTGCCCGATGCGATCGGTAAGCGGCTGATGCAGACCGCCGGTGTGGACCGGCTCAGCGCGCTGTACTCCGCGATCGACATCGTGCGGCGTGGCGGCACGATCTCGCTGATCGGCGTGTACGGCGGGATGGCCGACCCGCTGCCGATGCTCACCCTGTTCGACAAACAGGTGACGCTGCGGATGGGACAGGCCAACGTCAAGCGGTGGGTGGACGACATCATGCCGTTGCTGACCGACGAGGACCCACTGGGCGTCGACACGTTCGCCACGCACGAGTTGCCCCTCGACGATGCGCCGCACGCCTACGAGATCTTCCAGAAGAAGCTGGACGGCGCAGTCAAGGTCATCCTGAAGCCCTAGGGGTTGCCCGCTCGCCGCGGCCGCGGCCGATCATTGGCGAACCCGCGGACCACATGCTGCCGCACGAAGTCGGCGACCACGTCGGGGTTGTCCATGTCCAAGGACGATGACGGTGTGCTGAACAGCGAGAACAGAATTCGCGCGAACCATTCGCCGGACGACTGGACGTCGAGGTCTCTGCGGACCTCGCCGGTCAGCTTCGCCGCCGCGAGGTGAGGCGCCAGAAAGTCGACGCATTCGCGGAGCAGGACACCGGCGTCCTTGGTGAGCAGCAGGCTGATCGCGTCGACGTCGAAATACTTCTCCGAAGCGATAACCCGACGTGCCTGGGTCACGAAAACCGCTGCGCGGCTGAGCTTGTCCTCGAGACAGCCGCCGCGGTCCATCGCGTCCGACATCTCCCGGTAGAACCACTCGGATGCGCGCTCCGCGCACGCCTCGACGATCGCGGCCTTATCGCGGAAGTACTCGTACACCGTGCTGCGCGAGACGCCGGCCGCCTTCGCGATGTCGACGATGGTCACCTTCTGCAGGCCTTGTCTGCGGAAGCAGGCGTACGCCGATTCCACGATGAGATCGCGGGTGTCGGTCGCCTGGGTGAGGGGGGAAGCTTGGGTCATCGGCTACTACCGGTCCGGCCCGAGAATCAGTCCGCTGGTGGGGACCCCGGTGCCCGAGGTGACCAGGACGTGCTCGACGTTGTCGACCTGGTTGTAGGAGGTCCCGCGGATCTGGCGAACACCTTCGGTGATGCCGTTCATGCCGTGGATGTAGGCCTCGCCGAGCAGGCCGCCGTTGGTGTTGATCGGCAGCTCTCCGCCCAGCGACAGCCGCTCGACCGTGGCGAAGTCCCTGGCCTCGCCGCGCCCGCAGAATCCGAGTTCCTCGAACTGGGTGAACACGAACGGGGTGAAGTGGTCGTAGATGAACGCCGTCTGGATGTCGGTGGGCGTCAATCCCGAGTCGCGCCAGAGCCTGTCGGCGACGACGCCCATCTCGGGCAACCCGGTGATGTCGTCGCGGTAGTAGCTGGTCATCATCTCGCCGTTGTAGGCCGCACCCTGGGCGGCGGCCGCGAGCACCGCCGGCGGCTGCCGAAGATCGCGGGCACGCTCGGCGCTGGTGACCACCAGGGCGACACCGCCGTCGCTTTCCTGGCAGCAATCCAGCAGTCGCAGTACGGGTTCGACGATCCACCGTGAATTCTGGTGATCCTCCAGCGTGATCGGGCGTTCGTAGAACCACGCGTCGGGGTTGGTGGCAGCGTGCTTGCGGTCGACGACGGCGATGCGGCCGAAGTCCTCGTTGGTCACCCCGTACGTCGACATGTAGCGCTGGGCGTGCACCGCGACCCAGGCTGCGGGAGTCAGCAATCCGAATGGGGCGTAGTGCGCCATGAACAACGGCGTCTCGGTGCTGGTGCGCCCGCTGCCGCCGAACCGGAAACCCGAGCGCTCGTTGAAGGCGCGCCAGCAGACCACCACGTCGGCGACGCCGGCGGCCACCGCCATCGCCGCGTGCGCAACGGTTCCGGCGGCTGCCCCGCCGCCGTGCGGAACACGGGAGAAGAAAGTCAGGTCGCCGATGCCGACGTTGCGTGCGACGTCGATCTCGTCGCTGGAGTCCATGGTGAACGTGACCATGCCGTCGACGTCGCTGGGGGACAGGCCGGCGTCGTCGAGCGCGGCGCTGACCGCTTCACACGCCAATTGCAGTTCGCTGCGGCCGGATTCCTTGGAGAACTCGGTCTGACCGATGCCGGCGATGGCGGTGTTGCCGGCCAGCAACGACGCACTCACGGGCGGGCCCCGTCGAGCAGGCTGATGACCGCGGTGCCGGAGACATGATCGCCGAGGCTGTTGGACGCCTTGAAGGTCACCTCGAGGAAGTTCTCGCCGTCTGATCCCTCGCTCTTGTCGGTGACGCTGCCGGTGAAGCGCAGCGGGTCGTCGGGAAAGCACGGCACCCCAAGGCGAATCGCGAGCTTGGTGACCATCGCCTCGGGTCCGGCCCAGTCGGTCAGGAACCGCACGCAGTACCCGTTGGACGTCAGAATGTTCATGAACAGGTTGGGTGAGCCCTGCTTGTTGGCGTAGTCACGGTCGTGATGCACCGGCATGAAGTCGCGCGACGCGATCGCGCCGGCGACGATCAGCGTGGTGGTCACCGGGATCTCCAGCGGGCTCACCTCGTCGCCGACGTCGATGTCGCTCCAGCGCAACGTGTCGGTGCGGGAGATCGTCATAGCCGTCCTTCCGGGTATGTGCTGCCGAGGCGAACGAGTTGCTGGGTGGCCGAGCCCAAGGTGAGCTCGTTGTGCTTGGCCCACAGGAAGTAACGGTGCAGGGGATAGGTGGTGTCGATCCCGACACCGCCGTGCACGTGCTGGGCGGTGGCGGCGATGCGGGCACCGGCCTCGGCGGCCCAGAACTTCGCGATGCCTGCCGCCCGGTCAGCGGGCCTCCCCTCGGCGATCAGCCACGCCGCGTGCCAGGTGGTCCACCGGATCGCCTCCAAGTCGATGAACCCGTCGGCCATCCGCTGCTGAACGGCTTGGAAGCTGCCGATCGGACGACCGAATTGCTCACGGCCGCTGGTGTATTCGGCGGCCATGCGCAATGCGCGGTCGGACACGCCGATCTGGATCGCGCACAGACCGACCAGGGCGCGGGTGTAAAGCGATTCGACCAGCTGATTGCCATCAAGTTTGTCCGCATCGACGGAGACACTGGCACCGTCAAGGAATACGTCCGCGTGCGGTTCGCGGTTGGTGGTCGTCACCGGCCGGATCTCGACGCCCCGAGCATCCGCCGGCAGCAGGAACAGTCCCACCGTGCCGTCGTCGATGGCGGCCGGGATCAGCACGGTGTCGGCGAGTTGTCCGGCCGGCACCAGCTCTTTGACGCCGTCGAGTCGCCAGTGGGCGCCGTCGCGATGGGCGGTGGTGGCCGGCCTGGTCGGGTCGGAGCGGCCGGGTTCTTGCAGGCCCGCGGACAGGATGCGAGTTCCGTCGACCACGCCGGGCAGAAAGCGTTGCTGTTGCTCGGGACTGCCGTGTCGGGCGATCGGGTCGGCGCCCAGCAACAGCGTCGGATAGGCCGGCACCGGCGCCACGGCGGCTCCCACCTCGGCCAGCAGCACGCCGAGCTCGACGAAGCCGCCGCCTGAAACACACGAGCCGCCCACCGACTCCGGCAGCGCGGTACCGAGCAGGTCGAGGCCGGCCAGTTCCTCCCACAACGCCGCGTCGAAGCGCGTTCCGCCGGCCTCGAGCTCAGTCAGCCGCTCGGGGGTGGCTCGCCGCTCGAACACGTCGCGGGCCAGCTTGCTGATGGTCTCCTGCTCTTCGGTGAAGGTGAAGTCCATATCACCCAGCCGGCCGGAACTGGTGCAGCACAAGGTTTCCGTCGAACTCTCGGTAGTAGACCTCGACCGGCATCCCGACCCGGACATCGCCTGGGTCGATGTCGGTCAGGTTGGACACCAGCCGAACGCCCTCGGCGAGCTCGAGCAAGGCAACGATGTAGGGATAGTCGAAGAACGGGAACTTGGGTTGGTGCGGCATCACGAAGCTGTAGACCGAGCCGCGACCGGACGACTCGATCGCCTCCCATTCCAGCGAACGGCATGTCGGGCACATCGGCTGCGGCGGATTGCGCACAGTCTGGCATCCGTTGCACCGCTGGATCAACAGCTTGTGGTCGCGCAGCCCGTTCCAGAAGAACTCGGTGTCCGGGCTGATGGTCGGTGCCAGTCGGGTCGCCATCAGTTCGCCGGCTTGAATCGCAGGACCCGGAAACGCTGGCGTCCGAGCACTTCACCGTGCTGGTCGGTGTAGGTGAGCACCCAGGTCACGAAGAACCCGGTGCCCAGCGCCGTGGTCTTTTCGTCGGACACTTCCTCGTAGACCGAGGTCGCGCTGATCTCGTCGCCCAGCTTGGGGTAGCGGTTGATCTCGAACTCCGAGTTGGTCGCCACGATGCTGGTGTATCCGGCTTCGTCGAGAAACGCGGTGGGGTTGTTGGTCATTTCGACGGGGGAGCCGCCCCGCTCGCCGATGCCTTCGAGTTTCGGCGCCGGCATGGTCCAGGTCTGCAGCATCACCGGCGGCGACACGATGCCGCCGAACCGGGACGCGGCTGCGAATTCCGGGTCGAGGTAGACCGGGTTCATGTCGTCGAGTGCGTGCGCCCAGTGCCGGATCATCGGCTGATTCACCGGATCCGGTGCCACCGAAGGCTTTGCGCTGCCGCCGGTCGGCTGGCCGACGAGGGCCTTCGAGCTTGTTGTGCAGGTCGGTGTCGACGTCACTGAGTGGATCCTCCTGGTTTGTCCGTCGCGCACTGGGCCGTTGCACGAAGGTCGCGGGGAGCCCGCGGCATGCCGAGTCCGGCCATGGCGATGATGTCTCGTTGAATTTCGTTGGCGCCGCCGCCGAACGTGCTGATGACGGCGACCCGGTAGGCCGACTCCAGCGCCCCGCGCAGCGGCGCATCGGCGCCGCTTCGTAAACCGTTGTGGTCCAGCACTTCCAGCAGCCTGCGGGCGACCTGCGGAGCCAACTCGGTGCCGAACACCTTGGCCGCCGACGCTTCACCCATATTGAGCACACCCTTGCTCATCGCGGCGTTGACCCGCACGTTGATCAGCTTGTAGGCGGCGACCTCGGCCTCGACCCGGGCCAGGGCCTGCTGCACCCAGGGTTTGTCGATGACCCGGCCGTCGTCGAGTTCGGTGTCGCGGGCCCATTGCAAGGTCTGCTCGAACAACGGCTCGAGCGCACCGAGATTGCCCAAGGCGGCGCGTTCGAAGTTCAGCTGGGTGGTGATCAGCTGCCAGCCCTGGTTTTCGCCGGCCACAATCGCGCTCGCCGGCACCCGCACGTTGTCGTAGAAGGTGTAGAAGGTCGAGATACCCGGCATGGTGTGCAGCGGCTGGTAGGAGAATCCGGGCGACGAGGTGGGCACGATGAAGATGGAAATGCCCTTGTGCTTCTTGGCGTTCGGGTCGGTTCGCACGGCCAGCCAGATGTAGTCGGCGTAGGCGGCGCCGCTGGTGAACATCTTCTGTCCGTTGATGATGTAATCGTCGCTGTCGCGGACCGCGGTGGTGCGCAGCGACGCGAGGTCGCTGCCCGCCTCCGGCTCGGAGTATCCGATGGCGAACTCGACGCTGCCGTCCAGGATTGCGGGCAGGAAGGTCTGCTTCTGCTCGTCGGTGCCGTACTGCATCAGCGTCGGGCCGACGGTGTTCAGGGTCACCAGCGGGATCGGTGCGTTGACCCGCCGAGCCTCTTCGGCGAAGATGAACTGCTCGATGGCCGAGAAGCCTCGCCCGCCAAACTCTTTGGGCCAGCCGACACCGAGCAGGTCTGCATCCGCCAGGGCGCGCACACATTCGCGCACCGCGGGCCCGCCCTCGACCCGTTCGCTGACGGCGGCCCGGCGCTGCGGCGTCATGACCTGTTCCATCGTCGCGCGGATCTCGTCGCGCAGCCGCTCCTGCTCGTGGGTGTAGTCGAGGCGCATCGGTCAGGCTCCCAGCCGTACCGGCATCCGCTTGACGCCGGGAACCATGGTGGCCCGCATCCGGTCGACCGCGCCGGCCAACTCGATGCAGGGGAAACGACGTAGCAGCTCCTCGAACATCACCGTCGCTTCGAGACGCGCCAATTGCGCACCGACACAGGAATGTTCGCCGCACCCGAATGCAATGTGCGGGTTGGGGTGGCGGGTGACCCGGAAGCTCTCGGAGTCGGGACCGAAGACGTCTTCGTCGCGGTTGGCCGACCCGTACAACATCACCACCACGTCACCTTCGGCGATGTGCTGACCGCGGATCTCGACGTCGCCGTTCGCGGTGCGGGCCATGTGCACCACCGGGCTGTTCCACCGCAGCATCTCCTCGACGGCGCCCGGTATCAGCGACGGATCGTCGACCAGCAGCCGGTACTGGTCGGGATGGGCGATTAGCGCCAGGGTGCCGAGCGCGATCAGGTTGCGAGTGGTTTCGTTTCCGGCCACCAGCAACAGAAACGCGAAATTGAGCAGGTCCTCGTCGGTGAGCCGGTCGCCGTCGATCTCGGCACCGGCCAGCACCGACAGCAGGTCGTCGCGCGGCTCGACTCGCCGTGACCCGATCAGCTTCTGGAAGTATTCGTACAGCTGGCCGGCGGCGACCAACGGGTCGAGTTCGATCTCCGGGTCGGCGGTTCCGGTGGCCGCGTCAGACCAGGCCCGGAACTGCTCCCAGTCGTCGGGCGGTGCGCCGATCAACTCGGCGATCAGCCGGGTGGGCAGCGGAGCGGCGATCTCTTCGGCGAACTCGTGCACCGAGCCCGGCTCCAGGCCGTCCAGAATGCCCCGCACGAGCTCGCGGATCTTGGGTTCGAGCACGGCGACCCGCCGCCGGGTGAAGCCGGAGTTGATCAGCTTGCGCATCTGCCGGTGCCGCGGCGGGTCGGTGAAGATCAGGCTGCCGGGTTGTACCGGGCTCGGCATCGCCGGGTCCGGGATGGTGATGCCCTTGGTCGACGTGAACATCGCCGGGTTGCTCGACACGAACCGGACGTCGTCGTATTTGAGCAGTGCCCAGAAATTGGTGACGTCGTTCCAGCACACCGGCATCGTCGCGCGCAGGTCGCGGTACGCCGGGTACGGATCGCCGGCATAGAAGTCGGGGGAGTGCAGCGGGTGGGTCGAGCGGGCTTTCGTGTGCACCAGGTCTCCCTCGACGACCGTGATCGTACATTTCCCTAGGATCTGTCCGGTGCACTCTGTTTACTCCGACGGCGTCGCTGCTGTCAATATGCTTGCTGTTGAGGAGAAATGCCTGATCGTCCGCGCTGAGCATTGACGACACCGGCCGCACAGGTGTAGACCAAACGTTGAGCCGCCGGACCGTCCAAAGGCCCCGGATCCATGAAGGAATGAACATGGCTGACCCACGCTCGCTGATCGACACCTATCCGGTCTACATCGACGGCCACTGGGTCGACCCCGATGGGCCCGGTACGGGCCGTTACGACGACATCAATCCGGCCACCGAGAAGGTGATCGCCTCGGCTCCTGACTCGAGTCACGCCCAGGTCGGCAGCGCGATCGCAGCGGCACGAGCAGCCTTCGACTCCGGACGGTGGGCCGAGGCCGGACCCGAGCAGCGGGCGGCGTTCCTCAACCAGCTGGGCGAGGCTCTGCTGACGCACGCCGACGACTTCTTCGCGCTGGCGCAACAGGAATGGGGTTGCACGGAGAACGAGCGGGTGATCCACGTCGAGGGGCCGGCGTTCGCGGCGCTGAACGCGGCCGAACTCGCCACCCATCCGATCGAGGAGCAGATCGAGGCATACGGCGCCGCGGGTAAGACGTTGTTGCGTTACGAGCCGCTGGGCGTCGTATCAATTTTGACGCCATGGAATTTCCCGCACACCCTCAACGTGATGAAGGTCTGTGCCGCGCTGGCCGCAGGCAACACCGTCGTGCTCAAGCCGTCGCCGCTGGCGCCACTGGCCGGCCTTGCGCTCGCCCGAATCATCGACGAGCACACCGACATTCCGCCCGGCGTGGTCAACGTCGTCGCGCCGACCGACGTTGAGTCCAGCAAGATGCTGACCGTCGACCCGCGGATCGACATGGTCAGCTTCACCGGGAGTTCGGCAGTCGGCCGCGACGTGATGGCCGCGGCAGGCGGGACCATGAAACGGTTGCTGCTCGAATGCGGGGGTAAGTCGGCCAGCATCGTGCTCGACGATGTCACGCTGAACGACGAACTGCTGCAACGCATGTTGTTCGAGTCCTGTTCGTTCCACGCCGGCCAGGCCTGCATCTTGCACAGCCGGCTGCTGCTGCCGGACCCGATCCACGACGAGGTGGTCGACCGTCTGGTCGCGCTGGCCCAGGCGGTGAAGGTCGGAGACCCGACCGATCCGGACGTGCAGATGGGCCCGCTGATCAGCGACGCACAGCGCAAACGTGTTCAGGCACACGTGGATCGGGCTCTTGACGACGGCGCCAAGCTGGTGACCGGCGGTGGCCGGCCCGCTGGTCTGGAGAAAGGGTTCTACTTCGAGCCGACGATCCTCACCGAGGTCACCCCGGACGCGACGATCGCGCAGGAAGAAGTCTTCGGGCCGGTGCTGTCGGTGCTGCGGTACAGCGGCGACGACGCCGCGGTGCGCATCGCGAACAACTCGCAGTACGGCCTGTCCGGCGCGGTGTGGGGCACCGATGTCGACCGTGCGCTCGGCGTGGCCCGCCGTATCCGCACCGGACAGATCGCCGTCAACGGATTCGGCCCCGGCGGGGCGCCGTTCGGCGGCTTCAAGCAGAGCGGAATCGGACGGGAGAGCGGCGGCATCGTCGGCATCCGTCAGTACATGGAATCGAAGGCGATGGGACTGCCCGCGTGACTCGCGCCGGTGACGGCGCATTGCGGGGTCTTCGCGTAGTGGAGGTCGCCGACGAGATCTCCGGACCCTACTGCGGCAAGCTGTTGGCCGACCTCGGTGCCGAGGTCACGAAAATCGAAGCACCGGGCGGAGATTCGCTGCGGCGCTGGGGACCGTTCCCCGGCGGGCAGCCGGACCCTGACCGCTGTGGGCTGTTCGAGTATCTCAACGCCGGTAAACGTTGCGTCGTCCTGGACGCATCTGCCACCCGTCGCCTCATCGGCGACGCCGACGTGCTGATCGAAGCCGGAGCCACGGCTCTATCACCGCACGAGCCGGGCCTGGTGGTTGTGCGCATCTCGAATTTCGGACAGCACAGCCCGTTTCGCGACCGCGCGGAGACACCGCTGACCATGCAGGCAGCGGCCGGTTGGATCAGCGCACGCGATCCTGACCGACCGCCCGTGCAGGCGGGCGCGCGGATCGCCGAATACGTCGCGGGCGCCTACGCGGCGCTGGGCGCGCTGACCGCGTTGCGCATCGCGCCCACCGATCGGGTGACCGAGGTCGACATCTCGGTGTTGGAGGCGCTGCTGTCGACGCTGCCGTATCCGATGCTGATGGCCGAACGCATGCGCGCCTTAGGTTTGCCGTCCAACGTCCGGCAGGCCCCCATGCTCGGCGTGGTCCGGGCGGCTGACGGTTGGGTGGGGATCAACTGCCTCACCGGACAGCACTGGCTTGACGTGTGCGCGATGCTCGAACTCCCCGAATACGGCGAACAACAGTTCGCGATCATGATGGGCGGTCCCGAACGCGCCGAGTTCTATGCGGCGGCCCAGCCGTGGCTGAGCGCACGTACCGTCGCCGACATCGTCGAACTCAGCCAGGCACTGCGCATCCCCGCGGCACCCGTCGCCGACGGCGCCGACGCCCTGCACTGCCCGCAATACGTCAAGCGGGACTTCTTCGTCGACGGCGGCGCGGACGGCTGGTCGTTTCGGCGACCCGGCCCGCCGTTCCGTCTTTCGAAAACACCCGCGGTCGCCAAGGACGCTCAGCCGTCGTCGAGAAGGCCACGCACCGCTCCGGCCGCAGATCCGTCGCTGCCGTTCGCGGGCCTGAAAGTGCTTGACCTGACCACGTTTTGGGCGGGTGGATATCTCACCTGTTATCTCGGCGCATTCGGCGCCGACGTCGTCAAGGTCGAATCCATCCAGCGGCCGGACGGTTTCCGCTACTCCGGTGCACTACCGATCGAGGGGGAGGACTGGTACGAGCGGGGCGCGCTCTGGCAGGCCACCAACCTCAACAAGCGTGACATCACCCTCGACCTGACCTCCCAGCGCGGCCGCGAGATCGCCTACAAGCTCGCAGAGCAGGCTGACGTCGTCGTCGAGAATTTCTCTCCGCGAGTGGTCGAGCAGTTCGGGCTGGACTACCAATCGCTGATAGCGCTGCGCCCCGACGTGATCGCCGTACGCATGCCGGGCTTCGGACTCGGCGGGCCGTGGCGCGACTACGTCGGCTGGGCGCTGAACATCGAACAGGTCTCCGGCATGTCGGCGGTGACCGGTTATGCGCAAGGTCCGCCGTGCAACGTGCAGGGCCCCGCCGACCCGATCGTCGGTGTGCACGCCGGGGTGGCGCTGCTCGCCGCGCTCGAGCATCGCGATCGCACCGGCGAGGGCCAGCTGATCGAGGTGGCCCAAATCGAAGTCGGCGCAGCGGTCACCGCCGAACCGGTGATCGAGTACTCGATGAACGGGATCGTCCGGCCGCGTGAAGGCAACCGGCGACGCGGCTACTGGCAGGGTGTCTACCCGACCGACACCGACGATGCGTGGGTAGCGCTGTCGGTGCGCGACGACACCGACTGGTCGCAACTCGTCGACGTGATGGGTTGCCCCGGCCTGCCACGAGACGATCACGACGTCTTCGACGAGGTCGTCGCGGCGTGGACCCGCACCCGGTCGCCCACCGATATCGTCGCGGCGCTGCAAGACCGCGGCATTCCGGCGGAACAGGTCACGACGTCGGAGCAGATGTACGACATGCCCGGGCTCGACGGCCGCGGGTATTACGAGGATTTCTGTCACGCGGTCACCGGCCGTCACCGCTATCCGGGATGGCCGCTGCGGATCACGCCCGGGCCGACCCGCCACCACCGCCTTGCCCCGCCCACTCTCGGTCAACACAACGACGAGATACTCGGCGGACTGGGACTATCCCGCGACGAGCTGGCCGCGCTGCGCCGCGACCGGGTGATCGGCGAGCGGGTGATGAGCTCGTGACCGTCGGGCTCGAGTCATAACCAGCCCTGTCGATCGCACAGCAGGAGCGTGCAACGGGCGGCGTCCAGCGCCGCGCGGCCGGCGGGTCCGAGCAGAATGTCACTCGGCCCCGGGCGCAGCGGATCCGCCACGACAATGTGGACCGGTTCGGCGGTCCGGAGCGAATGCGCCAGATGGTTGACGACGCCGCCGTGCCGGGCTATCGGCCTGATGTCGACGTCGGGATTGCCTCGTCGCCAGGGTGCTAGGCGCCGTTCGAGCCGTGCCAGTGCCACGGGTGCATTTTCGACTCCCGGCATCCCGTCGCCGTGGTGCGACCACGCGGTCATCACCTGCAACTGCGCGCCGCGAAGGCGGGCTTCGCGTATGGCGAGCTGCAGGACAGCTCTATTGGGATGTGCTTCGTCCACGACCGCCAGCACTGCGCCCGAAGGAGCAGGATCACTGGTGACCGGTACGACTGCCACCGGACAGTGGGCGGAATTCGCCAAAGCTGTGGCCGTGGAGCCGATGTGCCCGTGCACCGCGTGCTGCAATCCGGTCGAGCCGACGCAAACCATTGCCGCAGAACGAGACTCCGCCAGCAGAGCCGAGATCGGACGGTCCTGCACGACTTTGCTCTCGACCTTGACCGGCTTGTCCGTCGCGGCGACCGCGGCGAGTGCGTCGCGGATAGCGCATTGCGCGTGCACAGTCTCGGGGAATTCGGTCGCATACACGAATCGCAGTGGTACGGAACGGTCTATCGCCTCGTCGACGGCCCACAGTGCGGCGCGCGTGGCTGAGCGTGAGCCGTCGGTACCGACGACGACACACCGAGGCGATCGCTCGCGCACTGAGTATCTCCGATCTGACAGGTGGCCTCCATCATGTGCGCGACGGCTCAGCGTGGCCAGGGTCGTTGGTCACCGATGCGTGAGCCGTCGGTCGCTGACCCCCTGACCGTCCGGCAACGGGTCCTCCGCCGCTATCCGAGGACCAAAGGCCCTAAGGGACTCGGCGGCTCCGCGTCTAACGTGGGACGATCGACAAACGGCTTATGACCAGCATCAGAGGAGCGATGGGTGTGTGATTCGCGTCGGCGATCGCCAACGGAGGCATCGACCGAGCGCGTAAAATGCACCGTGCTCACTGTGCGAGGCAATCGCTGACAGGCAGTCGGCGCATCTTCGGAGGGGGTTAACTGTGGTCACGGTTTTCTTGGTGGACGATCACGAAGTGGTACGACGCGGCTTGATCGAGCTGCTCAAAACCGATCCAGAGCTCGACGTCGTCGGCGAGGCAGGTTCCGTCGCCGAAGCGCTCGCCAGGATCCCCGCGGTCCGCCCTGATGTGGCAGTGCTCGACGTTCGGTTGCCGGATGGCAACGGGATCGAGCTGTGCCGCGATCTGCTGTCCAGCGTGCCCGACCTGCGGTGCCTCATGCTCACATCGTTTACCTCTGACGAGGCGATGCTCGACGCGATCCTGGCCGGCGCCAGCGGGTATGTGGTCAAAGACATCAAGGGGATGGAATTGGCGCGCGCCGTAAAGGATGTCGGCGCGGGCAGATCGCTACTCGACAATCGGGCCGCCGCCGCGCTGATGTCGAAGCTACGCGGGGAGGCCGAAAAGCCGGACCCGCTTTCGGGTCTCAGCAACCAGGAGCGGACGCTGTTGGCTTTGCTCAGTGAGGGCCTTACGAACAAGCAGATCGCCGATCGGATGTTCTTGGCCGAAAAGACGGTCAAGAACTATGTTTCCCGGCTGCTCGCCAAACTCGGGATGGAGCGGCGCACACAGGCCGCGGTATTCGCGACCAAAGTCGGACGCGCACAGCAACCGAACACCTGAGACGGGTTATCTGAAGCGATAGCAAGGACTTTGGTCCTTGTCTTGCGGGCCGTTCGGCTGCGTTCGGTACCGTTCTTTCCTTGCTAGCCTCACAACCATGACCTATGTGATCGGTAGCGCATGCATAGACGTAATGGACAAGTCCTGCGCCCAAGAGTGTCCGGTCGACTGCATCTATGAAGGCGCACGGGCGATGTACATCAACCCGGACGAGTGCGTGGACTGCGGTGCCTGTAAGTCAGCCTGCCGGGTCGATGCCATCTACTACGAGATCGATTTGCCCGCCGACCAACAGCAGCACCTCGCCGACAACGCCGCATTCTTTCACGAGCCGCTTCCCGGCCGCGCTGCATCCCCTCGACTCTCCTGGCGGAGCCACCGCCCTGGGCCCGGTCGGGGTGGACACACCGCTGATCGCCGCCATGCCGCGACAGGTTTCGTAGCATCTCAACGGACTCGGCCGAAGTCCTCTGTGCCCCTGGAGTTGTGACTTCTGGCTCTCCCGCGCAGATGCTCCGCCGGAGCAGAGTTGTTGCCATGGCGCATTTGTCGACGTTGGACGCAAGCTTTCTGCAAGCCGAGGACGCGGATCCGCATGTCAGCCTCGCGGTCGGCGCGTTAGCCGTTCTTTCCGGCCCCGCGCCTGAATTCGACCGGCTCGTCACGGATCTGGGTGAACGGCTGACGGGAGTTCCGCGGTTCAACGAGGTACTGCGCACACATCCACTCGACCTTGCTGCCCCCGAGTGGGTCGAGGACGGGGCTTTCGATCTCCGTCACCACGTGCGGCGCGCGGCGGTCCTGCCGCCGGGCGATGACGCAGCGCTGTTCCGGTTAGCCGCGACGCTGATGGAGCGGCGATTGGACCGAGATCACCCGCTGTGGGAATGCTGGATGATCGAGGGCCTCGACAACGGCCAGTGGGCGCTGCTGACGAAGATTCACCATTGCATCGCGGACGGGATCGCGACCGCCCAACTGTTCGCTCGCCTCTCAGACGAGGGACCGAACGATTCATTCGTCAGCAAGATTCATCCGGCGCCGGCGCCACCCAACAGTGACCGCCCGCAGCACTCCGTGTTAGATCCTCGCCACTGGGTAGACCGAATGTGGCGCACGTCGGTCGCCGTCTCCAGCGCCGCAGCGCGGGCGGTCGAAGGTGTGCTCGAAATCGGTGGGGCCCTGACTCGTCCGGCGCAGCGCTCGGGCCTGAATGGGCCCGTCACCGGCATGCGGCGCTACGCTGCCGCTCGGGTGCCCATGAAAGACGTCACGAAAGTCTGTAAGGCTTACGGCGTCACGGTCAACGATGTTGCGCTGGCTTCGATTACCGACAGCTACCGCGCCGCGTTGATTCGACGCGGTGAACGGCCGGGAGCCCGGTCACTGCGTACATTGGTGCCGGTATCGGTGCGCCCCACCGATGCTCTGGACGAAGTCAGCAATCGCGTGTCGCTCTTGTTGCCCTACCTTCCGGTCGAAGAATCCGACCCTGTTGAGCAGCTGCGCGTCATCCAGCGCAGATTGGCGAAGGCGAAAAGCAGCGGGCAACGCGAGGCCGGAAGCCTGACGGTCGCAGCGACCAATCTCATTCCATTCCCGGTGACCGCATGGACCATGCGAGCACTGACTCGCCTGCCGCAGCGGTCCGTCGTCACGGTAGCGACCAATGTCCCCGGTCCGCAGAAACGACTCAGCGTCATGGGCCACCCTATTGTGCAGCTGCTGCCGATTATGCCGATCGCGCTGCAAGTCCGAACCGGTGTCGCGATTCTGAGCTACGCAGACGACCTGGTCTTCGGCATCACTGCCGATTACGATGCGGCGTCCGACGTGCAGCGAATTAGCGGCCGGCATTGAGCGAGCGGTGGCACGCCTGGCCTCTTCGGTCACGCCACCGCATAAATCCGTCCCGCGAAGTACACGGGCATCCAAGGATGCCCGTCTCGCCCGGGACGCGTAGTGAAGGAGCGACGCTGGTGACGCTGCAAGAACTTGAGCTGCTCCATCGCGAGGAATGGATGAAGCTGGTGCGGACGGCTTCGGTGGGGCGGCTCGTCTTCACCGAGCAGGCCTTGCCCGCTGTCCACTTAGTCGACTTCCGCTGGTGGCGTGGAGACGTCGTCATCCGAATCACCGACCCGGCGGTGCTGGCCGCCACATCGCGTAATCGCGTTGTGGCTTTCGAGACTGACGAGTTGGACGCGGATCTTCAGTCCGGTTGGAGCGTCACGGTGGTCGGTCATGCGCAGGTGATCACCGAGGTGCCCGATTTGATGGAGCTGTCGACGATCTTCTCCCGGCCGTCGATTGGAGGCCGGTGCGATTACTTCGTGCGGATCAAGATCGAGAAAGTGACAGGCCGCCAACTTGGACGAAACCTGAGGGCGGACAGCAAGTTTTCAGCGACCGATCCCGACGATGATCAGGTCGATGAGAATAGACACCGCGGCCGCCCCCGCCGGGTCGGGCCCACGCCGTGATCCGCGTCGGTGACGTCGACGGTGAACACCAGCAGCATGCACAGTTTTCTGTGTGCCAATGGCCATTGCCCCGCTGACCTGCTATTTTGGCCTTTATGGAGCGTGGCGCGGAACAATCCGCGTTCACCCAACTGGGTAAGCGCGGCCTGGTAGGCCGAATGCATCGAGCAGCTCGATGAGCTGCTGGCTGCTCGCGACCAGATGGAGCAGCTGCTCCGGGTCATCGTCGACATCGGCTCCAATTTGGAGAACCTCGATGTGACGTTGCATGGCATCGTCAAAGCGGCGATGGAGCTGGCGGGTGCCCGTTACGGGGCGCTCGGCATATACGAACCCGACGGCAGCCCGGTTGCTTTCATCCAGGAGGGTATCGACGCTGCCGCAGCCGGGCGGCTTGGCGACCTGTCGATCAGCGAGCCTGTCCGCGTGGACGATCTGACCACGTATTTACAAGCCAAGGGGCTCGCCGGCGAGGATGTGTCGATCCGGGCGTTTCTCGGTATCCCAATCAGCGTGAGAGCAGCGGTCTTCGGCTACCTCTACCTCGGTGATGACCGGCCTGACCGGGTGTTCTCCGACGCCGACGACATCGCCGCGCGAGCGCTGGCATCGGCGGCGGCGGTTGCCATCGACAACGCGCGGCTATTCGAGCGGCAACGCACATCGGCGAAGTGGATGCGAGCCAGCCGCGAGATCATGGCCGAATTGTTGTCCACCGGACCGGCGACACGTCCTCTGCAGCTCATCGTCGACCGCGCGCTGGAATTGACCGAAGCCGAGCAGGCGATACTGCTGGTTCCTACCGAGGCTGATCTTCCCGTCGAAGACGTCGATACCCTCATCGTCGCCGCCACGGCGGGCAAGTACACGCCGCAGGTGATCGGTCAGCGAGTGCCGTTGCAAGGCTCGACGACTGGCGCCGTGGTGCGGCGCGGCGAGCCGGTGATCACGGATTCGTTCGAGTACCCGATCGAGGGATTCACCGATGTCGGCCAGCGCTCGGCGATCGTGATGCCGCTGCGAGCCGATGACACCGTCGTCGGGGCGATCGCTGTTGCACGCTCCGCGCAACAGCCGCCGTTCAGCGACGACTATCTCGACCTGGTCAGCGATTTCGCCCAACACGCCGCCATCGCTATAGCGTTGGCCAGTGGCCGCGAACACGCCCGCGAGCTGGCGATCCTCGCCGACCGTGAGCGGATTGCGCACGATCTGCACGATCACGTCATTCAGAAGCTTTTCGCCGCCGGACTCGATCTGCAGAGCACCATCGCGCGTGCCCGCTCACCGGAGATCACCGACCGGCTGACGGGCACACTCGACGACCTGCAGGGCACTATCGACGACATTCGTTCGACGATCTTCAAACTGCAGAGCCCGATGACGGAGAGCGTGGATCTTCGGCATCGAGTCCAGAGCAGGATCGCCGAGCTCACCGAAGACCGGGACATCGCCACCACGCTGGACATGTCGGGAGACCTGCGCGTCGTCCCCGGCCCACTCGCCGACCATGCCGAAGCAGTGATCACCGAAGCGATCAGCAATGCCGTTCGGCACGCCCGGGCAAGCCACCTGACGGTGTGTATCCGCGCAGACGACCAGTTGGCTGTCGAGGTCATCGACGACGGTTGCGGCATCCCGCACGACAATCGCCGCCGTAGCGGCCTGGCCAACATGGAGCGCCGGGCCGCGGAGGTCGGCGGCGAATGTTCAGTCACCGCGGCGCCCGGCGGTGGCACCCGCGTCTACTGGGCGGCACCGCTAGCGTGATCGGGGGCTCTCGGTCATGCTGTGCTGCTCGATGTATTCCACCACGTCAGTGAGCGTTCGCAACGACCCGTAATCCTCTTCGGGGATCTCGACGTGGAGTCGCTTGTGGATGCCGAGGAGAAAATTCAACCAGTCCATCGAGTCCAAATCGACCTGGTCACGCAGAAGTTCGTCGTCCTGGATCTCGGCTGGGTCTACCTCGGGGGCGATGGTCGTCAGTACTGACAGAACCTGGCTTCGGAGGTCTTCGGGATGCGTCATCGTGCGGTCATTTCTCTAGGTCGTCGGGATGCTGCAGGAGCTCGTCGACTGCAGCGAGGAACAGGGCACCACGATGACCGTCGGAGGCGCGGTGGTCGGCTGCCAGGCTTGCGTGTGTTGTGGTGAGGATGCGGATCCCGCCGTCGGCCGCGCAAACTCGTTGCCTCGGTGTCCCGAAGCCCACCAGCGCAACCTGAGGCGGGTAGATGACACCAATGACGGCATCCACTCCTTGGTCGCCGAGGTTCGTCACTGTGATGGTTGGATCCGACATCTCCGAGCTGCGCAGCGATCCCGCCCGCGCCCGCGCGACCAAATCCATCAAGTCGCTCATCAACTCATCAAGCTTCTTGCCGGGCACATCGTGGATGGCCGGGGCGACAAGCCCCCCACCGCGCAGCGAAATCGCCACTCCGATGTGCACGTCGCCAGACGGTAGGAAAGCGTCGTCGCGCCAGAAGCCGTTGAAGTCACCAAACCGCTGAGCCGCCAACGCAACGGCTTTCAACTGCAGCGCCGCCGGTAGAAGTCGCTCAGTGATCGGTCGGTGGGCGTTGCGGGAACCAAGCCAGGCCAACGCAGATTCGAGCCGGATTTCGTGCATCAAGTAGTAGTGCGGGATTTCGCGTTTGGAGTGGCTCATCGCCGCCGCGATCGAGCGCCGCATCCCCGCCGCACGGTCGGCGGCGGTCCGCTTAGCCGGCGGTTGCTTCGGGGAGGCGGCGGCAAGCTCGACGTCGTGAATGGTCACGGCATCCTGCGGACCGGTGCCGCTGACCGTAGCGACGTCTATCCCGAGTGATTCGGCGAGGCGACGTGCGGCCGGCGACACCCAGCGCCGCCGATGCGAAGCGGTTTCCGCGGCTGCCGCCGACGGGGCCGGCGCGACAGCTGCTGGGGTCTTGGCGGGCTGCGGTTTCTTGGCCCGGCGGGCCGAGGGTCGAGGTTTCGCCGGCGCGGTCTCCCCGGCTGCCAGCAGCGTCGCCAATACCGTTCCCACTCCCACGGTTTCGCCGACCGGCACCAACAACTCGTGAACCACACCTTCGTGCCAGCATTCGACTTCCACTGCCGCCTTTGTGGTTTCGACGATGGCGACGACCTGGCCCCGAGTCACTGTGTCGCCCGGTTTGACCAGCCACTCGTCGAGCGTCCCCTCGTCCATGTCGGCGCCGAGGGAGGGCATTGTGAAGTCGATCATGAGGAATTCCCGAGAAGGCTTTGCACAGCGGCGACTATTTTGGCCGGCTGCGGTAACGCCGCTTGTTCGAGGTGTTTCGCGTAGGGGATCGGCACCTCTGCACTGCACACCCGGGCGGTCGGGGCGTCGAGGTCGTAAAACGCTTCCTCGACGATTCGCGCGCTCACCTCGGCGGCCAGACTGCCGGTGCGCCAGGCTTCGTCGACCACCACCGCGCGGTGCGTCTTGCGCACCGATGCGAGCACCGTTGCCATGTCGAGTGGTCGCAGCACCCGCAAGTCGATCACCTCACAGTCAATGCTTTGAAGGGACAGTTCGTTCGCCGCATCGAGGGCTTTTGGCAGCGACCCACCGTAGGTGACCACGGTGACGTCGGATCCGCTGCGGCGGACGGCCGCACGCGATATGTCGGTGGCGGTGAGCTCATCGACGTCGCTGGCGGTGTTGTAGAGCTGGACGTGTTCGAGGATGACCACGGGATCGGGGTCGGCCAGCGCGGATCCGAGCATGCCGTAGGCATCGGCAACCGTCGCGGGTGAGACAACCTTGATACCCGGGATGTGCGCATACCAGGGATCGAGGCTGTGCGAGTGCTGGGCGGCGAGCTGGCGACCCGCCCCTGTGGCCATCCGGATAACCAGGGGAACCGAGAATTGGCCGCCGGACATATGGCGAAGTGCCGCAGCGGTATTGACGATTTGGTCGAGCGCCAGCAGGCTGAAGTTGACGGTCATCACCTCGACGATCGGCCGAAGCCCGCCCAGCGCGGCGCCGATGCCGATGCCGACGAATCCGAGCTCCGACAGCGGGGTGTCCCGCACCCGCTCCGGGCCGAACTCCTCAAGCAGGCCCTTGGAAGCCGCGTAGGTTCCGCCGTAGCGGCCGACGTCTTCGCCCATCAGCATGACTCGTGGGTCGTCGCGCAACGCGTCGCGGATGGCGTCGTGCACGGCGGTGCGGTAAGTGATCTTCATGCGCTTGCCCCGGTGACTGGAGTCAGCACGTCGCGTTCGAGATCCTCAACGCTTTCCCACGTTCCGGCTTCGGCGTAGGCCACCGCCTCCTCGACTTCGCGGGCGGCGTCCTGCTCGATCGCTGCGACATCAGCCGATTCAAGGATGCCTTCGCGCAGGCACTGCGCTGTGAATACTGCAATCGGGTCACGTGTGCGCCACTGCTCGACCTCGGCTTTGTCCCGATACAGCTCGGGGTCGAACATCGAATGCGCGCGGAACCGGTAGGTGCGGAACTCGATGAAGAACGGGCCGCCGGTGTTTCGGACATGGTCTGCACCTCGTTGGGTGGCGTCGCGGCATGCGATGACGTCCATGCCGTCGACCGCGATGCTTTCCACCGTGTACGACTCCGCCTTCACCGTCAGGTCGGTCTGGGCCTGGGCGCGCGCTAAGGCCGTTCCCATTGCGTAGAAGTTGTTCTCGCACAGAAACAACACGGGTAACTGCCACAGCGCGGCCATGTTCAGCGACTCGTGAAACGCTCCCTCGGCGACAGCTCCGTCGCCGAAGTAGCACGCGGTTACCCGGCTGCGCTGCTGCATCGAGTCCGCCAGGGCAAGGCCTACCGCAAGCGGAAGGCCGCCCGCCACGATGGCGTTGCCGCCGTAGAACCGCCGCGCTGCGTCGAACAGGTGCATCGACCCGCCCCGCCCGCGCGAGCAACCCTCTTGCTTGCCGAACATCTCGGCCATGATCGAGGTCATCGGTATGCCGCGCAGCAGGGCGTGGCCGTGCTCGCGGTAGGTCGCCACCACTGCGTCGTCAGGAGTCAGCACGCTCAACGACCCGGCCGCGACGGCTTCCTGCCCGACGTAGAGGTGCAAGAATCCTCGTATCTTGGCTTCTCCGTAGAGTTCTGCGCACTTTTCTTCCATCCTGCGCACCCTGATCATCGACGACAGCAGCGATCGGGCCAGTTCACGATCGGTCATAGCGGTACCTTTTCGCTGGTCGGTTCGGCGGGTGGCTCGATGGTGGACGTGTCGCCCTCCGGCAGGCCGAGTTCACGGGCTTTGAGCAGGCGGCGCATGATCTTGCCGCTGCGGGTGTGTGGCAGCGCGTCGGCGAACTCGATTTCCTTGGGTGCCACAGCTGCTCCGAGACGCTTTCTGGCATGGCCAAGCAACTCGCGGAGCATGTCGTCGTCGGCCGGATAGCCTCGCTTCAGCACAACGAATGCTTTGACGACTTCGCCGACGGTCGGGTCGGGTTTGCCGATCACCGCTGCCTCGGCGACCGCGGGATGATCGGTCAGGACATTCTCTACTTCGAACGGGCCGATCAGGTGTCCGGCAGATTTTATTACGTCGTCCGCTCGTCCGACGAACCAGAAGTAGCCTTCGGCGTCGCGCTTCACCAGATCGCCGGTGAGATACATGCCGTCGGTGAAGCACTTGCGGTACCGCTGCTCCTCATGCAGATAGCCGCGGAACATCGACGGCCAGCCGAGGCCGAGCGCGAGTTCCCCTTCGACGTCCGGCTCGTCGATCACCGAGACCCCACCGTCGTCGTGGCGCACTACGTAAGCGTCGACGCCGGGAAGCGGTCTTCCCATGGAACCGGGCTTGATGTCGAAAGCCGGCGTATTGGCGATCATGATCCCGCCGGTCTCGGTCTGCCACCAGTTGTCGTGGATCGGTAAGCCCAGCACACGTTTTCCCCAGACCACCGCTTCGGCATTGAGCGGCTCACCGACACTGGCGATGAAACGCAGTCGCGGAAAGTGGTACTGCCCGGCGAGTTCCGGTCCCGCTTTGATCAGCATCCGTATCGCGGTCGGAGCGGTGTACCACACCGTCACACCCTGGCTCTGCAATATCTGATACCAGCGCCGAGCATCGAATTCGGCCTCGTCGACGATTGACGTGACTCCGTGCAGCAGCGGGCTGATCACTCCGTAGGAGGTCCCGGTGACCCAGCCCGGATCCGCTGTGCACCAGAAGATGTCATCGCGATGCAGGTCGAGTGCATACAGCCCGGTCACATAGTGCATCAGAACCGCGCCGTGGACGTGCACAGCACCTTTGGGTGTCCCGGTGGTACCGCTCGTGAAATGCAGGAGGGCCGGGTCGTCGGCTGTGGTCGGTGTGATCGGAGCGTCGTCGTCCGCGCGGTCCATCCATTGCCAGAAGTCAACCGTTCCGGGCATATCACCGTCGACCAGGACGACATGACGTACCGACGGAAGCTGGTCCCGGATGGCGGCGATCTTCCTCTTGTAGAGAGCTTTCGTGGTGACCAGGACGTCCGCCTCGCCGATATTGATCCGGGTGGCAAGGGGTTCGGGGCCGAACGCCGAAAACAGCGGTGAAACCACGCAGCCGTTGCGCAATGCCCCCATGATGGTGATGTACAGCTCAGGTGCGCGGTCCATGATCGTGAAAATTCGGCTACCGCGGCCGACGTCAAGAGAACGAAGGACATTGGTGAAGCGTCGCGAAAAGTGCGCCAGCTCGGCATAACTGAGATCCCGGGTGGCAGTGACGCCGTCCCAGTTCTTGGCGACAAATCTCAGCGCCGTGTGTGTGGCGGTCGGGCCGTCGGCGTGCCGATCGACCGCCGCGTAGGCGATATTGCAACCGTCGTCGGCCATGCCCGAGCAGAGTGGCGGGATCTTTGTCCAGTCGAACGTCGCCCGAGTCTGCTGGTAGTCCTCCAAATTTGGCGGGACAGTCCAGTCGCTGGGTGTTTTGCGGATGAGTTTCACGTCGGCGCTACTCATCCTGCCCGAGCGTTCCGCTGCCCACAGCGGAGGAAATGTGCGCCATCACCCGATCCAGTAACGCCGCGAAAGCCGTTCCGTCGTCGGCAACGCTGCGCAGTTCTTCGCGTCGCAGATAGGCATCCAAGCGACGATCGATCGACCACTCGGTGAAGTTGCGACCGGCGTAGACCGAGCCGAGAAATCTCCACGCGATAGCGTCTAATTCGGTGTCGTTGACTGTGACGGCGGCTTGCATCACGGTCGTCCTTCCCTTGATCCGACGAAGATCGATCACACGGTGTTAGGTCGGCGCGCGGTAATTTCGGGCATCGTCGACGTTAGTGGCGCGTCGTCCGGTCTCGAACCGGCCAGTGGGCACCACTCGATGTGACCAAAGTCCCTCGCGGCGAACTGCAATTCCGCGTCGTCGGCGGCAGACAGCCAAAGCTTCGCAGCAGCGCACACGGATTCCCCTATGGGACGGTTGGTGTCGATGCGATGCGCTTGGGGCCACTGCTCACTGACGTCGGCCAGGGCGACCGCTATCTGCGGTGTCGCGTCGGACATGCTTCCCGCAGGCCTGGCCGCCACCCGGCTCGCTGCGGTGGCCACCGGGGTCTCGCACATGAATTCGATTTCGGCGGCGTGCGTTTGCGCGGCTAACTGCCTGACTTGGTCACGGCGGTCAACGTCGCGCCAGGTGCCGTCGAGAATCACAGACCGGCCGTTCGTCAGCAAGATGTGAGCCTGCTGCAACGTCTCGCGGTAGACGGCGGCGATGTTCTGCGCGGAGTACAGGCCGGAATTCAGCACACCCGCCTTCCCGACGATCGCGCCCGAACTCTGCATGGCGCGCCGCACTTCGTCAGTCGAGATCACCGCGGCGCCAACCTGTTCGGCCAACGCGTTGGCCAGGGTGGACTTTCCCGTGCCCGGTCCGCCGCCGACGACGGCCAGTCGCACGCGGCAAGCACGCAGATGATCGAGCGCGATATCCAGATGGCGGGATGCGTCCGCGGCCGAGTCGCGGTGCCCCTGGCTGCACCGCACGCAGTCGACTTTGGCGCGAACCAATGCGCGGTAGGCGATGTAAAAATCCCGCAGCGACCGCGGCGCCGAGTCGGCCGCCAGGTGGGTGTAGTGCGCGAGGAAGAATTCACCGAGGTCTTTGCGACCCAAAAACTCGAGATCCATGGCCAGGAAGGCTGCGTCGTCGATCGTGTCGACGTATCGAAGGTTGTCGTCGAACTCGAGACAGTCCAAGATTTCCGGACCGCGGGGGAGGCAGAAGATATCGTCGGCGAGCATATCGCCATGCCCGTCGACGATCCGGCCGTCGCGGATGCGTCGGGTGAACAGCAACTCACGGCCGGCGATGAACTGCGCAGCCAGTCTTTGCACGGCCGCGATGCGGTGCTTGTCGATGATCGTGCCGACGAATTGCTGCATCTCCGCGATGTTGGCCTCCCAGCGATGCGTCACCGCGTCCACCGAGCCTTGTGTCTCGACGCGCGGGCCCCTCAGCGCGCCTCGGTGGAACCTGGCCAGCGTGGCGGCGATCGCCTCCAGCTGCCGGGCGACCGGTTCGCCGCACCGGACCATCGTGCTCAGCCGGGCCGAGTCGGGCTGGCGCTTCATGACGAGCACCGGCTCACGGGTATCGGTCCATGGCGCATCCAGGTGAGCGACGCCCAGATAGCTGTCGGGTGCCAGGCGTCGGTTGAGCTCCAACTCGCGCTGACAGATGTGTTCACGCCGTTCCAGGGTGCTGAAATCCAGGAAGTCGGTCCGAATGGGCTTCTTGACCTTGTATGCCAAGTCCCCGACGAGCACAACGAGCCCGGTGTGCGTCTCGTGTACAGCGCCGTACGGCTCGACTACCTGTTCGGCGACCACGCCGTGTCCCATGAGGACATTCTGTTGTCTCCGGGCGGCTTTTCGGAGTGGTCCGAGGGCCCCGACAGACGGGTAATGCGCCGCGCCCAGAAGGGACCAATGGCCCTGGATCGGCGGGGCCGAACCGGCAAAGGTCAGGGAAGGGAAGGGCAGGTGGAACCAACGACGACGACAGCGGTGGCCGGTTGAGTTTCATCCAAAGGAGCGGGAGATGTTAGAAACCTCAACGAAATACGGCATTGTCGTCGGAGTCGACGGATCACCGGGCTCCGATGCCGCCGTGTCCTGGGCTGCGCGCGAAGCCTCGCTGCGTGGTGAGCCCGTCACCCTGATGCATGTGGTGCAACCGGTGGTCGTCAGTTGGCCGGTCAGCGCCGGCCAGGTGAGCGTCGCGGAATGGCAAGAGGAGAACGCGCGGCGGGCCATCGATCAAGCACGCAAAGGCGTTGGCTCCGCGCTGGATCCCGAACGGCAACAAGATGTTCGGTCGGAAGTGCTGTATTCGCATCCGGTCGACGCGCTCGTCGACGCGTCCAAGGATGCCCGGATGGTCGTCGTGGGAAGTCACGGTAGGGGTGCGCTTGGGCGTCTTCTGATGGGATCGGTCAGCAGGGGTGTGGTGGAACATGCGCACTGCGCGGTGGCGGTCGTCCATGCCGGTCAAGGTTCAACTGCCCTCGACCCGGGCGCACCCGTCCTGTTGGGCATCGACGGTTCGCCGGCCTCTGAAGCCGCCACCGCATGGGCATTCGAGGAAGCGTCGCGGCGGGGAGTGCCGTTGATCGCGCTGCACGCGTGGAGCGACGTCGGAGTTTTCCCGATCTTCGGTATGGATTGGCGAGACTATCAGGGCCAAGGCGAAGAAGTACTGGCCGAACGTATGGCCGGCTGGCAGGAGCGCTACCCGGATGTGCACGTCAGTCGTCGGCTGGTCTGCGACACCCCTGCGCACTGGCTGCTGCAGGAGTCTCGAGGCGCGCAACTGGTGGTTGTCGGCAGCCACGGCCGCGGTGGATTCGGCGGTATGCGTCTCGGTTCGGTGAGCACGGCGCTCGCACAGTCGGCGACAGTACCGGTCATCGTCGTACGTACGCCGTAGCACAACGGTTTTCGGCCCAGCTGCCGATCCAGCGTCGCTGACGTGATGACGAACGTCCCTGCTCAACGGGACTTCGTCCCCTGTGGCAAGGTGCTGCCCAGTTGATCAAATATGTTGAGCGGGATGCACATATCCCGACGCAACTGCCTTCAACGGAGGTAACGCTATGAAATCTTCACATCAGCTACACAACAGAACACGGATGGTCGCTCGCGTGATGGGGCCGTACTTGGCCATCATCGCGGCCAGCGCCGCGCTGCGCCCGAACGATATGCGGTCGATGCTGTCGGGATTCGAAGACGACCCGTTGTGGTCGTGGGTAGTTGGCGCATTCATCCTGCTGTTCGGCCTTACTGTCATCGCACTCCACCCCTACTGGCGGGGTGCGCCCGCGATCATTGTCTCGGCGTTGGGTTGGCTCGTCGCGGTCAAGGGGCTGTTTCTGGTGGTCGGCTCGCACACGTATTTCTCGATGGCCAACTCTGCGGTCGACGCCATGGGTTGGTGGCGAACCGGTGCGGCTATCGAGGTGTTGATCGGGCTGTACCTGGCCTACATCGGGTGGATGCCCGAGCGCACCCATTCGGTTTCACAACAAGCGAATTCGGCTCCGGATCTTCCGCGCGCCGCGTAACTCAGCTGCGCTAACAGCGACGGTGGTGCCCCCAATTTGAGGGCGCCACCGTTCGTTATGAACGCCGAATTGTGCTGACTGCAAGACCTATTCGCGAATGATGAGTGCTGAGGATTGGGGATGGCGGAAGATCGGCTCGTCGTACGGCCCGACGATCTGCGCTAGCTGGCCGGCGTCGGCACTGCCGATCACCGCAAGCGGCACCAGGTCATCGTTGTGTTTCACGAAACGCGTAACGCCGTCGCGTGTGGTTACGGGGTAGATGCGCACATCTGGATACCACCGCCGCCAAGGCTCCAACCGGTTGCCGAGTTCGTGAGCCGAGGCTTCGGCCCCGTCTGCCCGGTCGGTGCCGATAGCCAGCACCGGAAGCTTGTGCAGCTCTGCCTCTCTCATCGCCTGATCGACCACGAGATCGCGCAGTGGCGAGTCGTCGATCGCTACCACGATCCAGTTGATGGCGGGACCCCGCTGATCCGGTTGGGAGCGAATCACCGCGACCGGACAAAGGGCCTTCTCCGCGACCTCGGTTGCGGTCGAGCCCAATAGCGCCCGGGAGTAGCGATCGATTCCCGTGGATCCGACGCACACCATCTCAGCGCCGTCGGATTCTGAAACGAGGATCATGCCGGGTTGGCCGCGGAGAACCTCGGTTTCGATTTTGACCGGTATTCCCTTCGCCTCGACCACGGCTCGCGCTGCCCGCAGGGATGTCTCCGCGTGTGCGACGTCACGTTGGTAATCCTCCGCGGAGGGATGGGTGGCTTTGAGGACGGCCAGCATGCGTAACGGCACCTCGCGACCGAAGGCCTCATCCGCGGCCCATTCAGCGGCGTGGATCGCGGCCTGGGAACCGTCGATGCCGACGATGACTGTGGGGCCGATTCGACGGTCAGTCATAGCTTTCTCCATTGTTAGGTGTGTCTGACGTCAGTGTCCGTACGCGACGGCGGTGGGCCTGGCGAGCCGGCGCACGTCGACTAGCCGGGTGAGATCCGTTGCGGTGACAATGCCCACGACGCAGCCGCCGTCGACAACGAGCGCACGGTGTCCGTGGCCGGACGCCAACCGCTCCAGCAGCGTGGTGACCGCCTCATCGGGGGCTGCGATCGTGACTTGATCCAGCGGTACGGCGATCTCACCTACGAGGGTGGTGGCGCGACTACCGGGCGCGACGTGACGTAATTCGGCCAGTGTCACCAGCCCGGTGATCGATCCCTTGTGGTCCTTCACCGGGTACGCCGAATGCCGGTCACCGAGGAGATAACGCTCGATGAAATCCTGCACGGTCACCCAGGCCGGTGCGGAATGCGGGTTGGCGGTCATCACGTCGGTGACGCGCACACCGGACAGCGCGTTGCGCGTCACCAACTGCACCTCGTCGGTATGTGCGGCGGTGAAGATAAACCAGCCGATGAACGCCGACCAGATACCGGCGACCATGGCTCCGGCCAGAAATTCGAGTAACCCGAATGCGATAAGGGTGTAGGCGAGCGCGCGGCCGGCCCGCGCGGCACTCAGTGCGGCCCGGGTCTGGTCGCCGTGGCGCCGCCAGAGCCACGCGCGCAGAACCTGTCCGCCGTCCAGTGGTGCACCGGGCAGCAGGTTGAAAAGGCCTAACAGCGCGTTGATTCCGGCCAGCCAGAACGCGACAGCGACAACGACGGGCCCGGCGCCCAGGACGCGGAATTCCATACCGGCAGCGGCGAACAGCGCGGCGAGCAGCAGGCTCGTGGCGGGTCCCGCGATGGCAATACGCAACGCGGTCCGCGGTGTCGTGGCTTGACCGCCGAGACGAGTCACGCCTCCGAAAAGCCACAGCGTCACGTCCAGAACTTGAATACCGGCGCGTCGGGCCACAATCGCGTGGGCGAGCTCGTGGGCAAGCAAGGATGCGAGCAGGACGGCGGCGCCACAGGCGCCGGCCACCCAATAGGTGCGTGTCGAGAATCCTGCGGCGGTAGCTGGGCAGCGTCTGAAGCCAGGCTCCAGGTGAACAGCCACAGGACGACCAGCACACCCCAGTCGACCTTGACCGGGAACCCGGCGATACGTCCGATCGGGATACCGTGCATATTTGGACCTCCGAACTTCCAGCAGTGGAAGAGATTTCAGCTACCTGGTTACTACTGTCGGGCGACGATCACCGGTACTTGGGCGGCCTGTGCGACGGCCGTGCTCACCGAGCCCAGCAGCATGCCGGCGAATCCGCCACGGCCGTGACTGCCAACGACGACGAGTTGCGACGACTCGGCCGCTTCCAAGAGGTGAAGCGCCGGGGCGTCCAAGACAATTCGGCGTTGCACAACGACGTCGGGGAAGCGTTCCTGCCAGCCCGCGAGCCGCTCGGCCAACGCCTCCTCTCCGTCGGCTTGCAGCTTCAGCCAGTCATCGCCCGAAGCATCGGACACGTGTAGGTCTGACCACGCGTGCATGGCGATGAGTTCGACTCTGCGCCAGGACGCCTCCTCGAAAGCTATCGCTGTCGCAGACTCCGACGCCGGTGAACCGTCGATACCCACCACCACCGGCAACTGAGAGTGCGGCGAAGCGGACTGCGCCCCACCGTGCACAACGGCTACCGGACAGCGGGCGTGGTGGATCAGCCCGGTGCTGACCGATCCGAGCAAGACGCGACCCACCTTGGAGTGACCGCGGCAGCCGACCACGATCATCTGCGCTTGAGTGGAGAACTCATAGAGGGTCGGGCCGGTTGCCGAGAAATACACTTCAGCCTGTAGATCGGGAATGCTCCGATCTTGCGTGCTGTCCGTGGCGATCTTGATTGCGGCCGAAATGACCTCCGCGCCTTCGGTTCTCTGCCACTCAAGGGTTTCGGAGGGCGGTTGAACGGCACCGCCGCCCAACGCCAGGAGTCCCCACGGCTGCCGCTCGATGACGTGCACAAGGCTCAGCGGAACGTTGCGCATCGCCGCTTCGCGTGCGGCCCAGCGCACCGCCGTCTTCGACGAGGACGACCCGTCCACACCGACGACGATGCCCTGGTGTTTCCCCGAGTGCTTGGGCATTACCCGTCCTCCCGTGCTGGCGGCCTCTCTGCAGGTGAGAGTAAGGATGTGGGCGGGCGTCGAGCAGGAGTCATAGGTCCCGACGTCGCTGCCTTAGGACCCTTTGTTGCCTGAGGTGTCGCGGCATGAGGAATCTCGCAGCGAGCCGACGAATGGCCCGCCAAGACAGGACTTCCGTCCCTACTGTGGCCTCGGGCCGAGTGGTCGAATGTGTTGAGTAAACGAACCCGGCGAACTGACCAGACTGCAAAGCCGGCCCGCAGCCGCGCTCCCCCTTGGCGGCGGGTCACAGCGGGCCCGCAGCCGCCCCCCCCTTGGCTGCGGGCCCGCGCCATACTTCATGCCGCCCGAACCGCGGTGCGCCATCCGCGAGGAAGTGAGGACCGCCGGATGAGTAGAGCGATCGTCCTGGGCAAGGACACCCCAGATCGGCTGTTCCGCAACCGCCGTGAGGCCGGCCAGGTGCTGGCCGGCCTGTTGCAGGCCTATCGTGACCAACCCGACGTGGTGGTCTTAGGTCTGGCGCGAGGCGGAGTTCCGGTCGCATGGGAAGTCGCGGCCGCACTGCATGCGCCGCTGGACGCATTCATCGTTCGCAAGCTCGGGGTCCCGGGTCACGAGGAGTTCGCGGCGGGCGCGCTAGCCAGCGGCGGCCGTGTGGTGCTCAACGACGATGTGGTTCGAGGCCTCGGTATCACCCCTCAGCAATTGCGGGACATCGCCGAACGCGAGGGGCGTGAGCTGATTAGACGGGAAGCGACTTACCGCGACGGGCGCCCACCGGTCGACGTCACGGGTAAGACCGTCATCCTGGTCGACGACGGATTGGCCACCGGTGCCAGCATGTTCGCCGCGGTACAAGCTCTGCGGGAAGCCGAACCGGCGCACATCGTGATTGCGGTACCGGCGGCACCGGAGTCGACGTGTCGCGAATTCGCCGGTTTGGTGGACGACATGGTCTGCGCTTCGATGCCCACCCCATTTTTCGCGGTGGGCGCCTCATTCTGGGACTTCAGTCAGGTCAGCGACGAAGAAGTTCGCACGCTACTCGCCACCCCGACTACCGCACCGACGGCGATCCCCGCCGCAGAAACCGCGGCCGACGTCATCCGCCGGGTCGCAATCGACGCCCCGGGCGGTGTGCCGCCGCGAGAGATGTTGTCCGAGTTGATCGGTGACGCTCGGATCGTTCTCATCGGTGAAAGTTCGCACGGCACGCAGGAGTTCTACGAGGCCCGAGCTGAGATCACGAAGTGGCTCATTGAGGAAAAGGGGTTCTGCGCGGTGGCCGCGGAGGCGGACTGGCCCGATGCTTACCGGGTCAACCGCTACGTCCGTGGGATCGGGGACGACACTTCCGCGGAGCAGGCGTTGCGCGGCTTCGAGCGGTTCCCGTCGTGGATGTGGCGTAACACCGTGGTGCGTGAATTCGTCGACTGGTTGCGGACCAACAATTCGCTCTGCGAGACGCAGCGGCGTCAAACCGGTTTCTACGGACTGGATCTCTACAGTTTGCATCGTTCGATGCAGGAGGTGGTGAGCTTTCTCGACGCGGTCGACCCGATGGCCGCGGCACGTGCCCGTTCCCGGTACTCGTGCTTCGATCACGCCTCGTCCGCCGATGACGGCCAGGCTTACGGATTCCGGGCGGCATTCGGTGCCGGCTTGTCCTGTGAGAGTGAAGCCATCGATCAGCTGGTTGACATTCAGCGCAACGCGCTGGCCTACGCGCGGCGCGACGGGCTGCTTGCTGAGGATGAGGTGTTCTACGCCGAGCAGAACGCACAAGTCGTGCGCGACGCCGAGCATTACTACCGGGCGATGTTCGGCGGGCGTGTGACCTCGTGGAACCTGCGGGACCAGCACATGGCCCAGACCCTGGACGCGCTGCTGGCCCATTTGGACCGCCACGACAACGATGTGCCGGCGCGAATCGTCGTGTGGGCGCACAACTCCCATGTCGGTGACGCCCGGGCGACCGAGGTCTCGGCCGACGGTCAGCTGACGTTGGGTCAACTCGTTCGCGAGCGGTACCGCGACGACGCCCGGCTGATCGGGTTCAGCACTTACACCGGAACGGTGACCGCCGCCAGCGAGTGGGGCGGCCTAGCCGAACGCAAGACGGTCCGGCCAGGGTTGCCGGGAAGCGTCGAAGAACTGTTCCACGAAACGGGTAACCCCTCGTTCGCCGTCTCGTCCGACAGTGCCGCCGGCGACGTCCTGGATGTGGTCAGGTTAGGCCGCGCCATCGGTGTGATCTATCTGCCTGCGACTGAAAGGCAAAGCCACTACTTCCATGTCCGCCCGGCAGACCAGTTCGACGCGATGATTCACATCGAGAAAACCCAGGCGTTGCAGCCGCTCGAAGTGACCAGTCGGTGGGTTGCGGGCGAGACGCCCGAAACCTACCCGACCGGCCTGTAGGGCCGTCCAAGAGTCGATCTTGCTGCCGTGGGCAGTTGACCGACGGGATTTCGGCCAAACACGAAGGGACAGTTGGATGATCGATGTGCTGCAGGACATGCCGGAGGGCGTGACCGGCATCCGCGTATCAGGTCGGCTGCGTGGTGACGATCTGCGCCGGTTCAAGCCGGCAATGGACAGCCTGGTGAAAGACGGAGAGATCAGGGTCGTGGAAGTCATCGCTTCCGACTACGAGGGTTTTGGGCCCGGCGGGCTGGCCGAGGATCTGAAGCTGGGGCTCGGAGCATTGTTCAAACACCATTCGGCCTTCAAGCGAATAGCGCTCGTGACAGACAAGGAGTGGGCCGTTCATATGCTGCATGCGCTGGCATGGATGGTCCCCGGAGAGCTCGCCGTGTTCGGTCTCGACGAGCTCGAGCAGGCTAAGCAATGGGCTGCCGGCACAGAGCCGATGTCGTCATAGGGTCGGTATCGCCTGCCGTTGCTATGGTGATCTGTTGGCGCGCAACGAGCTAGGGCCTCACCGTCCCTCCCTGTAGTGCCGAACGGCCGGCCGGCGCCAGAACACCGCCCGGAAGATGCGAGCAGTGAAAGATGTACATGTCGAGGTCGTGGATGCGACGATAGCGGGGTGCCGGTCACAGAGCCGCCGAGCGCCGAACGCGGACTAGCGCCGGTGCGTGAATCCCTGTCGCAACTGCGACTGCGCGAGTTGCTTGCCGAGGTTCAGGATCGCCTCGACCAGATCGTCGAAGGCCGTGACCGGCTCGACGGTCTGGTCGAGGCGATGCTGGTCGTCACCTCGGGACTGGAATTGGATGCGACCCTGCGCAGGATCGTCGACACCGCGATACAGCTGGTTGACGCCCGCTATGGCGCGCTTGGGGTGCGCGGCCACGCCCACGACCTGGTCGAGTTCGTCTATCAGGGAATCGACGACGAGACCCGCGCTCTCATCGGGCATCTCCCGCAAGGGCGGGGCGTGCTCGGGGTCCTGATCGACGACCCACAGACGATCCGGTTGGACAACATCCAGCAGCATTTGGCATCGGTCGGTTTTCCGCCGAACCATCCGCCGATGCGGACTTTCCTGGGTGTTCCGGTGAAGATCCGCGACGAGGTCTTCGGCAACCTGTACCTGACCGAGAAGGCAAACGGTCAACCGTTCAGCGAGGACGACGAAATCCTGGCGCAGGCGCTTGCGGCAGCGGCCGGCATTGCGATCGCCAATGCGCGGCTCTACGCCCAGTCCCGGGCACGTCAGGCGTGGATCGAAGCGGCCCGCGACATCGCCACCACGATGTTGTCGGGCGGCGCTCCGGCAACGGTCTTTGCGCTACTCGCGGAAAAAGCGCTGAAGCTGGCCGACGCTACCGCCGCGATGGTCGCCGTCCCCGTCGAGGCCGACGAGACGACCTCCGGTGCGCCCGAATTGGTGGTAGCGGAAACAGTTGGGGCAATGTCGATTTCAGCCGAAGAAGCGCTTGCGTTGACCGGCACGGTAATCGGTGACGTGTTCGTGGACCGCACGCCGCGTCGACTCGACAACTTTGACACGCCGATTGGCGGGCTAACCGGTCCCGCCCTGTTGCTGCCCTTGCCAGTGGCCGACGCTGCCGTCGGTGTCCTCGTTGTGCTTCGACGTGCCGGCCTGCCCCTCTTCACCGATGAGCAGCTCGACCTGATGGCCGCGTTCGCAGGCCAGGCGGCGCTGGCCTGGCAGCTCGCAACATCGGAGCGGCGCATGCGGGAACTGGACCTGGTGACCGATCGTGACCGGATCGCGCGCGAACTCCACGATCACGTCATCCAGCGGCTTTTCGCCATCGGGCTTGCCGTACAGGCAACTGTGCCGCTGGCGAAATCGTCTGATGTGCAGCGGCGGCTTTCGGAGCAGGTCGACGACTTGCAACGGGTGATTCAGGACATCCGGACCGCGATCTTCGACCTGAACACCACCAGTTCGGGAGCGGTCCGGCTTCGGCAGCGCCTGGAGGAGGCGATCGCTGAGAGCTCCGTGACCGGTCTGCGCACGATGGTCCAGTTCGTCGGGCCGGTGTCCGTGGTCGACGCGACGTTGGCGGATGACGCGGAAGCCTTTGTGCGGGCGGCTGTCGGCGATGCGGCCCGGCGGCCCGATGTCACAAGGGTCAGCGTCCTCGTCGAGGTGGATGATGAGCTGAGTATCAGGGTTGCTGCTGACGGGCACGACGCGGCCGGCGAATCCACCGCCGGCAGTCTCGCCGCGATGCGTAGTGTCGCCGAAGAACTCGGCGGCAGCCTCGAGGTCGAGACCGGGTCCGACAGTGAGACCACGATTCTGTGGTCGGTGCCCTTACCCGGCTAGCCGGTCGAGGGATGAAATCCTCTGTGCGTAACTATGATTGACGCGCGACGATGACCGGCATCCGAGCTGAGTGGGCGACGGCGGCGCTGACCGATCCCAACAGCATTCCGGCGAATCCACCCCGACCGTGGCTCCCGACCACCACTAATTGGGCCGATTCAGATTGCCTGACAAGGTGATACGTCGGATGGTCGCATTCGACCATGCGCCGAATAGTGACATCGGGATAGCGATCCTGCCAACCGGCCAGTCGCTCCGCGAGGATCTCCTCGGCGGCCGGTTTCATGGCCGGCCAGTCGATGGCGGGGTAGTCGTTGACCTCGACGTCGCTCCAGACATGCATCGCGACGAGGTCGACGCCGCGCCACGACGCCTCCTGGAACGCGATCGCGATCGCCAGTTCCGACGCGGGCGACCCGTCGATGCCGACCAGGACCGGCGCCTCAGCGGGATACGGCATCAGGGGATCCTCGTCCTGAATGACGGCCACCGGGCAATGCGCGTGGCGGATGAGGCTGGAGCTCACCGAACCCAGCAGGCTTCTGGCGATCGGCCCTCGCCCCCGCGACCCGACGACGACCAGGTTGGCGTCTTTGGACAAGTCGACCAGAACCGGAACCGCCGGAGAGAACAGCAGCTCGGTCTCGATCTGCTCTGGACCACCGGCAGGAGTGGTCGCCCGCGCCGTCTCGACCGCGTCGTCGAGGATCTTCTGCCCCCGCTCGACCTGCCAGCGCGAGAAGGCCGTCGTCGACGTCAGCGGCGGCAGGGTGAGCCCGATGGGCTGCACGGCATGGACGAGAGTGAGACGGACGTTGCGCATCGCGGCGTCACGCGCCGCCCAGTCGACGGCGCATCTGGCGGCAGGCGACCCGTCGACGCCGACCACGACGCCCGAATAGGTTATTGGAGCAGACATGTACATCTCCTTGCTAGATCACTGCGGACGATTGGTGCGGCCGCCGTCCTCGCCGACGAGTGCGCGGAGGTCCTGCTCCCACTGAGCGTTCCGCATCCGGCTCGCGTGGGCACGTACGGCGTTCACCGCTTGTGCGAGGGACAGGATCACGATGAACCATCCCACGACTGCTGCTGACAACGCGTCGACGGCCGCATGGGCGACCGGACGTGGTGGTGCAACTCGATTTCCACGATCGTCGACCCAAATGTCCAGCGGCGCACCGACCGTCACGGCGCGATTCCAGCCGAACAGGTCGGAGTGCTCGACGCCGTTCACCCGCCACCGAGCATGCACGGTGAAGGCCGTTGTCTCGGATGAAGCCGACAGTTCGCTGTCGTCAACGGCTCTGGCCACGACGGCGTGGCGCGATTGCGTCTGCTCGAGGTACTTCTGGGCCTGGATGTCGTGGATCATGGTGCCCGCCACCCCCGCACACGCCGTGGCGATGACGACGAACAGCACGGCCAAAGTGACGACTGCGGTTTCGATACGGTCGCTTAACCGAATGAGTGGGCTGCGATTGAACAGCCGCAGGACCGGCCACGTCATCGGCCGGATCACGAAACTCTGCATGGCGACCTCACCTGGTATTACTCGCGACGTTGCATCCAGCGTCGCAATTCGCCCGTCCCGCTCGTAGGGTCCAACGTCTACTGGTGAGAGGCCCTAGGGCTCCCGCCGATCGGTCAGGTGCCGTCGGTGATCCACTCGCCGGGCCTGGTCGAGTTGCTCGCCGGGGAAGTGCCGGACTTTCGCCGAGACGAAGTGTGCCGCCAGGTGCTCGGCGACATCCCCGACGTGCGAGTCGGTGACGAGTGCGACTTTCTTGATGTGCTTCTGATGATCCTTGACGAAGCGAAAGTGTTTGACCATCGCGCCGAAACTGTCCCAGCCGGGGAATTTCCGGGCGTTGATGATGAGGCCGGCAAGGTCGCCAGTCTCCTGGATCTGCGGATCGACGGCCTTCGCCAATGCGGCGAAGTCCGTTTCCTGAAGCGGTGATTCGGGCCGCACCAGCAGAATCGAATGTGCGGTATCGAGATCGAAGTCGATCATGATGTGCTCCTTGACGTCGGGATGTCAGTCGAACGCCCGCAACCGCAGAACTTCGGACAGCGGTCGTCGTGGCGTGGGCTGCGGCGGTTTTTCGGTCACCGGCACTACGCCCACCCGAACCAGGACTTGTGGTACCGCTTCCGGTCTCGTCAGTGACTGGACGAGGTCGCGGGTTTCGCTGAGTTCAGTAAGGTGTGTGACCGTGCACGTGGCGAAGCCAACCATGGTGCATTCCAACAGGATCGCGGAGAGCGCTTCGCCGCACGCCAAAGCATCAGCGTGACTGTCGCCGTCCGTGGACAGCGCCAGGATCATGGCTTGATCCTCGGGAATCTCTGTGCGGCGCTCCGGTCGATGGACGACAGGAAAAACCCGTTCGATGCCGACCCGATCGCTCTCCTCCGCGGAAACCAGAGCGCTGTGCGGGATGCCCTCTGTTTTCTCAGAAGGTGCTGTCCACCAGTGCAATTCATCGTGATAGGCGCTGTCGTAGAGCCGGAGTGACTCCGCGATCTGCGCGGCATCCACCAGCTTGGGCAGCGCGTCACTGGGAATCGTGTCGATCCACACTGCCTTGCCGTCGACGTCGCCTGACCATATCGAGGCGATCGACTTCCAGTCCGTCGGTGCGCTGAACGGCAGTCGATCGGTGCGACGTGACCAGATAGCCTGAGCGCGCAGCCGGTCTCGTTCAGTCACATAGTCGATCGGCTCGAAGCTCATCGACGCCACGTGGTTCGGGCTGTCCGAGTTCGGAAAGCGCTCGACATGCGCTTCCCAGCCGGCGGCGGCCATCGCTACCCGGAGGTGGTGGAGAGCGGCGCCACACCCGATGAGTGCTTCTCGCGCCGACTGGTCGGTGTCCATGACTCGACTCGGATCGAGGAACAGCCGCAGTTGGCCGTCACTGTAAACCCATTGCCACGGTTGGCTGTTGTGCAGCGACGGGGCGCGGCACGCCGCCGTCACCGCGTCCTGAATGACCTTGCTGTCGAACAGAGTCGTAGGCATGTGTTGACCTCCCGATTTTCGCCTGTCTTCGAGGCTTGTCTAGTTGTGTTCGTGGTAGCAGGGCCATTGGTCCTCGATTCAACGGCCGACTGACCACTGGCCCGATTCGCGTCACTGCGAACTGTTGGTACGTCCGCTGTCGTCCCCGACAAGGAGCCGGATGTCCCTATCCCACTGAGCGTCCCGCACGAGACTGACGTGCACACCGGTGGCGGCGACGGCCACGGCGGCGACCAAGGCCGCGATCACCCACACCGCTACCGCGATGGTTACCGCGTCGATGTCTGCGACGGCCATCGGCGTGGGCCGGTCCACCCGATTGCCGATGTCGTCGACCCAGATCTTCAGCGGCTCACCGGCTTTGAGGGGGCCATCGATGACGATCGCGTCAGCATGGTCGATACCGTCGAACTGCCATCGTGCATGCACGGTGGCGGCCGACGGTGCGGGCGAAACTGCCGGTTCACTGTCGTCAACCGCTTTCGCGGTCACGACATGTCGGCTTTGGGCCTGCGCGAGGAAGGTCTGGGTCTCGGTTTCGTGGACGATCATGCCGATCCCCGCGGCGGCGGGGGCGGCGATGACAACCAGCGCAGCGGCCAGCGCGACGGCGGCCGCTTCGATGCGATCGCTGGCCCGCACGAGTGGGCTGCTGCTCGACAGCCGGGTGACCGGCCACGTGATGGCGCGGATCACGAAACTGTCCATGGCAACCTCACTTCGGGTCATTGCGACGTTGTTCACAGCGTCGCAATGCCGACGTCGTGCTCGTAGAGTCCAACGTCCACCGCCGACAGGGCCTACGGCACCTGTGGTGCCTCGCGAACTTCGTCGGCCGCCGCTGCGCGGTGACCGGGTGATCGGCGAACGGCCGATGCGTTAGCCTGCGGGACGTGCTGCTTAGCTCGCTGAATCCCGCCTCTCCCGACATCGAGGACGCCGTCCGCTTCGGCGACGTGACGCTCAGCCGCAGCGACGTCGTCGGGGCCGCCACGTCGGTGGCAGAACGGGTCGGCGGTGCCGACCGGGTCGCCGTGCTCGCCACACCGACCGCGCCCACCGCACTGGCCATCGCCGGGTGTCTGATCGCCGGTGTCCCCGTGGTTCCGGTGCCCGCCGACGTCGGGCAGGCCGAGCGTCGGCACATCCTCACCGACTCCGGGGCGCAGGCCTGGCTGGGGCCGGAGCCCGACGAGCCGGAAGGTTTGCCCCACATCCCGGTGCGGATGCACGCCCGGTCCTGGCACCGCATCCCCGAGCCTTCCGCACAGGACACCGCGCTGATCATCTACACCTCGGGTACCACCGGCCTGCCCAAGGGCGTGCAGCTCAGCGGTGCCGCAATCGCGGCCGACCTGGATGCGCTCGCCGAGGCCTGGCAGTGGACCGCCGACGACACGCTGGTGCACGGGCTGCCGTTGTTTCACGTGCACGGCCTGGTGTTGGGTCTACTCGGATCGCTACGAATCGGAAACCGCTTCGTGCACACCGGAAAACCCACACCCGAGGCATACGCTCAAGCCTGTTCGGCAGCGCGTGGCACCTTGTTTTTCGGTGTGCCGACGGTGTGGTCACGGGTGGTCGCCGACCAGGCCGCCGCCGAGTCGTTGCGGCCGGCGCGACTGCTGGTGTCCGGCAGTGCCGGCCTGCCGGTCCCGGTGTTCGACGAACTGGTCCGGCTCAGCGGCCATGCGCCGGTCGAACGCTACGGCGCTACCGAGTCGTTGATCACGCTGTCGACCCGCGCCGACGGTGAACGCCGGCCCGGCTGGGTCGGCCTGCCGCTGACCGGCATCGAAACCCGGTTGGTGGACGAGGACGGCGGGCCGGTGCCGCACGACGCCGAAACCATTGGGCGACTGCAGGTTCGCGGCCCGACCTTGTTCGAGGGTTACCTGAACCGGCCGGACGCCACCGCGGAGGCGTTCGACGCCGACGGCTGGTATCGCACCGGCGACGCCGCGGTCATCGACGGCGACGGAATGCACCGCATCGTCGGCCGCGAGTCGGTCGACCTGATCAAGTCGGGTGGGTACCGGGTCGGGGCCGGCGAAATAGAGACGGTGCTGCTCGGACATCCCGGCGTGGCCGAGGCCGCGGTGGTCGGGCTGCCCGATGACGACCTGGGCCAGCGGATCGTCGCGTTCATCGTCGGCGAAGCCGAGCCGCAGGAGCTGATCGACTATGTGGCACAGCAGCTTTCGGTGCACAAGCGGCCGCGCGAAGTGCGCGTCATGACGGAGCTGCCACGCAACGCGATGGGCAAGGTGCTCAAGAAGCAACTGCTCACCCAAGGCTGATTCGCGCGCCTGGTGTGACACCCGCGCCCTTTTTCCCTACCGTCGTACCCGTGCATGGAAGCAGCCAGACGACGATGACGGTGGCAGCCGCGCCACCGGTCACGCCGATGAAACGCGTTGCGCGCGGCGTGTCTGGTGGGCTCGGCGATCGAGTTCTACGACTTCTGATCTACGGCACCGCGGCGGCGCTGGTGTTCCCCACCGTCTTCTTCCCGCATCTCAGCCCGGCGATGGGCACGATCGCCTCGATGGGCACATTTGCCAGCGCGTTCGTGTCGCGGCCGATCGGCGGGGCCGCATTCGGCTACTTCGGCGACCGGCTGGGCCGTAAGAAGACGCTGATCGCGACTTTGCTGATCATGGCCGTCTCCACCTGTCCGTCGGAGCTGTGCCCAGCACGGCGACCATCGGAGTCGCAGCCCCGTTGATCTTGGTTGCGCTGCGGTTGCTGCAAGGGTTTGCCGTAGGCGGAGAATGGGCGGGCTCGGCGCTGCTGAGCGCCGAATACGCCCCCGACGGGCGACGCGGCCGCTTCGGGATGTTCACGCTGCTCGGTGGCGGAACCGCGGTGGTGTTGTCGAGCCTGACGTTTTTGGGCGTGAACTTCACCATCGGCGAGAACAGTTCTGCGTTTCATGCAGTGGGGGTGGCGGATTCCGTTCCTGATCAGCGCCGGTCTGATCGCCATCGCCTTCTATGTGCGGATGCGCATCGACGAGACTCCGGTGTTCGTCGCGGAGAAGGCCCGAAACGTGCTCCCGAGGGCCCCGATCGCGGAGTTGTGGCGCTTGCAGCGCCGAGAGATCGCCCTGGCCGGTGGCAGCATCCTGGGCGGTATGTCCTTCGTCTACATGTCGAACACCTATTTCACCCGGTACGCCCACGCCGAACTGGGCTACACCCGCGGCTTCATCTGGGCCGTCGGAGCGTTGGGCGGCTTGGTCAGCATCGCGTTCGTCGCGCTATCGGCCACCCTGAGCGACAGGGTCGGGCGCCGCCGGATGATGCTGCTGGGCTGGGCGGGATGTGTGCCCTGGGCACTGGCGGTGATTCCGTTGATGGACACCGGAAACCCGGCTGCTCTACGCGGTGGCCATCGTCGGTATGTGCGCGATCGGCGGAATCGGTTCCGGGCCCACGGGAGCCTTCATTCCCGAGCTGTTTGCTACGCGCTACCGCTACAGCGGATCAGCGTTGGCGATCAACCTGGCCGGCATCCTCGGTGGTGCCGCGCCCCCGCTGATCGCCGGCACACTGCAGGCGACTTATGGCAGCTGGGCCATCGGTCCCATGCTCGCGAGCCTTGCCTCGGCCGGTTTCGTCTGCACCTACCTACTCCCCGAAACGAAGGGAACCGCGCTTCACGCGACGCCGGGAGCCGGTGGCGCAGCAGTGCCTTCCGAACTCGAATTGCCGGACGGCGGTAGGTAATTCAGACGAGCACCTGTGTGGGCATCACCGTGGGTTTGACGCCGTAGCGTGGGGTGCTGAAGCCGTAGCTTCCGCGTCCGGTCGAGGCTACCGCCGGCATGCCGGTCGCGACGTTTGTCACGCCGCCGCCTTCGTCGAAGTCCGCGTTCCAATCTGCGGTGGTTACCGCCGCCGCGCTGGTCTCCGGGGTGGCTGCAGACCAGGTGGCCGGGACCGACAACCCGCCGACCGAGGACGACTGGGCCATGCCGGCCAGTATCGTCGGCGTCCCGCCCAGGCTTGCGGTGCCCGCCGGAGCCACGGTGCCGGCCAGCGCCCCGCCCAGGCCGGCGCCGAGGGCCGCCGGAGCGGCCGCTGCGGCGGCCGGCCCGGCGGCCGCGGTACTTTGCGCCGCATTAAGGCCGGCGCCGCCGACGACGCCGCTCATCCCGAGGCCGATGGCGGCGCCGGCGTAGTTATACATACCGATGTTGCCGCCGGAGCTGAAGAGATCGTTGAGGAACCCGTCGGAGCTGCTCAATATCGGATAGGCCGAGGTGGTGGTGGCGGCGGGGGAGGCCAGGCCTTGCATGGTGGCGGGCAGGTTGGTGACCAGTTGAGAGAGCTGGCTTTGGCTGCTTGCGGTCGAGACGGCGGCGGATTGGGCGCCGGCGCCGGCCAGGTTGGTGGTCGCCGTCGGCGAGGTCAACGGGTTCAACGAAGCGGCGCTCGCCGAGGAGCCGGCGTAGCCGTACATGGCGGCGGCGTCCTGGGACCACATTTCGCCGTACTGGGCTTCGGTGGCCGCGATCGCCGGGGTGTTTTGGCCCAGGACGTTGGTGGCGACCAGGGCCGCCCACTGAGCCCGGTTGGCCGCGATCAGCGGCGGGGCGACCATCATCGCGAACGCGGTCTGGTAGGCCGCCGCCGATGCGGTGGCCTGGGAGGCGGCGTGTTCGGCCGCCGCGGCGGCGTTGTTCATCCACTCCACATAGGGGGTCGCCGCGGCGGCCATCGCTGACGAGGCCGGACCCATCCACTCTCCGCTGAGCTCGGAGATCGCCGACTCGTAGGAGGCCGCCGCGGTAGCCAGTTCGGCGGCCAGGTTGTTCCAGGCTGCCGCGGCGGCCATCATCGGCCCGGCCCCCGGACCCGAGTACATCAGTGCGGAGTTGATCTCGGGGGGTCGTGCTGCGAAATCGAAAACCATTTCTTTGATCCTGTTCGTGGTGAGTTGGGGTTAGTTGCTAGACGACCGTGGACTTGGGCATCACTTTGGGCTTGACGCCGTAGCGCGGCGAACCTAAGCCAGAGACCCTCCCAGTCGAAGCCATCGAGGGCACCCCGCCGGGCACGGTGGTCACGGGTGCGCCGTGCGGAGCGGCGGAAGAAGTCCAGCCCGCGACTGTCGCCGGGGTGGCGCTGGCCGCCGAGAACCCACCGCCGGCGGCCCAGCTCGGCGGGACCGACATCCCACCGACCGTCAAGGCCTGTCCCACACCGGCCAGCACCGGCACCGGCGCCGCGCCGACTCCGGCCGGGGCCCCCGCGTCCAACAGCGACAGCCCGTCCAACCCGGCACTCGGGGTGCTGGCCGCGTCGGCGCCGCCACCGACACTGCCGGCAGCCGAGCTCAGTTGCGCAAAGGTTGACGCCGACGAGATAAGCGGGCTACCTGCGTACAGTCCGAGCATGCTTCCGTCGGCCATCGCGCCCGGGACGAGGCCGAACTGGCCGAACTGGGTCAACTGGCCGAGCAGGGAGAACCCCCCCACGCTCGCGGTGCCGGTAGCGGCCGAGTTGGCGGCCTCGGTGGTGCCGTAGGAATCCGCGCTAGTGCCCAGCATCTGCACAAACGCCTGATTGATCGCCGTGGCTTCGGCGCTGACTTGCTGGTACAGGTTGCCGTAGGCACTGAACTGTGTCGCCTGCAGTGCAGACACCTCATCCGCGGCGGCGGGAGCCACACCCGCGGTCGAGGCGGCCGCCGACGCGTTCTGCGCGGCCAACGACGTACCGATGCCCTCCAGCTTGCCCGCTGCGTATTCCAGCGCGTCAGGCTGTGTGGTCACGTAAGACATACGTTTCGCTCCTTCAGAGTCGCGTTGTCCGAAAAGGTCGACTTCCGTTCATTTCAGCAGACTTGCCCTGGTAGCGTGTCACGTTCTGCTAAATCCCGTGCCTGGGAAAAGCGCTGTGGCAAAGGCGCTTTGGCGCAGTGACATACTAAATGGATTGGCGCATAAACCTTATCGGCTTCATCGGCAATGCATGAAAGCTGTAAATGTGCTTAGAGTTAGTTGTTATTCATTGGCAACTTTGATGGTGTTGGGTACGGACCGCATGGACGGCGTCGGCCCGCAATGAACGGCATTATGCTCAGCGCAGTCTCTGACTCGGTGTGGATCCGGTAGGCGCCAGGTCCTTGCCGAACGGCTGGCCCGGGCGCGAGCTGGACGGTGCCATTGATCGGATTGTATTGCGGCCCAACGTGTCCCGGTCGTCGGGTGGTAGCGCAGGGCATGGACTAAACGAAAGCGTGGCCGCACACCCGGCGGGGGCGCGGCCACGCTTGAGGTGGAACGTCGCCTTTCGCTATACGAGAACGGATTTCGGCATCACCGTCGGCTTGACTCCGTACCGGGGCGCACTGAAGCCGTGACCACCCCGACCGGCCGAGGCGACCGCAGGCATGCCGGTCGCGACATTCGTCGTTGGCATTACTTCTTCTGTCGGGGCAGTCCAACCCGAGCCGGCGAGCATCGCGTTGCCAACGTCCGGGCTGGCCGCAGACCATCCGGCCGGCACCGACAGCCCGCCGACCGATGAGGCCGAGGCCATGCCGGCAACCATTGGTGCAGCAACGAGTCCCCCCACAGGCACCGCGCTCGCGAGGGCGGCCGGGGCTCCGGTGCTCACCAGACCGGCGCTCAGGCCGCCGGCGGCTGCGGCCCCGGCGGTTCCGTCCGCCACCGTTTTTGCATACAAAATCGCCGACGGGATGATGGCGAACATCTGCCACGCTGCGGTGTCGATGATCCCGTTCGGGATGTTCGACACCAGGCTGTTAGCGAAGAAGTCGTCGATCGGATTGTCCGCCGCTGCCGCAGCCAGCGGGGTGGCCAGTGACTGCATCGTGGAGGGCATGTTGGAAACCAGCCCCTGGAGACCCGCGGTTTGGGAACCGGTTGCCGCGCCTTGAGATACCGCGGTCGCCTGCGCGCCCAGGGCGCCTGGATTGTTAGTCGGCGACGGCGATGTCAGCGGGCTCAACGTGGCGGCGCTGGCTGCCGAACCCGCGTAGCCGTACATGGCGGCGGCGTCTTGGGCCCACATCTCGGCGTAGTGGGCCTCGGTGGCCATGATCGCCGGAGTGTTCTGTCCCAGGATGTTGGTGGCGACCAAAGCGGCCAGCTGAGCCCGGTTGGCCGCGATCACCGGCGGGGGCACCGTCATGGCGAATGCCGTCTGGTAGGCCGCGGCCGACGCCATGTCCTGAGCTGCTGCGTGGGCGAGTTCTCCCGCAGTGGTCTCCATCCATCCGATGTACGGCGCGACCGCGGCGGCCATCGCCGCCGAAGACGGACCCATCCATTCACTGCCGGTCAGCTCCGAGAGCACCGACTGGTAGCCGGCCGCCGTCGTGCTCAATTCGTCCGCCGTGTTGTTCCAGGCGGCCGCGGCCGCCATCATCGGGCCCGACCCCGGGCCGGTATACATACGCGTCGAGTTGATTTCTGGGGGCATTGCTGCAAAGTCAAAAGCCATTTCGTTCGAACCTTTTCCTGAGTTGGTTGGCCGGTTGCTTAGACAACGGCCGGTTTGGGCGTGACGGTGGGCTTGCTTCCATAGCGCGGCGCGCCAATGCCGAGACCTCCGCGCTGGGTCGAGGCCACTGAGGGCACTCCGCCTGGCACGGTCGTGACGGGCGATCCTTGCGGGGCTGCCGGGCTGGTCCAGCCAGCGCTCGGCAATGTCGCGGGGGTAGAGCTCATCGGCCCGACATCGCTCACCGCCCAGCTCGGCGGCACCGACAGCTTGCCCACCGAAGAAGCCTGCCCCACGCCCGCCGACACCGGCATCGCGCTCAAACCTGCCGAGCCCATCGTGGTAGGTGCCGCCGCCGGCGGGGGTGCGCTACTGACGTCGCCCGTCAAGCCGAGAATGCCGGCCGAGCTGGCGCCCTGGCTGGCTTCGGGAGCGAATTGCCCTTGGGCGAGGTCCAACATGTCCGACGAGGCGGCGCTGAAGTTCTGGGCCCAGTTGAACGGAGTACCAATGGTCGCGCCGAAGTTCGACGGCAAGTCGCCGGCCGCAGGAGTGGTCGCGCCAGATGAACCCCCGCTCAGCCCGTTGAGCAGTCCGGTCAAAGACGTTGAACCGGTTGTCGCCTGATTGCCCGACTCCGTTCCTTCGTAGGAACCGGCATTGGACCCGAGGGTGCTGACCAGCATCTGGTGAATCGCCTGCGATTACTCGCTTACCTGCTGGTACCAGGTGCCGTAGGCGGAGAATTGCATTGCTTGCAATGCTGAAACCGGGTCGCCGGCTGCGGGAGCCACGTTCGTTGTCGGTGTCACTGCGGCAGCGTTCTGGGCGGTCATTGCGGTGCCGAGGTGTTGTAGCTGGTTCGCCGCAGCCATCAACGCCGGCGACTGTGCGGTAACGAAAGACATGACTTTCTCTCCTTCAGGGTTGTGTTGCGATGAACAGCGGACGAAGGTGTGGGTCTCAGCCGATCTCCTTACGTGATTGATCGTCTTGTGCTTTTTGTTAATTACGCTGCGGCACAAGAACTTTGATGCTTATTTACTGGGCTGCCGGACCGCGAGTCGCCGACGCAGTGCGATGAAATCGCTTGGGGCGCAGATTGGTGTGAAAGTTCATGCCATCGATCAGCGATGCCGGCTGGGGTGGACATGCCCGCGATGGCTTCGGCCACGGTGCGGTGGCCTCGGCGTCGGGCCACGTCACGGCTTCAAGCCGAGAGTCATGCCCAAACATCTGGCCGTCTGATCCCAAATAGGTAGACCACCGACTACCGCGCAATGCGCTGTTTCGGTGGCTTTTTCATCGCGGCACCATCACGCGGCTCGCTCAGCGGTCGCTTCCCGGCGGCGGTGCGATATCGCCGTTTCTGAACCACGCAACCTTGGCGAGCCAGGATCGTGCGGACCCGTAGGCGAAACCGATCGCACCCAGACATGCGCATAACCAGACGGGCAGGGTGATATCAATGCCGGCCTCGGCCGTAGTTACCTGTATCACCGTCGCTGCCACTCCGAATGCGGCCGAGATCAAGTACAGGGTGGCCGTCACCGTTGAGCGAGGGTCTTTCCGCACGATCAGCATCACTCTGGCCGCGCAGCCGAACAAGTAGACGAGTAGGACTCCCAGCACGATCCAGTAGGCGCCGAACCAAGCGGTACTGACGTGAGCCGGGAACAGATCAGGGTGATAGCCCTCGTCGGCTGCGATGAACACCGCCACCAATACCGGAACACCCAGCCACAACGGGCCGGTGATGTGCCGACTGAAGATTTTGCGCCACTGGCCATGATCGCCGAGTCGGGCCAACCCGTGGTCGATGATCGCCGCCGCAGCGACCATCAGGCAGATGTGGCCGACAAGATCTTCGACATTCCATCGCCGGAAGACGTAGTGCAGGGGTGGTCCCAGGGTTGCCGACGCCCATGGCGACATGAGCAGCACGGCGCAGCCTTGCAGGGCGATGTTGAGGCTTGCATCGGCTTCCCAGCGGGAGCGCCAGGTCTGCCGGCGGATCCACAAGCTGTAGAAGACGGCGAGCAGCGTAACGATGATGAGTGCGGACATCATTGTCGCAAGCGTCCCCTCTGCTGCGATCAGACCGGCGGTTTCCTGGGTCGGGGCGGAGGTCGCGCAGTTTCGGCTGGGCGCGGATCGATGCCACGTATTCGGTGACCGTTTCAAGTTGGATCAGACCGAACCGGACGAGCAAGTCCACCGGGTTCAACCGCAGGTACTTCGCTGCTCTGATCAAGTTGTCCGCAGTGACCAACCTGTTCTCGCGAACCGCCTTGTAGTACGCCGATTTGCGGTAGCCGAACGCCTCGTACACCTCGGTGGCGGCAAGCGGCCGGCCCACGAGGTACGGAAGGACCACTGCCGGGTCCTTGTCGTAGTCCTCCATGGGTAGACAATAACCCGGCTCGGTGGACGTGCTGCAACAATGCAGCACGAGTCTCTTTATTTTGATACTAAAGTCTATTTTAGTGAACTACAGTCCGATTATGGAGCCAGCGCGGATTCAACCGCTCATTGGACACCGAATCGCTCGGACTCATCACAGGAACATGTGGTGAGGAAATTCGCTGAACGGGCAGTGATCGCGGGCGCCGGGATGCTAACGATCATGAGCGCCGTTGGCGGTGCCGACTCGGTTGCACGGGCCCACGCCGATGGACCCGGACGCGTCGTCAACGCGACGGACCAATCGCTCCAGACCTTCGACGCGCCCAGGCCGGACCCCCCGTGCACCTCACCTC
>CAVUIH010000006.1:0-110596 GCA_963741555.1 uncultured Actinomycetota bacterium | reverse complement strand
AACGTCGCGTCGTGCGTAGGTCAGTTCCGCGGCTGTACGCGCACCCGGATCGGGGCGGCGGCGACCATGGTGAACGGCGTGGTAAAGTGGAAAGTCCTCGTCGAGCGATCGAATTTCGGCGTTCCTGAGGACGGCCGCCAAACCGAGCGTCGCTTCGAGCACGGCGAAGTGATCGCCTATGCAGGACCGCGGTCCTCCACCAAACGGCAGGTACTGCCAGCGATCCCGGTCCTTGGAGCTCTCCGGAGTGAATCGGTCGGGGTCGAACACCAGCGGGTGGTCCCACAGACCGGGATCTCGATGCATGGCGTAGATGCCGACGACCAGCATCGTGCCGGCCGCGACGTGGTAGCCGTCGACGTCGAAATCCTGCACCACCATCCGGGATGTTGCAGCCGCCGGCGGACACAGACGGAGTGCCTCGTTTAGCACTCGAACGATGTATCCGAGTCGGGGGGACGTCGTCGGAGGTCAACGGGCGGTTACCTAAGGCGGCAACCTCGGCGGCAGCCCGGTCCTGCAGCTCGGGATGGCGGCCCAGCGCCCACAATGCGTAGGCCAAGGCGGTCGCCGTCGCGTCATGTCCTGCCGCCATAAAAACGACGAGTTCGTGGCGATGTCCTCGTCCGACAACAGCTGTCCGGTATCCGGGTGAACGATATCCATAAGTGTGCGAACCAGCGGTGCGTCAAGAGTCGGGTCGGCCCGGCAGGCCTGAAGGACGTCGTCGGCGAGTCTATGTAAGCAAGCGTTGGCCGCGCGTGCGCGGCGCCCGGCGGGAGTCGGCAGCCACGACGGTGCTCGCACTGGTCGCAGACTGCGATTCGCGACGTAAGCAAGGCCGGTGCGAAGTGGCTCTCCCAGCGGATCAGCCCGCCCGTCAAGGTCGAGGCCAAGCACCGATCGAGCCAACACCCCCACCGTCAATCTGCGGCACTCCTGATCGAGGTCCAGTTCCGCGCCGTCGACCCACCCACGCGAAAGTGTGTCACCGCCTTCGGCCATATGCCCGGCGAACTGTGCCACCTGTTTCTTGGCGTACACCGTTTGCAGAGCGCGCCGGCGGGGCAGCCACGCTTCATGTTTGAAGTTGAATAAGGAGCCGCCGAAGAGTTGCCGGTGTTCGTTCATGAACAGACTGTACCTCGTCCACGAACGGGTAGCTGCGGCTGAGAACATCGCGGGCACCCTGGGGTGAGGTGGTCACCACCACAGGTGGCGCCATCAGGTGGGGGCCAGATTGCATCGCGTTACCGGTCCGCCCGCGTCACGCAGTGTTTCACAACCGACGTGAAACGACCTGACAGCTTTGAGCTGTTGCAGATAGGGCAGCGGATTCCTTGGCGCTAGTGGCAGTGATGCGACGTCGACCGTTTCCGCCATGGCTTATATCCCTTCTGGCTGGAGAAGTGTTTTACCGTCCGCCCACGCGCAGGCGCGTAATCGACTACTCGATTGATCGCATTGTTCGGTCCAAATGAGGACACCCGAAGATCGCCCCATTTTCGAATGACGCGGCCGCTAGCCGTGAATCTCACAGTGCAGCCGTGGAATGTCGTCGTCGATGCGCCGAAAACTGTGTAGCTCTTGCCGAATCGCGGGCCTCGACATGGCCTCGAAGTCCTTGGGCGGCAACGTCATTTGAAAGAGCAGCCCGCGGCCATCTGCCCCGTCTACCAGGGCGCCGTATCCCGCAACGGGTAATTTCATCAACGGCGTGCAGTAGGACGTGAAGGTGTCTTCGAATTGGATGCGGTAAACGCCGAAGCCGCTCCAGTTCGTGATGAGCGGATTCCATTGGACCGGATTGAAACCGGTGGCCACGCAGCGAGCGCCCCGCCATCTACCAGCAGTGTCCAGGAACTGTTGGTTGATGCGCATGTCGCAGTGTTCGTCGGCGAAGTGGTCGACGTCATCGCGGATGCGTTCGGCAATCGAACGTGCCGTCTCTCCGCGTCGTACGTCGACGTTCAACGCCGAGAGGATATTTCCGACGAGCATCGGATCCAGGCCACACCGCTGCCGGGTATTCACCGAGATGGCGAGGATGCGACGATCCACCGCGGGACAGCGTTCATAAGCGCTTCGGAAACATGCGCGCACACAACGTCGTTGGCAGACAATCGCATCCGGTCTTCGTAGGCTTCGCGCATACGGGTGATTTCGTCGTCTCCGAAGTAGAGACTCAGCGTCCGCTGCTTGCGCCCATCCTTTGCCATGTACAGCAGGCTGCGGGCAGTCTCTGCGAGTCCGAGGCATCGCACCCCGGGCTCGGAAGCGCCGCCGGCGGGAAGATGCTCGTCGAGGTAAGCAACGCGGTCTTCGACGATCACCGGCTCCGCAAGTGGCTTGCCGGCTGCGGAAGCCGACCACGCGTTCATGAAGACCATCAACGTCTGCATGTCGCCGATCGAGTGGTGGATCGACACACCGATTGCGGTTGCATTGTCCGCAAGATGTGTGACACGTACCTTGCACAGCGGGCCGAATCCCCACCGTGCCGTGGCGCCGTTCACCCGGTCGACGAGCCAGTCGCCGCTGTCCTCCGTTACCGCCCGGATCGCCTCATGGAGCGTGCGCTCAGACGACACAGACGTGAAGGGCGCGCCTTGCCCCCTGCATCGAATTCGCAACGCACCGCCGGCCAGGGTCATTCGCCCAGCGAAAATCGGAAGCTTAGTGAGCGCGTCCGCAAATCCATCGGCGAGTGTCCTCGTGTCGAGCTGCCGCTCAAAGAAGAAGACGATGTGAATCGCCACATTAGAGAGAACAACGTCCACGACGCTGCAGCGAACGTCGAGTCGCTGCGCCTGCAATGGGCTGATCATCTGGGTCGACATAGTGGGCTACTTTCGGCGGGTGACTACCACGCGGCCACCGCGCTTCGGGGCATAGGCAACTCCCCGGAAATGCGACTTTTCGTCGGCGGCGGAGTCGGTGTGGATCTGGAACTTCTGGAGCACCGTCCGCAGCACGATATCCATTTCGGCGATCGCGAAATCAGAGCCGATGCACCGGCGTGCTCCGCTTCCGAACGCCAGCCATCCGGGTGCCGGATGCTTGGCGTCCCGGAAGCGGTTCGGATCGAAACGGTCGGGTTGAGGGAAGATGTCGGGATTCTCGTGCAGATCGGCAAGGCTCACGAACACGTTGTGATTGTGCGGAATCCGCCACGGGCCGAGGTCGAACTGCGGTGCACTGACCCGGCGGCCGGGATAATCGATTATCGGGCGCATCCGCAGCACTTCCAATATCGTCGCACGACGGAAGTCGCTGCCTCCGGCGTCAACCTCTCTGACCAGTTCGGCCAGCACGTCTGGGTGGCGCCGCAACCGTTCAAACGCCCAGCTCAGTGCGGATGCTGTGGTTTCGTGGCCCGCGCCGACGAGGGTCACAAGTTCGTCGCAGATGTCCTGCCGTGACATCCGGGTTCCGTCGATATGCCCGCTGCGCAGTAGCAGCGCCAGAATGTCCGTCCGCTCGCCGAGTCTCGGATCTGCTGCGGCTCTGTCGATAATCCTGAACACGATCCGGTCGAATACCCTGCGGATCTCGTCCAACTTGCTCCAAGGACTGTAATGCCGCGTCCGGAATTTCGGCACCGGCATAAACTTCGCCAGGGTCGATCCGAGTTTCGCGTAGCGCGGGATGACCTCACATAGGTCCTCGAGTTCCTCCGCGTCAGCGCCGAAGACGATGCGCAGGATCGCATTCAATGTGATTGTGTGCATCGGCTCGACAATCCTGAATTCTTTATTCTCAGGCCAATTCGCAATTTCACGCAGTATCTCGTCGATGACAATCGACTCGTAATTCTTGAGGCTCCGACCGTGGAAAGCCGGTGCGAGCAGTCGGCGCCGATCGTGGTGCCGACGCCCGTCAAGGGCAAATATTGACCGGGTCCGAAGAAATTGCTCAGATTCGCCTCGTAGTTGGTCAGCTGGTCCGCGCTCGCGGTACACACCGACCTCACAAGAGCCGCGTCGGAAACAATGACGCTTCGACCAAAGAACGGGACATTGAATTCGAAGATGCGTCCGTGCCGTTTAATCCAATACCGCATCGCGTTGCGGCGAAACAAGGTTAGTAACACGCCTTGGACCAGCTTGGGCAGGCGTACCCGCGGCGGGTTCAACCTGTTCGGCGTCATTGTTTCGCAGGGACTGGCCGTGGCCGAGTCAGTCATACGCTCCTCCACATGGCGCGGTTAGTGGCGCCAGAGGAATCGTCGCTTTCCGTCGGTGCGACGAGCGCAGTAGCGCGCTACTGCAATCTCGCCCGGCCGCGGCCCGGTACTACCTAGAAGCTCGAATGGCGACTATTCGCCACCGTCGATCATCGCCGCGGCCCAAGCCATATGTCCTTCGAAGCCAAGCGATTCCGCCATCGCGCGATAGCGACTCACCAAGTCACGGTGGGCAACGTCGTCGCCGCGGGCCCGGGTTAGCAGCGCGCGCAGTCGCAGCAGCGTGATCTCGCGCATCGCCGAACCGTCGTCTGCCGGCAGGTCCGCTAACCAGGCAATCGCCTCTTCGGCCTCGGCCAGGTCGCCCTCGCTACCACCGTCCAGCAGCGTCTCCACCAGAACGCCGGTGGCCCAAATGCCATACCCCAGATGCCCTTCCTGGTGCATCTCGTCGACGGCTGTGCGCATCACCGGAATGACGGCATCGCGGTCGCCGCGCCTGGCCCTCTCCCAGCCGGCCAACACCTCGGTGACCGGGACCAGGAAAGGCACACGCTCGCGCTGCCACTCGCGGGCCTGCGCCGCGATCTCCAGCCCGTGATCACGGTCGTTTCCGGCGCCCCGGTATAACAGCGCGGTGCCCAGCGCGTACTCGGCGTAGGTCAGGGCGATGTCGCTGCTGAACCTCTGGGCGGTCTGCACCGTCTCCTCGATTGCCTGCACCGCGGAGTCATCGGGCACGAGCACCCCGTAGACAATCCCCACACCGTAGGTCCAGGTGACGACAAGGCCGAGGGTTGCCGGGTCGCTGCTTCGGGCCATCGCGACGGCGTCGTCGAGGTCCCGCCGCCATCCCGGCTGCCCCAACCACCAACGAGCAACGCCGCGAAATGCCACCGCGACCGCCAGCGGCGATCCCAGACCGAACCCGGCGCCCTTGGCGGGGTCTCCCGCGGCGATGTCGACGACCGTCTGCGACCACCGCAACATCTCGCCGAATTCACCGCTCGCGAACCAGGTGGCGAAGGCTACGAACGCCAACCCTACGGTCAAGTTCGGATCGCCGATCGACTCCAGCAGCGCCATCTGTTCGGACGCCAGCCGCGATCCTTCACGTGTACGCCCCGAATAGAGGTGCTCGGTGGCCAGCCCCGTCATGCCGATGGCCAGCGAGACCTTGTCCCCGGCTGCGGTGCACAACTCCCGCAACTCGGCGAAGCGGCCCCGGCTTTCGTGGACTGCTCGGCCTTGCCAGTCGGTGGCACACAGCATGGTGCGGGGGGCAATGCGCATCGACAATTGGTCGGGGTCGTCGCCAGGTAGCGCGTCGGCGATGCGGCGTGCCCGCTCCCAGCTGAGCCGGGCAGCGGGGATGTCGCGGTTGGTTGACCACGCGCCGGAGCGCATGTGCCACCCGTACGCCGCGTGCAGATCGCCGGCGGCCTGTAGATGTTCGGCGATCAGCGCCGCGTTCTCCTCCACCAACCCCGGCTCAGACTCTTGGATCGCCGTGGCCAGGCGCCGATGCCATTCGGCGCGATCGGATTTCAGCTGCGATTCGTAGGCCACCGCGCGGATCAGTGGGTGATGAAAGGCGTACTCGGCGCTTGGGGCAAACCGGACCTGATCGATCAGCTCCGCGCTGAGCAGCTCATCGAACACGGGATCAAGGTCCAGCGCAGCGAGCAGCTCCACCCCGAAGCGGGCGCCGATGACCGACGCCGCGTTCAACGTCCGCCGGGCCGGGGAGCTCAGCCGGTCGATGCGCGCCGCGATGGCCGCCTGCACCGTGGCCGGGACGGTGACTTCGGTGGCGTTCGTGCCACAGACATAGCTGCCGCGCTCGCCGGCCAGTACGCCGCGCTGCACCAACTCCCGCACCATCTCCTCGGCGAAAAACGGGTTTCCGGCCGCTCGGTCGGCGATGAGCGCCGCCAGCTCGGCCACCGAGGGGTCCGACCCCAGCAGTTCAGCCAGCAGGGCCACAGTGTCCGAATCACCCAGTGGGGCAAGCGCTATCGTCTGCGCGCCGGCCACCTGCGTCAGCGCTCCGCGATATTCGGGGCGCGAGGTAATCAGCACCATCGACGGGGTGCGCGGAATGACCGTGAGGAAGTCGGCCAGCATCGACTCGCTGACCCCATCGATCCAGTGCACATCCTCGATGACGTATAGCGCCGGTTCGGTGCGCGCCAGCGACGCGGCGTTGATCATCGCGGTCAACCGGCGCCGGCGCGCGTCCGGGTCGATCTGGGGCAGCGGCATCCCGGGGTCGGCGATGCCGAGCAGATCATCAAACAGCAGCAGATCCTGTGGGTCGGCATCGGGCACACGAGCTCGCACCCGCATCCGGGCGGCTTCGCCGTCGAGGTCAGCCACGCCGGTGCCCGCGCGCAGCAGCTGGGCCACGACGTGGAAGGGAATGTCTCCGGCATGCGACTCGCAGAAGGCCCAGAACACCTCGACTCCGCAACCGGCCGCCAGCGCTGCGGCCTCCCGGGCCGCCCGGCTCTTGCCGATGCCCGGCGGTCCCACCACGTTCACCACACCACCGCGGCCACCGATCGTGCGCTCCACCATGGCGTCGAGCGCCGCCATCTCCCAGCGCCGACCGACCAGGCCCACCTCGGCGCGCCCGGACTGGCCGTCTCGCGGGCTGATCGCCACCAACCGACGCACGGGAACCGGTTCGTCCGCCCCCTTAATGCGCACCCACTCTGGTTCCGCCAACATCACGGAGTGCTCGACCAGTCGCGCGGTCGACTCCGACAGCATCACCCCGCCCGGGGGCGCCACCGATTCCATCCGCTGAGCAAACCCGACGGACCCGCCGGTCGCGGCGTATCCCAGCGACCCCGAACCGATCTCGCCGGCGATCACCCGACCCGAATTCAAGCCCACCCGCACTCGAAGGTCGACACCGTCGCGGCGCTGCACTTCGGCCGCCAACCGGTTAGCCTCGTCCTGAATGGCCAGCGCTGCCAGGCAGCCCCGAAATGCATGATCCTCCAACGCGATCGGGGCACCGAAGATCGCCATTACCCCGTCACCGGTGGACTCCACCGTCCCGCCGCCGTAGCGCTGCACCGCCGCCGCCGAGCGCTCCACCAACTCGGTCATCACCTCGCGATACCGCTCCATCTCCAGCGCGGCCGCCAGGTCCATCGAGCGCACCACGTCGGCGAACAGCACCGTCACCTGCTTGTACTTCGCTGTGTCACCCGAAGCCGCAGTTGGGGCACCGCACTCGTCGCAGAACTTGGCGTTCTCCCGCAGCCCAGTGCCGCATGAACCGCACGTCACGCTCACCGTCACCCAAGCACCGCCGATCGAGGAGTCTCGACTATTCCAACTGCGAACAATAGGGCGTTCAACAGTAAAGAACAGCGCTATCTCATCCCAGCGTTACGCGCTTTGCCCTTGGCTAGCGGTCGCGATACCAAGGTTCCTGGCCGCCCACGCGAAATGCGATTCCGTTCATCTTCATTCACGGGGATCTCAGCACCTTCTCAGTGCGGCGGGGGTAAGTATGGAACCAACACGACAGGGTGGGGACGTTGTGAAATTGCCGGCGACATCCGACAAGACCGAGGATCAGCGTTGATGAACGACGCCACGAAACACGCGTTGACCAAGGTGCCGGCGGTCACTCTGGGGTTCTGGGTCATCAAGATCTTGGCGACCACGTTGGGTGAGACCGGCGGCGACACCGTAACGATGACGATGAATTGGGGCTACGCAGCCGGGGTCGTGCTTTTCGGCTCGGCTCTGCTTGCGCTCGTTGCTGTGCAGATCTTCGCCAAGCGATTCCATGCGGCGCTCTATTGGGCGACGATCGTGGCCTCGACGACGTTTGGCACGACGTTGGCCGACTTCGCGGACCGATCGCTCGGGATTGGCTACACCGGCGGATCACTTCTCCTGGTGGGTTGCCTCGTGGGCACCTTGGGGCTTTGGCGTTGGTCCGAGGGGACGGTGTCGGTCAGCACCGTTTCGACGCCGAAGGTGGAGGCGTTTTACTGGGCAACCATCACGTTTTCGCAGACATTGGGTACCGCGCTCGGCGATTGGCTCGCCGACACTCGCGGATTCGGTTACGAGCGTGGGGCACTGGTGTTCACGGCCGCCTTGGCCGCGGTATGTGCACTTTATTTCTGGACCAGCGTGTCGCATGTGGTCTTGTTCTGGGTCGCGTTCATCCTGACGCGTCCTCTGGGTGCGACGGTAGGGGACTTCATCGATAAGCCCGTCGCCGATGGCGGCTTGGCCCTAAGTCGTCCGCTGGCCTCAGCGGTCATCGCCGCCGTCCTGGTCGTGTTGATCGTTGCCCTGCCGCAACGGCCGGGGCGTCACCCGGGGCAGGCGAAAGCTGTCGATGCGCAACGGGCGCAATCTCCTGGCGTCGAATCGCGTCCGCGGCGGACGAAGTAGCGTGCGGCCGTGAGGGTCTTGCTCGTCGAAGACGAAGAACGGTTGTCGGCGACTCTTTCGAAGGGGCTGAAGGCCGAAGGTTTCGTCGTCGTGTCCGTCGGCACAGGCATCGAGGGCCTGCACGAGGCAACGGAGAATGACTTCGACGTCGTGGTGCTCGACATCATGCTTCCCGGCCACAGCGGGTACGAGGTGCTGCGCCGGATGCGGGCGCGGAGCGTGTGGACGCCGGTACTGATGCTGACTGCCAAGGACGGTGAGTACGACGAGATCGACGCCTTAGACCTCGGAGCGGACGACTATCTGACCAAACCTTTTTCGTTTCGGGTGCTGGTGGCGCGGCTACGCGCACTGGTACGTCGCGGCGCGCCGGAACGACCGGTGGTGTTGACCGCGGGATCGTTGTCTCTAGACCCGACTCGTCATACGGTCGAACGCGATTCGACGCCGATCGCTCTGACTCCGCGTGAATATGGGCTGCTGGAATTTCTGATGCGCAATAAGGACGTCGTGGTCACGAAGACCGAGATCCTGCGCAATGTGTGGGATGCCCACTATGAAGGCCCGGACAATGTTGTCGAGGTGTACGTCGGTTATCTGCGTCGCAAGATCGATGTTCCATTCGGTACCAACACCATTGAAACGATCCGCGGCTCCGGCTACCGGTTGTTCAGCTGAGGCAGTTTCACGACTATCGTGGTTCCGTCACGAGGCCGGTCGTCGATTGAAACGGTGCCGCCATGCGCGGTCACAATTTCGGCGACGATGGCCAGACCGAGTCCGCTACCACCGCTGCTGCGAGCGCGATCGAAGTCCAAACGCACGAACCGTCCGAAGACCCGGCTTCGTTCGGCTGCGGGTATACCCAGACCGTCGTCAGTCACCGTGATCACAGCGAAATTGTTGCGGCTGCCTACGGCGACGTCGACGCGTGACTTCGCATGGCGGACAGCGTTATCCACAAGGTTGCGGATCACCCGCGACAGCGCAGTCGGGTCGCCGATCAAACTCGCCGGAGAAATGTCGGTGTGAATCGTGCATCCGGCGCCGCGACGCGCACGGTCTGCCTCCACTTCGGCAAGATCGCCTAAGACCACCGGTTCTCTGCGCAGCGCCAAGCTTTGCTCGTCCGCGCGGGCAAGCACAAGGAGATCCTGGATCAGCGTTTGCATCCGGTGCGCCTCGGGAAGCAGGGTGTTGACCGCGAGGTCGGCGTCGAGTAATTCGGGATGGGCTTCGGCGACTTCCAAGCCGGAGATGATGGTGGCCAGCGGGCTGCGAAGTTCATGCGACGCGTCGCCGACGAATCGTTGTTGCGCACGGTGGCCGGCTTCGAGGCGCGAAAGCATTTCGTTCATGGTGACTGCCAGAGCGGCGATTTGATCGCGGCCGGCGGGTACCGGTACGCGGTCGGCCAAATCAGACGTGGAGATCTCGGCCACTCGGCTGCGGATCGCGTCGACCGATTGCATGGATCTGCGAACGAGCCAATAGCTTGCAGCCGCTGCCACCGCGACGATGATCGGGGCGCCGCACGCCAATAGCAGCGCCACAGTTCGTGTGGTGGCCTCGACTGCCTCGCTGCCCCCTCCGACGATCACCGTGTACTCACCCGACGGGGTCTCGACCCGTTGGCCACTGACACGCATGTCGTCGTCGGGTACCGCGTCATCGGGCATTCCGCGGCGCAAATTGAGGTCGAAGTCGGTAACGGGGACCAACGGTGTCTCACGCGCTGATCCGGACCGCTCGACCATCTTGCCATCAGGGGCGATCACCTGGATTGCGACGACGTGGCGGTTGGTGGTCAACAGGTCTCTGTTGAGTTCGGTCGTCGAACCGGACTGCAGTGCTTCTGCGATATTGCGCACTCGTCCCGTGGTGGCATCATCGACACCGACCAACAACGATCGGTACAGCACGGCATCCACCGCCGCGCTTGCAAACGCGTACGCCACGAGCACGACAATCCCCGATACTGCGGCTGAGCGAGCAGAGATGCCCGAGTTTCCGAGGGCCGCCACACGCTTGAGCCCGTTTCGCCACCACGGCCGGACGCTAGACACCTGCACAGTGTGATTCCTCAGCGCTGTGGATCGCGTGAGAACGCTGCGATTCGCATTCTGCACGGCTCCGTGCCGGCCGAACATCGACCGCTGAAACCATTCTCAGCGGCTTCTCAACGACCCGCGTTTACGCTGGCGCTCCCATGCAGAGAACCGATTATGGTGTCGCCTCGGCACTGGCTGTGGAAACGATTGCTTTGGAGCGTGTTTCGTGATGATGACTGTAAGAGCTGGACGCATCGTCCGGGGCAGCGCATGAACGTCGAGCAATTGCGCCGCGTGCTCGCCGAGCTCCCAGGCGATGTGCCGATCGTTGTCGATGATTGCCAGATGGGCTGGATGGCGAACGCCGCCTTGTATTTGGCGCCGGCGCACGTCGACTGCGGCGTCACCGGCAATTATCTCCATGCGCACCATCAAGATGGTGCTGACAACTGTCACGCGCTGTTGATCAGCGGCTTGGGACAAATCGATCCGAGCGTCGTGGATATCAGTCCGCAGATCGCCTGGCCGGAAGTCATCGACGCGGAGGCCGACTCCGGCCTACCCGGCACGCCGGCCCAGGGCTCGATTAAGTGACGCGGCAAATGGTTTGGGCACTCCGGTCGGATGATGCCGACCATCGTCACACGCTGTCGTCCAGCGATATCGGTGGGGCTAAATCGCTTCCACCCAACGAATTGGCGCAGGCATCGGTGATGGGTGCTCTGTGCGCGGCGATCGCGATCATCGCGGTCATTTTCCCGCACGCGGGTGGGCTCGGCCTGCTGGGCGCCGTGCCGATGGGGTTGCTGGCCCTCCGGTATCGGATCCGGGTCTTGATCACCGCGACGGCCGCCGCTGCTGCGATCGGCTTCCTGGTAGTAGGCGTGAGCGGCGCTGGGGCTGTTGCACTCTGCGCCTATGTCGGCGGGTTGGCCGGAATCGTGAAACGTCACAACCGGGGTGCTTCGACTGTGATCGTCGCTTCCGTCGGCGCCGGTGTTGTCAGCGGCGCAGTGGTGATCGCCGCGTTAACCGTCCTGACTGGGCTTCGGGACTTGGTGTTTCGCACTATCGCGGCCGCCGTGAACGGTGCGGCGGCGATCATGTCGCGGGTGCCGCCCCTGCAGCCGGCTGCGCAGCGGCTCCACTGGTTCTACGTCGAAGCATCGGGTTACTGGCAGTGGCTCGTTCTCGGATGCGCCGTCGTCGCGATCACGGGAGCCTCGGTGATCGGTTGGTGGGGGATCTCGCGGGTGCTTGAGCGGCTCGGCGGCGTGCCCGATGTGCACAAGCTGGACGTGGTGGGCGGCACGGGGCCGATCCAGCCTGTTCCGGTGCGATTGGATGGGGTGCGCCTGCGCTACCCCCACTCCGACTACGACGCGCTGCGCCCAGTCAGCATGGATGTGCGGCCAGCCGAACATGTCGCGGTCATCGGGGCGAACGGCGCGGGGAAAACCACGCTGATGCTGATCCTGGCCGGCAGAGAACCGACATCGGGCACGGTCGAACGCCTCGGGGCCGTCGGTCTCGGTCAACCCGGTGGCACTGCCGTCATCATGCAACACCCGGAAAGCCAAGTACTGGGAACACGAGTGGCTGACGACGTGGTCTGGGGACTGCCCGCCGGCAAGTTCACTGATGTCGACCGGCTGCTCAGTGAAGTCGGGCTGGACGGCTTCGCTGAACGCGACACCGGTGGTCTGTCCGGCGGGGAACTGCAGCGCCTCACGGTAGCTGCGGCGCTCGCGCGTGATCCCGCACTGCTCATTGCCGACGAAGTCACCAGCATGGTCGACCAGCAGGGCCGGGACGCATTGCTCAGCGTGCTATCCCGTCTGCCTGATCGTCACCGCACCGCTTTGGTGCACATCACCCATTACAACGACGAGGCCGATTACGCCGACCGCACAATCAATCTCAGTCATTCACCCGACAACACGGCGATGGTCGAGACCGCTCCCGCGCCGCCGCCGACCGCTGCGCGGGGCCACCAATCTCATGCGCCGGTGCTCCAACTCGCAGCTGTCGGCCACGAATACGGCAGTGGCACACCCTGGAAGCAGACTGCGCTGCGCGACATCAGTTTTGCGGTGTATGAGGGCGACGGGCTTTTGATCCACGGTGGCAACGGCTCCGGCAAGTCGACGCTGGCGTGGGTCATGGCCGGGCTGACGGTGCCCACTAATGGCACCTGTCTGCTCGACGGACGTCTTGCCTCCGATCAGGTCGGCGCCGTAGCGCTGCAGTTCCAGGCGGCCCGGCTGCAGTTGATGCGCAGCCGTGTCGACCTGGAAGTGGCCTCAGCAGGCGGCTTTTCGCCCGACGATCACGCCGGTGTAGCGGCAGCTCTGGGCGCCGTCGGCCTGGACGCCGAGTTAGCGAAGCGACCCATCGACCAACTGAGCGGTGGCGAGATGCGTCGCGTGGTCCTGGCCGGATTGCTGGCGAGGTCGCCGCGAGTATTGATCCTCGACGAGCCGCTGGCAGGACTGGACGCCGCAAGCCGGCGCGATCTGGTCCGGCTGCTCGCCGACCGGCGCCGTGAGACCTGCCTGACGATTGTCGTCATTTCGCATGACTTCACCGGGCTCGAGGAGTTGTGCCCGCGCACCCTGCACCTGCGCGACGGGCTGCTGGAACCGGCGCCGACCGGGGCGCAGCCATCTAAGGCGCCGGCGCCTTTGCCCGCGCAGCACCCGATCCGTCGCGTGAGTCGAGCTGTTGTGCTGCTACGCCCGGTGCCCGGGCGCTCCGCCGTACACGAGCTGTGGGCTGGCACGAAACTCCTTATCGCATTTGGTAGTTCGGTGTTGCTGACGTTATACCCGGGATGGGTCGCGATCGCACTTGTGGCCGCGTTGGTCTTGGCGGGGGCCTGGGTAGCCCATATTCCGCGAGGTGTGCTGCCGTCACCGCCACGCTGGCTGTGGGTCATGCTGGCCATCGGCGGTATCACCGTGGCGTCGGCCGGTGGCGACCCGCAGGCCCAGTTGGGCGCGATTACGCTCGGCCTCGGCGGCCTCCTGGAATTTCTGCGTCTCACCGCGCTGTCGGTCGTGTTGCTCGGCATGGGCGCGCTGGTGTCGTGGACGACCAACGTTGCCGAAATCGCACCCGCGGTAGCCACTTTGGGTCGCCCGCTACGTGCACTAGGCATCCCGGTCGACGATTGGTCGGTCGCGTTGGCGCTCGCATTGCGCACTTTCCCGATGCTGATCGGCGAATTCCGGGTGCTGTACGCCGCTCGCCGCTTGCGGCCCAGAGAGAAACCGCCCACCGTCAGGGCCCGTACGAAACGCTTGGCGGCAGATGTTGGCGACCTGATCGTCGCGGTTATCACGGTGACACTGCGAAGGGCCGACGAGATGGGCGATGCGATCACCGCCCGGGGCGGCGTCGGTCAGATCTCAGCGGCTTCGCCGCAGCCGAAAATGGCTGACTGGGTGGCACTTTTGATTGCGTCAACGGTGGGAGCCGCCGCGGTGACGGCGGGGCTGCTATTGGGCGCCTAGGCCCGATTCAGAATCGCGCCAGTGCTGGCACATCTGCAAGCGCGCAGTCGGGGATGCGTTCGGCAGCGCGGAGCAGGAAGTTGAGCTTCTCGATCCGTTCACCTGAGCGCGGCGCGCCGTTTTTTTGCAACGGTGCGGCCAAGCCCACCGCCAGGTCCATCACCACATCGTCGATCACACCGCCCGACCGGCCCGACGGGATCGTCAGAATGCCGTTCTGCGAGGCGTATTCGTAACAATCCAGTGCCTCAGCGATGGTGCCGACCTGATTGGGCTTCAGGATGAAGCCATCGACGGCCGAGGTCTGCACGGCACGCTGTAGTCGGTCGCGGTTGGTGACGATCAGATCGTCGCCGACGATGATCGAGCGGTCGACCGTCTGCGCCGCCTTGGTGAACCCGTCCCAGTCATCCCCGTCGAGCAGATCCTCGATGAACAGCAGAGGATAATCCTCCGACAACGCTCGGGCGTAGTCGATCAGGGCCTCCGATGTCACCCGCTCGCCGTTGAACGCGTAGGTCTGCGTGGCGTTGTCGTATACCTCGCTGGACGCACAGTCCAACGCGAACGCCATCACGTCGGCACAGCCAGCGAGCTCGACAGCCTCGGCCAGCAGCTCCATGACGACCCGTGGGTCGCTGGACGGAGCGACATACCCGAACGACGACGCAATCAACGGCGCACGCCCAAACCGGCCGGCAAGCACTTCGCCCAGCACGGCGAACAACGTCACGCCCTTTTCGACCGCCGACTCGATGGAATCGGCGCGGTAAGGCACGACGAGGAACTCGTTGAATGTCTGGAAGACATCGCCGTAGCGCCCACCATTGATCATGTTGAAGCTGGGTGCCGGCACGGTGGCCGGCGGTTCGAGCCCCAGCAGTGTGGCGACGTAGGCATATGTGGGTGTCCCCGCCGCCGCGGACGCCGCGCGTAGCAGCGCGATCGAGGCGGAGTAGATCGCGTTGCCGCCTAGCCGGTGTTTGTCCGGGGTGCCGTCGAGTTCGACCATCAGACGGTCCAGGGAGCGCGGGTCGTCGAGCTCGGCGCCGATCAGAACGGGAGCGATCTCGTCGGTCACTGCGGACACCGCGCGGTGCACGCTCAGACCGCTGTAGTCGGCCCGGTCTGCGTCGCGCAGTACGAACGCCTCGTGCGATCCGACTGACGTGCCGGTCGGCGACGCGCCGCGGCCGACGTAGCCTGTGTCGGTGGTGATTTCAACCTCCACCAACGGTCGGGCCTTGCAATCCAGCAACTGGCGGGCGGCCACGGATGCGATCTTCATCGGCGTGCTGCCGAGGCCGGGCGCGCAATCGTAAACATGAGATTGTCAGCGTATGGCGAGGCCGCTGAGAAGCCGCTGAGCTTGATTGCCCGCCTCGAGCCGCGACTCGTGCGGCAGCGTCGGGTCCACGGAAGCGCTGAAGGTCCACGCCGACGGCGGCGAATGTCCTTTCTGAAGGGACCAAAGTCACCGGTATTGCAGAGGTCGTGACGACAGCAGGCGGGAGTCGTACGTTGGGAACAAATGGCCGAATTCATGCGCAACAGCGACGCCTTCACATGGGCGATGGAAAGCGATCCTCGATTGCGTTCCACGGTGGTCACGGTGATCATGCTCGACCGATCTCCGGATTGGGAAGAGGTACGCAAGCGCTTCAGGCTCGTTTCGCACAAGGTGCCGATGATGCGACAGCGAGTCGTATCGTCTCCACCGCCTGCGCCGCCGCGGTGGGAGCACGCGCCGGACTTCGACATTGACTTCCACATGCGCAGAGTGACTGCGAGCGCGCCCGGCACCATCGACACGGTGCTCGAAATGGCCCGGGTCGCGGCGATGGGGGCGTTCGACCGGGCACGCCCGCTCTGGCAGGCCACATTCATCGACGGCCTCGAAAACGGCGGCGCAGCAGTGATCCTCAAGTTTCACCACGCACTGACGGACGGCGTCGGAGGCATCCAGATCGGGATGATCCTGTTCGACCTGTCCGAGACCCCCGAAACGCACGGACCAGTGGCGGAATTGCCCGAAGTGCCCCCGCCGACGTGGCTACGCGGTTACCGCGACACAGCCCGATACAACGTTTCATCCATGGGAAACGCGGTGAGGGGCACACTGAAGAGTGCCCCGAAGCTGATTTCCAACGGCATTCGGCGACCCGTACGCAGCGCTTCGTCGGTGGCGGAGATGGCCGCGTCGGTCTACCGAACCGTGCGCCCGGTGAACCGGACCGGTTCGCCGCTGATGAAGGAGCGCAGCCTGATCCGGCGCCTCGGCGTGCTGGAGGTCCCGTTTCCACAGCTTCGGGCTGCCGCCCACAACGGAGGCGGTGCGTTGAACGATGCCTTCGTCGCGGGCGTGGCCGGCGGGCTGCGCCGGTACCACGAAAAGCACGGCGCCGCGGTCGGCGACCTTCATCTCACGATGCCGATGAGCCTGCGCGAAGAGGGCGACGAGATAGGCGGCAACCGGGTCACCTTGATGCGGTTCGACGTGCCGGTCGGCGTCTCTGATCCGGCTCAGCGAATCCGCCAGATCCACGAGAGAACCGGCAGGGTGCGGCACGAGAAGTCGCTGCCCTACACGCAATGGATCGCCGGCGCCCTCAACATGATGCCGCGGTGGTACATCGGCTCGATCCTGCGCCATGTCGACTTCCTGTGCAGCGACGTGCCGGGAATTCCAGTGCCGGTATTCCTCGGTGGCGCCAGGGTGATGACCCAGTACGCATTCGGGCCGACCATCGGCGCGTCGGTCAACGTCACGTTGCTCACGTACGTGGACACCTGCGTGCTGGGCATCGACGTGGACACCGGCGCGATTCCCGACTACGACGTTTTTTACGAGAGCCTCGTTGCCGGTTTCGACGAGGTGCTCGCGCTCGCGGCGGCTGCCTAGCTGACGGTGACGCGTCACTGCGTCAGCACCGCGTACGAACCACTCCGGTCCCCGCGAATGCCGATTAGACACATCAAGACGACGACAACGCCGGGGGACGGCCGAGGCCGGGCGCTGGTCCAGTCAATGGCTAGGTGCGCGAGCACAGCCGATTGGAGGAGTATGCGAGGGGTGGGTGACGTCTCGGTAATCGGTTGCGTCGGGTCGTTGATCGTGGCGACCCGCGGCGTCGCGGGCGTCGGCGAAGTCCTTCTAAACGTGCGGGGCACGAAGGAGGCCTATCTTGCGTGGTCTGAGCAGCCACTGCCGAGGGGGACCGATGTGCTGGTGATAGATGTCCGAGGTGCACGGACGGTCTTGGTTGAGCCATGGCCCGGCTCGAGTTTGTCAACGCTGACTTCCTGACCTAAACACGAATCTGCAAGGAGTTCAACATGTTCGGCTATAGAGTGCCCGCACCAGACGAGGCGATGCTGATCTCCGGCGGTCGCGCTGCTGGCAACGCCCCGTTTCGTGTGGTGACCGGTCACGGCGCTTTCATCATGCCGTTCTTCCGAAAGGTTCGGTTCCTTACCCTGGCTATGTGTGAGGCCGAGGTCGAGGAAAGGTGCGTCACTCAGCAGGGGATCACCTTGAACGTGCGAGCCGTCATTGCCTTCAAGGTCGGCAACGACGCCGAAAGCATCGTCAGCGCCGGACAACGATTCTTGTCCGACCAAAACCAGATGGCGGTTCTGACCGGGCGAATCTTCGCCGGTCACCTGCGCTCGATCATCGGATCGATGACCGTCGAGCAGATCATCAAAGAACGCCAGAAGCTGGCCACCGAGGTCCTCGACGGGTCCAAGGGGGAGATGATCAAGATCGGACTGACCGTCGACGCCCTGCAGATCCAGTCCATCGACGACGGATCCTTGGGCTACATCCTGGCGATGTCCGCGCCGCACAACGCGGCCATCCAGCAGCAGGCGCAGATTGCCCAGGCCAAGGCCAATCAGGCCGCGGCAGAGGCCGAGCAGGAGTCGCAACGCAACCAGGCCGAGTTCGCTCGGCAGACGGCGATCGTGAAGGCGCAGTACAAGGCCGAAGTCGACAAAGCGCAGGCAGAAGCCAGCCAGGCGGGACCGCTGGCCGAGGCGCAAGCCCAGCGCGAAGTGCTCGCAATGCGGACCGAGTTGGCTCAGCGCGCCGCAGAGCTCCGGCAGCAAGAGCTGGTCTCGGAGGTGGTCAAGCCCGCCGAGGCGGACGCAGAACGCGTCCGGATTCTGGCAGTTGCCGACGCTGAGAAAATGAAGATCCAAGCCGAAGCGGCAGCCTCGCACAACCGGGTGGCCTTGGACCGGATGCTGATCGATCAGCTGCCCGAAATCGTCAAGCAGGCTGCTCAGGGTCTGTCAGGCGCAAACCTGACCGTCCTCAACGGCGCCGACGGGCTCGGTGAGATGGCCACTGGCCTGGTGGGGCAGGGCCTGGCAATCTTCGATTCTCTGCGTGGCGGGATCGGTCAGCACCATTCCGGGGACGGGTCCGACCCAATTGGACTCAACGCGCCGCCCGATAAGCAATGACACGTCGGACCCGGCCGCCCCGGCGCCTTGAGACTTTGTGCGCCATCCGGCGAATGCAATGGGTATGCGCATGAACGCGACAACCGGGACAGCGTGGACCATGTGGTGGTGTTGCTCGTCGGGCTGCTGCCCTGACTGACTGCATCGCGATCTCGCGTGATGCATTGCAGCCCCCTTCCGTGCCGGATGATTAGTGGCGGCCCGGGTAACCTGAGGACATTCCCATCCAAGGCCAGGCCGGCAGCCCGATCCGAGTGGCTGTGCTGGCGCCGATCGCGTGGCGGACGCCACCTCGTCACTACGGGCCGTGGGAGCAGTTCGCCTCGTTGCTCACCGAGGGGCTGGTCGCCGCGGGCCATCACGTAACGCTGTTCGCCACCGCGGACTCGATCACCACGGCGGCCTTGCACGCGACGACGCCGTCCGGCTGGTCTGAGGATGCGTCCATCGACGCCAAGGTCGCCGAATGTTTGCACATCGCTTCGGTTTTCGAGCGCGCCCGGGAGTTCGACATCATTCACAACGGGTTCGACTTCCTGCCGCTGACGTATAGCGATCTGGTGGCCACACCGGTGGTCACCACTATCCACGGGTTCTCCTCCGACCGGATCGTTCCCGTCTACGAGCGCTACGACGGCGCAGGCGCATACGTGTCGATCAGCGACGCCGATCGACACCCGAATCTGCACTATGCCGCCACCATCCATCACGGAATCGACATCGACGAGTTCGTGATCCATCCGAATCCCGCCGAGCATCTGCTGTTCTTCGGGCGGATCCACCCCGACAAGGGCACCGCCGACGCGATCGAGGTCGCACGCCGCTGCGGCCGTCGGCTCGACATCGCCGGGATCGTCCAGGACGAGGAGTACTTCCGCAACGAAGTCGCGCCGCACATCGACGGCGAGCACGTCCGCTATCTCGGCCCCGTCGATGCCTCTGCGCGCGCCGAGGTATTGGGCGGAGCGTACGCACTGCTCCACCTGATCGACTTCGACGAGCCGTTCGGCTACAGCGTCGTCGAGGCGATGGCCTGTGGCACGCCGGTCATCGCCAACTCGAGGGGCTCGATGGCTGAACTGATCGCGCAAAGGGTCACCGGCTTTCTCGTCGACGACATCGATTCGGCGGTGGCCGCGGTCGCTGCAGCCGGCGGTCTGGACCGACGCAAGATCGCCGAACTAGCGGCCGACCGCTTCACGGTCGCCACCATGATCGACAAGTACGTCAGGGTGTACCGCGCCGTCATTGCGAATCGGAAGTGAAGGTGCCGCGCGATCGTGAGTGGTGGAAGTCTGCTGTCGTCTACCAGATCTATCCGCGCAGCTTCGCCGACTCGAGCGGCGACGGGATCGGTGACCTGGCCGGCATCATCGGGCGGCTCGACTATCTGCGCGCGCTCGGCGTCGATGTGATCTGGTTGTCGCCGATCTACCGTTCGCCCCAGGCCGACAACGGCTACGACATCAGTGATTACCGCGACATCGATCCGCTGTTCGGCACCCTGGCCGAGTTCGACGCACTGCTCGCCAAGGTGCACGAACTCGGGATGAAACTGGTGATGGATCTGGTGGTCAACCACACCTCGGATGAGCACCCGTGGTTCGTCGAGTCGCGTTCTTCGCGTGTCAATCCGAGGCGGGATTGGTACATCTGGCGGGACGCTCGTGACGGTGCAGAGCCGAACAACTGGGGCTCATTCTTCACCGGCTCGGCGTGGGCGTGGGAACAGGTCACCGGCCAGTACTACCTTCACCTGTTCGACAGCAAGCAACCGGATCTGAACTGGGACAGCCCGCAGGTACGAAAGGCCTTGCAGGACATCATGGTTTGGTGGCTCGACCGCGGTGTCGACGGTTTCCGGATGGATGTCATCAACTTCATCTCCAAGACCGACGGGCTTCCCGACGCGCCGGCCCTCCCAGGGCAGCGCTTCGTCATCGCCTTCGACGGGTTCGCCGACGGACCGCACGTGCATGACTACCTCGCCGAGCTGACCCGCGAGGTCTTCAGCCGCCGCGACGGCGACTTCATCACCATCGGGGAGATGCCCGGCGTGACGCCCGAACAGGCGCGCCTCTACACGGATTCGGCTCGGGGAGAGTTGGATATGGTCTTCCAGTTCGAGCACGTATCCGTCGATCAGCGGCAGGGGAACAAGTTCGACTACCGCGGTCTCGACTTGGTCGTCCTGAAGAAATCGCTCCACCGGTGGCAGGCTGCGCTCGCCGAGATCGGTTGGAACAGCCTGTACTGGAACAACCACGACCAGCCCCGCGTCGTGTCCCGGTTCGGAGACGACGACCCCGAGTACTGGGCCGCCTCGGCAAAGGCGCTCGCGACCGTTCTGCACGGCATGCGCGGCACCCCGTTCGTCTATCAGGGCGAGGAACTCGGAATGACGAACTACCCGTTCCGAATTCCACAGGACCACAAGGACCTTGAGGCCGTGAACTACTACCGGAACGTGGTCGCAGTGGGGGGCGACGAGGTTGCGGCGCTGGCCGGTCTGGCCAAGATCAGCCGTGACAACGCCCGCACACCTATGCAATGGGATGCGGGACCGAACGCCGGCTTCACCTCCGCCGACCCGTGGTTGCCGGTCAACCCGAACTACACTTGGCTCAATGCCGCAGCCCAGATCGACGCAACGGATTCGGTTTTCGCGCATTACCAAGCGCTCATTCGTCTCCGTCACGAATCGGCCATCTTGGTCGACGGCGACTTCACCCCGCTGATGGCGGAAGACCGGCAGATTTGGGCGTATACCAGGACCACCCCTGACAGGAAACTCCTTGTGGTCGCCAATTGCGGACGCGGTCCGCAGACCATCGAGATCGGCCCAGAATGGATCGGGGCCGATCTGCTGCTCGGCAATCTCCCCGGCACCCCAGCCACGTCGACGTCGACGTGGCTGGACCTGGCCGGCTGGGACGCGCGGATCTACTCAGGCCGCGTTGGTGTCGACACCGGCCGGTTCTGAGCGGAAGACGAGCTGGGTGATGTTCGCCGGGTTGACCGCCGCCGCCTTGCGCAGGAGATCGTTGGGAAGCGAGAGCCGGAACACCTTCTTCCACGCTGAGCCGACCTGCTTGACCATCGGGCCGCTGACGTAAGTCAGGCCGTAGCGCTCGAATAGGTCTTGGACCTTCGGCGCGATCTCCTGATAGCGGTTGCTCGGCAGATCCGGGAACAAGTGATGTTCGATCTGAAAGGACAGATTGCCGGTCATGAAGTGCAGCAACCGGTTTCCGCTGATGTTGGCGGAGCCGAGCATCTGTCGTAGATACCATTCGCCGCGGGTCTCGCCGTCGATCGACTTCTTCTCGTAGGTCTGTACGCCTTCGGGAAAGTGTCCGCACATGATGACCGAGTGCGTCCAGACATTGCGGACCAGGTTGGCGGTCAGGTTCGCGGTCAATGTGGTGACCGCTGATGGTCCGGACAGCAGGGGGTGCAACACGTAGTCCTTGGTCATCTGCCTGCCGATCTTGCGGAGCACATTCTTGCCCTGACGCCGGAACTCGTCCTTGTCTGTCTTGCCCTTGAGGTACTTGCCGATTTTGAGGTCGTAGGCGGCGATTCCGTACTGGAAGAAGCAGGCGTTGATGAAGTTCCACAGCGGCTGGGCGAGGTAGAAAGGCATCCACCGTTGATCTTCGTCGACCCGCATGATGCCGTAGCCGAGGTCCTCGTCCTTGCCGACGACATTGGTGTAGGTGTGGTGGATCTCGTTGTGCGAGTGCTTCCACATGTCCGAGGGTGAGGCATTGTCCCATTCCCATGTCGTCGAATGGATCTTGTTGTCGCGCATCCAGTCCCACTGACCGTGCATGACGTTGTGGCCGATCTCCATGTTCTCCACGATCTTGGCGACCGAGAGCCCGACCGTGCCTGCCAGCCATGCCGGCGGAAACAGCGAGAACAACAGGACGGCGCGGCTGCCCAGTTCGAGCTTGCGCTGAAAGTCGATGACGTTGCGGATGTACACGGCGTCACGCTCGCCGCGGTTGTCGAGCACCTGCTGACGGATGGCGTCGAGTTCGCGGCCGAGATTCTCGATGTCGTCGTCGGTGAGGTGTGCGATCGGATTCTGTTCTTGGCGTTGCAGAGTGGTCATTGGAGTTCCCTTAGAGGTCGATGTCGCAGGTGCCCGCGGCTGCGGACACACAGGTTTGGATCAGGACGCCGTCACCGGGTGCGGCGGTGGTGATCTCGCCGTTGCGAAGATCACGTACGGCTCCCTGGCGCAGTGGTGCGACGCAGCCGAAGCAGATGCCCATTCGGCATCCCGACGGCATCAGGACCCCGGCGGCTTCGCCGGCGTCGAGCAGTGTCTGGTCGCCCGGGGTGTCGACGACGGTCGCGGACTTGGTGAAGCTGACGGTCCCCCCGTCACCCGCAGTCACCACAGTGGGGCGGAACCGTTCGGTGTGCAGGCGCTCGGGCATGCCTTTGGCATCCCAGTGCTGCTCCAGCGCGTCGAGCATGCCGGTGGGTCCGCATGCCCACGTCTCGCGCTCGGCGAGGTCGTCGACGAGTGCGTCGAGTTCGGCGGTGCTGAGCATGCCGTCGGTGTCGGTGTGCTTCTCGATCAAGCGAATTCGGTCCTGACGAGCCAGCATGCGCAGTTCGCCGGCGAAGATCACATCGTCGGGTGTGGGGGCGCTGTGCACGACCACGATGTCGTCGATGTGTTCGGCCATGTTGCGCAGCATTCCCATCACCGGGGTGATCCCGCTGCCCGCGGTGAGGAACAGGATCTTGGGGGGAACCACCGCAGGCAGGATGAATTCTCCTGCGGCGTGGTCGAGTTGAATGATGGTGCCGATTGCGGCGCGTCGCACGAGGTGGTTGGAGACCTTGCCGCCAGGGATGGCTTTGACGGTGATCGCGATGCAGCCGTCATCCCGATCGGTATCGGACGTCAGCGAGTAAGCGCGCCACAGGCGCACGCCGTCGACGTCGACACCGATGCGGATGTACTGCCCGGGTGTGTGACTGCGCCAGCCGCGGCCCGGCTTGATCACCAGGCTCACCGCGTCGCAGGTTTCAGGGTGAATCGCCACGATCCGGCCGCGCAGGTCGGCACCTGAACGCAGCGGGTCGATGACGTCGAGGTAGTCGGCGGGGACTAGCGGTGTGGTGATCCGCTCGGCCAGTTGGAGGAACCGGTCGCGCAGCGTGCCCATCGGGGTGGCCCTGGGTGCTGTTGTTGTCATGAGACCACGATCCCTTGATCTCAGGTATAAACTCTTGGCCAGACAGGGTGAAAGACAGCGACTGATTTGTTCAGAAAGAATAGATTTGAAGGACGAACCTGCGGGAACTGACGGCAGACGGGTCACCGGGCTGGTGCTGAATGACCTGGTGGTCGAGGCCTTACGGGGCGTTCTGCCCGCTGTCGCCGAACACACTGTGGCCGCCGTCACCGTCGAGGTGCCCAGTTACGCGGATGCCTTCAGCGGGCGGATGGGCCAGCGGATCGAAGGTGCCGTCCAGATGGCGCTTGGCGCCTTTCTCCAACTGGCCGCCCGTCCCCACGACTCCGATCCCGGCCCGACGTTGTCTCCTGCGCTCGAAGGCGCTTACGAACTCGGGCGCGGCGAGGCACGTCAAGGGCGTTCCATCGACGCGCTGCTGTCTGCCTATCGCGTCGGCGCGCGGGTGGCGTGGCGTGAGCTATCTGAAACCGCCGTCGACCGGCGACTGCCACCGCTGATGATCGCTCGGTTCGCCGAATTGGTGTTCGAGTTCATCGATGAGCTCTCCGCGGCAAGCGTTTCCGGGCATGCCGACGAACTGGCCTCCTCGGATCGAGAACGACGACGTCATCTTGACCGTCTCGGGCAGGACTTCCTTACCGGGGCGTCGACCGAGATACTGCGGGCAAGTGCCGAGCGCGCCGAGTGGCGTCCACCGGACACCCTCACCGCGGTACTACTTCCATCGGCTCAGACGCTGGGCGTGGTGTCCCGATTCGGACAATCCACATTGCAACTCAGTGACGACCTGCCCGGTATCGAGTCCTCCGAGTCTGTCGTCGTGCTGCTCATCCCAGATATGCACGGTCCCAACCGGTCCCGGCTACTGCGAGAACTCCGAGATCGCCGGGCAGTGGTCGGTCCTTCACGCGCCTGGACTCAGGCACAGTCGTCGTATCATCGGGTCTTGCAGGCGCGCAAACTCCATCTCGCCGGAGACGACAGCGGCACGATCGACACCGACACCCATCTCGTCGCACTCGTGCTCGGCGCTGACCGCGAAGCCGCTGACGATCTCCGCCACCAGGTGCTCGCGCCGCTCGATCAGTTACGTCCCAACACCGCCGAGCGGCTAGCGGAAACACTGCGATCGTGGCTACTACACCAAGGGCAACGTGAGGCTGTGGCTGCCGATCTATTCGTCCACGCCCAAACCGTGCGATATCGAATGACCCAACTCCGCGAGCTCTACGGCGAACGCCTCAACGACCCCCAGACGGTCCTCGAACTCATTGTGGCCCTGTCCATCCCGACTGCGGCCGGTCCACCTGCCGAGTCATGAGGTTTGACGCCGTCGAGACTCGGAAACGACACCGCAGGTAATCAACGGGAACGATCCCGGCAGCTCTACTGATAGAAAAGGACCAGAGCAAGATGGCTCCGGCCCTTCCTTATTTTGATCAAGCGGTGCCGCTACTTGCCCGCCTCGATCGCCGCGACTCGTGCGGCGGCGTCGGGTCCGCAGAAGTGCTGGAGATCCACCCCGCCGGCGGCGAGGAGATCGTCAATGCGACGCTTCAGGTCTCCTGAGGAGAGATGGGCATAGAGGTTCGCACCCGGACACGACGTTTGCGCGAAGTCCCGATGGCCCGCCAACGTGCTGCTGGCGACGCCGAATTTCTTTGCAGCCCATGCGAATGCGACTGCTGTTCCGTGCAATTGGGCCTCCGACACAGCCTCCTGATCAAAGTCTCCTTCGCACAGGACGAGGAAATGCCCTGTCGTGTCGTAGTCCGTGGCGGTGTCGCCTGCGATCGCCGTGTTGCGCAGTTCGTAGAGGTTGCCGTTGCGGTCAACGCCTACGTGATAGGCGATGTCGATCCAACCCTTGGTGTCTTGGTGGTAACGCTGGTCGTGACGAAGGCGTTCCGGGGCGTTGCGGTTGTCGCCGAGCACCACGGCCTCATGGTGCAGGGTCATCCGGGTGATGGTGTGCGGCTTGCCGCCCGGACGGGCCGGCCGCGCGCCCCACGCATCTCGGCACAGCAACAGCGCCGAAGACGCAGAGACCAGATTTGTTCGGCTCGCATTCGAGCAGGCGCTGATAATCGAGGCCGACGCGACGCCGCCGGCCAGTTGGAGCAGTTGACGGCGGCTGACGAAACCTGGGTGGCTCACCCGGCGAATATATCGGCCGGATTGAACAGCGTGCCCAGGTCGGCCAGCAGCGAGCTCGCGGTCGCCTGAACCAACTCGGGCATGTTCGCCCACTCTGTCGTTGCCAAGGTGCCGAGTTCCGATGGGAAGTCGTTGTTGGCCGTCAGGATCGCCGTCGCGAGGTCATCGCGGGCGTTGAGCAGCCCGGCGATGATGCCGGTGTTCGGGTCGAACAGCGTGTCGTTGACGAGCGACCCGAGCTGCTGAGGCAGCACGAGCGACAGGGCGGTTTGGCCGATTGCCAAGTCCACGGGCAAGTTAACGTCGCTGGCCGCCAGTGGCAGAGTGTTGAAGATCGCCTCCAGGCTGGTAACGGGATGAGCGACCAGGTCGTGCGTCACGTTGCCCCAGTCAGGCGTCAACGCGGGGGTGAATCTCAACGCCAGGGGAGTGACCGGGTCGCTGCCGAACACCGCGGCGAAATTGTCGGTACCCATCACACCCTGCAACCCGTGCAGCAGCAATTCCTGTAGCACCCAGTCGGGTTGAGCATGTTCACGTGACACGTCCAAGGCGTAGTCGTAGGAGAACACTCGCTGCGACATGTCGGCGGCGTATTCCGCCGGGCTGACGGTCGGTGTGTCTGCGGGCAGATAGTTGGCCACGTCGGCCACCGGTACCACCTCGGTCGTCACCGGTAGACCGGTCGGGTCCGTTCCGTCGGGGAGGTTCTCGAATCGGGCGAATATCTCGCCGCTGCTGACACCATTGCTGTCAAGCCAATTCGCCACGCCCGGATTGGTGGCACTGACCACGTAATAGGTGTAGCCGTTCGGATCGGCGAACGCGGTGGTGTTGTTCAAGGTGGTCTGCGCCAAGGTAAAGGGGAGTGCCGCGCCGAAGACGTTCATCAGCTCGATCCCGCTGTAGCCGGAAGGCACATCGGGAATTTGCACAATCAACGCCTGGTCGGGGGTCAGGTCAAAATTCCCTCCCGAGACGTCCGCACTTGGCAAACCCGTTGCGAACACACTCGTTTCGGGCGCCAGCGGGCTCATCGTGTTGGCCGGAAGCTCGATCCCGGCAACCTGGGCCAGGCCCATGTTTTCTTGGTTGAACGGCCCGACGATGTTGCTGAACGCGGTGAACAGCGTGGTCAGCAACGAGTCGACCGAGTTGATCTGGGTAGTGGGCGCCTCCGCCAGTGAGTCGGCGCCGGGAAATATCCCGGTGCTCGGGATGGAGAAGAACGCCGGGCAGTCGGCCACACAGTGGATGCTGATGCTGCCCGGGCCCTGTGCCCAGTCGCCCAGCATATCTCGAATCAACAGGGAGGCATCGCCATTCGTGGTGGCGTCACTGTCGTTGATGAAGTTGACTGCGTCGCTCGGCTCGGTGGGACCGATGTCGACGGTGAAAGTCCCATCAGGATTCACGACGAGATTGTGGTCGAGTTCCAGACTGCTCTTGCTGACCGCCGTCGAACCGGTGATCGCCTCGGTCGCGATCGCGAGAGCTTCGGTGCCCTTGCCGACGGTGCCGGTGAGCTCGTAGGTCGCGCCGGGGGCAAGGCCGGCGGTCGCGTGGTAGTAGATGTCGGGGGTGAAGAACTGAAAGTACTGACGGGAATCGGCGGCATCACCGGCGACCGCTTCCGGCGACTGAAAGAAGACGCCGTTGAAAAGCTCAGTGACCCTTGAGAGCCCGGCTGACAGCAATTCGTAGTTCGTGTTCTGCAGACCCGTGAGCAGCATGGCGTCGCTGTCCGGTGTGGCAAACGGCAACGAAGAGTCGTAGGCCACCGCCTGCTGCATCGCGTTCAGAAGCTGGTCGAGGGCCGGTTGAAACGAGCTTGACGGCGAACTCAGCAAGTTCGCGGCGTCCGAGGTATCGGCCGCGGCGCGCGGCGCGGTGATGAGCACCGACAGCGCGCCGGCGAGCGCGATCGTTGTCAGGCCGGCGCGCTGAGGCCTCGTTGCCACCACGACGCTCCCTTCCAAGGGACGCAGTTAGGCGAATTATCGGGCAACCGACCGCAAATAATGTGATTTCGCGACGTATCGATCGGTTGACCGTGATCGTCGCCGGCAGATGCCCGCTCACCAGGCTTTGCTCGACGGTGAGCGGCCCGTCGCGCCCGGCACCCGCTCGACTTCGCCGGGAGGGAAATATTCTGACCGCGATCGAAGTTGTCGATTCGGCCGTTTTCATGCTCAGTGGGAACACTTTTGGGAATATGCGCGGCTATTCGGCGCGTGCCGAGATCTTCGGCATCCCATTTCAGACCGAAAACTCGGCCACGTCGCATGCCGGCGGTGAGCTCCGGGCGATCGGCCAATTCGGCACGACGATCGGCATCGGCCTGTTGTTCGACAGCTTCGTCGTCCGATCGCTGATCACACCGTCGATCATGACGGTGATGGGACGCTGGTTCTGGTGGCCGAAGCGGGTACGGGTCCGCCCGGCCAGCCAGATGCTTCGGTCCGTCGGGCCGCGCCTGCTGGTTCGTGCACTGCTGTACCAGCCGCGGCAATCCTGCCCGCCGGATCCGCAGACGTAGCATCCGGCACACCACGCGCCCGCCGATTGCGGATGGTGTCGCGCTCGTTTTCGCGCTGATCGTGCTTTTGGCGGTCGGTTCGGACTACAACAAGATGCCGGTCTCGCGATTCGAAGAGGAAATCGGCGCCGGCCTCAAGAACCGGCATCATCCGCGGTGCGGTCACTGATCACGCCGTCCATCGCCACGATGCTCGGACGGTGGTTCTGGTGGCCGAAGATCGTTTGACCGCGTCCGGCCAGTCCGATGCTGGACTCGGTTGGTCCGCGGCCCCTGGTGCGTGCGCTGCTGAAGTGATCCGGCCCGGGCCAAAGGTGAAGGGCGCATCCCCTTGTTGCGGGCTATGATTCTGCCCGCAGTGCCGCAGAGCAGGAGGGGGGTGCCGTGGCTGATCAGTTGAGAGCCGATCTCGTTGCGCTTCACCACGGCAGCAACGACATGCTCAACGCGGTCGGCGACGCCGCCTTGGAGTTCGTGAACCACGAAGACGGAATCGCGGAAGCGGCGCCGGGCTGGGTCGGCTCGTCGCAGGCGGCGCTAGCTGAACTCGCGGCGCATTGGGAAGCGCGGCACACCCATCACAAGTTGCAGGTCGGCGGACTGGGGTCGCACGTGGCTGACGCGATGACCAGCTACACCGCGCACGAGGACGGCTCGGCCCAGGCTCTCTGGTCCCTGCCGGGGTAGGTGGTGTCATGTGGCGTCGCTGACCCCGTCTGACGTCAAGCGCTGGGATCCCGATGCGATCCATCAGGTCTTTCAAACGGCCAGCAACCGGGCACAGACCTTGCAAAAGTTGGGGGACAACCTTCAGCAGGTTCATGACGGCCTGAGCGACTGGCAAGGCGAAGCCGGTGACGCCTTCCGCGCCGATCTGGGTCATACCCGCCGCGATATCGAGGCAGACGGTCAGGAGTCCAGACAGGTCGCGGCAGCGGTCTCGGCCGCCGAGGCGGACGTGCGCGCTTGCCGTACCGAACTCGCCAACATCCAGAACGCGGTCGACGCCAATCATTGGGCGATCACGCCGGACTGGCGAGTTGATGTCGGTAACACCTTGAGTGGGCCCAACAGCGGTTTGCTGGCCGTTGAGCAGCAAACGCTACAGAGTGCGCTCGACGCGTTGAAGGTCAAGGCGCACAGCACTGACCACGAACTGGCGACAGCCGTCCGCTCAGCTGTCGGCGCGTCTCCTACGGGTGCCGGTGCGCCCGCGCCAGGTGGTGGTCCACAACCGCAAGGGCAGCCCGGCGGCCAGCCGAAGTCGTTGCAAGACATGCTGCTACCGGGCGGGCCCGCGAGCGGCAAGCCGCCGTCGCTGGAAGACATGATGCTTGGGCGCGGTCAGCCCGCTCACGAACCGCCTCTGCCAGGCAGCTTGCCGGATCTGCTGAGTCGGATGCCCAAACCCGGTGCACCCGGTGGCGCGCCGGCGCCGAAGCTGAACCCCGCAGACATCGAGAGCTTTAAGGCGATGGCCCGCCAGAGCATGATCGCCGACGGGGTGCCGCCAGACCAGATCGAGGGGCGGCTCAACGACATCGTGGGCCGCACTCAGCAGTGGATGAACAACGGGATGCCGAATTACGTGCCTCCCGAGCCGCCAAAGCCGCCACCGCCGGGATTTGGCGATGGATTCGCTGACCACTGGTTCGGCTTCGACGACGCGGTCCACAGGCTCACCGGGCAAGAGGGCCTCAGGGCAATGGGCGATGAGTGGGGCGGGATGGCGAAAGGGCTCGCCGGAAGGGCCGAGGAGTACCTACTCCAAGGACCGGTCGCTCCGGTGAATGACCTCACACACGAATTCAGAAGCTTTATGGACAACCCGGCTTACTACGCGGGCGGAAAGACCGCCGACGGTGCCATCGCCTTGCCGGGGATGCTCTTCGGACCCGAGGGTGCGGGTCTAGGCAAACTCGCGGAGATCGACCCCTACGCCGGAATCACCCATCCGCCGAATCTGCCTGTCGGCCTCGATAATCCGACCAGTTACCACCCCTGGTCGGAGTCGGCGGGACAGGATCTTTACTCGGCGTTCGCGCATGGAGAACCCACTACAAGTCTCAACCAGCACCTTTCTGACATGGTGACCCACTATTTCGGTGACAATCCTGACAGAGTGGTGCTCGGTCGATGGGATGGTCAGGATCGCGGGTACATCGGTGAAGCAAGAAGCAACGGAGGAATCTTCTTCGACACCGGCGACCCGACCTGGAAAGCACTTGCTGAGGGTCTTGACACACCTCAAGAGCAAGCTCTCGTCTGGCCGGTGAACGAACAATTCCTCCGCACTCAAATGGAGAACCATGTCGGACGTATCGATTACATGCTTGATACTGAAAAGTATGCATCGCTCGAAGATATGATGCTGGGTCGTTCTGGGACGTATTCTGCTCTGGAAGTAGATTTCTTGAGCAACAATGCGGCAGCCTATGGATATGAACGTGTCGGCAATTCATGGGTTTACGTTGGAAGAGGTTCATAGAATTGAGTGCCGAATTTTCTGCTCAGGTCGAAGAAATCATGGGGCCGCTGCTAGAAGGACTCGGCTTCGTTCTCGATGAGATCGATGACAGTCCCGATAAGGGCGGGAGACGCCGCCATATCGTGTACTACCGTTCGAATGACTGCAAGCTTCAGGTTTACGAGTCATCCCGAGAAGGTGAGTTCAATTGCATGATCGCGCCACTAGACGCGCCAAATGCCTTCGGCTTGGACACCAAAAAGTGGCAGTTCCTTACGCGTTTTTCGAAACGCCCGGACCTGCCCCTTGCGGAGTTAGCCGCTCAAGCTAGAGCTGAGTACGAGTCCTACGCAAATCCGCTGGAGTGGGTTCGCGATCGTATTGTCAAGTATTACGGAGCGGCGCATACGGGAATTCTTGAAATGTATAGCGCGGAGTGATGCTCCCCAGCGCACGCATTCGATGTGAATGACGCCTAGGTCGCACCGCCTTCACGGATCGCGGCCCCAGCCCCTGACCGCCCTGTTGTCACACCGCTGATAGTGGGTACAGGATCGACATGCAGCGCCCCGACACGATCATCGAGATCCACCGCGAACGCGTGCAGGACCAGACCGTCGAGATGTTCGGTGGCGACAAGTACACGGAGTCCGTCGATGGCACCGGCTACTCCGCAACCGCCACGCTCGACCTCACGCTGGACCGCGTGTGGTTCATCTTCGACGCGCAGCAGCGGTTATGGCAGGAGATGGCCGACAGCGGTGAAACCCACGACCCGCTAAGGCATTTCGCGATAGACCTGGTGATCTTCGATTCGAAGATCACCATCGATTCGGTGACCTGTGTGCCGCTCGTGTCGTTGCCGCCGGCGACGATCACCATCCCGGACGGACCGCGCGCCGGCGAGTCACGCGAAATCCCGTACAACGAGATCCCGCTGTTCGGCCGCTTGACGATCCACGACCAACTCGAGCCGAAGGAGATAGAGCGGGGCAAGCAGACTATCGCCCTGGACTTCACCGAGCAGGATGCCCCGATGCTGCTGGCCGCGCCGTCGCCCGACGAGTACAGCCCGCAGTTGTTCGGCGCGCACGTCGATCGCCGCCCCGACGGCAGCATCGCCTTCACCGCGCAAGACCCGCGGATCAGCTGGGAACTCGATTACGCGGAGGCGTACTGGATCACCCACAGCATCGCCGGCGAGCTGCTGGTCAATGCCGAGAAGTTGCAATACCTCGGCCTGTCCGACGACGAGGCCAGAGTCAGGGTGCTCGACTCGCTGGCCGCTCAGATCTCTGATGCGGTCCGCCCGAAGCTCGCCGAGATGGGTGACGACGGCGTCATGGACCTCATGCCCACCCCGTTGGATGTCGACCCGCAGTCGCAAGACGACGGGACGGTCAAAGATCTCGACGCCGTCGTGCAGCGGTTCGATATCGGCGGGACCACGCACGAATCCATGGTGATCCAGCTGCAGACGCTGCGGGAGTTGCCGAGCGGCGAGGAGCTACCGCCATCGATCCTCGCTGAAAACCCCGACGAGAAAACGGGATTGGCCGTCACCGGGTGGAGCATTCTGCGGCAGGTGCGTGACACCGTGATGAAGACCTTCGATCTTGACGCGAGTGATTTCGACGCTGACGTGCCGTGCCTGCTGGCGGGTCCGAAGACCATCAACATCGGCGGGCAGGAGCGGCGCCTAGAAAAGCTCGACGCCGATGTGGTGCCCCGGAGTGCGGATGGCCGGTTGGTCGTCGACGGCATCGTCAGCGCCGAAACCACGCTGTACGACTTCAAGGCCACGTTCAAGGTGACGTACGAGATGGGCCTCGACGACATACCGCGTGACCCGAGCGGCCATGAAACGCGACGGGCCGACTTGGAAAGCGTCGAGAGTCTGGAGATGGCGCTGAGCGCCGCCGGCGACCGTAAGCGCGCCGGCGCGCTGAGCGACCAGGAGTACGAAGCCGAAGTGAAGCGTGTTCACGATCGGTTCGAGGAGCTGCCGAAGACCGTCGGTGTACGGCCGACGCAGAATCCGCCCGAGGCGGAGGTCAATCCGGATTTCCACCTGACAGTCGCGGGCAAGGTCGCCGCGGCGGCGGGCGCGGCGGCCGTGGTCGGTCTGCTCGCGCTGCCGGTGACCTGGGTGGCCGGTGCGGCCGGAGTGGGGGCCGCCGGTGGGGGTGGACTGCTGGCTTTGGCGATCGTTCAGTACTTCACCACGGTGCTGACGATCGACTGGTTCGGCACCGGAATCGGGTCACGCCAGGTCAAGCACTCGCTCAACGATCGCCCGGACGGCACCTCACTGCCTCCGATCGGCATACCGGTCGACGTGGATTTCAACCGCCAACGCCTCGCGGTGTACTTCCGTCCGCTGCCGGCGAAATTGTGGGTCGGTTGTGTGGACACCGCGGACGACGACGGCGACCGCACCGACATTCGGCTTGTCGGGGGCCGTTGGCCCACCGATGGTCATCCCTGGAAGCTTTCCAACGACGACGCCATGCTCTACGTCGACTCCGGCGAACTGCAGTTGCTGATGGAACCCGACAGCGTCAGCGGCGACGGCGCACCGATCAGTGTTGCAACCGCCGCCGATGGAGGGCACTACCTTCAGGTGGAGAACGAAGACCCTGACAAACTACAGCGCCTTCCACGTTTTGACCGTCTGGGCGACGAAGTTCGCACTGGCTCATGAGCGTGCCTGAATCGCCGCAGCGCGCACGTCGGAACCGACCTCTGTAGGGTTGTTCAGGTGTGTGGAGCCACCGGTGAGGTGCGACTCGACGGTCGTCCGCCTGACGTAGCGGCGGTGTCGGCGATGGCCGATGTGATGACGCCGAGAGGTCCGGACGGCGCAGGCGTCTGGTCACAAGGACGGGTAGCCCTCGGTCATCGTCGCCTCAAAATCATCGACCTGACTGAAGCAGGCGCGCAGCCGATGGTCGACTCCGATCTCGGGTTGTCCATCGCGTGGAACGGCTGCATTTACAACTACAAGGAGTTGCGCCGCGAGCTCGAGGGCTACGGCTATCGATTCTTTTCCCACAGCGACAGCGAGGTACTGCTCAAGGCCTACCACCGCTGGGGCGACGACTTCGTCAGCCATTTCAAAGGCATGTTCGCGTTCGCGATCGTCGAGCGCGACAGCGGCCGGGTGCTGCTCGGTCGGGACCGGCTCGGAATCAAGCCGCTCTATGTGACCGAGGACGCCCACCGGATCCGGTTCGCCTCGTCGTTGCCGGCGCTGCTGGCCGGCGGCGGCGTGGACACCCGGATCGACCACGTCGCGCTGCACCACTACATGACGTTCCACTCCGTCGTCCCTGCGCCGCTGACGATCCTGCGCGGCGTGCGGAAGATTCCGCCGGCGTCGCTGCTTGCGATCGAGCCCGATGGTCGGCGTGTCACCACGACCTACTGGTCGCCGGACTTCAGCAGGCACGAAGACCGCTCCAACTGGTCCGAGCGTGACTGGGAAGACGCCGTGCTGTCGTCGCTGCGGACCGCGGTCGAGCGTCGACTCGTCGCCGACGTGCCGGTCGGATGCCTGCTGTCCGGCGGAGTGGATTCCAGCCTGATCGTCGGCCTGCTTGCCGAGGCCGGCCAACACGGGCTGGCGACGTTCTCCATCGGATTCGAGTCAGCCGGTGGCGTCAAGGGCGACGAATTCCAGTACTCCGACATCGTGGCCAAGCGCTTCGACACCGATCATCACCAGATCCGAATCGGAACCGAGCGGATGCTGCCGGCCCTCGATGGAGCCATCGGCGCGATGAGCGAACCGATGGTCAGCCACGACTGCGTCGCCTTCTACCTGCTCAGCCAAGAGGTCGCCAAGCACGTGAAGGTTGTGCAATCGGGGCAGGGCGCCGACGAGGTGTTCGCCGGCTACCACTGGTACCCGCCGATGGGCGCGCCGGCCGCTGCCAGCCTCGAGGGTTCGGTGGCCGAATATCGTGCCGCGTTCTTCGACCGCGATACCGACGGCGTCGCAGCACTTCTCGCGGCCGGCATTGCCGCCCCGAACGACCCCAGCGAGCGTTTTGTCAGTGAGCACTTCGCGCAGGCGGGCGCCGAAACCGGCATCGACCGCGCGCTTCGGCTCGACACGATGGTGATGCTGGTCGACGACCCGGTCAAGCGGGTGGACAACATGACCATGGCTTGGGGTCTGGAGGGCCGGGTTCCGTTCCTCGATCATGACCTCGTTGAGCTGGCCGCCACCTGTCCGCCGGAACTCAAGGTGGCTCACGGCGGTAAGGGCGTGCTGAAAGAAGCTGCGCGACGGGTCATTCCGGCAGCGGTCATCGATCGCCCGAAAGGCTACTTCCCGGTTCCGGCATTGACCCATCTCGAAGGGCCGTACCTGGATATGGTGCGCGACGCGCTCTACGCACCGGTCGCAAAGGAGCGTGGGCTGTTCGACACCGGCGCGGTCGACGCGTTGTTGGCCGACCCGAACGGTCGGCTGACACCGCTTCGTGGAAACGAACTCTGGCAGATCGCGCTGCTCGAGCTCTGGTTGCAACGCCATGGTGTGACCGGGCCGGCAGCATGACCTCCACCGGTTCTTCCGAGGACCATCCTGAGGCGATCACGCTCGGCCTGCACGACGCGTCGCCGCCACATCTTGTCGACGCGATGGAGAAGGATGTCGAGCTTGAATTAGGTTGGGGTCGGCTTATTTTCGGTCAGACTTTCGCCGATCCGGCCACGCTGGCGGAGTCGCTGCGACGGGAAGCGCCCGGACGCCGCGACATCTGTATCTATGCGCGCGAATCCCACGTCGTGGTGGCCGGGGCGCCGGCCGAGCTTTTCATCGATCCCAGTCACACGTATCGGTTGCGATTCGCCGACACTTCGGAAGATGACGAGTCGGCGCCGTCCCCGGTTGGTGTCACGGTGCGCACGCTGAACGACCCGTCCGACGCCGACGCCATGAATCGCGTATTCGTCCGTTGCGGGATGGTTCCTGCGCCCGTCGACGTGATTTGGGAAAACCACCTGCACGAGCCCGCCGTCACCTACCTGCTCGCGGTACGCGACGACGACGGTGCCGTGGTGGGCACTGTTACCGGCGTCGATCACGAGCTGCTGTTCTCCGATCCCGAGCGCGGCTCGAGTTTGTGGACGTTGGCGGTCGATCCCGTCGCCGGGGTGCCCGGAATCGGCATCGCCCTGACCCGAAAGTTGGCCGCGCACTTCCGTCGTGCGGGCCGTGCCTACATGGACTTGTCGGTCACCCACGACAACTCGGCCGCGATCGGGCTGTACGAGAAGCTGGGTTTCCGGCGCGTCCCGGTGCTGGCGATCAAGCGGAAGAACGCCATCAACACGCAGTTGTACAGTCCGCCGCCGGAAACCGTCGACGACCTCAACCCCTATGCGCGGATCATTGCCGACGAAGCATTACGCCGGGGCATCTGGGTCGAAGTCCTCGACGCCGAAACCGGCGAGATCCGCCTCAACCACGGTGGTCGCAGCGTGATCACCCGAGAATCGCTCTCGGAGTTCACTTCCGCAATCGCCATGTGTCGTTGCGACGACAAAAGATTGACCCGCCGACTTGTCTCGGACGCCGGGATCACCGTCCCGCGTGCACGTTTGGCGACCTTCGATGACGGCGACTACGAGTTCTTGAAAGAGGTTGGGGAAGTCGTCGTCAAACCGACCCGCGGCGAGCAGGGCAAAGGCATCACCGTCGGCGTCAACGTCGACCATGGGCCCGGCGAGTTGTCCGCCGCAGTGGCACGGGCGCGGGAGCAATTCCCGGAGGTGCTGATCGAGCAGCGCATCAAGGGCGACGACCTTCGACTTGTGGTGATCGACGGCCGGGTCGTCGCCGCCGCGCTGCGGCTGCCGCCCGAGATCATCGGTACCGGCGAGCACACCGTGCGGGACTTGATCGTGGCGCAGAGCCGACGTCGTTCGGCGGCCACCGGCGGTGAGTCGCGCATCCCGCTCGACGAGGTCACCGAGGCAACAGTCGCCGAAAACGGTTGGCGATTCGACGATGTGTTGCCGCAAGGGGACCGGCTGCGCGTCCGCCACACCGCCAACCTGCATCAGGGCGGCACGATCCACGATGTCACCCTTGATGTGAATCCCGAGCTGTGCCGCGTCGCGGTGACCGCGGCCGAGGCGATCGGCATCCCGGTGACCGGCATCGACTTGCTCGTGCCCGATGTCACCGGTGAGGAATACGCCTTCATCGAGGCCAACGAGCGACCGGGCCTGGCCAATCACGAACCACAGCCCACCGCTGCGGCTTTCATCGATTACCTGTTTCCCGGTCAGCCCGGGCAGCCGTTTGCGTGGACGCCCGAAGAATCGCCGCGCAACCCCGACGATTCCGTGGTCAGATGAAGTCCGAACCGCCGTCGACGTTCACCGTCGCGCCGGTCACGTAGCCGTTCCGCCGCGACACCAGATACGTCGTGATCGAGGCCACCTCCTCGGGTAAGCCGGCGCGTCCGAGATCGCATGGCTGATGGAAGTTGTTGTCGATCCACGTCATCACGTCATGCGGGTCGGTGGCGTCGAGGCCGTCGGCAGCGAGGATGTCTTTGAGGTTTTCGGTGAAGCTGGCCGTGACGATGGTGCCCGGACAGACACAGTTCACCAGAATGCCCTCTTTGGCAAGGCTTTTCGATAAGTTCTTGGTGACGCTGGCCAGTGCCGCCTTCGCTGCCGTATAGGCGACGATGCGGGGGTTCTGCCGCTGGATGGAATGCGCGGACAGGGTGACGATGCGGGCCCAGTCGGCGGCGCGCAGCATGGGCAGCGCGGCGCGAATAGAGCGGACGCCGGACATGGTGCCCAGTTCGAACGCGGCGTCCCAGTCGCTGTCATCCATCTGCTCGAAGTAGCCGTCGCCGGGACCGATGGTGTGCACCAGGCTGTTCAGCGATCCCCAGCGTTCGGACACGGCGGCGAAGCCGTCGGCGATCGACGCCGCGTCGGTCATGTCGACGCTGACTCCCAGCGCGTCCGGAGCTCCGGCAGCTCGAAGGGCGTCCACCGCGGCATCGAGCGCGCCCCTGCCGCGGGCCATCACGGCAACGTTAGCGCCTTCGGCGGCAAGGGATTCCGCGATGGCCAACCCCATGCCCTTGCTTCCGCCGGTGACGACGGCATTCGATCCAGTGAAACCCAGGTCCACAGTCTTCCTCCGGTCAGGCGTGTCGAGTGAGTCGTGCGATCGTGTCCGGCGCGACGCCGAGACCGCGCAGGCAGAACTGGAATGCGGTGCGGCGAACGTCGTTGCGCTCGCAACCCCCTGTTGCCCAGTGTCGTTCGGTGCATGCCCACACCACGCCCTGGATTGACTGAGCGTCGCTTGCCGGATCGATGCCCTGGAATGTGCCGTCGTCGAGGCCGCGTTGGAGCTGTTCGATGAGTGGCTCGAGCATCTGCGCATACGCCGGCTGGATCAGCTCCGGGGAGGCGAACATCTGCGACTGGGCTTCCATCGACAGCTGACGCAGGTCGGATTTGATGTCGTCGTCGAAGGCCAGGTCGAGCCGGCCGTCGATCCAGGCCGCCACGGCCTCAACCGGTGTGCCTGCTTTCGCCATCTTTCTTCTCAGCCGTCGCATTTCGACGCGCGCCATGTCGAGAAATACCGTGGCGACCAGCTCGTCTTTGGAGTCGAAATGCCGATAGAACGCCCTGGTGCTCAACTGCGCGCGATCAAGTACTGCGGCAATGCTGAGCCCCCGAACACCGTGCTCGCGAACAGATTTCGATGCGGCGGCCACAATAGCGCGCCGCACGTCAGGATCTGGGGCGAGCTTGTCACGTCGCCGCGTTGCAGCCTGGGTCACATTACCTCCGGCTTCGCCGGTCGGCGACTCCGTTAAGTGAGAACGATGTTTTCATTTAATGCTCGATCACTATCACAGCCGGCAGGTGAGGTTGTCAATACTCGTCGCCGAGCGTGCACCCACGGCGACCCTTTGGCGGTGAGGTTTTCGCCGCCAGTGCACGCTGGGCGCACGAAGGACAACGAGCCACGGGCCAAGTCACCACGGCGACGGTAGGCCCGCTCGAATTCTGGCCACCTCGGAACGCGCGAAGCGCACCCGCTCGGTGTCGGCACCGCGCGCCGTAGCCAACTCGTCGGCGAGGGCGTAGGCGGCGTCGAGGATGTAGCGGGCGCGCCTGCGTTCGCCGCGATTGTGAGGGGCCTTGCGGTAAGCCTTGCGCACCTTGCGTTTACCGGCCATCGCATCGAGTTCGACCGGCGTGATGACATTGCGGGCCTGCTCGGGGGCCATCACGGCGCGGACGAAGTCCCGTTCTCGGGTGACGGTCAATTTGTACACCTGCGCAACGATGATCAGCGCGACCGCGACCGTGCCGAGCAGCAGTCCGATGAGCGTCAGCGTGTTGGTCCCGGCCAAGGCGGCCACCGAGTCCCACGTCCCGTGCAGCAGCATCGGAATCACGATCAGCAGCAGACCCCGCCCGATCTTGCGTGGTTCGGCGGGCCGACCGAGAAGATAGACGACGCCGGCGCAGAAGATGGCGCTGTAGAGGATATGCGCGGCCACCCCGCTGACCATGCGGAGAATGATGGTTCCCGCGGATGCGCCAATCTGGTTGGCGCCGAACTGAGTACCCGCGGACGTCATCGCATAGCTGATGTCCTCGACGATCTGGAATCCCAGACCGATGAACGCGCCCAGGATGAACCCGTCGAATGCCGTCCGGATCTGCCGCTGCGCCAACGCGATGAGGAGCAGCAGGCCGGAACCTTTCGCCAGCTCCTCGGTGAACGGGGCCGCCAGCCCCGGACCCCAGTTCAGGGCCCACACCTGGCCGAATGTCTTGCCGTACAAAGCGAGGATCGCGTCGTTGGCGTTCGCGGCCATCGTTGCGGTGGCTGCGAAGCCTCCCCACAAGAAGGCGATGACCATGAGCTTGTGCGGCAGTTTGGCGTAGTGGTCGACGCGGTCGGTGAACCACCAGAACAATCCGGCGTAGATGGCGAATGACGTCACCGCCAGCCCGATCGCTTCGCCGTAGGCGTTGTATTCGCGGGCGAGCGTGGATATGAAATTCAGGATTCCGATGCCTACCAGCCACAGATATCCCCAGAAGGCGAAATTGCGTGGTTGGTAGAAGAGGAACCGCCGGCCCCAGCCGCAGAGGTCGAGCGCCACGTCACGTGCGTGATCGAGTTCGGCAAGCGGCGGGGCGGTCATTGCTTGCCCTTCTCGGTTTGGTTGATGCTGCCGATCATCCGCAACACCGCGACGCTGGGTTCTGAGTTCGCGTCGGACGGCCCCGTCGCCACTGCTTCGACTCCGCGGCTGCCGAACACGAAGGCGGCGATCACACCGGAGGTATGGGGTCCGGTGACGTGAACCGACGCGCCCTCTTTGCCCTGCGTGGTGATCAACGTGGTGGGCGTCCCGGTGATGCGCACGCCTCGACCGCGATTCAGCGCCTCCGAGGTTGTCTCGATCTGCTCGAGAAGTTGGTCGGAGTCGCCATGGAACGGCCCGGTGCGGACGGTGAACTTCAAGGCCCCGTCCTCCACGACAGCGGTCGCGGGATACTGGCCGGACAGCGGGGCATGGCCCGCGCGCAGACCAGACGTGATTCCCCAACCCGCGGCCGGCACGAATGTCACACTGCCGTCGAGTTCCAGAACATCGCCGGCCCTGACGATGTCGTGATAGGGCACCGACGCGTTGATGACAGGCAACACCACCGCCATCACGATCACGAGCCCGAACACCGCCAGCGTCGGACGAAGCGTGCGCCGATCCAGACCGAACCGTCGCTCGTCGGCGGGCACCCATCGTTCGTCAGGTTCGAACCTCGGCGCTGAGGCGGCCGGAGACACCTCGGCTGTTGAATCCGGCATCTCCGGCCAACCCTTCTACCCACGGCGATGACGCCTGATGGCGCCGCGGTCGAGAGTAACGATGGCTGACTTTCCCGGCATCGACATTGGTGACATCCGCGGCTTCAGCGCAGCCGAGGGCCGTCGACTCCTATGCTGCCGATCATGGCTATCGATCGTTTCGCTCTTGCTGTCGGCGGCATCCGAGTTGCCTCGGGCATCTCGTTCCTCGTCGACCCCCTGCGCGCCAACCGGTTCTGGGGCGATCCGGACAAACCCACGCCGACCGCGCAGCTACTGCTGCGATCGATGGGATACCGGGACGCATTGATCGGCGGTCTCCTGGCGGTGTCGGCGTTGCGCGGACGCAATACCCGAGGCTGGTTACTGGCTTCGGCGGGCGCGGACGCGGCTGACCTGCTCGGTGGAATCAGTGTCCACCGCGAGATGGCACGGTCGCAGCAGCTGATCGGAATAGGCGGTGCCGTGGTCGGCGTTGCTACCGGACTGTGGGGCGCCGTGCGCCGCAACACCGGGGCGGGCGAGGCGCCCGTGCCGACGGAGTAAGCCGGCTTTCGATGGGAGCGAGCATGCAGATCGGTGTGCTGACATTTTTGACCGACGAGGGAATCGGGCCGACAGAGCTGGCCGTCGGACTGGAAGAACGCGGCTTTGCCTCACTGTTTCTGGCCGAGCACTCGCACATCCCCGTGGACGCGAAGACGCCCTACCCGATGGGCGGCCCGATACCGCGAAAGTACTACCGCACCCTGGATCCATTCGTGGCGTTGACGGCGGCTGCCGTCGCGACCGAGAGGCTCGTCTTGGGTACCGGCATCGCACTGGTCGCGCAGCGCGATCCGATCCATACCGCCAAGGAGGTCACGTCGCTGGATCTGATTTCCAACGGACGATTTCGGTTCGGGGTGGGTGTCGGCTGGCTTCGTGAGGAGATCGCCAACCACGGAGTCGATCCCAAGGTGCGTGGCCGCGTCGTGGACGAACGACTTCAGGCGATGGTCGAGATCTGGACCAACGAGAAGGCAGAATTCCACGGAAAGTTCGTCGACTTCGACCCCATCTACAGTTGGCCCAAGCCGCAGAGCCAGCCCTATGCACCACTGTATTTCGGTGGGGGACCGGCGAATTTCGAGCGTATTGCCAGGTTCGGCGCAGGCTGGCTGTCGTTGGGCCCGTCGGCGGACGCACTGTCTGGGCCGCTCGAGCAACTTCGCGCTGTCGCCGGCGCCGACGTGCCGGTGATTGCCATGCATGTCGGTGAATCCACGGCGTCTGAGATCGAACGCTACCGCGACGTCGGTGTCGATCATGTGGTTGTGGAGTTGCCGACCGAACCGCGCGACCAGACGTTCACATATCTGGATGGACTCCAGAAGGAGTTCGCGCAACTGACGTAAAGCTTTGTGGCGTCAGTCGACGTGACGGACCAACGTGTCGACGGTGCGTTGGACGCGATTGTTGGTGTGGGTGTTGGCTAGAGGTCATGCGAGCTTTGCGGTTTACCGAATTCGGCGATCCGGGGGTCCTGCGCATCACGGACCTGCCAGATCCGGCGGGAACAGCGCAGGAAGCAGTGGTCCGGGTGGACGCCGCATCGGTCAACCCCTCGGATGTCAAAAATGTTGCCGGCGCCATGGATTGGACGGTGCTTCCGCGCACACCCGGACGCGATTTCGCCGGGGTGGTCGTCAGCGGTCCGCCAAACTGGTCAGGAGCCGAGGTCTGGGGCACCGGCGGAGACATCGGGTTCACCCGCGACGGGTCACACGCGGAGTTGATCGTGGTGCCGGTGGACGCCTTGGTGCGCAAGCCCGAACGGCTCAGCTTCGACGAAGCCTCGACCGTCGGCGTCAACTTCGTCGTCGCCTGGTATGGGGCGGTGGAAACCGCGGAACTGGCGGGGGGTGAGACCATCGCGGTGTTCGGAGTTTCCGGCGGCGTCGGGGGAGCCGTGGCGCAAATCGCTCGTGCGTTCGGCGCCAACGTGATTGGGGTGGACCGTCGCCCGCCCGCACCGCAGACGCCCGCTGCGGCGGTGATCGACGACTTCATCGTCTTCGATCCGGCCGACGATGTGGGCGGAGCGATCAAGCAGCGGACCGGCGGGCGGGGAGCCGAGGTGGTGTACGACGCCGTCGGCGGGGTGACCACGCCGTCGGCGCTGGCCGCACTCGCGCACCGCGGCCGGCTTGTGGTGATCAGCGCTGTCGGCTCTCCCAGTGTCGCAGTCAATCTACTCGACCTGTACCACAACGAAACCCGCATCCTGGGCACCGACAGCGGCAAGCTGAGTGTGGTCGATTCGGCCCGACGCCTTGCGGCGATGGCGCCGTACTTCGAGTCGGGCGAGTTCCGGCCGCTTCCCGTCGCCGCTACGTTCTCCCTCGACGACGCCGCCGCGGCCTACCGGGCCGTCGCCGACCACATCGCCGGCCGTGTGGTGATCCGGCCCTGACGTCCCGATTGCGCAGAGAGGCAGATCATGTCATCCGACCTGACCGAAGAAACCATCACCGAAGCCGTCCAGCGGACCTTCGACGACTCCACTGACGAGCGCTTCCGGGAGGTGTTCGTGAGTCTGGTGCAGCACCTGCACGACTTCGCCCGCGACGTGCGCCTGACCGGCGAGGAATGGTTCACCGCAATGGATTTCCTCGAGCGGGTGGGCAAGGTCTCCAGCCCGACCCGTCAGGAGGTGATGTTGCTGTCCGACATTTTGGGGTTCAGCATGCTGCTGGACAGGATCAACCAGCACGCCGGGTCGTCGGTCACCTCGTCGGCTCTACTCGGCCCGTTCTACGTGGCGGGCCGGCCGACAGCCGACAACGGGGACGACATCTCCGACGGCGTTGTCGGGCACACCGATGTTCGTCACCGGCCGAGTGGTCGGCGATCACGGCGAGCCGATTGCCGGCGCGCATGTCGACACCTGGCACAGCGACGGCGAGGGGTTCTACGACGTCCAGCAGACCGAGAAACTGCACGACGAATTCGCCATGCGGGCGTTGTTGACCACCGATGGCGACGGTCGGTTCTGGTATCGGTCCATCACGCCCCGCTACTACCCGGTGCCCACCGACGGCCCGTGCGGGGAAATCATGCGCGCCGCCAACCGGTCCGTCATGCGCCCCCAGCATGTGCACTTCTGGTTCCATGCTGACGGCTACCAGTCGCTGATCACGCAACTGTTCTACCGCGACGACCCGTACATCAACCGCGACGCGGTCTTCGCGGACGTGGAGTCGCTGCAGGCCGATTTCGTCCGCCACGAGCCCGGGGCCGCCCCCGACGGAACAATCGTCGATGAACCGTTCGTAACCCTGGACTGGACCTTCGTCCTTTCCGCCAACGCTGAATAGTCAAGGGAGGAAACCCATGTCACGGATACCGCTGACCGACCTCGAGTCGCAACCGGAACCGATCCGCGATTTCGCGGCGCGGCGAGGAAACCTCAACGCGTTTCGAGTTTTGGCCAATGCTCCCGATGTCTTCGCCGGCTGGGCGCAGCAGGTCGACGAACTGTTCGACAGCCCCACCTTCAGTCTGCGGACGCGTGAAGTGGTCATCCTGCGGGTGGCCCATCTGCAGGGCTCACGCTACGAGCTCAGCCAGCACACCGGGATCGCCCGCGCCGCCGGGCTCACCGAGCGGCAGGTCAACGCGATCCTCGGCGCCGACGATCTCGACGCGGCCGACTTCAGCCGCACCGAACGCGTCGTGCTCGACCTCGTCACCGAACTGTGCACCACCCATCGACTGACCGACGACTCGTTCGCCGCGGGTCACGCGGCGCTGGGGAACGAGGCCCTCACCGAATTACTGATGCTCGTCAGCTGTTACTACGGGCTGGCTTTGGTGCTCAATGCCGTCGACGTCGATGCCGACACCGCAGTCAGATGACTCGAATCGCCTACCGCGAACCCGAGGACATGGCCGACCGGGCCCGCGAGTTGACCCGCGCGCGTGGCAATCTCAATGTCTACCGCGCACTTGCCAACGCCGGCAACGTGTTCACCGGCTGGATGGTGGCCGGCGATGCCGCCCTGACCAGTAAGACGTTGCCGCTGCGGCTGCGCGAACTCGTCGTCCTGCGCACCGCGTACCTGATGGACAGTCCCTACGAACTCGGCCAGCATCGGGACGTGGCGCGGACGGCTGGTGTCAGCGGTGACGACATCGACGCCATCCTCAGCGACTCTGATTGGCAGGCGGGTCATTTCGAGGGCGCAGAACTAGCGGTGCTGACGTTGACGACCGAGCTGCTGACCACCCGCGCCGTCTCGGACGCGGTCTTCGACCAGGTCCACCACGCGCTCGGTCCGCAGGTCACCGTCGAGGTGCTGATGGTGATCGGCCGATACTCCGGTTTGGCGCTGATGCTCAACGCGCTCGACGTCGACCTGGACGAATCCGCAAGACTCCCGATTCCGCATACCCGACAAGCAGATTCATGACGGCTGCCGCGGCGGCCGGCTCCCTACATCTTGATTGCGGGTATCAGCCGTTCGAGGTTCCAGAGCTGGTGTCGTCGCGCGGACAGGCACGAGATCGCCAGCGCGACGGCCCATATGCCGAGCAGCACGATGATCGCCTGCCACAGGCGGTGATCGATGCCGCCGAGGATGAGCTGCCGAAGCCCGTTGACGCCGTAGGTCATCGGGTCGAAACCGTGTAAGACCTGGAACGGCTTCGACGTCGTCTCGACGGGATACATGCCGCCCGCGCTCACGAGCTGCAGCATGAGCAGCGCCATGAGCAGCACCCGTCCCACCGCCGGACCGACAACGGCGTTGATCGCCTGCGTCGCGGCCACGAATGAACAGGAGACGAGGATCATGAACGCCAGCATCGAGGCTGGGTGCACCGCGTGCATGCCGAGTGCGAACCGCACCACGCAGTACAGGATCGTCGCCTGGAATACTGCGATCGCCGCCGCAGGCAGGTAGCTGGCAAGTACGACGCGGATCGCCAACACCTCCGCGGCGATCGGGCGGGTCTGCAAGGGGCGCAACACCATCCAGAGGACCAGTGCGCCGAAGAACAGGGCCAGCGTGATGAAGAACGGGGCCATGCCGGTGCCGAAGTTGGGTGCGGCGTTTTCGTGCGAGGCTTCGAGTTGGACGGGACCGCCGATGGTGTCGGCGACGGCATCCTTCTGCTGATCGCTCCAGTTGGGAACCTGCTTGGCTCCCTCGGCGAGCTTGGTCGCGAGCTCGGCCGACCCTGCCTTGAGTTGTCGAGCACCGTCGTCGAGTTTGGCTATGCCGCTTGCCAACTGAGCGTTGCCGGAGGCCACCTGCTGGGCCCCGTCGCGTAGCTGCGTCAGCTTGTTGGTCAGATCATGGCCTGTGCTGCCGACTTGGTCGAGCGCCGACCCCAGCGGGCTGCCGGGGTTGCGCAGTCCCGATGTCATGGCGATTGCCGCGTTCTGCGCATCGGTGAGGTGCTGGCGGATCTGGGGTGTGAATTGGTGTCCCCGTAGCTGATCCTGGATGCCGCGCAGGTTGTTGGCCAATGGATCCTGTCTCGCGGAGAGTTGATCGATCACCGACGACAGCGAGTTGGCGGCGTCATCCTGCGCTGTGGCGATGGCGCCGATCTGATCGTTGGCCTGCTGCAGCGCGGTCGCGCCCTGCTGGAGTTGTTCGGTGTTGCCGGCGATCTGCGACACGGCTTTGCTGACGGCGAGCAGTGGGTCAGTGGCCTGGTTGATTCCGTCGGAAAGCTGTTTGGCGCCGGTGGCCAGCGTCTCCGACCCCGACCGCGCGGAGTCCAGGCCGGTCAGCAGTTGGCCGGCGCCGTCGTCGAGTCGGGCGGCCCCGTCGGCGGCCTGTTTGACTCCGGAGCCCGACGAAACCACCACGGACAGCATCTGATTGACCGCCTGCCCGGAGATTCGGGAAGACACGGCGTTGAGCACCTGGCTGATCGCGGTGCGGCCGATGCTCGTCGAGATGTAGTTGTTGGCGTCGTTGTACACCGCGATCAGATTGGCCTTCTTCGGTTTCCCGGTCACCGGCGACGCGATCGCCGCGCTGAAATCCGGTGGCAGCTCGACCATGAAGTAGTACTTGCCGTGGTCGACCCCGGCACGGGCGTCCTGAAGGCTGACGACATGCCAGTCCAGGCTGCCGTCGGCGGTCAGGCTTTTGACTATCTCGGCACCGGCGTTGAACTGCTGCCCGGACACCTCAGCGCCGCGATCGGAGTTGACCAGGGCCACCGGCATTTTGTTGGTGTGGCCGAACGGGTCCCAGTACGCCCACAGGTAGAGCGCGCCGTACACCAGCGGCAGCAGCATCAGCACGACGATCGCAGTGCGTGTCATGCGGCTGCGCCCGAAACGCTTGATCTCCGAGCCGAATGCGAGTCCAGCGAGCATCGTCAGTCTCCTTCGGTTCGTTGATCGTGCAGTTCGTGGTCGGGTGCCTCGGTGCCGAGCGGGTTGGTCACCCCGACGACGACGGTGCGCTGCGCGGCGATCGCGCCGAGCCGGTCCACCGCGATCTGACGCCGGGCGTTGTCCCGCACCTGCTCGAGGTCGCCGACCACCAGGATCGGGCGCTTCGACAGTGTCGCCAAGGTGATACGCAGCAGAAACAGTTCCAGGTCGGACAATTCGACGATGTAGGTGTCAGGTGACGGCGGGGGAGTGTCGCCGAACACCTCCGCCATTTCGGCCCGCCCGCCCTGTCGCGGTATCGGCGAATACCACGGCGCCAGCCATCGTCGTTGCTCGGCGAGCACCGTCTCCACCGTCACCGCATCCTCCAGATCGTCGATGTCGGCGAAGGCCGCGATCGAGCAGTGCCGTCGAATGGCCCGTGGCGTGGTGTCGCCGAGAACGGTCAGGGTGCCGTGGGTCGGTTTGAACCGGCCGGCCACCGTCAGAAGAAGCGTCGTCTGTCCCGGGCCGCCGGGCATCTGGATGGCGTGGAAGCCCGGGCCGAGGGTCAGATCGATCCCTGAGAAGATCGGTCCGTGCTCGCCGTCCACCCCGAGTCCGGAGGCGGTGATCACTGGTGTCTGCGCGTCGTCGCTCATTTCGACATGTCCTGATCACCTTCAGCTGCAACCGATCCCAGCAGTGTGGTGATCAGTTGGGCGAGCAGGTCAGCGTCGATGACTCCCGGTCGCAGGACTTCTTCCATGGCGATCCCCAAGTTGACGGTGACGACGAGCTGAGCCAGGTCCGCCAACTGCCGACCGGATGCAATTGTGGCGCCGGATCCGAAAATCTGGGATGCCTGGTCGGTGGCCGCCGCACGACGCCGAGCGATCAGGCGCTCGCGAATCTGCGGGTCACGGACGGCACGCAGCCAGTACTCAACGAACAATACGTAATAGTCGGCGTGGCCGTGCACAGAGTCGAGGACCGACCTGCTCAAGTCGCGTGCGGCGACGGCCGTGTCGCCGCCGCTTTCCAGTGCCGTGGCGATCTGCGCACCACGAAGCTCGAACTCCCGGTCGAGCAGGGCCAGGAACAGTTCGTCCTTGGAATCGAAGTTCGAGTAGACCGCGCCCTTGGTGAATCCGGCGGCCTGGCCGATGGCATCGATGGTGGCGCCGGCGAACCCTTCGGCGGCGAACACTTTCGAGGCTGCATCGAGAATTCGGTCGCGGACTTCGACGCGAGTGGGGCGAGTCCGTGGCGGCTTGACAGGCGACATGGGCAAAAGCATACTATCCGGTATCGACTGGATACCGGCAGGTATCGAATAGGTGGTGGAGATGGCGGACTTCGAGCTGGTCATCCGCGGCGGCACAGTGTTCGACGGAACCGGTGCGGCACCGCGGACCGCTGATGTCGGGATTTTGGACCGCAAGGTCGCCGCGATCGCGCCGGGGCTGCCCGACGGCGCACGCACCATCGACGCCCGCGGTCGCTGGGTGATGCCCGGCCTGATCGACGTGCACACCCACTACGACGCCGAAGTCCTGCTCAGCCCGGGGCTTGGCGAGTCCGCCCGACACGGGACCACCTCGATCGTCCTGGGCAACTGTTCACTGTCGACGGTGTACAGCGACGCCGACGACTGTGCCGACATGTTCGCCCGCGTGGAGGCGCTGCCGTGGCAGATCGTTCACGACGCGATCAAGGAAGCCAAAACCTGGAGTGGCCCAGCCGAATACGTCAAGACGGTGGACTCGTTGCCGCTCGGGGTGAACGTTGCCGCGTTCATCGGCCACTCCGACATCCGCGCCGCGGTGCTGGGGCTGGGGGAGTCGGTCGATGCCGGCTACCGGCCTACCCGGGCGCAGATCGGGCAGATGCGCCAGATGCTCAACGACGCGCTCGACGCCGGGTTCCTCGGACTGTCGACGCTGCGCAGTTCTTTCTCCAAACTGGAAGGCACCCGTTATCCGGCACGGCAACTGCCGTCGACGTATGCCAAGTGGTCGGAGTTCGGTGCTCTGAACGCTGTGCTGCGCAAGCGGGGACGCGTGCACCAGAGCACGCCGAATCTCGCGCGGCAGGCCGAAGTCGGCCGCTACCTTGCGCAGAGCATCGGCCGCGGATTCCGCCGACCGCTGAAGACCACGTTGATCGCGGCCGCCGACGTGAAGGCCGACCGGAAGGCGGCCCGGCTGACCATGGTGGCCGCCGACCTCACCAACCGGGCCGGCGGCGACTTCCGCTGGCAGCATCTGCCGGTGCCGTTCGAGATGTATGCCGACGGCGTCGATCTCGTCGTGTTCGAAGAGTTCGGCTCCGGCTCAGCCGCGCTGAACTTCCGCGACGAGATGAGCCGCGGCCGACTGCTCGCCGACGAATCGTACCGGCGGCAATTCCGCAAGGACATGACGAAGCAACTCGGGCCGCGAGTCTGGAGTCGCGATCTCTCCGATGCCGAAATCGTCTCCTGCCCTGACTCTTCCGTCGTCGGACAATCTTTCGCCGACGTCGCCGCCGCGCGCGGTGTCGAACCCGCCGACGCGTTGCTCGACCTCGCCGTCGAGCATGGCGCCCGACTGCGCTGGCGCACCGTCGTCGCCAACGACCGCGAGGACGTCCTGGACCGAATTCAGCGGTCGCCCAACGTCCAGATCGGCTTTTCCGATTCCGGTGCACACCTGCGCAACATGGCGTTCTACAACTCGGGACTTCGCATGCTCGAGCGTGTTCACCATCGACGGTCGCTGCCCGTCGAGACCGCGGTGCGCCGGCTGAGCGGTGAGCTCGCCGACTGGTACGGCCTCGACGCCGGCTACCTGTCAGAGGGTAAACGCGCCGACGTCGCGGTGATCGATCCCGCCGGCTTCGACGGCTCCAGCGCCGCGTACGCCGAAGCGCCCTATCCGGGCGCGCCCGACGTCAAGCGGATGGTCAACCGCAACGACCACCTAGTCGCCGCGACTGTCGTCGGTGGCGAAATTGTCTATGAAGCAGGCGAATTCGCTGAGGGCTTCGGCACCGAGCTGCACGCGGGACGATTCCTGCGAGCTATCGACCGCTGACTAGGCGACCGATAGCAGGTCGCCGTCCTGACGCCATTCAGCAGCCTGGGCGCGCAAGTATTTCAACTCGGCCATCCCCTGCGCGCCAATGCTTTCGACGACGTCACAGCGGTTGCGGTGGAAGTCGATCCCGCTGCAAGGCGGCGATCGCCGCGGATTGTGGCTGCTTTTCGATAGTGCGCGGCACATTTTCGAAAGCCGGCAGCGGGTCGGCTCTCGTAGCGTTCGACAGGACGTACGGACCGACCAGAAAGGCGTCACGTCATGGCGATGAACCTGTTGCATCGGCGGCGGTGTAGCTCGGCGGGATGGGCCGACATGGTCCGCGATGATCTGCTGCCGTGGGCGTTGACTGATGTCGAATTGGGCGAAGGCACACTGGAACTCGGCCCCGGCTACGGGGCGACGCTGCGTGCGCTCCTCGACCGGGCCGGCACGGTCACCGCCGTCGAAGTCGACAAAGCGATGGCCGAACGGCTGCAGGAGCGTTACGGCGAGCGGGCGCGTGTCATCCACGGCGACGGCGCGAACACCGGCCTGCCCGACAACCACTTCAGCTCGGTGGTCTGCTTCACGATGCTTCACCACGTGCCGACGGTCGGGCTGCAAGATCAGCTGTTCGCCGAGGCGTTTCGGGTACTGACGCCCGGTGGAATGTTCGCCGGCAGCGACCGCCTGCCGTCGCTGCCGTTCCGGCTCATCCATCTCGGCGATACCTACAACCCGGTCCGACCGGCCGATTTACGCACGCGGCTCGGTCAGGCGGGGTTCAGTGACATCCGGATCGAGGTGGCGGGTGTCCGGCTGCGGTGGCGCGCCACCAAGTCCAGTTAGCCTGCGGCGCAGTCGGACTCGGCTCTCACTACGCGGGCTGATGTGCCGGGGGTGTGGCCGAAGCTGCGGCGGAACACCTCGATGAACGCGCTAGCCGACGACCAGCCGCACTGGTGTGCCACCGTCGTCACCGGTGCCCCCTCCGCGAGCAGAACGAGTGCGCGGTGCAGACGTAGTTGGGTGCGCCACTGCGGGAATGTCATGCCGAGGTCCTGATGGAACAGGCGAGACAAGCTGCGGTCGCTGGCGCCGACCTCGCGGCCGAGTTCGGCAAGCGTGCGAGTGTCGCCGGGATCGGCATGCAGGATGTCGCACACCGCGCGAAGCAGGGGAGCGGTCGCAGCGGGCACATGCAGCGGCTGCTGCGGCGAGATCCGCAACTGGTCGAGCAGCACTGCGCGGAGTCGACGTCGTGCCGGGGTGTCCGTGTCGCCGGCGGTGTAGGCGACGATCAACTCACGCAGCAGCGGTCCGACGGCCAGAACCGTCGGCGCGTCGAGCCGGAGCGGATTGTCGGTGGCGGGCAGGCCGACGGTGTGCAGGTCGAGTTCGCCATACGCCCGATGCGCGTGGAAGGTTCCGGCGGGGATCCAGATGGCGCGAGTCGCGGGGGCGACCCAGGATCCTTCGTCGGTCGTGACGGCCAGTACCCCGCGGCCCGCATAGACGATCTGATGGTCGTCGTGCCGGTGGGCGTCGATCCGGTCACCCGACGCGAGTCGCAGGGTGCGGGTGGGAGCAACGGCCTGGTGGCGGATTTCCGGCATTGAGCGTCAGTATATTCAAAGTCGGACACCGGTTCGGGCGGTCAGGTCAGCGAGGCCTCGTAGATCTCGTCGATGTTCGCCTTGAGTCTTTTGTCGAAGTCGGCATCGGTCTGCTCGGCGGTCAGCCCTTCGGTCAGGGCCCGGGAGAAGCTCGCAATCAGCCGATGGTTGCGCGCCAGGAACTCGACGCTCTGCTCGAGGGTGTAGCCGCCGGACAGGGCGACCACCCGCAGCACCCGGGGGTGGTCGATGAGCGGCGCGTAGAGATTGTCTTCGTTAGGCAATGTCAGTTTCAGCATGACCTGTCGGTCGTCGGGAAGCTCGTCGAGCTTTTCCTGCAACGCCGCCACCAGCAGATCGTCAGCGGAAGGCTTGGCGGGGCTTTTGATGCTGACTTCGGGCTCGATGATCGGCATGAGCCCGTGCTGCCCGATTTTGTCGGCGTATTCGAATTGCTGCTCGACGATCGCGGTGATGCCGCCTTTGTTCGGTTCCTGGATGAACGAGCGCATCTTGGTACCGAATATGCCCTTGTCGACTGCGCGCGCCAGCAGGTCGTCGAGCTGCGTCATCGGCTTCATCAGCTGCACACCGTATTGGGCTTCGGCAAGCCCTTGATCGACCTTCACGAACGGGACGATCTGTTTCTGCTTCCACAGAAACTCGGCGGTGTCCTCGCCGTTGATGGTGCGGTCCATCGTCTGCTCGAAAAGGATGGTGGCCAGGATCTTCTCACCGGTGAAGCTCGGGCTCAAGATCAATCGCGAGCGCATCTCGTGGATGAGGTCGAACATCTGCTTGTCGTTGCCGTACCTGTCCTCGGGAATGCCATAGAGCGTCAACGCTTTGGGCGTGCTGCCGCCGCTTTGGTCCAGTGCGGCGATGAAGCCGCTCCGCGATGCCATGTCATTGAGTTGCTCGTCGTTCACTGCAGTCCTTCCGCCGTACCGTGGTGCCGCCCGGCTTTTTCCGACCTCTGCGGCTACCACTTCTGATACACCGGCAAACCACCCCGCCCCGAGGCGGGGTAGGCGATCGCTACGGTGGCCACAGACGGGAGGGGAACATATGGGGCAGCGTGACCTTGATCCGACCGAGCGCCTCTTGCAGGAGCTGCTGTGGACATACGGGCCGTGCGGCCAGGAGGATGCGGTGCGCACGGTGTGCGCCCGCGAGCTCGAGGCGTTGGTCGACGACATGTGGACCGATGACGCCGGCAACCTGATCGGCTACATCGGTGCCGACGACACCGAGTCGCGTGACCACCGGCACCGGTCGAGCTCGATCGCCGGCGGCGCCGCGACCCGGATCCTTGCGCACATGGACGAACTGTCCATGCTGGTCAAGCGGGTGGAACCGGACGGCACGCTGCACATGACGCAGTTGGGCGTGATGTATCCCGGTAATTTCGGCCTCGGGCCGGTCGCGCTGCTCGGCGACCACGAGACACTGACCGCGGTGCTGACGCTCGGCTCCGAGCACACCACCCAGGAGAGTCCACGCATCTGGGAGACGAAACCCGACCAGGGCGATCGCGCGCTGGATTGGCAACACGTCTACGTCTTCACCGGTCGCACCCCCGACGAGCTCGCTGCCGCCGGGGTGCACGTCGGCACCCGGGTCTGCGTGGACCGCAGCAAGCGAGACCTCGTCGAATTCGGCGACTACATCGGCGCCTACTTCATGGACGACCGGGCCGCGGTGACCGCGCTGCTGCGCGCCGCCCACGTGTTACGCGACCGCGGACAGCGGCCGGCGCAGGACACCTACCTCGTCTTCACCACCAACGAGGAGATCGGCGGGGTGGGCGGCTCCTACGCCAGCGCGACGCTGCCCGGCACCCTCACCATCGCTCTGGAGGTGGGACCCACCGAGCGGGAGTACGCGACGACGGTCACCGGCGGTCCGATCATCGGCTACAGCGACGCGTTGTGTGTGTACGACAAAGACGTCGCCGATCGATTGATGCGCATCGCGACCGCGCGCGGACTGGCGCCCCAACCGGCGACACTGGGCGCGTTCATGTCCGACGCTTCGCACTCCAAGGCCAGCGGGCTGACTCCACGCGCAGGCCTGCTGTGTCTGCCGACGCTGAGCACGCACGGTTTCGAAGTTATCCCCCGTGCTGCCATCGACGACATGGCCGGGATCGTGACGGACTTCCTGCTGGAGATCTAGCCAGGCAGCGTCGCCAGCAGCGCGCTGAGCCCGTATTCGAAGACGCCGTCGTAATCGGTGGGGGACTGCAGCGCCTGCACGAGTGCCTGATCGGGCCAGTCGTCGTCCCACAGCGAGGGGTCTTCCTCCTCGTGTTTGGCGCCACGGACTGCCGAGAATTGCATCACCGCAGACGAAATCACCTGAACCTGCACAGCCCGCAGGATCAGCGCCGCATCGGTTCCGGTGACGCCCAACTCGGACAGCATGCTTGCGAGCCTCTGCTGAATCGGCAAGAACAGCATCGGTGTCCGGTCGCGTTCATGGGCGATGGCCAGCAAGTGTTGTCGATCGATCAACGCCTTGCGCTGCGAACGGGCAAGGGAAGCAATGCGTTCCACCGGTGTCGCGCCTTCGACCGGTAGATGGGCCATCTCGCCGAGCAACCGATCGACCAGACTGTCGAAGAGTTTGTCCCGGCCCCCTACGTGCCAGTAGATCGAGGTGACCGCGACGCCGAGTTGCTCTGCGAGCCCGCGCATGGTGAATGTCGCCACGCCGTCGCGTTCGATCATGGCGGCGGCCGTATCGAGGATCGTCTCCGCGCTAGCGGCCTCCGCCACCGGGCTCACCCCCGGTAACGCGGTCTGCACCGGGCAGGTCCAGGTAGTGCTCCAAGTTTCGGTGCATGTTGATCACGCGCCGCTCCTCGTTCGACAGCGTGATGTGCGTCAGCCCGGGCTGGTGCAGACCGCGCTGCAACCCGGCCAGCACCGAAATATCCTGAGTCAGAACCAAACCCGGCTCAGCTTCGTCTGCCGTCAGCCGAACATCGGCGGGCTCGCATCGTGGCGCACCGGGTGCCATACGCGTCCATAACATCATCACCAGCTCGCCGTGGTCGGGATCGGCGCCGGGGCGCGACGCCAACACGGTCAAGTGATCGGCGTTGGCCAGCAACGTCATGTTGGGGAAGATGTTGTACTGGTGCAGCCGCATCACCCGGTCGGTGCTTGCCCAGCTCAGATCGACTCCGCGTCCGGCAGCGAAAGCTCGTATGTGATCGGCGATGACCTCGATGACCGGCTGCCCACCCGGGAACGGAGTGCCCTCGGCGACACCCATCAGGGCGCCCTGGGTGCGGACGTAGTCGTCCCACACCTCGGCATCGGACGGCACCTGCTCGAGTCGAGGGCTCGGAACTCCGTAGAGCTGCTCGGACTTACCGGTGTGACCCCAAATCACCTGTGGCGCATAGACATCGTCCATGCACCTGTGCAGCTCGGGATGCAGCGTCTGGATGTGATAGGTCTCGCTGAACCCGTCGGCGATCGTCTTCCAATTCGCGTCGACATCCACCGTCATGGTTGCGTAGCAGCGGAAGTCGCCGAGTCCGAGCCAGGCGATGTCGTCGGGCACCGCCTCCAGATAGTCGGCCAGCGACGGCGCGGCGAGATCGAGGTTGACGAAGACCAGGCGCTCCCAGGTGTCGACGCGGACCGCGAACAGCGGAAGGCGGCCAAGAGGCAGCGTGCCGAATCCTTTGCGGTTCGGAACCCGTTTGAGCACGCCGGCGAGATCCCACGTCCAGCCGTGGTAGCCGCAACGTAGTTCGCGCAAGTCTGAGCCCGAGCCGGCACACAGCGAATTGCCGCGGTGGCGGCAGACGTTCTGGAAGGCGCGCAACGTGCCGTCATCACCGCGCACGATGAGTACAGAGTAAAGCCCGCAACGATATTCGAAGTAGTCGCCAGGCTCGGCGACGTGGTCGACGGTGCAGGCGATCTGCCACACCCGGGGCCACATCCGCTCGACTTCGAGTTGTGCAAACGCCGCGGAGTAGTACCGATCCGCCGGCACCAGGGTCGGTCGCTGCGGCGGTGTGCCGATCGCGTCGTTGCGCCGGACATCGGGCGCGTGGTGGGTCGTCATCTAAGCGCTCCCGTGGCGTCTGTAACGGTGTTACATTCCCTTATCGGCGTCACTGTAGCCAATCGGCTGCGCAGACAAGGGAGTAATCGTGTTCGACCTCAAAATCACCGGCGGCACCGTCGTGGACGGCACCGGCGCAGACCGATTCGATGCCGACATCGCCGTCAAGGACGGCAAGATCGTCGAGATCCGCCGTCGCGGACCCGGCAGTTCGACGCTGGAAGGCGATGCCGCCGAGACCATCGACGCCACCGGAAAGATCGTCGCGCCCGGCTTTGTCGACATCCACACCCACTACGACGGCCAGGTCAGCTGGGACTCCCTGCTCGAGCCGTCCAGCGGGCACGGCGTGACCACCGTCGTCACCGGCAACTGCGGCGTCGGGTTCGCGCCGGTGCGGCCCGGCCGCGAAGACTGGCTTATCGGCTTGATGGAAGGCGTCGAGGACATTCCCGGCACCGCCCTCACCGAGGGCATCTCCTGGGGCTGGGAAAGCTACCCCGAATACCTCGACGTCATCGGCAGGCAGGAATTCGCCGTCGACGTGGGCAGCCAGGTGGCGCACGGCGCGATCCGCGCCTACGCGATGGGCGAGCGCGGCGCCCGCAACGAGCCCGCCTCCCCGGACGACATCGCGGCGATGGCACGGCTGGTGCAGGAGGCCGTCGAGGCCGGCGCCTTGGGCTTCTCGACCTCGCGCACCATCGGGCACCGCGCCATCGACGGCGAGCCGGTTCCCGGAACCTATGCGGCCGAAGACGAGTTGTTCGGCCTCGGTCGGGCCATGGCAGCCGGCGGCCAGGCGGTGTTCGAACTGGCTCCGCAGGGCGTCGCCGGCGAGGACATCATCGCCCCCAAGAAAGAACTGGAATGGATGCAGCGGTTGGGCGCTGAGATCGACCGGCCGATTTCCTTCGGCATGATCCAGGTCGACGCCGCCCCGGATCTCTGGCGCGAACAGCTGGACATCTCGGCGGCAGCGCATGCGGCGGGCAGCCGGTTGTATCCCCAGATCGCCGCGCGGCCGTTCGGCATGTTGTTCGGCTTCGACGGGCATCACGCGTTCACCCACCGCCCGACCTTCCGTCGCCTGAAGGCCGAATGCACCCGCGAGGAGCTCGCGCAGCGTCTGGCCGATCCCGCGGTCAAGGCCGCGATCCTCGCCGAAGACGATCTGCCGCCGGATCCGAACCGGTTGTTCGACAACATGTTTGCCCTGGCCCAGTACGCGCTTGGGCGGACCTACGCGATGGGCGATCCGCCCGACTACGAGCCGACCGACGACCGGACCGTGGAGAAGATCGCCGCCAACCGCGGCGAGGATCCGCTGTCCACCCTCTACGACCTGATGCTCGAGCACGACGCGACGTCGATGCTGATGCTGCCGTTCTACAACTACGCCTACGGCAACCACGACGCGATTCGCGAGATGCTCACCCATCCCGCCGGCGTCGTCGGGCTGTCCGACGGCGGCGCGCACTGCGGCATGATCTGCGACGCCTCGTTTCCCACGTTCCTGCTGACCCATTGGGCGCGCGACCGTCGCCGTGGCGAGAAGCTTCCGCTGGAGTACGTCGTGCGCAAGCAGTCGTACGACACCGCGCAACTGTTCGGGCTGTCCGATCGCGGCGTCGTCGAGATCGGAAAACGGGCCGACGTCAACGTGATCGACATGGATGCGATCACCCTGCATCGGCCGCAGATGGCCTACGACCTGCCGGCCGGCGGGAAGCGGCTGATACAGGGCGCCTCTGGCTACGACGCGACGATCGTCAACGGTGTCGTGACCCGTCGCGACGGCGCCGACACCGGCGCACGACCCGGTCGATTGGTGCGCGGCGCCCGCTAGCCGAGGGCGTGGTTGATCAGCACCTCGGCTGCCTTCTTCGCGCGGGCCCACGGCGCCGGATCGTCCAGCGACGTCGCCAGCGCACCGGCGCCCTCGTAGAGCACGGCAAGCTGGTTGCCGAGTTGTCGCGGATCAGCGGCGCCGGCCTGTCCGGCCAGGTCAGTCAGCCAGTCGGCGAAGCCGAGCTTGGATGTTCGGACGATGTCCTGAACCCCCGGCATGGTTCCGGCCGACTCGACGGCCGCGTTGTGGAACGGGCAGCCGCGAAAAGTCTCGCAAGACGCGACATGCCCGTCGAAAGCGGCGAGCAGACGCTCGCGCGGCGTCTGATCCGCCGACTCGGCCACCGCGTCGGCCACGCGTTGCTCCATGCCGCGCAGGTATTCTTCCACGACTGCCGTTTTGCTTGGAAAGTGTTGGTAGAGCGTTCGTTTGGAGACCGAAGACTCGGCGGCCAGTCGTTCGACGCCGGTGGCGTTGATGCCGTCGCGGTAGAACAACTCAGCGGCGGTGTCCAGGATGCGCTGGCGCGCGCCGCGGCCACCCCTGGTTGCCGCGGATTGCTTGCTCATGCTGGGAGTATACCGAACGGTTTACATGGCGGGTCAAGTGCGCTAGTGTCGCGGCAGTAGAAGTACACCTATCGGTTTACTAGGAGTGAGCATGACACAGCGTCCGCCCGTGGTGTTGATAACTGGGGTCTCGTCCGGCATCGGTCGGGCCATCGCAAGCGCATTCGCGGCGAAGGGCTTCGAGGTCTTCGGCACCAGCCGCAATCCGCAACGTACCGAGCCCGTCCCCGGGGTGGAACTGATCCCGCTCGACGTCACCGACGCCGCGTCGGTCACCCGAGCCGTGTCGACGGTGGTCCAGCGGGCCGGTCGCATCGACATCCTGGTCAACAACGCCGGCTTCGGGGTGCTGGGCGCTGCCGAAGAGAGCTCGATCGAACAAGCCCAGCAGCTCTTCGACACCAACTTCTTCGGTCTGGCGCGGATCACCCGAGAGGTGCTGCCGTATCTGCGGACGCAGGGAAGTGGCCGCATCGTCAACATCGGCTCGGTTCTGGGGTTCCTGCCGGCGCCCTACGGCGCGTTCTATGCCGCCTCGAAGCATGCGGTCGAGGGGTATTCGGAATCTCTGGACCACGAAACACGCGAATTCGGCGTCCGGGTCGTGGTCGTCGAGCCCGGTTACACCAGTACCTCATTCGAAGCGAACGCGACCGATGCGGATTCGCCGATCGGCAGCTACGCGCCGATTCGTGAGCACGTCAAAGACGTTCTGGCGCAGTCGGTTCGGGCTGGTGATGATCCCACGGTGGTGGCGCAAGTCGTGCTGAAGGCGGCGACCAGTCGCGGGCCGAAACTGCGTTACCCGGCAGGCGCGCTGGCGCGACGGTTGTCGCTGCTGAAGAAATTGGCGCCCGCAGGATTGCTGGACAAGGGAATTCGCAAAGCCAACAAGTTGGCTACCAAGCACAAGCCGACGCGGGTTGAAAATCCCGAGGCGAATCTGGTCTAGGCCTCGTTACGACGCTTTGATGTACCGGCGTACTAGGTCGTTCTCGCTGAACACATTCGCATGCTCAGAGCCCCTGTCGTCGCGGCCGAAGAACGTCCATCGCCGCGGCGTCGTCTGGGGCGTGCTGATCAACCTGACCTTGTAGTGCAGGCTACTTTCGCGCAGCGTCCCGATGGTGTCGCCGAGGCGGATCTGCGACGGGTGAATCTCAGGTGCGTCGCACCAATTTTGTATGGACACAATTTCCTTTACGGTTCGACTACCACTGTACCCGTCATTGGCCCACCAACCATTGCTTCGTGCCATCCAGCGAAGCCCTGGGTTACCAAGCCACCGTTGGTGGCGTACCGTCGAGAGCGAGCCGTTTCGTTGTCAGCGGTAGTCCACCGCGCGCCGTGCGGATGGCACTCACGGGCAATGGGATTCCTCCGCTTCCCTGCGCCGGCAGGTCAGCGACGCTAGCCGTGAAGGAATTCCCTTGAGACACATCGCCTTTACCGTAGACCGATCTGTCATCGGATGAGCGATCGGCGCTCGGCCAATCCCGTCCGGCTCTCGGTGGCACACGAGCTGGGCGGGGACATCGACGGGGCGTGGTGGCCGCGCGTGGATCGCATGACCATCGAATTACCCAACCTCGTCGCGGCTCTGACTCCGTTGCTGGGAGAGATCACCTCCATCAACGTCAACTGGCCACCACTGCAGCGACCGCCTGACTTCAATTGGCCGGGATGGGAACACAAACCCCAGCATGTGATGACGGTCAACGGCGAGGATGCACAGGTCAACCTGCTGATCATCCCGTACACGACGTACAGCGGTCTCGCGTTGATGGTGCTACGCCGCGCCGCCAGCATGCCGATCATGCCTGCCGACCGCGACAAGCCCGCATTTCTGATGGCCGGCTCGATCCTGCAGGCCGCCAGCAAACAGCGCGCCGCCAGTCCCGAGGCTCAGGTTCCGCAGAACGTCCGGTAGTCGCCGAAGTCTTCCGGCGCCGGGGTCGTGTAGCGGTGCAAGCCTGGTCGCGCGTCATAAGGCTCGGTCACCGCGGTGATCAGCTGCTGGAGCGGCCCCAGCTCGCCGGCCGTCGCCGCACCGAGCGCCTCTTCGACGAGATGGTTTCGTGGGATGTAGAGCGGGTTGCTGCGGTCCATCAGCGCGGCATCGGGACCGAAGGCTCGCCATCGTGCGATCCAGTCGTCGATGCCGGCGAGGTTGATGAACAGTCCGCGGGTGGGCTCGGCGTTTCCGCGTGCGGCGTGGCTGAGGCCGCGGAAGAACGAGGTGTAGTCGACGCGGCTCTCCTTGAGCAATGCCAGCACCTCGTCGGTCAGCGAGGTGACCGTTGCAGCGTCGACGTCCATGGACAGACCGAACTTGGCCCGCATACCAGACGTCCACGTCTCGTCGTACTGGGCGCGGAAGACGCCGAACGCCTTTTCTGCGAGTGCCACGCCCTCGTCGACGTGGTCGGCGAGGAGTGGGAGCAGGGCTTCGGCGAACCGGGCGAGGTTCCACGCCGCGACGACGGGCTGATTGTCGTAGGCGTAGCGGCCCCATTGGTCGATCGAACTGAACACCGTGTCGGGGTCGTATGCCTCCATGAAGGCACACGGCCCGTAGTCGATGGTCTCGCCGGAAATCGTCATGTTGTCGGTGTTCATCACGCCGTGGATGAAGCCGATCAGCATCCACCGGGCTATCAGGACCGCCTGAACGGCGGCTACCGACTCGAACAGCGCCAGGTACGGATGGTCGGTCATCGCGGCACCGGGGTAGTGGCGGGTGATCGCGTGATCGGCCAACCGGCGCAGCAAGTCCAGATCGCCTGTGGCAGAGGCATATTGGAAGCTGCCCACCCGCAGATGGCTGGCGGCGATGCGGGTGAGCACGGCACCGGGCAGCGGCGTCTCGCGCTGCACCGGACGCCCGGTGGACAGCACGGCCAGCGATCGCGTCGTCGGGACACCCAGGGCGTGCATCGCCTCGCTGATCACGTATTCGCGCAGCATCGGGCCGACCGCCGCCAGGCCGTCGCCGGCTCGGGCGAACGGCGTCGCGCCCGAGCCTTTGAGGTGGATGTCGCGAAGACGCCCGTCGGCGTCGGCGAGCTCGCCGAGCAGCAAAGCGCGCCCGTCACCCAGCCTTGGAACGTAACCGCCGAACTGGTGTCCCGCGTAGGCCTGGGCAACCGGTGTGGCACCGTCCGGAACCAGCTCGCCCACCAGAAAGCGCAACCCGTCGGGACCCCGCAGCCAGGTGGCGTCGAGGCCCAACTCGCCGGCCAGCGGCTCGTTGAAGGCCAGCAGCCTCAGGTTGGGAAACGTCTCGGCTTGCCAGCGGACACCCAGTTCCGGCAGTTCGCGGAAGAAGCGGTCCTGCAAAGCGACGGTGACATCGGGTGCAACGCTCACGTCATCCACCCTACGGACGGTGACTAACATCGAGATGCCGTCCCGATAGGAGCCCTCACCGGAATGCTGGAGCCCCACGAGGTAGACCACCTCTTCCCCGCCGATCTGCCCGAACCGGCTGAGTGGGAGCAGCGTTATCCACCCCGCGACCTGCCCGCCGATGCCCACGTGACGCGCCTGGCCCCGTCACCGACCGGCTTCATTCACCTCGGCGGCATCTACGCCGCCATGATCGACCTCGCTGTCGCGCACCAAAGCGACGGGCGCTACTTCGTGCGCGTCGAGGACACCGACCAGTCCCGCGAGGTGGCCGGCGCATTCGAGCAGTTCGGGCGCGCCTTCGACTACTTCCGGGTGATCCCCGACGAGGGTGAGGGCGCCGGTGACTACGGGCCCTACCGCCAGTCGCAACGAGCGACGATTTACCTGACGTATGCGCGCGAGATGCTGCGCTCCGGCAAGGCATACCTGTGCTTTGCCACCTCCGAGGAGCTGGCCGACATCCGCACCCGCCAGCAGCAGCTCAAGCGCGCCACCGGCTACTACGGCGAGTGGGCGTTATGGCGAGACGCCGACGTCGGGGCCGTGCGCGAGCAGCTGGCCAGAGGAACGCCGTACGTGGTGCGGTTCCGCTCACCGGGCCGTACCGGAGGGCGGACATCGTTCATCGACGCCATCCGCGGTGAGCTGTCCATGGAGGCCAACTACAACGACGTGGTCATCCTCAAATCCTCGGCGGCCGTTCAGCTGCCGACCTACCATTTCGCCCATGCCGTCGACGATCACTTGATGCGTTCCAATCTGGTGATCCGCGGCGAGGAATGGCTCTCTTCGACATCGCTGCATCTCCAGCTGTTCGAGGCTCTGGGGTTCGAGCCGCCGACCTACGCGCACATCGCTCTGCTGATGAAGCAGATTCCGGGTGGCAAGCGCAAACTGTCCAAACGCAAAGACCCCGAAGCCGACGTCGACTTCTACATCAAATCGGGCTACCCGGCTGACGCGGTGCTGTACTACCTGCGCGGCCTGGCCAACGGACGGCTGGCCGAAATACCGTTGCCGGAAGCTCTCGCCGCGCCGATCTCACTGGCCGAGTGCGGAGGCGCCGGCCCGCTGGTGGATCTGGTGAAACTGGAAGACATCAGCGCCGACTACATCGCGACGCTCAGCGGGCAGGACATCTACGCGGCCATGACGGCGTGGGCCGCCGAGTTCGATCCCGAACTGCACGGGGTGATCGACGCACATCCGGACCTGACGCTGGCCGCCCTCGCCGTCGAACGCGACGGAGTCAGCAATCCGCGCAAGGACCTTCGTAAGTGGTCGGATTTCCGTGCGGCGTATGGGTTTTTCTTCGCCGACCTGTTTGCGCCCGTCGGTGCGGACGACGCGCAACTGGGGCTGCCGGCCGACCTGGTCCGCTCGTTCGCAGGCGAATTCGTGGCGGGCTACCGCGATCTCGACGACTCGCAGGAGTGGTTCCAGCAGGTGCGGGATCTGGCCGACAAGTTCGGCTTCGCCCGGAACGCCAAGGAGTACAAGCAGAACCCGGACGCGTACCCCGGTTCGATCCGCGAAGCCTCGCAGTTGATCAGGGTGGCGCTGACCGGGTCGACCAAGAGCCCCGACCTGTTCCAGATTGCGCGCACCCTCGGCCGCGACGAAGTCATCCGGCGGATCACCACCCTGACCGCGTAGTGCCGGGCTGACTACCGGCGTTCGGTTAGCCGAGACCGTGTTCGATCAGGTCACGAGCGCGGTCGATCATCGACGCGAAGGGCCCGACGGCGAAGTTCAACTTTGCCGATTCCACGCCGGCGTGCGGGCGGGTTGGTGCGATGGCCTCCGCGGCCCGTACCGCTGCTCCTAACCGCTTGAGCTCGTCCGCATCGAGTTCTGTTGTGCAACTTAGGGAATTCGTAGCTCTCCTCATGCTGCGCATGGTCCAGCACCGCATCCCGCAGCTTGGTGAGCTCATCGATGAACTGCTGTGAGGTGATGTCGATCTTCTCGATACTCGATAACAACTCCTTTGCGTCATGCTCCTCTTCGAGCCGGGCATCGACGATCGAGTCGATGGCCTCCACCTCGCGGCGCACCCGAGGATGAACGATCATTTCCTCGGCGGTCTCGTGCACGGCCAGTAATTGGCGCAACTGCACGAACGGCTTCTCTCGGGCTTGCGGGTCTGACGCATACAGCACTTGGTCGAACATGTCCTCGATGAGGTTGTGCTGTGCTTTGAGGAACCCGATGACTTCGTCGGGCGATTTGATAATCATTTCGGGCACGTGGACCTCCAAAATTTGGGGAAATAGCAAATACGGGTGCTGGCTGGTCGCCAGCTTCTCTCCTGCGTACCCCGGCAAAATTAGCTGCGGCCAATCGCTGCGCCGGACTGGGCGCTTACTCGTGCAGGCGGCGACCAAGTCGAGGAGGCGACGATGCAGATGTGGATGCGGAGGAGCGCGTGACCGCGCCGGCGACGATGCAGAGTGAATTCGATGAGGAGGAGCGGCGCAATTGACATCGACTTCGACGATCTGACGTCGCCCAAGCTGACCGACGTCCAGCGGCAGATCCTGGAGTACACCGAGGCCAGACCCGTCGACTTCGGCATCGACCGGATGCTCGCCGAGGCGATCGAGCAGGCCGGTGTCGGCGACGACCTCGACGACACCGACGGGTTCAGCGACCGGCTGGCCGCGCACGTCGCCGCGATCGAAGCCGACCACGGTCTGACCCAGCTCACCCGCTCCGCGCTGCGACAACGAGTGGTCCGCCTGCTGCGCAACCGGCTGTCGCTGACCGAACTCCTCAAGCGCTATCCCGAAATCGAGTCCATCGAGATCGAGACGCCGTTCATCGTCGTCGGGATGCCGCGTTCGGGGACGACGCATCTGGTGAACCTGATCGCCGCCGATCCACGACGGCGGGCCCTGCCGTACTGGGAGAGTCAGGAGCCTATCCCGGCGGCCGGTGCGGGTCCCGACATCTTCGGCGTCGATCCCCGCTATGCGAGAGCGAAATCCGAGCACGAAGCGCTGATGGCCAGTGCCCCTGTGGTCGCCGCGATGCATGACCGATTTCCGGAGGCGATCGAGGAGGAGGTCGAACTCCTCGACCTCGATCTGGCCGGATATGTCCTGGAATGGCATGCGCGCGTGCCGGATTGGCGGGACTACTACCTGAGCCTCGACCAACGTCGGCACTACCCGTACATGAAGAAGGTTCTGCAGGCGCTGACATTCCTGCGTGGCCCGCAGACCTGGATTCTGAAGAGCCCGCAGCATTGCGAGCAACTCGGCCCGCTGATCGAGACATTCCCAGACGCGACAGTGGCTTTCACGCACCGCGATCCCGTCGCGGTGATCCAATCGGCGATCACGATGATGGCGTACTCCGATCGATTGCGTCGTACCAGCATCGACCCGGACTGGCTGCTGGACTACTGGAGCGACCGGGTGCGCCGACTGCTCAGGGCGTGTGTGCGCGACCGCGACCTGGTGCCCGACGAGCGCAGCATCGACATCAGCTTCCACCACCTCAACGGCAATGAAATGCCGTTGCTCGATGAGCTTTATCGGCGCGGCGGGGTCGAGTTGACGCTCGAAGGTGCGCCGCCGGTTCCAGCAATACCTGGACGGCAATCCACGCGGCAAGCACGGCCAGATCCGCTACGACCTGCAACGCCACTTCGGTATCTCGGCCGACGAATTGCGCACGCGGTTCGATTTCTATTTCGACCGGTTCGACGTCCGGCCCGAGATGTAGGAGACACACGATGGGCACGACGATTTCGAGCCGATCTATCGCAGCAGGCCGGGTGCGGACGCGCTGCGCCCAGCCTCCGCTGACCAGGCCGAGCAGATCGCCCCGGGCCTGTGGTGCTCGCCCGGCCTGTCGAACTCGTATCTGCTGACCACCGACGAGGGCCGGGTGATCGTGAACACCGGTATGGGTTTCGAGGGCCCGGTGCACCGCGCGAACTTCGACGCGGTGGACTCCTCGCCGGTGCGCTACATCATCTTCACCCAAGGCCACGTCGACCACGTCGGCGGTCTGGACAGCGTGCGAGACCCGGACACAACGGTTGTCGCCCAAGCCAACTGGACGATGTGGCGAGACGACAATGAACGGCTCATCGCCGTACCGCGCCCAGCGCAGCGCGTTCGCCTTCAAAGACACCTTGGCGGCCGGGATCGCAGGCCATCCAGCGCCGGCTCGGCACCAAGCGGCTGCCCGGTCAGAGCGTTCCGTCCGTCGACCTCGACTTCGACGACACGCTGACGCTCGAGGTCGGTGGCCGTCGGCTGGAGCTGATCGCGGTGCCGGGCGGAGAAACCAACGATTCGCTGGTGATATGGCTGCCCGACGAGCGGATCTGCCTGTGCGGAAACACCTTCGGACCGATCTTCGGGCACATTCCCAACTTGGTCACGATGCGCGGCGACCGCTATCGGGACGCGCTGACCGCCATCGCCTCGGTTGAGCGCGTTCGCGAGCTGCAACCGGAACTCCTGGTGACCGGGCACTTCGCACCGATCGCCGGGCAGCAGACGTATCGACACCGAGCTGGCCCGGTTGCGCGACGCCATCCGATACGTTCACGACCAGACGGTGGCAGGCATGAATGCCGGCAAGGATGTGCGGACGCTGATGCGCGAGATCACGTTGCCCGCGGAATACGATGTGGGCCAAGGCTACGGAAAGGTGGCCTGGGACGTGCGGGCCGTGTGGGAGAACTACTCGGGCTGGTTTCACCACCGATCCACCACCGAGCTGTATGCGGTCGGTTTCGACGCCGTCAGTGCCGATGTGGTCGAACTCGCGGGCGCCGATGCGATCGTGCAGCGGGCGCGCGAACACCTCGACGCTGATCGGCCGGTGCACGCTATCCACCTGGCGAGAGCTTGTCGATCACCCCGGGGCGCGCGACGTGCTGAGGCGCGCCCACGAAACGCTGCTGGCCGACACCACGAACTTCTGGGAACGAGCCTGGCTCACCGAACAGATATCGAGGTACTCATGACGGCGCGAGTCAGCTTCGACTTCACCGACACCACGGTGCTGATCACCGGCGGCACCAGCGGCATCGGGCAGGCGACCTCGACATTGTTTCGCGACGCCGGGGCGCGGGTCACCATCACCGGCACGAAGCCGGCCGCCGACGACTACGACACCGACCTGTCCGGCATGGACTATCGCGAGTTGCGGATCACCGACCACGATTCCGTGGATGCGCTGGCCCGCACCTTCACTGAGCTCGATGTCCTGGTCAACAACGCGGGCGCGAATTTCCCTGGCGGGCTTGACGAGTCGAAGCCGGACGGATTCGAGGCGTCGGTCGCACTCAACCTGACCGGCCCCTACCGGCTGACCGTCGGGCTGTATCGCGCGCTGCGGGCGTCGACCGCGGCCGGCGGAGCCAGCGTGGTCAATCTGGCGTCGATGTCCGCGTTGCGATCCGTCGCGATGGTGCCCGGTTACGGCGCGGCCAAGGCCGGGATCGTCAACATCACCCGCAATCTCGCCGTCAAGTGGGCCGGCAAGGGAATTCGGGTCAACGCGGTGGCGCCCGGGGCGATCGACACGCCGATGACCGCGCCGATGCAGGGCGTGCAGGAGATCGTCGACGCCGAACTCGCGCACATCCCGCTGCGGAGCTTCGGATCCGTCGCCGAGATCGCACCCACTGTGGCGTTTCTGTGCACCGAGCAGTCCAGCTACATCAGCGGTGCGGTCGTCGTCGTCGACGGCGGGTCGGACTGCGTCTGAAATCGGAAGGAAGAGCATGACATTCGCCTTACGGCCCGAGGACTACTACCACACCGGTATCGTGGTACCCGATCTCGATGTCGCGATGGAGCGGCTCACGGCGGTGGCCGGCTATCGGTGGATCACGCCGCTGACCTACACGCTGCCGTTCCGCACCGTGAACGGAACCCGCGAACTCACGTCGACATTCGTCTACTCGTTGCAGAGCCCGCATGTGGAACTCATCCAGCAAGTGCCCGAAAGTCCATGGACCGCGGCAGCGGGCAACTCCGTGCATCACCTCGGATATTTCACCGACGACCTCGCCGAGACCGCGCGACTGCTCGAAGCCAACGGCTTCGTCTTCGAAGCGACCGCCGATGTCTCCCCGCCGGACCTCTCGTTATTCGCCTACTACATCGACGCGTTCGGCACCCGTATCGAGATCGTCGACCGCGCGCTGTTCCCGGACTTTCCCGCGTTCCTCAAGTCGGCGGCGCCGGCGGCCGACGGCTGAGCGGGGTCCAGACATGCTGCTGCCGGTACTGCGGTTCAACTTCGCCTCGCCGCACGGCGAGCCGCGCAGGCAGAGCGAACTGATCCGTGCGGCACTCGAATTGGCGCAGTGGGGCGAATCGCGGGGCATCACCACGGTCAGCGTCGACGAGCATCACGCGACCGGGCACGGCTGGAGCTCCAATCCGATTCTGGCGGCGGCGATGTTCCTGGCGCGCACCTCGACGCTGATCGCCAGTGTCGATTGCGCGCTGGGGCCGCTGTGGAATCCGGTGCGGCTCGCCGAAGACATCGCGCTGGTCGACAACATGAGCCGGGGTCGGCTGCACACCACGGTCGGACTGGGCTATCGCACTGTCGAATACGACTCGCTGGGCGCCGAATTCAGCCGTCGCGGCACACTGATGGACAGCCTGATCGAACGCATGCTGTCGGTGTGGTCCGGTGCCGAGGCCGAACACGGCGTCTGCGCCGGCACCTGGACGCGGCCGCACCCGCCGCTGTACGTCGGGGGAGGGTCACTGCGCGACGGCGCGGCGGGCGGCGCGTTTTCGGCTTCCGCTGAGCCTGGCCGATCATCTGCCCGACGTCGCCGCGCGCTACCGCGAGTTGTGTGCCGAGGCCGACGTTGCGCCGCTGGTCATCATGCCCGGCCCGGTCAACCGCGGAATGATCTATCTGCACGACGATCCCGACCGGGCGTGGGACGAACTCGGCGAGCACATTCTCTGGGAGGCAGTCACCTATGGCGGATGGTCGACCGATCAACGCTCGTTGATGCACCTGCCCGGAGTTCAGACGCTCGACGAAGTCCGCGCATCGGGGCGATACCGGTTTCTGACGCCCGACCAGTTGATCGCCGAAGTCCGCGACACCCCCGACTACGGCCCTATCGTGCTGCACCCGCTGGTCGGCGGCATGCCCGTCGACGAGGCGTGGCGGTCGGTCGAGTTGTTCGTCGACAGGGTCATCCCCGCGCTCGCGTGACTGGACGTGTTCGATGCGCGCCGCGCGGGTATTCGGATCCGAGTAGTGACTTTCAGCTTCGAGCGAGCACGAGGAATTTCAGATGAAATTCGCATCGAACAGCAGTTCTTGGTCTGTCGATGAGCGCCGGTGCGCTCATCGCGGCGGTCGGCCTCAGCGTGCAGCCAGGCTACTTCGCGACCACCGTCCAAGCGGCACCGGCAGCGCCCGTTCACTCCAGTCCAGCGCCGCCACCACCGCCGCCGCCACCTCCGGCGATGACACAAGCGCCGGATTATGACTACTGGAGCGGACAAGCCAGTGCCGGCGCAGCGCCCGGTGCGGGCCGGAGGCGGGCGCAGGCGCTGGAGGCGGCGGAGGTAGGCCTCAGTAGTCGTGGCGGGCCAGTAGGCCGTCGCCGTCACGGTCTTCGATCGGAGACCGACACCACCGCAGGCACCATCTCGCTGGTGACCAGACCGTGCTCGGCAGTCAGTTCGTCGACGATGTCGAAGCTGCGTGCGATCCGCTCCGGCGTGTCGACGATGATCGTCACCACCGGCATGCGGCGGGTCAGCTGAAAGAGCTTGTCGCCGTGCGGTTCATGATCGCCGTGAAAGCCCCAGACGCCGCGCAGTGCGGTGGCGCCGCGGGCCATACCGGAGTCGAGCAGTCGACTGACGAGCGCGCGGTGAATCGGGACACCGTCGTGACCGGTCGCCTCGCTGGTGTGCACCGTCAGCTTCTGCCATAGCGGCCGTCGCTGCGTCGTCGACGTCCGGCAGCCGATGCGGGCGGGAGAACAACTCGCCGCCCCGCTTGCACACCCGGACCCGTTCCACGGTCAGCAGTGGATTCGTCGTAGCGACGCTGAGTTCTGCGACGGCCGCCGAAACCTGCGCGGCGGTCCCGATGGCGACGATCATCATCGGGACGTTCACGTTGCGGCCGAAGAAGCTGCGCCCGGTACCGCACACCGTGCGCGGTCCCGTCGACACCCAAAAATGCTGCGCCACCGGAGAATCCGAGCCTATGCAGCAGATCGCACACCGCGCGGTAGGCGGGTAGCCCGCCGATCCGCTCCTGGCGTCCCACGTAGACCGTCAGTTTGACTCCGTCGCTGTTGCCGTTGTCGATGACGTCATCGCCGCCGACCAGTGCGCGCGCGTTCCAACGTCACCAGACCGCTGCCGGTCATCGCCACGACGTCGTCGACCAACGCGCTGATCTTCGACTCGACGTCGACCGCGGTGATCGCCACCGGCGGGTCCTCGGACAGGCTCAGCGACTCGTCGGTGCGCAGCACATGCCGCGGCCCGAAACTCGCGACGCCGCGCATCATCACACTGGCCGCGATGTCGCGGGCGTCGAACAGCTCCAGCATCGCGTCGGCCAGGAAACCGGGCCGCCGGCCGTCGGCGACGGCGCGCTGGCGTTCGCCGAAGTACGTGGTCAGCTTCAGGCAGGGTTGGTTCATAGTCGGCCCGCAATCCATTGCCCGCCGAGCGCCGCCGCGATGCCCAGCACGACGCTGGCAACGATGTTCGCGGCGGCGCGGCGGGTTTGCCGCTCCTCACTGAGCCGCTGGGTTTCCAGCATCCAGGTGGAGAACGTCGTATACGAGCCGACGAAGGCGGTATCGGCGACCAGTGCGGTGTGCCGACTCAACGCCAGGCTGCCGAGCAGTCCGAGCAGCGCGGCGCCGCTGATGTTGACCGCGAACGTTCCGTAGGGAAACGACTTCGCAGCCCGGCGGGCGATCGCGCCGTCGACCAGAAACCGCAGCACCGCACCCAGACCGCCGGCGACCAGCACGCCTATCCAGACGATCAACGCAGTGCTACCCGACGCACGACCGCGGTGGCCAGATACACCGCCAGCAGCCCCAGAACGACACTGGCGCAGGTGTATCCGGCAGCCAGGGCGTAGCTGCGGTGTTCGATCATCTTCACGGTCTCGACCTGCATCGTCGAGAAGGTGGTCAGGCCGCCGCAGAATCCCGTGCCGAGCAGTGGCCGCCGGTAGCTCGACAACGGCAGCCGCTCCAGCAGCCGTGTCGTGAAGTAGCCGAGCAGGAAAGCGCCGACGATGTTGACCGTGAAAGTCGGCCAGGGCCAGTGGGTCGGATCGATAACCACCAGGTTGCTCAGACCGGTGCGGGCCAGCGTGCCCAGCGCGCCTCCGGTGAAGACGGCGGCCAACTCCCGGTAATCGCGCGCTGCCACTCGCCGAATTCCCTTTCGTTTCAGAGCCTGTTCACCGCAGCTTATGCGGCACCGTCGAGCGGCGGAAACCGAAGATCGGCAGAATGATGACATGGTGGCCAATCCGCGTGCCGGTCAGCCGGCCCAGCCCGAAGACCTCGTCGACCTGCCTCACCTGATCACCGCGTACTACTCGATCGAGCCCGATCCCGATGACGTCGCTCAGCAGGTGGTATTCGGCACGTCCGGGCATCGCGGCTCCGCGCTGAACGGCGCTTTCAACGAGGCCCACATCGTGGCGATCACCCAGGCCATCGTTGAGTACCGCGCCGCGCATAGCACCACCGGTCCCCTGTTCATCGGCCGCGACACGCATGGGCTTTCGGAGCCGGCGTGGGTCTCGGCGCTCGAGGTGCTCGCGGCGCATGACGTCGTCGCGATGGTCGACTCCGCCGACCGGTACACCCCGACCCCGGCGGTCAGCCACGCCATCCTCACCTACAACCGCGGACGGACCGAAGCCCTGGCGGACGGGATTGTCGTCACGCCGTCGCACAATCCGCCGTATGACGGCGGCTTCAAGTACAACCCGCCCAATGGCGGTCCGGCCGACACCGACGCAACGAACGCAATCGCCAAGCGCGCCAACGAGATTCTGCGCAACGGCGGCTCAGGCGTCAGACGGGTGCCGTTGGCCCGGGCCCTGCGAAGTGTCCAACGCCACGACTACATGGACAGCTATGTCGACGACTTGCCGAACGTGGTCGACATCGACGTGATCCGCAAGGCCGGAATCCGGATCGGGGCCGACCCGCTCGGCGGCGCCAGCGTCGACTACTGGGCGGCGATCGCTGAGCGGCATAACCTCGAGTTGACGGTGGTCAACCCGCTCGTCGATGCGACATGGCGGTTCATGACGCTCGACCATGACGGCAAGATCCGGATGGACTGCAGCTCGCCCGACGCGATGGCCTCACTCATCGCGAACCGGGACCACTATCAGATCGCCACCGGCAACGACGCCGACTCCGACCGCCACGGCATCGTCACCCCCGACGCGGGCCTGATGAACCCGAACCACTACCTGGCGGCGGCCATCGACTACCTCTACACCCATCGGCCGTCATGGCCGGCCGGCATCGCCGTCGGCAAGACCGCGGTGAGCTCGTCGATCATCGACCGGGTGGTCGCCGGCATCGACCGCAAGCTCGTCGAGGTGCCGGTCGGATTCAAATGGTTCGTCGACGGGCTGATCGGCGGCACCATCGGCTTTGGCGGGGAGGAGTCGGCCGGGGCATCGTTCCTGCGGCGCGACGGCTCGGTGTGGACCACCGACAAGGACGGCATCATCCTGGCGCTGCTGGCCTCCGAGATTCTGGCCGTCACCGGCGCCACCCCGTCGCAGCGCTATCAGGAGCTCACCGCGAAATACGGCGCCCCGACCTACGCTCGCATCGACGCGCCAGCAGGTCGCGACCAGAAGGCCCGGCTGGCCAAGCTGTCCGCCGATGAGGTGACCGCCACAGAGCTGGCCGGAGAGCAGATCACCGCGAAACTGACCACGGCGCCCGGCAACGGCGCGGCGCTGGGCGGGCTGAAGGTGACGACAGCCAATGCGTGGTTCGCGGCACGGCCGTCCGGTACCGAAGACGTCTACAAGATTTACGCCGAGTCGTTCCGCGGCCCCGAGCACCTAGCCGAGGTCCAGCGAGCGGCAGAAGAGGTTGTGGATAAAGTCATTGGGTGACCCTCGCCACCCCACGCACCCGCTTGACTGCGTGGCGTCGTGACAAGACGAGGTTGCCGCGCGAAGCGTGGGTGCTGATCGGGGCGAACGTGGTGGCTGCGCTCGGCTACGGCGTGGTGTCGCCGGTGCTGCCGGTCTATGCGCGCACGTTCGGGGTCAGCATGGACGCGGTGACGTTCGCGATCACCTTGTTCTCGGTGATGCGGCTGTTTTCGCGCCACCCAGCGGGTTGCTGGTGCAGCGGTTGGGGGAGCGGCCGGTCTACGTATCGGGTCTGTTGATCGTGTCGGTCTCGACCGGGCTCTGCGCGTTCGTGCACAAGTATTGGGAACTGTTGGTATTCCGGGCAATTGGTGGCATTGGGTCGACGATGTTCTTCATCTCGGCGCTGGGGCTGATGATCCGCATCAGCCCGCCCGACGCACGCGGCCGGGCCGCCGGCCTGTTCGCCACCTCATTTCTGGTCGGCATGGTCGGCGGGCCGCTGCTGGGCAGCCTGACTGCAGGATTTGGGCTCAGGGCCCCGTTCCTCGTTTACGGGGTGGCCATGCTGCTGACAGCGGTTGTGGTGTTTTACAGCCTCCGGCGGTCGACGTTGAGTGCGCCCGCCGAGAAGGTCCACACGGAAGTGACGATGCGCGAGGCGCTTTCGCATCGTGCGTATCGCTCGGCGCTGGTGTCGAACTTCGCCACCGGATGGTCGGTGTTCGGGGTGCGGATGGCGGTCGTGCCGCTGTTCATCTCGGATGTGATGGGTCGCGGGCCGCGGATGACAGGTCTCGTACTGGCGATCTTCGCGATCGGCAACCTGATCGTGGTGATGCCCAGTGGCTATCTGTCCGACCGAATCGGTCGACGCCTGCTGTTGATTGGCGGGCTGTTGGCCTGCGGGGTGGCGACGATCGGGCTGGGCGTGTCGACGTCGCTGCCCGTCTTTTTGGTCGCAGCGGGCGTCGCGGGTGCGGCGTCGGGCGTGTACACGTCGCCGCAGCAGGCCGCGATCGCCGACATCCTGGGCAATTCGGCGCGGGCCGGCACCCCGGTCGCGGCGTTTCAGATGATGGCCGACTTCGGCGCGATCGTCGGCGCGATGGCGGTGGCTGAGATCGCCGAGCATGTCGGTTTCGGGTGGGGATTCACGCTTAGTGGGGGCATCATGCTGGTAGCTGCCGTCGTCTGGGTATTCGCGCCGGAGACTCAGACGCCAGCGGCGGTACCGGCGTTGGATGACGCGGTCTGAGCTGCAACTTTGAAGGCAGGCAGGCCGTGGTGTAACTTCGGTGGGCACATCATTTGGGGCTATGGCGCAGCTGGTAGCGCACCACACTGGCAGTGTGGGGGTCAGGGGTTCGAGTCCCCTTAGCTCCACCATGAGAAACCCGCTCTGACCAGTGATCTAGGGCGGGTTTCTTATTTGCAGGCGGGACGGTGAGCCTGGCCGAATCTCCTAATCTGTCCTACCTCTGCCGAGACCACCGCCGACGCGGCGGTCAGACGGTCGTCGGTGACGCGCCCATAGACCGCCTGAGTCATCCGCGGCCGGGGCCGGGTCTAATCAACCCCGTAAAAGGACAGCCGGGCCGTACCAGTGGCACAGCAACAGCGCCACCTCAACGTCGAGCCGGCCATCGGCGATCGGCCGCCCTCGTCGCTCGATAGCGCGGCTCACGCGATACTTCACGGAGTTGGCGTGCAGGTTTAATTCCTCGGCGGCGGCCTTGAAGCTCGAACCCGTGCGGAGGAAAACTCGCAAGGTGCTGCGAAGACGCTCGTCGTTCTCGGTTCGACTAGCGAGGGGGCCGAGGACCTCAGCGACCCAGGCGGCGGCATCGACTTTTCCGCCCAGCATCGCGACCATCGCCACGCCGGGATCGGACGCAGCAATGACCTGGGGACAGTTAGCCCCCAACTCCGACGCGATGACGCGAGCACCTTGGGCCTGCTTGTGGGAACGGCGAAAACCCTCCACACCGGCGCGCAGGTCGCCGACGGCGACAAACGGAGAGTCGGCCCTCGTCCCTACGAAGGCACGCAGCTGTGCCACCACGTTGGTATCGCCGACGGCCTTGAGCGGGATCCATGCCCATCCCGTCAGGCGGTCCACCGGAACGAACAAGGTGCGTTCCCGGACACCAACTGACTTGGCGAAGTCCTGTACGAACCTTTCCATTGCTACGAGTTCATCGCCGCCCGTAGGCTCCACTCGCCAGAGAACAACCGCGAGATGAGTTCCGCTGAACGGGTATAGGATCGCAGCGCCCACAGCATCGGCGTCGACGTCACCCCCGTCGAGGATCTCGCGGACACGCAACGCGCGCATATTATTCCGATTTTCCAACCAGCGGTCGTGCTCGTCCTGATAGGTGGCGACAACCTGCTGGGAGATCCAGTCGATATAAGTGAATGTGGCCTCAGCGATCTGACTGTCGACGTCGAGGCCCGTGTGCAAGTCGAGGTTGGATGCCCGGATCTCCTGGCGCACAGCACCAAGCACAGCCTTGTGGCCAAGCCGGTAGGCGCGCACGAGGGCGTTGACGGATACGCCTCTCTGCGCCAGACGCCGGGCGTGCTCAAGCGCAGCGGTCGGCGGCTTGAAATGTTCTAGCGGGATCTCATGGCGGATCGTGGAGAGGACCGTTTCGATATTGGCCTCAACAGTGTCTCGTAACAAGTCCACCATTTGGGCGTCCACGCCTAACTCGTCGACCTCATCGAGCAGCATGTCCTGGACCAAGTGAGTCAATTCGTTGAGTCGCCCGCTCAGATGATCGACGACCGCGCCGGCGGCCTGCACCACCGAGGCGTCGTGCTCGCCGCGAGACGCCGACATGATTCGGACTCTAGCCTTTACGCCGGTGCCTCGGCCGGGGCTGCGTTGTTCGAGCCAATCTCGACGATGGGAAGGCGCAATGCGCCCGGCGCTCCTTCGGGTACCACGGGGTTGATTACATGTCCGAAAAGCGGTCAGGCGCGCACGACCTCTTCCATGACGAAATCGGATTTGGCTGCGCCGCAATCCGGGCAGCTCCAGTCCTCAGGGATGTCCTCCCACCGCGTGCCTGGAGCGATGCCGTCCTGAGGCCAGCCCTTCTCCTCGTCGTATTCGAACCCACACTGGATGCAGCGGAAGAGCTTGTAGTCGTTCATCGCGATACTTCCACCGCTTCGAAGTCGGCCTTGTCGCGCACCGCGCAATCAGGACACGTCCAGTCGCCGGGGACCTGCGCCCAGGGTGTTCCCGGGCGAAAGCCCTCGCGGGCCAAACCTTGGGCTTCGTCGTAGACATAGCCACAACCGGGGCAACGGAACGAAGCCATCAGGCAGCCGCTCCGTAACGAGCCAGAATCTTGGTCCGGCGGCGCGGATTCAGATTCGCTTTGGCGATATCGCCCTGGTAGTGCTCCACCACCCGGTGATCCATCAGCTTGCGCCACAGCGGCGGGACGTAGGTCACCGCGATCAAAGCTCCGTAGCCGGCAGGCAGGCTGGGGGCCTGGTCCATGCTGCGCAGGATCTGATACCGCCGTGTCGGATTGGCGTGATGGTCGCTGTGCCTTTGCAGGTGATAGAGGAACAGGTTGGTCACTAGATGGTCGGAATTCCAGCTGTGCTCGGGGGTGCAGCGCTCATAGCGTCCGTCGGGCAACTTCTGGCGCAACAGGCCGTAGTGTTCCAGGTAGTTCACCGACTCCAGCAGAGACGGACCGTAGAGCGCCTGGATGACGATCAGGGGAATCAGCGCCGGCCCGAACAGCGCGAGCATCACACTCCAGAACACCACCGACATCAGCACCGCGTTGATGACGTCGTTGCCAAGCCACGTCGAGGGATTCCATGGGCTCTTCCCGGTTCGGCGGATCCGGGTGGCCTCCAGCCGTAATGCGGACTTCGCACTTCCAATGACCGTGCGCGGCAGGAACGCCCAGAACGATTCTCCGAAACGTGCCGAGGCGGGGTCCTCGGGAGTGGCGACCCGCACATGGTGGCCGCGATTGTGCTCGATGTAGAAGTGCCCGTAACACACCTGTGCGAGAGCGATTTTCGACAACCAGCGCTCCAGGGAGTCCCTCTTGTGGCCAAGCTCATGGGCAGTATTAATGGCAACGCCACCGACAATGCCGACGGAGAGGGCGATGCCGACCTTGCCTAGCCATCCCAGCGGCCCCGGGTAGCCCAGCCAGCTCAGATCTGGAGCCGTAAAGAGGTAGGCGCCCAGGATGACGCTGGCGTACTGGAACGGGATGTATGCATAGACGCAGTACTGGTAATACTTGTCGAGCTCCAGTTGCTTCATCAGCGATTCGGGGGGGTTCTGTCCGTCGGTCCCCAGCCCCATGTCCGCCGCCGGCAGCACCAAATAGAACAGGAACGGGCCGATGAAGAACACCACTTGGGACGCGGTGTGCCAGCCGAGCTGGTTGAGGCCCCACACGATGGGCAGCACCAGGAACAGCATGGTGGGAATGATCAGGCCGAGCAGCCACAGATGGCGCTTCTTGTCCCGCCACGCGGAGCCATCCGCGGACGGGTCAGCAACCGGATTCAGTTGAGTCGTCATATCGACTGCCTATCTTTAAGGGACATCACACTGAGATCTACTGTCGCCAACAACCTCCACCCGGGCAACGTCCTCTAGCGCCCAAGTCTTGACCTCCTTTTGTCCTTTGGAGACAACACAGCGGCGGGCGTGCCTCATGGAGTTGGTCATGATCATCACGTAACCGGGTGTCTGGGCACTGCGGGCCAACTGGCGACGCAGACCTGTCCTCTGCCTGGACGGCTGATCCTCCGCGCTCTAGAGGTGAAGCCGTGTTGTCACAATTCCGCAGAGTACGGTCGGGACGCGAACAGTCGTTCGGTGTGCGGGCGTTCGAGACAGTGAATCCGATTGTCGCACAATAGAAACGGGCAATAACAAGAGCGCTCCGGATCGAAGGATTGCTAATCCGTTAGTGGCGGGTTCGAGCCCCGCCCGCCCTATAGACCGGGAAATTGTCGCAGGTACCGGCGCCGTACCCGGGAATTCCGTTGTAGTCGCACTCGTCGCGACTTCCGTCCGGGTAAACGCAAGTGATATGCCCGCGCACGATGCCCAACGTCTGGTCCGGCCTACCAGATACGGTGTACCCACCAGATTCGGTGCATCGCGCCGAGGTGTCGTTGATGCAGCCGTAGTACGCCTGGAGATTGCCAGCCATCTGGTCGGCGCATTTTCCCGCCGCATGGGCAGAGGGACCGAGTACCAGCGATACAGCGGCGACTCCGGCCAAACACGCAATGACGGCGGCTTTCGTCTTTCTCATGGATGGAGATGTTCCGCTTCGGACGCCCCGGTCGGCGAGATTCGATAGTCACATTTTCCGTAGATTTTCGGCCCTAGGGCCAGCCGGCACGCAAGGCGATTAGGTCTACGACGTGTCCTAGCGATGTCCTAGGACACCCGACAACTCATCAACACGCTCCGGGACGCATCGACACGAAAGTCGCCGACTAGCTGTATATATCTGACCCCAGCGATCGGTTCGGCGCTCGCGCCAACCCTTGCCGTTCGGCAGCCGCTTGATCGAGTTATCGGAGCGGTCTCCCCGCTTCGCCCGTCCGGCGTCGGTGGGCTGTGGGGCGGTTCTCATTTCTCGGTTTCCCTGATTCTGGAGGTGGTGGTGGTCGGGTCGGCAGCTGCTTGCAACCGGCGCAACTCGGCGTGGAATTCGAGCGGCGGCTCCGCGTCGGGGCCGTGTTCGTCTAGCCATTGCTCGACCATGTACCGGGCGCGCAGCGCGTCCCGTTGTTGCGGTGACGGCCGTCGCGGTAGCTCGACGCCGTCCAGCAGCCCCTCGGCGCGCGCCTTGGCGATCATCCGATCAAGGGTGGAAGTAGACACGTGCATCTCGCGCGCCACGGTCGGACGCACAGGTTCGCCGCTCATGATCGCGGACTCGATGCGCCAGGCCAGCTCGGACAGCCGATCATTGGGCGACGCGGCGGCGATCTCCGGCCGGGTGCGGGTCTCGGAGTAGTCGCCCGGGAAAGCGATCTGACCACCTGCGCGGTCGATCCACCCCGCAGCGCTGTAGGCAAGTCGGCGGACGGGAATGGCCCGCACGGCGGCGTAGTCCACGGCGTTGCCGTCATCGGCGATTAGGGTCAGTTCCGAGATAGTCGGCCCCGTGGCTGCGCTGGTCGTCACCCGCACGACGTAGGTCACCGGATGCCCGACCAGCCGAATCGCCACCCGCTCACCGTGTTCGGGCACCCAGCGTGGTGGTCGACCTACCTCAGCCGTGCTGAGCCGGGCATCACGCTACTACGCGGGGGGGCCACCCGGGCCGCCGGTGCCGCCGGTGCCGCCGGCCCCGCCGTCGCCGCCGAGGTTGCGGATGCCGTAGGCGTTGGTGGTGCCGGGGCCGCCGACACCGCCGACAGTTCCGTCGCCGCCGCCGCCGGTGCCGCTGTAGCCGCCGGGGCCGCCGACACCGCCGGTGCCGCCGGTGCCGCCGAGACCGCCAGACCCGTCGTTACCGCCGTCATAGGCGCGACCGCCGATGCCGCCGTAGCCGCCGGTGCCGCCAGTGCCGCCTTCCCCGCCGACCCCGCCGGCGCCTGACCCCAGGGCGGTGCCGCCGTAGCCGCCGGCCCCGCCGCTGCCGCCGGGGCCGGCGGCCCCGCCGGTGCCGCCGTCCTCGCCGTTAAGGGTGTAGCCGCCATCACCGCCGAAGCCGCCGGTGCCGCCGGTGCCGCCGGCCCCGCCGACCCCGCCGTTACCTGACCCCAGGGCGATGCCGCCGTTGCCGCCGGGCCCGCCGCTGGCGCCGGGGCCGCCGGTGCCGCCGGGCCCGCCGCCATTGGGAAACAGACCCAAAAAACCGTCGCCGCCGGGGCTCCCAGTGCCGCCACGGCTGCCCATGCCACCGCCACCGCCTTCACCGCCGGTACCGCCGTTACCCGATATCACACCGCCGTTCCCGCCGTCGCCGCCGGGGCCGCCGTTGCCCGCGCCGTAGAAGTTGGGGCCGCCGTACCCGCCGTTGCCGCCGTTGCCGATCGAGCCGCCGTTCCCGCCGTTGCCGCCAGCAGCGTTGCTCACCCACGCGCCGGGGCCGCCGTCGCCGCCATTGCCGACCGGACCGGTGGGCAGGCTGCCGTTCGTGCCGTGGCTGCCGGGGGTGCCGGTGGTGTCGATGGGGTCGTTGCCGGGCTGGCCGCCGGCACCGCCCTGGCCGGGGGTGCCGGGGTTTCCGCCGTTGCCGCCGGTGCCGCCGTCGGGGTGCGCTGCGGTGCCCCACGCGCCGTCGCCGCCGTTACCGGGGGTTCCGCCGTTGCTGCCGGCGCCGCCGTTGCCGCCGTTGCCGTCGGCGCCCACGACGCCCTGGATGTTCGCGTTGCCGCCGATGCCGCCGTCGCCGCCGGTCCCGCCGTTGGCGCCGTTGCCGCCGTCGCCGCCGAGACCGCCGGCGCCGGGAAGACCCTGGCTGCCGTAGTTGACCCCGAACCGGCCGGCCACGCCATTGCCGCCGTTACCGGCGGTTCCGGCGTTACCGCCGACGCCGCCGACCCCGCCGTTGCCGGGGAGTCCGGCTTTGCCGGTGACAGCGGTGCCGCCGGCGCCGCCGTGGCCGCCGACCCCGCCGGCCCCGCCGGCCCCGGCGTGGCCGGCGTCCCCGCCGTCAAATCCGGATGCGCCGTGACCGCCGGTCTCGCCGTCAGTGCCGTTGCCGCCGGCACCGCCGGCACCGCCGGCCCCGCCGTTGCCGCCGTTGCCGGGGATCGCCCCGGCCACCGTCGCATTCCCACCGTCACCGCCCGCCCCACCGGGCCCACCGGCGGTGCCGGCGGTGCCATCCCCGCTGCCGAGGGTCACCCCGTTAACGCCGGGCACACCCGAGCCGCCGTTGCCGCCGTTACCGGCGATGTCACCGGCGACCTCGGCGTTGCCGCCGTTGCCGCCGGGCCCACCGGTGCCATCCACGCCGTCGGCACCATTGGCGCCGGGGGTGCCGGTGCCGGCGTTTGGAGCCGCGACCGTCGCCGCCGCGCCGGGCGCGCCCGCGGCGGCCACCGTGGCCGCGCCGCCGGCACCGCCATCGCCGCTGCCGGGGGTGCCAGGGTCACCGGGCGTGCCGCCGGTGCCACCACCGCCGGCGGTCGCATCGCCCACCGCCGCGGCCCCACCGGTGCCGCCCTCGCCGCCTTCACCGCCGTTGCCGGAGTTGCCGCCATTGCCGTCGGCGCCGTTGGTGGCCAGGCCGCCGTTGCCGCCGTTACCGCCGATCCCGCCGTTGCCGCCGGTGCCGCCGTGACCGCCGGTGGCCCCGGCGGTGGTCGCGGCCAACCCGGTGCCGCCTTCCCCGCCCTGACCACCATCGCCGCCGTTACCGCCGGCCCCGCCGTCACCGGAGAGCAAGCCACCGGTGCCGCCGTCACCGCCGGCCCCGCCGGCCTGCCCGGTAGCACCTTCCCCGCCGATCCCGCCGGGGCTGGTGGCCGTGGCGTCGAGCCCGGTGGCGCCCTCGAGGCCATCGCCGCCGTTACCGCCGGCCCCACCATCGCCGATCAGCAGCGACATCCCCACCATCCCCGCCGGCCCCACCATCTAGGCCGTTACCGCCGACACCGCCATCACCGAGCACCGCAGCCCCACCGACACCGCCCACCCCGCCGGCATCGGTGGCGCCGTTGCCGCCATCACCGAACCACAGTCCGCCCGCGGCGCCATTGGCTTCAGCCAACGAGCCGTCGCCAATCCCATTGGCGCCGTTGCCAATCAAGATGCCGGTACCGCCCAGGTCCTGCCACAACGTATTGAGCTGGGTGTCGACGCCGGTTCCCATCGAACTGGTGATCCAGTCCTGCTCAAAGGTGTGCAGCAACGCATCCAACGAACCAGCAGCAGGCACCGCATCAGCCGACAGCCCCAGCGCAGCCAACGGTTCAGCCGAACTCACGCCCGCAGCGCCCAGATCCAGACCGGCCGAAGGATCGAGACCCGTGACCAAACCGGCCAGGGAGTTGATGATCGGGTCCACGATCACGTCGAACTCATCAGCATGGGCCCCCGGGGCATTGGCCAGCGGACCCATGCCGAACGCCAAAACCGCCCCAGCAGCCGCGATCAGACCGACCACCCGACCACGCCAGCGGCCCTTCGCGGTGCGCGACCGACGATCCCTCGTGCTCGAACGCTGAGCCATGACCGACCTCCTGAGATCAGCCTGAGAGAAACCTGAGGAGGTTATTATGCGCGCGTAAGACACTATTATCTAGTGGTCAGACAAATAGATCCCTAGGCCAGAGTGGTCAGGAAGACGCGCGCTTCGAACGCGCCGACTGCGTTCCCGCCGCCTCTTTCAGCTCCTCGTACGCCTCCCTCGCGCAGCGAGCGAGTTGCGGTAGGTCATCGATCGCTGCGGCGTTGGCGACGAACCCGAAATCCATGTTGTCGTGGTAGGACGCCAGCGTGACGTTGAGCCCGATCGAGGCGGCGAGCGCGGAGACGGGGTAGATACCAAGGAGGCGTGCACTGTTGAGATATCGGGTCTCCTTGGCGCCCGCCACGTTGGAGATGACGAGGTTGCACGCCGGGTGCCCCACTCGATCCAGGTGCGTAGTGGCACCCAGGCCGGCGAGCGCGACGAGTCCGACCGCGTAGGTCATCGCCGCCTCGGTCGACATGCCACCCACTTCCCTCTTGGCCGCGGCGACCGAGTCTGCCACTTGGCGCATCCGCTCTGGTATGCCCGCGCCTGGCTCGCCAAGCCGTACGAACATCGCCGACACTCGCGTGCCGATTGCTGTGTCGTCGTCGGCACGCAAAGAGACCGGACACATCGCGATGAACGGGTGCGGGAAGGCGCGGTCGGCCTCGCGCAGGTAGTTATGCAGCCCCGCGTCGACAACGGTGGCCGCCACGTCGTTGAGGGTCGCCCCGAAATGCCGTCCGACCTCGCGCATCTCCTCGAGCGGCAGGGACAGCGTCGCGAACCGGCGCCCGATTTTGAGCGGCTCGTTGGTCGGGGCGTGCTGCGCCGCGAACGGGAGGCTGCCCTCGAGATGCGATCCCACCAGACCGGCGAACACCTTGCGCAGCGCGCCGAACGAAACCTGGTTGAGCGCCTCGGCCTGCGTGATTGCCCCGCGAATTGAGTCGACGATTCTTCCTGCGAGCGGCGTCGGCGGGTGCGGTGTGGGTGCCGGAGCGCCGAGCGCAAACGCGGGCGTGGGGACGGTGCGCCGATCGGATGTGCTCAGGCCTGCGTATAGCAGCTTCAGGCCCGATTCACCGTCGATGATGGAGTGATGAGTCTTCGTGTAGATCGCGAACATTCCGTCCGATACCCCGTCGATCACCCAGCAGCGAAACAGCGGCCGGTCACGGTCGAGTTGTGGCTCGTGCAGGTCCGCGACGAGTCGCAACAGGTCGTCGTAGGAGGCTCGAGCGGGGAGAGCTAGGTGCCCGACGTGGTAGTAAGGGTCCCAGCTCGTCACCTCCCGGAAATGGGGCGCGCCCCGACCAAGCAGCTCCGGGACATAGTTGAACGGCGGCGCCGGCGTGCACGCCCGATACGCCTCAACGATCTCGCGCACGATGGGCGCGCGGCCGGCGGGCTTTTTGAACAGCAGCATGGCACCGACGTGCGTCGTGCCGGCCGGTGACTCGATCAACAGCCATGAAAGGTCCAGCGGCGGAATCGGTTTGCTCATGGCGTACCTCCCATCGGGCATAGGTTGACCGACATCCGAGCCGGACGCGCAAGAATCCGGACCGTAACGAAGATGGTCTCTCCGGAGACCACACTCGGCGAGGGCATTAGGGCACCGCTATGGCAGGCGTAAGTCCCTCGGTCACAGGAGTCAGCACCTCCCACGCAGCCTTGTTTTCAGCCACGGAACCGTGTCCGGGTGTGATGGGAACGAGCGTGGGAAACTGGCAGGCGCCAGCTTCGGGAAACGGCGCGTCGTAGGCCGCCAACTCAGGCGTGCGTCTTCCCGGTGACACAGTCTGAGGGAGATCACCCATGATGGCCGGATGGTGGGTATGGCTGCTAGCGGCCGCGCTCTACGGCGGGTTCCGCCTGTTCTACGACAATTGGCGCGGCCGACTGACGCAAGAGGAGATCGACACCATGCTGGCCCGGGCCCAGGCAGCGGGTGCCGGCGAGGTCAATGATCTGTCGACCGTGCGCAGATTCCTCGAAGAGGATGACGGGCGGGAATTCGTCATGGTCAATCTGGTGCGGGTGCCCGACACCATGGTCACCGATCCTGATACCGGAGCGCAGGTGCCGGCCGTCGACATGATGAAGGCGTATTCCAAGGCCTTCATGCCGCTGCTGCTGCGACACGGCGGCCACCCCGCGCTGGCGACTCGGAAAGTCGGCGGCTACGTCGACTCCTGGATGGTGGGCCCCGATCCGGGCTGGAGCATCGTCGGCTTCATGCGCTACCGCTCGCGCCGCGACATGCTCAAGATGGTGCTCGATCCTGCCTTCGAGGCCGCCCACAAGTACAAGCCGCTCGGGGTCGCCGAGACCTTCTCCTTCCCGACCCAGCCCTTCCTGCGCGCCTACGTCAGCCCGCGCATCTCGGTGTTCTTGATCCTCGCCCTGGCCGCCGCGCTCGCGCAGCTAGCCATCCTTGCTACCCGCTGAACCAGTTGCTCTCACAACGACGGCGTTGCGAAGGCAAATCGGAGGGGCCACGGCGTCCGACACTGAGCGGTGAATAGAAACCTGGATCGGTGTCGGCGGTTAAGTCGCCTCAGGTTCGACAGAACAGCCAAGCCGCTCGATCTTCGTGGCGAAGGGCGACGTCATCGCCCGCACGAGTGCGCCGTAGCCGACACCGAAGTCGATCTCGTCGCCGACCGCGATCTGGTGATCGCCGAGGTCGACCACCAGATGGTCGCTGCTCATCCCGAGGATCGTGATGCCCTCGGGTGGCTGCAGACCGTCCGGGTCCGCGTCTTGGCGACCGAGGGCCAGGATTGCTTGGTGGACGGTCTTGCTGCCGGTGCGGACGGGCGCATCGCCGAAGGCGGCCTGAGCGCGATCCCCCCAGGGCTGAGCCGGTTTGATGGCGACCTCGATGACCTCGGCGGTCAAGGTGAAGGCGTCCGTGTGCAGGCCGGGGATCGGTGTCCGGTACAGCGGGTCGACGCCGAGGAGGATGGCTTCGCCGACTCGGAGTTCGTCGATCCGGCCGACGTCGTGGGTGTGCAAAGCCCAGTGCAGGTTCGCCGAGTTGCCGCCTGAGACGACGTCGAGTGAGATCCCGTGCACTGCCTCGATGTCGTCCGCGAGCCCGGTGAGGATGCCCATGTTCCGGTCGTCGGGAATGACACCGTTCTGACACGCGAGGTTGGCGCCAAGTCCGACGAGCCGGAGCGAGGAGTGACCCAGCACGGCCCGCACCGCCGCGGGAGCGTCATCGAGCGCGATGCCCTCGCGCAGGTCACCCAGCTCGATCATGAGCACGACGGCGTGCACCCGGTTCTGCTGCGACGCGGCCCGATCGAGCGCCGCCAGCACGACGGCCTCGGTGTTCAGGCTGACGTCGGCCACGTTGACAACCCGTGCGACTTGGCTGAGCATCGGTGAGCGGATCAACGTGAGCAGCGGTGCTCGCTCGAGCCCGGCGAGCCTGGCGAGGTTCGGCACCCGGGAATCACCGAGGCCGCGGGCGCCACCGCGCAGCATCGCCGCGCCGACTCCCGGCGAGCCCAGCACGGCCTTGGTGATCCCGGTGACTCGGATGCCCTTACCGGCGAGCCGGTCAACAAGGATCCGCGTGTTCTGCTCGACCTTGGCGAGCTCGATCTCGAGCCGAAGCGTCACACCGGGGTGGTCGTGTCGGCCATTGCCGCGAGCGCGGGGAAGGCCTTGAACACCATGTCGACCAGATCCGACGCGGGGCACGTCAGGGGATCGGTCACCGGGAGTCCGAGCTGCGAATGATGCTCGGAGATCGCGCAATTCAGCTCGTCTTCGGTCATCTCTTCGTGGTTGATCGTGACCCCGATGACGCGGGTGTCGGCGAACGCCTCGATCAGTGCGATCTCGCTGGCCGCGGTCGGCATCGGCACCATCGGGAAGTCGCCGAGCACCCTGCGCTTCGGCGCGTGCTGCACGATCACGCCGGCCGGGCGGCTGCCACGCAGGATGTGAGCCGACGTGATGTACGCGGGGTGGCTCAGTGCGCCCTGGCCCTCGACCACGATCACGTCAGGATCCTCACCCTCGAATGCGGCGACTACCTGATGCTCGACCTCGCCCGAACAGAACTGCGGGACCAACGCATCCAGCGCGACGCCGTACTTGCCGCCCTGGATCAAGGTGGTCTGACCGGTGCCGACCATGACCGCCTTGACGCCGCGCGCGTTCAGCGCCTGGACCAGCAAGGTGGCGGTGGTGCGTTTCCCGATCGCCCCGTCCGTACCCAGGATCGCGATCCTGGGACAGGTGACGTCGAAGATCCGGCCGGAGAACAGGTGCAGGTCGCGCTTGGCTTTCGGTCGGCGGACATCGGTGATGGTGACGCCGGCGATCACGGCTGCGGCCACGAACTCGGTGTCGTCGTTGAGGAACTCGTGCAGGCCGTTGATGATGTGCATCCCGCGGGCGATGCCGTCGAGCAGCACGACCCGCTGCTCGTCCGACAACAGGCCGTCGGCAGGCGCCAGCCCACAGATCAGGTAGTCAGGGACGCGGCCGGCGTGGGAGATGGACTCGGCGAGCGACGCCAGCACCGGGATGCCGTTCGCGGTGCCGTCGAGGAGCTTCCCGGCATCGACGCCGGCCCGGCGGCTGTCGATGACACTGAGGATCTCGTACTTCTCCGAGTGCCGGACCAGGCCATTGGCGGTCTTACCGTCCTGCTCGCCGAACACGCCCTCGCAGTAAACGATCGCGGTGGAACCAGCAGGCAGCGCGAAGGGAACTGCCGGAAGGATCGACTCGCTCTGTTCGGACGCGCCGAGAAAAGGGGTACCGCTGGAAAGCAGGGTCATAAGGTCCTCTGAGAAGTCTCAGAAGGCAACGAGATCGCGGCGGGGCGGTGAGCCCAGCGGCCGGCGAGTGGTCTTCCCCCTGAGGGCCGGCAAGATTACCGGCTTGTCAACCGTACCCGATCGGGTCTGACTGCCCTGCTTCCGCCGAGCGCCCCTGGCGTTCACCGCGTCGCCATCTAGCCAACATCCGTATTCCCGTGCAGTCACGCCTCGCCCTTCACACTGAGGAAATTCGCGTATCCCAGTGGAGGTCTTTGTGGTTGTCGGAAACGACGAGGTCGCCCCGAGCTTGGCAGTCGACGCGGCAGGGCAGCGAGCGCAGGTGCGGCGTGCGGCGCTGGCCAGCTCCATCGGCACCACGATCGAGTGGTACGACTTCTTCCTCTACAACACCGCCGCGGCGCTGGTTTTCCCGCACCTTTTCTTCCCCGCATCGACCCCGTACGCCGGGGCGATGGCCTCGTTCGCGACCTATGCGGTCGGTTTCATCGCCCGCCCGCTGGGCGCCGCGATCTTCGGGCACTGGGGCGACCGGATCGGTCGTAAGGCCACGCTGATCGTGACGCTGCTGGTGATGGGCATCTCGTCGGCGATCGTCGGCATGCTGCCGGGCACCGCCGCGATCGGGCCGGCGGCGCCGCTGTTACTCGTGCTCCTGCGACTAGTGCAGGGCGTCGCGATCGGCGGAGAGTGGAGCGGGTCGGTATTGATCGCGATGGAGTGGGGCGACCAACGCAAGCGGGGACTGCTGGGCAGTTTCGCTCAGCTCGGCGTGCCGATGGGTCTGGTGCTGGGTACCGGTGGCATGACGTTGCTGTCGGCCACGCTGTCGCCGGAAGAGTTCAGCTCGTGGGGCTGGCGGGTTCCGTTCTTGTTCAGCCTGGTGCTGGTTGCGCTCGGCCTGGTTATCCGGCTGTCGATCCTGGAGACGCCGATGTTCGCGAAGGTAGCCGAGGAGCGGATTACCGCCCGCACCCCGGTCGTCGAGGTGATCCGGCAGCACTGGCGGGAGATTCTGCTGTCGGCGGGCCTGCGGTTCAGCGAACAGATGCCGTTTTATCTGTTCACGACTTTCGTTCTGATCTATGTGGTCTCGCGGCACGAGTTCACCAAGACATTCGTGCTCAAGGCTGTGCTGGTGGGCGCCGTGTGCGAACTTGTCGCGATCCCGCTGTTTTCCCATCTGTCGGACCGATTCGGCCGCAAGCGGATCTACCTCGTCGGATCCCTGCTGACTGGTCTGATCGCATATCCGTACTTCGCAGTGCTGACCCACAGTGGGGCTGGGCTGGTCTTCGCCGCGGTCGTGGTCTCACTTTTCCTCCACGCGCTGCAGTACGGCCCGCAGGCCGCGCTGATCGCCGAGAATTTCCCAACCCATCTGCGCTACGGCGGCGCCGGACTCGGCTATCAGCTTGCGTCGGTGTTCGCCGGCGGCCCCGCGCCGCTGATCGCAACGTGGTTGCTGCACAAGACCGGAACGCCGTACGCGATCTCGGCGTACATCGTCTTCGCCGCAGTGGTCACGATTGCCTGCGGTCTCGCCCTGCCGGACCGTTCCCGGGCCGACATCGAGGACGCCGCCGTCTATCTCCGATAGCCGATCTGCCGGTGCAGATGCGCGGTGGCTGGTCAGATTCGACGCCGCGGTAAGTTCCCACGCGTGAGCGAAGACAGAGTTCGTGTGGAGATTGCGTCCAATGGCGTGGCGACGGTGACGATGGCGCGTGCCGACAAGCACAACGCGCTTGACCAAGCCATGTTCGAGGGCTTGATGAACGCTGCAGAGCAGCTGGCAAACGACACGACGGTTCGCGCAGTCGTACTGCACGGTGATGGCAAGAGCTTCTGCTCGGGCCTGGACATTGCCAGCTTCATGTCCGGGCAAGGTGGCACCGGTGTGCTGCTGGAGCGGGATAGCGGCCGGCTGGCCAACTTCGCCCAGCGCGTGGCCTACGACTGGTCCTTGGTGCCGGCGCCGGTCATCGCCGCGATTCACGGGAATTGCTTCGGCGGCGGTCTACAAATCGCGCTGGGCACCGACATCCGGATCGCCGCGCCCGACGCGAAGCTGTCCATCATGGAGATCAAGTGGGGCCTCGTCCCCGACATGGGCATCACGCAGACACTGCCGCGATTAGTACCTATCGACGTCGCCAAGGAGCTGACGTTCAGCGGCCGCATCGTCTCTGGGAGAGACGCTTCGACGCTCGGGTTGGTCACTCGAACCAGTGACGATCCGCTGGCCTCGGCGCTCGCACTCGCAGACGAGATCGCGCAGAAATCTCCTGATGCCGTCCGGGCCGCCAAGCGCCTCTACGACGAGACCTGGGTCAGCGACGACGCCGCGGCTGCCCTGAAGCGCGAATCCGAGCTGCAGAGCGGGTTGATCGGCAAGCCCAACCAGATCGCCGCGGTTGTGGCCGGAATGTCAGGGGAGCAGCCGGTTTTCGTCGACCCAGAACGGTGATGCGACGGTAACGCTGCCCATGCGGGTTCGGGGTCTCAGTCGATTCGGGCTGCCGATTTACGTTCGGTGATGGGCCGGGCCAGTTCCTGTTCGTCACAACGCTTTTGGAGCTTGTCCAAGGTTTCGTCGAGCCCGGGCCCTAGGCGTGGGCTCGGGGTGAAGGTAGCCGGCAGATGCTGCATGCCTTGAATGACGCCGATGGTTCGATAGTGCACTGTCGCATCTGGGTCACAGACATAGTCGGGCAGTCGGTCGAGCACCGCAGTGAGCATGGCCTTGAACACGGCGCGGCCCAGGTTGGAGCCGATGCAGCGGTGGATGCCGAGGCCGAAGCCAAAGTGTCGGTTTCCCTTGCGGTTTAGAAGGATTTGGTTGGGTTCGGGAAATACCGCGGGGTCACGGTTGGCCATCGCCCAGGAGATCCAGAGCCGTTCACCTTCCTTGAACTGGATGCCGTTGATCTCGACGTCCTCAGAAAAGGTGCGCCCGTCGCCGGGCGCGGGAGTATAGAACCGTAGGAATTCCTCGGTCGCCGAATCCAGCAGGCTCGCCCGCTCATCGATGAGGCGCCGGCGTTGGTCTGGATGCTCACCGAGCCACTCCAGTGAATGGGCGGTTAAAGCCGTGGTGGTATCGAACCCGCCACCGATCAACAAGATCAGCATCCCGAGAATCTCCATGTCCGGGGCGGGTTGGTCATCGACACGCAACTTGACCAGCCCATCGATGATCCCAGGGCGTGGATGTTCGCGAATGTCAGCGACATTGGCCAACAACGCCATTGCCATCTGCTGGTTTTGCTCAATGACGGTGGCCATTTCCGGGGAATCCTCTGGCGTGTAGACCAGGGCGTGCGTTGGCTCGCTGTAAATCGGCCAGTCCTTGAGTGGAATGCCTAACATCGCCAAGGTGAGGACCGCCGGGGCGACGTTGGCCAAATCATCGACGAAATCTATTCGGCCGTCCTCTATCTTCTCGTCGATGCTGGCGCGCACCACTTCGTCGATGAAGGGTTGCCACCGCTTGACCGCCGCCGGGGACAAATATGGGTTCAGTGCGCCGCGATAGATCCGATGTTCGGGAGGATCCATCTCCAAGATTCCGGCTCGCAGGGGAATCGGCTTGGCCGGAATAGTGATGCCTTGATAGCCCCGGCGTTCGTTGTTGACGTCGTGGTCATTCGAGATGTGTGGGCACCGGGCAAGCTCGAACACCGCCTCGTTGCTACTGGCAACCCAGTGACCACCATAGGTGTCGGACCACGCCACGGGACACCCTTCGTGCAGCTCCTGGGTGATCTCCTCAAACTGAAATCGATATTCGGGAGTGTGGCGGTCGAAGTGATAGGAGTTCTTCTTCTGATCGCGCTCGGTAGAGATACTTTCGCTCACGGCGTCGACTTTCGCTGACCGGTCGTGGCATCGAAGGATCTGTTCATGGCCTCCTCGAGGACGATGGCTTGCTCTGGACACGAACGAGCGGCTTCCCGCACCTGCTCTTCATTATCCAAGGGGACAACCTCACAGGCTACCGAGGAGGTGCCGTCAAAGTCGCTGAGGACAAATACATCTGGGGCGATCATGGCGCACAGTGTGTGGCCCTGACAGCGCTGCTGGTCGACTCGGACCTTCACAATTCTCCTTTTAACCCCAGGAAACTGGTCTGCAAAAATTGCGCGACAAAGCTGCAGATTCTGACTGCAGCGTCCCGCAGTGCTCCTTCCTATGAAGCTGGCTGGGTTGTGGTCGAGGGACGAAGGCGGGCAGCGTAGTCGCGACGCAAGCGCAGACCTCTCGTGCGCATTAGTCGAACGACTAACGTGCACCATACCGACGTTCGCGCCGGCGAAGCAAGACCCAATGCTTCGTCGTGGAACAAGATCAACTCTAGGTCGCAGTGTGGAACCCGGGCTGGTCCGCGGTGACGGCGAGATTCGCCTCGTCAGGTGCGAGGTGCATGTTCAGTATTGGGCGATCACAGCCGCGGCGGATCATCAGCCAACGCATGTGCAAGAGGCAGCACGAGGCCGTCAGTGTGTGCGCAGTCAAACATCTTCGGTGGTAGGTCATTACGCTGTCTTGTTCGCGGGGCGGGGCGTGCGAGTTCGCCGTGGGGTTCACTGAATACCTGCGTAGTTGGGTCTTGCCGCCGAATGTCGGCGTGGGTATGGTTGCCGATTAGGCGAATGACTAATGCGAGTCGGATGGGCCGTTTCCGAACAACAGGATCGAGGGCCAGCGTTGACACGGAAGCCTGAAGGTGATCGAACGTGTCGGTAATGATTCCGAGCGATCTGTACTACGACCCGTACGATCCGGTCATCGACGCTGACCCATACCCCATATATCGGCGGCTGCGGGAAGAGGCTCCCCTCTACTACAACCGAAAACATGACTTTTACGCCGTCAGCAGGGCCGAGGATGTCGATCGGGTTCTGCTCGACAACGCAACCTTCATATCCGGCCGCGGGGGCATCTTGGACTTCATCCGCGCCAACCTCCAGCTGCCGCCGGCGCTGTTCATCTATACCGATCCGCCTGTCCACACCAGGTATCGAGGGGTCCTGCACGGGGTGTTCACGCCGCGCCGGATCGCAGAGTTGGAGCCGAAGATCCGGGCGTTCTGCGCGCGCAGCCTTGACGCCATAGTCGGATCGGGACGGTTCGACTTCATGGCGGACCTGGGTGCCCAGGTTCCGATGCGCACGATCGGCATGCTGCTCGGTATTCCCGAATCAGAACAGGACTCGCACCGTCAAGACACCGACCGGGCGCTGCGTACCGAGCAGGGTGAGCACATGACGCCCAAGGACGGCTTCGCCGATGGCTCCGCTTTCGCCCAGTACATCGACTGGCGGGCCGATCATCCTTCCGACGATCTGATGACTGATCTCCTGAACGCCGAACTGCGGGAAGAGGACGGCACCTCGCGCCGATTGACGCGTGAGGAGGTCCTCACCTACACCTCGTTGTTAGCCAGTGCCGGCGCGGAGACGACCGGTCACCTCATCAGCTGGAGTGGCAAGGTTCTCGGCGATTATCCTGATCAACGCCGCGAGCTTGCCGACGATCCCTCGTTGATTCCGAAGGCAATCGAGGAGGTCCTGCGCCTGGAGTCCCCGGCGCAGCAGTTCGCCCGATATGTGAACGTGGATATGGAGTTTCACGGCCAGACCGTGCCAGAGGGCAGCGTGATTTTGTTCCTGATCGGCGCCGCTAACCACGACGACCGGCGTTTCCCCGACGGCGACCGATTCGACATCCACCGCGAAAACACCAAGCACCTCTCTTTTGGCGTTGGCGCGCACTACTGCATGGGGGCTGCGCTGGCGCGCCTGGAGGGCCGGATCGCTCTGGAGGAGATCCTCAAGCGTTTCCCGGACTGGGAGATCGATTCCGCGAACGCCCGGATGGCGTCGTCGCCGGCGATGCGAGGCTGGGATACCTTGCCTGCCGTAATTCCCTGAGCCGCTGCGCCTTTCGACTGGTCAGTGGTTACACCATGGGATAATAATCCTTTGCCGAACGTGGCGAATCCGTTATCGACACTGGTTCACCGCGGGGATGTTCTCTGACCAGCGCCGCAGCAGGCCTTCCGGTGGTGATGGCGACGCCCGTCAGGTCCCGCGAAAGTGCGGGATGACTTCTTGTGCGAATAGGGCCATGCTCGCTCGAATCTGGTCTGGCGGCATACCGGGCAAAGCCATGCCGCATACCAGATGGGTGATTCGCGAGCGCGAGCAATAATCGTGTATTGCGGCAATGACATCGTCAGGCGTACCGACGATCGCAGTCTTCGCCGAAGAAGTCCATCGACTGGTTGGAGATGAGTTCAGCAACCGACGGAAGGGCGGCGGCCGCATCGGCCGGTGACTCCCCACGTGCCTCGGAGGTCCATTGCGCGTAGTTGGCCACCATGTGCCGCAGCGGCTTCGCGGCAAGTTCCCAAGCTTGCTCGCGGGTGGGTGCTACGAAAATGGGCAAGGTGGTGGCGATCCGAAATTCATGTGGGTCAAGGCCATTGGCGAGCAGTGCGTTGTCGTAAGTGGTGGCCGATCCCGGCCCTCCGCTGAGAAAGTTCAGCCCTAAAGTTGCTGCCCGCGCGATCGCCTTGGATGCCGTGCCGCCGACCCAGATTGGTGGGTGCGGATGCTGCAGCGCCGGCGGGCTGATCCGGATCTCGCGCAGCGTGTTGTACTTGCCGTCGATCGTGACAGTGTCGCCGGACAGTAGCTGTCGAACGATCGTGAGGTTTTCCTGCATCCGCCCGGCACGCTCCCGCGCAGGCACGCCCTGATCGTCGAACTCTCCGAGCCGATACCCGATTCCGACGCCAAGGTCGAACCGGCCGCCGGAGATGAGATCAAGGGTGGCGACATCCTCTGCAACACGGACGGGGTTGTGCAGCGGCAGCAGTAACAGGAACGTTCCGATACGAATCCGGTAGGTCTGTGCGGCAATAGCTGCGCCGATCGGCAACAGCGAAGGCGAGTAGCCGTCATCAATAAAGTGATGCTCGGTGAGCCACGCATGGTCGTAGCCCATCTGCTCCGACTCGACGATGAGGCCGAGGTGCGAGCGATAGAACTCGTCCCAGGGGACGCGCGCCCAGTCAGGATTCCGAAAGGGCCACAGCACGCCGAAATTGAGTGTCACCGACGCCCTCGCCGGCGGATCTGCGGCCCTTCGAATCGAGTGATCAGTCGTTCCACCACGCCCACTGCCTGGGTGTGGCCTAGTGTCAGCCCGTAGGCGCGTTCCTCACCCATGAATCGCGCAGCACCGTCCAGCAACACCATGACGGCCTCGGGCGGCCACTCCTCAGAGTCGACGCCATATCTGGTGAGGATCGTTGATAAGGCGCGGAACTGCATACGGCGAAACCGCACCGAGAACTTCTTCATTTCGGTCTGAACGGCCTTGCGGTGATTACCCAGTGCCAAGAACTCCAGATTCAACCCGGTGTTGGTTTGGTCGCGGATTAGGTCCCATATCGCCCAAAGCGGTTGCTCGGCGGCCAGCGCTTTGGTCTGCCGGTCGAGCATGCGGGCAGCACTCCGCCGGAAGACCTCCACGAAGAGGTTGTCCATCGGTCCGAAGTAGTAGTAGATGAGTCCCGGGTTCACTCCCGCCTCAGCGGCTACGCGGCGCGAGGTGACGGCAGCATAACCGTCGCTGAGCATCAACGCTTCTACGGCTTCCAGCAACGCAGTGCGTGCGTCGACTTCGTCCGCGCCATCGGCGCTCGTTGATGCCATATTTGCAACGTAGCTCACCTCCTGCCCGACTACGTCATGCGCGCGCCGGGATCACCGGGCGCGAAGCCCATCCCCAGCAGCCACCGCGCGTAGCGGTCCATCATGACGTCGTACTCGCCGTGGACGGCGTGCGTCGAAGTCATCGCGATGTCGGCCGACATTCTGCGCAGCTGGTTGTCCGAGCGGTAGCCGCTCGACCCGTTGCCATCGACGAGGTCGCGCAGGGTGTCTCGGACCGTTCGCAGGATGGTTGCCCCGTGTAGACCTCGACATGCTTCTTCCTCGAGGGTCTGGGGTGTGCCACGGCGGGCGACCCCGATCGCCTCCTCAGTGCCGGTGTCGCGCAACAGGTGCATGATCCGTGCTGTCTGATAGGCGTTCACCCATCGCATCCGCGCCAGCGGGCGTTCGATTCGTGGGGGACTATTTACCCCGGACCCGGTGTGCATACGCTCTCGTGTTATTTCCACTGCGGCGTCGAGCGCGCCAACGTATAGCGATGTAGATGGCAAACGTCAACACCGAGAAGGGAAGTCGCATGACCTCTTCGTCATGGAACATGCCCTCGTGATCGGTGGCCGACATCATCTTGGCGAATGGCATCGCCCAATTCTCGGGGACCTCTACCCCCTTCGCTTCGATGCTGACGCTACCGGTGGCCGCCATGGCAGCGACATCCCAGTCATCAAAGACCTCGAGCTGCTCGCGTGGCACGATCACCCAGAACATGTCGCCGTCGATCACCACCGGTACCAGTGCGTGCGAGGCGTGCAGTATCCCTGTCGCGTAGCCCCAGCGCCCAGTGACGCGCAGCCGTCCGCCGATGCGCTCAGCAGAGCCAGGTGACGACAGGATTGCAGCACTGCGGACCGAGGCGCGGTCGGCGAACAGCTCTTGTTGAACCTCGAGTGGATAGCGACACAGGAACCAGTTGTGCAGGTTGTAGAAGCCCGTGACCCACGCCGTGGAGACGTCTCCACCGGCAATGACTTCGACGACCTCGTTGAGCTCGTGCGGGCCCAGACCTGCTCCGCCCCAACGCTTCGGCACGATCACCGAGAACAGGCCCGAAGCGTCCATCTCCTCCACAAGCGCGTCATCGAGGCGGCGAGCCTGCTCCATCTGGTGGGCCAATTCCCGAATCCTGGGCACGAACTTACGGGCCACCTCGGCCAGGGGCGTCTGCGGCGCCGGATCGCCAGCGCTTGACACCCGATCTACGACCGTCACCATGCATCTCCCTTGAGTTAGTCACTTGCCTAAAGGTGAACATACCGATGTTGTCCGGTCCGAGGCAAGCGATTCGGATGCCTTCGACAGTCAGCGTGTTATGTCGATTTGAGCGGGTTGTGCCGGCGGCGATGGTTGGTTAGCGGCCGCTGGTAGGACGGATCTGTCCGATCCCGAGCCGAGGTGCCGTTGAGTGCGATGTCGGCTACGTCCGCGAACGGGATCGGCTTTGCGGGGAGGACCCCGGACCACTCCACGACGTTAGTTCGTAGAGCTATCCGCCACCCTGACTCACCGCGTTCGAAGCGATCGAAATAGCGTCCGCCGGCGATCCAGTTCGACTGGTCACGGTTGCGTGCAGCGAAAAGGTAGTAGGTCTCAGAATGCGCAGTGTCACAAGCGATTTCGCAGGTATTGTTGAGTAGACAGTGCTGGGTGGACACCTGACCCCGCTCGTGCATGCCATGTGCCCAGTCGTAAAGGTCGGCCGGCTCGCCGACGAAGTCGCCGGTAGCGATGACGGCGTCGGGATGGAAAGCCGACAAGAACAATTCGCGGTCGAAGCGGTCGATGCCGCGGCTGAAACGCGCCAGGCAGTCCGTGATGTCCTGGCGATCGAGCAGCTGATCTATGCGGGCCAACCGGTCAACATCCATATCCTGGCTCCGTGATCGGGTGCAAGACCCCAGCCGGTTGTCAGATCCGGAGTGCTGGTACCCATTCGTCGAACATATCGCGGTCCTCGCCCGAGATCGCTGCCTCGTTCGCGGCAGCCGAAGACTGACTGGCGCTGATTGGGACACAGGAAAGCTAAAGCCTTTCTGCCACAGCACTATTCGATGAATCCACCTTTCTTTCGGCACCCCCGGTAGACTGCGGGATGACACCTCTCAGTAGGGCAGCGGAGCGCAAATCAGCCTTTGAGGTCGGGTAGAACCTTGTCGGCGAACAGCTTGAGTTGCTCGTAGACGAGTTCGTAGGGCAAGCCGCCGTAGCTGAAGTTAGCGAGCATTTCATAGTCGCCGACCATTTCCTTGCGGACGCGGTGGTGTTCGACGAGGTCTTCCGGTGTCCCGATCATGTTGCCTGAGATGTAGTCGCGGTAAGCCTTATCGGGTCCGCCGGCTTCCTCGGCGCGTTGGCCCATATAGGCGTAGGTGGAGTAGGACGGCAGTTCCTTGAAGTGGTCGCTCATGAATTCGTAGTGATTGGCCACGGTGGCGAACATCTTGCTGAAGTAGGTGTCACAGAGTTCGGTGACCCGTTGCTTGTCGTTGAAGCACAGGACGAAGTCGGAGATGATGAACGGCGGTGAGGTCTTGCCGTGCACCTTCTGGAAGGTTTCGCGGTAGTGGTTGATTTCCGGTATGGCGTTGCGCCAGTCGCCTTGTGAGAAGCGAAGTGTCTTGAGACCGTAATTGGCTGCGACCTCTACTGAAGACGGCGACATGCTGACCATTACGGTGCGACCCTTGAAAGATTTAAACGGCCGCGGCCGGATTTCGGTGCGGGGGATCTGGTACCACTTGGTGTCGGCTTCGACGATGCCGGTTTCGATGCCCTCCATGATGATCAGCGCTGCCTCGTCGAACATTTCGCGGGAATCGGCGAACTCGACGCCGAAGGAGCGGAATTCCCGGCGAGCAGCGCCCCGGCCCATGCCCAAGATCAGCCGGCCCCCCGACAGAATGTCGAGTTCGATGGCCTGTTCGACGACGCGCAGCGGGTTGTTCCAGGGCAGAATGACCGCGGCGGTGATGAGCTCGATCGTGCTGGTCTTGGCCGCGATGTAGGCCAGCAGTTGGAACGGATCCGGGCAGGCTGCGTAGTCGGTGAAATGGTGTTCGACCGGTCCCACATAGTCGAAGCCCATAGCCTCGGCTTCGATGGCCAGCTTGGTCTCCTGCATGAAGGTTTGCACATCGGGAGCGCCATGGAGGTTTTGATAACCCAGATGCATTCCGACTCTCATCGTTTCTCTCCTGTCCGATTCAACTCAAGCGCAACCAACGGTTGCTCGGGGTCTGGTCGCCCGGGCCCTCTCCTGACAGTTCGCCGCCATGCTCGCGGCGGCGGACGTAATCAAAAGACACCCGAACCGTTTCAATCGTAGGATATATACGATAGAAAGTCACCAGATTGAGATACAAATTATGGGAGCGCCGTTGCGTCGGTGTGGTGTGGTGGAGAATCGGACAGTGATCGAGCGCCCGGATGCCGTCGGTACGGACTTCGAAAAGGGAGCGGCCTCGGGTAAACGACGCCCAGGTAGGCCCACGCTCAGCAATGAACAGCTTCTCGACACCTCGCTGGATCTCTTCTTGGAGAACGGTTTCGAGCGAACCAGTATCGACGCAATCGCCGCTGCGGCCGGAATGGCCAAACGTACCGTCTACGCTCGCTATAACGACAAGACGACGCTCTTCAAGGCCGCCCTTACGCGCGCGATCGAGGATTGGATCGTGCCGATCGGACGGCTGCAAGCGGAGGAAAGAGATGGCCTCGAGGACACCCTGATGGGGATCGGTCAAATCTTGGTTGCCAATGTGCTGAGCGCGGGGGGCCAGCGACTGTTGCGCTTGACCAATGCCGTTTCGGGGCGAATGCCCGAGATCGCGGCCTTCAATGTGCGGCAGGGGACCGAGCCCACGCTGGCCTATCTTGCAGATCTATTTCGCCGACGGCTCGGGCGCGATGGTATCGAGATGCCCGACGCCGGTGATGCCGCGGAGGCATACCTTGACCTCGTCGTCGGCGGACCGGCTAACGCCGCAGCTCGCGGTGTCGTCCTGGACCAAGCCGCTGTTGAGCGGCATACCCGCTACTGCGTGGGGCTGTTCTTGCACGGCCTCGTTCCACGGGACCAACAACTCATTGCCGTCGAGGAGGAAAACCTCCGGCTGAAACGCTCGATGAGCGACGCACTAGCCCAGCTCGACCGAGCACGTGAGCGATTAGACACGGCTCCGTAAACACGACAGGACTATCCAGCCGGGTGTCAACCGCCAGAGCTTTCGCTGACTACAGTGTCTGTGTTAGGCGACACGGCGGAGCAAAGAAGAAGGCCGGAAATCCGAATGGCAGTGCTGGCAGGCAAAGTCGCGATCGTTACCGGCGCCAGCCGCGGGATCGGAAAGGGCATTGCCGTCGCTCTCGGATCGCAGGGCGCCACCGTATATGTCACCGGCCGGACCGCGACGTCAGGTGCCAGCTCGCTTCCTGGCACGGTTGGCGAGACGGCCGCCGAGGTACATCGGCGTGGTGGCAAGGGAATCGCCGTGCAGGTCGACCACTCGGACGACGATCAAGTCGCGGCCCTCTTCGACCAGGTCCGGCGTGAGCAAGGTCGGCTGGACATCCTCGTCAACAACGCGTTCGCCATACCCGAGGACTTGACCGATCCGAAACCCTTTTGGGAAAAGCCGCTGAGCAACTGGGAGATGGTCGATGTGGGCGTGCGCTCGAACTTCGTTGCCGCCCGGCACGCCGCCCAAATCATGGTTCCTCAGCGGTCGGGACTGATCGTCGCGATCTCCGGCTATACCGGGGCGACCTACACGTATGGCGTTATCTTCGGGATGTGCAAGGCGGCGGTCGATCGCATGGCGCACGACATGGCCGTCGAATTGGAGCGGTACAACGTTGCCTCGCTTTCACTTTGGCAAGGCCTCACGTATACCGAACGGGCACAACGAAACCTGGCGCGCAACCCCGAGATGAAGAATGTAACGGTGACTAATCCCGCGGTCGGCTGCTCGCCCGAGTTCCCAGGCAGGGTCGTCGCTGCGCTGGCCACCGATCCCGAGGTGATGAAACGCTCTGGCGGCACTTTCATCACCGCTGAACTCGCAATGGACTACAAGATCACCGATATCGACGGCAATGTCATTCCCTCCGTGCGCGCTCAGCGTGGCTCGCCGATTTGGCGTCCCATTGCGGAGACCTGACGCGAGAAGGACCTCGACGTGATGGGTCTGCTCACAGAACGGCTATGAATCTGCGAGGCAGCGCCGTCACTGTTGGATCCGGTGCGCCGCTCATAAGGGTGGTGGGCGCCGGACGTCATAGGACGACGAACCATACGGCTATGTAGTGACTCACCGCCGCGGCTGCGGTGAAGGCGTGAAAAAACTCGTGATACCCGAAGGTGCGGGGCCACGGGTTGGGCCAACGGATGGCGAAGAAGATGACGCCGATGTTGTAGAGGACCCCGCCTGCGACGAGCAGGCCGACAACGATCGGGCCTCCGCCGTGCAGCAGGGTGCCGGCGAACCAGATCGCTACGTAGCCGAGCAAGAGGTACAGCGGTACGCCGACCCAGCGCGGGGAGGACGGCCACCACATCTTCAGTGCCACGCCGGCGGCTGCGCCCGCCCACACGATGGCCAGCACCTCCGCGCCGGTGCGGGGCGGCATCGCCAACAGCGCGAAAGGGGTGTAACTACCGGCGATGAAGATGAAGATCGCAGAGTGGTCCAGCCGCTTCATCCACTTCAAAGCCACCGGACTGTGCCAGTGCTTGCGGTGATAGATGGCGCTGACGCTGAACATCGCGACGATGGTGACGGTGTAGATCAGGGTCGCAAGGACGGCTTTCTGAGACGACGTGATTCCCGCAACGGACACCAGTGCCAGTCCGCCCACGGTGGCGACGGCCGCACAGCAGAGGTGGATCCAGCCGCGTGCGCGTGGCCTCCCAATGAGGCCGGCGAAGGTCTCGGCGAGACCTTGGGGGAGGTCGTTGACGACCGGGGCCACCAGATCACCCACTGGAGAACCTGGCTTCGGGTCTGCCCGGCGAGGTGTCATGGTGACTTCGCAGACCGCAGCTTCGTCACGCCTCGACGACGCTGTTGCGTCTGTCGACCGTCATTACGCCCCCCATCAGAACAGCCTAGCCAGGCCACTTCCGATCAGAGGCTGACGTAGACCGCCTTGGTGTTGAAGTAGGCCTCGATACCCTTCTTGCCGCGTTCGCCGCCCCAACCCGACTGCTTGTGGCCGCAGATCGGCATCGACGGGTCTGCGCCGAGCGCACAGTTCACCCAGACCTGGCCCGCGCGAAGCTCATTCGCGACGCGATGCGCGCGGCCGAGATTCTCGGTCCAGATTGCGCCGGCCAGTCCGTATTCCGTGTCGTTCGCGGCGGCGAGCACCTCGTCCTCGTCGTCGAACGGGATCACGCAGCCGACCGGTCCGAAGATCTCCTCGCGGATGAGACGCATGTCGGGTGTGGTGTTGGTGACGATCGTCGCCTCGTAGAAGAAGCCGCGGCGGTCCATCCGCTTGCCGCCGGTGATGATCTCCGCGCCGCGTGAAACACCCTCGGCCACAATGCCTTCCACGCGCTGGCGCTGCTTCTCGCTGATCAGCGGTCCGAGGACCGAGTCGGGATCCTCGCTGCCGCCCATCGGCAACATCTTCGCGAAGCCCGCGATGCCTTCGACGACCTGGTCGTAGATGCCCCGCTGGACGTAGATGCGTGACGTGCAGGAACAGTTCTGCCCAGACCCAGCGAGCAGACCCAGACTCGCGTTCATGATCGCCTTCTCGAGGTTGGCGTCGTCGAACATGATCAACGGTGACTTGCCGCCGAGCTCGAGCGTCAGGCGCTTGAGGTTGCCCGCGGCCGCCTTGACGATCAGCCGGCCGACCTCCGTCGACCCGGTGAACGCGATCTTGTCGACGTCGGGATGCGCGGCCAGCGCTGCACCCGCGGTCTCGCCGTAGCCGGTGACCACGTTGAAGACGCCGTCGGGCAGACCCGCCTCGCGGAAGATGTCCTCGAGCTTCAGCGCGGTGAGCGGCGTCTCTTCGGCGGGCTTGAGCACACAGCTGCAGCCCGCCGCGAGGGCCGGCGCAGCCTTGAGCATCGCGACGAAGAACGGCCCGTTCCACGGGATGATGAGGCCGGCCACGCCGACCGGCTCGAGTTGGGTGAAGTTGTGGAAGTTCTCGTAGTGGCCGAGCAGACCGTCGGACACGACGTTGCTCGACTCGCCGTGGATCTTGCCGACCCAGCCTGCGTAGTACAGCAGCATCTCGTTCGCGACCTTGATGATCTGCTGCGCGGCCACCGCGTTCATCCCGTTGTCTTTCGACTCGAGGCCGGCGAGCTCGTCGGTGCGTTGTTTGACGATCTCCGCCGCACGGAAGAGCACCTCGGCGCGGCGCGCGGCGGGCAGTTTGCGCCACACGCCCGACTCGAAGGTCTCACGGGCCCGGGCCACCGCCGCGTCGACAGCCGCCTGGTCGGCGTCGGGGACCTCGGCGATTTGCTCTTCGGTGGACGGGTTGAACACGGGAATCAACCCTGAGCTGCTGTTTTCCACCCCGGGGTCGGTGGCGATGGCGTTACTCAATGTCGCTCGTCCTTTCGCAGGGTCGCCGTCACTCTACTTTCGCAGAGCTGAGGTCACTCTACTGACATCGCCGACCCCTGACCCACGAAATGATGAACAAGGAAAGACACGAAGCTGGACCGTCCGTCCGATTAGGTTTTTGACCTTGATGCGCATTACGCTTGCGCGCGGTCATTCATCGACTCAGGAAAGCTTCCATGCCTATTCAGCCCACGTTGCGGCGCCCACAATCCTTCAGCAGCAGCCGAACCCGACGTGTTGCCCCGCGCGTGACGGGCCCGACGCTCGGTCAGTGCTTCGACATCGAAGTCATCCGCGACACCGATGGATGGATGGTCCGGATTCCCGAGATCGGCGGGTCTGCCCGCGCAAGCCGACGCGCAGCCGTCGAGCTGGCCGCCCGCGAATGCATCGCAGAGCGGACCGGTATTCCGATCGGCTACGTCGCGGTATTCGTCTCGCGCGAGATCGTCTAGCGCCGGCTGGCTTTCGCCGCTCAGACTCGCGCCCGGCTACTTCATGGCCAAGCGGATCATCAAGCTGATCAACTAGGTGGCCGAGACGGTCAATGCCGACCCCGAGGTCAGCAAGTTCATCAAGGTGGCGTTCCTGCCGAACTTCAACGTCAGGAACGCTCATCTGGTTTACCCGGCCGCCAACTTGTCCGAGCAGATCTCCACCGCGGGCAAGGAGGCATCGGGCTCGTCAGGTTAACGCGAGCTCACGCACTCGCGATGACGGGCGATCATCGCTTGCGGGCTGGACGCGGGGCATGCTTGACCTCAACGATCGTTGAGGTTTTACCGTCTCCCTCATGACACTTCACATCGAGCCGTTCGTCGGCTGGCCGGATGGACTCGCCGCGATCGGCGCACTCCGATTCGCCCGCCGCTCAGCGCATTTCGCATCAACTGTTCGCTTCTACCGCGAGCTGGTGGGCTTACCCCTGTGCGCCACATTCGTCGAAAGCTACGGGAGCAACGGAGCGATTTTCGGCATGCCCGGATCAGCGTTGACGCTTGAGATCGTTGAGGCCACCGAGCCGGTTGCGGTCGACAGCCATGAACAGCTGTGCCTGTATTTCCCCGACGTGGAGGCGCAGCGACAAGCGACGGCCCGACTCTCCGCCGCGGGCGTTGAGCCTGTTGAATCGCACCCGTATTGGGCGGCGACCGGGGCGGCCACTTACCGCGACCCCGATGGCCGGGAAGTCGTCTTTGCGCCGTTCGTGTTTGCGGTCAACGAGCCGCCGGAAAGCAATGCCTCAGGTCAGCACGCTTAATCCCTGAGTCGGAATCGTGCCCGAGAAAGCGGAAGACCACCGGGGTCGGGTCCACCGGTGGCCGTCCTTGTGCTGGTCTGTGTGACTACTTTTTGAAGGCGTCCTTCACGTTCTCGACCGCGTCCTTGACGCTGGACTTCGCCTGGTCGAGCTTGCCCTCGGCCTCGGTGCTGTCGTCACCGGTGGCCTTGCCAAATGCTTCCTTGGCCTTGCCGCCGACGTCGTCGATCTTGTTGCTCACTTTTTCGTGGGCACCCATGTTCCAACTCCCTCGTCTTCGGACTTCTGGCTTCGCGTCCGATAACTACCCGCCGCGAAAACCGGTCAAACCTGGTGTGCGAAATTGGCACGATGCGGGTCGCGATCCTCGATGACTACCAGAACGTCGCGTTGAGTATGGCCGACTGGTCAGAGGTGGCTGCGCGCGCCGAGATCACCGTCTTTAACGATCACGTCGCCGATCAGGGCGATCTCGTCGATCGGCTGGCGCCGTTCGACGTCGTATGCGTGATGCGCGAACGCACCCCTTTGCCGCGCAGCGTCCTGGAGCGGTTGCCCCGGCTAAAACTGATTGCCTCCACGGGGCCGTTCAACGCCTCCATCGACATGGCCGCTACCAAGGACCTCGGCATCCACGTCAGCACGACCGGCGGTTACGTCGAGTCGACGGTCGAACTGACCTGGGCGCTGATCCTGGCCGCCGGCCGCCGGATCGTCGACGAGAGCATCTCGGTGCGTTCCGGTGGGTGGCAGACGTCGGTCGGCCGACAGTTGGGCGGCTCGGTCTTAGGTGTGCTGGGTCTGGGCCGGATCGGCGCGCGAGTGGCGCGGGTCGGCGAGGCGTTCGGCATGGACGTCATCGCGTGGAGCACGAACCTGACACCCGAAGCCGCCGAACAAGCCGGCGCGACCTACGTGTCCAGAGACGAATTATTCAGCCGCGCCGACGTTTTGACCATCCATCTAGTGCTCAGTGAGCGATCGCGCGGCCTGGTCGGCGCGCACGAGCTGGCGCTCATGAAGCCAACAGCGTTGCTAGTCAACACATCCCGCGGCCCGATTGTCGACGAGTCGGCTCTCGTCGACGCTCTGCGATCGCAGCGAATCGCCGGAGCCGGCCTCGACGTCTTCGATACCGAGCCGTTGCCGTCCGGGCACCCGTTGCGTTCGCTGAACACCGTCGTCGCCACGCCGCACATCGGCTACGTGGCCGACCGTGTCTACCGCACCTTCTACGGTGAGGCGGCCGCAAAGATCGCCCGTTGGCTCGAGCAGGGCTGACCTTGACGACCTGGCCGCACGCCGGCGCGACCACCACGAGTCCAGCAGCCCGAACAGCAGCGACACGACCGCGGCGAGCGCCCAGCCCAGCAGGATGTCGATGACGAAATGCTCGGCGGAATACACCAGCACGAACGCCATCGCCAGCGGGTAGGCCACCAGTAACGGTCGCCACCCGCGCCCGACCCGCCGCCATAGGAAGATCGAGATCATCGCGGTCAGCGCGGCGTGCAGCGACGGGATCGCCGCGACCAGGTTGACGCTGGCCTGTCCGGAGTTGACCAACGCCCCGGCCGACTGCAGATGCAATGTCCCCCAGCCGCGGGTGGAGATCCGTTCGATGAACTGATTGGCCCCGGGCTGACTGGTGTGCATCGCGCCCAGCAGACCGCCGTCGGGCACACCCGCGGCGCCCCGATACATGCAGTGCGGACCCGACGGACCGCCGGCGATATCGGCCGGCGTGCAGCCGGCCGCAGCCCACGGCGGCGCGGCCGGCAGCACCACATACACAACGAGCGCAGCGAACGACAGGGCGAGAAATCTGCGGACGAACGCCGCCCAGTCGCTGCGGTTGCGCAACCACAGCACGCCGGCCACGACGTAGGGCAGCACAAAAAATGACATGTAGATGCCGCTGACGATCACTTCCCACCAGGGCGGTTCCGGCATCTTCATGCGCTCCTGCAGCCACACCGTCGGGACGGTTCCGAAGAACAGCCAACGATCCGCGTTCGGCTGGAATTGCCAGAGTGTGGGCGCACCGAACACCGTGGCCGCGCCGCGACTGAGGTCATAGAGCACCAGCACCAGCGCGAACGGGAGCCAATCGCGGATCACCACGAACACCTTGTGGCCGCGCCCCATGCTCGCCGCGATCAGCCCGGTGACGATGTAGAGCAGCAGCAACTCGCGGTTGAACGCCAGTCCGTCCGTCACGCTGCGGTAGACCACCACCAGCGCCCAGGCTGTGACCGCCGCTCGACGCGCGATGGTGAGCCAAGGTTGGCGACGGGCCGGGTCGGCCACGCTGACGGGCTGCGTTTCGTGCGACGGCGCGATCGCCGGACGGTGAGCGTCGCCGAGCGGAGTAGCCGGCAGTGCGTCCTGGGTTCGGCGGTCGGCTGTTACTGACACCAGCGCAACCTCGCATTTTTCCGTCCGTTTGCCATCTGTTCATTCTTGACGGGATTTCGCAGTAAACCAAACGATCCGTCAAAAACGTTGTAGGTCAGAGGTTTTGGGTTCGACGGGCAGAAGATGACGTGAGACTATGTGGCAGCTGCGAATTCAGGATGACGACACATTGCCAGGAGATTCCAAGCTCGACGTGGTTGCTTTTTCCGGCGGCGTGAGGCGCAGGGCGTGCCAACGTCGCTGCACCTCGCGTTCTCCCGACGTGGCGACGATGCCCGAGGGTGCGAACCTCGTCGAGGGCACCGGGCTGTCCTCGCTCAGTGGTATGCCGCCACCGCCAATCGCCTTGCATATCACGATGATTGCGGCACCCAGCACGACGACCACGACCGCGGCGAAAAGGATGGACAGCGTGCCCTGGACGAACGTGTTTCTGACGACGTCGGCCAGCTGTCCGGGTGTTTTCGCCGAACCGAAGGCCGACTTACCGGATGCCTGGGCGGCGGCGTACTGGAAGTGTTGCGTCCAGTAGCCCATGTTGTGTCGGCGGAGAAGATCTTCTGCCACGACGCCGTCAGCGTGACGGCGAGATCCCACAGCAGTGGCACCCCCGGAATCCAGGCCCACTTCAGATAAGCCCTTCTTCATCACGATGACGGTCACGACGGTCAGCGCGATCGCGGCCAGCAGCTGGTTGGCGATCCCGAACAGCGGGAACAGCGTGTTGATGCCGCCCAGCGGGTCGGTGACGCCCATCAGCAGGATCGTGCCCCAGGCCGCGACCACGACGAGGCTGCAGATCCACGCGCCCGGCCGCCAGGACGGGTCCTCGACTTGCGCGAGCGGACCGCCGATGTTGCCCAGCGATGTCCGACAGCATGAACCGGGCCACCCGGGTGCCGGCGTCGACGGTGGTCAGGATGAACAGCGCCTCGAACATGATCGCGAAGTGGTACCAGAAGGCCTTGAGGCCGGCGCCGCCGAGGAACTTGCTGCAGCATCTCGGACATCCCGACCGCCAGCGTCGGCGCGCCGCCGGTGCGGGAGACGATCGTCTTCTCGCCGACGTCGTGGCGGCGTCGTGTGAGCTGCTGCGGCGGTGATCGGAGCTCCGGACAGCCCAGGCTGATTGCCGCACGTCGGCGGCGGTCGCGGCGGTGCCGCCGGTAGGCGCGACCGGGCGCGTTCATGGCGAAGTACAGGTGCTGGTCGAGGATGCGCGCGCGATCATTGCCATCACCGCGACGAACGACTCCATCAGCATGCCGCCGTAGCCGATCAGCCGCATCTGGCTTTCCTTCTCCATCAGCTTCGGCGTGGTGCCCGACGAGATCAGCGCGTGGAAGCCCGACAGCGCGCCGCAGGCGATGGTGATGAACAGGAACGGGAACAGCGAGCCCGCGAAGACCGGCCCGTTCGCCGTCGTGCGCGAACTGCGAGACCGCCGGCGCCTGCAGCACCGGCTGCGCGATCACGATGCCGACCGCCAGCAGCGTGATGGTGCCGATCTTCATGAAGGTGGAGAGGTAGTCGCGCGGGGCCAGCAGCAGCCACACCGGCAGCACCGACGCGACGAAGCCGTACACGATCAGCACCATGACACGTCACCGTGTGCCGAGCGTGAACCAGTCGCGCCCCATCCGGTTTCGGCCACCCAGCCGCCGGCGATGATGGCGAACATCAGCAGCACGAACCCCGATGACCGACACCTCCAGACCTTGCCCGGGCCGCATACCGCAGGTAGAAGCCCATGAGCAGGGCGATCGGGATGGTCATCGAGATCGAGAACACGCCCCACGGGCTCTCGGCCAGGCGCGTTGACCACGACGAGGCCAGCACGGCCAGCATGATCACCATGATGACGACGACGCCGATCAGCGCGGCGATGCCGCCGACCACGCCGATCTCGTCGCGGGCCATCTGGCCCAGGACTCGGCCGCCGCCGGCGGGTGGAGATCCACAGCACCAGGTAGTCCTGCACGCCGCCCGCGAGCACCACGCCGAAGATGATCCACATGGTGCCGGGCAGATAACCCATCTGGGCCGCGAGCACCGGCCCGACCAGCGGTCCGGCGCCGGCGATGGCGGCGAAATGGTGGCCGAACAGCACCCGCCGGTCCTCGGCATGTAGTCGGTGCCGTTGTCCAATCTCTGCGGGCGTGGCGCGATCGTCGCGGGGCTTGACGATCTTGGCACTCGATCAGCCGGGCGTAGAACCGGTAGGCGATGATGTAGGTGCAGATCGCGGCCACCACGATCCACATCGCGTTGACCTCCTCGCCGCGGACCAGGGCGATGATGCCCCAGGCGGCCGCACCGAGCAGTGCGATCACGACGAAGAAGATCTTATGTGCGGTCCCGATGGGGGAGCGGTCGATGACCGCGACCGGCGGAAGGTCGGCATCGGTGTGGATGTACGTCAGGTGCTGCGGTGACAAGGCGCCTCCGTGTGACCGTTGAATCAGGTGGCACCCTACTGGACCGATATTGCGGTGAAGTGTGATCAGGCCGGCGACGACATCAACTGAGCTGGGTGCCGACTCAGGCCAGCAGCAGGCGAGCTCCGAGGACGGTGAGCCGCTTGATTCCCACGAGTACAGGAGCATGCCGGACGCCTGCGGCCCCGCGGCTCTGACCGTTGAAGACCACCGTGGACGGCAGATCAGCGGCCACCGTTCTCCCCTACCTGTGACCGCCGACCTGCTGACTCGCGCGCTCTAGAACAGCGTCACGAGCTCGGTCCAGAAGTTGCTCGAGTCCGCAGCGAGACTTCCCGCGTCGAACGACGTCGCCAGGTCTGCCCAGAAAGCGCTGCCCGCAACGAGCGCACCCGCAGAGTCACCGGAGAGCAGATCGGTCCAGAAGGTGCTGCCTTCAGCCAAGGCGCCCGCTGGGCCGCTGCCCGCCAGGTCGCTCACAATGGTGGTGTCGGCGACCGCGGCGGCCGGTGCCGTCGGGCCGTAGAACTTATCGATGTTCACCAGATAGTCGGCACCTTGTGCGGTGGCTGTCCCGAGATTGTTGCCTTCGCCGTAAACCACGTCGTAATTGCCGGCAGCTGTCGCAGTGCTGCCCGAGAGGGCCGTGTTGCCGTTCCCGAATAAGACGGAGTAGTCGGAGGACCCGGAAAATCCGGTGGTACCGCCGGCGAACGCGTGGCTGCCATCGCCGAAGACAAAGGCCACGTCGTTCGACGAGACGCCGGCGACGCTCTGACTCATCCCCCGGCCGTCGCAGTCGAATCGGTGCCGTCGACGGCCGCGTAGCTGTCGGTGCCCCACGCAGAGGCGGTGGCCCCTGCCCCGTTAGCAACCCCGAAGTCACCATTGGTCCCCGTGGAGGCGGTCGCGGTCCGACTGGAACAGCGATATGCCGTCGTAAGAGAGGGCCAGGTTCAAACCTGACACATCGGTCGCGGCTGGGGCGGCGAACCCGCTAACCAGGCTGTCGACCGCGGTCAACCAATCCGACGAGTCGGCTGATGCGACTCCCGGGATCGAGGCCAAAGCTCCCCCGATTGCCAGCCCCATGACCATTGGCCCGGACCGACTCACAACAGAAGTTCTCTTCATAATAATTACCTTTCCCCGAACGCACTTAGGTGCGTGATCTATCAGCGCCCTCCGCGTTGAGTGGGCATAGGTTATTTGTGTCGGCGTCTTCATAGCTGGAGTAGAAGGACCATTTTCGCGGAGACCATCGGCACTTTGTTCTTAGTTCCACCTGGCGGCGCGGCAATGGACTTCTGGATCCGCTGATTGATGACGTAATGCTCTGCTCAGAGGCCGACGAAGACGACCATCGGCACTATGCGACGCAGAGGGATTGACAATAAGCAGATCGCCGCTCGCATGTTATTTGCTGAAAAGACAGTCAAGAATTCTGCCCGAAGTGGGCAGCCAAGGAAGCGCTGCACCGTGACTTCCGCTTCGATTCGTTCATTTCATCCACATCGCCGATGAGTCGCGAAATCCTTCCGACCCAAATCGATCGAGAACGAGTACGCCGAAACCTGCTTGCATGCTGCGTGTTCGGCGGTGGCCGCGACCGGCATTCCTATCCAGGTCGACATCGCGATGCTAAGTGCGCTGACCGGTTCTCGTGCGGCGTTCCCTCGCTGGTATTGGGGCTCGCTTCAGCCGCGCTTGTAGAAGGCGCGGACAGCGTCGATGGTGTCGGCTTCGGCCGGACTCTTGTCATGCCGGTAACGAAGGAGCCGGGCGAACCGCAGCGCCACGCCGCCGGGGTAGCGTGTCGAGCCCTGCACTCCGTCGAAAGCGATTTCCACGACCTGCTCCGGCCGGACGTGCACCACATAACCGGCGGCGCCATCGACGGCGAGTTCGGTAAAGCGCTCTGTCTGCCAATCAAGCGTGGCGTCGGTCATGCCCTTGAACGTCTTTCCGAGCATCACAAATCCGCCGGTCGCTGGGTCGAGGGCAGCGAGGTGGATATTGGATAGCTTGCCCGTACGCCGGCCCGATCCCCAACTCGACCGCTATCACGACGAGATCGAGGG
>CAVUIH010000005.1:0-238410 GCA_963741555.1 uncultured Actinomycetota bacterium | reverse complement strand
ATCGACGAAGTCGGGCAGCCGGTGCCAGAATCCGCGGATCACTGGACGTGACCGGCGCCGATCTGGCCGTCGCGCTGGGCTGCGGCGGTGGCGGGAAGGATCGGATGCAACGCTTCGCCGGTGATGGCTGTGCGTTGGCCTAACTCGGCGGCGTCGTGGATGCGCCGCGCGGCGTCGGCGCGGGTGATGCGCAGCCGGTTCGCCAGCGCCGACGCGAGTTTGCCGCCGAGCTCAGTCTCGCTGGCTTGCTCGACGAGCTGGTTGATCAGCGGGTGCTCGATGGCGGACAGTTGACGGCGCAGCGTCTCGCACGACTCCAACAAGCCCAGCCGTTCGGGGCTGGTCAGTGCGTCAAACGACAGGTCCAGAGCGCGCTTGAAGTCAGCCTGAAGCGCATCGAACACGTCGACAACCTCGTCTCGACTCCTAGAACGCATGTTCGAATTTTATCGGCCCCCGCCCACCGTCGGCTACCGACAATCTTGCATCTGTGGATAACAGAGCGATTGTGGATAACTAGCCGGTAACCACCGCACGTACCCTCGCCAATGCGTGCTTCGACCAGTAAATCGACGAAAGGGCGTGCATGACTGGCCAGCCAGACTTGCAGGGCAGAATCCGCGTTCCGGCCGACCTCGACGCCGTCACCGCGGTCGGCGACGAAGACCACTCCGAGATCGATCCAGCGGCCGTCGACCGGATCTGGCAGGCGGCCCGCTACTGGTATCAAGCTGGGCTGCATCCGGCGATCCAGCTGTGCCTGCGTCACAACGGCAAGGTCGTGCTCAACCGCGCGATCGGGCACGGCTGGGGCAACGCGCCCGCCGACCCACCGGACGCCGAGAAGGTCCCGGTCCAGACCGACACGCCGTTCTGCGTCTACTCGTCCGCCAAGGCGATCACCGCGACCGTCGTGCACATGCTGGTCGAACGCGGACAGTTCTCCCTCGACGACCGCGTCTGCACCTACCTGCCCGGCTACACCAGCCATGGCAAGGACCGCACCACCATCCGGCACGTGTTGACGCACAGCGCGGGCGTCCCGTTCCCCAACGGTCCCCGATCGGACCTCAAGCGGGCGGACGACCACGAGTACGCGCAGGAGCAACTCGGCAAGCTGCGGCCGGTGTACCGCCCGGGGCTGGTGCACATCTATCACGCGCTCACCTGGGGTCCGCTGATGCGCGAGATCATCTACGCCGCCACCGGCAAGGACCTACGCGAAATTCTGGCCACCGAGATCCTCGACCCGCTGGGGTTCCGCTGGACCAACTTCGGTGTCGCCGAAGCGGACATCCCCCTGGTTGCACCCAGCCATGCGACCGGCAAGCAATTGCCCGCCCCGATCGCGGCGTTGTTCCGCAAGGCGATCGGCGGCACGGTTCACCAGATCATCCCGGTGACCAACACGCCGCTGTTCCTCAAAACTGTGATCCCGTCATCGAACACCGTCTCGAACGCCGACGAGATGTCGCGATTCGCCGAAATCTTGCGCCGCGGAGGCGAACTCGACGGCGTCCGGGTGATGAGCCGGGACACGCTGCAGGGCGCGGCGCGGGAAAGCCGCCGCCTAAGGCCTGATTTCGCGATGGGTCTGCAACCGGCCCGGTGGGGCACCGGCTTCCAGCTGGGCACGACGAAGTGGGGGCCGTTCGGCCGCAACTCGCCGGCGGCGTTCGGCCACCTCGGGTTGACCAACTGCGTGATCTGGACCGACCCCGAGCGTCAACTGTCCGGTGGTCTGGTGAGTAGTGGTAAGCCCGGCAACGATCCCGAGGTCAAGCGGTACCGGGCCCTCATGGACCGCATCACCCTGGAGATTCCGCGAGCCTGACGTGGGCGGTGGCGGAGGGATTTGAACCCCCGGTCGGTGTTAGCCGTCTCTCGCTTTCAAGGCGAGTGCATTAGGCCGCTCTGCCACGCCACCGCCGACAAGCGTAGCGGGCTCGGCCTCGTCGAAGCCCTTGCCGAGACGCCCTTCAACGCAGCGCTGATCCGACGGCAGTTCTCCCCCATCGCGGCGATCTGCGGCCGCGACAGCTGGCCCAGGAAGTTGGTCCGCACGCCCTTGGGGTAAGTCACCATGGCCTCCTCGACCACCTCGCGGCCCTTGTCGGTGATGGTGGCGATCACCCCGCGACCGTCGTCCGGGCTGGCTTCGCGCCGCACCAGCCCCGGCCTTCCAGCCGGCGGATCTGGCGCGTCACCCGGCTCGGCAACGACATCAGCTGCTCGGCCAGATCCCCCATCCGGGCCGACCCGGCCGGTGAGTTGTCCAAGATCTCGAGCACCCGGACGTCGAACAGCGTCAGCTTGTGCTCGTCGACCAGTCCGCGATTCAGCGTCGCGTACAGCCGCAGCGCCGAGTCCAGAAAATTCTGCCAAGACTTCTGCTCGGCAATATCCAAACCGGGCATTTCGCTAGCTGTCCGGCCGGCAATCATCGCACCCATATCGTCATGCTATGCGACACATCGCCTTTCGAACAGTCTGAATCGCTGGTAGTAGGTTGGCGAGCATGTACGCCATCGTCGCCGAGTCCGCCGATCAACTCTGCTGGCAACAAGTCCCGGACGTCGCTGCCGGACCGCGGCGAAGTGCTCGTCAAGGTCAGCGCCGCCGGCGTCAACCGGGCCGACCTCCTGCAGGCCGCCGGGAAGTACCCGCCGCCGCCGGGCGCCAGCGAAATGCTCGGCATGGAGGTGTCCGGAGTCATCGCCGAAGTGGGCGCTGACGTCGGCGAATGGTGCCTGGCCAAGAAGTCTGCGCACTGCTGGCAGGCGGCGGCTACGCCGAATACGTCGTGGTCCCGGCCGGTCAGCTGCTGCCGATACCGGGCGGAATCGATCTGCACGGACGCCGCCGGCCTACCGGAGGTGGCCTGCACGGTGTGGTCGAACCTGGTGATGACGGCGCACCTGACGCGCGGGCCAGCTGTTGCTGATGCACGGCGGCGCCAGCGGCATCGGCACCCACGCCATCCAGGTCGCCCGCGCGCTGGGCGCACGTGTCGCCGTCACCGCGGGTTCGTCGGGCAAGCTCGACTTCTGTCGCGAATTGGGCGCCGAGATCACTCATCAACTACCACGACGAGGACTTCGTCGAGCGGGTCCGGGAGGCCACCGACGGCGCCGGCGCCGACGTGATCTTCGACATCATGGGTGCGTCGTATCTGGACCGCAACCTCGATGCGCTGGCCAACGACGGCCGATTGGTCATCATCGGGATGCAGGGCGGCGTCAAGGGCGAGCTGAACATCGCCAAGTTGGTCGGCAAGCGGGCGCATGTCATCGGCACCGCGTTGCGCGGCCGGCCGGTCGACGGGGCCGAACGGCAAGAGTGCCGATCGTCGCGGAGGTGCGCGTCGGTCTGGCCGATGATTGCCGACGGCCGGGTCCGCCCGATCATCGGGGCGCGTTCCCGATCCAGGAGCCGCCGACGCGCATCGTCTGCTGTCGTCCGGTCAGGTGACCGGAAAGATCGTGCTGACCCTGAATGCGCGAGCAGACGCAGAATCGCATGCGGAAAACCCGCGCAATGCGATTTTGCGTCTGCTCAACCCAGCGACGCCAGCGCGCGGACCAACTGGTCCACCTCGGCCATCGTCGAGTAATGCGCCAGCCCGACCGTGACCGCGCCGCCGACGTCGTTGACCCCGATCACGTCGAGCACCCGCGAGTTGGCGTTGGAGATCGCCAGAATGCCGTTGTCGGCCAACCGCTGCACCACCCGCTCGGCGGGCACCCCGTTGACGGCGAAGCTGACCACCGGTATCCGCGCCTCGGGCCGGCCGATCACCACCACCAGCGGCAGCGAGCGCAGCGAGCCCATCAGGTAGTCGAACATGCCGTCCATGTAGGACGTCGCGGATTGCATTGAGGTGGCCAGTCTTTCGCGTCGAGTTCCGCGAGCCGACTCGTCAAGGGAGGCCAGGTACTCGACGCTGGCGACGAAGCCGGCCAGCAGACCGAACTGGTGCACGCCCACCTCGAGCCGGGCCGGCCCGCTGGCGTAGGGGTTCATCGATACCGACGCGAAGGTGTCGATCATCGCCGGGTCGCGGAACACCAGCGCACCGATCGGCGGACCACCCCAGCCGACGGCGTTGAGCGCCACCACGTCGGCCTCGATCTCGTCGATGTCGATCAAGCGGTACGGCGCGGCCGCGGAATGGTCGACGACGACAAAGCCGCCGACGTCGTGGACGAGTTTGGTGACCGGCCGCAGGTCGGTGACCGTGCCCAGAGTCGACGACGCCGACGTCATCGCCACCAGCCGGGTCGGCGGGGTGATCAGGCTCTCCCACTGCCAGGACGGCAGCTCGCCGGTCTCGATGTCGACCTCGGCCCACTTCACCTTGGCGCCGTAGCGGTTGGCCGCGCGCAGCCACGGCGCGATGTTCGCTTCGTCGTCGAGCCGGCTGACCACCATCTCGTAGCCGATGCCCGGCGCGCGACGACGACGCGTCGGCCAGCGATGTCAGCAGCACCGAGCGGTCGGCGCCCAGCACCACCCCACGCGGGTCGCCGTTGACCAGGTCCGCCACCGCCTGGCGGGCCGCCTCCAGCACCGCCACGCTGCGCCTGGCCGACGGATGCGGGCCGGCGATGTTGGGGAACGAGCCGCGGAAGGCGGTCGAGACCGTGGTCGCCACCGACTCCGGGATCAGCATCCCGGCCTGGGCGTCGAAGTGCATCCAACCGTCGCCCAGCGCCGGGTGCAGACCCCGCACCCGGGCAACGTCGTATGCCATACCAGCCACCTTAGAGCGTCTGCATCGACTAAGCGAAACCGCGACGGTAGCGGGCGCCCGGATGCGTCCCCGCCGACCCGAGCCAGGTCACCTGGGCAGCCATACTAGTCCAGTGAGCTTCGGGTTCGGAGCGCTGATCGCGGTTGTTGTTGCTGATCCTGCCGGGGGCCATCGTGGCGCGGGCCGCGCGGCTGAGCTGGCCGGTCGCCATCGCCGTCGGCCCGGCGCTGACCTACGGCGTTGTGGGCCTGGCCATCATCCCGTTCGGCGCGGTCGGAATCCCTTGGAACGCGTTGGACCGCGCTGGCCGCGCTGGCCGTGGTCGTGCGTCGTCCTGGCGTTTGCGGCCGCTGCTGGCCGGTTCCGTGACCGCGCCGCCGAAGCGCGCCGGGATCGATCGTGGCCGGCGCTGACCGTGGCGGCCGGGGTGGTGCTCGGCGCGCTGCTGATCAGCTTCGCCGCCTGGCGCGGCATGCCGCACTGGCAGTCCATCCCGAGCACCTGGGACGCGGTGTGGCACGCCAACACCATCCGCTGGATCCTCGACACCGGCCAGGCGTCGCCGACCCACATGGGCGAGCTGCGCAACGTCGAGACCCACGCCGCTGTACTACCCGTCGATGTTCCACGCCCTACGCGCGGTGTTCTGGCCCAGCTCACCGGCGCCGCCCCCACCACCGCCTACACGCTGAGCTCGCTGGCGGCCGCGGTGTGGCTGTTCCCGTCCAGCGCGGCGATGCTGACCTGGCAGCTGCTGCGGCCGCGCGACCACGCCGCAGCGGCGCACCGCGGGGCGGCCGCCACCGCCGCCGCGCTGTCGGCGTCGTTCACCTCGGTGCCCTACGTCGAGTTCGACACCGCCTCGATGCCCAACATGGCCGCCTACGGCATCGCGGTGCCGGCCTTCGTGCTGATCACCTCGTCGCTGCGCAACCGCGACCGCATCCCGCTGGCGGTGCTGGCGCTGATCGGGGTGTTCTCCGTGCACATCACCGGCGGGTTCGTCGTCACCTCTTCGTGGTGGCCTGGTGGCTGCTCGACGCGCTCGGCGTCCGGTGCTGGGCCGGTGCGCGACTTCGTGACGCTCGCTCGCGGTGCCGGCCCCGGCGGCGCTGTCCTGCTGCCACAGTTCCTCGGGGTGCCCCAGCAGGCCGAGATCATCGCCGGGCACGCGTTCCCCACCCTCAAGGCCGCAAGCAGGGCGTGTTCGACGCGATGGTGCAGCACACCCGCCACCTCAACGACTTCCCGATCCAGAACCTCCTCGTCGCGCTGGCGGCCTCGGCTTGGTGATGCTGCTGTTCAAGCGAATCTGGTGGCCGCCGGGGCTCTGGCTGCTGCTGATCGTCGCGATCGAGCACTCGGCGGCGCCGTTCGGCGGCCCGCTCGGCAGCGCGATCGACCAGTACAGCGACCTGTTCTACAGCGACCCGCGGCGGCTGTCGGCGGTGGTGACCATGCTGCTGACGCCGATGGCGGCCGTCGCGGTGTTCGCGTTGGTCGCTGGCGCTGGTGGCGTCGGCTAACACGCGGTCGTCACACTGCCCGCACCCGGTCGGGGTTTCGGGACGGCGGCGCTGCTGGTGCTCAGCACCGTGCTCGACCGGCCTGGCACTACTTCCCCCGGCACCGGCACCTGATGGGCGACAAGTACGACCAGGTGATGGTCAACCACAAGCACCTGGAGGCGATGGCACACCTGGCGACGCTGCCGGGCGCCCGCGACACCCTGATCGGCAACGCCAACATCGACGGCACCGCCTGGATGTACGCGGTCGCCGACCTGCACCCGCTGTGGACCCACTACGACTACCCGCAGCAGACAGGGCCCGGGCTACAACCGCTTCATCTTCTGGGCCTACGCCGACGACCGACCCCGACCCGCGGGTCGCCGAGGCCGTGAAGGCGCTGAACATCCGCTACGTGCTGACCAGCACGCCGGTGGTCCGCGGGTTCGTCATGCCCGACGGGCTAGTGTCACTAGACAAATCCAAGTCGTGGGCGAAGATCTACGACAACGGTGAGGCCCGCATCTACGAGTGGCGCGGCGCCCCGGCGACCCCACTGAGCCACTGGGAGAGTGACTGGTCTGAGTAGCGGCAACGACGACGACAACATCGAGATCATCAGCAGCCCCGACCGCACCTGGCGAACGCGCGACGACGACGACGACCGATCGCTGACCGACCTGGTCGAGCAGCCGGCCAAGGTGATGCGGATCGGCACCATGATCAAGCAACTGCTCGAGGAAGTCCGCGCCGCCCCGCTGGACGAGGCCAGCCGCAGCCGGCTGCGCGAGATCCATGCGACCTGGATCCGCGAACTCGAAGACGGCCTGGCCCCCGAACTCCGCGACGAACTCGAACGCCTGACGCTGCCGTTCACCGAAGATGCGGTGCCGTCGGACGCCGAACTGCGCATCGCCCAGGCGCAGCTGGTCGGCTGGCTGGAAGGCCTGTTCCACGGAATCCAGACCGCGCTGTTCGCCCAGCAGATGGCCGCCCGCGCACAGCTGGAGCAGATGCGCGACCAGGGTGCGCTGCCGCCCGGAGTCAGCCGGCCCGGCCACCCCGGTCTCGGGCACCGGGCAGTACCTGTAGGCAGCACTCGTGCGCCAGTCCGGTCCCTTATCGAAACCCGCGACGCCTGGGTCGAGTTCCCCATCTTCGATGCCAAGTCCCGCTCGCTGAAGAAGGCGTTCCTCGGTAAGGCCGGTGGCGCGATCGGACGCAACACCTAGAACGTCGTCGTCATCGAGGCGCTGCGCGATATCACGATGTCGTTAGATGGGCGACCGGGTCGGGCTGGTCGGCCACAACGGCGCAGGCAAATCGACGCTGCTGCGGCTGCTTTCGGGCATCTACGAGCCGACCCGCGGCTCGGCCACAGTCACGCGGCCGGGTCGCACCGGTGTTCGATCTCGGCGTCGGCATGGACCCGGAGATCTCCGGCTACGAGAACATCATCATCCGCGGGCTCTTCCTCGGACAGACCCGCAAGCAGATGCTGGCCAAGGTCGACGAGATCGCGGAGTTCACCGAACTCGGCGAGTACCTGTCGATGCCGCTGCGGACCTACTCCACCGGTATGCGGGTGCGGTTGGCGATGGGCGTGGTCACCAGTATCGACCCCGAGATCCTGCTGCTCGACGAAGGCATCGGCGCCGTCGATGCCGACTTCCTGAAGAAGGCGCAGTCGCGGCTGCAGAGCCTGGTCGAGCGGTCCGGAATCCTGGTGTTCGCAAGCCATTCCAACGAATTCCTGGCCCGACTGTGCAAGACCGCGATGTGGATCGACCACGGCACCATCAAGATGACCGGCGGCATCGAGGACGTCGTGCGGGCCTACGAGGGCGAGGACGCCGCCCGGCATGTCCGCGAGGTGCTCGAGGAAACCAGAGCGACTGGTCGTCGGCGTCGTGCAGAGCGCGCGCATGACCGTGACAATGGTGTGCGCCGTCGTCGTCACCCACCGGCGACCCGACGAGCTGGCCAAGTCGCTGGATGTGCTGAGCACCCAGAGCCGGCTGGCGGACCACCTGATCGTCGTCGACAACGACACGATGACCGGGTTCGCGACCTGGTGGCCGGCCAGCCGGTCCCGACGACCTATCTCCGTCACGCCGAAACCTCGGCGGCGCAGGCGGTTTCGCGCTCGGCATGCTGCACGCGCTGGCCCTCGGCGCCGACTGGGTGTGGCTGGCCGACGACGACGGCCACCCGCAGGACAGCGAGGTGCTGGCCACGCTGCTGGCGTGCGCGAACAAGCACCGACTGGCCGAGGTGTCACCGATGGTGTGCGATCCCGACGACCCACAACGCCTGGCATTCCCGTTGCGCCGCGGCCTGGTCTGGCGTCGCCGGGCCGACGAATTGCGTACCGAGCCGGGCCAGGACCTGCTTCCCGGCATCGCCTCGCTGTTCAACGGCGCGCTGTTCCGGGCGTCGACATTCGAAGCCGTTCGGAGTTCCGGACCTGCGGCTGTTCGTCCGCGGCGACGAGGTCGAGATGCACCGTCGGCTGGTCCGGTCCGGGCTGCCGTTCGGCACGTGCCTGGACACCGTCTACCTGCATCCGTACGGTTCGGCCGAGTTCAAGCCGATCCTCGGCGGCCGGATGCACACCCAATATCCCGACGACGCCGACCAAGCGGTTCTTCACCTATCGCAACCGCGGCTATCTGATGGCACAGCCCGGCCTGCGCAAGCTGCTGGTCCAGGAATGGCTGCGGTTCGGCTGGTTCTTCCTGGTGCCCCGCCGCGACCCGGAAGGTCTGCTGGAGTGGCTGCGGCTGCGCCGGTTGGGTCGCCGCGAACAGTTCGAGAGGCGTCATGACGTGATCACCGACGCCGCCGCACAGTCGAAGACGTTCGACGCGGGCCTGGGGTGACCTGGTCGACGGCTACCGCAGGCGCGAGCTGTGGCTGCACCTCGGCTGGCAGGACATCAAGCAGCGCTACCGCCGCTCGGTGCTCGGCCCGTTCTGGATCACCATCGCCACCGGAACCACCGCCGTCGCGATGGGCGGCCTGTACTCCAAGCTGTTTCACCTCCAGCTGTCGGTGCACCTGCCCTACGTCACGCTCGGGCTGATCATCTGGAACCTGATCAACGCCTCCATCCTGGAAGGCGCCGAGGTGTTCGTCGCCAACGAGGGATTGATCAAACAGCTGCCGACCCCGCTGAGCGTGCACGTCTACCGGCTGGTGTGGCGGCAGATGATCCTGTTCGGGCACAACATCGTCATCTATCGTGATCATCGCGATCATCTATCCGAAAGCCGTGGTCCTGGGCCGACCTTTCGGTGATCCCGGCGCTGGGCCTGATCGTGCTGAACTGCGTCTGGGTGTCGTTGTGCTTCGGCATCCTGGCGACGCGTTACCGCGATATCGGCCCGCTGCTGTTCTCGGTTGTGCAGTTGCTGTTCTTCATGACGCCGATCATCTGGAACGACGACACACTGCGCCAGCAGGGCGCGGGACCGTGGGCGAAGATCGTCGAGCTCAACCCGCTGCTGCACTACCTGGACATCGTCCGGGCCCCGCTGCTCGGCGCGCATCAAGAACTGCGGCACTGGGCGGTCGTGGTGGGGCTGACCGTGCTGGGCTGGCTGTGCGCGGCGTTCGCGATGCGCCAGTACCGGGCCCGCGTGGCGTACTGGGTTTAACTCAAACACAAATTGCCTACTCCTGAGCTCGACACAAGTGAATAATCCAGTTTTCGGTAGTCCCATCCATCGAGCAGACAGGTCGTCAAGGTGAGCGCAGAAGACGAGCCCTCTGGGCTTACCGGTGAGGCGCGGATCGCGTCGCCGCCGAATTGGCCCGGCTGCAAGAACGACGGGACCGGCTGGAGGCCGAAGTCCGCAACGACCGTGGTGCCGTCAGCGATCACGCCGACGCCGCCGACGCGATCCAGCGCGCCGACGAATTGGTCGGCCTCGACGAGCGAGTCGCCGAACTCGACCGGTTGCTGCACGCCGGCCCGGCGCCGACCAACGAAGACGAGTTGCCCTTCGGCACCGAGGTCAAACTTCGGTTCTCCGACGGCGACGTGGTGAGATGCAGGTGATCTCGGTGATCGAAGAAGCCTCTATCGACGTGAAGTCCGAGGCGTTAACCGCGAGCAGCCCGCTAGGCCTGGCGCTGGTCGGCCGGAAAGCGGGCGACAAGGTCAGCTATTCCACGCCACAAGGCGAGCAAGAGGTCGAGCTGCTGGACCTGAAGTACCCGTAGCAGGCCACCGTAGACTCTCCGCCGATGGCTGAGATCGTGGCGAACGCCCAGCTACCGCTCAAGACCCAGGCGTGGCGATTCATCGTCACCGGCGGACTGTCGGCGGTCGTCGACTTCGGGCTGTACGTGTTGATGCACGAGGCGTTCGGCGTGCCATGGGATGCCGCCAAAGTGGTCAGCTTGGTTCGCCGGCACGGTAACCGCCTACCTGATCAACCGCCGCTGGACGTTCCAGGCTCCGCCGAGCACTGCCCGATTCGTCGCGGTCATGGTGCTCTACGGCATCACCTTCGCGGTGCAGGTCGGGCTCAACCACTTCTGCCGCCTGGCGCTCGCGGACTACAAGGGTTGGGCGATACCGGCCGCGTTCGTCATCGCTCAGGGCACGGCGACGGTCATCAACTTCGTCGTGCAGCGCGCGGTGATCTTCCGGCTGCGCTGACCAGACTCCGTAGACGGGTAGCCTCTTTGACGATGTTGAGCAGTGACATTCCGACCACCAAAACCCCGCTGATGGGTTTTGGCCGGACCGCGCCGTCGGTGGCGGACGTATTGTCCACACCCGACCCCGAGGTGATCGCCAAGGCGGTCGCCCAAGTCGCCGATGGCGGCGGGCGGGGCGTGATCGCCCGCGGCCTGGGCCGCTCGTACGGCGACAACGCGCAAAACGGCGGCGGCCTGGTGATCGACATGACGCCGCTGCACAACATCCACTCGATCGACTCCGACACCCGCCTGGCCGACGTGGACGCCGGCGTGAGCCTCGACCAGTTGATGAAGGCGGCGCTGCCGTTCGGGCTGTGGGTTCCGGTGCTGCCGGGCACCCGGCAAGTCACCGTCGGCGGCGCGATCGCCTGTGACATCCACGGCAAGAACCACCACAGTGCGGGCAGCTTCGGCAACCACGTCGCCTCGATGGAACTGTTGACGGCCGACGGGCAGATCCGCCACTCTCACCCCGGACGGCGACCAGGCCGAACTGTTCTGGGCCACCGTCGGCGGCAACGGGCTGACCGGCATCGTGCTACGGGCCACCATCGCGATGACGCCGACCGAGACGGCGTACTTCGTCGCAGACGGCGTCGCGACCAAAGACCTCGACGAGACGGTCGCCGTCCACCTCGACGGCAGCGAAGACAAGTACACCTATTCCAGCGCCTGGTTCGACCTGATCAGTCCGCCGCCGAAACTCGGACGGGCCGCGATCAGCCGGGGCAGCCTGGCCAGGCTGGATCAGCTGCCCGCGAAGCTCGCGAAGAACCCGCTGAAATTCGATGCGCCGCAACTACTCACGGTGCCCAACATCTTTCCGGTCAGCGCGATGAACAAGCTGTCGTTCATGGCGATCGGCGAGGTGTACTACCGGCTTGGCGGAACATACACCGGCAAGATCGAGAATCTGTCGAAGTTCTACCACATGCTCGACCTGGTCAGCGGCTGGAACAATGCTTACGGCCCAGCGGGTTTCGCGCAGCATCAGTTCCTGGTGCCGCCGGATGCCTTGGACGAGTTCAAGGCCATCATCCGGTGGATCCAGACCCAGGGTCATTATTCGGCGCTGAACGTGTTCAAGCTCTTCGGCCCGGGCAACCGGGCACCGCTGAGTTTCCCGATGGCCGGTTGGAACGTAGCGATGGACTTCCCCAACAAGCCCGGCGTCAATGCGTTCCTCAACGAACTCGACGCCCGGGTCATGGAGTTCGGCGGCCGGGTGTACACCGCGAAGGACTCACGGGTGAGCGCCGACAACTTCCATGCCATGTACCCGCGTATCGACGAGTGGATTGCGTTGCGCCGCAAGGTCGATCCGACCGGTGTATTCGTCTCCGACATGGCCCGACGTTTGGAGCTGCTGTAGATGGTGCTTGACGCCGTAGGAAATCCGCAGACGATCCTGCTGCTCGGCGGCACGTCTGAGATCGGGTTGGCGATCTGCGAGCGTTACCTGCAGAATGCGCACGCCAGCATCGTGCTGGCCGATCTGCCCGATCATCCCGGGAAGGACAAGGCCGTCGCCCAGATGAAGGCCGCGGGTGCCAAATCCGTCGAGTGGATCGACTTCGACGGCATCGACACCGAGAGCCACCCGAAGGTGATCGACGCCGCGTTCGCCGGCGGCGACGTCGACGTGGCGATCGTCGCGTTCGGCCTGCTCGGCAACGCCGAAGAATTGTGGCATAACCAGCGCAAGGCGGTGCAGATCGCCCAAGTCAACTACACGGCAGCGGTTTCCGTCGGCGTGCTGCTCGGCGAGAAGATGCGCGCCCAGGGCTTCGGGCAGATCATCGCGATGAGTTCGGCGGCCGGCGAGCGGGTGCGTCGGTCGAACTTCGTCTACGGATCTACCAAGGCCGGTCTGGACGGCTTCTACCTCGGCCTCGGAGAAGCGCTGCGCGAGTACGGGGTTCGGGTTCTGGTCATCAGGCCCGGCCAGGTGCGCACCACGACGACGATCGAGCACTGGAAGTCGACCGGCGCCAAGGAGGCCCCGTTCACCGTCGACAAGGAAGCCGTCGCCGAGCTGGCGGTCAACGCGGCCGCCAAAGGCAAGGAAATCATCTGGGCGCCAGGAGCTTTCCGCTACGTGATGATGGTGTTGCGGCACATCCCGCGGCCGATCTTCCGCAAGCTGCCCCTCTAGATGCGCAACGCACTGGCCACCGTCGGCCACATGGTGATCGCGGCCACGATCGCCGCGGTGGTGTCGGTGATCTCGCTTATCGCCATCGCGAGAGTGCAATGGCCCGCCTTCCCGTCGTCGAATCAGCTGCACGCGCTGACCACCGTCGGCCAGGTCGGCTGCATCGTCGGCTTGCTGGTCGCCGGTTGGGCCTGGCGCCGTGGCCGGCGTTGGGCGGCAAGGCTTTTGGCACTGGTGTTCGTGTCCGCGTTCTCGGTGGTGACGCTGGGCATGCCGCTGGGCGCCACCAAGCTCTACCTGTTCGGCATCTCGGTCGATCAGCAATTTCGCACCGAATACCTGACCCGCCTCACCGACAGCGCGGCGCTGCACGACATGACCTACGCCGGGCTGCCGCCGTTCTACCCGCCAGGCTGGTTCTGGCTCGGCGGCCGCGTCGCGGCGCTGACCCACACGACGGGCTGGGAGATCTGCAAGCCGTGGTCGATCACCTCGATCACGATCGCGGTCGCGGTGGCGCTGGTGTTGTGGTGGCGAATGATCCGCTTCGAGTACGCGGCGCTGGTGACCATCGCGACGGCCGCGGTGTCGCTGGCCTACAGTTCGCCGGAACCGTATTCGGCGATGATCACTGTGCTGTTGCCGCCCGCGCTGATCCTGACCTGGTCGGGTCTGCGCGCCGCCGGGCGCGAACGTGACGCCAGGGTCACGCGGGAGGCCGACCGTGACTCTGGCGTCACGGTCGGCGGTCGTGGATGGGCGGCGGTGATCGGCGCCGGGATCTTCCTGGGTGTCGCGGCGACCTTCTACACGCTGCTGTTCCTCTACAGCGCGTTCGCCGCGGCGCTGATGGCCGCCGGGCTGGTCGTGGCTCGCTGGAAGCACGGCGTCAAGCCCGCCGTCGACCCGCTGGTCCGGCTCGCGGTGATCGCCGTGATCGCGGCGGCGATCGGGGCGACCACCTGGCTGCCGTTCGTGTTGCGCGCGATGCGTGACCCGGTCAGCAACACCGGCAGCGCGTCGCACTACCTGCCTGCCGACGGCGCCGAGTTGACCTTCCCGATGCTGCAGTTCACCCTGCTCGGCGCGCTGTGCATGCTCGGCACACTGTGGCTGGTGGTCCGGGCCCGCTCGTCGGTACGGGCGGCCGGTCTGGCGATGGGCGTGCTCGCCGTCTACCTGTGGTCGCTGCTGTCGATGCTGGCGACGCTGGCGCGCACCACGCTGCTGTCCTTCCGGCTGCAGCCGACGCTGACCGTGCTGCTGGCCACCGCCGGCGTCTTCGGCTTCGTCGAAGCCACGCTCGCCCTCAAAGCTCGCGGACGTGCGCAGGCCTGGGGCCGGGCCGTGCTGCCGGTCGCGGCGTCGGTCGGGCTGGCCGGGGCGATCGCGTTCAGCCAGGACATCCCCGACGTGCTGCGGCCCGACCTGACCATCGCCTACACCGACACCGACGGCCACGGCCAACGCGGCGACCGTCGTCCGCCGAGCTCAGAGAAGTTCTACGCGGAGATCGACGCCGCGATCACCCGGGCGACCGGCAAACCACGCGACGAGACCGTGGTGCTGACGGCGGACTACAGCTTCTTGTCCTACTACCCCTACTACGGCTTCCAGGGCCTGACGTCGCACTACGCCAACCCGCTCGCGCAGTTCGACAACCGGGCGGCGGCGATCAAGAGCTGGTCCAAGCTCAAAGCGCCCGACGCGTTCGTCCACGCGCTGGACACGCTGCCGTGGGCGCCGCCGACGGTGTTCCTGATGCGGCACGGCGGCTCGGCGGGTGAGTCAAGCACCTACACGCTGCGGCTGGCCGAAGACGTCTACCCCAACCAGCCCAACGTGCGCCGCTACACCGTGGAACTGAACGCGTCGATGTTCGCCGACCCGCGGTTCACCGTGACCAAGATCGGCCCCTTCGTGCTGGCCGTCCGCAAACCCTGATGGCTACCGAGGCGACCGACCGGGAGCAATTAGCATCTAGGTCCGTGAGCGAGACCGCCGGCGACGATGCAGAGCGAAGCGATGCGGAGGAGCGGCGCATCACGAAAGACGCGGGCACGACGTACCGGACCGCCCGCATCGTCGCCGTCGTCGCCGGTCTGCTCGGAGCCCTGCTGGCGCTCGCAACACCGCTGCTGCCGGTCAAACAGACCACCGCGCAGTTGAACTGGCCGCAGAACGGCGTCCTCAGCAGCGTCGAAGCCCCGCTGATCGGTTATGTGGCCACCGAACTAAACATCAGCGTGCCGTGCCAGGCCGCCGCCGGCCTGACCGGCAACGGCAAGACGGTCCTGTTGTCGACAGTTCCCAAGCAGGCGCCGAAGGCCGTGGATCGCGGACTGCTGATGGAGCGAGTCAACGACGACCTGGTGCTGATCGTGCGCAACGTCCCGGTCGTCGTTGCGCCGCTGAGCCAGGTGCTCAGCAGCGCCTGTCAGAAAGTGGTGTTCACCGCGCACGCCGACCGGGTCACCGGCGAGTTCGTCGGGCTCACCCAAGACGGCAACGCCGAGCATCCCGGCGCACCCTTGCGCGGTGAGCGCAGCGGCTACGACTTCCGGCCGCAGATCGTCGGGGTGTTCACCGATCTGAGCGGACCGGCCCCGCCCGGTTTGACGTTCTCCGCGACCGTCGACACCCGCTACAGCAGCTCGCCGACGCGGGCGAAGATGGCCGCGATGGTGCTCGGGGTGGCGTCGACCATCGCTGCGCTGATCGCGCTGCACATTCTGGACACCTCCGACGGCACCCGGCACCGGCGCTTCCTGCCGTCGCGCTGGTGGTCGATCACCGGGCTGGACGGCCTGGTCACGCTGGTGCTGGTGTGGTGGCATTTCGTCGGAGCCAACACCGCCGACGACGGCTACATCCTGACGATGGCCCGGGTATCCGAGCACGCCGGTTACATGGCCAACTACTACCGCTGGCTGGGCACGCCCGAGGCGCCGTTCGGCTGGTACTACGACCTGTTGGCGATGTGGGCGCACGTCACCACCGCCAGCATCTGGATGCGGCTGCCCACCCTGCTCATGGCGCTGGCCTGCTGGTGGGTGACGAGCCGGGAAGTCATCCCGCGGCTGGGGCATGCGGTCAAGACCAGCAGAGCGGCGGCGTGGACCGCGGCGGGCATGTTTCTGGCGGTGTGGCTGCCGCTGGACAACGGTCTACGGCCCGAGCCGATCATCGCGGTGGGTATCCTGCTGACCTGGTGTTCGGTGGAGCGCGCGGTGGCGACCAGCCGGTTGTTGCCAGTGGCGGCCGCCTGCATCATCGGCGCGCTCACGCTGTTCTCCGGGCCCACCGGTATCGCCTCGATCGGCGCGCTGCTGGTGGCGATCGGCCCGCTGCGCACCATCGTGCACCGCCGCTCCCGGCGGTTCGGCGTGCTGCCGCTGCTGGCGCCGATCCTGGCCGCGGTCACCGTCACCGTGATCCTGATCTTCCGTGACCAAACCCTGGCCGGTGAGCTGCAGGCGACCGCGCTCAAACGGGCGCTGGGCCCCAGCCTGAGTTGGTTCGACGAACACCTGCGCTACGAGCGGTTGTTCATGGCCAGCCCCGACGGGTCGGTCGCGCGCCGGTTCGCCCTGTTGGCCTTGCTGGTCGCACTCGCGGTGTCGGTCGCCATGGCGCTGCGCAAGGGCCGGATTCCCGGCACCGCGGCCGGGCCGAGCCGTCGCATCGTCGGCATCACCATCATCTCGTTCATCGCGATGATGTTCACCCCGACCAAATGGACGCACCACTTCGGTGTGTTCGCCGGGCTGGCCGGCTCGCTGGGCGCGCTGGCCGCGGTCGCGGTGACCGCAGCGGCCATGCGCTCGCGACGCAACCGGACGATGTTCGCGGCGGTGGTGCTGTTCATGGTGGCGTTGTCGCTGGCCAGCGTCAACGGCTGGTGGTATGTATCGAACTTCGGTGTGCCGTGGTCAAATGCGTTCCCGCAGTGGCACTTCGGCTTCACTACCGTCGCGCTGGGCCTGACGGTACTGGTGCTGTTGTTGGCCGCCTGGTTCCATTTCGTCAACAACGGCGACGACGCCGGGCCGCCCAGTGAATCTCGATTCGCCCGAATCATCAGCTCTCCGTTGGGTATTGCCGCCTGGGCGCTGGTCTTCTTCGAGGTCCTGTCGCTGACACTGGGCATGACGGACCAATATCCGGCCTGGTCGGTCGGCAGGTCCAACCTGCAGGCTCTGACAGGCAAGACCTGCGGACTGGCCAATGACGTGCTCGTCGAACAGGATCCGAACGCCGGCATGCTGCAGCCGGTCAGCGTGCCGGTCAAGGACGCTCTGGACGCCGGCCACGAGGAAGGGTTCGACGCCAACGGGATTCCCGCCAACGTCTCGGCGGACCCGGTGATGGAGCGACCGGGTGACCGCAGCTTCGCCTACGACGACGGCCTGACCAGCGGCAGCGAAGCCGGCACCGAAGGCGGCACGACGCCCGCGCCGGGCATCAACGGTTCACGGGCGCGGCTGCCCTACAACCTCGACCCAGCGCGCACGCCGGTTCTGGGGAGTTGGCGTTCGGGGCCGCAGGTCCCGTCTCAACTGCGGTCCGCCTGGTACCGACTGCCCGACAAGGCGCAGCGCGATCAGGCCAGGCCGCTGCTGGTGGTGTCGGCAGCAGGCCGCTTCAACCCCGGTGAAGTGCAAGTCCAGTGGGCGACCGATGAGCAGGCGGCGGCCAATAAGCCCGGCGGTGCAACGGGATTCGCCGATGTCGGGGCGTCGCCCGCGTGGCGTAACCTGCGCGCGCCGCTGGCAGCCGTCCCCGGTGATGCCACCCAGGTCAGGGTGATCGTGACCGACGACGACCTGTCGCCGCAGCATTGGATCGCCGTGACACCGCCGCGGATCCCCCGGCTGAGCACGTTGCAGGACGTGGTCGGCTCGACCCAACCGGTGTTGCTGGATTGGCTTGTCGGACTGGCCTTTCCGTGTCAGCGGCCGTTCGGTCATCTCAACGGCGTCGTCGAGGTGCCGAAGTGGAGAATCCTGCCCGATCGGTTCGGCGCCGAGGCGAACTCGCCGGTGATGGATCACAACGGTGGCGGGCCGCTGGGAATCACCGAGCTGCTGCTACGCGCCAACACGGTCTCGAGCTACCTCAAAGACGACTGGTCCCGCGACTGGGGTGAACTTCAGCAATTGACGCCGTACTACCCCAATGAACAGCCCGCACGGCTCGACCTCGGTTCGGCTACCCGCAGCGGTTTATGGAGCCCTGCCCCACTTCGCCGCAGTTAGTCGTTCTTAATACGCCAGTTGCCGGCGGCCCGCCCGGAATGCGGTGAAGCACGCGAGCAGCGCCATCACCGCGAAAACAGCAAACGCCAACTGCGCCGCTGCCTGGCCGCCACCGTCGGCGATATTGACTACCACGCCGGCCAGCCCGGCACCGAACGCGCCGAAAATCAGCTGCACCGAGTTGATGGCCGTGGCGGCCGCCCCGCCCTCGGCGGGATCGTCGATGTCACTCATAGCCCATGCGGACAGATGCGGCCACGCCGCACCGATACCGACGCCGACGGCCAGCAGCCCAAGCGCGCACACGATGACGATTCCCGCCGGCGCGTCCTGGACGTGCGTCGACCCGGCCAACGCCAAACCGAGCGCCATCACCACCGGCGCCGCGATCACCACGCCGACGATCGTCTTGGTCCTGTTCAGCGATCCGCTGCCCAGGCCGCTGATCGTCCAGCCCATCGACAGTGCGGCGCCCAGCAGCCCGGCCACGATGGGTCCCAAGTGCGCCAGCCGCTGACCGAACAGCGGCACATACAGGTCGACCTTGGTCGCCGCGACGAGCAACCCCAGCGTCAGATAGACCCACTTCAGCGGGCCGAAGCCGTAGACGCTGGCCGGCAGCACCGCGGTGGGCATCTTGCGATCGACGATCAGGAACACCCCGATCAGCAGCGCACCCAGGGCAAGCAGGCCCGCCGTCGCCACGGCGTTGTGCGGAAGCGACGCCACGCTGACGGTCAGGGCCGCAGCACCGAGCAGGACGACTGACGGCACCGGAACCCGCGCGGCAGCGTGCTCGGTGTCCTCATCGCCGCGGTCCGCAGACAGCGCGCCGGGTGCGAGCACGGCCATCCCCACGCTGAGCATGGCCAGCAAGCCGAACGCCCAGCGCCACGCACCGAACTGAGCGAAGAAGCCGCCCAGCGCCGGGCCGAGCAGGGCACCGACGCCCCACGTCGAGGCGACCATGGCCGACCCGCGGCTCCATAAGTAGCGCGGCAGCACGGCGTTGATCACCGCGAAACTCAGACCGCACAGCAGCCCGCCGGCCAGCCCCTGAAGTAAGCGCCCACCGAGCAACACCTCCATGTTCGGCGCAGCCGCGCACACCAGGCTGCCGACGCTCAACACCGCGAATCCCGCGAGATAGGAGATAGCCGCGCCGACGCGGTGCAGCATCGTATTAACCGTCGCTGCGGCGACCACCGACCCGACGAGGTACAGAGTCGTCACCCACGAATAAATCCGCTCGCCGCCGATCTCGTTGATCGTGCTGGGCAGCATGCTGATCGTCAGGAACTCGTTGGTGGAATACAGCACCACGCCCCCGGCGACCACTGCCGACGTCCGCAGATAGGGGGAACTCCACAACTCCCGCCAATGGCCGGTGGTGCCCGCTTTTTGCTCCGTCAAGTTCACCACCGTTGGGCACTTAACCACGTTTTAACGTGCGAGTCGAACCACGCCCAGGGCTGCGTCACGCCTCGTCGGGCGGGGTGAACCGATCCATCCGGTTCGCTGACCTGCACCGTCGCCGGCCCGATTTCCTATGCACTCAATGTGAATCAATCGCCCGGTTATTTTGCGGCGAGCGCGCAGAGACGATCGTCCGACGTCGCATACGATCGTGCCTCGTGCCCCATGACGACAGTGCGCGATCGCCGCATCGGCTCGCGCGTCTGATCGCCGTCGTCGCGGGAATCGCCGGTGCGCTGCTCTGCCTCGTCGTTCCGTTGCTTCCGGTGAAACAAACGACGGCGACGATCCTGTGGCCGCAGGGCGTGAACGCCGACGGGCACGTCTCCGACATCACCGCCGCGCTGGTGTCCGGCGCCCCGCGGGCGCTGGACATCTCCATTCCGTGCAGCGCGATCGCGACCCTGCCCGCCGACGGCGGCCTGGTGGTCTCGACGCTGCCGGCCAACGGCTTCGAGACGGGCAAGGCCGGGCTGTTCGTCCGGGCCAACAAAGACTCGGTCGTCGTCGCATTCCGCGACTCGGTTGCCGCCGTCGCGCCCCGCTCGGCCGTCGCCGAGGGTAAGTGCAGCGCACTGCACATCTGGGCCGACGCCGGGGTCGCCGGCGCAGACTTCATCGGAATCCCTGGTGCCGCAGGCACACTGGCACCGGAGAAGAAGCCCGCCGTCGGCGGCATCTTCACCGACCTGGCTGTGCCCGCGCAGCCGGGACTGTCGGCCCGCATCGACGTCGACACCCGGTTCATCGTCGCTCCCACCATGGTCAAGCGCGCGGTGATGGCACTGGGCGGGCTGAGCGTGCTCGCGTCGATCGTCGCGCTGGCCGTGCTCGACCGGCGGTCCGGGCGACGGACCACCCGCAGTCCCAAGGCGTGGTTCCAGGTCGGACTTGCCACGTGGCTGGCCGACGCCGGCGTCATCTCGACGCTGCTGCTGTGGCACGTCATCGGCGCGACCTCGTCCGATGACGGCTACAACCTCACGATGGCCCGGGTGTCCGGGCAGGCCGGTTACGTGGCCAACTACTACCGGTATTTCGGGACCACCGAGGCGCCGTTCGACTGGTATCAGTCGGTGCTGGCCCAGCTGGCGTCGGTGAGCACGGCAGGCGTGTGGATGCGGCTGCCCGCGACGCTGGCCGGGATCGGGTGCTGGCTGATCATCAGCCGCTACATGCTGCGACGGCTCGGCCCCGGTAAGGGCGGCCTGGGCAGCAATCGGGTGGCGGTGTGGACGGCGGGCGCGGTGTTCCTGGCCGCTTGGCTGCCGTTCAACAACGGCCTGCGTCCTGAGCCGCTGATCGCGTTGGGCGTGATCGTCACCTGGGTGCTGGTCGAGACTTCGATCGCCACCCGCAGGCTGGTCCCCGCCGCGCTGGCGATCGTCGTGGCGACGCTGACCGCGACGCTGGCACCGCAGGGACTGATCGCGGTCGCCGCGCTGCTGACCGGTGCTCGGGCGATCGCGCAGATCATCGTGCGGCGCCGGGCGACAGACGGCCTGCTGGCTCCGCTGGCGGTGTTGGCCGCGGCGTTGTCGGCGATCATGCTCGTGGTGTTCCGGTCGCAGACGCTGGCCACCGTCGCCGAGTCGGCGCGGATCAAATACAAGGTCGGGCCGACGATCGCCTGGTACCAGGAGTTCCTGCGCTACTACTTCCTCACCGTCGAGAGCAACGCCGAGGGGTCGATGACGCGGCGGTTCGCCGTGCTGATCCTGCTGCTCTGCCTGTTCGGCGTGCTGGTGGTGCTGCTGCGACGCGGCCGGGTACCGGGGCTGGCCAGCGGCCCGGCGTGGCGGTTGATCGGCACGGCCGCGATCGGGCTGCTGCTGCTGCATTTCACGCCGACCAAGTGGGCGATTCAGTTCGGCGCGTTCGCCGGGCTGGCCGGCGCGCTGGGCGCGGTCACCGCGTTCGTCTGCGCGCGGGTCGGCCTGCACAATCGCCGCAATCTGACGCTCTACATCACCGCTCTGCTGTTCATGCTGGCATGGGCGACCTCGGGCATCAACGGCTGGTTCTATGTCAACAACTACGGCGTCCCGTGGTTCGACATCCAGCCGGTCATCGCCAGCCACCCGGTCACGTCGATGTTCTTGGCGTTGTCGATCGCGACGGGTCTGCTGGCCGCCTGGCAGCACTTCCGGATGGACTACGCCGGGCATACCGAGGTCAAGAACAACCGGCGCAACCGCGTGCTGGCGTCGACGCCGCTGCTGGTGGTCGCGGCGATCATGGTGTTCGGTGAGGTCGCGTCGCTGGGTAAGGGGGCCGTGCTGCGTTACCCGCTCTACACCACCGGCAAGGCGAACTTCGGCGCACTGGCCTCCGGGCTGTCGCCGACCAGCTGCGCGATGGCCGACGACGTGCTAACCGAGCCCGACCCCAATGCCGGCCTGCTGCAACCGGTTCCGGGCCAGGGCTTCGGCCCGGCCGGCCCACTCGGCGGTGTGAACCCGGTCGGCTTCACACCCAAGGGCGTCGGCGACAACCTGCAATCCGATCCGGTGGTGACCAAGCCCGGGGTGGTGAACTCCGACGCGTCGCCCAACAAACCGAACGCCTCGATCACCGACTCCGCAGGCACGGCCGGCGGCAAAGGCCCGACCGGCGTCAACGGTTCAGATGCCGCGCTGCCGTTCGGCCTCGACCCGGCCCGCACGCCGGTGATCGGCAGCTACGGCGAAAACTCCCAGGCCGCCACCGCCACGTCGGCGTGGTATCAGCTGCCGCCGCGGACTCCCGACCGGCCGCTGGTGGTGGTCGCCGCCGCGGGCGCCATCTGGTCGTACAAAGAGGACGGCGACTTCATGTACGGCCAGTCGCTGCGGCTGCAATGGGGTGCGGCCAAACCCGACGGCAGTGTCCAGGCGCTCGGGCTGATGTTCCCGATCGATATCGGGCCACAACCCGCGTGGCGCAATCTGCGCTTCCCGCTGAGCTGGGCACCGCCGGAGGCGAACGTCGCCCGCATCGTCGCCTACGACCCCAACCTGAGCGAAGACCAATGGTTTGCGTTCACCCCGCCGCGAGTGCCGGTGACCAAGACACTGCAACAGCTCCTCGGGTCGCAGCAGCCGGTCCTGATGGACATCGCGACCGCCGCCAACTTCCCGTGCCAGCGGCCGTTTTCCGAACACCTCGGCGTCGCCGAGCTTCCCGACTACCGCATCCAGCCCGACCACAAACAGACCTCGGCCTCGTCGAACCTGTGGCAGGCGTCGAAGTCCGGTGGGCCGTTCCTGTTCACCCAGGCGCTGCAATGGACGTCCACCATCCCGACCTACCTGAACGGCGACTGGTACCGGGACTGGGGACAGGTGGAGCAGTACCACCGCTGGTTCCCGCGGGACGTCGCGCCTGACGCGGAGATCCAGCAGGGCGTCACGACCGTGTACGGCTGGAGCCGACAAGGACCGATTCGAGCACTCCCGTGAGCACACACACCGAGGAAGTCATCACCGCGGACAACACCGACGGCAACATGAAGGTGACCCGCTGGGTCGCCACCATCGCCGGGCTGATCGGGTTCTTCCTGTCGGTCGCCACCCCTCTGCTTCCCGTCGTGCAGACCACCGCACAGCTGAACTGGCCGCAGCAGGGCCAACTGAAAAGCGTTACCGCACCGCTGATTTCGCTCACACCTGTCGACTTCCACGCCACCGTGCCGTGCCAGGTCGTGCGCGGTGTGCCGCCCACCGGTGGGATCGTGCTGGGCACCGCGCCCAAGCAGGGCAAGGACGCCAACCTCAACGCGTTGTTCGTCGTGGTCGGCAAGCAGCGGGTCGACGTCACCGATCGCAACGTGGTGATCCTGTCGGTACCACGCGATCAAGTGGAATCGCCGCAGTGTGAACACATCGACATCACCTCCACCCAGGCCGGGACATACGCCACCTTCGTCGGGCTCAAAGATTCGTCCGGCAAACCGTTACGCAGCGGCTACCCCGACCCCAACCTGCGCCCGCAGATCGTCGGGGTGTTCACCGATCTGACCGGACCGGCACCGCCGGGCCTGCAGCTTTCAGCGACCATCGACACCCGGTTCTCCACCACCCCAACGACTCTGAAGCTGTTGGCGATGGTGGGCGCGATCATCGCGACGATCGTCGCGCTGGTCGCGCTGTGGCGTTTGGACCAGTTGGACGGACACCGCATGCGCCGGCTCATCCCGGCGAGCTGGCGCACGTTCACCCTCGCCGACGCGACGGTGACGTTCGGGTTCGTGCTCTGGTGGGTGATCGGGGCCAATTCATCGGACGACGGCTACATCCTGGGGATGGCCCGGGTCGCCGACCGCGCCGGTTACATGTCGAATTACTTCCGTTGGTTCGGCAGCCCGGAAGACCCGTTCGGCTGGTACTACAACCTGCTGGCGCTGATGACTCACGTCAGCGACCAGAGCTTGTGGATTCGTTTGCCGGACTTGGTCGCCGGCCTGGTGTGTTGGCTGCTGCTGTCCCGCGAAGTGCTTCCCCGGCTGGGTCCCGCGGTGACCCGCAGCAAGGCCGCCAACTGGGCGGCGGGATTGGTGCTTCTGACCGCGTGGATGCCGTTCGACAACGGCCTTCGGCCCGAGCCCATCATCGCGGTCGGTTCGCTGATCACCTACGTCCTCATCGAGCGGTCGATGCGCTACAGCCGGATGACTCCGGCGGCGCTGGCCGTGATCGCCGCGGCGTTCACGCTCGGCGTCCAGCCCACCGGTTTGATCGCGGTCGGCGCGTTGGTGGCCGGTGGTCGTCCCATCCTGCGAATCTTCGTGCGCCGTCACCGCGTGGTCGGCACCTGGCCGTTGGTGGCGCCGATGCTGGCCGCCGGAACGGTGATCCTGACCGTGGTGTTCGCCGACCAGACACTGGCAACGGTGTTGGAAGCCACCAGGATTCGCACCGCGATCGGCCCCAGCCAGGCCTGGTACACCGAGAACCTGCGCTACTACTACCTGATCCTGCCCACCGTCGACGGATCGCTGTCACGCCGGTTCGGCTTTCTGATCACCGCCCTGTGTCTGTTCACCGCGATGTTCATCATGTTGCGGCGCAAGCGGGTTCGCGGCGTCGCCCGTGGACCGGCATGGCGGCTGATGGGCGTCATCTTCGGCACGATGTTCTTCCTGATGTTCACCCCCACCAAGTGGGTGCACCACTTCGGCCTGTTCGCCGCGGTGGGTGCGGCGATGGCGGCGTTGACCACGGTGCTGGTGTCGCATGAGGTGCTGCGCTGGTCGCGCAACCGGATGGCGTTCCTGGCCGCGGTGATGTTCCTGCTGGCGCTGTGCTTCGCCACCACCAACGGCTGGTGGTACGTGTCCAGCTACGGCGTGCCGTTCAACGCGGCGATGCCGAAGGTCGGCGGAATCAGCGTCAGCGCAGTCTTTTTCGCCTTGTTCGTCCTGACCGCTCTGTATGCAGTCTGGCTGCACTTCGCCTCCCGCGACCACGGCGAGGGACGACTTGCCCGCGCGCTGACCGCGGCGCCGGTGCCGATCGCGGCCGGCTTCATGGCGCTGGTGTTCATCGCCTCGATGGTGATCGGCATCGTCCGCCAGTACCCCACTTACTCCAACGGCTCGTCCAACATCCAAGCCTTCACCGGCGGCTGCGGCCTGGCCGACGACGTGCTCGTCGAACCCGACACCAACGCCGGCTTCATGCCCGCGCTACCGGGCGATTGGGGCCCGCTCGGCGCGCTGGGCGGCACGGACCCGGTGGGCTTCAGCCCCAACGGCGTCCCGCCACACACCGTCGCCGAAGCGATCGTGATGCACCCCAACCAGCCGGGCACCGACTACGACTGGGACGCACCGACCAAGCTCAAGAAGCCCGGCGTCAACGGCTCGACGGTCCCCCTGCCGTACGGCCTTGACCCGCAACGGGTTCCGGTGGTCGGAAGCTACACCACCGGCGCGCAGCAGCAGAGCAAGCTAGCCTCGGCCTGGTATCAACTGCCCCGCGCCGACGACGGGCATCCACTGGTCGTGGTGACCGCGGCGGGCAAGATCGCCGGCAACAGCGTGCTGCACCACCACACCGACGGCCAGACCGTCGTGCTGGAATACGGCAAGGCCGGCGCGGGTGGTGCCGTGCTGCCGGCCGGGCGGCTGGTGCCCGACGATCTGTACGGCGAGCAGCCCAAGGCGTGGCGCAACCTGCGGTTCCCGCGATCCAGGATCCCTGCCGACGCGGTCGCCGTCCGGGTCGTCGCCGAGGACCTGTCCCTGACGCCGGAGGACTGGATTGCGGTGACGCCGCCGCGGGTGCCCGAACTGCGCTCGGTGCAGGAGTATCTCGGGTCGACACAGCCGGTGCTGATGGACTGGGCGGTCGGGCTGGCGTTCCCGTGTCAGCAACCGATGCTGCATTCCAACGGCGTCACCGACATCCCGAAGTTCCGCATCACGCCGGACTACACCGCAAAGAAGATGGACACCGACACCTGGGAAGACGGCGTCAACGGCGGCCTGTTGGGCATCACCGACCTGCTGCTGCGCGCGCACGTGATGGCCACTTATCTGTCGCACGACTGGGCCCGCGACTGGGGTTCGCTGCGCAGGTTCGACACCCTGGTCGACGCGCCGCCCGCCGAGTTGGACCTGGGTACCGCCACGCATTTCGGCTGGTATTCGCCGGGCAAGATCCGGATCAAGCCCTAGCTGTACGGCGGGGAGGGGGCGAGCTGCGCCATCAAGCATCGTGATCACGTCACAGGGGGCAGGCGGCCTACAGACGTTCGGAATGGGGTGTCGCGGGGTAACACTGCATCCCCTATTCGAAAGGAGCACCATGGGCAGCAGTGGACCCGAAGAAGCAATCCGAGGCATCGTCGATGACGTCAAGGGCAAGGCCAAGGAGATCATCGGGATCGTCACCAACCGTGACGGCCTGCGTGAGCAAGGCCGCGCCCAGCAGGACAAGGCTAAGGCCTCCCGCGACGTGGCCAGGAAAGAGGCTGAGGCCGAAGCCTCACGCGCCGCCGAGAAGGCCGCCGAGGCCCGCCAGAAGGCAGCTGAGTAATTAACGAACTTAACTGGGCGGCAATGGCTTTCGTCATTGCCGCCCAGTTCGTTCTGTGGCGTCAGCACGATCCGGGCGTCGGATTGGCCGACGATGCCGGCAGTGGGCACCGGCCTCTGACCGCTCCCGACGATCTGCAAGGACAGTTGCCGTAACGCTGCCGCCGCAATACCCGTGGTTCGACGTCCGCGATGCCGGGTAGTCGCTACTCGAACATCTACCAAGGAGATCACCGTGCGCGCTGAAGAAGGCGACGAATCCATCGACGAACTCGCCGATGAGGCCAAGAAGACGAAAAAGGAGCTTCGCGAGTCCACCGACGCCGGCGAGAAAGTTCAGAAAGAGTCCAACGGCATCTAAGTCCGCCCAGCGCAGTGCCGTGCGTCACATCGATGCCCCTGCTGTAAGGCATCTCTCCTGCTCAATCGCCATCAGGAGGCCATGCAGCCCGGATAATTGACAAAATGTCATTAACGATTCCCGCGCTGACCGGTCGCGCAATTCCTGCCGTACTTGCGACGACCTTGGCGGTGAATCTTTTTGGGGCAGCAGCCATCCCGGCTTCGGCTGCAACGACCGTCCCGCTCCGGAGCATTCTGCGCGCATGCGATTTCAGCCCGCTTCCCGGCGGGGCCGCGCAAAACCCCGCCGCAGCCTCGGCGGTCGTCCGGGTGAGCGGGGGCACGGTGAGCGCCGATGTGCACATCTCCGAACCCGGCACGCCGGGCGCCCACTTCGACGTCGCCTTGATCCAGATGCCGCACGCGTCGACGTCGTCCTGCAATGCGCCGGGTCCGGGCGTCGCGGTCGCCGGCGTCGACAGCGACGGGGCCGGCCAGGCGTCCACCACCGTGCAGGACGGCCTTCGTTCCGGCACGACCGGGGTGTGGCTGTTCATCCAGCGACCGAGCCCGGTTTCACAGACCCCGGGCGAGTACTACACGTCGGACTTCGTCGCGCCGATCTAGGCGTGCTGCCAGCGAATTACTAGCCCGCACACCGCGGCTGACCGCTCAGTACCGGCATCATCGGGAAACTGCAGCGAATCGCAGTCGACGGTATCGCCGGCGTGCACCGCAGTCAGACGGTCCCGGTGGCCCCACTTGGACTGTCCGGGGCCCAGTCCTGAATGAACGTGGTGTGGCCGCTATCAATTCGCGTGCTGGCGGAGGTCCGCACGACGATCCGTTGACCGGCACGGATCCCGAGACTTGGCCTGGGCGATCCGGATGGTCAGGGACAGGCCGGTGACGTCGGCGGCGCCGGTGATTGAGGGTGAGTTGGAAGCGGTCGCCGCAGCCGGCTCCTGATTTCATAACCGTGATACCCCCGGCGGCGGCGTCGTAGTCGATCGCCCAGTCGGCCGAGTCCAGCACACTGTTCTTCCAGCTGGGCACCATGTCGGCGTCCAATCGAATGCTGGTCTCGGTCGACACCAAATTCATTGGCGTCGAGGGCGTGTACTCGGTGGTGATCGCCAGATTCCGTGCCATCAGAGCGGCCCGACAGGTTCGTGATATCGCTGGGTCGCGTAGATCCTGCCATCGGCCGGAGGGTGCGGGACCGCGTCACCAGCCGGGTCGGCGCACGTTGAACCCAGCCGACGGGGCCGCTGCAGATGTTGGAGCCGATGCCTCACTGGGCGCTGCACCAGGAGTGCTCGCAACACCGGCCTCCGCCCCGGCCGGGAGAGTGACTTTCGGAGCCCGTGAGCCGGCCCGCGAGGAAGCTGCCGATCGCAAGCACTGCGGCGGCAGCGATGTAGGCGATCACGGGACCGTTGGCGCTTCCGGGAAGCGGGAGAGGTGGGGTGGGGCGGCGTAGTAGAGTCCGGCACCCTGGATTCCACTGTGTCCGGTCGGCGTCGTGGCCCACGCGTCGCCTCGGGGGACGGACGGATCCGCCCTGGTGCTAGCCGGCACCGTAGGAAGACGACGACAATGGCTCGGGCGCGGGGCCAGCGTTGCTCACAGCACTGGCCGATTGACGGTCCGAGCCGCGGGCCAAGACAGTACCGCCGACGTGGCCGTGCCGGAAATCGGCCGTTGGTACGACAGCGACCATGACTAAGCAGACGTCGGTGTCGTCTGTCCAGATTACGACAATCCCGGGCCACCCAGTGTTGTAAGGGATTTCGTCTATATGCGCAGCCTTGCCTTTGGCTTTCGAGACACACATGACAATGCGTGACGGCACTGTCATTGTCGAGTCGTTTGGCTGATCCGATCGCGATCGGTGCAACGAGACACCACTAGCGTGGTACCGTTTCTTTCTCCCGGGGCATGCTTGCTGGGCGCCTTGGCTTAAGCGCTTCCAGCGAGGGGATTTGACCCTGAGACCTGTTGACGGCTCAAGGCGGGCCGAACTTTTAGCGAGATGGTCTTCATCTGGGAGCCGTCCGGTGGCCGCTTTGGAGTCCGACCGCGAAGCCCCCCTGCACGGCATACGACCAGATCGCGATGGCTGGGTGCGGATATGAAGTCGGTGTTGCGGCTTGAGGAGTGGCGTGTGGAGTTGGGTTCGGTGCTGGCCCGTGCGGGTGAGGGCACGATCTATGGAGCTGTCGGTGAGATGACTGGGTGGTCAAAGTATTTCATCCCGACCTGAAAGATTTGCAGGTCAAGCGCGCCAGGTGGCGGCGATGACGGCGTCGCCACCGCCGGAGTAAATCAGTCGGATGGTTTCGTGGTCTTGACTTGGCCGCTGCATCTAATCGATGGCGGCGGGATCGGCTACATCATGCCGCGGGTCGATACCTCGAACGCGGTCGAAATACATACACTCAGCAATCCGTCCGATCGGGCCAACCCCTTGCCCTCTTCGCCGCAGTGGACCAAGCATGCGAGCTGGCAGCATTTGGTGAATGTGGCAGCCAATCTTTGCCTGGCCGTCGAGATCGTGCATCGGACCAATGAAGTCATTGGAGATTTTCAAGAGCGCAACATCTTGGTCAACGACACCACCCGGGTGACGTTGGTCGACTGTGACTCAATGCAGTTCACTGGCGGCGGGGGGCAGCAATTCTTGTGCGGGGTAGGCCGCCCGGAGTTCACCGCGCCGGAGTTGGCGGGAAAGGATTATCGTCTTCGGCTCGGGAGAAGCCCTCTGATTTGTTCGCGCTGGCCGTCCATTTCATCTGTTGCTCATGGCCGGAAATCACCCGTTTTTGCGCGGAAGATGGACAGGGGCCGGGGACCAGCCAGATGCCTTGAACTTAGCCAAATCTGGGCAGTGGGCCGGGGGGCCTGGCTCTGAACTACACAGGCACCCCTTGGCGCCGCCGGTCGGCTTCTCTGCCTTCCGAGATTTGCGCTCTTGATCCGGGCCTTCGACGGAAGGTGCCCGCGAGCCCACCGACGACCCACCGCCGCGGAGTGGCGTCAGGCTTTTTGACGATCAGCGTCACCGAATGTGTGCGCGGACATCAAATCCCGACAAGCGCCGAGCAGTGCCCATGGTGTGACATCGACGACGAGAGGTCCGCGCGCCGTCGACAACGCGAGAATGCCGTTGGACCTAACCAAGTGATTCTCCGTGCTGCCGCGCCACCTGCGCCGCCACGCGCACAACGCGGACCTGCTATCTCGAGCACCCCCGGCGCACCGGCAGGCCGAAACCGCAATGTGGTTATCGGCGGAGTAGTTGCTACCGCTGCCATCGTGGCCAGCATCACCTTCATTGTCGTTGGATTGAACGTCAGCAAAGGCGGCTCCACCGCGACGCCATCGCCGGCCGATCCACCGCAGCGACCGATGCTCCATTGACGTCGATATCCGGGCCCGGAGGCACCCCGCCTGCCGGCGCTGTGGAATGCCCTGGCGTTGCCGGCGGACCGTATGGCCACGCCGCCACCGGCAGCACGATGACGTCGTGCCCATTCGCGGTCAATGTTGCCGAAGCGGTTAACGGGAGCAGCCTGCGCTTTCCGGTGACGCTCCAAGTGTTCAGCTCAGTAACTCAACAGAACTACGACATGCAGTGCGCGGTTGAGCAGGTACTCACCTGCCGTGGCGGCAACGACGCCGTGGTTTATGTCTACTAGTCGAGCCTAGTGCCTCAAGACCGTCCGGCCGATATAAAAGGATCCGCTCATGCCAATCCCGCTGCCGCAGTACACGCCCGGCGTAGGAGTTCACCCGACCGTCGCCAACGCCATCGTCGGCGACCCGGCCTGCTATACCGAGAAGTCATTCGCCCAGCGTTCGCCTCAGCGCCGCTGCCGCCGCGTGCGGGCGTCACGCGCGAGTGAATGAAATGCGTCCGACAGCGCACCTGCGAAAAATACGTCTGCGCCAATTCTGCATCGTCGGTGTGGTCAGTTTGCTGACTGTCGCCTGTCACTCCGCCACATCGGGAAACGACACTCAGCCGCGGCCTTCGGCGGATAGCGGCGCCGCCGTCGCTAACCCCGGTGATCCCTGTGCGGGCGGTCCCGATGGGTGCATACAGGTCGGCAGGGCCGACGTGGATGGTGACGGGCAACTCGACCGTATCGGCGTCGCGGTGGAGAAGCTGCCAGGCGAAAACGAAGCCCAACGACCCGGCAGGATCTTCGTTCGCGTTGCGAACTCCGAAGGGGTAAAAGGCTTTTCAGGCCGACGCGATGCAGCTGCCGAAATCTGGCGCGCCTGCCGACGTGTTCGTCGGCGCGTTCCTGATGAGCCGAACTCACGGGGCCGACCTCGTTATCCAAACGCGAGACGACTTTCTCACCGAGATGTTCTCTGTCATCGGCTGGAGCAAGGGCACTCCACCGCGCTGCCCGCGCCACCTGCTCGCGGTTCGGCTTTCGCCGGGAATCAGATGTGGAAGCTCGACGCAGTCAGAGGGATTCCGCGAACTCCGTCATCTGTGCGGATGGGACCGTGATTACATGGTGCACGACGTTGCCCCGCTCGACGAAGGCGTACCGGTCCCTGGCGGCGGACGCCGCGAGATGTCGCGCTACGCGTTCGAAAACAACGAGTGGGTGTTCAAGGGCTTCCAGAACACGCCGAAAGACCAATTCTCTTACACCGCATCGGGTAACGCATTTCTCTGCGGCGACCAGCGGCGCTGACGTTGTCGTCGCGTTGTGCTGAAAGCGGCAGCACTTGTCAGCCGATCGACTGATGGTTTCTACGTTGCGCCCCTATTAGCGTTCCCAAGATGGAGCTTGCTACGTCGCGATGGCTAGGTCACGCGACATCAACGGTTAAATCCGTTGCGGCGCTTGCTGCAACACTAGCGGTCGCGGTAGCCGTGTGGCCCGCGGCCGCCGGTACGGCAAACGCCGCAAACGGTGGACGCGGCGTATTGTGTCGACGGCGAAGGCATCGGTAGGCGTGGGGGTCACGGTCCAGGGCGGGAACAGCGGCTGGGCGGCGCGAGGAGGACAAGGCAGTTCGCAAAGTTGGAGCTACAACACGCAGGGAAAGCCCTACAAGCTCACCGTCGGCTGCGGAGGGTCTACGCAGAGCTGGCGAGAATCGACGTCGACGCCTGGCTTCGAGAACAATTGGCAGGCCGTCAATTGCTGGCCGGGTCCCGCCGAGAGATACGGCGACGGGGGTCGCTACGCCCCAATCGGCCTGTGCGTGAGAGCTTGACGCGAACAAGAAGTGGCCTGACGGTGAGGACAGTCACGAAAAGTCACCTGTCGCCAAGAGATTGGTGTCATCCCGTCATCTGTTTGTCAGCAGCCGCCTGATCTGACGGCCGGGCTACACCGGGAGCAGGCCGTGCTTGCGAAGGACTCGCCCGTGTAATTGCTTGTCCCGCAACAAGTGCAGCGATCGACGCAGCAGCAGCCGGGTCTGGTGCGGCTCGATGACCGCGTCGATGAAACCGCGCTCGGCGGCGATCCACGGCGTGGCCATGTTCAGGTTGTAGCCCTCGATGAAGTCGCGCTTGATCTGCTGCGCCTCGGGCGTGGTCGGGTCGGGGAATCGCTTCATCAGCAACTGGGCGGCGCCGTCGGCGCCGATCACCGCGATGCGCGCGGTGGGCCAGGCGAAGTTGAGGTCAGCAGTGAGTTGCTTGGAACCCATGACCGCGTAGGCGCCGCCGTAGGACTTGCGGATGGTGATCGTCACCTTCGGCACGTCGGCTTCGACGACCGCATACAGGAAACGCCCGCCGCGCTTGATGATTCCGCCCTTTTCCTGCTCGACACCGGGCAGGAAGCCAGGGGTGTCGACGACGAACACCAGCGGCACGTAGAACGCGTCGCAGAACCGGACGAACCGGGCCGCCTTGTCGGAGGCTTCGTTGTCGATCGCGCCCGACATGTAACCCGGCTGGTTGGCCACCACACCGACCGGCCGGCCATCGACGCGGGCGAAGCCGGTGATGATGGACTGCCCGGCCTGCGCCGCGACGTCGAGGAAGTCGCCGTCGTCGAAGATCCGCAGCAGGATCTCGTGCATGTCGTACGCGGTGTTGTCCGAGTCCGGCACGATCGAGTCGAGCTCCAGATCGCTCGGGGTGACCTCCGGCTCCAGCCCGGGATTGACCACCGGCGCCGGGTCGAAGCAGTTGGGCGGCACGAACGACAGGTAATCGCGCACGTACTGGAACGCCGCCGCCTCGGACTCCACCACCTGATGGATGTTGCCGTACCGGGCCTGCGCGTCGGCGCCGCCGAGTTCGTCGAGGCTGACGTCCTCACCGGTGACGTCTTTGATGACGTCGGGACCAGTGACGAACATGTAGCCCTGGTCGCGCACCGCGACAACCAAATCGGTCTGGATCGGTGAATACACCGCTCCCCCAGCACATTTACCCAAGATGAGCGAAATCTGCGGGCGCGATACCGCTGACAGCAGCTCGCCGCGGCGGCCCAGCTCGGCGTACCAGGCCAGCGACGTGACCGCGTCCTGGATGCGCGCGCCGGCGGAGTCGTTGATGCCGATGATCGGGCAGGCCACCATGGCGCACCACTCCATCAGCGCGGCGACCTTGCGGCCGAACATCTCACCGACCGAGCCCTGGAACACCGTCTGGTCGTGGGAGAACACACCGACCGGCCGGCCGTTGATCATCGCGCGACCGGTCACACACCCGTCGCCGAAGAGCGCGTTCGGGTCACCGGGCGTCCGGGCCAGTGCCCCGATCTCCAGGAAGCTGCCCGGGTCGACCAGGTCGTAGATCCGGGAGCGGGCGCTCGGGATGCCCTTCTTCTCGCGCCGTGCAATGGCCTTCGGATCACCGGGTTCCTTCGCCAGCTCTAGCTTTTCGCGGAGTTCAGCCAGCAGCTCGGCGGTGGTCTTGGTGGTCACTTAGGCCTCTTTCTGCTCGCCGGCAATCTTGTTGAGCGCCTGGGTCATGTGCGCACCGACCTTCGCGATGATCGGCTCATCGATGGCCTGGATGTGCTCGCCACCGATCGCCACGACCTCCAGATCGGAAACGTACTCGCCCCATCCGCCGTCCGGCTTGCGGGTGGCATACGCGGGCTCGAACGTGATCGCGTCGTCGTGGTAGCGGTCGGCCATGTACAACGTGACATGCCCGTCGTAGGGCTGGTACTCGGCGGTGTCGATCGCCCGCTGGTCCAGGTACGACGTGCGCTGGTGCTCGATGATCCCGCCGGGAATCTGCACCCCGCTCTGACCGATCACGTCCAGGATGAACTTGACCTGACCCTCGTCGTCGAGCTGTTCGAGGTGCTCGTAAGGGATTTCGGGGACCTCGACGTTGAAGGTCCGCTCGGCGAACCGCGCGTAGCGGTCCCAGCGCTTGCGGGTCTCCTCCTTGGTCTGCAGGATCGGCTCGCCCGGCATCACCGCGTCGATCAGCCCGACGAACGGGACATCGCAGCCCTGCTGCTTGAGCCCGATCGCACACGCGTAGGCCAGCGCCCCACCCAGCGACCAGCCGGCCAGAATGAACGGCCCGTCGCCCTGCAACTCGCGCAGCTTCGGCACATACACCGCGGCCCGCTCTTCGATGGAGCCCTCGACGCGTTCGAACCCGTACATCGGGGTGTCGGCCGGCAGCCGGTTCAACAGGGGCTCGTAGACCACCGTCGACCCGCCCGCGGCGTGGAACACGAAAACCGGTGGCTTGGTGGAACCTTCGGGCCTGGCCCGGAGGGTGCGGACGAAACCGTCGATCTGACCGGCCTCCAGGAATTCGCGCACCGTGGTCGCGAGCTCCTCGATGGTTGCTGCGGCTCGCACGTCTTCCGCGGTGATCTCAGCTTCCGCGCGTTCGGACAGCCGCTGCGCCATCTTGGTGGCGGCGGCGTCGTCCAGCTTCGGCAGCGCGTTGAAGATGCCGCCCGGTGACTTGCCCGTCACGATCGCCCACGTCGCGAACGCAACGCGCTCGGCCGCATCACGCGGCGGCACGTCCGAACCCAGCGCATCGGCGACGGCCTGCTGGTTGAGCGCCTGCGCGGCAGCGGCCAGGTTCGGCTGCGCGGCCGCGGCGGCAGGGCCGGCAGGGTCGGTCGGCGGCGGCGGAATCGGTGCGCCGGCAGCGGGAGTATCCGCCGGGGCTTCCGGTGCCGGTGCGGTCAGCGAGGCCGGTGTCGCACCGGTCAACATCGCGGCCTGCTCCTTGGCGATCTCCTCCGCGGACTGCGTCTTCTGATGCTCGTGCAGATCCTGCACCTCGTCGCGATGCTCGATCGCGTACAGGATGAGTTGCTCGACGTTGAAGAGGTTGGCGTCGCGGACCGCCTGCAGCTGAATCGGCGGCAGATCGAAGTCGTACTCCACGCGGTTCTTGATCCGCACGGCCATCATCGAGTCCAGGCCCAGTTCGATCAGCGGGACCTCCCAGGGCAGGTCCTCGGGCTCGTATCCCATTGCCATCGACACGATCGAAGACAACCGATCCCGCACGGTCTCACCGGAATCCGGCGACCACCGGCCCAAGCCACCCATCTGCCGTGCGGTGAGACTGTCGGTCACCGCGCCGGCCTTGTCGGACTCGTCGACTGTCGGCTCGGCCACCGCCGCGGTGGTCGTCGGGGCGACTGCTGCGCCCGCACCGACGGCCGTCGGCAACACCGACGCTCCCCCGCTAGCGGGAGGTGCCCCCAGCCCTGCCCGCGACACCAGCGCGTCGTAGACCAGTGTGAAGGACTCGTCGATGCGGGCGTGTACCTGAACCGAAGCCCCACCGGGATGCCGGGTCAGCGTCGTCACCAACCGGGCCTTGGCGCCCGGCACCGCGCGCTGCTCGGAAGCCGTCAGCACCGCATCCGGAAGAACGTGTGTCGCAGCGGCTTTCACTAGCTCCGCCAGATCCGTCTCGCCGCGCGGGGCGTACTCCCACACATGCCGGCCGTCGGGCATCGCCACGTGTGTGCCGGGCATCAGCACTGAGCCGTCGCCGGAGAAGTGCGCGTCCAGCCAGTGCTCCTTGCGTCGGAAGCGGGTCGGCGGAACGTTCGCAAAGTCTTGCGGCCCTTGAGCACGAGTGAACAGCGTCCGGATGTCGAGGTGCGTGGCCCAACACGAACAGCTGCGCCATCGCCGACGTCATCGCTTCGACGTCGTCCTGCTTGCGGGCCAGCGTCGCGATCAGTTGCGCGTCAGGCAATCCCGCGGCGGCGGTGGTCAAACCGATCTGCATCAGCGCCACCGGGTTGGGCGCGAGCTCGAGGAACGTGGTGTACCCGTTGTCGACGGCGTTGCGCACGCCATGGGTGAAGTACACCGAATGCCGCATACCCTTCAACCAGTACGCGACGTCGTGGATCGGCTCGCCACCCGGCCGGACGTAGTTGCCTTCGTGCACCGTCGAGAAGATGCCGATGTTCGGGCTCGTCGGCGAAATGCCTTGCAGCTCAGCGGAGAACTCGCCGAGCAGCGGATCCATCTGCGAGGTGTGGCCGGCGCCCTTGGTCTGGAGTTTGCGTGCGAAGCGGCCCTCCGCCTCGCAGCGCGCGACGATCGCGTCGATCTGGTCGGGCGGGCCGCCGATGACGGTCTGACTCGGCGCAGCGTAGACGCACACTTCCAGGCCGGGGAAGTCGGCGAACACCGTCTTGAGTTCGTCGGCGGAGTATTCGACCAGCGCCATGAACCGGATGTACTCGCCGAACAGCATCGATTCGCCCTCACCCATCAGGTGTGAGCGCGAGCAGATCACCCGCGTGGCGTCGGCGAGGGACAGCCCGCCGGAGAAGTACGCCGAGGCGGGTTCACCCAGCGACTGGCCGATCACCGCAGTGGGTTTGGCGCCGTGCGCGCGGAGCACCTCGCCCAGCGCGATCTGGATCGCGAAGATGACGACGTTGCTGGTTTCGATGCCGTAGTCGTGTGAGTCGTCGAGGATCAACTCGAGAATCGAGTAGCCGCGCTCGTCCTGGATCAGCGCGTCGACCTTCTCGATCCACTCGGCGAAGATCTCGTCGCGCAGGTACAGGTTCTTGCCCATTTTGCGGTGCTGCGCACCGAAACCGGCCATCGCCCACACCGGTCCGTTGGTCACCGGCCCGTCGGCGCTGAACACGTTCGGCTTCTGCTTGCCGTCGGCGACCGCGCGCAGACCCTTGATGGCCTCGTCGTGGTCGTGGGCCAGCACCACCGCGCGGGAACGGCCGTGGTTACGCCGCGACAGCGCACGACCGATCGATTCCAGCGAAGACGCTTGCCCCTCAGGGGTTTCCATCCAGTCGGCCAGCTCGGCGGCGGCGGCCCTCTTGCGGGACGTCAAAAACGCCGACACCGGCAGCGGAATCAACGGCGCCGGAAGCTCTTGGCCGGCAAGCTCTTCCAATGCGATCTCTTTGAGACGTTTGGCTTCGTCGGTGACGCCGGGCAGTCCCCCGCAAGCGGGAGGTGCCCCCACGTAGGAGTCTTCGGCTGGGGTGTGGTCGTCTTCGATGAATTCGCCGTACTCGTCGAAGCGCATCCCGCCGACGTGCTCGACGTGCTGCTCTTCGGCGGGTGCGGCAGGCGGATTCTCGGCCGAGGCCTCGGGTTCACGTTCGACGACGTCACGGGGCAGCACCTCACGCAACACGACGTGCGCGTTGGCGCCGCCGAATCCGAAGCTGGACACCCCGGCCACCGCATAGCCGCCGTAGCGGGGCCAGTCGGCCACGGTGTCCAGGACGCGCAGATGCGCCGCGTCGAAGTCGATGTAGGGGTTGGGGCCGGCGTAGTTGATCGACGGCGGCAGCTTGTCGTGCTGCAGGGACAGCACCATTTTGACCAGGCTGGCCGCGCCCGCGGCCGACTCCATGTGCCCGACATTGGTTTTGATCGCGCCCAGCAGCACCGGCTTGTCGGCGGGACGGCCGCGACCGATGACCCGTCCCAGCGCCTGCGCCTCGATCGGGTCGCCGAGCACCGTGCCGGTGCCGTGCGCCTCGATGTAGTCGACGGTGCGTGGGTTGATGCCGGCGTCCTGGTAAGCCCGACGCAGCACATCGGCCTGGGCATCCGGGTTGGGTGCGATCAGACCGTTGGACCGGCCGTCGTGGTTGACCGCGCTACCGGCGATCACCGCGAGGATCTGGTCGCCGTCACGTCGGGCGTCGTCGACCCGCTTGAGCACCAGCATCGCGCCACCCTCGGAGCGGGTGTAGCCGTCGGCGTCGGAGGAGAACGACTTGATCCGGCCGTCGGGCGACAGCACCTGGCCGATCTCGTCGAAACCGAGCGTCACCGCGGGGGTGATCAGGGCGTTGACACCACCGGCGACGGCCGCGTCACATTCGCCGCTGCGCAGCGCCTGCACCGCTTGGTGCGTCGCCACCAACGAGCTCGAGCAGGCGGTGTCCACCGCGACGGACGGTCCGTGGAAGTCGTAAAAGTACGAAACCCGGTTGGCCACAATCGAACTCGCCGTCCCAGTGATGGCGTACGGGTGGGCGACGGTGGGATCGGACATCGCCAAGAAGCTGTAGTCGTTGACCGAGGTGCCGACGAACACGCCGACTGATTCACCGCGCAAGCTCGACGCCGGGATGCGGGCGTGCTCGAGGGCCTCCCAGGTCAGCTCCAGCGCCATCCGCTGCTGCGGATCGATGTTGTCGGCTTCGGTCTTCGACAGCGCGAAGAACTCGGAGTCGAAGCCCTTGATGTCGCTCAGGTAGCCGCCGCGGGTGCGGGCCTTCTTGATCCGCTCGGCCAGCCGCGGCTCTTCCATGAACTCCGACCAACGGCCCTCAGGCAGGTCGGTGATCGCGTCGCGACCCTCCAGCAGCGCGTGCCAGGTCTCGTCGGCGCTGTTCAGGTCGCCGGGCAGCCGGGTGGCCAGACCGACGACGGCGATGTCGACCCGCTCGATCGGACCCTTACGCGTCCAGTCGATGTCGTCGGTGCCGCCGGCGTCGACCTCTGGGTCACCCTCGACGATCCAGCTGGCCAGCGATTCGATCGTCGGATGCTCGAACGCGGCTGCGATCGACACCGTGACGCCGGTGTGGTCCTCGATGTCGGCGGCCATCGCGACCGCGTCGCGGGACGACAGCCCCAATTCCACCATCGGCGTGGCCTCGTCGACCGAATCGGGTGACTGGCCGGTGGCGTTGGCGACCCAGTTACGCAGCCACTGCCGCACCTCGGCGATGGTCATCTCGGTGCGGGCCGGGGCGCTGGTCGACTCGGCGGCGTCAGCGTCGCCGCCGGTCGATGGTTGGGGATCGAGGTCTAGGTCTGTGTCAGACATGTTCGCGGTCAGCTCAATCGGCTTGGTCGGGGTAGGAGTTCGGGGATGCGGTGCCGCTGCGCAGGCTGCCGTCGATGTAAGCGGCTCGGCAGGCGCGGCGACCGATTTTGCCACTCGAGGTCCGGGGCACCGAGCCGGACTGCACCAGCAGCACGTCGCGCACGGTCACCCCGTGCCGGACGGCGATGGCCGCCCGGATGTCGTCGGCGATCGGCTGGTAGTCCAGCTTGTGCGCACCCGGGGCCCGCTCAGCGACGATCACCAGCTGCTCAGCGGTGTCGTCCTTGTCGAACTTCAGGCCGGCGTGCGGGTTCTCGAAGACCGATGCGGGCAGCTGGTTGGTCGGCACAGAGAACGCAGCGACGTACCCCGTGCGCAGGGCGCGGCTGGCTTCCTGCGCGGAGTACTCCAGGTCCTGCGGGTAGTGGTTGCGGCCGTCGATGATGACCAGGTCTTTGACCCGGCCGGTGATGTAGAGGTTGCCCTTGTAATAGGCGCCGTAGTCGCCGGTCCGCACCCAGGTCCCGTCGTCGGCTGCGCCCTCGGCATGCGACTGCTCGATGCGCGACTTGAGAATGTTGCGGAAGACCTCGGTCGACTCGGCTTCGCGCTTCCAGTAGCCGAGGCCCATGTTCGGCCCGTGCAGCCAAATCTCGCCGATCTGCCCGTCGGGCAACTCGGTGGCGGTGTCAGCGTCGACGATGACCGCCCACTCGTCGACACCGATCTTGCCGGCCGACACCTGCGTGACGGCGCTGGGCGAATCGGAGGCCACCTCGACGAATTCGTGCTTGTTCAGGGCGTCCCGGTCGACGTGGACAACGGTGGGCCCCTCATCCATCGGGGTGATCGAGACGAACAGCGTCGCCTCGGCCAGGCCGTAGCACGGCTTGATCACGTCCTTGTCCAAGCCGTACGGGCCGAACGCGTCGGTGAACTTGCGCATCGATGCCACCGAGATCGGCTCGCTGCCGTTGAGCAGAGCCTTGACGTTGGACAGATCCAGTGGCGGCTCGTCCTCGCGCGGCAGGCCACGCACGGCAGCGTGCTCGTAGGCGAAGTTCGGTGCCAGTGAATACGTGGGCCCGTCGTCGCCCGCGACACCGGCCAGCGCGCGCAGCCAGCGACTGGGCCGGCGCACGAACGCGGCGGGCGTCATGAACGTGTTGTGCTGGCCGAGCATCGGCCCGAGCATGATCGTGATCAGACCCATGTCATGGAAGAACGGCAGCCAGGTGACACCGCGGTCGCCTTCGGTGCCTTCCAAGGCGGTCAGCACCTGCGTGCAGTTGGTGGCCAGGTTGAGCTGGGTGACCTCGACGCCGGTCGGGGTCCGGGTAGAACCGGACGTGTACTGCAGATAGGCGATGGCCATGGCGTCGATCTGCTCGGGTTCCCAGGTGGACGCGACCTCGTCGGGCACCGCGTCCACCGCGATCACACGTGGCCGATCCTTGGCCGGACGGCTGCGGAAGAACTTCCGCACGCCCTCCGCCGCGGCGCTGGTGGTCAGGATCGCCGCGGGCTCGCAGTCGTCCAGGACCGCGTGCAGGCGGCCGACGTGACCCGGCTCGGACGGGTCGAACAGCGGCACCCCGATCCGTCCGGCGTAGAGGATGCCGAAGAAGGCGACGATGTAGTCGAGGTTCTGCGGGCACAGGATGGCGATCCGGTCGCCCGGTTTGGTGACCTGCTGCAGCCGGGCACCGAGCGCGCGGTTGCGGGCGCCGAAGTCCGACCAGGAGATGTCGCGGGTGACGCCATCGCGTTCGGTGGAGTAGTCCAGGAACCGGTAGGCCAGCCGGTCGCCGCGAATCTTCGCCCACTTCTCGACGTGCTTGACCACGTTCGTGTTCTCTGGGAACTTGATCCGGCCGTTGACGATGAACGGGTTGTGGTAGGCCATGCCGCTCTCTCCTTCACCACGCTGCTTGGGCTAAGTCTGTGTGAGCCTTACCGACGGTCTCATCGGACTCGGGTCGTTCCGCGCGCGTTCCGCGACGCGACGACGCGACAAGCCGACCATAGCTGCTTCTTAAATTGCTCTTAATGTTAGTGGGCGGTGCGCCACGCACCAAATCCGAAAGTACCGCGTATCGCAACTGTGACCTGTGACGCGCGGCCGTACTAACGTGCCCGGCCGTGTCAGCCGTGTTTGGACTTACCCATGTTTTGGATGGGGCGCGTTGGCGATCGCGCCGTGCGCCCAATTCAATGCCCATCCGGTCGCCGGCTGGCCGTCCAGACTCCAGAACTGGGTGGTGGCGTACAGCGCATGCACCGGTTGACCGGCGCCGCCGGCCAGGATGTCCAGTGTGCGGGGCAGGTTCGCCAGGCTGAACGCTTCGGGTGGAGCGGCGCAGATCAGGTCGCCGCGCCCGCAGATCTCGTTGGTCTTGGCGTTGAGCGTTCCGAAACCGCCCGGCCGCGCGCCGGTCATCGTCAAGCCGAGGTTCGCCAATACCGGCACCTCGTGCAGGATGACCTCGGCACCCTCGCCAGGAGGGTTGGGCCCGATGTCCAGGCCGACGCCCTGCTGACGACGCCCATCGGCAATCAACGTCACACCGAGCACCAGGTCGTCGTCGACGGGTCCGCGGCCGTTGCCGATATCGCTGGCGATGTCACCGGCGATGACCGCGCCCTGCGAGAAGCCCACCAGCACGTAGCTGGTCAACGGGCACTTGGTGTTCATGTCGGTCAGCGCCTTGACCGCGGCGCGGGTGCCCTCGGCCCGGCTGTCGTCGTACGAGATCTGCGGGTCGGCGCTCAGCGGGTTGTGGAACTGGGCGGTGTACGGGACGGTGTACGTCTCGACGCGGCTGGAGTTGAACTGCTCGCTGATTGGCCGGGTGACGTTGAGCAGCAACGCTATCGGGAACTGGACCGGGTTGAGCGGATTGTCCTGCAGCGACGATTCCCAGGTGCCCGGAATCGCGAGGAGTTGCACGTCGGGACAGCTGGAATCCTGGGAGGCCGGTCGCGGCTTGTGCGGGTAGGCCCCACTGCTGGTCGGCGGCACGATGCTCGGCGGCACCGCACTCGGCGGGGCCTGCCGCTGCCGCAGGACGCCGACCACGGCGAAAATCACCAGCCCGACAACAAGCGCCATCGAGACGGCGGCGATCAACGCCAAGATGCGGCGACGGCGTTTCCGCCGGGAATTCACAGCCATGGTCTCCCGCTAGCAGAGTCGGTAAGTTGCACAGCCGACCCGCGATAGAGCGACAGTCGTGCTTGCTTCACGGTACCGGCCCGCGGCACCGTGCCCGGCTGACGTGTTTACCGGATGGCTCCCACGATGTCGCCCGACATCGCACCCAGCTGAGCGCTCCACGAGCCCCAGCCGTTGTCGCCGCCGCCGGGAAAGTCGAAGTGCCCGTTGTGTCCACCGACGTTGCGGTACTCCTGGTAGAAAAATCGGGCGTTGCCCATCGCCTCGCCGGCCTGGCCGATCATCGCGGGGACGTCGCCGGCCATGGTGGTGGGGCTCCAGACCCAGATCCGGGAGTTGTTCTGCGCCAGCAGCCCCGCGTGCACGTCGGGGTCGTGCCATTTCCACCGGCCGAGCTGCGGAGCGCCCCACATGCCGTTACCGTCGACGCCGCCGAATTGCTGCATGCCGGCCAGGATCGCACCGTTGGTCGTGGTGTTCGACGGGTACAGGAAACCCGACAGCGAGCCGGCATAACCGAAGCGATCAGGGTGGAAGGCGGCCAGCGCCATCGCCGCATAACCGCCCTGCGACGCCCCGACGGCAGCGTGCCCGCCGGGGGCCAGACCCTTGTTGGCGGCCAGCCAGTCGGGCAGCTCACTGGTCAGGAATGTCTCCCACTGCTTGCTGCCGTCCCGTTCCCAGTTGGTGTACATGCTGAACGCGCCACCTGCCGGTGCGGCCACCGAGATGCCCTTGCCCGCAAGGGTGTTCATCGCATTGCCCGCCGTCACCCAGTTGCTGACGTCCGGCGCGGCGTTGAAGGCGTCCAACAGGTACACGGCGTGCGGACCGCCGTGCAGGAAGGCCACCGGGATGTCGCGGCCCATCGCCGCCGATGGGACCATCAGCGACTCGTAGCCCGCCGCACGTGCCGACCCGCCGTGGCCCGCGGCAATGACTCCGACCGTCAACACGGCGGCGCACAGAAGCCTTAGCAGCATCGACAGACCTCTCATACTGACCTCGCTCGTCGCTCGACCACCACAGGGGCCGCAGATCGCCCCCATTCCGCAAGGTAGCTAATCACACCCCGCTGGACGCCGACGCCGGAAACGGCGAACGGCGACGACCCAGCAGGGTCGTCGCCGTCCGGCGTAGGAGATGAAACTGTCAGGTGTGCTGACCGGCCGCGGTTGCGGCCGGAGCAGCCGAGCCACCCGGGCCACCGCCCGGCGTCGCACCGAGGTGCTGCTGCAAGTCGGGCAGCATGGCGTGCAGCTGTGAACCCCAGTACGGCCAGTCGTGCGTGCCGTTGGCGTCGAAGTTGAACACCGCGTTGTGGCCGCCGGCCGCGTTGTAGGCGTCCTGCCACTTGATGTTGCTGGTCCGCACGAAGCCCTCGAGGAACTTGGCCGGCATGTTGTCGCCCCCCAGGTCCGACGGCTTGCCGTTACCGCAGTACATCCACACCCGGGTGTTGTTGGCCACCGTCTTGCTGACATTGACCAGCGGGTCGTTGCGCTGCCAGGCCGGGTCCTCCTTGGGGCCCCACATGTCGGCGGGCTTGTAGCCACCCGCGTCGCCCATCGCGAAGCCGATCAGCGTCGGCCCCATGCCCTGCGAGGGATCCATCAGACCGGAGAACGAGCCGACCTCGATGAACTGCGCGGGGTGGTAGTTCGCCAGGTTCAGCGACGAGGCACCGGCCATCGACAGACCGACAGCCGCGCCACCCGTCGGCTTCACCTGCTTGGTGGAGGCCAAGTAGGCGGGCAGTTCGCTGGTGAGGAAGGTCTCCCACTTGTAGGTCTGGCAACCGGCCTTACCGCACGCCGGCTTGTACCAGTCGGTGTACCAGCTGGACTGGCCACCCACCGGCATGACGAGCGACAGACCGGACTGCAGGTACCACTCGAAGGCGGGAGTGTTGATGTCCCAGCCGTTGAAGTCGTCCTGCGCCCGAAGACCGTCGAGCAGGTACACGGCCGGCGAGTTGGCGCCACCGCTCTGGAATTGGATCTTGATGTCGCGACCCATCGCCGCCGACGGCACCTGCAGGTACTCGACGGGCAGACCCGGTCGGGAGAACGCGCCAGCGTCCGCGGTCTGGCCCACGACGCCGATCAGACCCGGCAGCAGAGCCGCAGCGGCGGCACCTATCGCGAGCCGGCGCGGCAACCTGTTTGCCACACCGCGAAACCTGTCAACAAGCCTCATTCTTGCTTCCTCATTCATTGTCGGGCCCAACATTGTGGGTCGGACTGCATCGCCCTATTGCCAGCTTCTGCTCGAGCCGCTGCTTGGCTCGCATCGTCGCTGAGCGCGCAGCTGTGCTCCTGTAGTGAACCACATCTTATGGAGTGGACTCGCCACGGAGTGCGTCCTTCACTCGGCCTCCGACCGAGGTCAGATGCGCTGCGCCCGGCCGCGAATCACCACGTTGTGAATGTGCCGAGGAGTGGTCGTTCGCCGGTAAGGATACATATTCGACGTTGCTGGGCGCCGGCCGTGGTCGGTCGGTGCGGCACGCACAGGATCGGTCGAACGGCTGACAAAAATCTGCGTCACAGCACCGGCGGCTAGGGGCCGGTGGCAGGCAGGCCCGTGTACGGAGCGCCGCCCGATTCCGGCACAGCCAAGCCGCACCTGATGAGTTCGTAGCGGGGAACCCGGTCGATCCGGTACTTGGTGAACTCGTAGGAGTGCAGGAAGTTCGACACGAACCGGTGCACGCCCATCGGGCTGCGCACTGAGCTCAGCATTTGCTGGGTCTCCGGGCACTGCAGCGCCGCGGTGGCCTGCTGGACGAACTTCGCGTCGAGGTAGCCCGGGATACCCGGGTACCCCTTCACCCAGGGCCCGTCGGCGATCACCCAGTCCGGGAAGAGGTTCTTGTCATGGCCGATGCGGCCGTGCTGCAGCCGGGCGGTGTGCGCCGCCAGCGGGTTGGCCAGACCGATCTGATCGATCACCCGGACCTGGAGCCCGACGTTCATGCCCACCATGCCGAGGTTGGTGAAGAAGACGGCGTGCGGCCCTTTCTGCGGCGCGGGCGGTGGGGCCGGCGGATTCGCTGGTACCGGCGGTACGAGATCCCACTGGTCGTAGTTGCCCGACGGCAGCAGCAGCGCCCCCTCCGGGGTGTTGTTGAGCGCCACCAGCACTGCCCGCATCCGCGGGTAGTCCAGGTAGTCGGCAGCGGTCAGGGGGTGGGCGTGACCGGTCGCCTGCGCGTAGAACCGGCGTTCGTCGACGATGCCCGAGTAGGTGACCCGGGTCGCGTCGTCGCCCAGGCCTGGCGAATTGGCCGCGTACAGCGCCCAGCCCGCGACCGCCATCCACAGCGCGCTCACCCCGCCGGCCAGCCAGTAGCCGGCCTCGCGGGACAGCCGGGTCCCTTCCGGGAACGCCACCGGCACCACCGCCACCGGGGCGAGCAGACACAGCAGCGGGGCCAGCAGCACCCGGCCGTGCATGAAGTCGCCGCCTTGCCGTATCCAGTACAGCGCCTGCAGCAGCCCGCTGACGAGGATGAACACCACGACGGCCGTCGGACTCTGCGCCGTCCGCGCCAGTGGTCTGCGCGCCGGCGACGCCGTGTCGGGTCCCCTCCGGCGGCGAGCCGACGCCCACAGGACCAGACCCAGGCCGGTCAGCAGCAGCGTCGGCACCCACAACGCGTAGGGCTCGTTGAAGTTGGACAGATAGATCAGGCCCTGCGACCACTTGTCGCCGCCCGCGTCCTTGGCCAGCGCGGTGCCCGGGAACAGCAGCCCGTAGTAGCCCATCCGGAAGATCTCATAGCCCACCGGCAACAAGCCGCCGGCCACCACGATCGTCAACCGGCGCTGCCAGCCTTGCGCCACGACCAGCATCATGATCAGCGCGAGGCCGCCGATCAGCGCCAACTCGGGACGCACCAGCACGCTGCACCCGGCCACGAACGCCAGCGCGGCGACGAACACCGGCCCGGCCGCATTGGCCCGTCCGGGTAGATGGCCCCGCCCGGCCTGCGACCAGCAGACCATCATCCACCAGAGCAGGCCGAGATAGGCCATCACCAGGCCGCTCTCCAGCCCGGACGTGGCGAAGTCGCGAGCAGGGGGCACCGCGAGGTAGACCAATGCGCCGGCGGGCAACATGATCGCGCGACGGCCGAGCAGGCTGGGTGCGAACAGCCGGCCGGTGCCCAGCATCAGCAGCGCCAGTCCCAACAGACTCAAGCCGAGAGCGAGCACCAGGGCGACATATTCCAGCCGCATCGGCCAGCTCAGCCAGCTAGCGACGTACACCAGATACGTCCACACCACCGACGTGTTGGCTTCGACCCGCTCACCCACGTTGAACACCGGACCGTTGCCGGCCAACAGGTTTCGGACCGTGCGCAGCACGATCAGCCCGTCGTCGGCGATCCAGCGCCGCTGCCAGGCGCCCCAACCGAACAGCACCGCGACGACGGCCACGCCGGCCCACAGGCTCACCCGCACGGTGATGTCGTACGGGAACGCCGGCCGGACGAACCGGATCACCGGCCAGCGCGACGGGGCCTTCGAGGCCGGGTCAGCCGAGGAAAACTGCGGCACCTATGGTTCCGATCCAGGCCAAGAACAGCACTTGGAGTACCCGGTCGCGCAGCGCGATGTCCTCGGGCTCGCCGGCCAGGCCGCCGTCGACGTCCACCGCATAGCGGAGGATCGCGATGGTGAACGGCACCATCGACACCGCGAACCAGGCGGCCCTGCCGTGGTCACGCTCGAAGGCCCACAGCCCGTAGCAGACCACCACCGCCGTCGCCGACATCGTCCAGACGAAGCGCAGATAGGTGCTGGTGTAGCTTTCCAGCGATTTGCGGATATTGGCTCCGGTGCGTTCGGCCAGTTGCAGCTCGGCGTAACGCTTGCCGGCCACCATGAACAGCGACGCGAACGCCGCTGACAGCAAAAACCATTGCGATAGGTGGGTATTGGTAGCGGCGCCACCGGCGATAGCGCGAAGAAGGTACGCCGACGAGACGATGCTGATGTCGATCACGGCTTGGTGCTTGAGGCCGAAACAATAGGCCAGCTGCATGGCGAGGTAGACGGCCATCACCAGCGCCAGGTTCGGGGTGAGCCACCACGCCAGCCCCAACGACGCCGTCGCCAACACCGCCGCCAGCGTGTAGGCCAGCCACTCGGGCACCACGCCCGCGGCGATCGGACGGAACTGCTTGGTGGGGTGCGCGCGGTCGGCCTCGACATCGCGGACATCGTTGACCAGGTAGATCGACGAGGCCGCCAGAGAGAACACCACGAAGGCGACCGCCACCTGACCCAGCATCTTGAGGTAGTCGTAGTGGACGTCGGTTCCTAACGCGGCCACCGGGGCCGCCGCCACCAGGACGTTTTTCACCCACTGGCGCGGGCGCATCGCCTTGATCACGCCGCGGGCCAGGCTCGGCGACCCCTCGGTCACCGGCACCTTGTCCTGGATGTCCTCACTCATCTGACTGCTCCACGGGCTCGTGTCGACAGCCCGTCGTCAGCGCGGGAGACGATCGCCGCGACGGCGGCCCCGACCGCCACCCCGGCGGCCACGTCGCTGGGATAGTGCACGCCGAGCAGGACCCGGGACAGCGCCATCGGCGGGACCAGCAGGACCGGCAGCGGCAGGCCGGTGGCCCGGGCCAGCAGCACTGCCGCCGCAGTGGTCGACGTCGCGTGCGCCGACGGAAAGCTCAGGCTGCTGGGCGTACCGACGTTCACCGCCACCGCGGGATGATGCGGCCGCGGCCGGCGAACCAGCCGCTTGATCACCACGGCCACGGCGTGCGCGGTGAACGCCCCACCGCCGGCCAGCAGCCAGGCGCGACGCCGCGAGGGCTGCGCGGCCGCGCCGATCGCCGACACCGCCAGCCAGCCGAGGCTGTGCTCGCCGAAGTAGGAGAGCGCGCGCGCCGCCGCCAAAGCCTCCGGACGGCCGGTCAGTGCCGATTGGACCGCCACCAGAGCAGCGACTTCGCCGCGTGGCGGCGCTGATTCAGCCGTGATGTCGGCCATTGCCAGCTGCGTTGTCGTGGGCGGGTAACAGCACCGTTTCCCATTTCTCCTTGCTGGACAGCGCCGGCAGCGCGTCGCGGTAGGCGCGGCGCATGTCGTCGAAACGCCGGAGCAGCTGCCGTTGCCGGTGCAGCGACTGCCACAGCAACGCGAACATCTTCGCCCGGTCGCGCTGCCGGTAGACCGCGCCGCGGCCGTCGGCTGTGGTGACGGTGGCACCGTCCAGCGTGCTCAGCCGGAACCAGCGGGCGTCCTGGGTGGGCACGTTGAGCTGCGGGCGTTGATGATGTTCGGGGTCAGCGGTTTTGAGCTGATGCAGCGTGCCGCGGACCAACCGGTACCCGATGACGAATGGGTTCACCGGCGGCTTCATCTCACGGTTGCGCTCCGACGGTGCGGGCAGCGCGGCGGATGACGGCAGCACCACCGCATCCGGGAACTCCTTGCGCATCCGATGCACGTCCGGCAGCGCGGATTCCAGTATCGAGAAGATGTGCTCCGGGCCGGCGAGGAAGTCGTCGATCGCCCGGTTCTGGATGGCGACTGTCGAATACTCAAGGCAGGAAAGGTGTTTCAGTGTTGCCTTCAAGTGGCTGCGGACCAGCCCGGTGACGTCGCCGTCCCAGTGCAACGCCGCCACCACCAGGCGGTTACGCAGGTGGAAATAGGCCTGCCAGTCGATCGCGTCGTCCTTGTCGCTCCAGGCCATGTGCCAGATCGCCGCGCCCGGCAGGGTCGCGGTCGGATACCCGTGTTCTGCGGCGCGCAGCCCGTAGTCGGCGTCATCCCATTTGATGAACAGCGGCAGCGGCTGGCCGAGTTCTTCGGCGACGTGACGCGGGATCATGCACGTCCACCAGCCGTTGTAGTCGACGTCGATGCGCCGGTGCAGCAGGTTGCTGCGAGCGTTGTTGTCGTTCAACGGCAATTCGGCGAAGTCATGGTCGTATTCGGTGTACGGCGCCGAGGTCCACATGAAGTTTCCGCGGTCGACGATCTCGCCCATGATGTGCAGGTGCGACGGCTCCTGCAGGTTGAGCATCTGCCCGCCGACCAGCATCGGCGTCTTCGCGAAGCGATGCAGCGCCAGAATCCGCAGCACGGTGTCCGGTTCCAGCGCGATGTCGTCGTCCATGAACAGGATCTGTTGGCAGTCGGTGTTTTTCAGCGCCTCGTACATGACCCGGCTGTATCCGCCGGAGCCGCCGAGGTTGGGCTGGTTGTGAATCGAGAGCCGATCGCCCAGCGGCGCGGCGGCGGCGGCGAAGTCGGGGTGGTCGCGGACTTTCGAGGTGCCCTGGTCGATCACGATCACAGCGCCGATCACCTTGTCCACCAAGGGATCTGAAGTCAGATCGCGCAGCGCGTTGACACAGTCGTTCGGCCGGTTGAAGGTCGGAATGCCGACGGCGACGTTCGCGACACCCGGTGCGGGCTGGTCGGAGTACCACCCGGCGCTGTGCAGCGTCACGTCGGTGTCGGTGGTGATGTCGAACCAGATCCAACCGCCGTCCTCGAACGGCTGCAGCGATACCTGGAATTCGACCGTTGTCGGCCGCTCTGCCGAACCGGCGAACTGCCGGCCCTCGATGAAGATTCGGGCGCCGGTGGCCTTGGTGCGGTAGATGTCGACGCGACCGGCCCCGGTCAGTTCGGCGCGCAGCACCACCGACGTGCAGGTCGACCACCGTCGCCAGTAGCTGGCCGGGAAGGCGTTGAAGTAGGTGGCGAACGACACTTCGGATTCTGCGGCGATCTGCAGCGACGTGCGGTTAGTCGCATGCGCGCGACGGGAATTGGTGGTCGACTCCTCCAGGTAGAGCTTGCGCACATCCAGGGGCTCACCCGGGCGGGGCAGGATGACGCGCGACAGCAGGCTCACGGCCTTGCTGGGCTGTTCGGAGGCGGCTGGGCTTGCGTCGTCGACGCTGGGCTTGGTCATCCGCGAGTGCTTTCTCTGCTGCTTTCGTCTAGCCCCGCACCGTCACGCAGGTGCGGCGCCAAGGTGTTGTCGTACATGTTCAGTGCACTGGCGATGGCCATGTGCATGTCGAGATACTGGTAGGTGCCGAGCCGTCCACCGAAAAGCACCTTCGCCGAGGCGGTTTCGTCTTTGGCTCGGGCCCGGTAGGCGGCCAGCACCGCGCGGTCATTCTCGGTGTTGATCGGGTAGTAGGGCTCGTCGTCGTTCTCGGCGAAGCGGGAGAACTCCCGCATGATCACCGTCTTGTCGGCCGGGTACTCCCGCTCCGGGTGGAAATGCCGGAACTCGTGGATGCGGGTGTACGGCACATCGGGGTCGTTGTAATTCATCACCGGTGTGCCCTGGAAGTCGCCGGTCGCCAGCACTTCCGTCTCGAAATCCAAAGTGCGCCAGCCTAAGCGGCCGTCTGCATAGTCGAAGTAGCGATCCAGCGGGCCGGTGTAAACGACCGGCGCGTCCGGGCTGCTCGCGCGCAGTTCGTCGCGGACATCGAACCAGTCGGTGTCCAGCCTGACCTCGATGCGGTCGTCGGCGGCCATGTTCTCCAGCCACGCGGTGTAGCCGTCGACGGGCAGGCCCTCGTAGGTGTCGTTGAAGTAGCGGTTGTCGAAGGTGTAGCGCACCGGCAGCCGGGTGATGTTGGCCGCGGGCAGCTCCTTGGGGTCGGTCTGCCACTGCTTGGCGGTGTAGTGCTTGACGAACGCCTCGTACAGCGGGCGGCCGATCAGCGAGATCGCCTTCTCTTCGAGGTTCTGCGCGTCGGCGGTGTCGATCTCGGCGGCCTGCTCGGCGATCAGCGCCCTGGCCTCGTCGGGCGTGAAGTACCGGCCGAAGAACTGCGACACCAGGCCCAGGCCCATCGGGAACTGGTAGGCCTGCCCGTCATGCATGGCGAAGACCCGGTGCTGGTAGCCGGTGAAGTCGGTGAACTGCCGCACGTAGTCCCACACCCGCTTGTTCGAGGTGTGGAACAGGTGCGCGCCGTACTTGTGCACCTCGATGCCGGTCTGCGGGTCCGCCTCGGAGTAGGCGTTGCCGCCGATGTGCGGCCGCCGCTCGACGACCAGCACCCGCTTGCCGAGTTCAGTAGCCACGCGCTCGGCAACCGTCAGGCCGAAAAATCCAGAGCCGACGACGAAGAGGTCGAACACGAGTGGTCATCGGTTGCCTAGGGTATCGGACTGCGAGACCGCAGCCCGCTTGGCGGCGGCGTTGCGCGGCGGTCTTCTGGATAAGAGGTGCAGATACCCGCGTTCTGCCTGATGGTTGAACGCATTTCGGTGACGAAGGTCGCGATTGCCTCACGATTCGATCTCGTCACTCCAGTAACAACATTCACGTAAGTACCATCGGTCGTGTGCCCGAAGAAGCACCTATCGGACACCGTGTACGCCCCCGGCGCGCACGGCCCACCTGACAGTGAGACCGCCTAGTTCCAGATTGAGGAGACTTCCGTGCCGAACCGACGTCGACGCAGGCTCTCGACAGCCACGAGCGCGTTCGCCGCTCTGGCGGTCGCGAGTCCGTTTGCTTACATTGCCATTTCCAGCGTGGCGGCCGACATCAAGCCGGCGCCCGAACACCACGAGTTTGTTCGCGCCGCATCGATGACCGACCTGCCCGGCGAGCTGATGGGCGCACTGTCGCAGGGGTTGTCCCAGTTCGGGGTCACCCTCCCGCCGATCCCGAGCCCTGACCGGCGCGACCAGCTCCGACAGCATGGCGCTGCCGGGCCTGGCCAGCCCCGGATTGACCTCGCCCGGCCTTGACCAGCCCCGGTCTGACCTCGCCGGGTCTGACGTCACCGGGCCTGACCACGCCAGGCCTGACCAGCCCGGGCCTGACCCCCGGCGCGACCCCCGGACTGGCCACCCCCGGCTTGCCACCCCAGGCTGACTCCCGGGTTGACGCCCGGCGCGACTCCGGGCCTGACCGACCCGTCGCTGGCTAACCCCGGCCTGACCAGCCCGGGCGGTTTGACGCCGGGCCTGACCAGCCCGACCGGCTTCGGCGGTGCGGGAGCCAGCCCGAGCGAACTGCCGATCAGCGACCCGATCGGGCTCGACCCCGGCGCCGGCGGCACCTATCCGATCCTCGGCGACCCATCGCTTGGGGCCGCTCCGGCGCCCAGCGGCGGTCTGGTCAGCGACATGATGAGTGCCGCCAATCAACTGGGCGCGGGCCAGGCGATCGACTTGCTCAAGGGCATGATCATGCCGGGGCTCATGAACGCTGCACATGGCGCGGCCGCCCCGGTTCCTCCGCCACCCGTACCGGCACCGATTCCGTAGTCGCGGCGACTCGGCTTCTTGGGATTGCCACCCGAACGGCACCGCAGAAGCGGGACGCTGCCCCCGGTCAGCGCCTCCCAAGCTCTGCGGTGCCGTTGCCGTGCCGCATCACTTTGTTCACTTAAGTAGCGTGTCGAATCATTTGCACCACGAGACACATACGTAACATCGGTTCGTGCCGTCCCGCCGTCCCGCGCCGACGATGTTGTTCACCGCCATCGCGGCGACCGTCGTCATCCTGCCGTGGGCGGCCGGCCCGGGCGCCGGGCACCGGGAACAGCCGGCCCGCCCCGGCGATGCGCAGCTCACCCAGCAGCCGCTGGTCGGCCTCGGCGGTGGCGTCACGATACGCGAAATCAGCCAACGCACACCGTTTTCCATGGTCGCGCTGACCGGCGGCGACCTCACCGACACCTCCGCGCGGATCCGCGCCCGGCACGGCGACGGGTCCTGGGGCCCGTGGTACGCGACCGAGACACTGCTCAGCTCCGGCGGCCACGGCTCGCACGGCACCGATCCAGTGTTCGTCGGCAAGACCACCACGGTGCAGATCGCCGTCCACCGCCCGCCCGGAGCGCCGCAGACCACCTCGCCGAAGCACACTCCCGACCCCGGCCTGGGCTATATCCCGGTCACCGCGGAACAACCGCTGGCGCAGAACATTTCGGCGATCTTGATCTCTCCGCCGCAGGCACCGGCCGACACCCAGTGGACGCCGCCCACCGCCGTCATCGCCGCGGGTCAGGCGCCCAACATCATCGCCCGCGCACAGTGGGGCGCCGAGGAAGCGGTGCACTGCGGAAACCGGCCGTTCGATCAGCCGATCCGCGCGGCGGTGGTCCATCACACCGCCGAGAGCAACGACTACCAGCCACAGGACTCGGCGGCGATCGTGCAGTCGATTTACGCCTATCACACCCAGATCCTGGGCTGGTGCGACATCGCCTACAACGCGCTTGTCGACAAGTACGGCCAGGTGTTCGAGGGCAGGGCCGGCGCGCTGACCGGGCCGGTGCAGGGCGACCACACCGGTGGCTTCAACCGGGACAGCTGGGGTGTGGCGATGATCGGCAACTTCGACGACGTGGCGCCGACGCCGATCCAGTTGCAAACCCTCGGCCGGTTGCTCGGCTGGCGGCTGGGACTCGATCACATCGACCCCAAGGCCATGGTCGCGCTGCCGTCGGCCGGCGGGAAGAACACCAACTTCCCCCTCAACGCCATGGCGATGCTGCCGACCATCTTCAGCCATCGCGATGTCGGCGCCACTGACTGCCCCGGCAGCGTCGCATATGGCCTGCTCGACGAGATACGCGATACCGCAGCACATTTCAGCGGTCCTCCCCGTCCGGAAGACCTGGCGATGGCGCTGCAGGGCGGTGCCATCTACGACCGATGGCAGGCGATCGGCGGCATGAGCAGCCTGCTCGGGGCACCGACGTCGCCCGAGGCGACCGGGGCGGATGGCGCGCGCTACGCCACCTTCGAGAAAGGCGCCATGTACTGGTCGCCGAGCACCGGCCCGCAACCGATGACCGGCGCGATCTACGACGCGTGGGCCGCACTCGGCTACGAACGCGGAGCGCTGGGCCTGCCGACCAGCGCCGAAATCCAAGAGCCGCAATGGGTCAAGCAGAACTTCCAGCATGGGACGCTGAACCTCGACCGGCTCAGCGGCCGGGTCAGCCGAGTCATCGACGGCATCGTCGAGGAGTTACCGCCGCCGCCCGCGACCGGGCCACCGGTTCAGCTCGAGCGGTTCTCCCCGGTGGCCCCAGCCGCCTGACAGCCGGCTCAGCCACATTGCCCCGCTAAACAAATTGCCCCGCTCCTTCTCACGTCGCTACGCGACGTGCATCGTCGCAGGGCTAAAGCCACCAACGCTCGAGGACGCGGGCCACGCCGTCATCGGTGTTGGGCGTGGTGACCTCATCGGCCGCGGCGATCGTGTCAGGGTGCGCGTTGCCCATCGCCACGCCATGGCCCGCGCGAAGCAGCATCGGCACGTCATTTGGCATGTCTCCGAACGCAATCCAGTCCTCGTCGGCGATGCCTCGGGGCCGCGCGATTTCGGCGATGCCGGTCGCCTTGTCGACGCCCACCGGCACGATCTCGATCAGCCCGTTGTTGGTCGAGTAGGTGATGTCGCCCTCGATGCCGACGTGCTTGGCGAGCTCGGCGGCCATGTCCGCGCTCAGCGCACCTGCCTTACGAATCAGCAGTTTCACGGCGGGCGCGCTGAGCAGGTCTTCGATCGACACCTCGGTGTTGTCCGGGTTGAGCCAGGCGTGCTCGTAGCCCGGCGAGCTGACGAACTGCGGGGTCGCCGTGTCGTGCGCGGTGCGCCCGACCCGTTCCACCGCGAGGCCGACACCGGGGATGACGCGGTTCGCGATTTCCGCCAGTTCGCCCAGGGCGTCGACTGACAGCGTCTGCGCGGACAGCACCTGATCGGTTGCGGGGTTGTAGATCACCGCGCCGTTGGCGCACACCGCCATTGGCGCAAATCCGAGCTCGTCGATCACTTGCGGTATCCAGCGCGGTGGGCGGCCGGTGGCAAGCACGAACTGCGTCCCGGCCTCGACGGCTGCGCACACGGCGTCGCGGGTACGCGGTGTGATCCGCTCGTCGTCGTTGATCAGGGTGCCGTCGACATCGCAGGCGATCAGCGCGGGCAGGGTCATGTGCAGGCCACTGTGCCCGATCTGCCTGATGTCACCGTCGCCGCTCCTCTTCTTGTCGCATCCGCTCGAGCAATTCCGCGGCGCGCAGTTTCTGGGAGTCTTCCCGGTTCGGCGCGCTGCCGCCCAATCGGCGTGGCACCCAGTATTCCCCCTCGGGATGTGGGTACGACTCCTGCACCTGATACAGCAGCGCGTTCATCTCCCGGCGTAACACGGCGTTGAGCTCCTCGGCGCTACCGCGCGGCGGCAGCGGGCGACCGGCGGCCACCGTGATCGGAACCCTGTTGCGGAACACTTTTTTCGGATGGTCTTTCGGCCAGATGCGCTGGGCGCCCCAGACGATCATCGGGACGATCGGCACCTGGGCGTCCAGCGCCATCCGCGCGGCGCCCGTCTTGAAGTCGCGCAGCTCGTAGCTGCGACTGATAGTGGCCTCGGGATGCATCCCGATCAGTTCACCCTGACGCAGCCGTTGCACCGCGAGTTCGAACGCGTCGTGGCCCTGGTTGCGGTCCACCGGAATCAGCCGGGCCTGCTTGATGACGAAGTTGACCGCTTTCACGTCGGCCATCTCCGCCTTGATCATGAAGTACATCCGCCGGCCGCGTTCCCGCGCGGCGAACAGCGGCGGAAGCCAGTCCAGGTAGCTGGTGTGGTTCTGGGCGAGCACGGCACCACCGCGCTCGGGAACGTTCTCCAGGCCCTGGAAGGTGATTTTGGTTCCGTTCAGCGCGACGACCGGCGGCACCACCCACTCCCCGAACCGGTAAAACGGCTCCGGCATGCCCGTTGCTCCTTGTCTTAAGCGTCAACCGCCCTGAACCCGGACAGGGCGTTAGCTGTTCCCCGCATCAAGGACCGTGCTGCGCCCGCTTACGGGCTCGCTCGGCCCTTTCAGTTTCCTCAATAATTTTTGCCTCCGCTACCGTAGGTGCGCTGCCACCGAGCCGCCGCGGCACCCAGAAGGCCCCATCAGGGTGCGGGTATCCGTCCTGTACGCGATGCAACAACGCGGTCATCTCGTCGCGCAGCGCGGCATCGAGATGATCAGCGTCACCGTCGGGCGCCAGCGGTCGACCCGCGGCGACAACCACCGGGGTCTTCGCGCGACCCACATTTCGCGGATGGTCTTTGGTCCAGATCCGCTGCGCGCCCCAGACGATCAGCGGGACGGTGGGGACACCGGCCTCCAGCGCCATCCGGGCCGCCCCGGTCTTGAAGTCCTTGAGCTCGAAGCTGCGGCTGATCGTCGCCTCCGGCATCAGGCCGACTATTTCGCCGGCGCGCAGCAACCGGACGGCTTCGGTGTAGGCCTTGGTGCCGGAGCCGCGGTCGACCGGAATGGCCTTGGTGTGCCTGATCAGAAAGTCGACGATCTTCACCTGCTGCATCTCGGCCTTGATCATGTAGCGGATGCGCCGGCCGCGGCGATGCACAGCGAGCGCGGCCGGCAGCCAGTCGACGTAGCTGGTGTGATTGATCGCGACCACGGCGCCGCCGGTACGCGGGATGTGCTCCAGGTGCTGGTAGGAGATGTTGGTGCCGGTGGCCATGACCAGGGCCTTGACCGTGATCTCGAGCGCGCGGAAAACCGGCTCCATGTCGTTTCTCCCAGGCTTACTCCGAGGCGCCCGCCGGATTCGCGCGGTCGCGGGCTGCCCTGGCGGCTGCACGCTGGTTGGCTTCCTCGGCATCCAACTGGGCGGCCTCCGCGAGCGTGGGAGCGCCGCCACCCAACCGGTGGGGTACCCAGAACTCGCCGGCGGGATACGGCCCGTAAGAGTCCTGCACCTTTTCCAGCAGATGCTGCATCCGCGAGTGCAGCAGTGCGGTCAGTTCGGGCGCGGGCAGCGTCGGCTGGATCGGCTCGCCGACCGCCACTGTGATCGGCACCTTCGGACGCCACATTTTCTTGGGATGGCCTTTGGTCCAGATTCGTTGGGCGCCCCAGACGATGTGCGGGATGATCGGCACGCCGGCCTCGATCGCCATCCGGGCAGCACCCGACTTGAACTCCTTGATCTCGAAGCTGCGGCTGATCGTCGCCTCCGGGTACACGCCGACGAGCTCACCGGCCTTGAGCCGCTCCACGGCCGCGTCGTACGACGCGGAGCCGCTGGCACGGTCCACCGGGATGTGCCGGCAACCCCGCATGATCGGCCCGGTGATCTTGTTGTCGAAGACTTCCTGCTTGGCCATGAACCGCACTTTGCGGCTGCCCTGCTTGAAAGTGGGTAGCCCGGCGAAGGTGAAGTCCAGGTAGCCGGTGTGGTTGATGGCGACGACTGCGCCACCGCTGTCCGGCACGTTCTCTTCGCCGATGACCGTGAAACGCAAACCCTGCACCCGCCACACAGTCCGTACGAGTGCGATGACCGTTCCGTATACCGGTTCCACGGTCATCAACCCTAGTGTTCCCGTCCGGCGCGGCGCGACGAGTCGGGTCGACCGAAATGTCCGGCCGCGGCGGCGACCCCGACGCTGCCGCTAAGCTCGGGGCGTCAGAAACCAGCTACCAAAGGGTGTCAGTGCAGGTCACCAGCATCGGCCACGCGGGCTTCCGGATCGAGACCCCGGCCGGCAGCATCCTCTGCGACCCCTGGGTGAACCCGGCCTACTTCGCGTCGTGGTTTCCCTTTCCGGACAACAGCGGACTGGATTGGGACAGCCTGGGCGACTGCGACTACCTGTACGTCTCGCACCTGCACAAGGACCACTTCGACGCCAAGCTGCTGACCGCGCACGTCAACAAAGACGCCGTCGTGCTGCTACCGGACTTCCCGGTCCCCGATTTGAAGAACGCGCTGCAACTGCTGGGCTTTCACCGGTTCTTCGAGACCACCGATTCGGTGAAGCACACGGTCAGCGGGCCGAAGGGCGAGCTGGAGGTCATGATCATCGCGCTGCGGGCGCCCGCCGACGGTCCGCTCGGCGATTCGGCGTTGGTGGTGTCCGACGGCGTGACGACAGCGTTCAACATGAACGATGCCCGCCCGGTCGACCTGGATGTGCTGGCGTCCGAGTTCGGACATGTCGACGTGCACATGCTGCAGTACTCCGGCGCGATCTGGTACCCGATGGTCTACGACATGCCCGCGCGCGCCAAGGAGGCGTTCGGTACGCAGAAGCGACAACGCGGGATGGATCGGGCCCGCCAGTACATCGCGCAGGTCGGCGCGACGTGGGTGATCCCGTCGGCCGGCCCGCCGTGTTTCCTGGACGCCGAGTTGCGTGATCTCAACGACGACCACGGCGATCCGGCGAACATCTTCCCCGACCAGATGGTGTTCCTCGAGCAGATGCGCAGCAACGGCCACGACCACGGCCTGTTGATGATGCCTGGATCGACGGCGGAATTCTCTGCCGCACAACTGAACTCGCTAGAGCATCCGTTGCCCACCGATGACGTGGAGACCATCTTCACCACCGGTAAGGCGGCCTATATCGCCGACTACGCCGCCCGCATGCAACCGGTGCTGGCGGCCGAGAGAGCGACGTGGGCGCCGGCGACGGGTGAGTCACTGCTGGAGCCGGTGCGGACGGTGTTCGAGCCGATCATGCTGGCCAGCGACGAGATCTGCGACGGCATCGGTTACCCCGTCGAGCTTGTCATGGGGCCTCAGACGGTCGTGCTCGATTTCCCGAAACGCACTGTCCGAGAAGCTGTTCCGGACGAGAAGTTTCGCTACGGTTTCGCCATCGCGCCGGAGCTGGTGCACACCGTGCTGCGCGACAACGAGCCGGACTGGGTCAACACCATCTTCTTGTCCACCCGGTTTCGGGCGTGGCGGGTCGGCGGCTACAACGAATACCTCTACACATTCTTCAAATGCCTGACCGGTGAGCGGATCGCCTACGCCGACGGCTGGTTCGCCGAGACGCACGACGATACGGCGTCGATCACCATGGACGGCTGGGAGATTCAACGTCGCTGCCCGCACCTGAAAGCCGACCTGTCCAAGTTCGGCGTGGTGGAGGGCAGCACCCTGACCTGCAACCTGCACGGCTGGCAGTGGAATCTGGAGAACGGCCGCTGCCTCACTGCCCGCGGTCACGAGCTTCGGAGCTCACGGGCATGACCGCCGACTCCTATGATGACGGGTTGGTCCAGTTGGACCGCGAGGCAATCACGTTGCGCCGCTACCATTTTCCGTCCGGCACCTCCAAGATCATCCTGCTGGGCAAGGTTCGCGGATACCGGACCGAGCCGCTGAGACTAATGCTGCACCGGTTCCGCCTCTGGGGCAGCTCAGACCTGCGCCGCTGGCTGCCGCTGGACATCCGCCGGCCGTTGCGCTCGACGCTGATCACGCTGGACGTGCCGGGCACCCGGCCCAGCCCGGCGTTCACACCCGCCGACGCCGAGGAGTTCACCGCGCTGCTGGACCGGCTGCTCGACGCGCGCGATTAGCCGCCTTCAGCGACCGGCGTCGGCCAGTGCCGCCTGTGCGGCGTTGTATCCGGGGATGAACGTGATGCCCGGGCCGCCGTGACATCCGGTGCTGGCCAGGTACACCCCGTCCACCGGAAGAGGCTGTCCAAGAAAGCCTTTCGGTCCGGGTCGGTTCGGTCCGACCTGCTGGGCGTGGAACAGGCCGTGGCAGTAGTCGCCGCCCGGCGCGCCGAACATCACGCCCATGTGTTTGGGCGTGAAGGTCGTGTGCCTGCTGATGCTGCGTTCGAAGTTCGGCGCCAACCGGGTGATCTTGTCGATCACCCGCTGGCCCATCTCGACCTTGGCCGCGCCGTAGTCCACATCGCCTTCGATCGGGAACCACAGCGCGAACGCCGACGCGGCGTGCTTACCCGGCGGGGCCAGGTCGGGGTCGTTCTGTGAGGGCACCTGAAAGACCACGGTCGGGTCGGCGGGCACGATGCCGCGACGGCAGTCCTCCCACTGCTGCTGCACCTCTTCCGGCGTGCTGAAGATGCCGATCGACGCCTGCATGCTCGGGTCGTTGAGGGCCTCATACGGCGCGGCGAACTTCGGCGCCTCGTCCAGCGCGAAGTGCATCTGGATGTAGCTGCCGCGGTGGTCGATTCGCGCGTAGCGTTCGCGGACGTCGGCCGGTAGCGCCGCGGGGTCGATCAGGTCGTTGACGGTCACGTCCGGCGCGACCGCGGAGACGACGATCGGCGCGGTGATCGTCTCTCCCGCCTCGGTGCGCACGCCGCTCACATGGGCGTCGGCGACCAGGATTTCGGTCACCTTGCTGCGTAGCCGGACCTCGCCGCCCTCTCGCTCGAGCGTCTCGGCCAGGTGTGTCGTCAGCGCGCCGATGCCGCCGCGCAGCTTCTTCATCTGGATGAAGTCCCCGTCGGGCACGCCGAGCCCGAACGCGAGCGCCGCCGCGCTGCCCGGGGTGGCCGGTCCACGATAGAGGGTGTTGACGGCCAGTACCGTCATCGAGCCGCGCAGCGCGCCGTGCTTCTCCCGGTCCGGCAGGTAACGGTCCAACACGTCGGTGACCGACCCGAACAGCATGTCGTCGATCGCCGAGCGCTCGAATTCGTTTGTCGCGCAGGCATACATCTCATCCAGCGTCTTGGGCGGCGCACCGGCGTCGAATCGGCCCAGCGCGCGGGTCGGCGCCTGGGCCCAAGCCATCAGCCCGGCCATGCCGTTGACGGCATCGGCACCGTGCACCTCGTTGAGATGGGTGAACAGCTTGATCGGATCGCTGTACTGCACCATCGGGTCGTCGCCGACGCCGCGCAACGCCACCGACATCACCTCCAGGTCGATGGTCGGCAGGGTGTCCAGCCCCAGCTCCTGGCGAACCACCGGGGCGGTCGGGAATTGCACCGAGCCTGCGATCTCGAACTGGTAACCATCGAAAAGCTCGACGGTAGAGGCCATTCCACCGGCGTAGAGCTTGGATTCCAGGCACAGCGTGCGCAGTCCCGCCTTCTGCAGGAGCACCGCCGCGGCCAACCCGTTGTGGCCGGCGCCGATAACTATTGCGTCGTAATCAGTCATGTCCTGCCCTCCACCAATGGAGGCTGGCACGCAGCCAAAGTTTTGTCAATTATGACGAAACTTGGTCCGCCCATGCATCGGTGATGCCGGCTCGCAGCGACTCCAGCGCCACGTGACAGACCCGCGCCAACTCGCTCAGCGACCGATCCGCGCCGAGCATCCAGACCTCCATCGCGCCGAACACCGCGGCCGCGATGCAGCGCGCCGTCACCGCGAAGCGCAGCCCGTCATCCGGCGTCGGATCGGCCGTACAGCTACGGTGTTGCAGCAGCCCCTGGATCGCCTCGGCGAAATCTGCCTGCACCTCGTGGATATGCCGGACGATTCGGCCGGGGTCGATCTCGTCGTCGCGCAACGCGGCGATTTTGGCAACGGCGTCAACGTCATACGGGAAGGCGAAGATCGCGGCCTGCACCGAGTCGATGATCGATTCGGTGACCGGCCGGTCGTTCAGCGCGGTACGAAACCAGTGCAATCCGGTGTAATCGGCAAACAGCAGGTCGTGCTTCGAGGAGAAGTGCCGATAGAAGGTCCGCAACGAGACTCCGGCATCCGCCGCGATCTGCTCGGCCGAAGTGTCCTCGACGCCTTGGGCCAGGAATCGCACCAATGCCGCCTGCCGCAATGCCTCACGCGTGCGCTCACTGCGCGCCGTCTGCGCGGGCCGGATCATGACTGTCAAATTACCCCCACATGTTGTTTCGTCAATATTGACAAAACTTCTCGCGGCGAGTGAGACTGCGGCCATGGTCTCGCTTCTCACGCACGCCGCCCTCGGCCTCGCTGTCATCGCCTGGATCGTCGCCTCGAACCGCCAGGTCTTCTCCCGGCCCGCCGGCGGCCCGTTGATCTCGCCGCTGGAAGGTCTGTACTACGTCATCGGCATCGCGTCGGTGGTGCTGGGCTGGTACTTCAATATCCGCTTCGTGCAGGAGTATTCGCAGGGATCGACCAATCCGCTGTGGGGTCAGCACGGCAGTTGGGCCGAATACATTCGGCTGATGTTCACCAACCCGGCGGCCAGTTCGGCGAGCCAGGACTACACGATCGCCAACGTCGTTCTGCTGCCGCTGTTCACCATCGTCGACGGGTATCGCCGCGGGCTGCGCCGGCCGTGGCTGTATTTCGTTTCCAGCCTGTTCACCAGCTTCGCGTTCGCGTTCGCGTTCTACTTCGCGACCATCGAGCGCCAGCACCGCCACGCGCACACGCCGGCGACTGCCGACGTTTAAGCGCTGATTCCGTCGCTGCGGTAGTCGGTTTCGTCGTCGGCCAATCGGTCCAGCGGCGGCGGGAGCGGCCAGTCATGGTGCTTGGCCTGATTGCCGCCGCGCCGTTTGGCGGCATACATCGCGGCGTCGGCGGCCGCGATCAACTCGGTCAACAAGTCGCTGCTACTGCCGGCGCGGTAGGCCGGGTGAACGCCTGCGGTACCGACGCTGGCGGTGATGCCGAACGGCAGCGAGGCGATCACGTCGCAGATCTGCTGCGCTCGGCGACTGGTCTCGTCAGGATCCCAGACGTCGGCGATCACGAATTCCTCGCCACCCGATCGGCCGATCACCGCGCTGTCGTCGTTGGTGTCGCGTAATGCACGCGCCACCGAGACCAGCGCATCGTCGCCGGTGCTGTGGCCGTAGCTGTCGTTGAGTTGCTTGAAGGAGTCCAGGTCGATCACGCTGATGACGACGTGGGCCAGCTGCTTGCCGCCCTGCTCGAGGCGCGCTTTGGCTCGCCGTTGAAAAGCTCGTCGGGTCAGCAGTCCGGTGAGCTGGTCACGTTCGGCGTGCACGGCATCGGCGCCGAGGACGTGCACAACCACCTGAATGCCGAAGGGCACCGCCAGATTGAGCAACAGCAGCAGCGAGTAGGCGGCGATGGCGGAAACGATGCTGGACTTCTCCGCCATGCGGACGCCTTCGACGGCGCCGATCCCGCTGGCGACGACGAAGTTGTAGGCCATCAACGGCGGCGTGTGAAACAGCGCGATGTAGCTGGCCATGGTCGCGAAAGTGGTACAGGTCATCATCGCGATCATGGGGTCGCTCTGCACCAGCGCGACCAGCGCAATGCTGGCATTGGACAGCAGCGCGAACAGAATCGCCATGGTGCGGGTGGGCCAGCGCAGCGCCCACAACACGGCGCCGGCCGCGGCACCGGCGGCCGACACCAGCGTGCACGTCAACGCGATCGAGTCCTGCGGCCCGGTAAGAGCAAAGCCCGTCGCGAGTGCGACCACCGCCAGACTGCCCGCGATGAACGAGATGGTGGCCCGGGTCAGGGTGTCCATTCCGCGGGCTGCCAGATGCGCACTCAGCCGGTCATAGTGATCGGACTGATGCCACCACAGACTGGGCCAACCCATCGCGCTTTTACACACCTCCGACGCGGTTGCCCCAACCGCGTATGCAGGGCCTCAGTCAGCTGATGATAGTTCAGCAATAGAACCACTAGCTTAACTTTGCTGCCGTCGGTGACCGCAAAGCAGTTAAGACGGCTCCAGCACCTCGGCGCCGACGTAAGGCACCAGCGCCGCGGGAATGCGCACACTGCCGTCGGGTCGCTGGTGGTTCTCGAGGATGGCGACCAGCCAGCGGGTGGTGGCCAGTGTGCCGTTCAGCGTGGCCGCGATCTGAGGTTTGCCGGCTGGATCCCGGTATCGGGTGGCCAGCCGGCGGGCCTGGAAGGTGGTGCAGTTCGAGGTCGAGGTCAGCTCCCGGTAGGCCTGCTGGGTGGGGACCCACGCTTCGCAGTCGAACTTGCGGGCCGCCGAGGAGCCCAGATCACCCGCGGCCACGTCGATGACCCGGTAGGGCACCTCGATGCGGGCCAGCATCTCGCGCTGCCAGCTCAGCAGCCGCTCATGTTCGGCCTCGGCATCGGCTGGGTTGCAGTAGACGAACGCCTCGACCTTGTCGAACTGGTGCACGCGGATGATCCCGCGGGTGTCTTTGCCGTAGCTGCCCGCCTCCCGGCGAAAGCACGACGACCAGCCGGCGTAGCGCCGCGGTCCACCGGACAGGTCGAGGATCTCGTCGGCGTGATAGCCGGCCAGCGGCACCTCGGAGGTGCCGACCAGGTAGAGGTCGTCGGCCTCCACCCGGTAGACCTCGTCGGCGTGCGCGCCGAGAAAGCCGGTCCCCGACATCACCTCCGGGCGGACCAGCACGGGCGGGATGATCGGCACGAAACCGTTGTCGGCCGCCAGCCGAATCGCCATCTGCAGCAGTCCCAGCTGCAGCAGCGCACCCTGGCCGGTCAGGAAGTAGAACCGCGAACCCGACACCTTGGCGCCGCGTTCCATGTCGATCAGACCGAGCATCTCGCCGAGCTCGAGGTGGTCTTTGGGGTTATCGATCGCGGCCGGTTCACCGACGACGTCGAGGACGGCGTAGTCGTCCTCCCCGCCGGCAGGCACGCCGTCGATGATCACGTTCGAGATCGCCATGTGTGCGGCGGTGAACGCCGCCTCGGCGTTGGCCTGTTCGGCCTCAGCGCTTTTGACCTGGTCGGCGAGGTCGCGCGCCTGCTGCATCAGCGCGGGGCGCTCCTCGGCGGACGCCTTGCCCACTTCCCTGCTGACGATCTTCTGGTCGGCACGCAGTGAGTCCGCCGACGATATCGCGGTCCGGCGCGCCGTATCGGCGGCCAACAGGGCGTCGACCAAAGAGGGATCTTCGCCCCGGCTTTGCTGTGATTGGCGAACGGCGTCGGGGTTTTCCCGGAGCAATTTCAGGTCGATCACGGGCTAGAACCCTACGCGTGCGGGACCCACCAGCCACAACCACATGAAATAACTTCCGCATCAGCTGTCACGCGGCGCGTAATGCCTGACAGAATGGACCCGATGTGGCATGAATCCGAGCAGGACGAGCGGCCTGCACGCCGGCTGCCGCGAGTCGAGTGGCTGAACAGTTTGCAGGGCACCCTGCAGGCCTCGGCTACTCGGCGCACGTTGCTGCTGACCGCGCTGGGCGGCCTGCTCATCGCCGGTCTGGTCACCGCGCTCCCGATCGGCGGCGGTCCGGGACGGCTGACCGGCTACATCGACCCGGTGCCGCCCACCGGCTCGAAAGGCAATGAGGCGTTCAACCGCACCGCCAGCGGCAACTGCCTGATGTGGCCGGACCGGATGCCCGAAGCCGCCAACATCGTCGACTGCAAGGACGAGCACCGCTTCGAGGTCGCCGAGTCGATCGACATGCGCACGTTCCCGGGTTCGGAATACGGACCGTCGGCCCCGCCGCCGACGGCCGGCCGCATCGAGCAGATCAGCCAAGAGCAATGCGAGTCGGCCGTGCGTCGCTACCTCGGCGCCAAGTTCGACCCCAACAGCAAGTTCATCATCAGCATGTTGTGGTCCGGCGACAAGGCATGGCGGCAGTTCGGCGATCGACGGATGCTGTGCGGCGTGCAACTGCCCGGCGCGGGCAACGAACAGATCGCCTTCAAGGGCAAGGTTGCCGACGTCGACCAATCCAAGGTGTGGCCGGACGGCACCTGTCTGGGCATCGACCCGTCGACCAACCAGCCCACCGACATTCCCGTCGACTGCGCCGCGCCGCATGCGATGGAGGTCACCGGCACGGTCAACCTGTTGGCCAGGTTCCCTGAGGGATTGCCGCCGGAGCCCGAGCAGGACGCCTTCATCAAGGATTCCTGCACCAAGCTCACCGACGCTTATCTCATGCCGGTGCAGTTACGCAGCACGACGCTGACGCTGATCTACAGCACGCTGTCGGTACCCAGCTGGTCCGCCGGCAGCCGGCAGGTGGCCTGCAGTATCGGAGCGACGTTGGGCAACGGAGGCTGGGCGACATTGCTGAACAGCGCCAAAGGGCCGCTGAAGATCAACGGCCAACCGCCAGTCCCGCCGCCGGACATCCCGCAGGAGCGGTTGAACCTGCCGCCGATCCCGCTGGGCCCGACTCCGGGCGGCGGCGGCGCGTCGTCGACCGGCTCCAACGGCTCGTCCAGCTCGTCGGGTTCATCGGGTTCGTCCGGATCCTCTAGCTCTTCGAGCGGGTCGAACAGCCAACGGCAGGGCAACCAACACCTGCCCGGCCAACAGCCCGCCGGACCGCCGGCTCAGGCGCCGGCACCCGAAGCGCCTCCTGCGCCGCCTGAGGCCCCGAACCCGTTCGCGCCACCGCCGCCCGCGCCCGAACCGCCGCCGCGGGGCAGTAGCGGGTGGCCGTGTGGATGGATCCGCACCGGTTCGACGAGCTGGTATCCGACGCGCTCGACCTGATCCCGGCGAAGCTGGCCGCGGTGATGGACAACGTGGTGGTGCTGGTCGCCGACCGTCATCCCGACGACGACGAACTGCTCGGGCTCTACGAGGGTGTGGCACTGACCGAGCGCGATTCCCACTACGCCGGCTCGCTGCCGGACACCATCACGATCTACCGCGACGCGCTGCTGGACATCTGCGACGGCGACGAGCAGGTGGTCGAGGAGGTCAAGATCACCGTGATCCACGAGATCGCCCACCATTTCGGCATCGACGACGACCGGTTGCACGAATTGGGCTGGGACTAGCCCTTAAGCCCGGCGACGATGTGGCCCGGCACGGGCCGCTGAGGAGGCGGGCCATTGAATACGCGGCGCGGCACCCCGAATCTGTCCGCCGGCGGTGCTATGACTGCGAGATGAACACCCGCTGCCGCGAATGCCAGGCAGGGTTGGAGCACTGTCACGGCGCGGTCATTCGCCACCGGCTGCACCGGCCGGAGTGCACCGACGCGGACTGCCCCGGCCCGGAGCTGCTACTCCACGCGTTCGTGTTGGACTGTGACGCGGTCGGCTGTGACTGCGCGAACTGTCGAAGCCCGGTCCGCACGCGCGATCTGACTCAGCCCATCGGGTCGGCTACCGATTCGGGCGGGGAATCCGCGTCGAATGGCGGTGTTCCGGCCCCCCACTGCTCGCAGCCCCAACGTCCGCCAGCGGCCGGCGTCAGGATCACCGCCTCGGTGTTGGCGAGGTGGTGTTCGAGCGCGAAGCTGCTGTCGATGTCGGCCAACACGGCGCCGGTCAACCGGATCGCCGCCCCGTGGCTGACGACGACGATGTCGCTGGTCCAGTTCTCGTCGTCGAGGTAGCGCACTCGCAGCTCGCTCAGCACCGGCAGGTAGCGATCGAGGACCTGGTTGGCGCTTTCCCCGCCGGGCATCGACACATCCCGGTCCCCCTCCAGCCAGCGCCGGTATGTCGCGTCGAACTCGTCGACCGCCTCTTTATCGTTGCGGTTTTCCAGATCGCCGACCTGCACCTCGTGGATGCCGGTCACCTCCCTGGCCAGCATGCCGAACTCGGCGCTGACCTCTGCCGCGGTCTGCGCCGCGCGGGTGGCCACCGAATGCAGCAACAAGCCCGGCACCGACGTCGCGTCGCGGGCTAAGGCGCGCGCCTGATTGCGGCCCAACTCCGTCAGTTCCGCCCCCGGCGGGCGGGTGTCGAGCCGTTTGTCGACGTTGGCGTGAGACTGTCCGTGCCGCACCAACACCAGCCGACCGCTCACTACGCCGATCCTTCGCGTAAATCGGACAGCCAGCGCGTCGCGTCGTCCAACTGCGGCGGCGGCGAGCCGGCGATGTCTCCCGTCGGCCAGGAACCCAGATAGCGCACATCGGTACAACGTCGGTGCAACGCCTTGAGTGCCTCGGCGACCGCGTCGTCGTCGATATGGCCGACGCAGTCCAGGAAGAACACGTAGGTGCCCAATTCGGTTCTGGTGGGCCGAGATTCGATCCTGGTCAGGTCGATGCCGCGCATCCCGAACTCGGCCAGCGCCGTCACCAGTGCGCTCGGCGCGTTGTCGATGCGCAGCACCACCGACGTCCGGTCGGCACCCGTGCGGGCCGGCGGCGGCCCGGGCTGGCCAACCAGCAGGAAGCGGGTACGCGCGTTGGCCTCGTCGACCACGCCCTCGGCCAGTGCGGCCAGACCTCGCTGCGCGCCGGCCAGCGGCGAACTCACCGCGGCGTCGACGTGTCCGTCGGCGACCTGCTGCGCGGCGTCGGCGTTGGAGATGGCCGGTCGCAGCTCGGCCCCGGGCAGATGCGCGGCCAGCCACCGGCGAACCTGCGCCGCGGCCACCGGGAACGCAGCCACGGTCCGCACATCGGTGGCGGTCCGGCCGGGCGCGACGACGATGTTGAACGCGACGTCCAGGGTGAGCTCCGCGAACACCTGGACGGGTAGTCCGCTCGCCAGGCCGTCCAGCGTCGGCGTCACCGATCCGTCGATCGAGTTCTCGATGGGCACGCACGCGAAGTCGGCCACGCGATCGCGGACCGCGTCCAACGCAGCCGGCGTGCTGTCCACCGGCAACGGCCGGCATTCGCCTGCGTGCCGCGGGACCAGACCGGCGTCGATCATCTGCAGCAGCGCCGCTTCGGTGAAAGTCCCCGCAGGACCGAGATACGCGATGCTGCCCACGACCAAAACCCTATCGGGTCGGACGAACGTCTTGCGCCGTCCGATCGTCCATAGTTAAGTAAGGCTTACCTCACTAACTGACGAGCCAGGACGGTCGACGATGACTCTTGCCCACTCCCCGGCGCCGACAACGGCCGAGCGGATCCGCAGCACCTGCGTACGGGCCGGCGGCGCGCTGCTCGCGGTCGAACAGGCCGAGCCGCTCACCACGCCGCTGCACCACCTGCTCGCCGACGGCTCGTTCGCCGTCGGGCTTCCGGGTTCGGCGGTGGCTGTCGCCGCGGAACTGACCGATGGGGCGCAGGCGGTGCTGGAGCTGGCCGACTACGCGCCACTGCCGCTGCGCGAGCCGGTCCGCTCGCTGGTGTGGATTCGCGGACGGCTGCACCAGGTGCCGTCGCCGTCGGTGCACGAGATGCTCGACCTGATCGCCGCCGAGCATCCGCACCCCGCGCTGCTGCAGGTGCAGACACCCGAATCCGGACCGGTGCAACCCGGCGACACCCGCTACCTGCTGGCCCGGCTGGAGATCGAGTCGGTGGTGGTGACCGACGCGACCGGTGCCGAGGCCGTCGACGCCGCCGCCCTGCTGGACGCGCGGCCCGACCCGTTCTGCGGGTTCGAATCGTGCTGGATCCGGCATTTGGACAGTGACCACCGCGACGTGGTGGCGCGGCTGGCCGCCCGGCTACCGGCTCGGCTGCGTCGCGGGGAGATACGCCCGCTCGGGGTCGACCGCTACGGCATGCGCCTGCGGGTGGAGAGCGCGGACGGCGACCGCGACATCCGGCTGCCGTTCCACAGGCCGGTCGACGACGTCATCGGCCTGGGCCAAGCCATCCGGGTGCTGATGGGCTGCCCGTTCGTCAACGGGTTGCGCGCGCGCCAGGACTGAGCCGGTTACCGTGTCGGGGTGGTTGCGCCCCGAAGTGACGTCGGCGGCCAGCTAGCCGAACGGCGTCCGCTTCGCGTCGAAGTCGCGATCGTGCTGAGCGTGACGTTCGGCCTCAGCGCGGTCGAAGCGCTGTTGCAGCTCGCCGACTCCGTCCTTCGCAATCTCAGCAGCCAGAAGATTCCGCTCAACCCGCGGCGGTCGCACTTCGACCTGATCGACCTCGGCCTCAATGCGACCGTCGTCCTGCAGTTGATCGCCTGGGGTGGGCTCGGCCTGTACCTGTTGTGGCGCACCGGCGCAGCGCCCGCGCGAATTGGGCTGGGCCGGTTCCGGTGGCGCCCCGACCTGCTCGGCGGCCTCGGCCTGGCCGCCTTGATCGGCCTGCCCGGGCTGGGGCTCTACCTCGCGGCGCGGGCACTGGGGATAAACGCCTCGGTGATCCCGTCCGGGTTGGGCGACACCTGGTGGCGGGTTCCGATGCTGACGCTGACCGCGTTCGCTGACGGCTGGGCGGAGGAGATCATCGTCGTCGGGTATCTGCTGACCCGGTTGGATCAACTGGGCGTCGACTCCCGCGCGGCGCTGGCATGGTCGAGCCTGCTGCGCGGCGCCTACCATCTCTACCAAGGTTTCGGCGCCGGGCTGGGCAATGTCGCGATGGGCCTGGTGTTCGGGTACGCCTGGCGGCGCACCGGCCGGCTCTGGCCGCTGGTGATCGCGCACGGCCTGATCGACACCGTGGCGTTCGTCGGCTACGCGCTGCTGGCCGGTCACCTGGGATGGCTGCGATGACGATGTACGACGAGGGGGCAACCACCCGACGACGCCGGCCACCGCCGCCGCACACGACGCCGCCGCCCAGACCGGTGTCGCCGGGGCGAGCACGTCGGGCGCCGCGCCCTAGACGGGCGTGGGCGAAGGTGCTGGCGCTGAGCCTGGTCATCGCGGCGCTGCTGATCTGCTCCGGCATTCTCGGCGGCACGCTGTGGTTGGAGTCCGCCATTCATCGCCAGGCGGTGCTGACCGACTATCCGGGTCGTCCGGCGTCCGGACACGGCAGCACCTGGTTGCTGGTCGGCTCGGACAGCCGGCAGGGACTCACCGTCGAGCAGCAGCAGGCGCTGGCAACCGGCGGCGACACCGGCAACGGCCGGACCGACACCATCCTGCTGGTACACATACCGGCCCTGGGGTCGGGAACTCCGACGACGATGGTGTCGATCCCGCGCGACTCCTACGTGCCGATCCCCGGGTACGGGCGCGACAAGATCAACGCGGCCTTCGCGATGGGCGGCGCGCCGCTTTTGGCGCAGACGGTCGAGCAGGCCACCGGCCTGCGGCTGGACCACTACGCCGAAATCGGCTTCAGCGGGTTCGCCGTCCTGGTCGACGCGGTGGGCGGGGTCACCGTCTGCCCGACCGCACCCATCGACGATCCACTGGCCGGCATCAACCTGCGCGCAGGGTGTCAGAAACTAGGTGGCGGCGACGCCCTCGGCTACGTCCGCAGCAGGGCCACCGCGCGGGCCGACCTCGATCGGATGGTCGACCAGCGGCAGTTCATGTCGGCGCTGCTTCATCGGGCCACTAGCCCGGTGACATGGCTGAACCCGTGGCGGTGGTACTCGGTACCACGAGCCGCGGCAGACGCGCTGACCGTCGACCACGACGACCATGCCTGGGACCTGGCCCGGCTGGCCTGGGCGCTGCACTCCTCGACCGTCACGCTGACCGTGCCGATCGGTGAGTTCACCAACAGCGACGCCGGATCGGTGGTGGTGTGGGACCACGAGAAGGCCGCCGCGCTGTTCGACGCTTTGGCCGCCGACCAGCCGGTGCCGTCGACGATTTCCGGCGGTTCATAACGGCCATTCATTCATCGCAGGCCTAAAAATGGCTTACGGTATTCGTTCAACATAGCCTTGCTTAACTTAGGCAACGCTGGCCTGAGTAAGCATGACCTTGGCTGACAAGGGCGCTGACCAGCGGTAGCGTGGTTGACATGAATGACCACGATGCCCATAAAACAAAGTTTCACGCATTATTGCAGGAGCAGGTCCATCACGAATTCACCAACGCTCAGCAATACATTGCGATGGCGGTTTATTTCGACGGCGCGGACCTTCGTCAGCTCGCAACGCACTTTTATTCGCAGGCCGTTGAAGAACGTAATCACGCGATGATGCTGGTGCGGTATCTGCTTGACCGCGATGTGCGGATCGAGATCCCCGGCGTCGACGGGGTGCGCAATTCCTTCGACACCCCACGCGACGCACTGGCGTTGGCGCTGGATCAAGAGCGCACCGTCACCGACCAGGTCAACAGGCTGGCCGCGGTGGCCCGTGACGAGGGCGACTACCTCGGCGAGCAGTTCATGCAGTGGTTCCTCAAGGAGCAGGTCGAGGAGATGGCGCTGATGACCACGCTGGTGCGGGTCGCCGATCGGGCCGGGGCGAATCTGTTCGACCTGGAGAACTTCGTCGCGCGTGAGATCGACTCGGCGCGCGAAGTGGCCGACGCGCCTGCCGCCGCGGGCGGCCGGCTCTAGCGGGGGTCGGCGCCGGTCAGCCCGTCTTCCAGCCACGCTTTGACGCGGCCGGGGTAGTTAGTGGCCAGCCAGGCCACCCCGACATCGCGGCAAAATCTGACGTCGTCGTAGTCGTCGCAGGTCCAGCAGTACAGCGCCCGGCCCTGTGCCGCCGCCCGGTCGACGAGTTCGGGATGTTCGCGCAGCACCCCGATCGACGGCCCGACCGCGGTGGCGCCGACGGTGCTGGCCGCGCTGCTGCTCAGGTACCGATGGCTTCTGCCGAGCAGCACCGTCGGCAGCAGGGGTGCCGCCCGGCGGACCCGCCACAGCGCGGCCGCGGAGAACGACATCACCACCGCCCGGGATCGGTCGGCCGACGCGGGCGAGGCGATGCCGAAGCGATGCAGCAGCGCCAGCACTTTGCTTTCCACCAGTGCGCCGTAGCGGACCGGATGCTTGGTCTCGATGAAGATCTTCACCGGCCGCTTCCAGTCCAGCACGAGCTCGACGAGGGCGTCCAGCGTCAGCAGACCGGTGTCGCCGTGGGTGCCGTCGGCGCGCCAACTGCCATGCCACGCACCGAATTCCAATTCGCGAAGCTCGGCCAGCGTCATCGCGCTGACCAGACCGGCGCCGCTGGACGTCCGGTCCAGCTTGCGGTCGTGCACGCAGATCAGATGCCCGTCGCGGGTCAGCCGAACATCGCACTCGACCCCGTCCGCGCCTTCCCGCAACGCGAGGTCGTAGGCGGCCAGGGTGTGTTCCGGCCGCGAGGCGGACGCCCCCCGATGGGCCACGACGAACGGGTGCCGCGAGTCAACCTCGCCGGCACCTGTCATGTCCCTATGCTGCCGGTTCTGCACCCGTCAACTCAACCGCTGCAGTAGATCCCGCTGCGTCGGCCGATCCCGCCGGATCTCTGCCGTCGTCTTCGACGACGACCCAGCGGTGGGCGGGCCGCTCGACCGGCTTGCGCTCGAACCCTTCGAACAGCCGCGCCGTCGCCAGCACCGACGCCAAGGCCAGCAGATACGCGACGATCATGGCCACGGTGTTGTTGGCGATGCCCTGCGAGTCCTGCGCACCGCTGGTCACCGTCGCGAAGACCGACGTCGCACTGCTGAGCAGCCACAGCAGCCACCAGCCCCAGATGACCGGGCGCAGCCGGGTGTAGTGGTCCTCGGTTCTGGCCAGTTCGATGACGTAGACCAACGCCCACACCGTCGCGAGCAGCGGCACACAACAGGCGGCCACGCAGGCGAACATCAGCGCCCAACTGGTCGAACGACTCGAGGTCGCCAGCACCACGGCGAACGTGATGGCCAGCACCATCGCGGCCGACGCCGGCAGCAACGTGCCGACCCACAGCGCCCGGCGTGAGCGGGAATCCGGCCTGCCCGCGTGCTCGAACGCCGCGGCGCGACGGGCGATCATCCACCGGGTCAGTACCGCGGCGCAGGTCATCACCGCGGCGACCGCGGCCAGGCTGGCCAGCACGCTCAGCAGTGCGGCCGCGTCGGCCACCAGCCAGTTCAGCAAGGTGTTGCGGTTGATGACCAGCAGGAGATAGCGCACCAGGTGCACCAGCGTCGCCGTACCCAGCGCGATCGCGGCGACGAAGAACGTCGTGCGAACACGGTCGGCCGACGGCGCGTGCCGCGTGGCCCGGCCCGGCCCGGTGCCGCCGGGTTCGATGGAGTCGTGCAGGCCCCAGCGCGGTATCGCGGCGTAGCGCGGCGTCGGTCCCAGCGGACGGCGGCGGCGGCGGGGCGGCGGGGGCGGGCCGGGACGCACCGCGATCCAGCGGTAGCCCGGTGGTAGCCGTGGTGCGGTCCGCGGGCCGGCGCTCCATCCGGTGTCGGCGCGCGTCGGAGGTGCGGCCGGGGTGGTGGTTGCCGGTGCCAGCAGCGTCCCGTTGCAGCGCGGACACCACACCCGCTGCTTGTCTCGGACATTCCAGCGTGTGCCGCACTGGGAGCACACTTGGATCATCGGCGCCGCTCCTCCCCATCGCTGCGCTCTGCATCGTCACCAGCGCGGATCATCGGCGCCGCTCTCCCCCGCAAGCGGGAGGTGCCCCCACCCCATCGCTGCGCTCTGCATCGTCACCAGCGCGGATCACCTGATCAGCCTAGCGTTCCGGCACGGGGTACTGGCGGCAGCGCGGACAGGTCAGATGCTGCCGGGACTGCCGTCGTCGGTGACGACCGCACGTCCGGCCTCGGCCCAGGTCGCCATCCCGCCGTTGACGTTGATCGGCTCGAACCCGTTGCGGGCGAGGAAGTCGGAGACTTTGGCCGAGCGCCAGCCCATTTTGCATACGACGTACAGGGTCGCCGACCGACTGATCTCTTCCAGCCGGACCGGCACCTCGCCCATCGGGATGTGTTGGGCGTCGGCGGCGTGCCCGCGCTGCCACTCATCGTCCTCCCGCACATCCAGCAACACCGCCGTCGGCCCGAATTGGGCGGGCAGGTCCGCGATACCAATCTGCGCCACCGTCGGTTCACCATCCATACATTTGATCTTGACACGCCCTCACCGTCGGCGCGTCGGCCGAGCCTCCAGCTAAAACCGGGTATCCACAGTTTCCACAGGTTTATCCACAGCTCCGGTGGACCCATGGTTTGCGTTGACGCTTGGTCAATACCGGGATGCCGGTGACCGCTGTGGATAACCGCCGTCGTTACCGAGCCGTGATCGACAGCGCGCGCGGGCGCTCAGCGAATTCTTAGCCAATCTCACGGCACCGGTCCGGCTCCCTCGTATGGGGGATGTCACAACCGTCTCGACGGCGAGGCGCGGCGCCGGAGCGTCCTTATTATCCATGCGTCCAACGACATCGCCAGCAACAAGATGCTGGTCAGCGGGCCGCGATCGGCCCAATTTTTCAGGCGGTACATAAGAGGTTATGATCGCGATCACTGAGAGCATTTGTGACTCATCTCACTGAGGGACGTAGTTGGACATGCAGGCCGGAGCCACTCGATGACAACGCAGCCGATCGGACCACAGTCGGCGAGAACGTCGTCGCACTGGTACACGACGTCGGCGACGTGCAATCGCTCCTACCTGCTTGCCGGTTTGCGCGCCGGACTCATCGCCCTGGTTTTGCTGGCGGTCCTCGCCGCCATCGTCTGGTTCTGAACCCACCCGACTGGGTATGCCCGCCGGGCACTCGTTCTTGCGGCGCGCGCGGCTATGGAGCAGGGTTACGTACGACAGACCCGCGTCGCGAACAGCCTGCGAGTGGAGCGTAAGAGTAGATCGGAAACGATCATCATCAGGAAGGAACCTCGTGTCTGATTACACGTTGCCCGATTTGGACTGGGACTACGGAGCACTGGAACCCCACATCTCGGGCGCGATCAACGAACTTCACCACGACAAGCACCACGCCACCTACGTCAAGGGCGCCAATGACGCGGTTGCGAAACTCGAAGAGGCGCGGTCCAAAGACGACCACTCGGCGATCCTGCTCAACGAGAAGAACCTGGCTTTCAACCTGGCCGGCCACGTCAACCACGTGGTGTGGTGGAAGATCTTGTCCCCCAACGGCGGTGACAAGCCGACCGGCGATCTGGCCGCTGCGATCGACGACGCGTTCGGGTCGTTCGACAAGTTCCGCGCCCAGTTCAGCGCCGTGGCCAACGGCATTCAAGGTTCCGGCTGGGCGGTGCTGGCCTACGACAGTCTCGGCGACAAGCTGCTGACTTTCCAGGTGTACGACCACCAGACCAATTTCCCGCTCGGCGTCGTTCCGATCTTGCTGCTCGACATGTGGGAGCACGCCTTCTATCTGGACTACAAGAACGTCAAGGCCGACTACACCAAGGCGTTCTGGAACGTGGTCAACTGGCCCGAGGTGCAATCCCGTTATGCGGCAGCGACCTCGAAGGCCAAGGGTTTGATTTCGGCCTGATCGCAAGCTTCATTCTCGGGGCGTCGTGCATTCGCGCGGCGCCCCGATTCTATTTCGGCCGTGTTTCTTTTGTGCTTTGCCGCCGTTGGTTGCTCGTGTCCGCTTGCGGGCGTTGCCATGCTGCCGCATGCTGATCTGATCGACCCACAGGCGGAGGGCGACATGGATACTGGTTCAGGCCGGGCGATTGAAGTGGCCCCCTTCCATTCTCGTGGTGCCCTGAAAGGCTTTGTGGTTTCCGGGCGGTGGCCCGACTCGACAAAAGAGTGGGCACAATTGTTGATGGTCGCGGTCAGGGTGGCGTCCCTGCCCGGACTGCTGGCCACCACAACGGTTTTCGGCGTTCGCGAGGAATTGCCTGAGGCTCCCGCACCGGGCACCGTCGGCCTGGTGCTTGCGGAGGGCCCGGTGGTGGGCGAATCGGCCATCAAGCCAGGCTATTTCGCCGACCATCAGCCGCCCGCGCTGTTGATGCTGCATCCACCGTCGGAGACGACGCCGTCGCTGCCCGAATGCAACGGGGCGGCGTCGGGCTGCGTGCTGTTACCCGGCCTGCCCTATCTAGGGCTCGAGCACCGGGCCGCGTGGGTGGAGGCCGAAGCTGACGGCACGATCACGTCGATGGTCAGCCGCGTCGGCGTCGACCCGATCAGCCACCCCGACACAGCTATCTTGGCGATGCTGCTTGCCGCCTAGGCACCTCCGCATCTGAGGCTCCTGCGTGGGCCGGCCGCGATACGCCGACCCGGCCCTCGACCCGGTCGGCGCCCGATCCCAGCTAAGGCGATCGCCGATGCCCGGTCAGAGCATGTGCCACGCCGCTGGAGACGGCCTCACAGGCAGTTCCCTGCAGCTCGACAGCAAATCGAACCTCTGAGCGTAGCCGCATCCACGTAGGTTGCCGCGAACGACACTGGACTGGCCCGGCGAGGCTGTTCGGTTGCGCCGCGAGACGCCGAACCCGCGAGACATCACACAATTCCCTTGGAAAATCATGTGTATTCGCTGCACAACGCACTCCGGTCGGCGCGTAGCCGTGGTGGCCAACCCAAGCACCCGCCAACGACAATTCATCTCAAGTTTGCACTTGGTTGCGGCGATAAGTCTGGCTACGATGGTCAGCAAATACTCGAATGGAGCTATTCGATCTACCAAACCCGGTGGAGGTCACATCGATGAGCACGACGTTTTCCGCCCGCCTGAACCGCCTGTTCGACACGGTTTACCCGCCCGGACGGGGACCGCATACTTCTGCTGAAGTGATCGCGGCGCTCAAGGCTGAAGGAATCACGATGTCGGCTCCGTATTTATCGCAGCTACGTTCTGGCAACCGCACGAACCCCTCGTCGGCAACCATGGCCGCCCTGGCGAACTTCTTCCGCATCAGGCCCGCGTACTTCACCGATGACGAGTACTACGAGAAGCTCGACAAAGAGCTGTCGTGGTTGCTGGTCATGCGCGATGAGGGGGTGCGGCGTATCGCTCTTCGAGCCAGTGGGTTGTCCCACGAGGCAAAAGAGGACATCGTTCACCGCGTCGACGAGCTGCGCCGCAAGGAGCACCTGGACGCCTGACGGCAGCTGCCACGGTCGGCCCGGTTAGGGTTGGCCCACCGATGCCGCACAGGCACCGCGACAGTCGACGAGACCCACGGAGGTAGTGCGCGAATGGGCCTCTTCGGCAAGCGCAAGACCCGCGCGACGCGTCGAGCCGAGGCCCGCGCGATCAAAGCCCGGGCCAAACTCGAGGCCAAGCTGGCGGCGAAGAACGAAGTTCGCCGGTTCAAGGCCGCGCAGCGGGCTGAGACCAAACATCTGCGCGAGCAGCTGAAAGCCCAGCGCGGCAGCGACCAGGCCGCATTGAAGATCGCCGAGACCCAGCTGAAGGCGGTGCGCGAGGGCAAGTTGATGTCGCCGACGCGGATTCGCCGCCTGCTGACGGTATCTCGGTTGCTCGCGCCGATCGTGGTGCCGCTGGCCTACCGAGTGGCCATCGCGGCTCGTGGACTGATCGACCAGCGGCGCGCCGACCAGCTCGGGGTCCCGTTGGCCCAGATCGGTCAGTTCTCCGGGCAGGGCGGCCGGTTGTCGGCCCGCGTCGCCGGAGCCGAACAGTCGTTACGGACCGTGCACGAGAACAAACCCAAGGATCCCGAGACGAAGCAGTTCGTCACCGCGATGTCCGAGCGGCTCACCGACCTCGCGGCGGCGATCACCGCCGCGGAGAACATGCCCGCAGCGCGCCGCCGCGGCGCCCACGCCGCGATCTCGGGCCAGCTCGACGAAATCGACGCCGACCTGATGGCGCGGCTCGGCCTGACCTGACCTCTGGAGACCCTGAAAAGCAATGTCATCCCCTCGCAGGTTTATGTGGCGCAGCGCGATCGGAGCGATCGCCGCATCGGTGCTCTACCTCGGACCGGCCGCCACAACAGCATCGGCCCACGTCGAAGCGGGCAGCAGCGACGCCGTTCGTGGCGGTGTCGCGGTGGTCAGCTTCCAGGTCCCCAACGAGTCGACCACCGGCGCGGCCACCACCTCGTTGACCGTCGACCTGACCAATGTCTCCGCGGTCCGCACCGAAGCCAAGCCCGGCTGGACGGCCACCCTCGACCGCGACGGCGGCTCGGGTGCGGTCCGTTCGGTGACGTGGACCGCCGCGCCAACGGCGGGATCGCGGTGGACGAATTCGGGGTCTTCCGCATATCGGTGAAGCTGCCCGACGCCGACACGGTCAGCTTCCCGGCAACCCAGACCTACGCCGACGGCGCGGTGGTGAAGTGGGATCAGCGGTCTGTGGCCGGCCAGGCGGAGCCGGAACATCCCGCGCCGACACTGGTCGTGGCCGGTGGGGCACCGTCCCATACCCAACACGCCGCCCAGCCCACCGCCACGGCGACACCTCCGGCTCCGGTCCGGCCGGCCGCTGACAACACCGCCCGCGTGTTGGCCGGTGCGGCCCTGCTGCTCGCCGCCGTCGGCGTCGGTGCCGCCCTGATCGTGCGGCGGACATGAACCGTCGCGCGCAACTGATCGTCGTGACGCTGCTGTTGGCAGCCGTCGCATTCACGACGACGCTGACCGCGGGCGCCGCGAGCGCGCACGCCGCCCGGGTGTCGGCCGACCCCGCCGACCACGCCACCGTCAGCACCGGTCCGATCCGAGTCAGCGCGACCTTCAACGAAGACCTGCAGACCACGTTTGCGGCGATGACGGTCGTCGGCCCGGACGGCAACATGTGGTCGGCGGGCGAGCCGGACGTGCGCGGCACGGTCGTCAGCATCGGCGTGCGTCCGCTAGGGCCGGCCGGCAACTACACCGTCAACTACCGAGTGACCTCGGCAGACGGGCACGTAGTCGCCGGCTCGTGGTCGTTTCAGCTGACGGCGCCGGGCCCCGGCACGCCCGGTCCCGCCGCGCGGACCTCGGACGCCCCGCCCGACGACGTCCCGGTCTGGCCGTTCGCCCTCGGCGCGGTGGCGCTGGTCGGCGCCGGTGCGTGGTGGGCGTCGCGGAATAAACCGTGATCCCATCGCCCGCTCAAACCACCGGTCCGGCCCTGGCATGATGGATTCGACTCACCGGTGTACCCGACGAGAAACTTCAAAGGAGCAACCGGATGGCAGACCCGCAGGATCGACCGGACCACACTCCGGACCTCGCGCCGCCGCCCACCGAGCCACCATCCGCCAGAGAGCCGGAAAGGCCCGCTGAACCACCGGCGCCGCCGCCCGCCGACGAACCCGAGAAGCCGGCCAAGAAAGCTCCGGTGAAGAAGGCGGCCAAGAAAGCCGCGCCGGCGAAAGCAGCCAAGAAGGCCGCACCGAAAAAGGCGCCCGCCAAGAAGGCATCGGCCAAAAAGGCGCCGGCGAAGAAGGCGACCGCCAAGAAGATCGCACCCGCCGCACCTGACACCAACGGTCAGCTCGCTGCAGCCGCCAAAGATGCTGCGGCACATGCGAAGTCGACCGTCGAGGCGGCGCGAAACCCGCTGCCCGCAGAGCCAGCCGAGTCAGCGCCCGCGCGCTCGCCGGTGCCGCTGGCGGTGGCGATCGCGATCAGCTTGCTGGCGATCCTGCTGGTCCGCCGGCTGCGCCACGACGATGCCTAACATGACCCGGTGACTGTGATATTCCGGCCCACCGCCGACCTGGTCGACGACATCGGGCCCGACGTCCGCAGCTGCGACGTCCAATTCCGCCAGTTCGGCGCGCGAACGCAATTCGCCGGCCCGATCACCACTGTGCGCTGCGCACAAGACAATGCGCTGCTGAAGTCGGTGCTGTCCACGCCCGGCGACGGCGGCGTACTGGTGATCGACGGCGGCGGCTCGCTGCACACCGCATTGGTCGGCGACCTCATCGCCGAATTGGCCCGGTCCAACGATTGGGCCGGGCTGATCGTGCACGGCGCTGTCCGGGACGCCGCGGCGCTGCGCGGCATGGATCTCGGCATCAAGGCGCTCGGCACCAATCCGCGTAAGAGCGCCAAGACCGGCGCCGGCGAGCGTGACGTCACCGTCAGCTTCGGCGGGGTGGAGTTCGTGCCCGGCGACATCGCCTACAGCGACGACGACGGTATCGTCGTCGTCGCTGCGGCTAACCGCAGCTAAACCGCCAAGCGCCGCAGGCTTTTTGGCGAAGTGCAGCGCTTCGTCGTCGACCTTGCCGCGCCGGATCAGCTGCAGATCCATGAAGTAGTTCTGCTTGAGCCGCCACGGCGAGACCGAACCGGCCTTGGGCAGGTAGTCCAGGGCGCGCAGCACGTATCCCGGCGTGAAGTCCATCAGCGGACGCTCGTCCACTGAATTGCCCGGATGTTGCGGCACCACGGTGGCGTAGCCGTTGCGTCCATGTGATTGATGACGCGGCAGACGAACTCGGAGACCAGGTCGGCTTTCAGCGTCCACGACGCGTTGGTATAGCCGATGGTGAACGCCATGTTCGGCATGCCGGTCAGCATCATGCCCTTGTAGGCCATCGTGTCGTTGAGTTCGACGTGCTCGCCGTTACGCCGGATCTCGGCGCCACCGAACAGCTGCAAGTTCAAACCCGTTGCGGTGATGATGATGTCGGCCTGCAACTCCGCACCGGAGCCGAGCTTGATGCCGGTCTTGGTGAAGCGGTCGATGGTGTCGGTGACGACATCGGCCTGGCCCTTACGGATGGTCTTGAACAGGTCACCGTTGGGCGCCAGGCACAGTCGCTGGTCCCACGGGTTGTAGCTCGGACCGAAGTGCTTCTCGACGTCGTAGCCCTGCGGCAGCCGCCGCTTGGCCATCGTCAACAGCGTCTTGCGCATCTGGCGCGGGAACTTCCGGGAGAACTGGTACTGGAAGGTGCTGAACGCGATCCACTTCCACCGGTTCGCGGCGTGCGCAACCTTGGTCGGCAGCCACTTGTTGGCCTGCTCGGCGAACGGGTCGCTCAACGGCAGCGATCCGACGTAGGACGGTGAGCGCTGCAGCATCGTCACGTGACCGGCACCCGAATTGACCAGCGACGGAATCAGTGTGATCGCGGTAGCGCCCGAGCCGATCACCACGATCTTCTTGCCGACGTAGTCGAGATCCTCCGGCCAGTGCTGCGGATGGATGATGGTGCCCCCGAAGTCGTCGGAGCCCTCGAACTTCGGTAGGTAACCCTCGTCGTAGTTGTAGTAACCGCTGCACGCGAACAGGAACGAACAGGTCAGCTCCTGCTGTTGGCCGTCGTTGTCGACGGTCAGCGTCCACCGGTTCTCCGCATCGGACCACTCGGCGGCGAGCACCTTGTGGCGGTAACGGATGTGCTTGTCAATGCCGTTCTCCGTCGCGGCTTCCTTGATGTAGGCCTTGATCGAGGCGCCGTCGGCGATAGACGTCGACGACTCCCACGGCTTGAAGCGGAAGCCCAGCGTGAACATGTCCGAGTCGGAGCGAATCCCGGGGTATTTGAACAGATCCCAGGTGCCACCGAGGTCGTCGCGGCGCTCGAGGACGGCGTAACTCTTGGACGGGCAGCGGTCCTGCAGATGCCAGGCCGCGCTGATGCCGGAGATGCCGGCGCCGACGACAACGACGTCGAGATGTTCAGTCATGGCGACACGCTATCAACACCGTGTTGAGTGCGTCAACACCGTGTCGACTTTCTCAACACCATGTAAAGTAACGCGGGTGGCGACCGTCAGCTCCAGCCGTGCACCGAGGGCACGCCGCTCCGCGCGCCCGTCGGGCGACGACCGCGAGGTCGCCATCCTGACCACCGCCGAGCAGCTGCTCGAACAGCGCCCGTTGGCCGACATTTCGGTCGATGACCTGGCCAAAGGCGCCGGGCTGTCGCGCCCGACGTTCTACTTTTACTTCCCGTCCAAGGACGCGGTGCTACTCACGCTGTTTCAGCGGGTGATCGTCGAAGCCGACTCCGCGCTGGAGAACATGGTTGCCAATCCGCCGGCCGACCTGAAGGGGCTGTGGCGCATCGGCATCAACGTCTTCGTCGAGACGTTCGGCTCGCACCGCGCCGTCTCGCTGGCCGCGGACTCCGCTCGCACTAATAAGGATCTGCGCGAGCTGTGGTCGCGGTTCATGCAGAAGTGGGTCGGCCATATCGCCACCGTCATCGAGACCGAGCGGGCCCGCGGCGCCGCACCGGTGACGCTGCCCGCCGACCAGTTGTCGGCGGCGCTGAACCTGCTGAATGAGAAGGTGATGCTCAGCTCGTTCGCCGACGACCGCCCGTCGGTGCCTCGCGAAAGGGTGCTCGAGACGCTGGTCCATGTCTGGACGACCAGCATCTACGGCGAACAGGTCTAGCTACTCGTCGGGCGTCGATGCGAACATATGTTCGTGTGCGTTTCCGGCGGCGGAGCCGCCATCCTCCATGCGGACCTCGACTCGTTCTACGCATCCGTCGAGCAACGCGACGATCCGGCCCTGCGCGGCCGACCGGTGATCGTGGGCGGCGGGGTGGTGCTCGCGGCCAGTTACGAGGCCAAGGCGTTCGGTGTGCGCACCGCGATGGGCGGCGCCCAGGCGCGGCGGCTGTGTCCTCGAGCCGTGGTGGTTCCGCCCCGGATGGCTGCCTACACGCAGGCCAGCGACGCGGTCTTCGAGGTTTTCCGCGACACCTCGCCGCTGGTGGAGGCGATCTCGGTGGACGAGGCGTTCATCGACGTCGGCGGGCTGCGCCGCGTGTCCGGGACGCCGGTGCAGATCGCGGCCCGGCTACGCAGTGAGGTTCGCGAGCGAGTCGGCCTGCCCATCACGGTGGGTATCGCGCGGACGAAGTTCCTCGCCAAGGTGGCCAGCCAGGAGGCCAAACCCGACGGCCTGCTGCTGGTTCCACCGGGGCAGGAGCTGGCGTTTCTGCATCCGCTGCCGGTCCGCCGTTTGTGGGGCGTCGGCGCGGTGACCGCCGACAAGCTGCACGCGCACGGCATCGAGACCGTCGCCGACGTGGCCGAGCTGAGCGAGTCCATGCTGGCGTCGCTGGTGGGCGGCGCCATGGGCGGGCGGCTGTACGCGCTGTCCCGCAACATCGATCTGCGTCGGGTGTCGACGGGGGTGCACCGACGGTCGGTGGGAGCGCAGCGGGCGCTGGGCCGCGCCGGCAACACCATGTCGCCTGCCGAGGTCGACGCGGTGGTGATCGGCCTGATCGACCGCATCGCGACCCGCATGCGTGCCGCCGGGCGCACCGGCCGGACGGTCACACTTCGGTTGCGGTTCAACGACTTCGGCCGGGCCACCCGATCGCGCACGCTGCCGTGGGCCACCTGTTCGACGCAGACCATTCTCGCCACCGCACGGCAACTGGTCGCGGCAGCCGCGCCGCTGATCGCCGAGCGGGGGCTGACCCTGGTCGGGTTCGCGGTGTCGGAGATCGATCGCAGCGGCACCGAGCAGATGATGCTGCCGTTCACCACTCGGGCGGATCCGGCCGACGTCGACGCGGCGGTCGACAGCGTGCGTCGCCGCTACGGCAAGTCGGCGCTCACCCGCGGCGTACTGGTCGGCCGAGACCCGGCCTGGAGGTGCCGCACCTGCCCGACTGATGCGACGGGCCTGCGGTCACGTTCCCGCGGTGTTGATTTGTAGGCCGGTGACCATCGCGGGCGTGATCGCGACGACAGTCTCGGCGTGGTTTACCCACGGACGTAGCAGCTGCTCATAATGCGAGACCTGGTCAGGATCGGTCAGGGTGTGCGCACGCCCAGTAGCCACAACACTCCAGCCCGTCCGAGTCTGGGGTCGAGGCTGTCAGCTTCATAGGCGATCACGACACCCTCGACGGATCGCACGGCGGTCGAGATCGCCGAAGTCAGCCGGGTGCGGATGATTATCCGGTCTCCGTCCACCAGATGATTGACCACGCGAATCGCCGGAAGCGCGGTGAGTGTGAATACCACCCGCCCGTAGTCGACGCTGGCCAGCAGTCGCATCGCCTCGGCGTCCGTATCCATTGAGTGCCGTCAGCAGTCGGTGGCAAGCCAAATCCGCCGTCGTATCCCAATCGTTCACATTCTTAAGCATCAGCTCGACACCCGGCACCACCTAGGGGCTTAATGCTCCTTCTCACGTGGCAGAGGGGCGATGCGTGCGCCCGGCTTTACGACGCCGTCCACGCCAGCAGCTTGTCGACCGGCCAGGTGTTGACGATCCGCTCGGCCGGCACACCCGCGTCCAGTGCTCGCTGTGCGCCGTAGCCGAGGAAGTCCAACTGGCCCGGCGCGTGCGCGTCGGTGTCGATGCTGAAATCGCAGCCGATCTCCAGCGCGAGGTTCAGCAGTCGGGTGGGCGGGTCGCGCCGCTCCGGCCGGGAGTTGATCTCGACCGCGGTGCCGTGATCGCGGCAGGCGGTGAACACCGCTTCGGCGTCGAACGTCGACTCCGGCCGGACGCCCCGGTTACCGGTGACCAACCGTCCGGTGCAGTGGCCGAGAACGTCGGCGTGCCCGTCGCTGACGGCGCGCACCATCCGCCGGGTCATCGCCGCGGAGTCCATCGACAGCTTGGAATGCACGCTGGCCACCACGATGTCGAGGCGATCCAGCAGCTCGGGCTCCTGGTCCAGGCTGCCGTCGTCGAGGATGTCCACCTCGATGCCGGTCAGGATGCGCATCGGCGCGAACCGGTCCCGCAGCGTGTCGATGACGTCGAGCTGTTTGCGCAGCCTCTCCGGCGACAGCCCGTTGGCGATCGTCAAACGTGGCGAATGGTCGGTCAGCGCGCAGTACTCGTGGCCCAGCGCCTTGGCGGTGGCCATCATCTCCTCGATGTCGGCTGAGCCATCCGACCAGTTCGAATGCAGATGCAGGTCGCCGCGCAGCGCGGCACGGATCTCGCCGCCGCCGAGATCTTCTGCAGCCGAACGCAATTCGACCAGAGCGTCGGGTTCGCGGCCGGCCCAGGCCTGGGCGATCACCTTGGCCGTCTTCGGGCCCGATACCGGGCAGCGACTGCCAGCTGTTGGCCTGGCCGTGCCGCTCGCGTTCCGCGTCGTCGAGGCGCTCGACGATGTCGGCGGCGTTGCGGTAGGCCATCACCCGCCGAGTGTCTTCGCGCGCCCGGTCTTTGTAGTAGGCGATCTGACGCAGTGCGGCTACCGGGTCCATGTCTCCAGTGTGCCCCGGCCGGCTAGCGGAACTGCCCGACGACGAAGCCGGTCGAGGAGCACGCCGAAGCCGCCGATCTCGGCGACGATCAGCGCCAGCATCGCGACTCTGAGTGCGCGATCAGGTCTTTTCGAACTGGTTCTCGGTGTCGCGGCGCAGACCGTGAGCGATATAGCTGAGGATTGCCGCGACGAAGAAGACCACCACGATCAGCGCCGCGGTCAGGTTGACCCAGGCCGGCCAGGCGCTGAATTGGACGAAGACCGCGACCAGCAGGTCGCAAACGAGTACAGCAGCGCCGCGCGGTGGGCGATGTCGACGTAGACATGGGCGCGATGATCCGGCGACGCCATGATCTGGCGGTACTTCCACACGCCGAGCACCAGGGCAAGCAGGAAGATCAGCCCGGCGGCCAGCAGAGTGATCCTGACGTCGTAGCGCAGGACGTCGCCGCACGTGCTCGAGAAGCTGGACTACCGTCGGGCTCATGCGATTTGCGTTCAAAACCTCACCTCAGAACACCACCTGGAAACAGCATGCTCGCCGTCTGGCAGACCGCCGACGATATCGATGTTTTCGAATCCGGTTGGACCTTCGACCACTTCTACCCGATCTTCAGCGACAGCACCGGACCCTGTCTAGAGGGCTGGACGACGCTGACCGCACTGGCCCAGGCGACCACGCGACTGCGGCTGGGCACCCTGGTCACCGGCATCCACTACCGCCATCCTGCGGTGCTGGCCAACATGGCTGCCGCGCTGGACATCATCTCCGACGGCCGGCTGGAGCTAGGGATCGGCGCCGGATGGAACGAGGAGGAATCCGGCGCCTACGGCATCGAGCTCGGCAGCATCAAGGAACGCTTCGACCGGTTCGAAGAGGCCTGCGCGGTGCTGACCAGCCTGCTGAGCAACGAGACGACCAGCTTCGACGGCACCTACTACCAGCTCAAAGACGCCCGCAACGAGCCCAAAGGGCCGCAGCGCCCGCACCCGCCGATCTGTATCGGCGGCAGCGGCGAGAAGCGCACGCTGCGTATCACCGCCCGTTACGCCCAACACTGGAACTTTGTCGGCGGGCCACCGGATCTGTTCGCGCGCAAGCTCGAGGTGCTGAGATCCCACTGCGCCGACATCGGCCGCGATCCCAAAGAGATCATGACGTCGGCGCACCTGCGCCTCGAGTCCGACCTCGACTACGCAAAAGTCATCGACGACGCCGCCGGTCTGGCCGCCGAGGGCCTCGATCTGGGCATCGTGTACATCCCAGCGCCGCATGACCCAGCCGTCCTGGAGCCGCTGGCCGAGGCGATCCGCGACTCGGGGCTGCGCGACTGAGGAAGGCGCATCCTCGACAGCTCCACAGTGCGCCGAGTTCGGGCGCCGCCAGTCGATCCGCGCCCGGCCTGGCCTTTATTTTCGGGTATCGCGCTACTCGTGTGCGGCTTGACGTGATCGGCGCATCATGAACCTGGGCACAAGATTGCTCGCGTCGCACCACAAGACTCTGTCTTGGAAAGGATCTCAGAAGAGATGAAGAACTACGACGTTCAACAAGGCGACACTCTGTTCACCATCGCTGCGCGTGAATACGGAGACGGCAACCTGTTCTCCGTGATTGCGGCGCAGAACCACCTCGCCGATCCAGACCTGGTCCAAGTCGGCCAAGAGCTGTTGATCCCGTATGTCACCTATCGGCATCTGGTCAGCGCAGCCGATTCCAGCGCGGCGCGAAAGCAGATCACCCAGCACTACTACAACACGACGGACACCAACGTTCAGTTGATCTGGGAGGTCGTCAATGGAGTGGCTCAGCGTGAAATTCAGCAAGGTGCCTGGTTACATATGCCCGATCTCACCGATGTCGGTCACCACACCGTCGTCGCGAACGAGACCCTCGCGGGCTTGGCCGCCCGATGGTACGGCGACGATCACCTCGCTGAGATCATCCAGCTCGCCAACAACCTGCCCACGGGCAGCGAGGTGACTCCCGGTCAAGTGCTCGTTCAGCCGGGATTGAACCGCCTCCGCCACGTAGCCGGCGATACCCTCGCCTCGTTGTGTCGCGACGAGTACGGCGACGCGGACCTACAAACCAGGATCGACGTCGTCGCGGCGACGAACTACATCAGCGAGCCCGACTCGGTCTTCTGCAACCAGGCGGTGTATTTCCCGTCGTAAGACCGACGCGGGCTGATCGCACTTCGGACAAGCTGCGGTAACAACTCAGCAAAGCTGCGCTACGCAGCCGGTGGATGCCTTCGCGCGATTAGATGGCGAAGCGCAGCAGGTCGTCTGCGGTCACCAGGCGCTCGTGCTTCGCCGGGAATTCCCGGCTCTTGACTGGATGTCGGAACCATGACCAGGCGATTCGGCCGACCCGGTAGCGGGTCATCGGGTTCATATACACAGCGCTTACTCCTGCGGTCGATCAGCTCAACTGGGCCCCACACCCCGCGACGCCCGTCTCGAACTATTAGACAGCCTTCTGCTGGCAAATAGTGTAAGACGCGCCGAAACATTTATCAAATGTTGCTGGCGTGACGAACGTGACTAGCGTTGCGGGGCCGCCGTCGGCGTGATCGGCGCGGGCAGCGCGGTCTCCCCCGTCAGGAACCGATCCACCGCCGCAGCGGCGGCGCGGCCCTCGGCAATCGCCCAGACGATCAGCGACTGGCCCCGACCCGCGTCGCCGGCCACGAAGACACCCGGTACCGAGGTCTCGAAGTTCGCGCCGCGCGCCACGTTGCCACGGTCGGTGAACTCGACGCCGAGATCGGTCAGCAGGCCCGGCTTCTCCGGCCCGACGAACCCCATCGCCAGCAACACCAGATCGGCCTCGATCTCGAAATCGGTGCCCTCGGTCTTGACGAATTTGCCGTCCTGCATTGTCACCTCGTGCAGCTTCAGCGCGGCGACGTGGCCGTCCCGACCGACGAATTCCTCGGTGTTGACCGAGAAGACGCGCTCGCCGCCCTCTTCGTGCGCCGAGGACACCCGGAACATCAACGCGTACGTCGGCCACGGAGTGGACGGGGCACGGCTTTCCGGCGGGCGCGGCATGATCTCGAGCTGGTAGATGTTGGCCGCGCCCTGACGGTGTGCGGTGCCTAAGCAGTCGGCGCCGGTGTCACCGCCGCCGATGATGACGACCTTCTTGCCTTTGGCCGTGATCGGCGGCTCGCCGTCCGCGCCGAGAACGTCGTCGCCCTCCTGGACGCGATTCCCCCACGGCAGGTACTCCATTGCCTGGTGGATGCCGTCCAGGTCGCGACCGGGGATCGGCAGGTCGCGCCAGGCGGTCGCACCGCCGGCCAGCACCACGGCGTCGAACTCCGAGCGCAGCTGTTCGGCGGTGATGTCGGTGCCGACGTCGACGCCGGCGCGGAATTCGGTGCCTTCGGCCTTCATCTGCTCGAGCCGGCGGTCGAGGTGGCGCTTTTCCATCTTGAACTCGGGGATGCCGTAGCGCAGCAGCCCACCGATGCGGTCGGCCCGCTCGAACACCGTCACACGATGCCCGGCCCGGGTCAGCTGCTGTGCGGCCGCCAGACCGGCCGGGCCGGATCCGATCACCGCGACGGTCTTTCCGGTGTGCTGGTCTGCTTCCGGTGGCAGCGGAACCACCCAGCCTTCGTCGAAGGCGTTGTCGATGATCTCGACTTCGATCTGCTTGATCGTCACGGCGTCCTGGTTGATGCCGAGCACACAGGACGATTCGCACGGTGCCGGGCAGAGCCGGCCGGTGAACTCGGGGAAGTTGTTGGTGGCGTGCAGCCGTTCGATCGCATCCCGCCACCGATCGGTGCGAACCAGGTCATTCCACTCCGGAATCAGGTTGCCCAGCGGACAACCGTTGTGGCAGAACGGAATTCCGCAGTCCATGCAGCGGGTCGCCTGGTGCTGCAACGCCTCGTGCGGGAAGTCTTCGTAGACCTCGTTCCAGTCGCGCAGCCGCAGATCCACCGGGCGGCGCTGCGGGGTCTCGCGATGGGTGTATTTGAGAAAGCCCTTCGGATCAGGCACTGGCGGCCGCCATGATCGCCTCTTCGGGATCGGTGCCGGTGCGCTCGGCCTCGGCGATCGCTTCCAGCACCCGCTTGTAGTCGCGCGGCATCACCTTGGCGAAATGCTGTTGCGTAGCAGCCCAGTCGGCCAGCACCCGCTGCCCGATCGCGGAGTCGGTGGCGTCGACATGCGCCTGGATGATCCCCTGCAGAAACTCGAGGTCGTCCTCGTCGAGCGCCTCGAGTTCCACCATCTCGGAGTTGAGATTGGCTTCCAACGCGTCCTCCGGGTCGTAGACATAGGCGATACCGCCGGACATGCCCGCGGCGAAGTTGCGGCCGGTGTCGCCGAGAATCACCACCTTGCCGCCGGTCATGTATTCGCAGCCGTGATCGCCGACGCCTTCGACCACCGCCTCCGCGCCGGAGTTACGGACGGCGAACCGCTCGCCGACCACCCCGCGCAGGAACGCCTGGCCGCTGGTGGCGCCGAACAGGATCACGTTGCCGCCGATGATGTTGTCCTCGGCCACATAGTCTTCCGGCGCGTCGTCCGGCGGGCGCACCACGATCCGTCCGCCGGACAGTCCCTTGCCGACGTAGTCGTTGGCGTCGCCGTACACCCGCAGCGTGATGCCCGGCGGCAGGAACGCACCGAAGCTGTTGCCCGCCGAGCCGGCGAAGGTGATGTCGATGGTGCCGTCCGGCAACCCTTGGCCGCCATAGGCTTTGGTCACCTCGTGGCCGAGCATGGTGCCGACCGTGCGGTTGACGTTGGCGATGGTGGTGGAGAAGCTGACCGGCTTCTGCGAGTCCAGGGCCTCCCGGCACATCACGATCAGCTGCTGATCCAGCGCCTTGTCCAGACCGTGGTCCTGCTTGGAGCTGTTGTACAGATCCTGGTTCATGAACGCCGAATCCGGCTCGTGCAGCACCGGCGACAGATCCAGCTTGTGCGCCTTCCAGTGCGCGCGGGCCAGCGTGGTGTCCAGCGCTCCGACCTGACCCACCGCCTCGTTGACGGTGCGGAAGCCGAGCTGCGCCATGTATTCACGGACCTCTTCGGCGATGAACAGGAAGAAGTTCTCCACGAATTCGGGCTTGCCGGTGAATCGTTCGCGCAGCACCGGGTTCTGGGTGGCCACACCGACCGGGCAGGTGTCGAGGTGACAGACCCGCATCATGATGCAGCCGGACACCACCAGCGGAGCGGTCGCGAAGCCGAATTCCTCGGCGCCCAGCAGCGCGGCGATCATCACGTCGCGGCCGGTCTTGAGCTGGCCGTCCACCTGGACGACGATCCGGTCGCGTAATCCGTTGAGCAGCAATGTCTGCTGCGTCTCGGCTAGGCCGAGCTCCCACGGCGCGCCGGCGTGCTTCATCGATGTCAGCGGGGTCGCGCCGGTGCCACCGTCGTGCCCGGAGATCAGCACCACGTCGGCATGCGCCTTGGAGACTCCGGCCGCGACGGTGCCGACGCCGTTCTCGGAGACCAGCTTGACGTGGATCCGCGCGGACGGGTTGGCGTTCTTCAAGTCGTGGATCAGCTGCGCGAGATCCTCGATCGAGTAGATGTCGTGGTGCGGCGGCGGGGAGATCAGGCCCACACCGGGAGTGGAGTGCCGCACCTCGGCGATCCACGGGTAGACCTTGCCTGCCGGAAGCTGGCCGCCCTCACCGGGTTTGGCGCCCTGGGCCATCTTGATCTGGATGTCGGTGCAGTTGCTCAGGTAGTGCGAGGTGACGCCGAAGCGGGCCGGAGGCGACCTGCTTGATCGCGCTGCGCCGCCAGTCGCCGTTGGGGTCGCGGTCGAACCGGCTGACGTGCTCGCCGCCCTCACCGCAGTTCGACCGGCCGCCGAGTCGGTTCATCGCGATCGCGAGTGTCTCGTGCGCTTCGGCGGAGATCGAGCCGTAGCTCATCGCGCCGGTCGAGAAGCGCTTGACGATCTCGCTGGCCGGCTCGACGTCGTCCATCGGGATCCGCTTGCGTCCCTCACGGAATTTCAGCAGCCCGCGCAGCGAGGCCATCCGCTCACTCTGGTCGTCGACCAGCCGGGTGTACTCCTTGAAGATCTCGTACTGACCGGTGCGGGTGGAGTGCTGCAGCTTGAACACGGTGTCGGGGTTGAACAGGTGGTACTCGCCTTCGCGGCGCCACTGATACTCCCCGCCGACCTCGAGTTCGCGGTGCGCGCGCTCGTCGGGCCGGTCCAGGAAGGCCAGCGAATGCCGGGTCGCCACGTCGGCGGCGATGTCGGCCAGCGTCGATTCCGCCGAGTGGGACAGGTCAATCCGGTGAAGTACTCGGCGAGAACGTCCTCGTCGACGCCGACGGCCTGGAACAGCTGGGCACCGGTGTAGGAGGCCAGCGTCGAGATGCCCATCTTGGACATCACCTTGAGCACGCCCTTGCCCGCGGCCTTGATGTAGTTGTTCAGCGCCTTCTCGCGGTCCGAGGCCCTCGAGGCCGCCGCGGTCCAGCATGACCTCGATCGACTCGAACGCCATGTACGGGTTGATCGCCGCCGCACCGAAGCCGACCAGCGCGGCCATGTGGTGCACCTCGCGGGCGTCGCCGGACTCGACGACCAGGCCGACCTTGGTACGGCTGCGTTCGCGGACCAGGTGGTGGTGCACCGCCGAGACCGCCAGCAGCGACGGGATCGGGGCCAGCTTCTCGTCGGATTCCCGGTCGGACAGGATGATGATCCGCGCACCGTCGGCGATCGCCGCCGAGGTCTGCGCACGGACGTCGTCGAGGGCCGCTTTGCAGGCCGGCGCCGTTCTCGGCGACCGGGTACAGGCAGCGAATCACCTTGGAGCGCAACCCGTGCCGACGGCCGTTGACCTCGACGTCGGGGTCGAGGTTGATCAGCTTGGCCAGCTCGTGGTTACGCAGGATCGGCTGCGGCAGGATGATCTGGCGGCAGGAGTCCGCGTTCGGGTTGAGCAGGTCGCCCTCCGGCCCGACCGTGCCGGACAGGCTGGTCACCACCTCTTCGCGGATGGCGTCCAGCGGCGGGTTGGTCACCTGGGCGAACAACTGCTGGAAGTAGTCGAACAGCATCCGCGGACGCTGCGACAGCACCGCGACCGGGGTATCGGTGCCCATCGAGCCGATCGGCTCCGCGCCGGTACGCGCCATCGGCGCCACCAGCAGGTTGAGTTCTTCGTAGGTGTAGCCGAAAACCAGCTGCCGCAACACAACCCGGTGGTGCAGCATCCGCTCGTAATCGCCCTGCGGCAGCTCGGCCAGCGGGATCAGGCCCTTGTCCAGCCACTCCTGGTACGGCTGTTCGGCGGCCAGCTCGGCCTTGATCTCCTCGTCGGCGACGATGCGGCCCTGCGCCATGTCGACCAGGAACATCCGGCCGGGCTGCAGCCGCATCCGGCGCACCACCTTCGACGGCTCGATGTCGAGCACACCGACCTCGGAGGCCATCACCACCAGGCCGTCTTCGGTGACCCAGATCCGGGACGGGCGCAGACCGTTGCGGTCCAGCACCGCGCCCACCACGGTGCCGTCGGTGAACGTCATCGACGCCGGTCCGTCCCATGGCTCCATCAGCGATGCGTGGTACTCGTAGAACGCTCGCCGCGCCGGGATCCATCGACTCGTGGCGCTCCCAGGCCTCGGGAATCATCATCAGCACCGCGTGCGGCAGGCTGCGACCGCCCAGGTGCAGCAGCTCGAGCGCCTCGTCGAAGCGCGCGGTGTCCGAGGCGCCCGGGGTACAGATCGGGAACAGCTTGTCGACGTCGCGTCGCGGGACCCGAACACGTCGGTCTCGATCAGCGCCTCGCGGGCGCGCATCCAGTTCTCGTTGCCGGTGACGGTGTTGATCTCACCGTTGTGGGCGATCGCGCCGGAACGGGTGGGCCAGCGGCCACGACGGGAAGGTGTTCGTGGAGAACCGTGAGTGCACGATGCCCAGCGCGCTGGTCAGCCGCTGGTCTTGCAGGTCGAGGTAGAAGGCCTTGAGCTGCGGGGTGGTCAACATGCCCTTGTAGACCATGGTCTGGCCGGAAAGGCTTGGGAAATAGACGGTTTCGCGGCCCGGGCCATCCTGGCCGGGGCCCTTGGTGCCGAGCTCGTGCTCGGCACGCTTGCGGATCACGTAGGCGCGGCGCTCCAGCTGCATGCCGTCGGCGCCGGCGATGAACAGCTGGCGGAAGGTGGGCATCGCGTCGCGGGCCAGCGCGCCCAGCGAAGACTCGTCGGTGGGCACGTTGCGCCAGCCCAGCACGTGGCAGCCCTCGGCCTCGACGATCTTCTCCACCGCAGCCGCGGCCGCCGTGGCGTCTTTCGACGACTGCGGCAGGAACGCGATACCGGTGGCGTAGCTGCCTGCGTCGGGCAGGTCGAAGTCGACCACCTGACGCAGGAAGTCGTCGGGGACCTGGATCAGGATGCCGGCGCCGTCACCGCTGTGCGGCTCGGCGCCCTGGGCACCGCGATGCTCGAGGTTGACCAGCGCGGTGATGGCCTTGTCCACGATGCTCCGGCTGCGCCGGCCGTGCATGTCGACGACCATCGCCACCCCGCACGAGTCATGCTCGAATGCGGGGTTGTAGAGCCCGACGCGTTGGGGCGCCATTCCCACCTGACCCTTCACCAAAGAACTTTCCGCCGCGGAATTCGCCTCCGCTCCGTTGGCGCCGCCCGGAAGGCTGTGGGCTGAACCCCATCGGTCTTGTCGAATGTGGTGTTCGCCTGGTGGCGATGATCCGGTCGGGGATTCATCCGTGCAGCGCTGAACGGTGGCCCAGTTCCCGGTTTCGACAAGTCGTAAAACGATATGACAAAACCCGCCTGACATGCCAACTTGACCAATTCTAACCTCAGGGTCGCCGGCGCCGCTGTGCTGAGCGACGGCCCCTACCGTGGGCGGTCGGGTCAGCCTGTGCCGCAGGGCATTTGGGCGTACTGAAACGTGATTTGATCCGGCCGGGGTCGGTCGGACGGCTGGGTCCGCCGCTTCGCGAATTTGCTGTGATTGCGGCCAAATGCATTGTCGCGAAGCCCCCCGGCTCACAGCGATCGCCTCCGGCGGGTGATGGAGCTCACCAAAACGCGAGGCAGCGGGGCTCTGCGAGCGAATTTTGCCGGCCCGCAGTGGGCGGAGGCGGATAGCCCCGGGCTTTCGCCCGAAAGTTGCCCGGATATTTCTCCGGCCGGTGCCTGTGACCTGCACGATCGACCATCGTGGCATTAGACCGGTCGCGGCGGAACTACGATGCCTTCGTGCGCCAGCTCACCGTTGCGACATGTTTTACGGCCGGCCTATGAGCGAATCCGACGACTTCCTGCGGGACCGGGTGCGACCCAAGCAACCCAGCGGTCCTGCGGGCCCGCCGGGCCCGCAGCCACATCCGGCATCGCCGCAGCGGCCCCCTCCCCCGGGTCCGGCGGCGCCGGCGGAGCGGCCGTCGTGGAGCACCCTCGACTTCGCGCCGCGCAGCGCGGCCGAACTGAAGCGCCCCGGCCCCAAATACGGTTGGCGCCGCGCCGTCTACCAAGCCACGTTCGGCCTGCTCAACCTCGGGCCGTCGGCCGCAGAGCAGCAGGAGGACGCCTACGAAGCGGCGATCGGGTCAGCGCTTCGGGGCAACTACAAGGTGGGTGTGCTGGGCAAGGGCGGCGTCGGTAAGACCACCGTCGCGGCCAGCGTCGGCTCGATCTTCGCCGAGCTGCGCCGACAGGACCGGGTGGTCGCCGTCGACGCCGACACCGCCTTCGGCCGGCTCGGCAGCCGGATCGACCCGCAGGCCAATGGCTCGTACTGGGAACTCGCCTCGGACAAGAACCTTCGGTCGTTCGCCGACGTGAGTACTCGCGTCGGCAGTAACTCCGCGGGCCTGTACGTGCTGGCCGGCGAACCGACGGCCGGACCGCGGCGGGTGCTGGACCCTGCGCTGTATCGCGAAGCCGCCTCGCGGCTCGACCGCCATTTCACGATCGCGATCATCGACTGCGGCTCCACGATGGACGCGCCGGTCACCCAGGAGGCGCTGAGCGACCTGGACGCGCTGATCGTGGTCAGCTCGCCCTGGGCCGACGGCGCCTCGGCGGCGGCGCAGACGATGGAATGGCTGGCAGCGCACGGCCGTACCGGTCTGCTGCGTCGCACCGTGGTGGTGCTCAACGACTCCGACGGTCACTCGGACAAGCGCACCCGATCGGTGCTGGCGCACCAGTTCGTCGATCGCGGACAGACCGTGGTGCAGGTGCCGTTCGATCCGCACCTGCGACCGGGCGGCGTCATCGATGTACGCAGCGAGCTGGGTCGCGGCACGCGGCGCAAGTTCCTGGAGATCGCGGCGACGGTCGCCGGGTTCTTCGCGTCCCGGCCGGAGACCCCGCGCCGCTAGCCCGACGACGATGCGGGCCGCGTCCGCGGCCCGGGGTGGGGTACCGCCCGCTTGCGGGGAGAGTCGGGCAATCGGCCTAGCGCAGCGATGGGTCGGCGGTGGCTTCGATCTTGGTCACCAGCTGCCCGTCGATGGTCAGCACGATGACGGCGAACAGTCGCCGCTCGGCGAACGCCAGCAGCACCGGCTGGCCGACGGGTCCGCTCACCACCGTCACTCCCGGCCCCAGGTAGCGCAGCAGGTTGACCGCGACGTCGTGGGGCCCGTGGTTGATCTGCGGCGGCGGCGCCGGATCGGCGAGCACCGTGCCGACACCCCACACCGTCGGATCCAGCACCGCCGCCAGACCAGCCAGATCGCCGTCGGCACAGGCGGTGATGAATTTTTCGGTGACCAGCTGATGCTCGGCCACCGGCACGTCGTTCGGGTTCGGTTGCGCGAGAGTGAATTTCGTCCGGGCGCGGCGGGCGAGCTGGCGACACGTGCCGACCGGACGGCCGACCGTCTCGGAGATCGCGTCGAACGGGACGCCGAACACGTCGTGCAATACGAACGACACCCGCTCGCCGGGGCTGAGCCGGCGCAGCACCTCCAGCAGCGCCGTGCGGACCTCGTCGTCGAGGGTGACTCGATCCGCCGGATCCGGACGCCCGGACTGGTTGAGCGCAGCAGCTTCTGAGCCGATGTCGTCGGGCCGCTCGTACCGGGACCGCGCCGAACGCACCTGATCGAGGCAGAGCCGCCCCGCCACAACGGTCAGCCACGCACGGACGTCCTCGATCTCGCCGGGATCGGCGCGAGACAGCCGCAGAAACGCCTCCTGCGCAACATCTTCGGCGTCGCCGACATCGCCGAGCATCTGGTACGCCAAATTAACCAGGTAGGGGCGGTGCCGCCGCCAGGCCTGGGTGATCTGGTCGTTCTGGCTCATGTATTCACGACGATCTGGTCGGTCGAAAAGTTACAACATCCGCTGAGTAACTTTCTCACCTCTCGGGCCGTCCTTGACTAAAAGCGCGTTTACCTCAGGAGGGTTCCATGACCATCGTCGTCACCGGCGCGACCGGAAACGTCGGCCGCCCGCTCGTCACCCGGCTTGCCGCCGCGGGTGTCCCGGTGCGGGCGATCACCCGCACGCCGACAGCCGCTCAATTTCCCGACGGCGTCGACGTGGCTGCCTCTGTCTTCGACGCGCTACCCGGCGCGTCGGCGGTGTTCCTCAATTCCCGCGCGCTCGGTGCGCAGCTCGCCGACGTGGTGGAATCGGCCCGACGCCGCGGGGTACGCAAACTGGTTGCGCTGTCGGCGATCAACGCCGACGACGACTTCTGCCGTCAACCGTCACGAGTTCGCGGCGACCGCAACAAGGAGGTCGAGCAGCTCTGCGTCGACTCCGGTCTGGAGTGGGTGAGCCTGCGGCCGACGGTGTTCGCGACGAACTTCGTCGGCATGTGGTCGGCACAGATTCATGCCGGCGATGTCGTCGGCGGACCGTACGCCGACGCCTCCAGCGCGCCGATCGTCGAAGCCGACATCGCGGCGGTGGCCGCACGCGCGTTGTCGACCGATGAGCTTGTCGGCCAGCAGATCCCGTTGACCGGCCCGCAGGCATTCGACCAACCTCGAGCTGGTCGAGATCATCGGCACCGTCTTGGGCCGCCCACTGCGCTACGTCGAGGCCCCACCCGATGTCGTGCGACAGCGCTTTATCGACTCTGGGCCTGGGCGCCGAGTTCGCGGATGCGTACATCGGCCATGCTCGCCGACGCCGTCGACAATCCGGCGCTGGTCACGCAGAGAGGTCGAGAAGATCACCGGCCGGCCGGCGACCACCTTCGCCCAGATGGGTATCGGATCACCGTCAGCCTGTTCACCGAATAACAAGGAAGGCCCCAGATGTCCGATCCACGTCCACCGCGTTACCTCAAGCCGATGAACAAAGTCATGATGGCGGTGCAGAAGCTCGGCATCCCCACCGGGCCGGCGATGGTGCTGACCGTGCCGGGCCGCAAGTCCGGTAAGCCGCGCAGCACCCCGATGACGCCGTTCCGCTTCGACGGCGGCCTCTACGTGGTGGCCGGCTATCCCGGTGCGGACTGGGCCGCCAACGCGCGCGCGGCCGGCACCGGCACGCTCAGCAGAGGCCGCCGGTCGCGACCGGTCCGGATCGTGGAACTGACTGCCGCGCAGGCCCGCCCGATACTGCGGGCCTTCCCTAGTCGAGGTACCCGTCGGCATCGCGTTCGCGAAGAGTTCCGGCATGGTCGTCCGACGGGACACCTCGATGAGTTCGAGGCGCTGGCCGGCCGCATCGCGGTTTTCCGGTTCGACCCGATCGCGAGGCTAGGCGCAGCTCAAAGCTGCAGCGGCACATGCTTTTCCGCGCATGCATCAGTGACGGCCGCGACGATGTCCTGGGTGCGCAGCGTCTCCAGGTCCTCGACGGTCACCGAACCCTTGTCGGTGCGATGCTGGGCGGCCACCCGTGAGTCTCGTAGCCGCTCGGCACGCTCCACCACGTTGCGGGCGAAGCGGCCGTTCTGCATCACATCGATGCCGTGCTGGCCGTCCGGCGCCAGGTAGGCCCGCAGCGTCTTGCAGGCCATGTTCAGCGCTTCGCGGGCCGCGGGCTCGATGACCGTCGCGCGCGGTCCGCCGTAGCGCACCGCGATCTCCACCAGCTCGTCGGGCGCATAGGACGCGAACCGCAGCTTGCGGTTGAACCGGCCCGCCAAACCCGGGTTGACGGTGAGGAACTCGTCGACTTCCTTCTCGTATCCGGCGCCGATGAAGCAGAAGTCGAACCGGTGCACTTCGAGCGCCACCAGCAGCTGGTTGACCGCCTCCATGCCGATCATGTCCGGCCGCCCGTCGTGGTGACGTTCCACCAGGCTGTAGAACTCGTCCATGAACAGGATGCGACCGAGCGAACGGGCAATCAGCTCATTGGTTTTCGGGCCCGAGGCGCCGATGTGCTCGCCGCAGAAATCGGCGCGCTTGACTTCGATGATCTCGGGATGCCGCACGATACCCAAACCGGCGTAGATCTTTCCGAGTGCCTCGGCCGTCGTCGTCTTACCGGTGCCGGGCGGGCCCACCAGCAACATGTGGTTGGTCTGGTTGTTCACCGGCAGTCCGGCCGCCAGCCGCAGGGCGCGCACCTCGATCTGATCCTCGATCTCGGCGACCGCCCGCTTGACTTCACTCAATCCGACTTGATTGTTGAGCAGTGCGCGGCCCTCGGTGAGCAGTTCTTCGCGCCGCTCCTCGTTCTCCTCTTCGCGGCGCTGGCCCTCGGATCGCTCGGTGGTGACGTCCCACCTGTTGCTGCGCGTGTTGATGGTCTCCTCGTCGGTGACGACGAGTTGCAGCTGCGGGTCGGCCAGCGCGTCCTTGGCCGAGGCGATCAACGCCCCGTTGATCGTTGCCTTCGACAACCAGATCTGGGCCTTGTCCTCTTCGTCGAGCTGTCGATGCGCCATCCCGCGGACGTAGGCGAGATCGGCTGCGATCAAAGGGAATTCATTCGGATCGATCGCCGTCACCGCGGTGTCGGTCAGCTGATGGCGACGCGCCTCGGCCAAACCTGCCGTTGCCGGCCCGCAGGTCGACCCGGTCGGCCCAATCCAGCGCGACCCGTGCCTGCCCGAGATGCGCCGCGGCGTGGGCGGCCAGCGCGTTGGTGGCCGCGGTGACCGCCGACATGATGATTGCCTGCGGCGGCAGGATCGTCGCAGCGACCGAGATCACGTCGGGCCAGCGCTGCGTGGCGAACATCAGGTAGGCCCGCACGTACTGCTGCCACTGGTGGTTCTCCCAAGTGTCCAGCAGCGCCGGATCCTTCAGCAGCGCTTCGGCTTTCTCGTACTGGCCGTCGTCGACGAGTGCGCTCGCCAGGGCCAGGCCGGCATGCGACGACTCGGTCACCGAAATCGCCAGATACGGACCGGCTTTGATGGTCGCCGACAACCGGACACCGAGCCGGTTGGTCTCCCGGTGCAGCCGGGCGCCGTAGGCGTACAGCTGCTGCAGGCTCGCCAGCTCTTCGTCGCCCGCGGCGATTCGGCCGAGCCAGGCGTCGGCCATCGACGGATCGATCTCGGTGGCCTCGCGGAACCGGAGCTGGGCGGCCGACTGGTCGACGTCGAACGACGCCATCGCCTGATCGAACCGCTTGCGAGCAGCGGGCGTGTTGACACTGCTTGTCACGCGCCGCTCCTCCTCATCGTCTATTCCACTGATTCGAGCTCGGATGTCCTCAGGTTCGTCGGTTCCGACGAGGATGTAACGATTCTCGGCGCGGAACAACTCGACCTCAACCGTATGCAGTTGCCCGGCGGCCGTCACATCGACAGTCGCGGCCCGATCTGCGTGATCAACACATCCGCGGTTCCTCGGTAGGCGCGTCCCGGGCTCACCGATCGAGATCAGCGTATTCGGCCGCGGCGCGGGCGTGACCGTTCCGTCGACCACGCTGACCGTCGTACCGGCGATCGGTCTGACCTGGGTGCCCACCGCGACCTCGGGCATCCGCACGCTGGCCCACCGTTGCAAATCGCGAGTGTGCACGGTGATGCGTTCGCCCGCTCCCGCCAACCGCACGATGATTCGCTTGGCCAGAGCGTCTTGCGCGGCGATGTGCACACGACTGAACTCCCCCGGGTCGTCCAGCGGGAGCATCAACCGGTTGCCGGCGTCGACCTTACCGAGCAACACGCCGGACGGCCCGATCGGGATGACCAGCGGTTGGTCGAGCATGCCGCGGCGAACGCCCCGCAATTCGGGCATCGGCCCGCAGAGGTTGGCGGCGATCGCTCGAGCCTGCTCCCCCGGCAGGACCCGGAACATGACGCTGGGTGGGGCCGTCGGCGGCTGCGCACTACGCACGGTCACCGTTGCTGTCACGCTGCCATCACCGAAAACGGTGATGTTCTGGATAATCCCGTCTTCCCGCAGCGCCCAGGCGTGCGCCAGATTCTCGGCGTTGATGTCCACTGGCCGATACCAGTAAGTGGTCAGCCAGCCGCCCTCGCCACGAGTGGTACGCCACCGCTGGTGGTGAGCGTTCAACGCGGAATTACCGAGCCGCCGCTCGAGTTCCACGATGTCGGTGGCGGTCGCGACCTTCGCGCGAATGCCATTCTGCCGCAACGCCGCTGCGATCCGCTGGGCCGCGGCCAGCGCCGCGGTGCCGATCGAGGTTCGCCACTGCAGCGCTTCGGCGTTGGGCAACGCCGCGATCCGCACGATCAGCCACGTCTCCCGCTGCCCCGCGTAGGGAGGCGTGCCGATCAACGTGTCGTAGACGCGGGGATAGTCACCGGTGCTTCGCCGGCGAGAACCGACGCTGACCACGCTGAGGGATTCGATCGCGAGCCCTAGGCTCTGCTGCAGCAGCGGCCGCAGCTCTGCGACGTCGATCGTGTTCGCCGTATACGTCGCCGTCGACCCGGTGAACAGGGTCGGCCGGTGACCTTTGCCGAGCAGCTGCACAGCGACCGCCGCAACACCATCTTGGTAGCGGACTCCACCGCCGGAACGGTCGTTGGCCACCGTGATGGGCTCACTCAGCGTGATCGCGCGACCACGCTGGCGCAAGAGGATCAGCCAAGACCACAGCTGATGACGGCGCCACGGGACCGCACCGATGAGTAGGCCCAGCACCAAACCCGCTGCAGCGGCTGGGTATCCGGCGACGATCCAGCCGATCAGGCCGGCCATCAGGATGCCGACGATAACGACTAGCTTCGTCGTGGCCGTCATCGCTCTCGCCGGGCCCGGGCAATCAACGACGCAAGGATGACCGCAACCACTACCACACCGGCGAAAGCCAAGGCGACATTGCGGGCGCGATGATCCGGCGGCGGAGGCGGCGCGGCCGGAAGGATCAGCCGGCTATGGGCGCCGGGCGCCAGCAGGTCGCCGGGAGGGACATCGAATGTCAACGCCGCGACCGGATCTACCACGCCGTAGCCCACCTGATTGTCGACGCCGCGTGGCGGGTTGTGGGATGTCTGCAAGATCCGGTTGATGACCTGATGAGCGTTCAAGGCCGGGAATTTCGCCCGCACCAGCGCGGCGACCCCGCTGACATAGGCCGCCGAAAAGCTGGTTCCCCAGAAGGGGATGTTCTTCTCGCCCGGGTGCAGCGGTGGGTAGGCGTTCACTGGCCCGCCGGTTTGCGGGGACAGCCCCATGATCCCGACGCCGGGCGCGGCCGCCGCGACCCACGGGCCAGCCAGACTCTTTTTGATCGGCGCGCCGGTGTCGTCCACCGCGCCCACCGACAACACGTAATCGGAGAACCACGATGGCGACGACACCGTCTTCACCTGATGCCAATCCCGTGGGTCAGCGGCGTCTAGCGGGTCGAAGGCAGGATTCTGCGCGCACTCGTCTTCGCCCTCGTTGCCGGCGGCGGCGACCACGACTGCGTCCTTGACGGTGGCGGCGTACCACACGGCGGCTCCAATGGCGCTCTGGTCCAACGGATCGGCGGCCGATACACACGCCGTGACGCTGACGTTGATGACCTTGGCGCCCATGTTGGCGGCATGGACGATTGCGCTGGCCAGTGAGGCGACGGTCCCGGCTTTCTTACGCGCTTCCATGTCGCCGCCGGGCCGCTCCGGTTCGAACGCCCGCGACGACTGGCGAATGGAGATGATTCGTGCGTGCGGAGCGACCCCTCCGACACCGTCTGGTACGCCCGGCGGAGGCGGTGGGACCTCAGGGTCGTCCGGCGCGCCGGCAACCGGGTCTCCCGGCCCATTCGAAGGCTCATCCCCCGGGGGTGGTGGCGGTGGTGGCGGCGGAGCCGGCTTGGTTTCGGTGATCGTCACCGGCGACGGCGGTGGCGGTGGTGCGACAGGAGGCGGCGGGCCACCGGGCGGCGGCGGAGCCGCGTCGGTGGCAGGTGGGCCCGCCGGTGGTGGGAATGCGGGGACTGCGGGTAATGGCGGGGGCATCGGAGCGCCCTGGGGTGCGGCGCCGATCAGCGAGGCCACGATGGTGCCGTGGGAGTCGCAGTCCATCAATCCGTCGCCGCCCATGATGTAGTCGCCACCGGGCACCACAGGTAGCCGGTGGCTGGGATTGACACCGGTATCGATGACAGCGACGGCCACCCCGTTGCCGGTCGAGTATTGCCAGGCTTTTGCGACGTTGAGCATCACGTAGCCGGGTGCCGGCAACGTGACGTTCGGTTCGGCGACGGTGATGGTTCGCGCGCAGATGTTGCTCTGGCGCATGGGCTGATCCGGAGCGGGTTTGCCGTCCGGAGGGACTCGGGCCGGATCGACACTCGGTGGTGGAATCGCTTGAGCCAGAGGAAGAGTCGTAGGTAGACCCACAAGCAGGCCGACGAGGCTGAGCGCGGCTGCCCGCCGCGTCGCAAGCACAAGCGTCATCGCATGCGCACCCAGGTGAAGAGCCCACCGATCCACGCGGCGAGCGGCAGCGCGGCGATGATCGCGACGATCTCCAGCCACTCGGCAATCATTCGCACCAGCGGCGTGAACCGCGTGATCGGCACCAGTAGCGCGGCAACAAGCCCCGCCGCGCCGAAAAGACCCAGTAGCATCGAGCCGGCCAGCAGTGGACCTCCCGCGGTCGCAGGCGAGTGCAGGACGTATTTGACGACGCCGACGCACACTGCGGCCACGGCCGCGCAAACCAGCGCGACCGCCTGGTGCTTGTCGGCGAAGGCCCGTCCACGGCTGATAAAGATCAGGACGAACAACCAGGCCAGTACCAACGCGGCACCACTGCGGCCGTGGCCCGGCATGAGCGTGGCCCACACCGCGGCGGGCAGCGTCGCTCCCCCGGCCACGCAGATGCCGGTCAGCACGCTGTTCGCCGTCACCGCCCCGGCGGCGATCTGTGCACCGCGAGGTGTGGTGTCCGGGCTCACCTCTTCGTCGGCGGCCTCGTCGACGGGTGACACCGCGTCGGCGGGTAATCCGGCGCTGCGCTGAAAGAGGTCGCGCCCGGTCACGGACCCGAAGTAAGGCGGACGGATCCGTGCCGCCCACAACGCGATGGTGGGAGCCAGAGTCAGCAGGAACAGCAGACCCACAAGCGTGAGCATCCCCATCCACTGCGCCGGTATCGGCCGCCACATGCGCGCCGCGGCGACCAGACCTCCGATCGCGCTCAGCGTCACAACCGTCGCCGCCGCGGTGACGTGCCGCTGCGTCGCGACCGCGATGCCGGTGGTCAATACCCCGGTTGCCAGAGCGGCGATGAACACGTGGGCCGCACCGAGATTGCCTGGAGCGGCGGCACCCAGGCTCACCGCCAACAGCGGTATCGCCAGCCAACCAAACCCGTCGAGTAGGTCGCCCCGCTGCGGCCACCAGCGGGCCACCACGCCCGCCCCTCCGGCGGCCAGCAGGCCGGCAACGCCGGTCACGACGCTTGGCGCTATCGAGTCACCGGCAGCACGGATGCGCAGCGCCAACCCGAGGACCGCGGCCGAGAGCATCGCCAGGATTGCCAGCGATGTGTGCGCCGCAGTGGCGGCGGTGACCGGTTCGAACAGCTTTTCGCCGACGCGAGCCAGCCCGGTGGACAGCGACTCGTATTGCGGCTCAAAAGAGTCGCCCTCCACTACCGGAGCGAGCACAAGAGTGGCCCCGTCTTCGACGCCGAGCTCGTCCAGAGTCTTCGTCACATCCAGCCGCACGCCGTTGGCCTTGTGTAGCTCGTAGCCGACACCTGGTTCGAGACCCGCCAAACCGCGACGCTTGAGCTCATCGTTCAGCAGCTCGACGATGTTGTCGACGAACACCTCGACGGGCACCGATGCCGGGTAAACCTGCGAAACCAGGTGTTCGCCACATACGACCGCAACTACGCAGCGCGCCGGAAACGCGACTTTGGGCATTAACGTGGCCTGTCGGCGTCCGGAACGTATTTGTCCGCTAACGCCGCAGTGATCTCGAACAGCCGCAACCGAGTTTTCTTCTGTAATTCGTGTTGCGTGTCGATGATCCCGCCTTTGGCCAAATGCGGGTCGAATGGCATGAATTCAACCGTGGCACCTGATTGACCGAAGCGCTCAGTGAGATAAGCGCGTGCGTCGGCATCATACTTATTGCGGCTGTCATTCAGAATTACCATGCTCCGCGACACCAATTCGTGGTAGCCCATCGATCGCAGTAAGTCGATCGACCGGGTCACCGGTAGGGACGTATCCGCGGTGAGACCTGACACGAAGACCAGCGTGTCGCAGGCATCGAACACCGCTTTCATCACCGGGTGCTCAAGGTCGTCCGACGTGTCCACCACGATGACGTTGTGGGTGCGCCGAAGTCGCGAGAGCACGCCGGCGAACATCGACGGAACCAGCGGCCGCGGCTGATCGGATGCCCGGTTTCCCGCCAGCACATCGAGCCCTAAGCTGTTCTGCCCCAAGTGTTCTCGGATATCGGCATAGCCCTGCACGTCGGTGTCGTTCAAAACCGCAGAGTAATCACCTGGCGGCGACTCATCGATCCGGCCGGCCAGCGTGCCGAAACCGGGGGCAGCATCGATGGCGACGACATTCTCCGGTCTGCACTCACGGAACACCGCACCGATGCACGCCGTCATTGTGGTTTTACCGACGCCGCCTTTACCCGACACCACGCCGACGACGTACTGCTTGCGGATGTGGCGGCGTATCCGGCCCTGTAATTCGCGGTAATGCCGCTCAGCCGGTGACTCACCGAGGTTGATGGTCTGAAAAGATGCGTTGTAGAGAAATTTCCGCCACCCCGAACCCGGCGGGATTTTCCGCGGGGTAACCATGTCGGAGATGCGCAATGTTCCCGAGACGGAGTCGGGATGTTGAGGACGCGGACCAACACTATGTCTCGACGATGGCGTTCCTTGCTCCGCCGAATTCGATGGCGTGTTCCACGGATTTGTCACGATGCCGATGCTAACATGCGCGCCATAACATCTACTTATACGACCTTTCGGTAAGAAAACCATTCTTCATTGGCTGGCAGCCGCCGCACCATGTTGTTAATTGCGGCAGCGATGTTGGTGGGCGAACCTGGGGCCAGGACCATCCACTTTTTGCCCCCGGACGGAACCTGCTCGGCGACCAATCGACCCTCGGGAGAGTCGATGATCGTCACCGCGCTCTGCTCTACGAAAGTTCGTGTGGGTTGGCCCGTCTCCACACCGGATTGCAATGCGACTATCGAGGCCTGAGTTGATCGCGTGGGATCTGCTGCCAACAACAACATCCGCTGCTGATCGGCGTCCATGTGCTGGGTTGTGAGGAACTTTTTCAGTGAGTCTTGACTCGTTACTCCGGATAGCAACGTATCGATGTCCAGTGTTATCGGCCGCAGCGGTGCTGGGGTGTTCGTTCCGCAAAGTCTGTCGATCTGAGAAACCAGGACCGAGTTGGCAGCACCTTCAGCAGTTGCAGTTCCGGCACCGCCGATGCGGACGAGATCTTCCGAGCGCTCCATCACCACCCACCATTGGGCAAAGCGCGCCAAGACTGCCATCGCCGGGTGCTCCCCTGCCTCGGGATTCCGGACATGAATGAGGAGTGCGACATCTCTGCGTGAGAGCACCGTCAGCCATTCGACGACAACCGAATCGACGGTCCCCGCTTCGTCGATGACGCCTGCGGCTCGCAATTCAGTGGCCATTGGGTGTTGCAGTGCCATCTGCGCCGTCTCGAAGCTGGGCATGATCGGACGCAGACCCAGTTCAGGGGCGAGCACCTCGATGCCGGCGAGTATCTGGAGTATCCAGAGCCCATCAATCGTGGTGGTCAGCATGCCGGTCTATCCAAGCCGCTGGGGCGCACAACGCAAGTGCGCCCCAGCCGAAGTGTTTCGACTCTCGTCAGACGAAAAAGTTCGCCGAACTTGCGTCTGTGGCATGAGCCGAGGCGTTCACCGTGTGAATCGTCTGGCCATGCTGCGCCACAGTTTCGATGAGGCCCTCGAATCCCTTCAGCATCTGGATTTGGGCCTCGTAGAAAGCCTGGTGCGCTTGGCCCTGGAAGAAGCCGGCGATTTGATCGGTCCGGTGCTTGATGTCGTCGTGGTGCTCCATGAGGATCGCCGCCTGGTTTCCGACAGAAGAGGCGAGATCATTGACGGCACCGTGGTCGTATTGGATGGTCATTTGTTGACTCCTACTTTGCGAAGAATTTAGTGGCTGGGTGAAAACGACTGCTAAGCGTTGCCGCCGGCGAAGCCCGCGAAGCTATGTGCGGAGTCTGCTTCGTGGTGCTCCATCATGATCGCTACCTTGCCCAGACCCTCAGCCAACTTGGTTCCCCACGTCACGGCTTGCGCCAGATCGTGCTGAACCTTTGCCGCGGTGTTCGTCGATGATGCGTAGCCATCACCTTGCCAAGCAGCACCCATTGCCTCGTGGTTGGCCAGGTATTGGTTTGCGATGACCGTTGCATGCTCCAACGCCGTCTGAATGGCCTGCTGAGTCGACCGCATCATGTCCGGCGTTACCTGAAGTAGTGCCATAGCCTCTCCCTTAGCTAGTGCCCCCTAGGCGGGACGTGTCGCTAGTGTAAGCACGCTTCGGAGGTTCCACAGTTCACCTCATTGAATCCCTCAGTTGCACAGGCTGCACAGTTGAGGCTGCTGGGGTCCTTACGCACCTCCACCAGCGCGGGAGTGCTTCTGAAGGGGTGTTGTGAGCGGTCACGTAATTCCCCCAGCTTGAGGGGTTGTCCGTCACGGAATTCCTCCACCCCGTCTGTCACGTAATTCCGCCACCCGGGGCGGTGTGGCAGCCGGTTGTGGGCCTCGTACACAGGTTCGCTCGACTCACGGATCGACTCGTGAGGAAGGGCGCCGATGGCGAGGAGAAGTTTCGACGTGTTCGACCTGATCGAGTTGTTTACCCATTGGCATGCGGGTCGGTCCCAGCGTCAGCTCGCGGAGAGTCTGGGCATCGACCGCAAGACGATCGCGAAGTATCTGGCGCCGGCGATCGCCGAGTCGCTGACTCCTGGCGGGGAGCCGGTCACAGAGACGGCGTGGGCGGCCCATATTGGTCGGTGGTTTCCCGAGATCGCCGATCCTGGTCTGCGGGCCACGACCTGGCCGGGTATCGAGGTGCACCGCGATCGGATCCGTGACTGGCTCAAGGCCGAGGTGAGTGCGGCGACCGTGGCGCAGCGGCTGCGTGATGACCATGGCGTTGCAGCGTCGGAATCCTCAGTGCGGAGGTGGATCTCGGCGAACCTGTCCGAAGAGGCGACACGGGAGAGAGTGACCGTGGCACGCGGACTGGTGCCGGCGGGCAGCGAGGCCCAGATCGACTACGGCAAGCTCGGGATGTGGTTCGACCCGGTCAGTGGTCGACGCGTCGCGGTGTGGGCGTTTGTGATGGTGCTGGCTCATTCGCGGCATCTGTTCGTCCAACCGGTACTGAAGATGCATCAATCCTCCTGGTGCGCTTCGCATGTGGCGGCATTCGAGTTCTTCGGCGGTGTCCCGGCCAGGCTGGTCCCGGACAACTTGAAGACCGGTGTCACCCGGCCGGATCTGTATGACCCGAAGATCAACAAGGCCTACGCCGAGCTGGCCGCCCACTACGGCTGCCTGATCGACCCGGCGCGGGCGAGCAAACCAAAGGACAAACCGCGCGTCGAGCGCCCGATGCAATACGTTCGGGACTCGTTCTGGCGGGGCCGCGAGTTCACTTCACTGGAGCAGATGCAGGCCGCCGCCGAGATCTGGTGTCGTGGAGTCGCCGGCGTCCGCACATCGCGAGCACTCGATGGCCAGCAACCTGGGTTCGTGTTCTCCACCGTCGAGCAGCACGCCCTGTTGGCTTTGCCGTGCAATGAGTTTCAGCTCGCGGTGTGGTCTTCGGGCAAGGTCGCCACCGATTGTCACGTCAAGGTCGGAAAGGCGCTGTACTCGGTGCCGTGGCGGCTGATGGGCCAGCAGGTCCATGCCCGCACCTGCGGTGACATCGTGCAGATCGTCCACGGCGGGGACGTCGTGGCCACTCATGTGACCCATCACGGCGGGCGGGCCACCGACTTCGAGCACTACCCGCCGGAGAAGATCGCCTTCACGATGCGCAACCCGACCTGGTGTCGCCGGGTGGCCGCCGAGGTCGGTCCGGCGTGCACGCAGGTGATCGCCGAGTTCATGGAAGTCAACGCCATCCACCGACTGCGCAGCGCTCAAGGTGTCCTGGCACTGCGCAAGACCGTCGGCGACGTCCGCCTGGAGGCCGCTTGCGCGCGGGCGATCACGGTGGGCGATCCCAGCTACCGCACCGTCAAGGGCATCTTGGCCGCCGGAACTGAACTCGACGGCTTCAACGAACCCACCGCACCCCACGCCCCAGCGCATCTGCGCGGGCCCGAAGCGTTCGACACCAACACCAGTGAGACCGCGTGAATCTCACATCGTATCCGTCTGTCACCCAACATCATTCGATCTGAACCAAAGGAGATCACTAGCATGAGCATCCTCGACCCCGCGCTCCGCAATGCGCTGCGCACCCTCAAACTCACCGGCATGCTCGAAACCCTCGACGCCCGGCTGGCCCAGACCCGCGACGGCACCCTCGGGCATCTGGACTTCCTGCAGGTTCTCTGCGAAGACGAAATCGCCCGCCGCGAATCAGCAGCCCTGACTAGGCGCATCCGCCGAGCCCGCTTCGAGGAACAATCGACCTTCGAATCCTTCGACTTCACCGCCAACACCAAGCTCCCCGCGGCGATGCTGCGCGATCTCGCTGCACTTCGCTGGCTCGACGCCGCCGAGTCCGTCATCCTCTACGGACCCGTCGGGGTCGGGAAAACCCATATGGCACAAGCACTTGGGCATGCCGTCGCCCGCCGCGGCGGCGACGTCCGCTTCGCCAAAACCTCCCGGGTGCTCTCCGATCTTGCCGGCGGCCACGCCGATCGCACCTGGGGTCAACGCATCCGCGAATACACCAAACCGCTGGTCCTGATTCTCGACGACTTCGCCATGCGCGAGCACACCGCGATGCATGCCGACGATCTCTACGAACTCATCAGTGACCGCGCCGTCAACGGCAAGCCACTGATACTGACCTCCAACAGATCGCCCAAAGACTGGTACAACCTGTTCCCCAACCCCGTCGTCGCCGAATCCCTGCTCGACCGACTGATCAACACCAGCCATCAGATCCTGATGGACGGACCCAGCTACCGACCCCGAAAAAGACCCGGCGCTAACGCGCCGGTAGACAACACCGAGCCAGCCCGGTAGACCTACACCCGAGGCCCACCGGTGGCGGAATTACATGACAGACACCCCGGCGGAATTACCTGACGGTCGACACTGTTGTGCGCAACCGGTTTTGGGAAACGCCAGGACTCTGCGAATGCGGATAGTAGGTTACCAAGCGTATCTGTACGATCACCGCTAATTCTACGAAATTCGACGGGAGGCAGAGGTACCCACTGCGATGGCGTCGCGACGCATAGACCTACGCAAGGTCCGTCGGAGCCCGCTTGCTCAAGGAATTCGTCGGCGTTCACTTATCGCCAATCCTAACGAACATTTATCGACGCGAGCTCGTGCAGGCCTTCGAAGCTAGTGAAGATTCTGGATCTGACAGCCGACACGAGACACCTTGCCCACTTACTCCCAGTAAGCAGACGCGGACAAGAAGAGTCCCCAGAGAAATCCCGCTCCATAGCGGTCTCCCTGCCACGAGAACTCATACTCCTCGTACGCGGGAAGAATGTCGTCGAATAGCGGCCTCCTGCCTCGTCGAGTGGACGGACCGAAACGCCCGTCAAATTCGCGAATGTCGACACTCCAAGGAGTCAGCAGAGTCGGTGACTCAACATCGAGCGGTGCGCGCTCTACGTGCGTGTAACCTGCTGACGCAATTTGTCCATTGAGGCCGGCGTTGGCACTGAATTCAAATCCTGGCCATAATTCGCTGCTGTACTTCAGCGATGCGACCCCGTTGTCCTGCACTCCTAGCAATGCTTGCAAGTCTCGAAATCGCGATGTCGCTTTGCTGAGGGCCCTCGAAATCCGATCGTGAATACCTTCGGCGGCTTCGAGAGTTACCCCGGCCTTGCTCAGCTTGGCATCCAGTAGCCCGCGGGTGTCTGCCAAAGAAAGTCTTGGCTTCATCGTCATCAGAAGATAGACTTCGAACTCGACTTTTGACGTTGATAAAGTCAGGTCCACCTTTTACTCCATCACTTCGGCAAGAATGGGAACAAGTCGCCGCGGAATGCGGAAAGCGTTCCGTCCGGAGCTACCATTATGGCTTGTCCAAAAAGTGGGTTAGCAGGCAACACCAGCTTTGACCCGTTGGGCCCGTTGACAATTCCGGCGGTTTCGCCCCATGCTGCTTTCGCCGCCACTTCTGCCGCCTCTGCGGCCTGCTGCTGATCGCTGATGTGCAACTGATTAAGTCTGTCAATCAAAGTATTCAGTCGTGAGCCCTTGGGTACGTTCGCCCCGACATCTTTGCCGATTTGGGCTGCCTGCTGATTCAGGTTTGGGCCGGTGGGCGCGTTCGGTTGTTGAGGCGCTGGCTGTGTCCAGGACGGAATCTGCGCGGTATTCGCTGACGTTGAGGGCGTGGACGGCGCCTTTGACGAATCCAATTGCCCCTGAAGCTGTGCCGCCCACGAGTTGTAGTAGCTGGCTTCGGCGTTGTAATCGGCCACCGCACCCCAGTCGCGGGGGTCGGGCGGCTTGGCGTTGTGATCCCGGATCAGCTGTTCCAACTTGGACAATTGCTGTTGCGCTTCTTGCGCCGAAGTCGACAGCGGCGGTTGTGCCCACGACGGCGGCGATGGAGGACGCAGAGGCGGTTCGCCCGGCGATGGCGGCGGCGGGATGGGTGGCGGCCGGGTGTCGAGTGGTGCCGCAGGCGGCGCCCCGCCCAGTCCGGAACCAGGTGTCTGCGTCCCGGGACCGCCAGAGCCCTGCTCTCCGCCGTTACCGGTGGAGGGACCCGGTGGCGGCCCGCTGCCGGTCGATGGCTGTTGAGGCGGGCTGTGGTGTGGCGGGGATTGTTGGGGCTGAGGTGGTGGGTTGAGCGTCTGGATGGACCCGGAGTCCTGTAACGGCGGATGCGGGGGCGGGGTCGTTGAGACAGGTCGCGGCATCTCGGGAGTCACATAGGCCAGGGGCTCCGTGGCCAGGCTGCTTGTTGTGGTCAGCGGTTGGGTTAGGACTGCGGTGCTGGTGGATGCGGCCGAGACGGGGCCTCGCAGGGCAGAAGCGTTGAGCATGCCGGGTTTGAGGCCAGTCGCTTGCCCGCCTGAGGGCGGGGGCGGGGAGAACGGTTCGGCGGGCTTGGCGAAGCTGGTCACCCCGGGTGCGGCGGCGGGGGTCGGCGGTGTCATCGGCTGGACCGGCGGGCTGGCGGGCATGGCCGGGCTCGGCGCCGAGGGGGTCAGCGCAGCCGCGGCCGGCGGGGCGAACATGCCCATCGCCGGCGGCTGCGACTGCGGCAGCGACGGCGCGGCCGGGGCATGGGACTGCACGGCGGCCAGCGGAGAGATCCCTGAGGTGCTGGTGCTGGTGTTCGGCGCCGACAACGGCGACTGGCCCAACAATCCTGAACCGGCTTGCGAGGCGCCAGAGGTCGCCGGCGAGATCGCCGCGGTCGCGGCCTGCTCCGTCGCACTCATCACCGTCGAGGCCATCGTGATCCCGGCATTGGCGCCCACATCGGCGGCAGCCATAGCCGGAGCCGCCACCGAACCGCCGGCCAGCGACGGCAATGCCGACAGCCCCGACAACGCCGCCCCCAACGCATCCAACCCGGCCCCGTATCGGAGCCCGGCCGAGGCGTTGTTGGGCCACATAAACCCGAAGTACTCGCCGTCGAGTTCGATCAGCCGGCCGGTCAACGCTCCCAATACCCACGGGTTGATCGCGTTATCGATCCCCCACTCCCCACGATTGGCATTAGCCTGCACATGGGTCACCATCTGCGGCACCGTCGTGGTGTGCAGCTCGCCAGCTGTGTTCAACAACTGCGCCTTGAGCATTGACAACAACCCGTAGTTCGTCTGGTCGCCGTTCAATGTGGTCACCGACGCCGCAGCCGTGATCCGGCCCATACCCGACCAGTTTTCCCCGACGACTACGTCGTTGACCGCAGAAGTGGCCACCGTCGTATCGACTTGGCCGCCCAACGCATTCAGCGCCGCACCCGCGGCATGCATCGGCCCGGCCCATGCGCCACCGGTCATCGTCGTATACGCACTGGCCGGATCAATACCCGGCCATGGATGCACACCCATATATTCAGTGCCCCCGCAACACCTAGATGCTGGCAGCCGCCGCGCGCATCGCTTCAGTCGCTACCGCATCCAACATCGCCAAAGACTGCGCCCCGGAGTACAGCCCCCGTTGCGTCGCATGCTGCACACCCATCGCCACATGCTCAGCACCCGCGGCGGCGACCAGCGCCGAGAACTTCGCCGAGTCAGCGTCCAGCGCCATCGGCGGCGGAACCAACGCCCCCGCCACTCCCGAGGCCGCCCCTGCCGACTCTGCCGCCAATCCAGCCTCCATCGCCGCCGAAGCACCTACCGCCGCCGACTCCATCCCAAACACCACGAGAGACCTCCTCGACACCACCCGAAGAACGATTGCCAGGATCGTAGCCGAAACGCGCGGACCTCGTATGCGCATGAATTTGAGCTTGAGTTGCCCTGATCGGCGGCGCCGCTGGCCGCTGATCGCGCTACTCAGCCTCGACAGGATCTCCCACGACGACGATCCTGGCGTGCGCGACGGCGCCCTGCTGGCTGGATTCCTCGCTGTTGCCCCGCGCCGCCATCGGCGCCATCGGCATCCCGCCCATGCCGCCACCCATCGACGTGGTCGGACCGGACGTCGCGGCTACCGTCCGCAGCCCCATCGGTCGGCCTCCGCTTTCCGGTTCGAACGTGCTGGTGGGCCGCGTGTAGCTGGTCAGACCCGCGCCGGAGACGGCTCCCATCCCGCCCACTGCGCTGGCCGCCCCGGCGCCGATCCCTCCGGCAGCACCACCGCCGGAGCTGAGCGGTCCGGCCAGCGAGGCCAGTTCGGCCGCCTGCGGTCCCGACGCCGAGGAGAACATCCCGCCGAGAGCCCCCATCAGCGACGACGGCACGCTGCTAAAGCTCTGTAAACCCTGCGTCGGGGCTTGCAGGATCTGTGACGCTGGCTGCACCGCACTCGATGCCGCCTCCTGAAGTGGCCCTAGGAATGAACCGATCTGTTCGGTGGCGCCACTGGTCGCCGACGCGGGCGCCTGCCCAACAGCTTGAGCGGCCTGACTCGACAGGCTCACACCGTCCTGCGCGCCGGTGCTACTCGCAGCCTGACTCAAAGCCTCACCTGCAGCGGCCGGTGCGGCGGGCGAAGCTCCCTCCGGCGCCAGCGGAAGCGGCGTTCCCAGCGCTGCGGTGAATCCGCCTAACGCCGTCGAGTAACCCATTCCGATGGCCGAGTTGTGCGGCCAATGTTGCCCGTAGTACTCGAGGTCGTGCTGGGCGATCGCTGGGGTGAAATGGCCCATGACCGCCCAATTGACCTTGTCCATGGCTTCGCGCCTCGCCCGGTTGGACGTGCTGACCACGGACGGAATCACCGAGGATCGGGCGGTCGTAAAGGCGTCGACAGCGCCCTGGGTGACGGCGATCTTGTGCGCAGTCCATCCGGCAACTGTGTGTAGCCCCGTGTTCAGACCATTCGCGGCCGCAGCCGAAGCGGTCGAACCTTGGCCCGACCAGGAGGCCATTGTCGCTGCGGTGTTGGCACTCGAGATGCCCGCAGCCATCTCATGGTGGGAGGTCTCGGTCACCCAGACCATGTTGTTGGTCACCACCGAAACCGGCGAGCCGGCCTCGAAGATCGCCGCGATATTCTCTGGTGGCCCAGTCCAGCGGGGATCGCCCGGCATGCTTGTCGGTCAGCCCAGCGCCGTGCCGTGGATCGCGTCCATGGCTTCGTAAGTCGTCGAGGCCAACGACTGCGCGCCCGCGAACGCGGTCCGCTGCTGGACGTGATCCGCCATCGTCGCCAGGTACGAAGCCCCGGTCGCATTCAATGCCGCGGCAAACGCCGCCGAATCGGCATCGGCCGCCATCGGAGTCACACCGGTCAGCGCCGCCGCACCTGCCGCTGTGGTGGCCGCCATCTCAGCGCCAATCCCCGTCTCGGTAGCCGACGACAGGTTGACTGCGGCTGGAACTGCGCCGAATCCGCTTGTCATAATGCCTCCCAGGTTTGTCCGCGAATTATCTCTCCGCGAGCACAGGTCATCTCAGTTTAATTAACCACACTTCAGTGTCGAGTCAGGACTTTCTAATCCGGACTCCCGACCAGAACTCCTTCGATGTCACCTTCGGTCGTCACTAACAGCCCACGCCCGGGTGCCAATTGTTGAGCGCTCGTACGTCCGAAAACCTTCACGCTCGCTGGATCGTTGTCCATGAAAAGGGTCGGCGAGCGCGATCCGGTGAGCTTCTGAATGAACGGATTCATCACGACTTGGGCGGCCCAGTTGCCGGGCAGGCGCGAGGCAATGACGTGCAGACCGATCTCGCGACTTCGTTCGACCAATCCCCAGAGCGGCGCTGTCGCTGCGGGTCGGACGGCCTGATTGTGAGGTCGAAGCTCGTGCTCGTCATCAATCAGGAGGAAGTGACGCGGGCCGTCCCACGGTTTCAAATCCAGCAGCTCTTCCTGAGTCAGACCAGACGGCGGAAGGCGGTCCTGCAGCAAGCCCGCGAGCTCTCTGATGACGTTGTCGATGTCGTCCGCCGTGTAGGCATAGGCACGCACGTGCGGACCACGGATCTGGCCGATCAGCGTGGTCTTCGGGTCGATAATGGTGATCTGCGCCTGCTCGGGGGTGAACCGTTCGGTGATGGCTCGACCAAACGCCGCGAGTGTTGTTGTCTTCCCACACAATTGACGGCCCACCACAAGCACGTTGGGCAATGTCCGAGCCGGCAGCGCCACCGGTTGCAGTCCGCTCTCGCCGATTGCGAACGGGATGTTCAGCGGATCTTCCGCGGCGGGTGAGCCCGCGAAATGGGTAATGATCTCGGTGAGCGATACTCGGTCGGGCAGACGCGACAGGCGTTCGACCTTGCCGGTGCCGGTGACCTCGGCGATCAGCGAGCCGATCGCCCGGGTGCCTACTCGTTCGCCCTTGGTGCCGATAACCTCGGGCACACCGACAAGCAGCTCGTGCCCATCCCGCGTAAGCCCAAACCCTGGCCGGTCCAATGTATTTCGAGCAGCCCTGCGCGCCTCCAGAGAATTGCCCATCTGCGACTCGTCGGGGTTGCTCAGACGCAACTGAATCCGCGCGTTAGAGACGTTCAGCAACCCTTGTTTCTGGCCGACAAACCACGCTGTGGCGCTCGTCATGACGTGAACGCCGTACGACAGCCCTTGGCGGGCAATGGAGATGGCCCTGTCCCCCATCGCTGAGTCTTTGTCGTAGAGATCGCCGTAGTTATCGATGACGAGGAACACGTCTCCGAACTTGTCTTCCGGATCAGTTCCCCCGCCGCCGGCCGCTCCGAAACGCCGCTCGCGGAATTCGGAGACGTCGAGCTGGTATTGCTTGAACGACGCCTCTCGCGCACGGATCAATCCCTCGATCGTGGCAATGGTTCGCGAGACTCCCTCGGTGTCATTAAGGCTGACCACACCGGCGACGTGGGGATATTCCTCCACCGGATACAACGCGGCACCGATGCAGAAGAACGTGACGCGCTCGGGGCGGTACATCAGAGCCGCTGACGTCATCAGCGTCATCAAGAGTGGTGGACTTTCCGCGTTGCGCAGTGCCGACCACCATGATGTTGTCCATCTCGGCATCGACGACGTGCACCCGCTGAACGTGATCCTCGGGGATGTCCACGATCGCGTAGGGCAGAACCAGTCCCTGGTTCTGCCCGTAGTCGACATGCCAGGGTTTGTCGCGCCAATACGCCACCAGCGCGTCGACTTGCTCGCTGACTTCCAGTGGCGGGAGCCAAATCTGGTGCGGAAGCCGCGCGGGGTGCGAGATCAGCGACTCTCGGATGACGTCGAGAAGTTTCTTCTTTCCGGAAGCCGTCCGTGTGGAAGAGGAATTCATCAGGTTCCTCGGGTGCATCTGCCACGGCCAGTGCTGCGTTGTCCTCGTCACTGAGTGGCTGGTACTCCCACGTGAGCGGCCGCGGCTGAGAAAAGCTGACGTCCACCGTCTTACTGACGCTGACGGCTTTCTTCGGCAACACAAACGGTGCAGACAAGTAGAAACACCGAAATGGCTCCAAGTCGCGCGGACCCACCTTAAGAAGGGCGTAGCCATTTTCCTTCGACGGCAGGTGCAGCGCCGCATCGCTACCGATTACGTCGCGCGAGTCCTCGGCGGTCTCCGCACGCAGCGCGACTCGGAATGCGATGTTGCTCTTCGCCTTGCTCAACGACGACAAGTCCAATCGCTGGCCGCCGAGGGTGAAGAACACATTGCATCCTCGGCCTTCTTGCCCGATGTGAATGACCAGCTGTATCCACTCCTGGTGGTGATGGAACAGCTCCAGGTATTCGTCGATGATGACCAACAGGACGGGTACCGGCTCCAGATCTCGTCCCGCGAGCCTCATCTCTTCGTACTCATTGGCGTCACGCGCACCAGCCTCTTTGAAAAGCCGGTAACGCCTGGCGATTTCGCCGTTGATGGCCTTACGCATCCGCTCTGCGAGGTGCCGGTCGTCTTTACCGAGGTTGGACAGCGAGCCGGCGACGTGCGGCAGGCCCTCCAAGTCCTGGGCCGCCGACTCGAACTTCATGTCGACGAAAATTACAGCGAAGGTCTCGGGCGAGTGCGTCAGCGCGATCCCGTTGGCCAGCGACAGGAAGAACTCCGACTTGCCCGATCCCGATGTTCCGATGACGACGGAGTGAAAGCCGAAGCCGCCGAAGTCTTTTGCCCGGAAAATCACGTACTGTAGTTCACCGCCCGGTTTGACCCCGACCGGCACCATCGCCCACTTCGCATCACCCCGCCCGCGACTGTCCGCCCACAGCCGGTCGACATCGAGTTGCCGCGGGTCGCTGATACCCAACGCGCGCAACAGCTCCGCACCCTGGCTGTCCGTTTCGGACAGGTCGTCGGTGCTCATCGGCGACCAACGCGCCAACGCGCGCGCGTACCGACTGGCGGTCGAGTCGGCGAGCATGTCGGCGACCGCATAGAACGCACCGCGATGATAGAGCCGGCCTTCCCGGAGCTCGAACCGCTGGTCGTCGTGAGAAAGCCGACACCGATACCGGACCGAGTTGCCAACCGCAGCACCGTGATTCCAGCCATACCCTTCTGCCCGGTGACGCTCTCCCACTGCTCTGGGGTTCCGACGTTGTCGTCGACGATCACCCAATGCGGGCCAAGGGTCAGGCCTGGCAGCTCCATCGCCGACGGCATCGATGTCGGGCTCGTCCCAACCGGCGGCGCCCAGGGTCCGCGGCCTTTCCGGTGCAGTTCGGCATCGAGCGCTTCCTCTAATTCGGCGGGCGAGATGAACACCAGCCGGCGTAAACCGCAGGCGTCGAACATTTCGTCATGCTGATTGTGTGGCAGCCATACCAACCATGACCACAACTCAGGGTGCCGGGTGACCACCATGACCTTGACGTCGTTCGGGCTGTGATAGACAGCCAGCGAACACAGGATCGAACGTGCGACGTTATGCAACTCGACGGGATCGCTTGCGATGAAGCTGAATCCCGGTTTGGACCGCAAGCTCAGCACCTTACCGATCCCGCGAATCTTGCTCTGCTCGAGGATGAAGTCTCGCAACGCGCCGCCGGTCACCGGCTCGAGTTCTTCACCGATCGGGACATCTGGCCACTGCAGCGATACGGCCGAATCGCTGGCTTGCTGCACACCGATACCGAGGCGTACATCGAGGAAGTCCGAGTCGCCAGGGCGTCGCTCCCACATCCGCGGGCCGCCGATGACGGTGTCCAGATTCTGTGGATCACAGTGGACGAACAGCTGGCTTCGTCGTTGATCCTGCGCTGCTCGTTGGACCTCGTCACGGTCCTCGTCAAGCTGGCGCAGATAGATCCGCCGCTGCTTCTCCTGTTCGCCCCAGGAGATCCGTCGGCCGCGGCCAAACCGTCCGCTGAACATCAGCGCACCGAAGCCCGCCAGGCCCATCATTGGGAAAAAGCCCGACTGCAACGACCGGACTCCGGAGGTGTACATCACCACCAAGGTGCCGATAATCCCGACCAGCAGGGCCGGCAGCGCGATCATCAGCAGGATGTTGCGCGGCTCACGCTCCGGCAACGCCAATGGTGGCGCAACTGCCACTCGAACCGGAGGAACCGTCGGCGCGGGCTTGCGTGCGCCACGCACAAAACCGCGTTTGGACATACCTAACCTCCGACCTGCTGGTTGGCTTCCGGGATCGGCGCAACCGCACCGCCGCCGTTGATAGTGTCGTGCGCCAACAGGGCATTCTCACGGCTGATGGCCGGACCGGCAGCAAAAGTGCGCACGATCGGCCAAGGGGCCTGGGCGGCAGTACTCGGATCCAGGCCGAGCGCTTGCAGGGTCTTGTCGTCCCATTGGATACCGAACCGAACGCCCTGCGGCGACACCCAATACAGACTTTCGCGGCTCTGCGCGGTCGCGACGCCACTCGTCGTCGCAACGAAGTTCGCGGCGTCCGGCAACACCAACGTCTGGTCTGCCTCTACCGACTCCGGGTGGCGATCGTCGCGCACCAGGCGAACCAATCGGCCGTCCATACTGATCGGGACCGGCAGACCCCGCCCGCTGAAAACGGTGATCGAGGCCTGCGGGTCAGTGGACTGCTTCTGCCACGCCACACAGGTCACCGGATTTGCCGTCTTATCAACGAAATTCAATTTGCTCGACGGGTAGAAGTCGACGTTGAGTCTTTCAACGACCGGAAGGTGGACCAATTTATCCGGCGACACCAGCGTCGGGGTGGCTGACCCTTGTGAATTGGCGGTGCGGAGCAGATCGGCGACGAAGCTGGTGATCTTTTGAACGCCGTCTGGCAGCAGCACATAGAAGCCGGTGACGTTGCCATTCGCATCGCGGGTCTCCAGCACACTTCCTACTGTCGAGCCTGGAAGCAACGTCGACGGCGTGCCCGATTCTGGAATCGCCGGTATCACAAGAGGTTCCGTCGACGGTAGAGCATCGAACAGCGCGTTGGACATCTCGATTGGATAGGTCACGCCCGGATCCAGACCCAGGTTGAATGTCACCGACCGGTCGGCCGGGTCGATTTCCGAACGCTGGCCGCCCCAGATCACATAGGTCGCCCCGATATGCGTCGCCAGCACGGCTTCGGTTCGAGGCATCCGAGCGGCCCGGCCGCCCGTTTCAAGCTCCCCTGCGATCGACGTCACCAGCGGCGCGCCGATACCTCGGGTCGGTGCGGTATCGCAGACGGACCAGGCCGAGGTCGAATTCGGGGTGACGGTGATATCGTCGGGCACACCCGGGATGCCGATCATCGGTCCGGTCGGATACTTGGCGATCTCGGAGGCTTTGACCCAGGTCGGCGCTGTCGCGTTGCCGACGGCCAACCGCGCAGAGGTGAGGTTGAGGGCAGGATGCAACCGCCCGTTGACCTTCGCGTAGACCGCGCCGGTGTCCCGGTTCCCGATGATCGACGACTGGCCCACCAGACCGGCCGGTTTCATGATGTGCAGCAATGCCATCCAGCCGATGCCGATGAGCACGAATACCATCGACAGCGCCACTGCCGCTTGCTGTTTGCGGTCGTCATGCTTCATCCGGACCGAGAACCGGGTGATCGCGGCCTTCAATCTGCGGTTGTAGAACAGATGCCCGGAGTTCTGGTCCCGGTTGGACAGATTCAGTGGCACGGTCGATATCCTTTCGGCGGTTGAAGCACAGCCGCCAGCTGCCCAAATATGTTGCGCGGCAACCGACCCCACATCACTGCAGGGCCCCGCCGTAACGTGCCCGGTTCTCGGCCTCGGCTTCGGCACGCAGCGCGGCCACCGCGAGGTTCAGCCGGTCGGCCAACTCGCCATGGGTGTAGCCGGCCATCACGGTCGGATGCAACGCCAATTCGACGAGGCGGCCGTCGGAATTAGCCACCGCGTGAATGTCGCCCAGATCGACGCTGTAGGTGATCGTCTCGGCCTGACCGACGAGTGCTTCCCACTTATCGGCGGCCTCGCTGAGTTCACGGAGAACGGATTCGACGAGATCCTTATCGCTCAGCTGCGCACGACTGCCCGGCCCCGGCATCATGAAAGTATCTCGACCCCTCCGAACAGCGTCAATTCATCGATGAGAGCTTACGAAACGCAGCTTGTCATGCGCCGGCCTTCCACCTACTGGCAGGCGGCGCGCTGAGCATTTGAAACCACGCGAAATGATAATTCGCGTTCAGCTGGTCCTTGGTGGCAATACCTTCGGTGGCGGCCAGCAGCAGGCAATTCAGCAGTAGCCCGGCGTCGACGTCGGGATACTGCGCCAACAGCTGGTATCGCGAGGTGTCCAGATAGACCCGCAAGATGTCGATCTCAGCATCGACGATGCCCGTTCCCGCGGCACCCGCCTTAGCCAGCGTATTGACCAACCGCGGCAGCCCATCCCGCCAGTGTGTCGCCTCGCTCAACACCCATCCCAGGTCGTCGACCTCCGGCAGATCGCGTGGTTGCGATGACGTGTCCGTGACGTCGTAGTCGGTGGCCCAGCCCAGCGGGTCGCCGGGTGCGTAGGTCGCCGCCAGCGTGGTCTCGCCGAGCAACGCCTTCGCGGTGCCCTTGCGGCGGGCCGGCTCCAGCAAGTGAACGTCGGCGGGCAACGTGATGCCGGGCGGGATCCAGCCGTGCGCGAGGTCGGTCACCAGCAACGTGGTGCCGTCGGCACGATGACCGACGGCCCAACGCAACCCGGGCTCCTGCCGCGCCACGAACTTGAGCAACCGTTCCAGCCGTTCACGTTCCGACTCCGATGGCACCGGCGGTGCCGGCGCCGCAGCAACGGGCTGCGGGACGGGCGGCTCGAACATCGACACCGGCGAGGGTGGGGCGGGGGGCTCTGCGGGTTCCTGCCTGGGCGGCGGCTCGACCGGAGGGGCCGGCGTGGGCGAGATCTCCTGAAGCAGGTTCGCCAGTTCCTCGAGAACCTGGGTGTTGTCCGAATCGAACGGGCTCGGTGCCTGAAATGCCTCAGTCTCCAAGGATTCCGGCGCGAGGGATTCCGGCTCCGGGGCTGCCCGCTCCCAGCTGACAAGCTCCTCGACGGGACTGAACTCCGGCGTCGGCGCGGACGCCTCGAAAGTCTCCGTGGGTTCGTCCGGCACCGGTTTCGGCGGAGCGACTTTGAATCGCTGGGTCTGTTCGATGTCAGCGGCGCCATTCACGGCTCGGGGTTGCGCCGGCAATTTCGTCTTCATGCTGTGGAGATGTCGAACTGTCGACTCGACTCGCCTGACAGCGAAAGCGCGCGCGGCGCTGATGACGCGAGCTTCTTCTGCCTGCCGGGTCGAATCTGGCAATCCGGCTCGACGAACACCTTTGAGTTCTTCGTTCGCCGAATTGACGATCCGCTGTAAATCCGTTTTCAGATATTTGACAAGTGGCGCGGTTTCCGCGGTCACCGTCGACAATTCCGCAGGCCACAGCCCGCCGGTCACCCACGGGGTGCAGTCGACGGGAGAGCTGAACGCGGGAATCTTCAACGATTCTTCGGCAGCTCTCCGGAGGCGCTGCCGCGCCGTATTCCGACCGAAGATCGCCACTGGCCAAGCCTACCGTCCTCGTCGGCTCGGCGACTCTGCTGTGAAGTCCACCCGCAACGCCGATTCAGGGCGGTGAATTGTGCGAATTACGCCGTCTGAGTAGCGTGAGCGTGTGGCTGATTCGGGACTGCAACAGCAGCTGAATGAAGTGCGTGCGCTACTGAGCCGGGCACGAGAGTTGTTCGGCGCCAACCCTGTCGAGCCGCCCACCGATATCGCCCCAGATCGAGACGCGGTCCAGACCTGGATCCGCTAGATCCGACGGCGGCGCTATTCGGTGTCGTCTCGCCGAGGCAATTCGTGCGCGACAAGTCTTTCGATCGCAACGTCCAGATCCTCGGCGGTGGGAACCTCGGCCGACGGGGTGTAACCAGCTGCCACGATCTCGCCGCGCACTTCCATCACCGCCTTGAGGTAGGAGACATCCGCCGTCAACAGGATCCCCTCCGTCAGGCTTTCCGCATCAGTCTCCATCGCCGCCTCGCTCAGCGTGACGCTGTGCATGTAGCCGCCACGGCAGGAGCGGACCAGTATGTGCCCGCTCGGATGGACGGTGTCGAACGCGGGGTCGGCCTCAGTCATCGACCGTCGTCAGAGATCCGCTCGATCTTCTGGGCTGCCTCCGACTCGTGCTGCTCCCACATGCTGGCCGATTTTGTCAGGTCGCCGGCGATCTCCGCGTGGTGGTCGGCCTGCTGCTCGTAGCAGAGACGGCGTTGCTCCAGCAGTGCGCGGCCTGCCTCGCGCAGTTCGCCGAAGATCGGGCCCAGCGAATCCAGGCTTTGTTGGATGGCCTGATGCGACGACGGCAAGGTCCGCAGATACTCCGACGTCTCCTGGTGGTGGCCGGCGGCTTCACGCAGGTGGGCGGGCACCACGTGGATTCGGTCTGCCATCCGCTGTCTCCTTAATCACTGTGCCGGCGGGTGCCGGACGTCTTCTATGCGGTTTCGGTTCGATCGGCAGTCGCCGGCCTGGTGGGTGCCGGCGGGTCGGTCTTGCCCGGTGCGCTGACCGGCACCGGAGGGTGCTCCCAGCCTAGGAAGCCGGGCCCTGTCACGGTGGAGATGTGCTGGATCTGGCCGTTGAGCAGTGCCTTGCTTTCGCCGAGGGCCAGCGCATGGCGGTCGGTGAACATCCCGATGTCGCCGGGCGCGAGCTGCGCGGGATCCACCGGGTCGGGGACCGCCGTTCCCGGTGGCGGGATGGTGATCCCCTCGTGCCGGAAGGCTTCCGCGATGGGCGTTCCGGCGGCCGCGGCCTCGATCGCCGCAGCTAGCTGCGGGCTCGCTGCGGTCAGCGTTTCGCCGTCGGGCAGCGTCACGGTTGTCGGGCCCGAGGGTGCGGGCCGCGCCGCCGGTTGGGTGTCCGCATGGCCGTCCTCACCGGAGGAGTCCTCGGTTTCGTCCGATTCCTTTAGCGCGTCGTCGTTGGGCGACGCTTCGTTGGCCGGCAACGGCCCGGGCAGCGCGAAGCCCCCGGGCGACCCCAACCCCGGCATCGTGGCGCCGGCAGGAAACCCTCCCCCGCCGAATGCCGGCGGACTCGGCGTCTCCGCGAGAGCCGGTGCGGCTGACGGCGCGGCCTGGGACGGCAGGTCGTCCACCGGCATCCCGAAGTCGTCGTCGAGATAGGGCTCCAGCTCGGGTTCTGCTGCGGCGGAAGGTGTTTGCGGTATGGCCGCGGGTGGCGGGCTCTTGTCCGGCACGTCGCAGTCGGCGGGCTGACCGGCGTTGTACAGGGACGCCCACGCCGCCATCAATGCCGAATTCGACGTGTCGTCGAGGCTCGCGCCGGCGACCACGGCGCGGATGTCCCTGAGCTTGCCGATCAGGAAGCGCTGGAAGTCGCGCGCTCCGGCCGGGGTGTCCAGATCGGATCGCGTGATCACCGCTCCTTCGATGTCGCGCTGCAGCCTGGTCAACACGTCCTTGCCGGCCGCGGCTTTCTGGTGCGCGTTGAGCACCGCCGTGACCACTTGCAGGTCAACCTGAGCTGTCGTCGAGTTCTGATGTGCCAGAGCGAGTTCCGCGTTCCTGATCGCGTCGGCCGCATCGCCTTCCTGATGATCGGCGCCGACCACGTCGTCAGGCATCGCCAGCGCTCTGCTGCCCGAACATGATCGGGACAGTAGCGAGGTGCTTCGCGGTCGACAATTCACTGGTGTGTACAGCCGGACGTGTCAGTCGGCCGCTACGCCGTAGTGCTCACCGAGCCCGTCCAGCACCGCCTTCTTCGCGCCGTCGAGCTCGTGGGCCTGCGCCACCACCGCCAGGATTTCGCGCTGCTTGGCGACCAGAAACTTCTGGAACTCGCGCGCACCCACCGCGGTGTCGATAGCCAAAGCCGCCTGATTGCTTACCGCGGTGTCGATCTCGGCCGCGATCGCGTCGAGGCGTGCGAGACCTTCGACCGTCGCCGCATGCGCGCTGGCAAGTGCGTCGGCAAGGATGCGGTCGGCGTCGGCCGCCGCCGCGTGCTGGGTGGACAGCGCCGTCTGCCGATCCCCGATCGCATCGATCGACAGCCCGCCCTGCCCCGCCATGGGTTGACCGTACTCACCGGGTTCGCGCTCGCCAACCATCACCGTCACCCCAACGGACGCCGGATCTGCACACCGGAACCGAGCGGGCTGATTCGCACCGTCGCACCGGAATGGGGCGCTTCGACGACGAGGTTGCCGCCGATGGCCAACTGCACATGCCCTGCCGTGGGGAAAACCAGGTCGCCGGGACGGACCTGCGACCGTGGAACCGGGACCCCGTCGTATATCTGCTGATAAGTGGTGCGGTCCAGATGAATTCCCGCCCGCGCGTACGACCACTGGGTGAGCCCCGAACAGTCGAACTGGTCCGGTCCCGTTGCGCCCCACACATAGGGTCGCCCCAGCCGCGACAGCGCGGCGCGCACGGCGATGCCGGCGCGGCTGCCCGGCGGAGGCAACCGCAGTCCGCGAAGACTCGTCCCAGGACCGAGCATGCGGTAGCTCACCGGACGCCACCGTGAACGATGCCGTTGGGCTTTGCGGCGGGCCGCCAGCACATGCGCCTGCTGCGCGTGCAATCGCGCGACTCGACGGCGGATCGCTTCGCGCTGCGCGATCGGGGTGTCCGGGACCGCCGTGTCGGCACGGGCCTCGTCGAGAACGCTCCTGGTCAGCGCATGCGCGACGGCGTGGTCACGCCGCGCATCGCCGATGGTGGCGGTGACCGCGGCGTCGGTAGCTGCCGCCGAGTGCAGAGCCTCCCGGCTGCGGTCGACCGTCGCTTGGTAAAGCCGTTGTCCGCCGGCATTATTCAGCATCGCAGAGCGTTCCAGCAACGCGTCGTAGCGTGACGAGGGCGCATTCAACGCCACGTCTCCCGTGATGCCGGTGAACAGTGCGTGGGCGCGGCCCAATGCCGCCACGTCGCTTCCGCTCACTGTTCTTCTCCGTTGGTCTGGTCGACGAGTTCGGCGAACGCCCGCACGCGGGGCAGGGCTCCCGGTGGAATGACCCCCTTGTTCCGGATGTCCCACATCTCCGCGGCCGTCACTCCGAGCAGTGCCGCGATGACGGGTTCGGGCAGCGGCGATTGCGCGCATGCCTGATCGAAGCGAGCGCTCAAACTCATCGACATGCGCTCCAAGAGCGCGCCGCGAGTCGCCTCCAGAGCCTGGAGATGGCGCATGATCCGCTGTGCCGACGCGGCGTCGGCGTTGACGGCCACCCGCCATGAGTTGGCGGCCAGCATTTCGGCCTTCACGCACTGACTGATCACAGACAGAATATACGTCTCATATTCGTTTGATGTCTCCGCAGGCAGACGGCCTATCACCGAGTTGAGCGCGTCCAGCTGGGCCTCGGCGTAGCCCTCGAGGACGAGTGTGTCGGTGTGCCTGTCCACTACGATCGGCCCGGTGGTGCGCGGCGGCGGTTCGGGCGCAGGGGCCGCGGTCAGGCGTTCGAATTCGGCGGCCGCGTCCGCGGCGACCACGAGCCGTGAGTAGGTGCCCGGCGGCAGACCGAGCCCGTTTTCTACCTTCTGAACTGTGCTTTTATGCGGTTTGCGGGCACCGCGCTCCAGGTAGCTGAGGCCCATGATGCTGACGCCGGTCACCGAGGCGAAGTCGGCCAGAGACCAGTCCCGTGACTCCCGCAATTCTCGGATCACCGCTCCGGCCGATTCACGGCTCACCGCAGTGCTCCGGCCATATCCGGATACTACACAGCCGTATCTGTCCATCTTGGGTATATATGTTTTTGTATCGGTTCTCTTGCGCACCCGCCCGCCGTCTGTATACGATTACGCATACGTTTCGATCAGAGGAGGCGCACCATGGGGCATCCGTGCTCGGTCAACCCGGAGTTGTGGTTCGGCTACGCCGACGACGACGGTGGCGACGGCGCCGCCAAGGCACGCGCATACGAACAGTCGGCCACCGAGGCACGGCTGCAGTGCCTGCGGCGTTGCCCACTGGCGCAGCAGCGACTGTGCGCGCGATACGCGGTGGAGAACCGCGAGGAGTACGGGGTCTGGGCGGGCATCAAGCTGCCCGGCGGTCAGTATCGCAAGCGGGAACAGTTGGCCGCCGCCCACGAGACGTTGCGCCGGATCGCCGCGGGAGAGATCAGCCCCCGCCAGCTTGCGGACAACGCCGCTCTCCTGGCGCGACGCGAGGGGGACGCCGCCGCGGTGACCGCCACGGTGTTCCATCTACCGATTCAGCGGATCGGACCGCGCTCCGCCGCCTGACGCGCGGTGGGATTGAACCGGCGGGCACGGGGTAATAACAACGCCAACCGATAGGGGCCGTGAGCCGCGCCGACGACGCTGCCGGCGCGGCCGTCCTCGAGGAGTAGCGCACATGACGTTCGACCTGACGCCGACGGCGGCACAGCATGATCTGGCCCGGCGGGCGCACGAGTTCGCCGAGTCGGTCATCCGGCCAGTGGCTTTGGACTACGACCAGCAGCAAGTGTTCCCGTGGCCGGTGCTCGAGGAGGCTGCCCAGCGCGGCTTTTACAGTCCGCTGTTCTACCGCGACCTGATCGGCGATCCGACCGGCCTGTCGTTGCCGTTGTTCATGGAAGAGCTGTTCTGGGGCTGCGCCGGAATCGGTTTGGCCATCGTGATGCCGGCGCTGGCGCTGTCCGCGATCGGCCAGGCCGCGTCGCCCGAGCAGATGCTGGAGTGGGCCCCGCAATGCTTCGGCACACCGGGCGACCTCAAGCTCGCGGCGTTGGCCATCTCCGAGCCGGAAGGCGGCAGCGACGTCCGCAACTTGCGAACCACGGCCCGCCGCGACGGCAGCGACTGGATCATCGACGGCCACAAGATGTGGATCGGCAACGGCGGGATCGCCGACGTGCACGTCGTCAACGCCGTCGTCGACGAGGAGCTCGGCCACCGCGGGCAGGCGCTGTTCATCGTCCCGGGCGGGGCGCCGGGCCTGGAGCTGGTACGCAAACTCGACAAGCTCGGCTGCCGGGCCTCGCACACCGCCGAGCTGAAATTCAACGGGGTCCGGGTTCCGGCCGAGAACTTATTGGGCGGCGAGGAAAAGCTGGAGCACAAGCTCGCCAAGGCCCGCGAAGTCGTAGCCGGTGGAAAACGTTCCGGCTCAGCGACATTGGGAACTTTCGAGCAGACCCGGCCGATGGTCGCAGCCCAGGCTATCGGCATCGCGCGCGCTGCACTGGAATACGCCACCACCTACGCCACCCAGCGGGAAGCGTTCGGCGGCCCGATCATCGACAACCAGGGCATCGCATTTCCGCTCGCCGAAATCGCCACCCAGATCGACGCGGCGCGGCTGTTGACCTGGCGGGCGTCGTGGATGGCCGCCCAGGGCATCGCATTCGAGCGTGGCGAAGGTTCGATGTCGAAGATGGCCGCCAGCGAGGTCGCGGTCCGGGCCACCGAGCGAGCCATCCAGACGCTGGGCGGCTGGGGCTACATCAACGATCACCCAGTTGAGAAGTGGTATCGAGATGCCAAGCTGTACACCATCTTCGAGGGCACCAGCGAAATCCAGCGGATCGTCATCTCCTCCGCGCTCGGGGCCAACGAGGGCGCGCCTCCGTTGCACGTCGAACTCGAACCGTCCGGTGGCCCGCTGAATCGGGTGTTCGGCCGCGGCACCCTTGCGCGGGGCCGCGTCGCCGACGCGGCGTTGGCCGCCAAGGACCGCGTTCCCGAGCCGCTGATGCGGGTCGCGATGCAACTGCTACGGCCGCCGCGGAAATGACGCACGGCGACGACGATGACGCCGGTGAAACCGGCGTTGAGGAGTGGCGCACATGACTACCGACAAGACCGGCGCCGAGACCACTGTCCGCGCCGCGGACGGCAAGTACACCATCGCCGTCGACGGTGAAACCGTCGGCCTCGCCGCCGTCGCGGATCGCAGCGAGCAGCGGGTGTTCTATCACACCGAGGTCGACCAACGCTCGGCGGACGTGGCCTCGCCACCATTCTCATCAACGAGGCCTTGCAGGCCACCCGCGCCGACGGAAAGCGCGTCGTCGCAACCTGCCCGATGGTGGCCGCGTTTATCAAGAAGCACCCTGAGTTCAGTGACATCACCGATCCGGTCAGACCGGACATCTTGCGGTGGGTCGACACGCTCTAGTTCTGCCGACCGCTCAATTCGGCGACGAACCGGTCGATGAACTCGTCGACCGGCGCTGTACTAGCCTGCCGGATAACGAATTTCGTCAAGCCGGCGTCCAGGTAGCCGTCGAGCTGCCGGTGCAGCTGGTCCCAGCCGGCGGCGATTAGCTCCTCGGGATCGACGTCCGGACGACGTTTGCGAACTGCCGCCGCCAACTCATCGGGCAGCTCGCCGTCGGCGACCGCCAACGAGATGCCGAAATGATCGGGTTCTATTGCCCGGCGGGCCTCTTCGGCCGCCCTCTCGATTGCTTGACGGCCCGCGCCTGCCTCTGTCGGCGTCAGGAAGCTGCCCAGCCAGCCGTCGGCCAGTGTGCCGATCCGGCGAAATGCCGCCGGGGCCGAGCCGCCCAGCCAGATGTCCAGCGGGGGAGTGGGTCTCGGCATCACCGCAGCGGCGGTCACCGTGAAATAGCGGCCGTTGTAGCTCGCCGACTCGTCGACCAACGCCGCACGCAGCACCCGCAGCGACTCGTCGAATACCGCCGCGCGTTCCCCGTCGGGAACGGTGAAGACTTCGCGCTCGGCCGGAATCGCCGAGCGCAGCCCGAAGACCGGCAGAACTCGCTTGGGTGCGAGCGCGGCCAGCGACGCCAGCTGCTTGGCCACCAACACCGGATGCCGGCCCGGCAGCACCGCGACCGATGTGCCGACTTTGAGGTGCTCGGTGCGGGCCAGCGCGTACGCCATGCCGACGACGGGATCGACCGCGGGGGAGTAGACGAGTTCGGAGAACCACAGCGAGTCGACGCCGCTGTTCTCCAAGTGGTCGACGATGCCGGCAAGCTCGCCCGGCGGTGAGTTAAAGCCGAGGCTGATTCCGAAGCGGACCTTCACCCGCGTCTCCCTCCGTGTTGTCGTTTCTGTCGCAACGTGTGCGACGGACTCAGCCTTCCCGGTGGCTCCACGTGCGTAGTTGCTCGGCAATTCTGTCGAGCTCAGGCAGTTCGCCGGTGGCGACGTAAATGACGAAGTTGAACCGGTCGTCTTCTGGCGCGCTGACCCAGTAATCGTTGATGGCCAAGAAGGTTCGGCAGGCCGTCCACGCGAGTCGCTTGTCTCCGTCTGTCAGGGCGTGATTGCGGGCCAGGGAGTGCAGCAGCGCGGCGGCCTTGAGATGCAGATCTGGGTAGGCGTCTTGTCCGAAGACTGACGCCCGGGGCCCTCGCCAAAGCTGATTCCAGCAGACCGTAGTCCCTGACCGCGACGTCGTCACCGACGGCCGCACGGGCGATCTCGAGCAGGTCGTCGAGATCGAGGTACTCGATCATGCGTCCTTGAGGCGCTCCAGAACCCGGGCCTCTTCACGCACGACGCGCTGCAGCGCGTCGGCAACTTTGGCGGTGTGCGCGCGGCGGGCAATGTACTCATCGATGGCTGACAGCGCGACTGCCTGCATCGACCGGCCCTCATCGGCGGCTTGCCGGCGCAGCGCCTCTGCCTGCTCGTCGCTAGGCCGCAGCGTCATTCCCATGACAAATGATGATACCAAAGTGATACCACCGGCCCTACCCGGCGCCCTTGCCGTTGTCGACGCGGTAGACCGCGCCGTGCACCGCTGCCGCGGCGTCGCTGGCCAGAAACGCGATCACCTGGGCCACGTCGAGGGGCTGCATCATGCCGCGAGGCGAGGCCGTGCGCAGGATCAGGTCGTAGTTCGGATTGTCCGGGGGACTGAACTGCTCGATCTGCGGGGTCAGCATGCCGCCCGGGCATACGGCGTTGACCCGCAATCGATCCGCGGTGTATTCCACCGCCAGCGCACGCGTGAGGCCGACGAGCCCATGCTTGGCCGCGCAGTAGCCGGCCGAGTACGCCTGGCCTTCGACGCCGGCGATCGAGCTGACGTTGACGATGTTGCCGCCACGCGCCAGCAGATGCGGCAGCGCGGCGCGGATCAGGAAGAACGGTCCGTTCAGGTTGACCGCAAGGTCTTGAGCCCAGTCGTCGTCCGTCATCGACTCGGTGCGGCGCATCTGGTGCCGCCCTGCGACGTTGACCAGGACGTCCAGACCGCCGAACTCGCGCGACGCACTGTTCGACCGCATCCCGGCAGGCTTGCGGGGACGCGACGTCGACCGACGCGTACGCGCCGCCGTCCACGTCGGCGAACACCTCGGCCAGCCGTCGGTCATCGCGGCCGATACCGAAAACCGTTGCGCCCTCGCGGGAAAACAGTTTGGCCGTTTCAGCGCCCAGGCCTGACGAGGCACCGGTCACTATTGCGACTTTGCCGGGTAATGCAGCCATCTGGTCCGTTCAGTAGGTGCGCACCCGCGCAACGAGGCTCGACGCGACCATAGCCATCGTGCTGCGCCGGACGCGGCGGGCGGCCAGCGCCAGCAGGAGATCGATCGTCAGCTTGCCGAGCGCGATACGGCTCGTTCGCTGCTTCCAGGTTGGCGCAGCCACGGCCTGGCGACGCCCCATGTAGTAGCCCATCCCAGCTGCCATCAGCAGAGCGGCGACTCCCGCCAGGACCGTCATGGTGCTCAGCGTTGTCGATCACCATCGCAGCGCGGTCACGGCGGAGATACACATCGGTCACCGACTCCGTGCCGATCGAACCAGCGACCACTTCTGAGTGGATGACCGCGCCAGCATGTTGAGAACCGCGTTCGCTTCGCGCTCCATCCGCTCCAGCACCGCCGCCGTGGTGAGGTTGTCATGGATGATGCCGATGCCTTCGCCTATGTGGATGTCCGCGGTGTCGAAGTCGGCCTCCGCGACGGCTGCGCGGTAATCAGATTGAGCCTCAGGAAGATTTGCGCGCAGCGCGTCCTCGTTTCCGTGCCAGCGGCGGACGAAGTTGTTCCGCAACACGCGGCCACCGTAGCCCTGCGGCCAGGGATGGCCGCGCACGACGTCGAACACGCTCGAACGCACGGTGTCGTCAGAGTGAGCGGCCAGCGCGCGATCGCGCGCCGCCGAGGTGACCGGTGATTCCTGCGCCGCCCACAGCCGTGAGCCCACGACGGCACCGTCGGCGCCCAACGAGAGCGCTGCCGCGAGGCCACGTCCGTCCGCCACGCCGCCGGCCGCCAGCACCAGCGTCTCCGGCGCTCGCTCGGCAACCAGATCGGCCACCTCAGGCACCAGGGTGAACGTGGATCGGACACCCCTGCCGTGCCCGCCTGCCTCGCCACCTTGGGCCACCAGCACTTGGGCACCGTTGTCGATCGCCCGACGCGCTTCTTCCAGGTCGTTAACCTGAACGAAGAGTGGCGTTTTCGCAGCGTGGATCCGGTCACGCGAACGGGCTGGGATCTCCAAACGACAGCATTACGGCGGCGGCGGCGGCGTCGCGCGCCAGCACCAGATCCAGAAGTTCGGGTCGTTCGGCCAATTTCCAGGTGATGAAGCCGACCCCGATGCGGGCGCCGCCCGCCTGGGTGAATTGGGCGCTGAGCCACTCGGCGTCGCCGTAACCCACCCCCAGTATGCCGAGGCCGCCCGCGCGGCTGACCGCGGTGGCCAAGCGTGCGTCGGCGACGCTAGCCATCGGCGCCAGGACGATCGGCACCGAGAGGTCGAATCTTGTTGTGAGCCTGGTGGTGACCATCAAACCTCCTTTGCGGGTGTGGCGATCAAGACAGTTCGCCGGTCAGGAACTGGGCGCGTCCTTGACCGAAGGACCAGTCCGCGTCGTCGTTTTCGGTGATCGACACGATCAGGTCTGCGGGGTCCAGACCACAGTCACGATGCAGATTCTCGGCGAGCAACTGGTAGAGCCGCTGCTTCTGGGCAGTGGTGCGTGCGCGGCTGGTGACCTGGATGATGACCAACTGGTCGGATCGCTCGATTTGCAGCCCGGTGTCCAGCGCGACCACGTGGCCCGGATCGCGCACGTCGACGATCTGGTACCGGTCGCGGTCCGGGACGTCGAATGCTTCCACGACGGCCTCGTGTGCGCTATCGAGCAGTTGACGGATCTCGTCCGTGGTGCGGCCGCGCAGGATGGTGAAGTTCAGCAATGGCATGGTCGGCTACCTTTCATGACGCCTTGTATGCTCGGATTAGGTTGGGGTACAGATTGTTCGGGCTGGCGAGCTGACTCATCAGGCCCCCGCACTTTGTCCGCCGTCGACATGCATGATCTCTCCGGTGACAAAACTCGCCTGTTCCAGATAAAGAGCCGCGCCGACAACATCCTCGACGTCGCCCATCCGCCTGAGCGGATGCAGGTCGGCGAGAAATTCATGGGTGGACGGGGCATGCATCGGCGTCCGGATGACACCCAATGCGATTGCATTGGAACGGATCCCGCGCGCCGCATATTCAATGGCCAGTGACTTCGTGACAGCGTTGAGGCCGCCTTTGGTCAACGAGGCCAGCGCCGACGGCACCTTGGAGTTGGCGTGGTCAACCAAGCTGGTGGAGATCACCAGCACATGACCGCCTCCGTCGCGGGATTCGATCGCGGCCACGCCGGCGCGGGTGAGCTCGAAGAAACCGCGCAGGTTGACGCCCGTGATGGCGTCGTAGTCAGCGTCGGTGTAGTCGGTGAACGGCTTGGCGACGAAGATGCCGGCATTGTTGACGACGGTATCGACCCTGCCGAAGTGTTGCAGCGCAGCGTCGATGACGTGCTGCCCGACGCCGGGTTGGGAGATGTCGCCGTCGACTGTCAGCACCATCGGGTCGTCGCTGGCGGTGATGGTGCGCGAATTCGCGACGACGGCGTAGCCCAGTTTTCGGTAACCCACAACCAAACCCGCGCCGATGCCCTGCGAGGCGCCGGTGATGACTGCTACGTGCGGTGAGTTTGTCATGATCTGAGGTCCTTTCGACGTTGTCGACGATCGCTTACCGGCTGCAACAGCTCGCCAGACCTCGCAACTCCCGATCACTACAAGGGGTTTGCACCCTGCTGAGAGGCTGCGCCTACTAGGCTCACTGCGGTGGAATTGCGGCAGCTGCGGTATTTCGTCGTAGTCGCGGACGAACTGAACTTCGCCCGGGCCGCCAAGCGCCTGCATATCGCCGGACCATCGCTGTCTCAGCAGATCAAGGCGCTGGAGAGAGACCTCAACGTCAGCCTTTTCGAACGCGACCGCCGATCGGTGGCGTTGACTACAGCCGGTGCGGCGCTGCTGCCCGAAGCTCGGGCGCTGATACGCCGCGCAGACGAATTACGTTCTCGTGCTGCAGATTTAGCGGCGACCGAGCCGGTGCGGATCGGCTATGTGCAGTGGTGCCCGACCGACTGGGCGGAGCGGGCCGCAGGCGTGGCCCAGCTGCGGATGGACACCTGGGTGATGCCGTCGCACGCGCAGGCCGCGCGAGTCGCCGACGGCGGCTTGGACCTGGCGATCTGTTGGGTGCCGAGCACCGCCCTGGAAGAGCTGCGACTCGACGCCCGCCTCCTGGGCGTCGACCGGCTCTATGCACTAAGCCCCGGCGCCGATGACAGTGCGGTACCGGCCAAGGATGTGGTGGTCCTGACCGACGCCGATGCGTCCAGTTGGTCGTCATGGAACCGGTACGCGGAGCAGTTCGCCGCCGACACCGGGGCCCGCCTGATGCGCACCGACGACGGCGGCGTCACGGGCCCGGTGTTCTACGAACACATCCGCCGGTTGGCGCGGCCCGTGCTCAACAACCCCAAGGGACAGGACGCCGCGCAGCCGCGTGATCTGGCGCGCCGACCCATCGTTGCCCCGACTCCGCTGTGGACCTGGTCATTGGTGTGGCGACGCGACGAGGACAGGGCGACGGTGCGAGCCGTCATCGACGTACTCACTTGCGACATAGGGGATCTCGGCGTCCACGATGCCGCGGTATGGCTGCCCGCCGATGATCCCTATCGAGGCGGCGGTCCGCGCGACAGCAGCCACTGCTAGCACTACGGCGCCAACCGGGCCAGGATCTGCGCCGTGGATTCGCGGCGGGCATGTCGGTACCCGGTACCGGCCCACAGATGCACCAACTCTGGCTCACCCGCCTGCGCGGCGGCCTTGCGCATCGGGCTGGTCAGGTAGTGGATGGCGGGATAGCCCAGCGGCGCGCACGTCTCGTAGGTGTCGGTGAAGCGGTTGCGCAGTCCCCGCGCGGGCCGGCCACTAAAGGCCCGGGTGATGACCGTGTCGGTGCGGGCTGGATCCTCCAGCGCTGCTTGATGTGTCGCGGACGCGCCACTCTCGTCGGTCAGCAGCAGCACAGTTCCGACCGCGGCCATCGCTGCGCCCGCCTGCAGCACGCCGGCCACGTCGGCAGCGGTCCCAAGACCACCGGCGGCGATCACCGGCAGGCCGACCGCGGCCGTGATCGCTGCCACCAACTCCTCGATCGGCACGGCTGCCGGAGGGTGATCGGGGGTCAGAGTTGCGGAATGTCCGCCTGCGACATGGGCTTGCACGGCAAGGGCATCCACCCCCGCCGTGGCAGCAGCCTCAGCCTCCTGACGCGACGTCACGGTCTGCACCACCGTCGTGCCCGCACGTTGGAGACCGCGGATGACATCCCGGCCCGGGATGCCGAAGGTGAAGCTCACGATCGGGACGGGATCGGTGCGCAGCAGGTCGATCTTGGCGGCGAAGTCGTCATCGCTATCGATCGGCTCGGTCGGCAAGGTGACACCGAAGCGCTCGGCTTCGCGTTGCATGACACACGCGTAGTCGTGATACCGGGCCGCTGAGATCGGCACCGGGTTTGGTGCGAAGACGTTGACACCGAACGGTACTTCCGCCTCGCGCACAGCTCGCAAGTCGGCATTGACGGCCTCGGGTGTTTTATAGCCGGTGGCCAGGAAGCCCAACCCGCCGGCGCGCTGTGCGGCTATCACCATCGCGGGCGTGCTCGGGCCGCCGGACATCGGCGCGGCGATCACAGGGATGGTCAGGCCTAGATCGGCCAACGCTGACGTCATGGCAAGGTCCTTTCTCGAGAGCTGACCGATGCAACGATCCTCGCGCGCCGGCCTTCCCGATGACTAGGAGTGATTCACGCACCGCTGAGAGGCGCTTCCTCTCACTGATGCGACCGTCGACGATGTTGGACGCGACCAGTGCCGCGTATCTAGCGCGGTTGGCTTGTGACAATTGCGGGCGGCACCGTCGCGGCATAAGCGCTCTCAAAGGCGGCACCCGCAGCCGCGCGGCCGAATCTAGTTGGCCTGCCACTGCCTGCCACGCCGAAACGGCGGCCATCATCGACCCTGCGCCAGGGCCCGATTACATTCGGCTCGCGCTCAACTCCTGCGGAAGCGCTCCGAAATCAAGCACTTCTGTTTCCCTCCTCACGCAACTCCAGCCGTCCAGCCATCGAACACAATCTGCCGGCCAACCGTCCCAACGCAGGAGTACGGGCTCTACGAACCCCTCTGCGGTCCGCTGCTCGACTGCCTTCGGCTCCCGTTACCGTTGAACTCCCTTGTGCAGCGACCGATATGGGTCAGCAGACTCTTGATCGCGCCGGTAGGTTGGGTGCTTCCGCCGAGCCAGATAGCCCGAAGATCGCGGTGTAAATCGATCTCGGAGACGGCGATTTCCCGTAGTCGGCCGGCTGCCAGATCGTCTGCTACCGACAGCCGACTCATCGCGGCGGGCCCGGCGCCCGCAATGACGGCAGCGCGCACAGCGCCCGCGGACGGTAACTCGAGGACGGGCGGCGCTTGTTGCACCTCCACGCCCAACGCCCGACGCAACGCCACAGCGAGCGAATCACGGATACCTGCCCGGGGTTCCCGACACACCAGTGGTGTTCGTGCCAATTCCAGCGCGCTGACGGTGCGCGAATGCCGCGTCCACTCGTGATTTGGGGACACGACGACGACCAACTCGTCAGTGCTCACTACGCAGTGGCTTAAGCCTCCCGGTGGTTCTGGAGTCTCCACAAAGCCGAGATCGACGGCACCGTCACGCACCAACGCCGTCGCTTGCGCGCTGTTAGCTGCGGCCAGATCGATTCTTGGCACCGTTTCGTTGCGCCGGGATGCCGCCGAACGCAACGACAACAGCCAGTAAGGCATTAGGTACTCAACTATCGTCGGGCTGGCCACCACCGTGAGCCGCTGAGTGCCTTCATTTCGCAACGAGCCAAGCGCTGTGTCGATGTCATGGGCTACCTCGAGCAGGTATGAAGCCCACTCGGCCAGAGATGTACCTGCCGGAGTGATCTGCGATCCGCGTGTAGTTCGAATAGCCAGTGTCACACCGGTTTTAGCTTCCAATACAGCCAACCTTCTAGAAACGGCCTGCTGGGTCAGGCCCAATTCGCGAGCAGCGCCGCCCAGGCTACCCGTCTGCGCGATCGCAACGAAGACCTCCAACGAGTCGAGGTCGGGCATGTGAGCGCTGAGCACCATAATCACTCCATAAAAGCATATCTAGCTTGCGGCTTGCTGGGAGTTAAGTGCCTGCCTCAGACCTGTTGCAGTTGGTGTCACACCCAAACCGATTGACGTCACGACAGATAACGGAGTGCCGGCCGGACGCTTGAGAAGGGTCCTGCGGCCTGGCGACGGTGGTGTCACACCCAAATCGGTTGATGCCACAACAGATAGCCCTCTACCGGAGCGCCGCTGAGAAGCGGACGATCAAACGAGGTGATCCGACGTCGCGGTACCAGCTACCTCTGTGGCGCGGCGTGACCACCTCGGATTGTCAACGCCCATAACAGCATCGAGGCGGAGCACACATGCAGTGCATTCGTTCAGTTTCCCTAGTCGAACGTCGATCCTTGCCGACACAACTCAGCTCTGGCCGCGACAGCACCCCCGCGAGCCGATCCGTTGGTTCACGCCGCCGCTCGTGCAGACCAGGTAAACAATGGACGTCTTTAAGATAACCAGTGAGTGAACCGGAGGTTATTGTGATTGGGAAAGTTCTCGTCGGTGCCGTTGGAGCCGTCATCTCCGTAGGCCTGGCGGCGCCGGCCGGCGCCAGCCCACTACCGCCACCTCGCGCCGTCCCGGACTTCCTGGCCGCCGCACGGGCGGCGGGCATCACCGGAACGGATCCGGCGATGCTGGAAGACGGCTATCAGGTGTGCAGGAGACTGTGGGTTCGGCAGATGCCGGGTACTCAGGTAGCCGCAGGCCTGGTGCAAGACCATCCACAACTGACCAGCGAACAAGCGGGGCAGTTCGTGCTGGCCGCATACCACGAGCTGTGCCCGGTGCCCGGCGGCACGTATGACTACTGGGCTTACAGCACCAGCTGAAATCAGTTGTGCTGCAACACAATCCGGTCCGCGATACTGCTCGGCGCGTCGTACGACGGCTTATCTGACGCGCGCCCCGCAACGACAACGCCGTCCCGAAAGTGGTTCTTTGGCGTCTGAGCTTCTGCACGGCAGCGGATCTAGTGTTGAGCTGCTGTCAGGCCGGTCCAGCTCAGCGGAAGCGTCGTGAGCGCGAAATACGTGCACGGAAACTTGACCGCGGGAACATAGTCGGGTGGCAGCTCAAAATCAGGGATCTGTTTGAGCCATTCGGTGAGGACCGCGCTCAGCTGTATCCGAGCCAGATTCGAGCCGATGCAGCGGTGCGGACCGCCACCAAAGCCCCAGTGGCGGTGTATCTTTCCGTCCATGACCAGCTTGTCGGTGGATATCTCATCGCGGCCGTCGCGATTGATCGCAGCGGTACACAACCGCACCGGCGTACCGGGCGGAAGTGTCATGCCGCCGATTTTGGCGAAATCGGTGGTGACTCGGGCCGCCATCGGTGCCGCCGGCTCGAGTCGCACGATCTCTTCGATGAACGCGCGGATCTGGCTGGGGCTCTCGCGCAGATATTTTCGGAGCTGCGGTCTTCGCGCCAACTCGAGCAAGGAGAAGCCGATCGCCGCGGCCACTGTGTCGAGACCGGACAACACGATCAGATGGCACATGCCGAGCAATTCAAGATCCGTCAGCGCACCCGGACCGGTCATGATTTGCGACAACATGTCCGAGCCCGGTCTCCGTCTGCGTTCCTCGATGGCCTTGGCGAAATACGACAACAGCTCATATCCCTCGGCCTTGCCATCCGCCGCAGCATCTTTCCAGGCGATCACGTCATCGCGGTCTTTCGGGGGCAGTCCGTACAACTCCATGAAGACGCCGAACGGATAGAACCGTGCGAGGTCCGCCATCGCATCACACTCGCCACGAGCCGCCAGGCTTGTGATGATATCCGCGGCGTACCTCTCCATGATGGGTCTGGATTGCATCAACGCCTGCGGGCTGAAATACGGCTGGAGGATCTTGCGATAACGAGTGTGCTCGGGCGGGTCGAAGGCCGACGGAAGCACGGGCACTGGGCTGCCGGGCGGCTGCAACGCCAAATGCGCCGAAAAGAGATTCGGGCTGCACAATGCGGCCAGCACATCCTCGCGGCGCGTCAAGTAGTAAGCGCCGTTCATGAACACAACCGGGCCCGCGTCTCGCAGCATCTTCCAACCGGCGCCACGGTCCGCCACCATCGGTAGCGCGGTGAATTCCAGCCTTGGCAAGCGGAAGGCCGCCGGATCACTACTCCCAAATGCGCTACTGCTGCAGGCGCCATTAACAAGGTTGTCAAGTTGATCGGTTACTTCGGGGCGTGGTTCTTGCGCAGAGTTATTCACAGGGATCTCGCTTCTGGTTTTGACGGATAAGGCAGACGAACTTGTGCGCACAGCCATGACCCAGTCCGTGAGTCAGCACGGAAAATTGGTCCGGTGCACCGGGTTTCGTGTCGTCTGGCCGTACCGGAAGCGCCCGTGATGCATGCGTGCGATTACGCACGCGCACGAGTGTCGGTGACTGCCTTCGGGTATCGAGTCCGTAGCGTTAAGGAGAGTTGTTCTGCCTTAAGGCGCACAGGTCCGAGCCCAACGGCACGAAAGCCGTTCGGCCGACCTCAGCAGCGAATGATGCAGAACAGGGATGACGTATGTCGGTTGACGGCATCTGCCGTCGAGGCACTCCACGGGGCGCCGCGCGGCTGAAATTGTGCTGCGGCGAAGGTTTTCGGCAAGACCGACCAGTCGGTCTGTGGCGACAGCGGATCCCAGTTCGACGGTAAGTCGTGCGTCATCCACACGTAGCGAAACGGCTTCCGTAAATTCGGGGCCGGATGAGCCCGGCCGTCGGATTTCAGATACTCCAACGCTGGTGCAGCGCTGAGCGGGTGCGAGTAGCTGTGATCGGGCTGCACGTCCCTGACGGTATGGGCCCAGGCGGCCGGCTCAGGAAGGTTGTTCGCCGTGTGGTGCGGGCGCAACGCGGACCCGGCGACCAGCGCGAGAAACAAGGTCAACGCACAAACGACGGCCGCGGCGTGTTCTCGCCGCCGAGCCCTTGCACTACAGCGCCCGTCCATCGTGCAGAAAGCGTACAAAACCAGACCTGGGCAGCAGCGATGCACACGCTGTGAAATTACCCCACATGTGCTGGGTCTTTCCTCTGAGGCGCGGCACCGACGCCGATGCCCAACGGCCCTTACGGACTTGCGCGACCAGCCTCTGCTAGCCGCTTGGAGTCGAGGATGGCAACCGCGCCAGACTGACCCGTGCTCCAGGCGAGGATACCGACTCGCGCAGCAAGATCCGGGTGGGGTGCACGCCGGGAGGCACGTCGAATGCCAGTCTTAGGCTCACTTGAAGCCCCGGGTCAATGTTATTGACTGACGACGGTTCCATGAAGGTTGCCGAATGCCCACGCCCATCGCTTTCCTTCAGCGACTGAGCGGCCATCTCGAAAGGCCGCGGGCCCATGCCGACATTCCTGACTGCGACTGACACGATCAACCAGACACCTCGGGCACGGGCGGGGCCGAACGTGGGAGAGGTGCTGACGTCGTTGACGACGAACGCGAAATTTCCGTCAACGACCTCTTGCCCCATCCCAGCCGGTGCGGGGGCGCGGTGAAACAGTCCGCACGATGCGAGGAACACTACGGCTGGCAGCAAGAGCAATGCGGCGAGGATTCTCCGGCAACCGGAGGACATGCCGCCAAGACTATTGACGATTCTGTCACTCACGCTGCAGGCTTCTGGCAGCAGTTCATTTTTCGTTCGTCTAGCGGTTGGTCCAGTTGACGGTTCGAGCCGCCCCACGAGAGGCCGGGGCAGTCGCCCAAGTGGTACATAACTCATCGACGGGGTCGGCCGGTAGCCTTCACACCGTGATTCGCAGAAACCGCGCCATTTTGCACGGACCTAACACCAGCCCCGCAGATCAACCCCGACGGCTCGCCTGGCCTCTTTGACAAGTTCGTGACTCTTATGCAACCCATGAGTTCGTAGAACTGCATCACATTGGTGGGCGAAGGGGGACTTGAACCCCCACGTCCCGAAGGACACTGGCACCTGAAGCCAGCGCGTCTGCCATTCCGCCACTCGCCCTAAACAACCGGTGGAGCCTATCACTGTCATAGCGGGCTTCCCCAACCCGCTGCGGACACCGGCCTGAACCGTCCCGCCGAATAGGAATCGGCGACGATTCTCAGAGTTCTGTAGGTGCCGCTGCGCTGTGCTGGGCCGATAGCATTCGGGGATACGACACGCGTGATGCGACACGCCGGAGGACCGTCCGCCGTGCAGCTGGGAAACCGAAGGACTGAGCGTTTGAACATGGGCAGCCAGAAGGGGCTAGTTCAACGCATCGAGCGCAAACTCGAAGTGTCGGTCGGCGATGCGTTCGCCCGGATGTTCGGCGGACCGATCGTCGCTCAGGAGCTTGAAGCGATGCTGCGCCGAGAGGCCGGCGAGGGAATTCGCCCGGTCACCGGCAATCGCTTTTTGGCTCCCAACGAATACATCATTACCCTCGGTATGCACGACTACCAGAAAGTGGGCGCCGACCCGGACCTCACTTCGGACGCTTTCGCTAAGCATTTGGCGGGATACATCGGCGAACAGGGGTGGCAAACATATGGTGACGTGGTCGTCCGGTTCGAGCAGTCAGCGAACCTGCACACCGGCCAGTTCCGCACCCGCGGTGCTGTCAACCCCGATGTCGAGCCCCGGCGGCCAGCCGGCGAGCTCGCCCCGCCACAATCAGACCATGCGTTCAGCGCAGAACCAGGAGTACCAGCGATGACCGAGAATTCGAGCTACCGCGGCGGCCCCGGGCAGGGGCGGCCCGGCGATGACGTCTTACGACGACCGCTACGCGCACCCGCAGGACGATCCGCACGCTGCGCCAGAGCCGCGGGGTCCGTACCCGCCGGAACCGGGCGGCTACCCCGAGCAGCGCGGTAGCTACCCCGAGCAGGGCGGTTACGAGCAGGGCGGCTACGACCAGCGCGGCTACGACCAGCGCGGCGGCGGCTACCCCGAGCAGGGCGGCTACGACCCGCGCGGCGGCTACCCGGCCCCAGAACCGCACGGCGGCCACCCCGAGCAGGGCGGCTACCCCGAGCACGGCGGCTACGACCAGCGCGGCTACCCCGCCCAGCCCGGCGGCGGCTACCCCGAGCAGGGCGGCCACGACCCGCGGCGGCTACCCCGACCAGCGCGGCGGCGGCCCAGGCTACGACCCCGGCTACCGACAGGGCGGCTACGGCCAGCCCGGCGGACAGGGCTACGGCGAGTACGGCCGGGGACCCGGCCGCCACGAAGAGGGCGGCTACGGCGCACCCGACCAACGCGGCGGTTACCCCGACCAGGCTGGCTACGACCAGGGTTACGGCGGCGGGCAGGGATACGGCCGCCAGGACTACGGCAGCAGCCCGACTACGGCCACTACGGTGAGGCTCCCGGCCAGAGCTACGCTCCGCCGCCCGCCGGCGGATACGCCGAGCCCGCCGGCCGCGACTACGACTACGGCCAGCCCGCGGCGGCGGCTCGGCGGCCTACGGGCAGGGCGGCTACTCCTCGTCCGGCTCCGCCGTCACCCTGCAGCTCGACGACGGCAGCGGGCGTACCTACCAGTTGCGTGAGGGCGCCAACGTCATCGGCCGCGGCCAGGACGCGCAGTTCCGGCTGCCGGACACCGGTGTGTCGCGCCGCCACTTGGAGATTCGGTGGGATGGCCAGGTCGCGCTGCTGTCCGACCTGAACTCCACCAACGGCACCACCGTCAACAACGCGCCCGTGCAGGAATGGCAGTTGGCCGACGGCGATGTGATCCGGCTGGGACACTCGGAGATCGTCGTCCACATCCATTGAGCCCGTAGGTCGCGAAGCGTTCAGCTTCACCACGCGTCGACCGCCGTCCAAGTATCGTGACGTAGCTAGATCCGGGCACGTGAGGCTCGCGGCAGCAGGACCGAAAGGGACGCCAGATGCAGGGATTACTTCTGCAGCTGACGCGTGCCGGCTTCCTGATGCTGCTGTGGTTGTTCATCTGGTCGGTGCTGCGGATCCTGCGCACCGATATCTACGCGCCGACTGGTGCGGTCATGGTGCGCCGCGGATTGACGTTGCGCGGGACGCTGCTGCCGTCGCGGGAACGACGCAGCGAAGCGCGCTATCTCGTTGTGACCGAAGGCGCATTGGTCGGTGCGCGCATCACGCTCAGCGGCCAGCCGGTGCTGATCGGACGCGCCGACGACTCCACGTTGGTCCTGACCGACGACTACGCCTCGACGCGGCACGCGCGGCTATCGCAGCGAGGCACGGAATGGTACGTCGAAGATCTAGGATCGACCAACGGCACATACCTTGACAGGGCGAAGGTGACGACGGCGGTACGGGTTCCCATTGGCACGCCGGTGAGTATCGGCAAAACGGTAATTGAGTTGCGCCCGTGACTTTGGTCTTGCGCTATGCAGCGCGCAGCGATGTCGGCCTGGTGCGATCCAACAACGAAGACTCGGTGTACGCCGGTGCGCGGCTGCTGGCGCTGGCCGACGGCATGGGCGGGCACGCCGCCGGTGAAGTGGCGTCGCAGTTGGTCATTGCGGCACTGGCCCACCTCGACGACGACGAGCCCGGTGGCGATCTGCTCTCCAAGCTCGAGGCCGCGATCCACTCCGGCAACTCGGCCATCGCCGCACAGGTCGAAATGGAACCCGACCTCGATGGTATGGGCACCACCCTGACGGCAATCCTGTTCGCAGGCAACCGGATTGGGATGGCGCACATCGGTGACTCGCGGGGCTACCTACTCCGCGACGGCGAGCTGACGCAGATCACCAAAGACGACACGTTCGTCCAGACACTGGTCGACGACGGCCGAATCACCAAAGAAGAAGCGCACAGCCACCCGCAGCGGTCGCTGATCATGCGCGCGCTGACGGGCCACGAGGTCGAGCCGACCCTGACCATGCGCGAGGTCCGCCTCGGGGATCGCTACCTGCTGTGCTCCGACGGGCTCTCCGACCCGGTCAGCGACGAGACCATTCAGGACGCGCTGAAAATTCCTGACGTCACCGACAGCGCCGACCGGCTCATCGAATTGGCGTTGCGCGGCGGCGGACCCGACAACGTGACCGTGGTGGTCGCCGACGTCGTCGACAACGACTACGGGCCCACCCAGCCGATCATCGCCGGCGCCGTCTCCGGTGACTCCGGCGTGCATGACCAACTGACCCGGCCCAGCACCGCGGCGAGCCGCGCCTCGGCACTCACGCCGCGCAAAGAGGTCACCAATCGCGTTGTGCCCCAAGTTGAGACGCCCGCGCCGCCGAAGCGGTCGCGACGACGGATCCTGATCGGGGTCACCCTCGCCGTCCTGCTGGTGCTCGCGGCGCTGGCCGTGGGCCGGACCGTCGTCCGCAGTTACTACTACGTCGCCGGCTTCAACGGCGCGGTGTCCATCATGCAGGGCATCCAGGTGTCGATCCTGGGCGTGCCACTGCACCAACCCTTCTCGCAAGGTTGTCTGAACAGCCGCAACCAGTTGTCGGTCATCCGCTACGGGCAGGCCGGCGCGACCCGTGGCTGCCAGCCGATGAAGCTGTCGGATTTGGCCGAGTCGGCGCGCGCGCAAGTGGCCGCCGGGCTGCCGGCGGGCACACTCGAGCAGGCCGACGCGCAGCTGCGCCGACTGGCCGCCGAATCGCTGTTGCCGCTCTGCCCGCTTGCCCGCGCCCAATCCCCGCCCCGGCGGCCGACCACCGACGACCGCACCGACCACGACGCCGACCTTGGGGCAGACACCCGAACCGAGCGCGGGCACCTCGGTTCCTGAAGAGCCGCAGGCAAGCTCGTCGCCGTCCGCGCCGACCGTCACCGCACTCGCCCCGCCGCCGCCCCAGCCGGGAACCACCTGCCGGACTCCGGAATGACCACGCAGCCGCAGGCGCCGGTCACCGTCACACCTGCGTTGCCGAACCGGCGTAATGCCGAACTGCTGCTGCTGTGCTTCGCCACCGTGATCACCGCGGCGGCTTTCGCGATCGTGCAGGCCAATCAGGAACGCAGCGTCGGCTGGGCGCTGGTCGACTACGCAGTGGGATTTCTGGCGGTATTCGGTGTCGCGCACCTGGCCATCAGACGCTATGCGCCGTACGCCGATCCACTGCTGCTGCCGATCGTGGCGCTACTCAACGGGTTGGGGTTGGTGATGATTCATCGCCTCGACCTCGACGAGCGGCTGGCCGAGGGGAGTGGCCGCGCCGTCACCAACCCACAGATTCTGTGGACGCTGGTCGGCGTGGGCGCCTTTGCCGTCGTGGTGATCTCGCTGAAAGACCACCGGCAACTCGCGCGGTACGGCTACGTCTGCGGGCTGACCGGACTGATCTTCCTGGCGATACCGGCGCTGCTGCCGCAGTCGCTCTCCGAGCAGAACGGCGCGAAGATCTGGATTCGCTTGCCCGGCTTCTCGATTCAGCCCGCCGAGTTCTCGAAGATCCTGCTGCTGATCTTCTTTGCCGCGGTGTTGGTGGCCAAGCGCGGCCTGTTCACCAGCGCGGGCAAGCACGTGCTCGGCATGGATCTGCCCAGGCCGCGTGACCTCGCTCCGCTGCTGGGCGCCTGGGTGGCCTCGGTCGGCGTGATGGTCTTCGAAAAGGATTTGGGCACTTCGCTTTTGCTCTACGCGTCGTTCCTGGTGGTGGTGTACCTGGCGACGCAGCGGTTCAGCTGGGTGGTCATCGGCTTGGTGCTGTTCGCGATGGGAAGCACTGCGGCGTATTACATGTTCGACCACCTTCGGGTCCGCGTGCAGACCTGGCTCGACCCGTTCGCCGACCCCGACGGCGCCGGCTATCAAATTGTGCAGTCGCTGTTCAGCTTTGCCACCGGCGGCATATTCGGCACCGGCCTGGGCAACGGGCAACCGGACACCGTGCCCGCCGCGGCGACCGACTTCATCACCGCCGCGTTCGGCGAGGAGCTCGGCCTCGTCGGCCTGGCCGGCCTGCTGATGCTGTACACGATCGTGATCGTCCGCGGGATGCGGACCGCGATCGCCGTGCGCGACAGCTTCGGCAAGCTGCTGGCCGCGGGCCTGGCCTCAACGCTGGCCATTCAGCTGTTCATCGTGGTCGGCGGCGTCACCAACCTCATTCCGCTGACCGGGCTGACCACGCCCTGGATGTCCTACGGCGGCTCGTCGCTGCTGGCCAACTACGTGCTGCTGGCGATCCTGGTGCGGATCTCGCATGCCGCCCGTCGCCCGTTGCGTGCCCGGCCGCGCAACACCGCGCCGATCGCGGCCACGAACACCGAGGTGATCGAGCGGGTATGAACACCTCACTGCGTCGCATTTCGATCACCGTCATGGCGCTGATCGTGCTGCTGCTGTTCAACGCCACCCTTACCCAGGTGTTCACCGCCGACGGGCTGCGCGCCGATCCGCGCAACCAGCGGGTGCTGCTCGACGAGTACTCCCGTCAGCGCGGCCAGATCACCGCGAGCGGCCAGCTGCTGGCCTACTCGGTGGCCACCGACAGCCGGTTCCGTTTCCTGCGGGTGTATCCGAACGCCGCGGTGTACGCCCCGATCACCGGGTTCTATTCGCTGCGCTATTCCAGCACCGGCCTCGAGCGGGCCGAGGATCCCCTGCTCAACGGCTCCGACCAGCGGCTCTTCGGCCGTCGGCTGGCCGACTTCTTCACCGGCCGCGATCCCCGCGGCGGCACCGTGGACACCACCATCAGCCCGCGCATCCAGCAGGCCGGCTGGGATGCGATGCAGCAAGGCTGCAACGGCCCTTGCCGCGGCGCGGTCGTCGCACTGGAACCCTCGACGGGGAAGATCCTGGCGATGGTGTCCTCGCCGTCCTACGACGTCAACCTGCTCGCCTCGCACGACCCCGAGCAGCAGGCGCAGACCTGGCAGCAACTTCGCGACGACCCGCACTCACCGCTGACCAACCGCGCGCTGTCCGAGACCTATCCGCCCGGGTCGACGTTCAAGGTGATCACCACTGCGGCCGCGCTGCAGAACGGCGCCACCGAGGACGACGAGCTGACCGCCGCGGCAAAGATCCCGCTGCCGGACAGCACCGCAACCCTGGAGAACTACGGCGGTCAACCCTGTGTCGACGCCGAAACCGTCACGCTGCGCGAGGCGTTCGCGCGGTCGTGCAACACCGCCTTCGTCCAGCTGGGCATGCTCACCGGCACCGACGCGCTGCGCAGCACCGCGCGGTCGTTCGGCCTGGACGCCGTGCCGGACCCGACCCCGCTGCAAGTCGCCGAATCCACCGTCGGCCCGATTCCCGACGCCGCGGCGCTGGGCATGACGAGCATCGGGCAGAAGGATGTGGCGCTGACGCCGCTGGAGAATGCTGTCATTGCCGCTACCATCGCCAATGCCGGCATCACGATGCAGCCCTACCTGGTCAACAGCCTGCAGGGTCCCGACCTGGCGAACATCAGCACCACCGCGCCGCACCAACAGCGCCGTGCGGTGTCCCCGCAGGTCGCGGCTAAGCTAACTGAGTTGATGGTCGGCGCCGAGAACGTCACACAGCAGAAAGGGGCGATCCCCGGCGTGCAGATCGCATCCAAAACTGGTACCGCAGAGCACGGCACCGACCCGCGCCACACTCCGCCGCACGCGTGGTACATCGCGTTTGCGCCCGCGCAGTCTCCGAAGGTGGCCGTGGCGGTGCTCGTAGAGGGGACAGCGGACGGCGGTAGCCCATCCGCGACAGGCGGGGCGCTGGCCGCACCGATCGGGCGCGCCGTCATCGAGGCCGCGCTGCAGGGAGGACCATGAGCCCGCGAGTAGGTGTGACGCTGTCTGGCCGCTACCGCCTGCAGCGCCTGATTGCCACCGGCGGCATGGGGCAGGTGTGGGAGGCCGTCGACAGCCGACTGGGTCGGCGCGTCGCGGTCAAGGTGCTCAAGCAGGAGTTCTCCCAGGACCCCGAGTTCATCGAGCGGTTCCGGGCTGAAGCACGCACCACCGCGATGCTCAATCACCCCGGCATCGCCAGCGTCCACGACTACGGCGAGACGCAGATGGACGGCGAGGGCCGCACCGCTTATCTGGTGATGGAGTTGGTCAACGGCGAGCCGCTCAACTCGGTGCTCAAGCGCACCGGCCGGCTCTCGCTGCGGCACACCCTGGACATGCTCGAGCAGACCGGCCGCGCCCTGCAGGTCGCGCACGCCGCCGGTTTGGTTCACCGTGACGTGAAGCCGGGCAACATTCTGATCACCCCGACCGGTCAGGTGAAGATCACCGACTTCGGCATCGCCAAGGCCGTCGACGCCGCCCCGGTGACGCAGACCGGCATGGTGATGGGCACCGCCCAGTACATCGCTCCCGAACAGGCCCTGGGCCACGACGCGTCACCGGCCAGTGATGTCTACGCGCTGGGAGTCGTTGGCTACGAAGCGGTTTCGGGCAAGCGGCCGTTCACCGGTGACGGCGCGTTGACGGTCGCGATGAAGCACATCAAAGAACCCCCGCCGCCGCTGCCGTCCGACCTGCCGCCCAATGTGCGCGAGCTGATCGAGATCACCCTGGTCAAGAATCCCGGCGCGCGCTACCGCAGCGGGGGACCGTTCGCCGACGCGGTCGCCGCGGTTCGGGCCGGCCGTCGGCCGCCACGACCCAGCGGGGCACCGTCGAGCGGACGCGCCACCCCGGCGGCCATTCCGTCGGGCCCGCCGACCCGGGCCGCGGCCGCCGCGACCACCCGGGCGCCCGCGGCGCGTCGCTCGCGGCCGACAACCGGTGGTCACCGCACGCCGCCGCCTCGGCGCACCTTCTCCTCCGGGCAGCGGGCGCTGCTCTGGGCCGCCGGCGTTCTCGGCGCGTTGGCGATCATCATCGCCGTGCTGATCGTGATCAACTCGCACAACAACAATTCGCCGCAGCAATCACCCGCACCGACCGTGACCGACACCGGAAGCCCACCCAGCAAGTCTGAATCGGCTCCGGCGCATCCAACTAATTGGACGAATCGGGGGGCCTCGGGTCATCCTGGAGGGCAATGCACCTTGCCCACACCCAGGCGGGCGTCCGCGCTGACGATCTATTGCGCGCCGACGCCCCGACACGAGACACCACGATGACAACCCCGCAACACCTGTCCGACCGCTACGAACTGGGCGAAATTCTTGGCTTCGGCGGCATGTCCGAAGTCCACTTGGCCCGGGACGTCCGCTTGCACCGGGACGTAGCGGTCAAGGTGCTGCGCGCCGACCTGGCTCGCGACCCGAGTTTCTATCTGAGGTTCCGGCGCGAGGCACAGAACGCCGCCGCGCTCAACCACCCGGCGATCGTCGCGGTCTACGACACCGGCGAAGCCGAGACGGCCGCCGGTCCACTGCCGTACATCGTCATGGAATACGTCGATGGTGTGACGCTGCGCGACATCGTGCACGGCGACGGGCCGATGCCGCCCACCCGGGCCATCGAGATCATCGCCGACGCCTGCCAGGCGCTGAACTTCTCGCACCAGCACGGCATCATCCACCGCGACGTCAAGCCGGCCAACATCATGATCAGCAACACCAACGCGGTCAAGGTGATGGACTTCGGCATCGCGCGGGCGCTCTCCGACAGCGGCGTCAGCGTCACCCAGACCGCCGCGGTGATCGGTACCGCGCAATACCTTTCGCCCGAGCAGGCTCGCGGCGACCCCGTCGACGCCCGCTCCGACGTCTACTCGCTGGGCTGCGTGCTCTACGAAATCCTTACCGGCGAACCACCTTTCGTCGGTGATTCGCCGGTCGCGGTGGCCTATCAGCATGTCCGGGAGGACCCGGTTCCGCCGTCGCGGCGGCACGAGGGCATCTCCGCGGACCTGGACGCCGTGGTGCTCAAGGCGCTGGCCAAGAATCCCGAGAACCGGTATCAGACCGCCGCGGAGATGCGCACCGACCTGGTTCGGGTGCACAACGGTGAGGCGCCGGAGGCGCCGAAGATCCTCACCGACGCCGACCGTTCCTCGCTGATGGCCGCACCGCATTCCGGCGGCTCGTCCAGTTCGCAGACCGATGCGCTGCCGCGCCAGAAACTCGACTTCACCCGTGAACGAAGCCCCGGCTCGATCAGCCGCTGGGTGATCGCGGTGGCCGCACTGGCGGTGCTGACGGTCGCGGTCACCATCCTGATCAACACGTTCGGCGGCGGCATGCGCAACGTGCAGGTTCCCGACGTACGTAACGAAGCGTCCGCCGATGCGATCGCCGCACTGCAGAACCACGGCTTCAAAACCCGCACGTTGCAGAAGCCCGACTCGACCGTTCAGCCCGACCACGTGATCGGCACCGACCCGGGTGCCAACTCCAAAGTCGGTGCCGGCGAACTGATCACCGTCAATGTGTCCACCGGTCCCGAGCAGCGCGAGGTGCCCGACGTCTCGTCGCTGAGCTACTCGTCGGCGGTGAAGAAGCTCAAGGCCGCCGGGTTCGGCCGCTTCAAACAGGTCGACTCGCCGTCGACGCCGGAGATGAAAGACCGCGTGATCGGCACCAACCCGCCGGCCAACCAGACATCGGCGATCACCAACGAGATCGCCGTGATCGTCGGCTCGGGTCCGTCGACCAAGCAGGTCCCCGACGTCGCCGGGCAGACCGCCGACTCCGCGCAGAAGAACCTCGCGGTCTACGGCTTCAGCAAGTTCAGTCAGGCCGCCATCGACAGCCCCCGGCCGGCTGGCGACGTCATCGGCACCAATCCGCCTGCGGGAGCTACGGTTCCGGTCGACACGGTGGTCGAGATCCTGGTGTCCAAGGGCAACCAGTTCATCATGCCCGACCTGTCCGGTCTGGTCTGGACCGAGGCCGAACCGCAGCTGCGTGCGCTGGGCTGGACCGGAATCCTGGTCAAGGGTGCCGACGTCGACGCCGGCGGCTCACAACACAATCGGGTGGTGTACCAGAGCCCGTCCGCCGGTCAGGGCACGAACAAGGACGGCAGCATCACGCTGAAGTTCGGTCAGTGACTGCGTCGTAGCCGCGCACCGCGGACAAACTGTCCGCCACCTCGGTTTCCAGCCGGTGCACCAACGCCTCGTCGCGGGCCTGACCACAGTCGGCCAGCCAGTTGGCCAGCATCCGGTGGCCACCCTCGGTGAGGATCGACTCCGGATGGAACTGCACGCCGTGAATCGGTAGCTCCCGGTGACGGACGGCCATGATCACGCCGCTGCGGGTGTGGGCGGTGACCTCCAACTCCGCGGGCAATGTTTCGGGCAGGATGGTCAGCGAGTGATACCGGGTCGCGGTGAACGGATCGGGAAGTCCTTGCAGCACACCGGTGTTCGTGTGAAACACGCTGCTGGTCTTGCCGTGCAGTAGTTCGGGGGCCCGATCGACGGTTGCGCCGAACGCCACCCCGATGGCCTGGTGTCCCAGGCACACGCCGAGCAGCGGGGTGCGCGACGCGGCGCACGCACGCACCAGATCGATCGACGCACCGGCGCGTTCCGGGGTACCCGGGCCCGGGCTCAGCAGGATCCCGTCGACCTCGTCGGCGACCGCGGACGCGTCGGACAGCCGGTCGTCGTCGTTACGCCACACCTGCGCCGCCACGCCCAACTGGCCGAGGTATTGCACCAGGTTGAAGACGAAGCTGTCGTAGTTGTCGACGACCAAGATCTGCATCGTGCCAGGTTACCGCCGGCCTCAGTAACTGATCGGTCCGGCAGGCTGGGCGGAATGCATCCGCACCGGCCCGGTGTAGCCCGCGACGCGGACATCGGACAGCACCTGCTCGGAATAGCCCAGGCCGAACCGGACGACGTATTGCTTGTAGAGCACCACCAGGGGAGCGGCGGCCAGCGACGCCTGCATGGCGGTGGCGTTCCCGATCGCGGTGATCGTGTACGGCGGACTGTACGTTCGCCCGTTCAGCAGCAGCGTATTGCCGACACAGCGTGGTGCCGAGGTGGCGATGATGCGCTGATCCTGCATCTGGATCGCTTCGGCGCCGGCGGTCCACAGCGCGTTGAGCACGGCCTGGATGTCCTGCTGATGCACGACGAGGTCGTCCGGCGTGGCGTCGCGCGGGAAGCGGCCCTCGGCGTCGCGCTGCGCGTCGGTCAGCGTCACCACCAGCCCCGGCCCGTGCACGGCGTCCAGCCCCGCGTCAGCCCCCAGCTCGGCGGACCGGCGCAGCATCGCCGCCAGGGCCGCGTCCGAGGATCGGCCGTGCGTCGAATCGATGGTGTTGGCCAGTCGATCCCGGTCGGCGTTCAACCGGTCGACCTCGGCCTGCTCACCCCGCACCAGATCCACCAGCCGCGGCGCATCGCTGCGCCGGATTTCACCGCCACGGGAGACTCCGTGGGTCGCCCCGAGCAGCAACCCCGCCAGTAGACACACCACCGGAACGCCGACCCGCCACAGCGACGGACGCGATCCCCCCTCCGGGCGGCGCCGTACCGGCAACAGCCGGGAGATCCGTATCGCCATCGGCTCTCCGTTCCTCGCCGGTAAGTGCGTTACGCTCGTCGTTGCACCTGCTCTCAACTACCGTAATCGCCGAGGGACACCCGAGTCAGACATGCCCAAATCCAAGGTCCGTAAAAAGAGCGACTTCACTGTCAGCGCGGTGAGCCGCACCCCGGTCAAGGTTAAAGCCGGCCCGTCCAGTGTGTGGTTCGTGGCGCTGTTCTGCGGCCTGATGCTGATCGGCCTGGTCTGGCTGATGGTGTTCCAGTTGGCCGCCACCGGTACGGACGCCCCGTCGTTCCTGAACTGGATGGCCGAACTCGGTCCATGGAACTACGCCGTCGCGTTTGCTTTCATGATCAGCGGCTTGTTGCTCACCATGCGGTGGCGGTAGGCGTCATCATCGGCATGTCGCGCTCGTCGTCGGCGCGCGGCGTCGCTGGGCCGGCAACCATGGGAACACCAGATCACACGCGTGTGATTCATCCCCATTGTGCATAGCGCCTGTGGATAACCGCATCGGCAGTGCTAGACCCCTTAGGAAACCCGTGCAGCAAACTCAGTGGGCGCCGCCTCCGGCTGGCATCGCAGCTTGCGGGCTTGTCGGAATCGCGATGGCTACCGCATGTGTGACCGTCGTCACAGATGCTCCGGGCCGGCTTTTGCTCGGCATCGCCGGCGTGGGCCTGATCTTGTTTGCCGGAATTACGTGGCGCGCACGCCCAAAGCTGGCAATCACCCCTGACGGCCTGCTAGTCGGCGGGGTGCTGCGTTCGCACCTGCTGCGCAAGTCCGACATCAAGATCATTCGGATCACCGAGTTTCGCCGGATCGGGCGCAAGACCCGCCTGCTCGAGATCGACGCCGACGAAGACCGGTTCTACATCTTCTCGCGCTGGGATCTCGGCACCGATCCGCTGGACGTGCTCGACGCGCTGACCGCCGCCGGTTACGCCGGCTCCTGACTGGTCGCCGTCAGGAGATCGTGATCGACTCGATGACGACGGGGTCGGTCGGACGGTCACCGGGGCCGGTGGCGGTGGTGGCGATGGCCTCGACAACCTGCTGTGAGTCGGCGTCGGCGACCTCGCCGAAGATGGTGTGCTTGCGGTTCAGGTGTGGCGTCTTGCCGACCGTGATGAAGAACTGTGAGCCGTTGGTTCCCGGGCCCGCGTTCGCCATCGCCAGCAGGTAGGGCTTGTCGAACTGCAATTCCGGGTGGAATTCGTCGGCGAACTTGTAGCCCGGGCCGCCGCGCCCGGTCCCGGTGGGGTCGCCGCCCTGGATCATGAAGCCGTTGATCACTCGGTGGAAGACCGCGCCGTCGTAGAACGGGCCGGAGCTGCCTCCGGAGGCGTTCTCGGTCGAGTACTCCTTGGTGCCTTGGGCCAGGCCCACGAAGTTGGCCACGGTCTTGGGTGCGTGGTTGCCGAACAACGCGATCTTGATGTCGCCGCGATTGGTGTGCAGCGTGGCAGTGGCAGTCTGAATCGGGCTGGTAGTCACGGGAACACAGTCTGCCATCACCGGCCGGCCCGCCGGACATCCGGTGCCCGAACACCGTGTGGCAGTCTGAAAGCTACGGAGCACGGTCTTGCGGCAGGGCCTCAGAAAGGCGAGATATGAGCGCGAAGAACGACACCCGGCTAACTCCCCGGCAGCGGCTGAGCCGCGGTCTGGCGAACACCGCGGTCGGGCCGGTGGACGTGACTCTCGGACTGGTCGGTCTCGGCGTGCACTCCGCTCAGAGCGGCGCCTCGAGCCTGCGCCGCCGCTACCGCGAGGGCCGGCTGGCCCGCGATCTGCGCAATGCCCAGGAGGCGCTGGTGCAGGAGCTGGCCGCCGCCCAGGAGGTGGTCACCGGACTGCCCGAAGCGCTGCAGCAGGCTCGTCGTTCCCAGCGACGCAGGCCGCGGCCGTGGGTGCTTGCCGGTGCTGCCGCGGTTGTCCTGGCCGGGGGAGCCGCCGCGTTCTCGATCGTCCGTCGCTCGTCGCAGCGGGAGCCGTCGCAGCTGCCGCCGAGCGTCGAGGTTGAACCGCGGATCTAATCGCGTCGTGAACTGCGGAGCCCAGGGGATTCCGCTTTACGAACGACAAAACACCGTGCAGTGACCATGTGGGCAGTCATGGTTTTTCATCCGCCTGCCGCTGCAATTGCGCCATGACCTTGGCGGCCTGATCCGGGCAATGCTGGCGAATGATGCTGCCGGTTATGGCGCCGGCGCGAGATGCGCTGTATCCGCGAGCCTCGAGGGTCGCTTCGATGGTGACGAGGCTGGTGCCATTCCGCAGTGCCGCACAGATGTCGATACTGCTGGCGACGGAGGCGGTCTGCGCGGGCGCGGCGACCATGAATCCGGCGGCCAACGCGCCTGCAACGGCGAAGAGAAGCGGTCGAATCATGGCCGCGTAAAGCGGCACTTCCTTGGCTGCCCATTCGAACGCTCCGATGGCCGCATCCGAGCGGTGGACTCCAACCACTTCGGGCACGGGCGACTCTGTGTTGTTCATTGCCTGCTCCTGGCCCGAGACCGACATCGACCTGGATAACGCTATGCAGAGCCCGGCCGCAGCACAGGTGCCGTAGGCCCTTTCACCAGCGGGACGTTGGACTCTGCGGCGTTGGACAACCTGCTAGGACACGAGTCCGCGGGCCTGACGCTGGACCGGTAGGGCTATCCGAACTGGGGAACTTCGTTGTGGAGCCTAGGAGATTCGAACTCCTGACATCTGCCTTGCAAAGGCAGCGCTCTACCAACTGAGCTAAGGCCCCTCGTGTCAACCAGTGGTCTGGTCGGCGGCCACATGCCAGACCTCGACACCGCGCCGAGACCGAACCACCACCAGCACAGCGATCGCTGCCAGCGGCAACGCCAGTCTCACAAAACGTCTTGGCGAACACATGGTTGTGGGCCTAGGAGGACTCGAACCTCCGACCTCTTCGTTATCAGCGAAGCGCTCTAACCACCTGAGCTATAGGCCCGTACGCAGGTACGGACCGAGCGACGAGATTACCGCACCGGCCCGTCTGCCCCCAAACCGCTAGTCGCGGTCGGCCAGCGTCACCTCGACGCCGCCGATCAGGTCGGTCGTCAGGTTGTAGATGAACGCGCCGATGGTGGCCGCGGCGGTCAGCAAGCACGATGTTCACCAGGCCGATCAGCACGGCACCGCCGAAGATGGTTCCGCTGGACACCAACTCGGCACTGCCCCCGCTGTTGTTCAGCAGATCCCCGACGTTGCTGTTCAGCTTGCTCCACACACCCATGCCGCCGAGCACCAGATACAAGAACGCCACGGCGATCATCCAGACGAAGAACAACGCCACCGACAGAATCAGCGACACCTTCAGCGTGCTCCACGGATCGATTCGCCGGATCTGCATGCTCGCGCGCACCGGACCCCTCGGCTGCGACGACAGCTGGGTTCGCACGCGTGACGTCGTCAGGTCCGGCGACTCTTCTGGAGCCGGTTTGCGTTGTCCCGCACGGGCTATCGGGCCGGACAGGTCGGGCAACTCGCTGGGGTAGGAGTCATTCTCCTCGGCCTCGGGTGCCGGCGATTTGGCGGGGCCCGGCGCGGCGGATCCCGAGATGAACCGGTTCAACCGGGCCTCGGCGTTGGGGCTGGCCGAAGCCCGGCCGGCCGGCCGCGGTAGCGGACCGTCGGACTGACGCTGCGGCGGTTGCGACGGCCGGGGACCGATGCGTTTGCGCGGTGCCGCGGCGGTTTCGGCGGGCCGCTCGACCGAGCTATTCCCGTTCGGGGTGTCGCCCGGGCCTGCGTATCCCGGCTCGTTCGGTGAAGTCACCCTCAGCTCCTCACTGTGCATCCGGCCGCCGAGGCGGTCGGCGATCGCTTAGGCGTCGACCCAGGCTGATTGCCCGGTTCCTCCCCGCGCCGCTCAGCGGCCCGCATCGTCACCGGGCTCGGCGTCCGCGTCGGCTGCCTCGGCCTCTTCGGCATTGCGGGCGATGGCTAACAGTGTGTCGCCCTCACCCAAGTTCATCAACCGAACGCCCTTGGTCTGCCGTCCGGCTTTGCGAACCTGCCTGGCCGCGGTCCGGATCACCCCGCCGCCGGAGGTGATCGCGTACACCTCGCTGTCGTCGTCGACGATCAGCGCACCTACGAGCTTGCCACGACGGGTGTCGTACTGGATCGTCAAGATGCCCTTACCGCCGCGGCCCTGCGCGGTGTATTCCTCGATCGCGGTGCGCTTCGCATAGCCACCGGCCGTCGCGACCAGCAGGTATGTTCCTTCGCGCACCACGTTGAGCGACAGCAGGTAGTCGTCGGTGTTGAACCGCATGCCCTGCACGCCCGAGGTGGCCCGGCCCATCGGTCGCAGCGCGTCGTCGGTCGCGGAGAACCGGATCGACTGGCCGTTGGCCGACACCAGCAGCAGATCTTCCTCCGACGAGCACAACACCGCGCCCACCAGCTCGTCGCCGTCGCGCAGGTTGACCGCCACGATCCCGCCGGACCGGTTCGAGTCGAAGTCGGTCAGCTTGGTCTTCTTGACCAGGCCGTTGCGGGTGGCGAGCACCAGATACGGCGCGTCCTCGTAGCTCTTGATCTGGATGACCTGCGCGATGCGCTCCTCGGGCTGGAAGGCCAGCAGGTTGGCGACGTGCTGGCCGCGCGCGATCCGCGACGCCTCCGGCAGGTCGTAGGCCTTGGCCCGATAGACCCGGCCCTGGGTGGTGAAGAACAGGATCCAGTCGTGCGTCGAGCACACGAAGAAGTGCCGCACGATGTCGTCCTGCTTGAGCCCGGCGCCCTGGACGCCCTTGCCGCCGCGCTTCTGGCTGCGGTAGAGGTCGGTCTTGGTGCGCTTGGCGTAGCCGGTTTCGGTGATGGTGACGACGACGTCTTCGCGGGCGATCAAGTCCTCGTCGTTGACGTCGCCGTCGGCGGCGATGATCCGGGTGCGGCGGTCGTCGCCGTGCTTGTCGACGATCTCGGACAGCTCGTCGTGCACGATCGTGCGCTGCCGCTCCGGCTTGGCCAGGATGTCTTCCAGGTCGGCGATCTCGGCCTCGATCTTGGCCAGGTCGTCGACGATCCGCTGGCGCTCCAATGCCGCCAGGCGCCGCAGCTGCATGTCCAGGATGGCCTGGGCCTGGATCTCGTCGATGTCGAGCAGCTCGATCAGGCCGGCCCTGGCGATGTCGACGGTCTCCGAGGCGCGGATCAGCGCGATCACTTCGTCAAGCGCGTCAAGGGCTTTCACCAGCCCGCGCAGGATGTGGGCCCGCTCGTTGGCCTTGCGCAACCGGTAGGTGGTGCGCCGGATGATCACGTCGAGCTGGTGCTCGACGTAGTAGCGGATCATCTGGTCGATGCGCAGCGTGCGCGGCACCCCGTCGACGATGGACAACATGTTGGCGCCGAAGCTGGTCTGCAGCTGGGTGTGCTTGTAGAGGTTGTTCAGCACCACCTTGGCGACGGCGTCGCGCTTGATCTCCACGACGATGCGCAAGCCGACCCGGTCGCTGCTCTGGTCCTCGATGTTGGAGATGCCGGCCAGCTTGCCGTCGCGGACCTGCTCGGCGATCGAGGTGATGAAGTTGTCGTGGTTGACCTGATACGGCAACTCGGTGATGACGAGCGACGTGCGGCCGCGCGAATCCTCTTCCACCTCAACGACTCCGCGCATCCGGATCGAACCGCGGCCGGTGGTGTAGGCGTCGTGGATGCCCTGGGATCCGACGATCAGACCGTGGGTCGGGAAGTCCGGGCCCTTGACCCGCTCGCTGACCGCCGCGAGGGTGGTTTCCTCGTCGGCCTCGTGGTTCTCCAGGCACCAGTACACGGCCTCGGCGAGCTCGCGCAGGTTGTGCGGCGGGATGTTGGTGGCCATGCCGACCGCGATACCGCCGGAACCGTTGGCCAACAGGTTCGGGAACCGGCTCGGCAGAACCGTCGGCTCCTGCACCCGGCCGTCGTAGTTGGGAATGAAATCGACTGTCTCCTCGTCGATTTCACGCAGCATCTCCATCGCCAGCGGAGTCAGCCGCGCCTCGGTGTTGTGGCTGACGAATCCGTTCGCGATGAAGGCGTGGTCTTCGGTGTCGACCCGCAGGCTGTACACCGGCTGCACCCCGGCGTCCGTCACGGAGGCCACCCGCGCGTAGTAGAACCGGCCGTCGGTCAGCTCGGTTGCGATGGCGCGGACATCGGGGTCGGCGATGCGCGCCAGGATCTCGGCGCCGACGGAGCTCCAGCGCTGGAGGCGATCGATGTTGTGGCGGGTGCAGCCAATCTCGATCAGCCCACGAGCCGCCGCCGTGCTTCCGGATGAACTGCCGCCAGCCCGGGGACGTGGTCGCCGTCCATGCCGGCGCATACGCCGGCAGGGAATCGAGGATCGCCGGTGAGCTTGACCTGTTTTGCACCACCGAAACCGATTTGGCGGCGAACGCTTCGGCTTGCGCTCGATTGGTGATGACCACCTTGTGCTCGCCAGTGGCGTGCCGGTACCGCTTCGACATGACGCCGAACTCCAGCAGCATCTGCTGGACATCCGCGGCCAGCCGCTCGACTGCGCGTCGAGTACGAGATTTGAATGGTGTTGCGCGGCAACAGCAGAGCAGGATCCGTCACCTTCGAACAGCGCTTGCAGGAAGGCCCGCTTGACCGCCGCCGGCGACTGCCAGAGCCAATCCGGCACGACCTTGCCCGCTGACCGCTGCACCCGTCAGGTCACCGCAGCCGACTTCGCTTCAGGGCGGTCAGATTCTGGATGTCGAGTTCGTGCAGCGTCGACCCGGACGCGATGCGACGGCTGGAGACGTAGCGCTGCCCTCCGACGACGGCGTCGTAGGCCGCGACCACCATCGTCGAAGTAGTCGCGGTCGAGGTTGTTGAAGCCGGCACGGTTGTCCGAGACAAAGCCCTCGCTGATGAACGCCCCGAGCAGCAGCGCTTCCATCGTCGGCTGCCAGTCGGCGGGACCGAGCTCGACGGCGTGGTTCGCTGCAGACACGACGATGGTCGTCCGGGCGGATCTCCTCGATCAGCTTCCACAGCAGGGTCGGTACGCCGCCGACGTCGACCAGGCACAGCAATGGGTGGTTCGACGGTTCCGGTGACTTCGTAGCCCTCCGCGGTGCGCACGGTGTAGGTCTGATGCTCTCCGGAGTGGAAGAGCCGGTCGGCTGACACCGGGTTGCCATGTCGATCAAGGACTTTCAGATCGACGCGCGTTGTCGGAGTTCGGGCGGGCGCCCGGAACGACGTCGCCGATCCGCACCGACTGCCCGAGCGGCAAGCCGGACCAGCGCATCGCCGGTGAGGCAGTACCGCATGGCGGCCGGCGGGTCGTTGCCCGGCGAACCGAAGTTGCCCTGCCCGTCGACCAGCGGGTAGCGCAGCGACCACGGCTGGGCCATCCGGACCAGGGTGTCGTAGATCGAGGAGTCGCCGTGCGGGTGGTAGTTGCCCATCGTCTCGGCCACGGAGCGCGCGGACTTGGCGTGGCTGCGGTCCGGGCGGAAGCCGGAGTCGTACATCGCGTACAGCACCCGGCGGTGCACCGGCTTGAGGCCGTCGCGCACCTCCGGCAGCGCGCGGCCGACGATCACGCTCATCGCGTAGTCGATGTAGCTGCGCTGCATCTCCTGCTGAATGTCCACCGGTTCGATGCGGTCGCCGGCTTCGTCGCCGGGCGGCAGCGTGGTGTCAGTCATGTATTCCTCTCTGGTTCAGTGGGGGAGAGCTACGCCGTCCACGACGGCTTAAACATCCAGGAAGCGAACGTCTTTGGCGTTGCGGGTGATGAAGCTGCGGCGGGCCTCGACGTCCTCGCCCATCAGGATGGAGAACAACTCGTCGGCCGCGGCGGCGTCGTCGAGGGTGATCTGGCGCAGCACCCGCACCGACGGGTCCATCGTGGTCTCCCACAGCTCCTTGGCGTCCATCTCGCCGAGACCCTTGTAGCGCTGGATGCCGTCGTCCTTGTTGATCTTCTTGCCGGCCGCCCGGCCCGCCTCGAGCAGCCCGTCGCGCTCGCGGTCGGAGTAGGCGAACTCGGGTTCGCTGCGCTGCCACTTCAGCTTGTACAGCGGCGGCTGCGCGAGGAAGACGTGGCCGTTCTCGATCAGCGGCCGCATGAACCGGAACAACAGCGTCAGCAGCAGCGTCGAGATGTGCTGGCCGTCGACGTCGGCGTCGGCCATCAGCACGATCTTGTGATAGCGCAGCTTGGCGAGGTCGAACTCGTCGTGGATGCCGGTGCCCAGCGCGGTGATGATCGCCTGGACTTCGGTGTTCTTCAGCACCCGGTCGATGCGGGCCTTCTCGACGTTGATGATCTTGCCGCGCAACGGCAGGATCGCCTGGAACATCGAGTCGCGGCCGCTCTTTGCCGAGCCGCCGGCCGAATCGCCCTCCACCACATACAGTTCCGACTTGCGCGGGTCGGTGGAGCGGCAGTCGGCCAGCTTGCCGGGCAGCCCGCCGATGTCGGTGGCGCTCTTGCGTCGCACCAACTCTCGGGCCTTGCGGGCCGCGATGCGGGCCTGCGCGGACGACACCGCCTTGTTGAGCACCGTCTTGGCATCGGCGGGATTGGCCTCGAACCAGTGCGACAGCTGCTCGTTGCAGATCTTCTGCACGAACGACTTGACCTCGGTGTTGCCCAGTTTCGTCTTGGTCTGGCCTTCGAACTGCGGCTCGCTCACCTTCACCGAGATGACCGCCGCGAGGCCCTCGCGGATGTCGTCGCCGGTGAGGTTGGGGTCCTTGTCCTTGAGCAGCTTCTTGTCTTTGGCGTACTTGTTGACCACCGTCGTCAGCGCCGCGCGGAAGCCCTCCTCGTGGGTGCCGCCCTCGTGGGTGTTGATGGTGTTGGCGAAGGTGTGCACCGACTCCGAATAGCCTGCGTTCCACTGCATCGCGATCTCGACCTCGTGGCCGGGGCCCTTGCCGGAGAAGTCGACGATGCTGCTGTGGATCGGGTTCTTGGTCCGGTTGATGTGCTTGACGAAGTCGACCAGACCGCCCGGGTAATGGAAGGTGCGGTGCTTGACCTTGTGCGGCGCAACGGCTTCGGCGGCCTTCTCCTCCGCGGACTTCGGTGCCTCGGCGGTGTCGCTGACGACTTCGTCGACGACCTCTTCGCTGGTGACCCGCTCGTCGGTGAGGTTGATGGTCAGACCCTTGTTGAGGAAGGCCATCTCCTGCAGCCGGCGGGCCACGGTCTCGAAGTCGTAGTTCGTGGTCTCGAAGATGCCCGGGTCGGCCCAGAACCGGACCGTGGTGCCGGTCTTCTTGGTCTCGTCACCCTGCTTGAGCGTGCCCGGCACGGACCGGTCGTAGGTCTGGTACCACTCGGAGCCGTCGCGGGGGATCTCCACCTCGAGGCGGACGGACAAGGCGTTGACCACCGAGACGCCGACGCCGTGCAGGCCGCCGGAGACCGCGTAGGCGCCGTCGTCGCCGCCGAACTTGCCGCCGGCGTGCAGCTGGGTCATGACGACGTCGACGGTGGGGACGCCGGTGGCGTGCATCGCCACCGGGATGCCGCGGCCGTTGTCGATGACCTGGACGCCGCCGTTCTCCAGGATCTTCACGTCGACCGTGTCGGCATAGCCGGCCATCGCCTCGTCGACCGCGTTGTCGACCACCTCCCAGATCAGGTGGTGCAGTCCGCGCTCGCCGGTGGAGCCGATGTACATGCCGGGGCGTTTACGGACCGCTTCCAGGCCCTCGAGGATCGTGATGGAGTCGGCGCCGTACTCGTCTTCGGCTTCTTCTTCTGGGCAGCCACGGTCGGAAGGCTCTCCTTGGGGTGCGCGCGCAGGCAGTCCGATGACTGTGCGCTGGTTCTCGATCAGTCTACCGTCAACCCCGGCTCCGCACCGATTCTGCGGGGGCGTTTCTACACAGCTATTTGCGCCGTGCACGGAATTTTTCGCTCTCGGCTGCGTCCTGACGCTTGACGCGGCGATTTGCCTGCGTTGTGACGGCCCTCAGCGGATCTCCTGGGTCGCTCATCCGTAGGTGTCGCGCGGGCCCCGTCCGGCGATGTGCAGCGGCCTTTCCGCCACGACGGAGCGACCGGACCGGTGATCTTCAGACTGGTCACCACACCGTCGCCGACCTCCGCGGCGATTTTCGCCAGTACCTGCGCCTGGATCATCCGCAGCTGGGTGGCCCACGCCGTCGATTCCGCCGTGACACTCAGCACCCCGTCGCGCAGCGCGGTCGGTGTGGCGTGCTCGGCGATGTCGGCACCGACCACCGTCGGCCACTGGCCGAACACCGCACCCTCGGCGACGCGCGGCGTCCACCCTTGTTTCTTCGCCAGGTCGCGGGCGGCCCCGCCCAGCGGTTGCGGATCGCGCGCGTCCGGGCCGGGGCCCGACCAGCGCCGCCGAGCGCCGGAGCCGGCGACCCGGCGAGTGGGGGGCAGCCGACGGCCGCGGCCGACATCTTTGCCTTGCGTGCGCGCGGCGCCGCGGGCTTCTTCCAGAACTCGCCGGACCAGATCCATGCCGGCCAAGCCCGCTCAGGTGCTCGCGGCGGTCTCGGCGTCCTGCCGTTCGTCCATTGTCGCGTTCGCGTCACGATTGCACCGCCGATATCGGTCCGCTGTCGTCGTCGTTCAGGGTGATACGGACACAGTTGGCATCCCAGTCCCGCGGGATGTCGTCGAGAACGGCTGCCGTCACCAGGACCTGTTCCGCGGACGCTGCGGCAGCGGCCAGCGCCTCTCGTCGCGCGGTGTCGAGTTCGGCGAAGACGTCGTCGAGTAGCAACACCGGATCGCTGCCGTCTGCGCGCAATAATTCGTAGGACGCCAGCCGCAGTGCCAGCGCCATCGACCACGATTCTCCATGGCTTGCGAAGCCTTTCGCGGGTTGCTCGCCGAGCCGCAGCTCCAAGTCGTCGCGGTGTGGACCGACCAGGCACACGCCGCGCTCGAGTTCGGCGTCGCGCCGAGCGGCCATCTTGGCCAGCAGCGCCTCTCGCAGCACGTCGACGTCCGGGTGCTCCGGTTCGATGTCGATGCCGGCGTGATAGCCGATGGACGCCGGTCGCGATGCCGGCGCCAACAGTTGGTAACTCTTCTGCACTTCCGGTGCCAGCTCGTTGACCAGGTTCATCCGCGCGGCCATCAACTCCGCCCCATGTGTGGCCAGGTGACCGTCCCACACATCGAGGGTCTCCAGCGCGCCGCGGTCGCCCCGGAACCGCGCTCCTGACGCGGATTTCAGCAACGCCGTGCGCTGGCGCAGAACCTTGTCGTAGTCGGCCCGGATGCCCGCCACCCGCGGGCGACGGACCGCGGCAAGATCGTCGAGATACCGCCGTCGGTCGGCGGGATCTCCCCGGACCAGCGCCAAGTCCTCGGGTGCGAACAACACCGCCCGCAGAACCCCGAGCACCTCACGGGGGCTGCGCACCGGAGAACGATTCAGCCGCGCCTTGTTGGCCCGGCCGGCCGCGATCTCCAGGTCGACCGCGCATTCGCGACCCTCGTTGACGACGATGGTCGACACCACCGCGCGCTGTGCGCCGACCCGCACCAGCGGCGCGTCCGTCGCTACCCGATGAGACCCCAGCGTTGACGAATACCACAGCGCCTCAACAAGATTCGTCTTGCCATAGCCGTTCGACCCGACAAACACCGTTCGGCCCGGGGTGAGCTCGAGCTCGATGTTTGCCCAGGAGCGGAAATCCTGTAAGCCCAGGTGGCGGACGTACACTCGCCTCGTCCCTGCCGCTAACCAGGCAGACGAACCGGCATCAGCAGATACACGTAGTCGGTCTGCGCCGCCGGAAACGGTCCGCTGCCACTGGGCTGTTCGTCATCGTCGCCGGCCGGCCGTAACACCGCCGGACGGCTGGGCGTGGTGAACCCGAACGACACGCGGCCGGAGTGCAACGAGCCCAACCCGTCGGTGAGATACGTCGGGTTGAACGCGATCGTGAGCGGCTCGCCGGCGAACTCGACCGGGACCTCCTCTTCGGCCCGACCCACATCGTCGGCGCCTGCCGACAGCCGCAGCACGTCGCCGGAGAACTCCATCCGGACCTGAGCGCCGCGGTCGGCCACCAGCGCCACGCGCTTGATCGCCTCGGTCAGTTCGGCCACCCCGACCGTGGCCACTGCCGTGTGTTCGGTGGGCAGCAGCTGGCGGAACTTGGGGAACTCCGCGTCCAGCAGACGCGTTGTGCTGCGCTTGCCGTTGCCACTGATGCCGAGCAGTCCGTCCTTGCCCACGGCAGGTCCGGCACCCAACGACAAATGCACTTCGGCGCCGTCGGTCCCGCTCTTGGCCGCCTCGGACAGGGTCTTGGCGGGCACCAGCACGGCGGCCTCGACATCGGGTGCCGCCGCCGACCAGGTCAGCTCGCGAACCGCCAACCGGAACCGGTCGGTGGCAGCCAAAACCACCGATTCACCGGAGATTTCGACTCGGATCCCGGTCAGCATCGGCAACGTGTCGTCGCGGCCGGCCGCGACCGCGACCTGACCGATCGCCTCGGAGAAAACCTCGGATGACAACGCTCCGGTCTCGTCGGGCAACGTCGGCAGCGTCGGGTAGTCCTCGACGGCCATCGTCGGCAACGAGAACTTCGCGTTTCCGCACGCGATGGAGACCCTGGTCCCCTCGACGTGCACGTCGACGGGCTTGTTCGGCAACGCCCGAGTGATGTCGGACAACAACCTCCCTGACACCAAAGCTGTTCCAGGAGAGGCGATTTCCGCTGCCAACCGAACTTCGGCGGAGACTTCGTAGTCGAACCCGGAGATCGTCAGACCGTCGTCCGACCCGGTCAGCAGCACGCCGGCCAGTACCGGCACCGTCGGCCTGGCCGGCAGCGTCCGCGCCACCCACGCCACCGCCTCGGCGAAGTCGTCTCGCACCAAGCGAAACTTCAAGTCGGTCAAGCCGACTGTGGTCGTCGCCACGTCCATTGCGTCCCTTCATCACCCCGAACAGCAAGGCCAACGTCAGCGGCTTCACCCCGTGAGGTGCGGTGTTCCCGCCGATGGACGCCCGTGCCCGTAATCCGTTCCGACGACCGAAACGGAAGTCGAACCACAACGGTAGAGCGTCGGACGCCATCTTGAAAGCTAATCGGAATCCAGTGACACTCGGGTCTTTCCGCGTCTTCGACGAGGGTGTGGAACGCCCTCTCCCCAGGTCCCTTTTCTGAAGAAGAAACTATGTAGAGATTTCAATAACAGTATTAGGGCCTGTGCATGTTGGGGACAGCAGGAAGTCGGTGCTGCTGGAGAGGCCGACCCGGGTGTGGATGACGAGACGGCGGCTTGTGTGGTTCGTGTGCAGCGGGTGGGGATCGATGGCGGTTGTGCACGTCGCGCGGTCGTGGCCGGAGAAATGTCAGCAGTTTGCCCACAGCCGTATCCACAGCCGATCGTGTGACACGTGTGACGAGAAGTGGCAGAAGTTTTTTGAAAACTTGCGCGGCGATCAGCGCTTGGAGCGCTGCCGGATGCGAGTCGTGAGCTCTTTGACGTGATCGAAGACCTCACGGCGCTCGGCCATCTCGGAGAGGATCTTCTTCTGCGCGTACATCACGGTGGTGTGGTCCCTGCCGAATGCCTGCCCGATCTTGGGCAGTGACAGGTCGGTGAGTTCGCGGCACAGATACATGGCGATCTGGCGCGACTGAGCCAGCGCCCGGGTCTTGCCGGGGCCGCGTAACTCCTCGACCGTGGTGTCGAAGTACTCCGCAGTGGCGGCCATGATCGTGGCGGCGCTGATCTGCATGGTGCTGGCGTCGGCGATCAGATCGCGCAACACGATTTCGGCCAGGGCCTTGTCGATCGGCGCCTTGTTCAGCGAGGCGAACGCGGTGACGCGGATCAGCGCGCCTTCCAGTTCGCGGATGTTGCGCTCGATGCTGCTGGCGATCAGCTCGAGGACATCGTCGGGAACGTTGAGCCGCTCCATCTGTGCCTTCTTGCGCAGGATGGCGATTCGCGTCTCCAGCTCCGGCGGCTGAACGTCGGTGATCAGTCCCCACTCGAACCTGGTACGCAACCGGTCTTCGAGAGTGGCCAGCTGTTTGGGCGGCCGGTCGGAGGAGATGACGATCTGCTTGTTCGCGTTGTGCAGCGTATTGAAGGTGTGGAAGAACTCCTCCTGGATACCTTCTTTGCCTTCGATGAACTGGATGTCATCGACGAGCAGCACATCGACGTCGCGGTAGCTGCGCTTGAACGCCACCTTGCGGTCGTCGCGAAGAGAGTTGATGAAGTCGTTGGTGAACTCTTCGGTGGAGACGTACTTGACCCGCATACCCGGAAACAGCCGCTGCGCGTAGTTGCCGGCCGCATGCAGCAGGTGGGTCTTGCCGAGGCCGGATTCGCCCCAGATGAAAAGGGGGTTGTAGGCCCGGGCCGGGGCTTCGGCGATCGCCAGGGCGGCGGCGTGGGCGAACCGGTTCGACGCGCCGATGACGAAGGTGTCGAAGGTGTAGCGCCGGTTCAAGCTCAGGCCGGCCGCTGCGTCGGCGGCGGTACCCTGCGGCCGTTCGCTGAAATAAGTCGGCCAGTTCTGGTGCGCGCTCGCCAGGGCTTCGCTGTCGTCATCGACTTCGTCGAAGTCGGCGAGCTGTTCATCGAAGGCGACTGTGGTGTCTTCGGGTTCGTCGGCGGCCATCGCCGAGATGCGCACACCGAGTTCGATCTGTTGACCGAGCCGGCGGCTCAGCGCCTCGGTGATCTGGGTGCGCAGGTGACGTTCGATCTCGTTCTGGACGAAGCTGCTCGGCACGGACAGCAGAGCAAAACCTTCGACGATCTGTAACGGCTGCACGAGGTTGAGCCACGCTCGTTGCTGAGGCGTCAGGGGTGCGGCGTACTGCTCACCGTTGGAGGACAGGCCGTCCGGGGTGATTTCGCCGTTGAGTTCGGAGACGACCGCATTCCAGACCGTCGAGAAACTTGATCCGGGGTCCTCGGTCACCGACGGGTCCCCCTGCTACGACTTCGACGTGCAACCGTTGTTAGCGACGACGAACTGTCCACATGGTTATCCACACGTGTGGACAGGACGGCCACCATCGCGCCGCAGGTTGCCCCCGACGGCACGCGGGACCGGTTCGCGAGACAGCCAACAAGAGTCAGTTGGTCAGGAACTGGTCCGCCATCCTCGCTTCGTTGTCGAGCGCCGCTCCGGTCTGGAATGGCACTGCCCGAAATTAACAGCTTTCCTGGCTCACGCCAACCGTTCTGCAACATTGGGAAGGCAATTCCGGAGATTGCTCGGCGGACCGGTTGCGGGTGTGACATCAGTTAAGGATCGGCGCCCGGCCGGGGGTCACGCAAGCCAGGTTTGACCCGGCGAACAGCGGTCAGTACCCTCGTACAGTCGCCCGAAAGTCGGCGATACGGCTGCGATCCGAGCTCTACGCCCGGGGGCCGCGCCGGTTACCACCGAGACACAAAGCCTAACGGGGCTACGTGAGGGCAAGCGTGACCAGACCGGCGCGGGGACCGGGTGGAGCACGATGCCAGATGTAACGAGGAGAGAGTCGTGGCAAAGGGCAAGCGGACCTTCCAGCCGAACAACCGGCGTCGAGCCCGCGTGCACGGCTTCCGGCTGCGGATGCGCACCCGGGCCGGCCGGGCAATCGTGTCGGACCGGCGTCGTAAGGGACGTCGTTCGCTGACTGCCTGATTTCCAATTCCGGTGTGGCAGCGGTGCTTTCCGCGCGGAACCGTATGACGCGGTCGACCGATTTCGATGTCACGGTGAAGCACGGGACTCGCGCCGTGCAGCCGGACATGGTGATCTACGTACACCGCGGCGATGACGCGACGGCGGATGCACCCAAAGTGGGCCTGATCGTGTCCCGATCGGTCGGATCGGCGGTACAGCGGCACCGGGTGGCCCGGCGGTTGCGGCACGCGGCACGCGATGTCCTCGGCGGACTGAGACCGTCCGAGCGCCTGGTGATCCGCGCACTGCCCAGTGGCCGCGACGTCGGGACCGGTCGGTTCGCAGCGAAATTACGTGCCGGCCTTCGCCGCGCGCAGAAGTCAGGGTCCAAGCGGTGAGGGGTGGATTGCGCTCCATCGAGACCGCGGTGGTGCGCGGGCTGATCTATCTCGTCCAGCTCTACCGGCACACGATCTCGCCGTTGCGACTGCCGACGTGCCGGTTCACCCCGACCTGCAGTCAGTATGCGGTGGATGCGCTGGCGGAGTACGGATTGCTGCGGGGCAGTTGGCTGGCCGCGTTCGGCTAGCGAAGTGCGGTCCGTGGCATCGGGGAGGATGGGATCCGGTACCGGAGCGCCGGGGAGCCGGGATCCAAGTCTGGGACACCCCAGCGACGCTAGGGGAGAGTGATTCTGTTGTCTTTTGATCCGTTCAGCCTGGACTATTTCTATTACCCGGTCTCGGCGATCATGTGGGTTTGGTACAAGGCGTTCGCCGCGCTGCTGGGTCCGACGAACTTCTTCGCGTGGACGCTGTCGGTGATGTTCCTGGTGTTCAGTCTCCGGGCGATTCTGTACAGCCCGTTCGTCCGCCAGATCCGCACCACCCGCCAGATGCAGGAGCTGCAGCCCCAGATCAAGGCGCTGCAGAAGAAGTACGGCAAGGATCGTCAGCGGCTGGCGCTCGAGATGCAGAAGCTTCAGCGCGAACACGGGTTCAACCCGGTCCTCGGCTGCCTGCCGATGCTCGCGCAGATCCCGGTGTTCCTCGGTCTTTATCACGTGCTGCGGTGCTTCAACCGGACGAGCACCGGCATCGGGCAGCTGGGTCTGTCACCCGAGCGGAACCGCGAGTTGGGCAACTACGTCTTTTCGTCCACTGACGTCGCGCACTTCTTGGATGCCAACCTGTTCGGTGCTCCGTTGGGCGCGACCATGGTGCAGCGGGGCGCGAGCCTCGAGGCGTTCACTCACTTCAGCCGGCTCTCCGTTGTAGCGGTCGGTGTGCCGGTCATGATCCTGGCCGGCGTTGCCACCTACTTCAACAGCCGGGCGTCAGTGGCGCGGCAGAGTCCGGAGGCCGCGGCCAACCCGCAGACCGCGATGATGAACAAGTTGTCGCTGTACGTGTTCCCACTGGGGGTCGTGGTCGGAGGACCGTTCCTGCCGCTGGCGATCATCTTCTACTGGTTCTCGAACAACATCTGGACCTTCGGTCAGCAGCACTACGTGTTCGGCATGCTCGAGAAAGAAGAAGAAGAAAAGAAGCGCGAAGCCATCGAACGCCGAGCGGCCAACGCGCCCGCGCCCGGCGCCAAACCGAAACGATCCGCGAAGAACGCGAACGGTTCGCCGGCGATCGAAAGCACCGAACCGGTGGGGGACAGCGGCTCGGGCAACCGCGCCCCGCGGCCGGGCGCCAAGCCGAAGAAGCGCGGGCGCTGACCACCGGTCCGGACGGGCGAGCCGGACAACAGACTTAGCCGGGCGAGGGCCCGGACGACGGGAAGGGAAAGACAGGTATGACGGACGTCGACACCAACGGACACGACGCACCCGAGGCGATCGCCGAGGAGGCACCAGCGGACGCCGCCGACAGCACGGCTGCGGAGAACGGTGAGCCCGAGGGCGACCTCGAAGAGCGGTTGGTCGCCGAGGGAGAAATTGCGGGCGACTACTTGGAGGAACTGCTCGACCTACTCGACTTCGACGGCGACATCGACCTCGACGTCGAAGGCAGCCGCGCGATCGTCAGCATCGACGGCAGCGACGACCTCACCAAGCTGGTGGGGCGTAAGGGCGAGGTGCTCGACGCGCTGCAGGAGCTGACCCGGCTTGCGGTCCACCAGAAGACCGGGGTGCGTAGCCGGCTGATGCTCGACATCGCCGAGCTGGCGTCGGCGTCGCCGCGATGAGCTGGCGGCGCTGGGCGACAAGGTTGCCCACCGGGTGCTGGAAAGCGGCGAGCGCGAAGAGCTCTCTCCGATGACCCCGTTCGAGCGCAAGATCGTCCACGACGCCGTCGCGGCGGTGAACGGTGTGCACAGCGAGAGCGAGGGCGTTGAGCCGTCGCGCCGGGTCGTCGTACTGGTCGACTGACCGAGTTACACCGGTGTAGTTCCGGCCGGTGCACCAGCGGGCACGGACGGGAGGAATGTTTCACGTGAAACATGTCGATTCCCGTGACCGCCCGGCACCGGAGCTACCCCCGCCGCCGGAGGCGGCGAGGGCCATCTTCGGCGAACGGCTGAGCACGGCCCAGCGCTACGCGGAACTGCTCGCGGACCTAGGTGTGGAGTGGGGACTCATCGGGCCTCGCGAAGTCGGCCGCATCTGGGATCGCCATCTGCTGAATTGCGGCGCAGTCGCCGAACTCGTCGAATCGGGGGAGCGCGTCGCCGACATCGGTAGCGGCGCCGGACTGCCGGGAATTCCGTTGGCGATAGCGCAGCCGGGGCTCCGTGTCGTCCTGGTCGAATCGCTGTTGCGCCGGGCGGAGTTTCTCACCATGGTCGTCGCCGAACTCGGGCTCGATGTCGAGGTGGTACGGGGACGGGCAGAAGACGGGGCGGTCCGCGAGGCGGCCGGGGCATGCGACGCGGTGGCGTCGCGGGCGGTGGCGTCGCTCGACAAACTGGCGAAGTGGTCGTTGCCATTGCTCCGGCCCGGCGGTCGGATGCTGGCGATCAAGGGGGAGAGTGCCAGCGACGAGCTGCGAGAGCACCGGCGTGTGCTGGACCGGTTAGGCGCCGCGGATGCCAGGGTGGTGGAATGTGGCGTGAGCTATCTATCCCCACCGACGACGGTGGTGGTGGCGCGGCGCAGGGAACCCGCCCGGGGCTCGTCGCGCAGACGGTCGAACAGGGAGAGCCCATGAGTGCGCCACACAACCCGCTCGGCCCTCAGGCCGGAGACCATGTTTCACGTGAAACATCGGATCTCGATACCCCGATAGGAGCCGCTGCGGAGCGCGCAATGCAAGTCTTGTCGAAGAGCTACCAGCCGCTGACCCGTCCGCACAAGCGCCGGCTTTTCACCATCGCCAACCAGAAGGGCGGGGTGGGCAAGACCACCACGGCGGTGAACTTGGCGGCGGCGTTGGCCGTGCAAGGACTCAAGACGCTCGTCATCGATCTCGATCCGCAGGGCAACGCGAGCACCGCGCTGGGCATCACCGAACGCTACTCCGGGACGCCGTCGTCCTACGAAGTCCTTCTCGGCGAGATCTCGCTGAAGGAAGCGATGCGGCAGAGCCCGCACAGCGAGCGACTGTTCTGCGTGCCGTCGACCATCGATTTGGCGGGCGCGGAGATCGAGTTGGTGAGCATGGTGGCGCGGGAGAACCGGTTGCGCACGGCGCTCGCCGAACTCGACAGCCTCGAACCCGATGCCCCGTTCGACTACGTCTTCATCGACTGCCCGCCATCGCTCGGTCTGCTCACCATCAACGCGTTGGTCGCGGCACCGGAGGTGCTGATCCCCATCCAGTGCGAGTACTACGCGCTGGAGGGGGTGTCGCAGTTGATGAACAACATCGAGATGGTGAAGGCGCACCTGAACCCCGGGCTGGATGTCAGCACCGTGATCCTCACGATGTACGACGGACGGACCAAGCTCGCCGACCAAGTGGCCGACGAAGTCCGCCGCTACTTCGGGCCCAAGGTGTTGCGCACCGTCATTCCGCGCAGCGTCAAAGTCTCCGAAGCACCCGGTTACAGCATGACCATCATCGATTACGATCCCGGTTCCCGCGGTGCGATGAGCTACCTCGACGCCAGCCGTGAACTCGCCGAGCGTGGCCGACCGAACGAGGGGGCACAATCATGACCCAGCCGTCACGCAGAAAAGGCGGCCTCGGCCGAGGCCTCGCATCGCTGATTCCGACCGGCCCGGCCGACGCCGGCGAGAACCCGACGCCGCAGGGGCCCCGCCTCGGCGCCGCGGCCGCCGACGTGATGTTCGGCGGACCCATGCCGGCCGGTGCGCCGACCGACATCGGCGCGGTGTACCGCGAGATCGATCCGAGCCTCATCGAACCGAACCCTCGCCAGCCGCGGCAGGTGTTCGACGAAGAAGCCCTCTCCGAACTCGTGCACTCGATCCGCGAGTTCGGCCTCATGCAGCCGATCGTGGTCCGCGCGCTGGACGCCGCGACAAGCGGCCCGCGCTACCAACTCGTGATGGGGGAGCGGCGGTGGCGGGCCGCCCAGACCGCCGGCCTGACCGCGATTCCCGCGATCGTGCGGGAGACCGCCGAAGACAACTTGTTGCGCGACGCCCTGCTGGAGAACATCCACCGCGCACAACTGAATCCTCTGGAAGAGGCGGCGGCCTATCAGCAGTTGCTCGACGAATTCGACGTCACCCACGACGAACTAGCGGCGCGGATCGGCCGATCGCGCCCGTTGATCTCCAACATGATCCGTCTGCTGCGCTTGCCGATCGCCGTGCAGCGCCGCGTCGCGGCGGGCGTGCTGTCCGCGGGGCATGCCCGGGCGCTGCTGTCGCTGGAGGGCGGCGCCGAGGCGCAGGAGACCCTGGCTGCGCGGATCGTCGCCGAGGGACTGTCGGTGCGAGCGACCGAAGAGGCGGTCACGCTCGCCAATCGGAGTGAGCCCAACCGGCCCGCAGCGCCACGGCGCAAGCCGATCAGCATGCCCGGGCTGCAAGATGTCGCCGAGCGGCTCTCCAGTGCGTTCGACACCCGCGTCACCGTCAGCCTCGGCAAGCGCAAGGGCAAGATCGTGGTCGAGTTCGGTTCGGTGGACGATTTGCAGCGCATCGTCGACTTGATGAACTCTGCGAAGGGCTGACCGGACATATCAGCCCGTTACGTCACTGTGACATTCTGCGAGATCGGGCGGCATTGACATGCCGCATCCAGCCGAATCCATCTGTGCGCCAGGCATTTTCATCGCCAAGGTGACAAAAGCAAAATTCCCGGCCGCCGCCGGGCCGGAAACCGCCGTAAGACCGTCCGATCCGAGGTCCGAAGCGCGGTCGCGCGGGTATCGCGGTCGCCCCCGTCCGGGGGGTACGCTCGGCTGCGGGGTGGGGGTACCACCCGCTCGCGGGGAAGCCGGACCCACAGCAGTCGTGCGGGTTCCGATGGCCTCACCGCTCGGAGGCCCAGGAGTCTAGTGACCGCTCGAATCACACCGCTGCGGCTCGAAGCTTTCGACCAATTACCGAAGCACGCGCGCCGCTGTGTCTTTTGGGAAGTGGACCCCGCGACCCTCGGCCACGACGACCAACTCGCCGATCCGGAGTTCGAGAAAGAAGCCTGGTTGTCGATGGTCATGCTGGAGTGGGGATCGTGTGGCCTGTTGGCCACGGCGCCGCCTAGGGAGGGCGAGCAGAGCGAGCCGGCCTGTCTGGGGTACGCGTTCTACGCGCCGCCGCGCACGGTGCCGCGGGCGCACCGATTTCCCACTGCGCCGGTCTCGGCTGATGCCGTGCTGCTGACGTCGATGCGGGTGGAGCCCGGACCCGGCGCTGAGGAGTTGCCGTACAGCCTTGTCGCGCGGGTGGTCGACGAGCTGGTGCGGCGCGGCGTGCGGGCCCTGGAGGCGTTCGGCCGCACCGAGAGCGTTGCCGAGCTGATCAACTCGCCGTCCGCCGAGCCTGATCTGCAGCCGGTGCTCGAGGTGCTGGGGGATTGCTCGGCTGAGCACTGCGTGATCGACGCGGACTTCCTGCGCGACGTGGGATTCGTTGTGGTGGCACCGCATCCGTACTTCCCGCGGCTGCGGCTGGAACTCGACAAGGGTCTGGGCTGGAAAGCCGAAGTCGAAGCGGCGTTGGAGCGGCTACTGGAGGTGGCGGCGCTGCAGCAGCCGGTCGCCGCGGGATCCCCGGCGGGATCGTCGGCTAAGAGCCGCTGAGCCGGCCGGCCTGCTCGACCGCCAACTCGTGCGCCAGCAGTTCGGCGAAGGTGAACGTACCGGTGGGCCGGTCGTTCTTGCCGAGCAGATACAGCCGCTTGACCGCCGCCAGGATTCCCTCGGCGATCGCATCGCGGGTCTGGGTGGTGATCAGCAGCCCCCGATCACCCGGGTTGGTGATGTAGCCGACGTCGACCTGGACGGTGGGCATCCGGGTCAACCGCAGCAGATCCCAGGTACGGCCATGCGTGCGGCAGTCTCGTAAACCGGTGCGCGCCACCACTTCTCGCTGAATGAAGTCAGCCAGGTTGCGTCCGATGGTGGACACCGAGCCGTGCGAATTCCCGAAGTGGAAGGAAGCCACACCGTTGGCCGACGGGCTCGCCTGCGTCTCGCAGCGCAGGCTGATCATCAAGTCGGCGCCGACGGCGTTCGCGGTCGCGGCGCGTTCGGTGTCCGACGGGCTGCGGGTGGTCGGCCGGGACAAGAACGTCTCCATGCCGATCGCCGTCATGCGGCCCTCGAGCCGACTTGCCAAGTCCCACAAGATATCTGCTTCACTGATCGGTCCAGCGGACCCGTTCGCGATCAGACCGTGGTCGGTGCTACCGCGGCCCGGATCGATGATGATCCGCTTCCCCGACAGCTTCGGGCCGGACCGGCGGACGAGCTCCTCCTCGCGGATCGCGTGCAAGGAACCGCCGGTAACCCGAGAACTGAGAAAGTACAAGGAGCGCAACGTTTCCGGGCCGCAAATACCGTCGGCGTACAGGCCGGACTCGCGCTGATAAGACATCAGCCCGTTGTGGGTCTGCAAGCCGAAGTAGCCGTCGACCAGGCCGGTGTAGAAACCGAGGTCCTGCAGCCGCGCTTGCAGAGTGGCGACGTCGTCGCCGTACATCGGGGCACCGAACTGGTGATTCAGTGTGCGGGCGCCGAGCCGATAGGAGGCTTCTTTCAGCGCGCGGTAGGTGGCCTCGCCGACGATGCCGTCCACCAGCAGGCCGCGATGCTGCTGAAACGCCCGCACCGCGTGGTCGAGCTCCCCGTCGAACACGTCGACTGCGACGTGCCTGCCGGTACTGAGATCTGCGTCCGCGCCGTCCAGATGCCCAAGGGCGGTCAGCGAGGCCCGAATCTCGGTGACCGCTGCACTGCGGTCACCGCAACGCAACGCGTCACCAGCGCCGCGGTGCGGTCTCGACATTCCAAGGCCTCCGGTCAGCGGGTGTGAGAACCCTGCCGCTTCATTGACAGGCTTGGCGATATTGTCTCAGACACTCGGCGATTTCAGGAAAACGCCAGGCAAACCGCGCCGATCTTCAGCGAACTAACCCAGGCCGGGAACGGCGTCGGAAAGCTCGCGCAACAACGCCGCTTTGCCCTTGGCGCCGACGATCCGTTTGACCGGTTCGCCGTCCTTGAACAAGATCAGCGTCGGAATCGACACTACGTCGAAGTTGCGGGCCGTCTCGGGGTTGGCATCGACGTCGAGTTTAGCGACGGTCAGCTGGCCTGCTGTGTCAGCGGCGATCTCGGCCAACACCGGAGCGACCATCTTGCACGGTCCGCACCAGGTTGCCCAAAAGTCAACCAGCACAGGCGTATTGCTGGACAGCACGTCGCTGTTGAAGGAAGCGTCGGAGACATCCACAGGTGCGCCGGTGGATTCGGTGTGCGTCATCGTTCTTACCCCAATCAGAGTGTCGCCGGCGCCGGAGACGCGGCGGGTTGAGTCTGCGTCCGTTCGGCCGCCTCGGCATGCTCGGCCAGCCAGCGTTCGGCGTCGATGGCCGCCGAACAACCAGTGCCTGCCGCGGTGACGGCCTGCCGGTAGGTGTGGTCGACCAGGTCGCCGGCGGCAAACACGCCGTCGACGGAGGTGTAGGTGGTGTTGCCGGTGACCCGCACGTACCCGTCGTCGTCGAGGTCCAGCGCGTCGCGCACCAACGCCGAACGCGGGTCGTGGCCGATGGCGACGAACACCCCGGTCACGGGCAGGACGGACTCCTTGCCGGTCTCGGTGTTCTTCAGCCGCAGACCCGTCACCGTCGTGTCGCCCTCGACGGCTTCGACCACGCTGTTGGTGACGAAGGTGATCTTGTCGTTGGCCTGGGCCCGCTCGAGCATGATCCTGGAGGCGCGGAATTCGTTGCGGCGGTGCACCGAGTGTGACGCTGCGGGCGAACTTCGTCAGGAAGGTGGCCTCCTCCATCGCCGAGTCGCCACCGCCGATCACGGCGATGTCCTGGTCGCGGAAGAAGAAGCCGTCGCAAGTGGCGCACGAACTCACGCCGCGGCCGAGGAGTTCCTGCTCACCCGGCACGTGCAGGTAGCGCGCGGCGGCACCCATCGCCAGGATGACGGCGCGAGCGCGCAGCGTTTCGCCATCGGCGGTGGTGACCGATTTGACCGGGCCGGCCAGAGATACCGATTCGACGTCTTCCATCCGCAGGTCCGCGCCGAACCGCAGCGCCTGCTCGCGCATCTGGTCCATCAGCTCGGGCCCGAGAATCCCCTCCCGGAAACCCGGGTAGTTCTCCACCTCGGTGGTGGTCATCAGGGCTCCACCAAACGACGTGCCCTCGAACACCACCGGTGCGAGCTGGGCACGTGCGGCGTACAGCGCTGCCGTGTATCCGGCAGGTCCGGAGCCGATGATGATCACATCGTGGACAGTGGATGACGGGGTCATGCGAGCCTTTCATGCTTCTCGATGTCTTCTCCAGCGTTAGAACGCCAGGGTAGGCGGTGCTGTTCCCCCGAACGTTACGGCCGGTGCACAATCCTGTCAGCCAACAGGCCGGTGTCGACGGAACTGCAGGTCGCAGCCACCGCAAGCGCCGACACGGCGCCGGGCGTGTCGCCCGGCAACAGCAGCAGCACGGCTGGCCGGCCGCCGATGTCGACCGCGCGCGCGCCCAGCGGCTGGGAGTCGGCCGGATACCCGAGCCCGGTCAGGCACGAGGCGCGTCGGTGCGGATCGGTCAGCGCCCCGAAGTCCGGTCGATCGTCGAGCACGGCCAGGATCTGCTGATCCGACAGCGGGATCGTCGCGGGCGGCCGCGACACGGTGATGTGTTCGATGGTGGTCGGCCGGCTCGGCGTCGATTCCGGCGCCGCGACCAGCGCTCTGGTGCCCAGCCAGACCGCGACGGCGACCGCCACCAATCCGGTTGCCGCGACCGCCAACCGGGCTGAGCGGGGAAGGCCGCCGCGGTGCACGGCGTGCTGTTTACGCAGCGTGGCACCGATGCGGTCGACGGCAGCGGGGTCGACGTCGGGTGCCGACGCCGGTTCGGTGCCCAGCGCGGCCACCTCGTGCCGGACCCGGTTCAGGGCGTCCACCGTCTGCCGGGCGTCGGGGTCGGTGCGGACTCTCTGGCGCAGCCGCGCCGCGGTCTCGTCGTCGAACAGCCCCGCCTGCAGATCGGCGAGGGTCTCCACGGTCAGCGGTGGATCCTTGCCCGCATCGTCGTCCATCGGCCTCAGTGTCCGTCATCGACAACACGAATGCCACGAGCCGGCTAACCGGCCGGGCGATGCGTGTCGCTGTGCAGATAGCCCAGGATCGCGGCGAGCCGGGCCCGCGCGCGGGCGCAGCGACTTTTGACGGTGCCCTCGGCCACGCCGAGCATCCGGGCGGTGTCGGCAACCGAGTAGCCGTGCATGTCGACCGCCACCACCGCGGCGCGCTGCTCGACGGGCAGGTGCATCAGGGCCCGCTGCACCGCGATCGCCGTCTCGACCTGTGTAGTTCGATCCGACACCGGGTAGACGTCGTCGAGCGCGACGGTGGGATGGATCTTGTTGCGGCGGAGCCGATCCAGGCAGGCGTTCACCACGATGCGGTGCAGCCAGCTGCTGACGGCGGCGTCGTGGCGAAAAGAGCGTGCGCCGCGGTGCGCCGAAACCATCGCTTCCTGCAGGGCGTCTTCGGCGTCCTCGGCGCTACGACTGGTCAACCGGGCGAGCCGGTGCAGATGCCGGTGGTGGCGGTAGAACAGCTGCTCGAAGGCGTAGCGGTCGCCCGCGACATGAGCAGCCAACAGTTCTGCGTCGCTGCGTTGTTCTGCCACGGCCGGACATTAACCGCTCGCCGGTCACCCGGCACTTCACCCGACTGATTCAGGACTTGGCCTGCACGGTGATCTCGGAGATGCTGGTGCGGCTTGCGCCGTTGGTGGTTCCCAGCGTCGGAATCCACACCAGCAGATAGGACGTCGGCGACGACGCGTTGACCGGGATGGTGTTGTGGCCGGGGTGCACGGCGACCGGCTGAGTCAGCGCGGTGGTGTCATCGAGCTTGCCCGGTGTCGCCGTCGACGATGCGCGGATCTGGATCTTCGTTCCGGTGCTGGGGACGTCGACGGTGACAGCGCCGACCACGGTGGGTTGCGGAAGCTGCAGCAGCAGACCGACCCCGCTTTTGAAACTGGGGAACGGAACGGCGTCGTGGTAGGTGTCGGTTTCCCAGGCGGTCGCCGGGTTGCCGTCGATCGCCCGTGCCGCCTGACCCGGATTGTCGGCCTCTTGGCCGGGGGAGAAGACGGTCGCGCCGACCGGCTTGACGATGCTGCCCGCCGCCGAATTGGCACTCGAACTCGCCGAAGGACCGTTGAGGCCGAGCTGGTCTTTGTCTAGGCCGCCGACGTCGCCGAACATGCGGCTGAGTACCGAGGCCAGGATCAGCAGCGCGACGACGAGCACCGCGGCTCCGGTGCCGATCCAGATGGTCACCAGGCGGCGCCGGCGCAGGTGCGCCTGTGCTTCCTCGAGTCCCGGCGAGGGTGTCCGGGGTGCCCGCGTGGTTGTCGGCGACGGCTCCTGGTCGGCAATGGGACTCAACAGCTCGGTGCGATCGGCCACTGCCGTCGCCTGCTGTAGGAGATTCAAAAGAGTTGCAGCACTGCGTATTCCACCATCGAGCTGGATGGAGTGGGTTGCCGCCGCGGAGATCTGGAAGGGGATGTCGCCGTCGATGGAACTCGGCTCGACGGGCTGACCGCCGGGACCCCGCGGGGCCGGCTCCATGCCGCTGGGTTCGCCGGATTCGGGCAGCGGCCACCGATTGACCAGCAGCGCATACAGCGCCGCACCGATACCGCGGATGTCGTCTTCGGGATTGGTGTCCGGGATCGTCGCGGGAAACGCCAGTACTACGTCGCCTTCGATGCTGACCCGCACCCGGCTGGGATGGTCGATCGACAGCGCGACGCCGGCGTGGTGGGCGCTCTCGGCCGCAGCGGCCAGCGTCTGCATCGCGCGCGCTGCGCCCACTGCCGACGGCGAGGTCTCGGCCACTTCCTGCAACGACCCACCGCGAACCCACTCAGACACCACCAAACCACCGGTGCCGGTGTGAACGACGTCGAGGACCCGGGCTATGCCAAGTTTGTCGAGCCTACTCAATCGCATTGTGCGAGCCAGGATTTCGCGGACGTACTCGTCGGACAGCTTCCCGTCCGGATCCACGAAGGTGAGCGCCACCTGCCGATTCAGCGCGGTGTCCAGTGCCTGCCAGAACTGCAGGTGCGGCGCCCCGCCATGGAACATCAACAACCGGTAGCGACCACGGGCGATGCTCGCGCCGGGGACCAGGTGCTGTTCGTCGGATTGGGCAGACGCTCCCGCGGCGGTGTCGTCGCGCGGGGGATCGGTGGTCTCGAGGACGGGATCGGCGGGCGGTTCGCCGTTGGGCGGAGGCGGGCCTTCCGGCGCCGCGACAGGGTCGACCTGGAGATCGGTGGGGACGTCCGGGTGAAAGTCGTCGGCGACCGATGACGATGCGGGCCGTGAAACGGCCCGAGGCGGAATCGGTCCGTCTGGTCCGGCAGGTGACGAGAACGAGTCGGCGGCAGCCTTGAATGAGGTGCTGTCCACTGGGCCGTCGGTCATCCCCGGTCCTCTCGTCAGCCCCTCCCCGGTCAGTTGCTCCGGACGCCCGCGCCGACCGGGCTCCCGCAGCGGATAATCCGCCCGATCGGACGAATTCCCTAGCTCAGCGTACGTGACGTTGCCGGAGCGCAACAGCTGATCGCCGTCCGCTGGCTTGCCGGCGTCGACGGCTGCTGACCTGCCGGAAGCTGGCGGCGGCCCGGCCTCACCGCGAGTGGGCGTCGCACCGATCCAGCGGCGGAAGACGGCCAGCGCCGCCTGGGCCTCGGGCACCTGCCCGCGCACCATGACGACGGCCAGGATCGGCAGCATGATCACCGCGAGCACCAGCAGCCGCAGCAGCGAGCCGGCGCCGCCACCGTAGGCGGTCAACCGCTGCATGCCCAACAACACGTCCGCGACGTAGGCGACCAGTCCGGCGAGCAACGACGCGGTGATCGCCACCAGAATGGTCCGGACCTCGGCGACGCCGACCAGATGACCGCCCGGCGGCCGTAGCGCGTTGCGCAGCAGGATGTAGCCGGCGACCGCACCGGCCAGGAAACCCAGACCGTTGGCCAGCCCGAGATAGCCCGCGACGAGCTCGGGCTGGTCGGTGAGGTGGGGCGCGATCAGCGAGGCGGCGATCTTGACGGTCGTGATGATGACGATGATCGCGATCGGTATCCACGGCTGCTCGCGGGCGTAAAAGACGCGCAGCTGCAGCAACACCACCGCATAGGGGAGCAGCGTGAACGCCGACAACGCGATCGCCGCGCCCAGATAGCCGGCGTCGACGTCGCCGAAGTGGCCGTAGGCGAACAGCGCACTGCCCATCGCCGAGCCGCCGACGGTCATGAACGCCACCGTCGGGATCAGCGTGATCATCGTCAACCGGGTGGCCAGGGAGAGGTCGGCGAGCACCGCGGCAGTGTCGTCGGCAGCGGCGTTGCGGCTCAGCCGCGGCATCACCACCGTCAGCACGGTGACGCCGATCATGCCGAACGGCAGCATCAGCACCAGCCAGGTGTAGTTGTAGATCGCCGGACCGGAAGCGGCCGACGTGCTGGCGATCTGGTTGGTCACGATCAGGCCGATCTGGCTGATCAGCACGTAGAACACCATCGCGGCGGCCATCGCGCCGAACCGTTTGAGCCGCGCGTCGATTCCCCACAGCGGGCGCAGGCTGATCCGCTGCCGCCGGATGGCGACCAGCAGCACTACCGTCTGCGCGAACACGCCCAGCGTCGTGCCGATCCCCAGCACCAGCAGCTTGGTGTTGCCCATCTGCACCGGGTCCACCGACAGTTGCCCCGGTGCGGCCACGTAGGCGCCCAGCGTCGCGATCGCGACGACGTTGTTGACCACCGGCGCCCAGGCCGGCGGCCCGAACACGTTGCGGGTGTTCAGGATTGCCATGAAGACCGACGACAGGCCGTAGAAGATCACCTGGGGAAGGAGCAGGTAGGCGAACGCCGTGGTCAGCGGCTCGTTCACCTGGGGGCTGCGGCCCAGCATCAGCTGGACCAGCAGCGGCGCGGCGGCCACCGACAGCAGCGTGGTGGCCAGCAGCACCGCGGTCGCCAGCGTCACCAGCCGCCGCACGAAAGCCGCGCCGCCGTCGGCGTCGTCCTGCTCGGCGCGGGCCAGCACCGGCACGAAGATCGCGGTGAACGTCGCCTCCAGCACCAGCGCGGCGACCAGGTTCGGCAGCTGGTTGGCCACCGTGAACGCGCTGGACAATGCGGCGCCCAGGATCGCGGCCAGCACCACGATCCGGGCGAACCCGGTGACCCGGCTGACCAGGGTCGCCAACGCCATTCCCCACGACCGCGACACCAGCGCGGCGTCGGACAGCTCGGGCCGCGGCTGCGGCGACGTGCTCTGCGACGGCACGTGGCCGGTCGGCGGAAGCGGGCCGGTGGGTGGCCCCGGGCTGCGCTTCGGGCTGTGTTTTTGGCGGGTGCTGCCGCTGTGCGGTGCGGCCCGGCCGGCCGGGTTCATGCGCGCTGCTCATCGTCGACGTGTCGGTCCGCGTCAGGCCCGTCGGGCGGGTCCGGGCGGTCGAGGTCGGCGGGGTCGGGTTGGCCGCGGAAGCGGTGCCACAGCCGTCGCCCCGCGAGCGCCACCAGCACCGCACCGGCGCTCAGCGTGATCGCGAACAGCACCTTGCCGTAGGCGTTGGAGTGCACGGACAGCCGCACCGGCTCGCCCAATGGCACCCCGGCCGGCGTGTGCAGGGCGACGTCGATCGCGACGCGCTGGGTGAAGTTCACTTCGATCGGCACGCGCAGCGGCAGGTATCCCGGCGGCAGCTCGATCTCGCCGAGGTCGGTCACCGTCATGCCAGGTGGTGCGTCGACGTACAGCCGCACCCGGATCGGCACGGCCAGCCCGTTGTGCAGGGCCAACGGCAGCGGACTGTGCTCGGTGGCCAGCGTGTAGGACCCCGCCGGTTTGACGATGACGACCGCGCCGAACAGGTCGTCGATCGAGTCGCCGACGACCTGTAGCCGCTGCTGGGCCAGCCCGTTGCGGGTGTCGGGACCGTTGGCCTGGCTGATCGCGCGCAGCGTGTCTTCGCGCAGCGGCGCGGTGTAGCTGACGCCGGTGAGGCCGGTGCGGATGTCGGTGGTCAACGCCGCGGTGAGCCCGGAGAGCCGGCCCACCTCGGCGGAGATCTTGGCGACGACGGCGTCGCTGAACCGGCCGCGCGCGCCGGCGTCGACATCGGGTTGCGGTGTCCCGTTGACGGGCGGGACGGCGGACGCGTCGGCGATCAGCGCGGGCAGCGGTCGTGGCACCGCCAGGCCCGATCGGATCGCGGTCGCCAGCGTGGTCAGGATGGCGCCCGCGTCGTCGGAGCTGAGCTTCCAACTGGTAGGAGGCAGCAGGATTTGGTTGCGCGGCAGCGCTTTTGGCTGCAGCGCTCGCCACAGCATCGAGCCCAGCGCGTCCTGGCGGCGGGCGATCTCGGAGTCGTGCTGCAGCCGGATCGCCAGGGCCGAGTTCAGGTATGGGGGCGCGACGGGGTCCGAGCCGGTCGCGCCGAACGCGGCGCCGACGGCGGGGTCGAACGGCGCCAGCACCACCTGCGGCGTCAGCCGTCGCGGCGTGGTGTCCGCGGTCGGCGGTGTCGGGGTGTTCGAGTCGCCGGCGGAGGAGTCTGCGGCGGCGATCACCACGGTGCTGTTGCTGGCGCTCAACAGATCCACGGCTCTGCGGGTCAACGAGCCGTCGGGAATCAGGGTGGCGCCGCGGACCGCGGCGACACCAAGGATCTGGTCGACGATGTCGGCGGCCCCGCCGGTAGCGGTCGCGGTCGAGTCCCGGGTCGCCGACGCGCTGCACGGCGTCGAGGTCGGCCTGGGCGTAGGGGAGCGGCGCGACGCACATCCTGTGCGCCAGCGCCCGCAGCCGGTTCAGCCAGTTCAGCGCCGTTGCCTGCCCGGTGCCGGGATGAGTGGGGGTGCTCGGCAGCTGAGCGGGACCGTTGGGTCCGGCGGAGACTCCGTCGGAAACGACATAGCCCGCGGCCATCGCGTTGACGGTGACCAGCAGGTCGGGGTCCACGGCCAGGCACAGCGCGCGGCCGATGGCGCCGTCGGGGTCGACGTCACGGTTGGTGGTGAACTCCGCGGCGGACAGCAGAACGTCCAATCGGCCGCCGCCGGCCAGCGATGTCGCCAGCTCGTCGTCCGTCAACCGCACCGGGACGGTCCCGCCCGGCACGCCGGGTGCCAACCGGGGCTTGTCGGCCAGCGGCCACAGCATGGTGACCGGCACCGGTTTGGAGGTGTCGGGCGCGACCAGGGCGCTCACGGCGCCAGATGCCTGGCCGGCGTTGTCTAGCGGATCGGGCGGCACCCCCACCACCGGCAGCAGGAAGCGGGCGTTGTCCAGCCGCGCCGGTTCGCCGTAGTCGGGTGTCCCGTTGACATTCACCAGCAGCGGGTAGACGCCCGGCGCGGAGATGTCGAGCGAATGTTTGGCCGCCGAGCGCATCGGGGCCGACAGCGAGAAGCCGATCTTCTGGCCGCGCTTCAACTCCGGTGCCACCGTGACGAAGTCGGCGGCGGCCTCGTACTGGTCGGTCTCGCCGTCGAGATTGCTGCGCAGACCGACCGACGCGGTCACCGCCGCCGCATGTTCGAGCCGCACCATCACCTCGCGGACCGGCCGGTCGCCGACGTTGGTGACGGTGCCCTTGACGGTCACCACCGGCTCGCTGGTCGTCGTGACGACCTGCGGGGTCACCTGATCGATGCGCACCTGGACGAACGGCGTTGCGCCGGGCTCGCCCGCGGCGGCGTTGGGCGCGGCCGTGAATCCTGCTCCCAAACCAGTCAGGATGCCGACCACCGCGACGAGGCGCATCAAGGCGGCCCGCCGGAGCCGGGAACTCGTCACGGGCCGGAACCGCGACCGTTCTGGCGGCCGCGAACGGATTCGTCGGGTTGGCGGATTCGGGTGCGCGAATGAGTTTGCGGACGGCGCCGCGGCGAGCCGGGCGGCAGCGGCGGCAATGCCGCCGGACCGTCGGTCTGCAACTTGCCGATCAGCTCGTCGGCCACCTCGGCCAGCTTGCGTTCGTCGGCGTAGGCCAGCCGCGACGGCAGTTCGGGGATCGGCACCCAGGCGACCTCGGCGACCTCGACGTCCTCGTCGGAGAGCTCGCCGCCCGAGCAGCGCATCAGATAGTGGTGCACGGTCTTGTGCACCCGGCGTCCGTCGGTGACGAACCAGTAATCGATGCGGCCCAGCGCCGCCAGCACGCTGCCTTGAATCCCGGTCTCCTCGGCGACCTCGCGGATCGCGGTCTCCTCGGCCGTCTCGCCGAGTTCGATGTGACCCTTGGGCAGCGACCACAGCATCCGGCCGCGCCGGTCGACGCGGCCGATCAACGCAGCGACCTGCGTCTTCACGGGGACCGTCGAGGCCGTCGATGACGAGCCCGCCCGCCGACGTCTCGTGCACCGTGCGCAGGCGCTCTGGTCCGCGGCGGCGCTGGCCAGACTTGGCGGCATTGGCGGGCGTGCCGCCGCCGGCTGTCTCTTTGCCGGTAGTTTGGCTTTCGCCGGACCCCGCTGAGCGCCGACCGCGGCGCCTCCCCCGACGCCGACGTGGTTGCGATTTTTCGCCGTCGGACACCCAAGCGATAGTAGCTGGCGTGCTCATACGCCCCCGGCCGCACTCGCCGGTAGTGAGCTGTGGGATCGGCCCACTGACTTCGATTGTCGGACTCCTCAGCGGCCGTGGGCGGCCGCATCGTCGTCCGACTACCTCGATGGTCGGTCTCCTCAGCGGCCGTGGGCGGCCGCATCGTCGTCCGACTACCTTCGATTGTCGGACTCCTCAGCGGCCGTGGGCGGCCGCATTGTCGTCCGACTACGCTCTTTCCGTGCCGGAACCCACTGACGACGCGGAGCTGCTGGCCGCTGCCGCGGTCGCGTTGAACAGGCACGCCGACGTCCTGCGCGGACTCGGCTCGCTGTTCGCGACGGCCGGTCACCAGCTGTACCTCGTCGGCGGCTCCGTGCGCGACGCGGTGCTGGGCCGACTCGACACCGGGGACTTGGATTTCGCCACTGACGCGCGCCCCGCACAGGTGCAGAAATTGCTGCGGCCGTGGGCCGACGCGCTGTGGGACACCGGGATCGAGTTCGGCACCGTCGGCGCCGAGAAGAACCACCGTCGCCTGGAGATCACCACGTTTCGGGCCGATCGCTACGACCGCGTCTCCCGCAACCCACAGGTGGCCTTCGGCGAATCGCTTGACGACGATCTGGTGCGCCGGGATTTCACCGTGAACGCGATGGCGGTGCACGTGACCGAAGCCGGTGCGGCCGAATTCGTCGATCCGCTGGGCGGTTTGGCCGCGGTGCGGGCCGGTGTGCTGGATACGCCTGCGAAGCCGGCGGACTCGTTCGGCGACGACCCGCTGCGGATGTTGCGGGCCGCGCGGTTCGTCTCGCAACTCGGCTTCGCCGTCGCCCCGCGGGTGCGGACGGCGATCGAGGACATGGCGGCGGAACTCGGCCGGATCACCGTCGAGCGCGTCGCCGTCGAATTGGACAAGTTGCTGCTGGGCGACAACCCGGTCGCCGGCATCGACCTGATGGTCCAGACCGGGATGGGCGACGTGGTGTTGCCCGACGTCGGTGGCATGCAGATGGCGATCGACGAGCACCACCAGCACAAGGACGTCTACCAGCATTCGTTGACGGTGTTGCGCCAGGCCATCGCCTTGGAGGACGGGGGGCCCGACCTGGTGTTGCGCTGGGCGGCGCTGCTGCACGACATCGGCAAGCCGGCCACCCGCAAACATGAACCCGACGGGGGAGTCAGCTTCCACCACCACGAGGTCGTCGGCGCCAAGATGGTCCGAAAGCGGTTGCGCGCGTTGAAGTATTCGAAACACATCATCGACGACGTCTCGCAACTGGTGTATCTGCATCTGCGGTTTCACGGCTACGGCGACGGCACGTGGACCGACTCCGCAGTGCGCCGCTACGTCACCGACGCCGGTCCGCTGTTGCCGCAACTGCACAAGCTGGTCCGCGCCGACTGCACCACCCGCAACAAGCGGCGGGCGGCCCGGTTGCAGGCCAACTACGACAACCTCGAGGCGCGCATCGCTGAGCTGGCCGCCGAAGAGGACCTGCAGCGGGTGCGCCCGGATCTGGACGGCAACGAGATCATGGAGTTGCTGGGCATTCCGGCGGGCCCGCAGGTGGGGGAGGCCTGGCGTCACCTCAAGGAGTTGCGGCTGGACCGTGGGCCGCTGACCCACGAGGAGGCGACGGCCGAACTGCTGTCCTGGTGGCATGCCCGCGGGAACCAGTAGCGGCCGGAGCGCGTCGTACTGGCATGGAGTATTGCCTGAGCGCCGGTGACGGCGCAGCGTCGATATGGGACCGCGCGCCGGATCTCGACCTCAACGGCGACGGCCACCTCGATGCGGTGAGCCTGGACTTCGACGGCGACGGCCTCGCCGATGACGCGCTGGCCGACCTGGACGGTGACGGCATCGCCGACCACGCCGTGCTCGACGTGCACGGCGCAGCGGAAAGCTACTTCACTGACGACGGCTCTGGCACCTGGACCGTCGCCGCCGAGCCCGGAACGCGGTCCGGACCGACCCTGCGGTGGTTCGGCCTGGACGGCGTCGAGCACACCGGCGGCCCGCTGGCCGAATTCGGCGCCAACGTCCAGTTGTTCGACAGCGACGGCAACGGGCTGGCCGACCGCGCCATCACCGCCGGCGAGAACGGCGCGACGGGCTACGTGGACACCGACGGCGACGGGCGCTGGGACGTCAAGCTCACCGACACCGACGGCGACGGTGCCGCCGACGCGGCCAGCGCCGTCGCACCGCAAACGTAGGTCCCTCAGCGTCTCGGCGACGAGGTGCTGTGGGAACTGGTCGCCGCGGCGATGAAGCCCGACTACGACGGCTACACCGACCTGATGGGCGGTCCGCCGAGCTAGCGCGCACCCGGCACGTCGGCCGGAGTGCGGGGCAACGCATACAACGCCATCCGGCGATTGCTCATGTCGTGCTCGCCGAGGAATGTGCACCCGGCGTATTCGCATAGCCGTCGCGCCGCGCTGTTGCGATGGTCAGGGTCGAACATGATTCTGCGACAACGTGGTTCGATTTCGAAAACGCTGGCGATGATGCGCGGCAGCAGGAACGAGCCCAGGCCCTTGTTCACGATCGAGAGTTCGGCAATCGCCGCGTGCAGCCCGACGTCATAGGGGTCGGCGTCATATCGGGTGGCGATGGAATCCTTTGCGGCCCGGTACACCTCGACGTATCCGCCGTCCTCGCCGTGCATGCTGCCGACAAACGGCCGCGAATAGCTACCCTCGAGCTGAGCGCGCAGATAGTCCCGCCACCGCGACACCGGCCAGTCCGATTCCCACGCCGCCACCAGATGCGGCATGTTCATCCAACGCGAAATCATCTCCGCATCGGTGTCCGGATCGACCAGGCGCAGCCCGTATGGCTCGCCCAGCACCGGCGTCGGCGGCGAGGGAACGTCGCGGACGTCGTCGCGGAGCCCCTCGGTCAGCTCCCGGGGCAGGATCGTCAGCGCGCCGCCCCCTTCGCGCTGCGCGCTCATCGGCCCGAGCCCGGCGGACCGGCGAACGCCTGCGCGATCGGCAGCCAGCGCCCCGCGTCGTCGCCGTGGGCGGTCACGTCCAGGTCGTCCAGTGCACGACGCTGGGTGACCAGAAAGCAGAAGTCCTCGGCGGAACCGGTGACTCGTTGGGCCGCATCGTCCGGGCCCCACGACCAGGTGCTGCCGTCGGGCGCGCGCAGCTCCACCCGGAACGGCTCAGCCGGCGGCTGCAAGCCGTTGATGACGAACGCGAAATCCCGGGTGCGCACGCCGATGTGCGCGATGGATCGCAGCCGGGCGGTGGCTTGCCGGGTCACGCCGAGCGCGTCGGCGACGTCGAGGCCGTGCGCCCAGGTCTCCATCAGCCGGGCCGTGGCCATCGACGACGCGTTCATCGGCGGTCCGAACCACGGCAACTTGCGACCGTCGGGAACCGTCAACAGCGCGTCGTGCAGGCGTGTCCGGGTCAGTCGCCAGTCGGCGAGCAATTCAGCGGGCGCGACAGCGGCGAGTTCATCGGCCGCGGTGTCGACGAAGCCGAGCGGGTCGGCGGCGCGGCGGTCTGCAACACGTCGGCGAACGCCGCCTCGTCGGTCACCGCGAGCAGGGCGATGCGGTCGGTCCACAGCAGATGCCCGATCTGGTGGGCGATGGTCCAGCCGGCGGCAGGCGTCGGGGTGGTCCAGCGATCCTCGGCGAGCGGTGCAACCAGCGCATCGAGCCCGTCGCTTTCCGCGCGCAGGTCGTCGACGATCTGCTGCAGGTCGGCCATCTGTGTACCTTAGCGATTCGCGCCGCGCCGCCCGACGACGCTGTGAGCCGCCATCCCGCACAGATAGAGCGCGGCGCCGGCGGCGATCAGCTCGGGTGAGTGACCGTTGCCCGGAACCACGAACGCCGCCACGGTGATCGCCCCGATGAACGCGACCCAGAACAGCGAATCCTGCACGGCGAACACGTGTCCGCGCAGCGCATCGTCCACGTCGACCTGAATCGCGGTGTCCGCGCACAATTTCAGCACCTGACCGATTCCGCCGAGCAGGAAACCGCACGTCACCAGCACCCACAGTTGCAGGCCGACTCCGGTGAGCTCGATGGCCGACGCGATCACCAGCGCGCCGTTTGCCGTGGCGTACCGGCCCCAGCGGCGCACGGTGGCCGGCGTGACCAGGTTCGCCAGAAACGATCCGGCGCCCGGCTCGGCGACAAACAACATCGCGCTGCCCAACGCCGAGATAGCGGGGTTGTTGTTGCTGCGCACCAGGAGCAGTACCAGCAGCGAGTTGATGCCGAACACCATCCGATGCGAGGCCAGTCCGGACAGCGTGGCCGCGACGATGGGACTTATCCAGCACCGTCCGCACGCCGTGCATCCAGCCGGTGACGACGGCCTAGAGGACGGAGCCGTGGATCGCCCGCTGGTGTCGTCCGGGCCCAGCACGTGCGGGGCGAATCGCAACGACAGCAACAGCGACGTCAGCAGCGGAATGATGACCAGCAAGATAATCAGACGCCGACCCGCGGTCGCCGGAGCCGAAAAAGGCGCGTGGCACGAGCATGAAGTTGGCGCCGAGGAATGCCGCGATCGCGCCGGTCGCCGACGCGATCGAGTTCATCGTCACGACCTGTTCGCGGGGCACCATATGCGGCAGGGCGGCGAACAGACCGGACGAGACGAACCGGGCGAGCCCGTTGACCACCAGCGCCCCGCACAGCACGAGCAGGTCGCGAACACCGAACGCCAGGCAGATCCCCACCGCCGCCACCGACGCCACGCGGCCCACATTGGCGGCGATCAATACCAGCCGACGGTCCCAGCGGTCCATCAACGCGCCGGCGAACGGACCCACCAGCGAATACGGCAGAAATAGCACCGCGAAGGCACCGGCGATCTGCAGCGGCGCGAAGCCCGTTCGGGTTGACAGCAGCGCCCGGCCAGTCCCGCCTGAAAGAGCCCGTCGCCGAATTGGCTCGCCGCGCGCAGTTCCAGCAACCGCCAAAAGTCGGGCAGACTCCGCACTGTGCGCCAGACAGCGGCAGGTGCGTGCGGATGGGTCACTGGACCTACTTCCCCTGGAGCCCGGCAAACGTCGGCCGGCCACCGGACGCTGTTAACAACCGTACAAATTCCTCGATGCGCGCCTCTTGTTCACCACGGTGGTCGGACCCGGTGCCATGATGGAGGCGTGGCCCAGCACGAAGACCCGGAGGACTACATTGCCCCCGCCGCACATCGAGTGCGAACGGGTACGTTGCTTCTGGCCAACACGGATCTGCTCGAGCCGACCTTCCGCCGCAGCGTGATTTACATCGTCGAGCACGACGACGGCGGCACGTTGGGCGTGGTGCTCAACCGCGCCAGCGAGACCGCCGTCCAGGACGTGTTGCCGCATGGGCAAAACTGGCGACCAAACCGAAGACGATGTTCATCGGCGGTCCGGTCAAGCGGGACGCGGCACTGTGCCTGGCGGTGCTGCGGGTCGGCGCCGAACCCGACGGCGTTACAGGCCGCGAGCTGGCCGGCCGGATGGTGATGGTCGATCTGGACGCCGACCCGGAGTCGATCGCCCCGGTCGTCGAAGGCGTACGGATCTTCGCCGGCTACTCCGGCTGGACGATCGGCCATTGGAAGGCGAGATCGAGCGCGACGACTGGATTGTGTTGTCGGCGTTACCCTCTGACGTTCGGTCGAGCCGCGGGTCGACCTGTCGGGGCGGGTGCTGCGACGTCAGCCCCAGCCGCTGTCGATGCTGGCCACCCACCCGATCGACGTCAGCCGCGACCAATCGGCCGCGACGGCGGGCAGTTCGTCGCGGATAGCCTGCTGGCGATCACCGAACACACCACCAGCTGGATCTGGTGAAAGATCATCAGCGGCAACATGATCACACCGACCGTGGCCGCCGGAAAGAACACCAGCGCCATCGGCAGCCCGGATGCCAGGCTCTTCTTCGAGCCGCAGAACAGCAGCACGATCCCGTCGCCGCGATCCAGGCCGACCAGTCGGCCCATCAGCCAGGTGAAGCTCAGCACCACGGCCAGCAACGCGCTGCTGACCACCGCCACGGTGACCAGTTGCCACGGATCGACGCTGCGCCAGATGTGGTCGACCACGCCCATCGAGAACGCGGTGTAGACGACCACCAGGATCGACCCGCGGTCGACGGCCTTGGTCACTCGGCGTGCTTGACAATCCAATCGGCGATCCACGGCCGCATCAGTTGACCCAGCACGAACGGCAGCAACAGTTGCAGCCCGACGTCCCGGATCGCCGACGCGTCCATCCTGGCCCCGCCGCGGGTGTTCATCAGCGGGACGACCAGGAGCGGGGTCAGTCCACCCCGATGATGTTGGACAGTGACGCGCTGACAAGCGCGGCCGAAACATTACCGCGCGCAATCGATGTGAACGCGATCGAGGACTGCACCGTCGACGGCACCAGGCACAGGAACAGCAGCCCGTTGTACAGGTCGAGGTTCAGCAGCCAGGGAACCAGGCCGCGGGCGGCCAGCCCGAGAACGGGAAAACCACGAAGGTGGTGGCCAGCACCAGCAGGTGCAGTCGCCACCGTTTGACGCCGTGCCAGGCCTGCTGCGGGGACAGCCTGGCGCCGTAGAGCCAGAACAGCACCGCGATAACGACTTTGGCGGCCACTGACATGGCCTCCGCCGCGACTCCGCGGGCAGGCCACAGCGCTGCGAGCGCGACCGTCGCCGCATGGCGAGCAGGAAGGTGTCGATCGGCAGCGCCGAGAGGCGCCGGGGGCAGCCTTAACGGCAGCTGAGCGTGCAGGCCGCGCAGCTACCACCGCAAGCCGCGGCCGCGGCCTCCTCGTGTCGCAGCGCGAATCGCGCGGTCTGCCAGGACCCGGCGGCGACCGTGCCGATCGCGCCGATGATGCAGACGATGACGACCGGCAGCGCGGTGCCGTGACGTCCGGCCAGCGCCACCGCTCCGCCGGCGGCCAGCATGATCGCGGCGGCCAGTTGCGGAGGGGCGACCGAGCGCATCACCAGCGCGGCGGTGTCGGCGGCCTTGTCAGTTGTGGGGCGCGCCAGTGACCACAACCCGAGCACGGCCATCAGCACGGCCACGCAGACACAGAGCACTCCTGCGATGAGCATGAGGCCACAATACGAAACCGGTCTCGCCCGCCGCGCTCGACGGGCCGCCGCACAGCCCGAATCGGCGTCGTTAGCGCGCCAGTGCCTGCCGCGGAGCGACAACTGCGGTGGTGCTGCGGGTGCGGGTGCTGCCGGCGGCGGGGCCGCGGGTGGGGTGGATCCCGGCGGGCCGGCCCGGAAGCCGTTGACGATGCCGTCGGTGGACGGCGCTCGGCGACGGCCTGGCTGGCGTCGTGGTCACGGCCAGTGAGACCAGGTACTTGTCGGGCCCGGAAGTGACGATGACGTGGCGCCGCGAGGTGTTGACGGTCATCTGGTCCTGGCGGTAGGTGCCCTCGATGATCGACGACGGAGAGCCGTAGAAATCAGCCAGCGAGGCGTTGGTGGTGCGCCAGTTGTGCAGCTTCTCTGTCGACGTAGCCGTGGGTGATGGCCTCCTTCGGGTCGAACTCGCCGACGAGCCTGTACACCACCAGTTGGGCGTTGGATTTGTAGAGGCCGTTGCCGCGACGGTCGGCGAGCACCACGAACGCGTCCGGCACGTTGGGGTCGGGCACCGCGTCCATCCGGGGGGTATCGGCAACACCAGGTCGAGCGCGGTGAAGCCCGGCGCCTTCTGCGGCTCCATCGCCACGGCTCTGCCGCCGAAGAACTCGGCCAACGTCCCGGCAGTGGCAGGGGCCAGTTCCGGTCTAGCGGGCGGGGGGGGCGGTGCCGCCTGCGGCGCGGGCGCGCTGGGGCCACGCGGTTGGGGCCTGCGGCGGGGGTCGGCAGGGATTGCCGAGGGCCCCGGGGATGAGCGTGACGGCCTGCGGCGCGGGGGCAGGGATCGGCGCGGGGATGGGCCGGGTGGGAAGACCGGCTCGGCCGACGCGCTCGGGTCGCCGGCCCACAATGCCCAGTGACGACCGGCACCGACGGCCACACCCGCTACTGCTACCCGCCAGTTACGGGCAGTCCGCTTCATGAGAGTCGTCCTTTCACATCGCGCGGGTCTTAAGGCGTGACGTCGCAGGCAGCGACTGTATCCAGGCGGAAGTGTCGGCTGACAGACCGGAACCGACCGGAACACACCTGGGACAAACCCCTGACCGGACCGCAACGCAACCGATACCGCCGGTGGCGGCGGGTCGCGCGACCCGTCCTTATAACCTGTTGAGCGTGACCGACTCCCCGACCGCCCCCGCCGGCCAGGCCGCCGAAGCCGACGCTGACGCGCCGCGGCGCTACACCGCGGACCTGGCGGGCCGTATCGAGCAGACGTGGCAGGACAACTGGCCCGCTGGGGAACGTTCAACGTCCCAACCCGGCGGCTCGCTGGCGCCGGCCGACGGCGACCGGGTGCCCGACGACAAGGTGTTCGTCCAGGACATGTTCCCCTACCCCTTGGGTGAGGGTCTGCACGTCGGCCATCCGCTCGGTTACATCGCCACCGACGTCTACGCGCGCTACTACCGGATGACCGGGCGCAATGTGTTGCACGCGTTGGGTTTCGACGCGTTCGGTCTGCCCGCCGAGCAGTACGCGATCCAGACCGGCACCCACCACGCACTCGCACCGAGGCCAACATCGTCAACTTCCGCCGCCAGCTGGGCCGCCTGGGTCTCGGCCACGACAGCCGGCGAAGCTTCTCCACCACCGATCCCGGCTTCTACAAGTGGACGCAGTGGATCTTCCTGCAGATCTACAACTCCTGGTTCGACACCGCGGCAAACAAGGCCCGACCGATCGCCGAGCTGATCGCGGCCTTCGACTCCGGGCTCGAAGTCGCTCGACGGACGAAGTTGGGCGGACCTGTCGGCGGCCGAGCGGGCCGACGTCATCGACGGCTATCGGCTGGTCTACCGCGCCGACTCGATGGTCAACTGGTGTCCGGGCCTGGGCACCGTGCTGGCCAACGAGGAGGTCACCGCCGACGGCCGCAGTGAGCGCGGCAACTTCCCGGTGTTCCGGAAACGCCTGCGGCAGTGGATGATGCGGATCACCGCCTACTCCGACCGGCTGCTCGACGACCTCGACGTGCTGGACTGGCCGGAGAAGGTCAAGACCATGCAGCGTAACTGGATCGGCCGGTCCACCGGCGCTGCGGCTTTGTTCTCGGCCGCCGGCGACATCGAGGTGTTCACCACGCGGCCCGACACCCTTTTCGGCGCAACCTATCTGGTGCTGGCTCCCGAGCACGAGCTGGTCGATTGCCTGGTGGCCGGGAGCTGGCCGGACGGGGTCGACCCGCGCTGGACCTTCGACGCCGCCACGCCGGCGCAGGCGGTCGCCGCCTACCGGAAAGCGATCGCGGCGAAGTCGGACCTGGAACGTCAGGAGAACAAGACCAAGACCGGCGTCTTCCTGGGCGCCTACGCGACAAACCCGGCCAACGGCGAGCAGGTGCCAGTTTTCATCGCCGACTACGTGCTGGCCGGATACGGCACCGGCGCGATCATGGCGGTGCCGGGCCACGACCAGCGGGACTGGAGTTCGCCCGGAGTTCGGCCTGCCGATCGTCGAGGTCATTGCCGGCGGCGACATTCGGAGGCGGCGCACACCGGCGACGGCGCCTGGTGAATTCGGACTATCTGGACGGGCTGAGCGTCGAGGAGCCAAGGAAGTCATCACCGAGCGGCTGGAGGCCCACGGCCGCGGCCGCGCCCGCATCGAATTCAAGCTGCGGGACTGGCTTTTCGCGCGGCAACGCTACTGGGGCGAGCCGTTCCCGATCGTCTACGACGCCGACGGCCGGGCGCACCCGCTGGACGACGCGGCATTGCCGGTGGAGTTTCCCGACGTGCCGGACTATTCGCCGGTGCTGTTCGACGCCGACGACGCAGGCAGTGAGCCGTCGCCGCCGCTGAACAAGGTGACCGACTGGGTTAACGTCGAACTCGACCTCGGCGACGGCCCAAGCCCTATACCCGGGACACCAATGTCATGCCGCAGTGGGCGGGCAGCTCGTGGTACGAGCTGCGCTACACCGACCCGCATAACGCAGAACGGTTCTGCGCCAAGGAGAACGAGGCCTACTGGATGGGCCCGCGGCCTGCCGAGCACGGCCCCGACGACCGGGCGGTGTCGACCTGTACGTCGGCGGCGCCGAGCATGCCGTGTGCATCTGCTGTACTCGCGGTTCTGGCACAAGGTGCTCTACGACCTCGGCCACGTCAGCTCGCGCGAGCCTACCGCCGGTTGGTCAACCAGGGCTACATTCAGGCCTTCGCCTACACTGATGTTCGCGGCAGCTACGTGCCCGCGGCCGACGTCGTCGAACGCGATGGCAAGTTCTTTCATCCGGACCCGGCGAGGAATCGAGTCTTCCAGGAATTCGGCAAGATCGGTAAGAGCCTGAAGAATTCGGTCTCCCCGGACGAAATGTGCGAGACTACGGCGCCGACACCCTGCGGGTATATGAGATGTCGATGGGCCCGCTGGAGGCTTCGCGGCCGTGGGCCACCAAGGATGTGGTCGGGGCGCACCGGTTCCTGCAACGGGTGTGGCGGCTGATCGTCGACGAGAACCGGGCGAAGCCGGGCCGCCGAGCACAGATCCCGACACCACACGTTGCGGCTGTTGCACAAGACCATCGCGGGTGTCGGACGACTATGCGGCACTGCGTAACAACACCGCGGTGGCCAAGCTCATCGAGTACACCAACCACCTGACCAAGCAGCACCTTGACGGGGTCCCGCGCGCGGCGGTGGAGCCGCTGGTCTTGATGGTCGCACCGCTGGCGCCGCACTTGGCCGAGGAGTTGTGGCAGCGGCTGGGTAACGCGACATCGCTTGCGCGCGGGCCCTCCCCGTCGCCGACCCCGCTTACCTTGTCGCCGACACGCTCGATACCCCGTCAGGTCAACGGCAAAGTGCGAGGCCGGTTACGGTCCCGCCGATGCCGATGCCGACGCGGTGGAGGCCGCCGCGCTGGCCGACGAGAAGGTGCAGACGTCATTGGCCGGCGCGACACCGAAGAAGGTGATCGTCGTCGCCGGCCGGCTGGTCAACCTGTCGTCTAGCGGGCGGTAGGACTGATTACCACTTCGTGGACATGCCGTCCGGCGGGGTGGCCACCGCTTGGGCGACCGCCGCGGCAACGGTGTCCGGTTTGAGGAACCGGGCGGGATCGTATTCGCCGCCCTCGAACGACACCAGCGCCTGCTGCATGTCGGTATCCACACGACCGGGATACACCGTCGTCACCCGAAGGTATCCGTGCGCTCTCGCGCAGCGAATCGGCGAACGCGCGGAGCGCGAACTTGCTCGCCGAGTACGACGCCATGGTCGCCGATGCCTTGCGGCCGGTGCCGGAGTTGATGAAGACGACTTGGCCACCAGCGCGTCGGAGCGCGGGCATCAGCGCCAGCGTAACAGCAACTGCACCAACAACATTCACCTCGAACGTGGCGCGCCAGTCCTCGACGGTCGAGTCGGCGACCGGCCCCGGGAAGAAGATGCCGGCGTTGTGGACCAGCACGTCGAGCTCACCGATCGCGGCGGTGGCAGCTGCGATCGCGTCGGTGTCGGTCACATCCAGCGGCAGCGTCGTGGCGCCGAGCCGCTCGGCAGTTGCCTGCAACGCAGGCGAAGGTCGTCCGGCCAACAGCAAGGTGTGCGTCGGTGCCAGGGCCGTGGCGATGGCTGCGCCGATCCCACGGCTGGCACCGGTAATGAGCGCGGTCCGCATGCCTGCAGCTTACGGGCGATCGCAAGCGCGGTGGAGCCGGGCGCCGCGGGTCGCCCCAATCAAACTAAGGCGATCGCAAGCGCGGTGGAGCCGGGCGCCGCGGGTCGCCCCGATCAAACTAAGGCGATCGCAAGCGCGGTGGAGCCGGGCGCCGCGGGTCGCCCCAGCAGCCCGGGGCAGCAAGGAGTTACGGGTCGCGTCCCCGTTGGCGGCGGCGGCCGGGCTGGCGACCGACTCGCTGGCGGCCAAGTGCTCCAGCGGCGCCAACGCGTTGGTGAGCGACTCCACTTCGGCTGGCTGAGCTGGCTCAGCAGCGCGACCAGAGCGCTGATCCGGTTGCTCAGCGATTCTCGGTGGATGGCCAAACCCCGCGGGGTGATGTCGACGAGCACGGCCCGCAGATCCGACGGGTCGCGCGAGCGCTTCACCAGGCCGATCTTCTCCAGCCGGCGGATCGCCACCGTGGTGGTGGGTGTGCGAACGCGTTCGTGGGCGGCCAGATCGGTCATCCGGATCGGTCCGCGGTCGAGCAAGGTAACCAGGATCGACAGCTGCGCCAGTGTGAGGTCGCTGGCCTGAGCTGCGCCTGCGCTCGGGTCGCCGCGCCGCAGGATGGAGAACAGCTTGGAAAGCGTGCGGTGAAGCCCCTCCGCCAGCTCCGTGAGCTCGGGCACGGTGGCTTCAGTCTCCGCCATAGTTCGCTAGTCTAACCTGTCGCCCTCGCCGTGGCCCATTATTGGCTGCTGGGGTCAAAGTACCTGCGACAGGAAGCGCTGCAGGCGCTCTGTTGCGGCGGCCTCGAATATCTGCGCCGCGGCCCGGTTTCCACCACCTGACCGTGATCCATGAACACCACAGTGTCGGATGTCGATCGGGCGAAGCCCATTTCGTGCGTCACCACCAGCATGGTCATGCCCTCAGAACCCAGGTCCGCGATCAACGCCAGGATGCCTTTGACGAGTTCAGGGTCCAGCGCTGAGGTCGCCTCGTCGAACAGCATGACTTGTGGTGCCATCGCCAGCGCGCGGGCGATCGCGACTCTTTGCTGTTGACCGCCGGACAGCTCGCCGGGCCGGCAGTTCGCCTTGTGTTTCATGCCGACCCGGTCCAGCTGTGCCAACGCCGACTCGCGGGCCGCGTCGCCGGACAGCCGTTTGAGCTTGCGCGGCGCCAGCATCACGTTGTGCAGCACGCTCAGATGCGGATAGAGGTTGAAGTGCTGGAACACCATGCCGATCCGCTGCCGAAGCCGGTTGGGATCGTCGCCCAGCACCGAGCGTCCGCCGAGCAGCACGTCCCCGCGGTCGGGCTCGTACAACCGGTTCAAAGTGCGCAACAACGTCGACTTCCCGGAGCCCGACGGCCCGATCACCGCGACCGTGTTGCCCGCGGGAACCTCGATGTCGACGCCGCACAGCACCGGGTTTTGTCCAAAGGACAGGTGAATATCGTTGCCTGCCAATGATACTGGCTGCGGCGTCGTCACATGATCTCCTGGCCGGTAACGAGCGGGTCTATGTCGCGCGGGGTCGGCCATGGCGAAGCCGATCGTCGACATAGTTGACCAGATGGGTCAGCGGGATGGTCAGCATCAGATAGAAGGCGCCCGCCACCACCAATGGTGACAGGCTGCCGGTTTGTGCGTTCAGGTCGCGGCCGACCTGGAACAGCTCGCGCTGCCCGGCGATCAAACCGAGGAAATACACCAGCGCGGAGGCTTTCAGCAGCGCGATGACTTGGTTGACCAGCGCAGGCAGCACTCGGCGGATGCCTTGCGGAATCACCACCAGCCGCATCGCGGTACGGTAGCTCAGCCCCAACGCCCGGGCGGCTTCCAGCTGTCCGGCCTCGACGCTTTGAATTCCGGAGCGAAAGATCTCGCCGATATACGCGGCCGCGGTCAGCCCCAGCGCCGCGATGCCCAGCGGATACGGGTTGTTGTGTGTCAGTCCGCCCACGATCGGCCCGATTCCGAGACCGATCACGAGGATGATCACCACCTCGGGCAGGCCGCGGAACATGTCGGTGTACATCCGCGCCGGCAGCGAAGCCAGCGCGACTGCGAAATCCCGGCCACCGCAAGCGCCATGCCCACCACCAGTCCGATGACGGCAGACGACACGGTGAGGATCAGCGTGTTCGGCAGACCCGTCGTCACCATGGCCGGGATGGCCTGCTTGTACAGATCCCAGTCGAAGAACTGATCCCGCAGCTGGGCCAGCGCGGATTTCGATTGCGCGGCCCCGCCCGGCTCCTTGCGGTGATTATGTTTGGCGATCGCCGCGAAGTCCGGCAGGTGCGGCGTCGGTGCCGATTTCGATCCGGGCTTCCAGCCCGCGGGCAACGGCCTGGGAACCCAGTCGGTATACAACTGCGACCAGGTGCCGTCGGCGATGACGGGGTCCAAGCCGGCGTTCAGCGCATCGATCAGCGGCTGGTTGTCTTTGGCCACCGGGAACGCTATGAAACTGCCCGGACTGAACGTGTAGGCGGCGACAGTGGCGGTATCGCCGGGCTGATCACCTTGGCCGCCTCCATTGCCGGCGACCCACGCGTCGACCTGATGGTTCTTCAGGCAGGTGTACAGGGTGGTGAAGTCGGGAAATTTCACCGGCTGCACATGCACGGTGTCGACGACGTAGGTTTCTTCGACGGTGCCCTGAACGACGCCGATCCGCTGGCCCGCACCCAGTTTGTCGAAGCTGTCGAGCGGCGAGCCGGACGGCACGATCAACGACAGGTAGCCGAAGTCGTAGCCGTTGGTGAATCCGACTGTGCGGCGGCGTGCTTCGGTGGCGACGATCGACGAAGAGGCGACATCGAAGCGTCCCGTCGCCACTTGGGCGAGCAGGCCGGCGAATTCGGTGCCGGCGAAGACGACGTTCAGTCCCAGCTTGGCGGCGATCGCGCGCAGCAGCTCGTTGTCATAACCGGTGTAGCGCCCCGTGGTGTTCAGGCAGCTGGTCGGGGGCCGCCCGGCTGAGTCCCGATGGTCAGGGTCCGCGGCGTGCGCAAGCCGAGCGCGTCGATGTTCACCGAGCTCAATGGCTCGACGCCGGCAGTCGTGTAGTCGCGTTCCTCCGGCGGGCTGGCGGTGACCAGCTTCTCCGGCAGGGCCATCGCGCCGTCTTGGCCCGACGGCTTGCACAGGTTGTCAGCGGCCGCCGGCGCCATCGGAGCCAGACAATAGGTCAGCAGAATCGTGGCGAGCAGCGCGGTCAGCTGCGAGCAGCGGACCCTCATGTCCGATCACGCCACCGGCATAGCGCTTCGGCATTGCTCAGGTCGTAGTCCGGACCGTTGACGCCGACGGTCAGCAGCGTGACGCCCAGCGCCACCAGACTTTCGGCATCGGCGAGCAAATTCTCCTCATTGACGCCCGCCGACCGCTCGATCGTGTCGGGGTCGCGGCCGACCGCTTTGCAGTGCTCGGCCAGCACCTCAGCGGCCTGCGGGTAGCTCTCGACGGAGGTGAACCCGTGCCAGATGTCGCCGTATTCGGCGACCAAACGCAGGGTTTTCTTCGGACCCTTCCCGCCGATGAGCAGCGGGATGTCGCGGATCGGCGCCGGATTCAGCTTGGCCAGCCGCGAGTTGATCCGCGGCAGCGCCTCGCCCAGGTCGTCGAGCCGGCTGCCGACGGTGCCGAACTCATAGCCGTACTCGTCGTAGTCCTTTTCCTTCCAGCCCGACCCGATGCCGAGGATCAACCGACCGCCGGAGATGTGGTCGACCGTGCGGGCCATGTCGGCCAGCAGTTCGGGATTGCGATACGAGTTGCAGGTGACCAGGGCGCCGATCTGGATGCGCGAGGTCTGCTCGGCCCAGGCGCCCAGCATCGTCCAGCATTCGTAGTGCGGACCGTCGGGGTCGCCGTAGAGCGGGAAGAAGTGGTCCCAGTTGAATGCGACGTCGACGCCGATGTCCTCACAGCGCCGTACGGCGTCGCGCAGGTTGTTGTAGTCCGTCGTGTGCTGGGGCTGCAACTGGACGCCGATGCGGATCGGCCGGTCGGAAGAAGTCATGGCCTCCACCGTAGGCGCGGCGATAGGCTGAGCAACATATGTCCGACAGCATCGCTGGCATCGTCGTTCCTGACACTGCGCTGGTCAGGGCCATAACTGCGCACATCCGGGACGCCGAAGACGACCTATTGTTCAACCACTCGCGGCGAGTGTTCATCTTCGGGGCCTTGCAGGGTCGCCGCCGCGGACTGCAGCCGGATCTGGAATTGCTGTACGCGGGCGCGATGTTTCACGACATCGGGCTGACCGAGCGGTACCGCGACTCCACGCTGCGCTTCGAGGTCGACGGCGCCAACGCGGCGCGAGACTTTCTGGTGGAGCACGGTGTCGAGAAGGCCGACGTCGACAAGGTGTGGTTGGGCATCGCGCTGCACACCACTCCCGGCGTGCCCGAGTTCCTGGCACCCGAGACCGCGTTGGTGACCGCGGGCGTCGAGACCGATGTGCTCGGCATCCGCCGCGACGAGTTGTCTGCCGAGGCGCTGGACGCGGTTACCGCCGCGCACCCGCGGCCCGACTTCAAGCGGCACATCCTGGCAGCGTTCAACGACGGCATGAAGCACCGCCCGCAGACGACGTTCGGCACCTGCAATGCCGACGTCCTGGAACGCTTCGACCCGACATTCACCCGCGACAACTTCGTCGACAACATTCTGAACAACACCTGGCCCGAATAGAGGTCAGCGGCCGAGCACTCCACGTAGCAGGTCGATCAGCACCAGCGGCTGGTCGCTTTGCACGGAATGTCCGGATTTTTCAACGACGTGCACACCGCGGAATTGCGTTGCGCGCCGGCCCAGTTCGTCAGCGTCCTCGTCGGTGACGAATCCCGAGGTGCCGCCGCGCACCAGCGTGATGGGCGCCGACAGGCCTGCGACGTCGTCCCACAGGCTGTCGAAGTCGGGGAACTCCCGGATGGTGTCCCAGCGCCACGTCCATTGGCCGTTGTCGAGCTGCTTGGTGTTGTGAAAAACTCCGCGGCGCAACGATTTCCGATCGCGATGAGGTGCCGCTGCGGTAGTGATCTCGAGGATCGTGTCGAAGCTGGGGAATTCCCGGTCGCCCTGCATGAGCGCGACGGTGCCTTGCTGTTCTTTGGTCATCTCGGTGACGCGCTTCATCGCCGACGGTGTGACGTCGACGAGCACGAGCTCGCGCACCAGCTGTGGCGCGACGGCGCCCAGCCCGATCGCGGTCAGCCCGCCCAGCGACATGCCGACGATCAGGTCGGCGTCCGGTGCGAGGTCACCCAGCACCGGAGCCACTGCGGCCGCGTTGTTCTGCGGCGAGTAGTTGCCGTCGTCCCGCCAGGCCGAATGCCCGTGGCCGGGCAGGTCGACGGCCAGCGCGGGCACACCCAGGCCCACGATCACGGTGTCCCAGGTGTGCGCGTTCTGCCCGCCGCCGTGGAAGAACACCACCCGCGGCGTGGCGTCGCCCCACTGCAGCGCGCTGACGCCGCCCGCCTCGACCCGCCGCACGGTGGGCAGCGGGCCGCTGACGCCGGCCTGCTCGGCGTTCTCGGGCAGCAGCGCGAACTCGGACAGCCCCACCAGGTCGTCGTCGGAGATGTCGGTCATGGCCTTCAACACTAGAGGACGTAGCGACGGCGAATGCCGCGGAATCGGTCCCACAGTGCGGCGGCCCGCTCGGCCCCGGTGACCATGGCGGTGTCGGCGGGCAGGACGCTGCGCAAGTCGTCATAGCCGACGACACGGGTGCTGAGCACCGCGGGTCGGCCTTCGAGCATGTGCCGGTAGGTCAGGTTGCCGCGTTCAAAGCCTTGGGTGTCCAACCAGTTGTGCACGCCGGGATCACGGTGCGCCATAACCAGCCGGACGCGGCCGTCGGCGTCGGTACTGGCCCGGCTCGGCGTGTAGCTCACCGGACGGTAGAGGTAGTCCATGCTGTTGAAGAACACGCCCATGTTGGTCAGCATCCACAGCCCGTCGTGGGCGTCGAACTCGACGATGAGCGCCTCGTCAGGACCCAGCTCCCAGTACATGTTGGCCGCGGCCCGGCCGCGCTTGGCGTCGGCGCCGGTCGTGTCCACCCGCGGAAAGGTGTTCGGCCGCTCGGCGTCCACGCCGCCGTAGGTGAACGGGAACTCCGGCCAGTCCGACATCAGGCCGGTGACGAAGTCGCCCGCCCAGCTCATTGCCTCGACCATGACCTCGGCGGTCGGCAGCGGCTTCGGCGCAGACATGTCGATCCGCTCGATCCGGATCTGCGCGGGCAACTCGTCCCAGCGGTCGAATCCCTGCCGGATGAATAGTTTTCGCGAACAGGTGTAGTAGGCAACCAGTTCGGTCCCTGCTGCGCACCGCCGATGTAGAGCTCGAACTGACCGTCGTCGCCGACGTCGAGCTGCCGGATGTTGGCTTCCGGTGTGTCGCCGAAGGGTTCGTGCAGCACGCCGGGGCCGGGTGTGCGAGCCCCGTGCACGGTGACGTTGAAGAACCGCGCGGTGCCGCGGCTGCCGGTCAACCGGTAGGTCGACTGCCCGTCGATCCAGGCCTGCTGGTAGGTGAAGTCACCGCAGTCGCCGCCGAGCTTTCGGGTCGGCCCGCAGAACTCGTGCAGCGCCGGGTAGCGGGTGTCTCGGGTTTCCAGCGCCAAATCGAAAGCCTGGCCCAGGTTTTGGGTGAGGAATCGGAATGCGTCGACACGTTGTAGCGCTGTCGCGGCGTTGGCGTCTTTGAATACCCGCCCGCCGGCGCTCTGCAGCTGCGCGCAGAACGCAGTCCACGCTGCCTGCAACGCGGCGTCGTCCAGGCCGTCACCGTATGCCATTCACGCATCCAATCTGGCGAGCATGGCACTGACGACTTCGCATGCGCGCCGGGCGGATTCGAAGTGCCCTTCGCCGTCGATGCGCGGGCCGATCAGCTCCAGGTCGAACCCGTGGGCGTAGCCGCCGGCCAGAGCTTGCCCGACGATCGCTTCGATGGGGATGGCGCCGTCGCCGGGAACTGCGCGGCCCGGCAGTGCCCGGTCACCGAGTGCGTAGTCGCTCAGTTGAATCAGCCGGGTCCGCGGGAGCGCACGCCGCAGTTGCGCGTCGAGATCGCCCTCGGCCCAGCAGTGGAACACGTCGATACAGACACTCAACCCGCTCATCTCTGCCAGTGTGACGGCGTCGCGCAACGAATGGGCGATGTGCAGGTCGGCGTACAGGCTGGAGGCGTTTTCGATCGCCAGCGCCACACCCGTGTGCGCCGCGAGCTCGCGACACGGCGCGACCATCTCACAGAATCGCTCGGCGGCCTGTGTCCAGGTGAGGCCGTCCCGTCCGCCGGTGAGCAGGTACACGGTGTGCGCCCCGACGGCGGCGGCGGCGTCGATCACGCGGCTTAGTGCGGCCCGGGCGGCCTGCGGGTCACTGGTCAACTTGCCCGCGGCGAACAGATGGTAGGCCGCCTCGACGGTATACACGTTGTCCTGCAATAGGATTGGAAATCCTGGGTCGAGCAGCTGGCTGTCCAGGACGCTCAACCGGCTGACGCCTAGATCCGCCCAGTACTTCTGCAGCTCGGTCAGGGCGGCGCCGTAGAAGGTGACATTGTGCACCGACAGGCGTGGGTGGGTCACGCCCGGTTCTCGATCTCAACGCCGAATCGCTCACGGAAGGGCCGGAATTCCTCGTGCAGCGCGTCGAGGTCTTCGCCGATGTCGGTGAGAGTTTCGTGGAGTAGCGGAACTTGCCGTGCCGATCGCCGGGGTTGTCGGCCAGATAGTCGCGCATCGCCGCGTCGGCCTGTGCCGTCAGCTCGCGCCCGCTGAAGTCGTAGTAGCGCCGCACCGTCGCGACCTGGTCGGCGATGAAGTCGGTGTAGCGGACGTGCAGGATCCGTGGATCGTCGACCATGGGATTGCTCATCGTGTTGGCGATGCTGGCGCGGGTCATTTCGAGGTGCTTCTTGGCCTCGGCATGCAAGTCGACGGGCCCGATGATGCCTTCGGCGATGTCGGCCATCATCATCGTGCGCGACGCGGCGACCTGTACCGGGTCGCGGTGCAGCCAGACCAGCGTCGCATCGGGATACGCCGCGAACATCTCCTGCGAGCCGGAAGCCGTGAAAACCCTTCAGCACCCAGTACTTTCGCGGCCGATGGTATTGCAACTGCTGCAACATGGCCTTGTGCAGCCGGTACTGCGCCCTGGCGTCGGTGGCCAGGCCGCCGACCAGCGACTGCATCGGCACCCGCCACCACGCGGTCGGCGTCATCACCCGAAAGTCGAACGCCCAGGTGCGCTCGTCTTCGGGCAGGCCGTCGCCGAGCATGTCGTTGTAGGGATGGCTGTGCAGCCATTTGGGCATCTTGGCGTTGATCTCGCGCCAGTCCGCGTCGGCCTGCTCGCGGCGCCGGTCATCCGCGGCGGCCAGGCCGGGCGGCGGTGACGGGTACATCACCTCCCAGAACCGCAGCGCCCGCGCGTTCGGATCAACCGACATCAGCGCGTGCATCAGCGTTGTGCCCGAACGCGGTTCGCCGGTGACGAACATCGGCGCCGCGATCACTTCGTCGGCGATCGGATAGGCGTTGCGATCCTCGATGAACACCAGCCGCGAGGTCAGCAGCCATCGGCATACCTGTGCCGCCGCGGCGATACCGGCGCTGTCCATGCCGAGGGCGTTGAGGTGCTCGACGGCCACCGCGAACCGCTCCGGCAATGTCGGGTCGCCGTAATCGGCCAGGCCGGTTTCCGCGGTCGCGGCGGCCAACAACGCGCCGGCGTCCAGGTCCGGTCACGGCAGATCCCCGCACAGCCGCAGCAGTTCGTCCTCGGCCGCAAGGACATTCGCCGCCGACGCTGCGGCATAACCGACGCCGGCCATCGCGCCGTAGTCGAGGATCTTGGGCACGCGCAGACCCGCGTCCACAAACGTCTTGACGATTGCCGCGACCTCCTTCGGAGTGCCGTGCGGGACGATGGCCAGCAGCATCTCCGGCCGCACCTTGGCCAGGAACTCGACGATCCGCTCGCGGGTCAGCACAGCGGGGTCGATGTCCTGAAATCCGCGCCAGGCCGGGCCCATCGGATGCTCAAAGCCGAAGTCGCGCAGGGTTTCCGCGGACACCTGCAGCAGGAAGGCCTTTACCAGCGGGGCCTGCAGAATGTCGCCCAGCGCCGCGTCGTCGCGGCCGATCAAACAGACCTGGATGAAGCACGGCGTGATCGCCATCGGATCGCGGCCGGCACGGTCGGCGGATGCTCGCACCATGCCCAGCATCTCGGCGTACTGCTCCGGGGTCCATGCGCCCGCCGGCCACCAGCCGTCGGCGTAGCGGCCGGTGATGTCGAGCATCCGTGGGCCGCTGGCGCCGATCCAGATCGGCGGTGGACTGCCCGTCGTACGGCTCGGTGTCCAGCCTGGCGTGGCGCAGCGTGTAGAACTGCCCATCGAAGTCGACCGGGCCGTCGCTGTCCCACAGCAGCCGGATCACTCGTCAGCGCCTCCTCGAAACGGCTGACCGGACGGGCGAAGTCGAAGCCGTACGGCAAGGTGTTCTCGCTCTCGCCGCTGCCGAGGCCGAGGATGAATCGACCGCGGGCCAGGTGGTCGATGGTCAGCGCCGTCTGGGCCAGCATGGCCGGATGGCGGCGGACGGTGTCGACGACGGCGGAGACCAGCGGGACGTTCTTGGTCAGGACCGCCGCGGCGGACGCGACCGCCAGCCCGTCGAGGTGGCGGTGCGGAGACGGGGACGCGGTGGCCAGATCGGTGAATTCGGCGGTCCAGATCGAGTCCGGCCAGAAGCTGACCATGTGATCGGGCAGCCAGATCGAGTGATAGCGCCCGCTGTCGAGATCGTCGAGCCGAGACAGATCCAGCGGCAGGCTGGTGCGCAGAAACGCGGCGGGTTGAACCTTCATCGAAAGATGATGCTAAGCACATGCTCAGCGGCGCGTCGTTGAAACCGCGCATCGCGACATCCCTCAGCTTTTGCCGGTCACAGGAAATGAAAGCTGCGGTGAAGCCGCACCAGGCGACCTCACCGCACAATCGGCAAGCGTGTTAACCCTCGATGATGAACTCCTCCAGCTGGGCACGCGCGATGTCGTCGGGCAGCTGCTTCGGCGGGCTCTTCATCAGGTACGCCGACGCCGCCGCCACCGGTCCGCCGATGCCACGGTCCTTCGCGATCTTGGCCGCGCGCACCGCGTCGATGATGACGCCTGCGGAGTTCGGCGAGTCCCACACCTCGAGCTTGTACTCCAGGTTCAGCGGCACGTCACCGAAGGCGCGACCCTCCAGGCGGACGTAGGCCCACTTGCGGTCGTCGAGCCAGCCGACGTGATCGGACGGCCCGATGTGGACGTCCTTGGTCTTGAACTCGCGCTGCACGTTCGAAGTGACGGCCTGGGTCTTGGAGATCTTCTTGGACTCCAGCCGCTCACGCTCGAGCATGTTCAGGAAGTCCATGTTGCCGCCGACGTTGAGCTGCATGGTGCGGTCGAGCTGCACGCCGCGGTCCTCGAACAACTTGGCCATCACCCGGTGCGTGATCGTCGCACCGACCTGGCTCTTGATGTCGTCGCCGACGATCGGCACACCGGCGTCGGTGAACTTCTTGGCCCACACCGGGTCGGACGCGATGAACACCGGCAGCGCGTTGACGAATGCGACGCCGGCGTCGATCGCGCACTGGGCGTAGAACTTGTCGGCCTGCTCCGAACCCACCGGCAGGTAGGACACCATGACGTCGACCTTCGCGTCCTTGAGCGTCTTCACCACGTCGACGGCCTCGGTGTCGGAGATCTCGATCGTCTCCGCGTAGTACTTGCCGATGCCGTCGAGGGTCGGGCCGCGCTGCACCGTCACGTTGGTGGGCGGCACGTCGGCGATCTTGATGGTGTTGTTCTCCGACGCGAAGATCGCCTCGGACAGGTCGAAGCCGACCTTCTTGGCGTCCACGTCGAACGCGGCGACGAACTTCACGTCGCGGACGTGGTACTGGCCGAACTTCACGTGCATCAGGCCGGGCACAGCGCTGTTCTCGTCGGCGTCGTAGTAGTACTGGACGCCTTGGACCAGTGAGGACGCGCAGTTCCCGACGCCAACTATGGCGACTCGTACCTCGGTGGACGCCTGCGGCGCGTTCTGCTCACTCATTGGGCGTTCTCCTCTACTCGATATCCGTGTCGTGGATGTGTTGGTGGCTCTAGGCCTGCTCAGCGCCGCGTTGCGCTACGCGTTCGGCCGCGATCAGCTCGTTGAGCCAGTTGACTTCGCGCTCACTGGATTCCAACCCGAGCTGGTGGAGCTGCCGGGTGTAGCGGTCCAGGGAGTTGCTGGCCCGCGCAATTGCTTCACGCAGACCTTCGCGACGTTCTTCGACCTGGCGGCGACGGCCCTCCAGGATTCGCATCCGCGCTTCGGCCGGCGTGCGGTTGAAAAATGCCAGGTGCACGCCGAAGCCGTCGTCGGTGTAGTTGTGCGGGCCGGTGTCAGCCACCAGCTCGCTGAAGCGCAGCCGGCCCGGGTCGGTCAATTCGTACACACGCCGGGCCCGACGCACCGGCGTTCCGGCCGGGGCAGCATTCTCGGCGATCAGACCGTCGGCCTGCATCCGTCGCAGCGCGGGGTACAGCGACCCGTAGGAGAAGGCCCGAAACGCCCCGAGCAGACCGGTCAACCGTTTGCGCAGCTCGTAACCATGCATGGGCGACTCGAGCAGAAGTCCGAGGATGGCGAGCTCCAGCATCGAGTCACCTCCTTTGCTCCATGAAGTGCGACGCTGTTATGTCGCGAAACAGTCTCGCGCAATAGTATCGGTCCGATATATTCGGCGCCACTCCGGGCGGCCAGCCAAAATTCGCAGACCGTTCAACCACTCGTCGCCGACAGGTCAGCACCGCTGTTGGACGGGCCATGACTGTTGCCGCTCCGGGTCAGACTCGCCAGCTGTTACGGCCAGAGCGGATGAGAATGGCAGCGAGAGCGCCAGCGGCGACGACCGAGGTTGATCGGGCATGCTGGGAGACCCACAGCTGTGGGGACCGCTGGTATGAACGCTTGTCGAATGCGCCGTGTGCTCCATGGTCGTCGCCCGGCTCGGAGTCGCGAGGTTCCCAGAGATTGTTCGGTCGGTTCGGGCTCACCGACTCATTAGTTTGTTGCGAGGAATAGCCGGTTCTCGCCAGGTAGCGGTCGAGCAGTGCAGGGGCGAGTTTTTGGCCAAGAATGGTGGCGGCGGTACTGGCGCCGGCCCAGTATTGCTTGCGGCGGGGGTGCTCGGCGGCGAACAGCACTGCGCGTGCGGCGACTTCGGGTTGGTATATGGGTGGTACCGGCTGTGGATGCTTGGGCAGCCGGGAAAGCACCCAGGAGAACTGCGGCGTATTGACCGCGGGCATCTGGACGACGGTGATGTGGACGTTGCTGTGGTCGTGCATCAGTTCGGTGCGCACGGATTCGGTGAAGCCGTTGATGGCGTGTTTTGCGCCGCAGTAAGCCGACTGTAGCGGGATGGCCCGCGAGCCGAGCGCCGAGCCGACCTGCACGATGGTGCCGTGATTGCGCGGCCGCATGCGTGCCAACGCGACCATGGTGCCGTGGACGTAACCCAAGTAGCTGACATCGGTGACACGGCGGTATTCCTTCGCGTCGATCTGATGGAACGGGGCGAACACGGACGTGAACGCGACATTCACCCACACGTCGATAGGTCCGTAGGCCTCCTCGACCTGTGTGGCCGCCGAATCGACCGCGTCGTAGTCGGCGACGTCGGTGGTAATTGCCAACGCTTGGCCCCCGGCCGCCTCCACTTCTTTGGCGGCAGCTTCCAGGCCGCCCCACCCCCGGGCAAGCAGGGCGACGTTGTCGCCTCTGGCTCCGAATTCGCGGGCAACGGCGCGGCCGATCCCGGCGCTGGCTCCGGTGATGACGACGCTCCGAGGTGCTGCCATGAGGGACTTCTTTCTGTGCAAGTGTTGCGGTTGCGTGGTTCCGTCGGGCTTAAGTGCGCCGACGTTCTTCAAGGCCTGGGCCGGGTCGCAGGCGCATGTCGTTCTGGGCGGTGCCGGGCGCGCGTTTCCCGGCGCGAGACCCAGGCCGGGCCCTCGAGCACGTCCGGGATGAGCCAGTACAAGACAGCAAAAGTCACCACCGCCAGTACGCCGTGTAACACGATGTCGCGCGGTTCGAACCCGAACGGTCCAGGCGCATGATGCGCCGCGAAGACCGCGCCGATAATCACCAGAGCCAGAAAGGCGACTGCACTGAGCGCCGTCACCGCGATCGCCGCGCGGCGCTGCAGAACGCCGAACACGGCTAACACTCCGAACCCGAACAGCAGCGCGCTGTGCCACGGCGTCAGCGCGAGTCCCAGAACCGGAGCGCCGGCGGGTGGGGCGTGGGGATGCGTTGCCGCAGAGATGAACCCGGCGCTACCCAGGCCAACCAGCACCGCGCCCTGCGCGAGTAAAAACCACCGGCCATTCCGGAAGTGGCTCGGGTTGCGGCTGACAAGGCGTAACCCGGAAGTCGAACGTCCCATACGGCCCTTGCGTGACTGGCGACATTGTCAACCCCTTTCGCCGGGGTCGAATAGTCCCCGCGCCGCGTGAACCGGTCAACTCGCTAACGTCGGCGCCCAAACCGGTTCATCCTGTAGCCGGCGCCGGCCCGGTCATGCTCAACCGCATGTCAGCATTTGCGTACCCGTTGTGGTCCCGGAAAACCCCGGCCCGCGAAACTCCCAGCAACATCCCAGGTGGCGGGCTGCGGCGGGGGTCGATGCGCGATATGGGCTAGGTCATACTGGCGGCAGGCCGCCTTTGCCCAGGCTAGGGAGCGCTAAATAACCGAGTGCGGGACGAGCCTTATGTGATTTGCGGACGATCCGTGGCAGCATCGGCAAACATGTGCTTCTCGATGACTGCAGACCTGGTGGCAGGGACCCAGCCAGTGCGACCCACTGACGCCCGCGTCTTCCCATCGAAGCAACCGCCTCACAGCGGGTCGTCGATGCCGGCGTCGGCGAGCCCTACCCGGGTCGCATCGTCAGGGCGCTCGTCGACTCGCACGATTGTGATGCCCCCGGATTCATAAAGGACGTACCGGAGTACATCAAGGTCGCCCTGCCCGGCTTGTCGCAGCAACCGATAAATATCGCCCTGAGTCAAACCGGCGGAGCGCAGAGCCGGTGCCTGCATGCGCCCGTGGGAAACCAGGATCAACGGGCGCCGGTCCAGCAGCCGGCCAAGCAGACCCCGCTGGCGCATGACCGCGACTAGGCGATGCGCCAGCAGCAGAGTGACCAGTGCCACCGCACCGCTGGCAAATGATGTGTTCGACGATGTTGCGGTGCGGCCGACGATGGCTCCCACCGCGACGGTCACCGCGAAGTCGAAGGGGCTGAACTCGGCGAGCAGGCGTCGCTCGGATAGCCGCAGTCCAATGACCGCGACGACGAACAGCAAGATCGCCTTGAGTGCGGTCCACCCCAGTTCGGGGTAGCCGCCGAACAAATGAGACCATGCCTGCGCCCTTCTACCCTCACCTCGCACCGCGTCGGTTGCCTCAGTCACGCCCGCTCGACCGCGTTGACCCGTCTCAGCAAGAAGGCTCCGCCGGGCGCGACGCCCAGCACGATTTCGGGCCAGTCGGTCCCGGCGCCGTTGGTGGGACGGAGCGCTGGGCGCACTGCCAAGGAGGTCGCGATAGCCGGCCCCGGCCCACAGACCCGCGACGACGGTGTCGGTCAGCCCGGCGCGGGCTCGGGAGCGGTCAGCAATGGCGAGACCCAGCGCGGTCAGCGCATGGACGGTATCCACCCACACCCCCATCGCGAGTACCTCGGGGCTGGGCCGCAACCCGGACAGCGCAGCCTGGGTCAGCTGGCGGGCGCCCAGGATCCGGGCGATCACCTCACTTTTGCTGTCGACCTCCAATTGATGAACGTTCTCCATCACCTGGCGCGGCGCAATCAGTAAAGCGGCTCCCCACGCCGCACGAAGCAACTCGATTGGCCTTGATGTCCCCGCGCGCGGGGGTCATGGCTGCTCGCGTGATTCGTGCTCATCGCCGGTACTCCTCGGCGCTGGCGGCCACCGACATACCGTGACCGGGGACGGTCGTGTTGGCGGCGAGCGCACCGTTCGCCGCAGGGGGTAGGCCCTTGAACAGTTTCGGCTCCAACCGGGTGTGGTCGATGAAGTACTCGACATGGCGCAGATTCGTGACCGAGGCGGCGACCGGAGCGTGCAACGCGGGTGCGCAGTGCGCGGACACCTGCAGGTTGTGCGACGCGGCGATCGCAGCGCCGGCGCAGCCACCCGGTGTACCCGCCGCACCTGGTGGCGTCGAGTTGCAGGCAATCGACCACGGGCGCCAACCGGCGCGCGTCGTAGCGATCGGACACGTACTCTCCCGCGGCGATATCGCACCGTACCGCGTCTCGGACGACGCGCAGGCCGTCGATGTCGTCGCTGCTGACGGGCTCTTCGAACCAGACCACCCCAAGGTCGTCGAAGGCGGCACCGGCCCGCCGGGCCTGAGCCACCGAGTAGCCGCCATTGGCGTCCACCATCAGCTCGACGTCGTCGCCGGCCAGCTCCCGCAGCCGGCACACCCTGGAGATATCCCTCGTCAAGTTCGCGCCCCAATTCTGGCCGACCTTGATCTTCATCGCGGTGCACCCAGCCGCCAGCCAAGTCGCCGACCTGTTCGACCGAGCTGGGTGTCGTCGAGGGTGGTGAAGCCGCCCGAGCCGTAGATCGGCACGTTGGGACGGGCCCGCCCGAACAGCCGCGAAAGCGGTTCGTCACAAAGTCGGGCTTTGAGATCCCACAACGCGACATCGACGGCGCTGATGGCCTGCATGACCAGCCCGCGGGTACCGATATTGCGGCAGTGGCGACGCATCGCTTCCCACGCGCCGCTGACGTCGAAGGGATCCCGGCCGGTGACGACGCCGGCCAACTCCTCGGTGACGACGGCGGCCGCCGCCGGGGAGCTGTACGTCCACCCGAGACCACTGGTATGGCCGGCGTGCGCGGTCACCACGACGGCGGTGGTGGCGTCCCATTCCAGGGTCCCGTCCGCCTCGGGTTCTGCGGTGTCGACGGTGTAAGCAGCGACGTCAACCCCATCGATGCGGGCCGAAGTCATGGTCGGATCCGAGCCTGTTCTGCTCCGCGGGTACGGCCCGCCGCATGGTCAACCATCAAGTCCGCGGCGCGCGCGGCCAGCGCCATGATGGTCAGCGCCGGGTTGGCCGAGCCCTGAGTCGGCATGGTGCTGCCGTCGACGACGTAGAGCCGCTCGACTCCGAATATCCGATGCTCGGCGTCGATGACGCCGTCTTCCGCGCGGGCCGCCATGCGGGCGCCGCCGACGAGGTGGGCATAACGCTCGATCGTTATCGTCTCCTCGGCACCCGCCGCCCGCAGGATGTCTTCCATGACTGTCGTGGCGGCTTTGATCAGCTGTCTGTCGTTGTCACACTGGCTGTAGGAAAAGTGGGCCACCGGCAGGCCGTGCCGGTCTTTCTCATCGGACAGCGTGACGCGGTTGTCCGGTCGCGGCAGCAGTTCGCACAGCGCGCCGAGGGTGGCCCAGTGCACGTAATCGCGCATGTATTCGCGCAAGGTCTTGCCCCAATGTCCTTGCGCAGAGAACATGTTCGGCCCAGGTGATCGGCAGCGGGCTGACGGTTTGGATGGACCAGCCGCGTTTGTAGGGTTTGGTGGGGTCGGTTTCGTAGAATGCCTCGGAGCTGACCTCGGGCGGCGGCGCTTTGTACATCCGGATCTCATCGCTGAACCGCCCCGCGGTCTGGGGTGCGCCCTGAACCATCAGGTAGCGGCCGACTTGATCGTGGTCGTTGCCTAAGCCGCGCTCGTAGCGGGCGGTGGCCGACAGCAGCAATAGGCGCGGCGTCTCGATCGAGTAGCCCGCGACGACGACCGCGCTGGCACGTTGCCGGCGCAGGACTCCGGCGCGGTAGTACTCGACACCGGTCGCCCGCCCGGTCTCGTCGTCGACGAGCACCCGCGAGACCTGCGCGTCGGGGCGGATCTCGGCGCCGTGGGCCAACGCATCGGGGATGTGGGTGATCAACGGGCTGGCCTTGGCGTTGACCTTGCAGCCCTGCAGGCAGAAGCCGCGATAGATACAGTGCGGCCGGTTGCCGAAGCGGCCGTTGGGGATGGCGACCGGCCCTACCCGCATCGCTATCCCGAGTTCCGCGGCTCCGCGCAGCACAATCTGACCGTTGCCGCTGACCGGATGCGGGCTGTGCGGGTAGCGATGTGGATCGCCCCATGGCCAATCCTGTCCGGCGACGGGCAGCTCGGCTTCGATCTTCTCGTAATAGGGCCGTAGCGTGTCGTAGCTGATCGGCCAGTCCGCGCCCACGCCGTCGGCGCTGCGGGTGTGGAAGTCCGACGGGTGAAACCGCGGGACATAACCCGCGTAATGCACCATCGATCCGCCGACGCCGCGCCCGGAGTTGTTGGAGCCCAACGGGATCGGGTCGGAGCCGCCGATCTGCCGGGAGTCTGTCCAGTACAGGCCGTGTGACGCCACGCTCGTCGCTGACCCAGTCGGTGTCCGGATTCCAGAACGGGCCGGCGTCCAGCACGACGGTGCGCCATCCCGCCCGGGCCAGCCGTTGCGCCAGCGTGCCACCGCCGGCGCCGGCACCGACGATGACGACGTCGACCTCGTCGTTCTCGTCGTAGCGGCGCATGTCGGCACGTAGCTGGTGGTTGACCCGCGAACCGTCGTTCGGGATCAGCCAGGCCGATTCGTTGCGGGCCCGGATAGTCCGGTAATCACTCACTGGGGCCCACTGCCCGGCAGGTCGTCGTCAGCTTTACGGGACCGCTCCACCCGCCGGGCGAACGGGACCGGGTCGACGTCGTCGTGGTCGGCGACCTCCCACCTCTCGCGGGCGTTGATTCCGGCGTTGAGGTAGCCACGCGGGTATGCCGGGCCAGGGAAGCCGATCTCGTTCCACGCCCAGGGATGTGAGTAAAACGCGGTGCAGGCGTATCGCGTCCACAGGCTCCAGACGCCTTTGGCGGTGTACCCGTGCCAGGACCCGCCACCGCCCGCGAGATCGGCCACGTCCTGCAGGAGCCGTGCCTGCTGAGCGATGCTCAATTCGGCGTAGCCGGCGCCGTGGCGTGCGTGTGCGTCCTCGTCGAGGTGCGGCCAGCGTGTCGCGCCACGCCTGACCGTCTTCGGGTAAGTCGTCGTAGTGCCAACCGTCGGTCTCGCCGATCGAGAGTCGCCCGTCGATCAGCGCCAATACCGGGATCCGCGGCTCGCTGTCTTGGTCCATCAGCAGATCGAGCATCGGCGCAGCGACGCCGACCTCGTGCGGGGTGAAAAACGACAACATCTTGGGCAACGTCAGCCGTGCGAGCACCACACCCGCGGTCACGTCGTCCCACCTGTGCGCCTGGTCCAGCACATCGAAACCCGGGAACCGGCCGCGGCCCTGCGGAGTGATCCCGCGCTGCGCTTTCGTGCGGAACGGCATCAGCTACCCGTCCCGTCACCGAGCCGCGGCAGCTCCTCACGGCGCAGCAGCGCGGCCAGCAGGCCCATCCCACCGACCAGCGACGCCAGCAGCGGCGCGAACGCGGGCGGGCCGGACTCCATGTTGTACTTGGTGAAGCCGCCGGGACGTTGGCTGATCCCGCGCACATGCAGGTAGAAGCCCTGCAGCCCATTGATCACGATCGCGGTGCTGGCCGACCGGCAGCACGGTACGGGCGGCCCGCCGGGAGAAGAACCCGGCCACTCCGGCCGGGATGGCGGTGGGCACCACCACGATCGGCCACCACATCATCTTGTTGCCGAAGCTGGCGCCGTCGTGCGAAAAATAGATCTCTCCGGCAGTCACCGCGGCGCCGGCAGCCGTCAATGCCGACAGGGTGCGCTCGAACCGGCCGGTACGAACGTCGTACAGGGCCTCCCGAATGAGCGCCATCGTTCAGTCGCCCTTCTTTTCGCCGGGCAGATACTGCTGCACCTTTTGCTTGACGCCCTGTTTGATGAAGCCGGCTGCGTCCTCGTCGCCGCCGAGCACCGCGTGTGCCAGAGATTTGGCCTGGTCGAAGGTCGCGTGCGGTGGGATGGGCGGAACGTCGGGGTCGCAGCGAACGTCGAGCACGGTCGGGCGGTCCGCGGCCAACGCGCGATCCCACGCACCACCCAACTCCGCGGCGTCGTCGATGTTCTGGCCGTGCAGGCCCAGACTGCGAGCGAACCCCGCGTAGTCGATGTCAGGCAGCGACTGCGACGCTTCGAACTTCGGCGAGTTCTCCATCGCCCGCAGCTCCCAGGTCACCTGGTTGAGGTCGTTGTTGTGCAGCACCACGACGATCAAACGGGGGTCGGTCCACTGCTGCCAGTACTTCGCGATGGTGATCAACTCGGCCAGCCCGTTCATCTGCATTGCCCCATCACCGACGAACGCAATGGCCGGGCGACCCGGATGGGCCCACTTCGCCCCGATCACGTACGGCACGCCCGGACCCATCGTGGCCAATGTGCCCGACAGCGACCCGCGCACACCCGCGGTGAACTTCAGTTGGCGGGCATACCAATTCGCCGAAGAACCCGAGTCTGCCGTAACGATCGCGTTGGACGGCAGCCGCTTCGACAGTTCGTGGAAGATCCGCATCGGGTTGACCGGGTCGGCAGCGGTCATCGCCCGCCGCTGCACCGTGTTCCACCACTTCGCCACATGCTTTTCGATCGTCTCCCGCCACGACCGGTCCGGCTTGCGCTGGAGCAAGGGGATCAACGCCCGGAGCGTCGACTTCGCATCGCCGACCAGGTTCAGCTCGTATGGGTAGCGCATCCCGATCCACTTGCCCGACCGGTCGATCTGGACCGCACGGGCCTGATCTAGCTTCGGCAAGAACTGGGTGTAAGGAAAATTGGATCCGACGGTCAGCAGGGTGTCGCAGTCCATCATCAGATGCCAGCTCGCCGTGGTGCCCAGCAAACCGATGGAGCCCGTCACCCACGGCAAATCGTCGGGCAGCACATCCTTGCCCAGCAAAGCCTTGGCCACCCCTGCCCCGAGCAGATCGGCCACCTCGGTCAGCTCCTCCACGCAGCCCCGCGCTCCCTGCCCGACCAGCATCGCGACCCGCTCACCGGCATTGAGCAGGTCGGCGGCCTGGCGCACCGCCCCCTCGTCAGGGGTAACCCGCGATCCGCTGAGCCCTAGGCTGGACGGCACCTGCTTGAATGCGTGCGCGGGGGCTTCGTACTTAAGTTCCATCACATCGGAAGGGAAGATGAGGCATGTCGGGCATCCCTCGCTGACCGCCACCCGGATCGCCCGGTCGATGAGGTTGGGCAGCTGCTGGGGCACCGTGCACATCTGCACGTATTCGCTGCAGACGTCCTTGAACAGGCTGATCAGATCGACCTCCTGCTGATAGGAGCCGCCCATCGCCGAGCGCTCGGTCTGGCCCACGATGGCGACCACTGGCACGTGGTCGAGCTTGGCGTCGTAAAGACCATTGAGTAGATGCACCGCGCCGGGCCCGCTGGTCGCGACGCAGACGCCGACGTCGCCGGAGAATTTTGCATACCCGACCGCCTCGAATGCCGCCATCTCCTCGTGCCGCGCCTGCACGAACTGCGGCTTGTTGTCGGCCCGCTGCCAGGCGGCAAGCAGACCCATTGATTCCGTCCCCGGGGAATCCGAAGACCTGGGACACCTCCCAATCCCGTAGCCGGGCGAGTAAAACGTCAGCGACAGTTGCGGACATGGCTGATGCTCCGTTTACAAAGTTGGGCGGCGAGGTGTTGGCACTCGATTCACAGCGTGGTGGTACCCGTTGGGAGGCCCTGGAGATCCCGGCACAGCAAAGTCCCAGCGAGCTCCCAGCGGCCCGGATCGATCCTGTGAAGTCTGCGCCGACGCCGGCGTTACACCGTGGTCCGGCGCGATGCCTGCAATGCGCTGGCCGCCCGGATGTATGCAAGATGACTCAGGGCTTGCGGGATGTTTCCCATCGCTTCGCCGGTGCCCGCGACCCGCATCTCGGACATCAGGCCCAGTGAACCGGCAACATTTGCGTCCAGTTGCTGCATCAGGTCGCGGGCCTCGTCGAGTCGACCAACGCATACCAGGGCATGCACTCGCCAGAATGCGCAGGCGGTGAATGTCTCCTCCTCGTCGCAAACCCCGCTGTAGCGGTAGAGCAGCGGACCCGCCCCGAGTTCGGCGCCGACGGCGTCGATCGTCGATGACATCTTCTGCCCCTGGTCGAAGCCGAATTCGGCGGCCAACAGCACCGAGGCGTCCAGATCGTCGGTGCCCGCGTAAAAGGTGTAGGCCCGTTTGGTGTCCGACCAGCAGTGCTCGGCGATCCAGCTATTGATCCGTTGTGCTTCGGCGCGCCACCGCTTTCCGGTGCCGGTCAGTTGCCCGGCCTCGGCGAGACGAGCTGCAGCGTCCAGCGCCCGCCAGCAATTCATCTTCGATGAGGTGTAAGGCCTCTCGATGGGCAGTTCCCAGATTCCCGCATCATCGCGGCGCCACTCGTCCGCGCAGCAATCGGCCAAGTCGGAGAGCTCCCGGGCGGAGCCGACATCGAGCAGATGGCCACGGAAAACCCAGTCAGCGACCGTGCCGAACAGGTCGCCATATACGCCGAGCTGGGTCTGGGAGGCGGCCTCGTTGCCGACCATCACTGGTCGGCTACCCCGGTAACCGGGCACGTCCGGTCGATGCACGACGTCGGGAACCTCGCCACCCAGCGTGTACATCACGCGAATATGCGGTCCGTTGTCGCGCACAGCGTGCAACAGCCAGGCAACGGCGGCGTGCACCTCCTCCTGCAAGCCCAGCACCGCCAGCGCGTCGATCGTCAATGCCGCGTCGCGGACCCAGCAGAATCGGTAATCCCAGTTTTTCGGGCCGCCCACGCGCTCAGGCAGGGAGGTGGTTGCTGCGGCGGCGACAGCGCCGGTGCGGGCCACCACCAGCGTTTTCAGTGCCAGAGCGCTGCGCACGATTTGTTCTCGACCGCCACCGGCCCACTGCACCTGCCTCGACCACCGCCGCCAGTTCTCTGCCGTGGGGTCTATGCGGCGATCGATGGAATCAACGCCGCAGAAAAACAGCGGATCCTTCTCTGATGCGACCACCGCTGCGATCTGGCGCTCGCCTTCGGCCACCACGAAAATCGCCTCGACTCCTTCGAACCGCACCGCAACCGTCACCTGCGAGCTACACCGCACGCCCATTGTCAATGGCCCGGCGTGCAGGATTGGGCCGCGTTCATCATCTTCGGCCCATGGCTGCCAGCGGCGGAGACCGTCGCCGGGAGTCACCGCAAAGCGCAGCTCGACCGAACCGCTGATTCCGTCGACACGTCGGGCGAGTTCAGTCCACGGCAACGCCCCCGCGTTTCCCGAGTTCAGACTGTCCGTGATGCGCACCCGGCCTGACGCCGTCGTGAATGTGGTTTCTAACAAGTTGGTATCAGGAAGGTATCGACGCGTCGCGGTGGCCGCGGGGTCCGTCGGACACAACTCGATCCGGCCGCCGTGCTCGGGGTCCAACAGCGCGGCAAACGCAGGGGGGGAATCCAACCGCGGCACTGCCCACCAGTCGATCGCTCCGTCAGCTGCCACCAGTGCGACACCCCGGCCGTCGCCCAACACCCCGTAGTCGCCGATCTTGGCATAGCCGCCAGAGTCGCGGATATCACACATGCGCCACTCGTCGCCCATCACCGCATCTTGCCAGCACGGGGCAGCCCCGCCCCTGACGTTCGTCGGGTCCCGTGCCGGTGATACCGGGGATCCTTGCCACGCGCGCAGGTATCTCGTCATCAGTCTGACCGCAACCCTTGAGCTCCAGCCGGAAACGTAACGGACCTACATCTCGGCACCGGCCGAGCGGACGTACTCTGGTCATCGTGCGATTGCAGCGACAGGTGGTGGATTACGCGCTTCGGCGTCGCTCCCTGCTGGCCGAGGTGTACTCGGGCCGGACCGGGGTGTCCGAGGTGTGCGACGCCAATCCCTATCTGCTGCGGGCAGCGAAGTACCACGGCAAGACCAGCTCGGTGATGTGCCCGATCTGCCGCAAGGAGCAGCTCACGCTGGTGTCGTGGGTGTTCGGCGAGCACCTCGGCGCGGTCTCCGGCTCTGCGCGGACTGCCGAAGAGTTGGTCATGCTCGCCGCCCGATTCGAGGAGTTCGCCGTTCACGTGGTGGAGGTATGCCGAACCTGCAGCTGGAATCACCTGGTCAAGTCGTACGTGCTCGGCGCGAAGCGCCCGGCCCGTCCGACCCGCCCGTCGCGTCCTCCCGGGGGCTCGCGCGGCACGGCGGCGGCACGAGACGACGCCCGCACGGCCAGTGAATAGCGAAGGGCCGCAAGACCAGTCAGGCGCTGATGTCTCGTCAGGGGCCGCTGGCGGCCCTAAACCCGGCTCGCCGCGGAAGGGACGCCCGGTTCCACCTGACGACCGGCTGACCACGATTCTGCCGCCGGTGCGCGACGGCGACGATGTACCGCATCATCTCCGCGATCCGATCGAAGCGGTCAAGGCCGCGATGGCCGGCCGGCCGACGTCCCGCGAACCCGGGCCGCGCCAGACACCGCAGACGGCACCGCCACGGCGACGGCAGCAAGCGGCGAGCACTCCGCCGGGCGGACGTCCGCCAGGCCCGCCGGGCGGCAAGCCACCGCTCCCCGACTGGGGATGGGTGCGGCGGATCGACTGGAGTCGGCTGGACCACGTCAACTGGAGGTGGGTCCGTCGCGGGCTCTACGTCAGTGCCGTGGTGCTGCTGCTATTGCCGATCGTCACGTTCGCGATGGCCTACTTCATCGTCGACATCCCCAAGCCCGGCGACATCCGCACCAACCAGGTCTCGACGATCCTGGCCAGCGACGGCTCTGAGCTGGCGAAAATCGTTCCGCCCGAGGGCAATCGGGTTGACGTCAACCTCGACCAGGTGCCGGTGCATGTCCGGCAGGCGGTGATCGCGGCCGAGGACCGCAACTTCTACTCCAACCCGGGCTTCTCCTTCACCGGCTTCGCCCGCGCGTTCAAGAACAACCTCTTCGGCGGCGATACCCAGGGCGGGTCGACGATCACCCAGCAGTACGTCAAGAACGCGTTGGTGGGAGCGCAGCGAGCCGGCGTCGGTGGACTCGTCCGCAAGGCCAAGGAACTCGTCATCGCCACCAAGATGTCGGGGGAGTGGTCGAAAGACGAAGTCTTGCAGGCCTATCTCAACATCATCTACTTCGGTCGCGGTGCCTACGGCATCTCGGCGGCCTCGCAGGCGTACTTCGGCAAGCCCGTCGAGCAGCTCACCATCGCCGACGGCGCGCTGCTGGCCGCGTTGATCCAACGGCCGTCGACGCTGGATCCCGCCGTCGACCTCGAAGGCTCGACGGAGCGGTGGAACTGGGTGCTCGACGGCATGGTCGACGATAAGGCTCTGTTGCCGAGAGACCGCGCAGCGCAGCAATTCCCGCCGACGGTGCCGCCCGAGCAGGCCCGCGCGCGAAACCAGACCACCGGCCCCAATGGGCTGATCCAACGCCAAGTAACCCGTGAACTGATGGATCTGTTCAACATCGACGAACAGTCGCTGAACACGCAAGGGCTGCAGATCACCACCACGATCGACACGTCGGCGCAGAAGGCCGCCGAGACCGCGGTGTCGAAGTACATGGAGGGCCAGAACCCCGACATGCGGACCGCGGTCGTCTCGATCGATCCGCACAACGGGGCGGTGAAGGCCTACTACGGCGGCGCGGATGCCAACGGGTTCGACTTCGCCCAAGCCGGCGTGCAGACCGGATCGTCGTTCAAGGTGTTCGCGCTGATCGCCGCACTCGAACAGGGCATCGGCCTGGGCTACCAGGTGGACAGCTCGCCGCTGACCGTCAACGGCATCAAGATCACCAACGTGGAGGGCGAAGGCTGCGGGGTCTGCAACATCGCCGAAGCGTTGAAGCGTTCGTTGAACACCTCCTACTACCGGCTGATGCTCAAACTGAAGAACGGCCCTTCGGACGTCGCCGACGCCGCACATCAGGCGGGCGTCGCGACCAGCTTCCCGGGCGTGGCACACACGTTGTCCGAGGACGGCAAGGGCGGCCCACCCAACAACGGAATCGTGTTGGGCCAGTACCAAACCCGGCCGATCGACATGGCCTCGGCGTACGCCACGCTGGCCGACTCCGGGATCTATCACCGCCCGCACTTCGTGCAGAAGGTGGTCAACGCCGAAGGCCGGGTGCTGTTCGATGCCACCAGTTCGGACAACTCCGGCGAGCAGCGGATCCCCAAGGACGTGGCCGACAACGTGACGTCGGCGATGCAGCCGATCGCTTCGTATTCCCGTGGCCACGCACTGACCGGTGGTCGGCCGTCGGCCGCCAAGACCGGCACCACCCAGTTGGGTGACACCGACGCCGACAAGGACGCCTGGATGGTCGGCTACACGCCGTCGCTGTCGACGGCGGTCTGGGTCGGCACCACGCGAGGTGACATCCCGCTCGTCAGCAAGTGGGGCGGACCGATTTACGGATCGGGTCTGCCGTCCGACATCTGGAAAGCGACGATGGACGGTGCCCTCAAGGGCACGTCCATCGAGTCGTTTCCCAAGCCCACCGAAATCGGCGGATCCGCCGGCGTCCCCGCCGCACCACCGCCACCACCTGCACCGCCCCAGATGACGGTCATCCAGCCCACGATGGAAATCGCGCCGGGCATCACCATTCCCGTCGGGCCGCCGACCACAGTCCCAGTGGCGCCCGCCGCCGTTGCCTGCGCCGCCGGGAGGGCCCGAGCCGGCACCCGCACCGCCGCCGTGACCGACCGCGCCGCCATTTCGCCGCGGCGGTTGGCCGCCGACCTACGTTCGGCCGATGACCGGGATTGCCCCAGCCGCAACGACTTTCTCGGCGCAGCGCTGGCAGGCGTCGTGGGCGGTCCGGTAGGCCGGCACGCGCTCATCGGCCGCACCGCCGTGTTTACGCCCGTGCGGGTGATGTTCATGATTGCGCTGGTGTTCCTGGCGCTGGGATGGTCGACGAAAGCGCCGTGCCTGCAGACCATCGGGACCGGACCGGGCGACCAGCGGGTCGCGAATTGGCAGAACCAGCGGGCCTACTACGAACTGTGCTACTCCGACACCGTGCCGCTCTACGGCGCGGAGTTGTTGAGCCAGGGCAGATTTCCGTACAAGTCGAGCTGGATCGAGAAGGACGGCAGCGGCAAGCCGCAGACCCGTTACGACGGCCGGCCCGCGGTGCGCTACATGGAGTATCCCGTCCTCACCGGCGTCTACCAGTACGTGGCGATGTCGTTGGCCAAGACCTACACCACGTTCAGCAAGCTGATCGCCCTGCCCGTCGTTGCCGAGGTGGTGGTGTTCTTCGACATCGCCGCGCTCGGCTTGGCGTTGGCCTGGTTGGCGACGGTGTGGGCCACCGCCGGACTGGCCGGCCGACGGGTCTGGGATGCCGCGCTGGTGGCCGGGTCCCCATTGGTGATCTTTCAGATCTTCACCAATTTCGATTCGCTGGCAACGGCTTTGGCGATCGGTGGCCTGCTGGCATGGGCGCGACGGCGACCGGTGCTCGCCGGGGTGCTGATCGGCCTGGGCGCCGCGGCCAAGCTGTACCCGTTGCTGCTGTTGGGCCCACTGCTGGTGCTGGGCATCCGAACCGGGCGGCTGCGCGGAGTGGCTCGCACCGCAGCTGCGACGGCGGTGACCTGGTTGCTGGTGAATCTGCCTGTGCTGGTGCTGTTTCCGCGTGGGTGGTCGGAATTCTTCCGGCTCAACGCCCGCCGCGGCGAGGACATGGATTCGCTGTACAACGTGATCAGATCCTTTACCGGCTGGCACGGTTTCGATTCGAACCTCGGTTTCTGGCAGCCGCCACAGCATCTGAACGGGGTCGTGCTGGTGCTGTTCGTCGCGTGCTGTGCGGCAATCGGTTTCATCGCGCTGACCGCGCCGCGGCGGCCGCGGGTGGCGCAGCTGGCGTTCCTGGTGGTGGCGGCGTTCTTGCTGACCAACAAAGTGTGGAGTCCGCAGTTCTCGCTGTGGCTGGTGCCGCTGGCGGTGTTGGCGTTGCCGCACCGCCGGATCCTGCTGGCGTGGATGACGATCGACGCGCTGGTGTGGGTGCCGCGGATGTACTACCTCTACAGCGTGCCCGATCGTGGGTTACCCGAGCAGTGGTTCACCGCGATGGTGCTGCTGCGCGACCTCGCGGTGCTGGGGCTGTGTGCGCTGGTGGTCCGTCAGATCTATCGGCCGGAGGACGATCTGGTCCGGTGGGGCGGCCGGGTGGACGATCCGGCGGGCGGGGAATTCGACCGCGCGCCCGACGCGCCACCGAACTGGCTCCCGCCATTGCTACGTCCGGCCCGGCCACGGCGACCGCTTTTCCCGAGCGTCGCTGCCGACGGCAGGTGGAGCAGCTGCACGAATCCTGTGCTGCGTTCTACCAGCGTGCCGATCTGGGATTTTCCGTTCTTGCCTAGGATCAGGTCGCCTTCCCAATGCCCAGGTACCGCGCGGTCGGCCACCTCAGCGGGGCGCTCACTGATATTGACCATGTCCGGGATCCGGCCCCGGCCATCGCCGGCGCGTGCTCGTGAGCGCGGCTTACGCAGCGCCCGCCCAGTGCGCAGACAAGCGGTTAGTTCTCGCCGCAGTTCCCCGCGTCCTTGCACGTAGAGCGCTTTATAAATCGTCTCGTGGGACACCTGCATCTCCGGGCGATCGGCATAGGTCATGGCCAACAACCCGGTTATCTGCTCCGGGCTGTATTTCTTGACCAATAACGCTTGCACCTCGCCCCGCAACGCCGGGCAGCGGCCCAGCTTGCCGATTTTGGGCCGGCGTGCTCGCTGCTCACAGCGCAGCTGGGCAATCCGCGCCGAATAGCCTGATTTCGCATCCCAGCCAGGTCCATTCGGATTTCGTAAGCTCGGGCCCCGTCCGGTAACCTGTGGCGGTTGCCGACGCAGGCGACCCTCCTGTCACGGGGACACCGTGGCCGCACACGACCATAGGAGGTGATGAGGTTCCCATGCGTCCATACGAACTGATGGTCATCCTCGACCCCACTCTCGACGAGCGCACCGTAGCTCCGTCGTTGGAGACCTTTCTCAACGTCGTCCGCAAGGACGGCGGAACTGTCGAGAAGGTCGACATCTGGGGCAAGCGGCGACTTGCCTACGAGATCCTCAAGCACGCCGAGGGCATCTACGCGGTGATCGATCTGAAGGCCGAGCCCGCGACGGTGTCCGAGCTCGACCGTCAGCTCAGCCTGAACGAATCGGTGCTGCGCACCAAGGTGATGCGCACCGACAAGCACTGACAAGCAGTGACCTGTTGGCGAATGACCGCGTCGCGTCAGAGGCGTTGCGTAGGCTCAGCGAGAAACCGCTCATGATCATGCGCCGCTTCCGGCGTGCCCAGAAGGACTGAGGAGTTCACAGTGGCTGGTGACACCGTCATCACGGTCATCGGAAATCTGACCGCCGACCCCGAACTGCGTTTCACGCCGTCGGGCGCGGCCGTCGCGAACTTCACGGTCGCGTCGACGCCGCGCATGTTCGACCGTCAGACCAACGAGTGGAAGGACGGCGAAGCGCTGTTCCTCCGCTGCAACATCTGGCGCGAGGCCGCCGAGAACGTGGCCGAGAGCCTGACCCGTGGCTCGCGCGTGATCGTGAGCGGACGGCTCAAGCAGCGTTCGTTCGAGACCCGTGAAGGCGAGAAGCGCACCGTGGTCGAGCTCGAGGTCGACGAGATCGGCCCGAGCCTGAAGTACGCCACCGCAAAGGTCAACAAAGCCAGCCGCAGCGGCGGCGGCGGTGGTGGTTTCGGTGGTGGCGGTGGATCCCGTCAGCCGGCCGCCCAGAGCGGCGGCGGCGCGGCCGCGGCCGGCGGTGACGACCCGTGGGGCAGCGCCCCGGCGTCCGGCTCGTTCGGCGGCGGCGACGACGAGCCCCCCTTCTAACAAACTTCGATAACGACAGAACGAAAAGAGACAGACATGGCCAAGTCCACCAAGCGGCGGCCGGCGCCGGAAAAGCCGGTCAAGACCCGCAAATGCGTCTTCTGCTCCAAGAAGGGCCAGGAGATCGACTACAAGGACACCGCGCTGCTGCGCACCTACATCAGCGAGCGCGGCAAAATTCGTGCGCGCCGCGTCACCGGTAACTGCGTGCAGCACCAGCGCGACGTTGCGATCGCGGTCAAGAACGCCCGCGAGGTGGCATTGCTGCCCTTCACCTCCGCGTCGCGGTAACCGCTTAGCGCAGAACGGAATTAGCGAAACAATGAAGCTCATCCTGACCGCCGACGTCGACCATCTCGGTTCGGCCGGCGACACCGTCGAGGTCAAAGACGGCTACGGCCGCAACTTCCTGCTGCCGCGCGGCCTGGCGATCGTCGCGTCCCGTGGCGCCGAGAAGGCGGTGGCCGACATCCGCCGCGCCCGCGAATCCAAGCAGGTGCGAGACCTCGAGCACGCCAACGAAATCAAGACCGCCCTGGAAGGGCTGGGCTCGGTTGCGCTGCCGGTGAAGACCGCAGGCGATTCGGGCAAGCTGTTCGGTTCGGTGACCGCCGGTGCCGTCGTCACGGCGATCCGGAAAGCCGGTGGGCCCAACCTCGACAAGCGAGTGGTCCGGTTGCCCAAGGGGCACATCAAAGCCGTCGGCAGCCACCCCGTCACGCTGCACGTGCATCCTGAGGTCGACGTGCAGGTCGCACTCGACGTCGTCGCCGAGGGCTAAAGGTTCGAAACCATACCCCGGTCTGGCCATCAAGGGCGTCGGACCGGGGTAGAAAGCACGGCCAGGTGGCCCTGGCGAACTCGCTCGCGAAGGCCAGAGATAGCGAACGTTACCGTCCGTTAACGCTGGTAACGACTGGTTGAAACGCAACACGCCCGAAGCGGCAACCGGCCACGACACGCCGTAGAGATTCCCATCCACACAAAATCCGCAGCTGTGTGGTGCGCTTATCTGCAGTGATGTTGCAAAGTCGCATATTGCTCCACAAGTTCTCCACAACCCCTCAACACGGGCGCGGATGGATATGCACACACGATGCACAGGTCTATGAACAACACCGTTTGTTGTCCTCGCCAGCAACCTTTAACGTCGACCCGTCGTGAGGTGATGCCGGCGTTCGAAGACCGACAGCGCGACCCGCGGTGGGAGTCCCGCCGACCGTGGGAGTGCTGTGGTTACGAGGGCGAGGGCCGACGATGCGCCCAGGGTGGGGGGTCCCCCTTGACGGGGGCCACTCGGGCGGTCGGGCTGAGTCGAACGGTGTCGGTGGCGTGGCCTAACGTCTAGCCATCGGCGTCGAATGTACGTTCGAACGTCGTGAGGAGGCGGGAGTTTAGTGGCTGTCGTTGATGATTTAGGACGCCCGGCCATGGATGCGCCGAGCGAGGACTACGGCCGTCAGCCGCCGCAGGATCTCGCGGCCGAACAGTCGGTGCTGGGCGGCATGCTGCTGAGCAAGGACGCCATCGCCGACGTGCTCGAGAGGCTGCGGCCCGGCGACTTCTACCGCCCGGCGCATCAGAACGTCTACGACGCCATCCTGGATCTCTACGGCCGCGGCGAGCCGGCCGACGCGGTGACGGTGGCCGCCGAGTTGGACCGCCGCGGGCTGCTGCGCCGCGATCGGCGGGGCGCCCTACCTGCACACCCTGATCTCGACGGTGCCGACCGCGGCCAACGCCGGCTACTACGCCGAGATCGTCGCGGAGAAGGCGCTGCTGCGGCGGCTGGTCGAGGCCGGCACCCGGGTCGTGCAGTACGGCTACGCCGGTCGGCCGACGGCGCCGACGTCGACGAGGTGGTCGATCGTGCGCAAGCCGAGATCTACGAGGTCACCGAGCGGCGGACTGTCCGAGGATTTCGTCCCGCTGGAAGACGCTGCTGCAGCCGACCATGGACGAGATCGACGCCATCGCCTCCAACGGCGGTCTAGCCCGCGGCGTGCCGACCGGGTTCACCGAACTCGACGAGGTCACCAACGGCCTGCACCCGGGGCAGATGATCATCGTCGCGGCCGGCCCGGGGTCGGGAAATCGACCTTGGGACTGGATTTCATGCGGTCGTGCTCGATCAAGCACCGGATGGCCAGCGTCATCTTCTCGCCTGGAGATGAGCAAGTCCGAGATCATCATGCGGCTGTTGTCGGCCGAGGCCAAGATCAAGCTGGGCGACATGCGCTCGGGCCAGATGAGTGACCACGACTGGACGCGGCTGGCGCGCCGGATCGAGCGAAATCAGCGAGGCGCCGCTGTTCATCGACGACTCGCCGAACCTGACGATGATGGAGATCCGCGCCAAAGCGCGGCGGCTGAAGCAGAAGGCTGATCTGAAGCTGGTCGTGATCGACTACCTGCAGCTGATGACGATCGGGCAAGAAGGTCGAGTCACGCCAGCAGGAGGTGTCGGAGTTCTCCCGGCATCTCAAGCTGTTGGCCAAGGAGCTCGAGGTGCCGGTGGTCGCGATCAGCCAGCTCAACCGTGGTCCTGAGCAGCGCACCGACAAGAAGCCGATGCTGTCCGACCTTCGTGAATCCGGCTCGCTCGAGCAGGACGCCGACATGGTCATCCTGCTGCACCGGCCCGACGCCTTCGAGCGCGACGACCCGCGCGGCGGTGAGGCCGACTTGATCACTGGCCAAGCACCGCAACGGGCCGACCAAGACGGTCACCGTCGCGCATCAGCTGCACCTGTCGCGATTCGCCAATATGGCGCGGTGACTGATGATTCTCAAATCTCTTGTCCGCTTCTCAAATGAAAAGTCCACTCGATATTCAATTGGACATTGAAGTGAGACGAGGCGGGGCGATTCAAGGAGTTCGGGCTGTGCGGATCGCACGGTTCTTCGTCGGTGGTCTCCGCGGCTCGTGTCATGGGTTGGGCTTCAACGCTGCGACGAAGCCGTCCGGGTCTTCGACACTGACGTAGAGACTTCGGACTTCGCCGCGAGGGGCCGCTCGGATATTGGCTTGGCGGACCGAATCTTCGCGAGCGGGATGTCGACGTGAAACGCCCACCCGTGCGTCACCCGAAGTTGGTCGTCGTCGACTCGAATTATCGTGCGGGATTGGCCCAATCCCGCGATGCTTGCCCAGATGCGATACCAACGGTCGTAACGCATGGCGAAGTCCATGCACGCATTCTGCTCCTGACGGTCCGGCATGAACCACTACCGGAAAAGCGACCGTAGTTGGGTGCGTCAGAGAGGGTCGGCATGGCCGGCTGACTGTGGTCGAACGAACACTGTGGAGCGGGCGGCCGAGGCCTAGCCTTGAACCATGACGGGCGCCGACGAGGCTAGCTGGGACACGCTGAGGCGACGATGCGAGGCCCGGGGCCTCTCGGGTGAGGCGATGTTCGCGGAAGTGCTGCGGACGGTGACCAAGCCGCAGATCAAGGATGCACTGCCACCCTTGCCGCCGGTCCGCCAGGCACCCCTGCCACCCGAGGAGGTCGACGAGCATCCAGTGTCGGAGCCCGAATTCGTGGAGCTAGCCATTGCCGGCGGCACGCAGAAAATGTGGCAGATTGTCCGATACGACGAACCCCACCTCGCGCTCGTGCCGGCCGTCATCTACCTGAATGGCTTCTCGCTTGTGTGGGATGACGCAGGGATGCCCGCCGAGTTCTCCGACGGAGAACCCGTGACACCTGAGACCGAAGACGTCGTCATCCTGGACGGTCCGAATATTTTCGGGGGAGCCCTTGTATGCCGGGCCGGCCGTCCCAACGCCGTGGCGTGGATCCGCCATGACCAGCTGTTGATCGAACCGCGAGCCTAAAGACTTGCTCCGGGCCGACCCAGCCGTCGGCATCCCGCATGGGCGGTACGGAAAAGCCTGTCAGGCAAGGGGTTAGCGTATTCGTCAACTGGGCGTCCCCCGGCCCGCGGCGCTCCGCGGCCATCAACTGGCGACCTAATTCGTGACAGTTGAACAATGTCGGGCCGCAACATGTTTGACACCCCGCAGGATTTATCGGTAACCCCACCATTCGACTCGTGCATAACTCGTGGTGCGTCCGAGTTGCGCTTTCGCCGCAGCCCGACCCGGCCGACTCATCAGCATGGCAACGATATGGCCATAGTCACGCCCACCGGCCGCCGGGATGGCCGCCGGGATCTCAGGAATACCGGCGAGTCCCCGTTACTGAGTCCACCCGCGATCTAGAGTCGGGTTGTTTGGTTCCGGATTCAGTTGATCTCGCAGGCCACCGGGGTGTGGGTGCACCTGCAGCCCGCAGCGTACTCGGCCGGCGTTCGGTAGCCCAGGGCCGAGTGCCGGTGTCGGTGGTTGTGCTCGGTCTTGAAGTCGCCGATGACTACGCGGGCCTCGAACAGGGTGTTCCAGTGGTTGCGGTTGAGGCACTCCTTCCTCAGTCGGTTGTTGAACGATTCGATGTGCCGTTGTTCTACGGGGTTCCCGGCGGGATGTAGAACAAGTCCGACCTTGTTCTCGCAGAACCGTTGCAGCGCTTGGGAAACCAATTCCGGGCCGTTGTCCATCCGCAGCACTTTCGGCGGCCCACCTGCGGCGGCGAACGCATCCTCAACTCGATCACCAGGCGCTCGGCGGTGATCGAGCGTTCCACCACGTGCAGCAGCGAACCTCGGGTGTGTTCGTCGATCATCGAGGCGATCTTGATGGCCTTGCCGTCGATGGTGGAGTCGAACTGGAAATCGATCGCCCACACCACGTTCGCCGCATCGGCCTCGACCGGCGGGATGGAGGACACCCCGGCTCGCTTGCGCGGACTGTGCACCCTGACCTGCAGCCCTTCTTCGCGCCACAGCCGGTGGATCTTCTTCTTGTTGACCTCACGGCGCTCGTCGAAGCGCAACGCCGCCCACGCACGCCGGAACCCATGGCACGGGTGCTTGGTGGCGTAGCGCGCGCAGCCAGGCCCTCATTTCGGCGTCAGGATCAGCAGGGGTCTGCCCCACCGGGAGGCGTCGGTAGGTGGAGCGAGCCAGCCCAACGGCCTTGCACGCCAACCGCTCCGACATGCTCAACGTGGCCTTGAGCATGTCCACGGCGCGGCGCTTGGCAGCCGGGCTCAGAATTTTCCCTTGGCCACCTCACGCAGCGCGTCCTTCTCCAGCTCGGCCTCAGCCAGCAGCCGCTTGAGCCGGCCGTTCTGCTCGCGCAGCTCCTTGAGTTCCTTGGCGGCGTCGGTGTCCATGCCGCCGTAGGTGCGCCGCCAGTTGTACAGCGTCGCCGCCGACACACCGAGTTCGGCGGCGATCTCCTCGCCGGTCTTGCCCGCAGCGGCGATGTCGCCGGCTGCATAGTCCACAGCGATCGTGGATCTCATTTCAGGTCAAAGGAGATTCGTTCATGCCTTGAGCCGTCACGGCATGGTCGGCTCGATGGGCCGCGTCGGCGCGGCCGGCGACAATGCGGCCATGGAGAGCTTCTTCAGCCTGTTGCAGAAGAACGTCCTCGACCGCCGCCGGTGGGATACCCGAGATCAACTAAGGATTGCGATCGTCACCTGGATCGAACGGACCTACCATCGGCGCCGGCGTTAGTCCGGTCTCCGCCGGTTGACCCCGATCGAATTCGAAGCAATCATGACCACACCGGCCAGTCAGGCCGCGTGACCGAAACTGTCACCTGATCGTGCAGCAGACCCGTTGGTGTGCTTACCTCTCGGCGGCCTGTTAAGCCTCGCCGCGGCGATAACCGGGCTGGTCAGCCGCGCTAAGCCACGTGCGCGCGGCACCTATCGCGCGAAGGGGATGGGTGCACTGGTAATGGGTGGCTCGGCGCCAGAATCTCTCTCTTCTTGTTCAGCACCGAGATCATGAGGGGGACCCGTTTAGCTGCATTCCTGCTAGGCCAACTACTCGGCGGTGAAACGATAATGAGACGCCACGGCCTGAGACTAAACCCGGGAAGTGGTGGCCGCGGCCTGGCCGATTTCCACGACTTTGAGCACGCGATTAAAGTGGCGCCGTGGTACGCCGTGCCAAGCCAACATCGTTGATCTGCCTCGCCGGTGAGGGACACATGAACAGAGTTCGACTTTTTGTCGGGGTTGTCGTCGCACTGGTGATCATTGGCGTACTAGCTCTGCCAATCAAAGATGAGTGCGGCGCGGCGGATTATGCTTGTGCTACGGCACCTGATGCGCAGGGCTACGTTCACTACTACTACGAGGTTAAACCGCTCGGCGCGGTACTCATCGAATTTGCAACACATTCGAAATTTCCGTTTAATTACACGTCGGGCGACCAGAAGGTTCATCGCTGACCATTCATTCATCGGGATCCGCGCAATACTCCCGATGTTGAGCAGCGGCGGTCAGCCGTCCTGCAGCCACCACTGATACAGCCGAGCAATCTCATCGACGCTGTCGACGCGGCCCAAGAGCAAGTCAGCGTTTTTGGTCCACAGAACTTCGGACAAGTGGCCGTTGTCACTGCACGCGATGGAGCCGGCGGTTTGATCGGGCGCGCCCTGCAGGTGCCACACCGTCGGGGACTGGTTGACTCCCGGGCACGGGACGAGGCTGCTGTCGCCGATGGCGGCGAAGAACGCCGCCTGCAGCGAGCCGGGATCGCGGTACAGCGCATAAGTGGAGCCGAACGGACCTCCGGGGTCCGCGTTGACGTCGCACGACAGGGAGGCGGTCTGATTGCCGGCCGGCGCCGATGAATCAGGGTATTGTGTATGGCGTTGAGACCGACGAGACTACGCTAGATGCGCGCCTGGCAACTCGTTTTGACTACGACCAGATCTATGGAACAGCCCTCAACCGTTTTTGTGTCCAGGCCTGCAGTGCAGTATCCTCTCACCATATATGGCAAGGGTCAGCAAATTCGTGGATTTATCAATTTGAGAGATACCATCAGGTGCATAGAACTGTCAATTGCATCACCACCTGGCGAAGGTGACTACCTGATCAACCAGTTCACCGAGCAATTTTCACTCGTTGAACTGGCAGAAGCAGTTGTCGAGCAGAGCAAGCATTTCGGTTTAGAGGCAAAGGTCAATCATCTTCCTAATCCTCGCGTTGAAGCAGAGCAACACTATTACAATGCTGCTCACATTAGACTCATTGAACTCGGCCTCGAGCCGCATCTCTTAAACGGGTCTGCGCTAGAATCATTACGGAACTTACCATCAAGCATCACGAGAAAATTGACAGAAGCCAGATCATGCCTACTATTCACTGGCGCACCACGAAAAACGAGGTGTCTCGTACCGATTACCGATAATCGATCTTCTTATCGAGGAAGTAGCCGGTCAATAATTGGGCCAATGTGTTGATTTGCCTGCATATTCCAGGCTTTATAAGCGCGGATGCTGTCCACTTTTTCTGTAATCATGCCCGGGTTGCTTGTTATTCTAGCAAACAACTCTTTCTGAGCGCTTGTCTTCAGGCAAACCCAACCAAGATTGTGTCGCTCGATGAATTGAAGGTTAGGAGTTTCCTGGCCTGGAATAAAAGCCGTAGCGAGAAACGGTTTCTCCAGCATGAACGCTTCGGAGATAAAACTCGCCCCGGCTTTGCCGGCTATCATATTTGCTGCGGCCATATAGGGAGCGATTATCCGAGTAAAAGATAACACTCGTACTCGTTCCATACCTGCATAACGCAATGCCATTCCTTCGTTATTGCCGGCCGCAAGGATAATTTGCATCGGCACGTCCATAGCCAGCATGCTCTCGATAGTCCGATCGACTCCCGCAGAGCCTTTCGCACCTCCCTGGAGAAAGATGGTAAACACCGCAGGATCAAAACCAAGGGTGGCGAGCGTTTTCTCTTTCTCACTGGCAGAGGCCTCTAAAAACTGGCGGCGTACCGGCCTACCTGTCAGGTGTAAGCGATCCTTATCGATACCCTGTTCAAGTGCCTGGACAAAGATTTCGTCTGTTGGGGTAAGGTAGGCATCAGCATGCTTCTCAATAAACCACGTCATGTGCAATCGCCCCAAATCTGTAAGTTGAAAGACAAGCGGGACGCGTTTTCGGCTTTTCTCATTGGCACGGGCAACTGCATATGATAACAGCGCATGTGTCGTTATGATAAGTTGAGGTTGGACATGCTTTATTACGCTGAGTATGCGCCCTCTGTCAAGCAGCGTAACCACGTATTGCAAACAGAATGAGGCTATTTCATTGTCGGTGAAGGTAAATTGCCAATCTAACAGTTTCATAAAATGGCGGCTGGCTGAGGTATAATAACGATCAACAGTTTCAGACTGTGGATTTACAATAGCAACATTGTAGTGTATGCCAAGCATATCTTTCAGTGATTGCGCGAGATTGAGGTGTCCACCTCCGGTATGAGTGGTAAAAATCAAAATGATGGGCCTTGATGATCTCATTGCCGTTTCCCTAATCAGCGCTGGGAAAGGGGCCAGTATTATGTCCAACTTGACTCATAAGTGGTTGGAGGGTATCGTTCTCCTCAGCTTTTACGGCAATTGACGCTCTCTTCTGGCGTATCCTTCGCACAAGTAGGACGGAGAGGACAATAGCCACCAGGAAAACAAGAAAAAAGCCCGAGAAGGCCCCAAAAATACTGGCCACTTCCTCCCAGCTTTCTGCAAAGATGTAACCAAGGCTCAAAGGAATGGCCGCCCCTAGTATTTGACCGCTCACATCCCAGAACAGAAAGTTCCGGTATGGATATTGCTCCACACCTGCTAGCAGGTTTATCGCACCACCAAGAGCGACTATAAGAAAACGGGTGATAAAGATAGCAAATGCTGTTCTGCGCCTGAAGTATGCCAAGCCTCGCGCCAATGTGCTCGGCGAGATAAATTGGAAACGCTTATGCCTCTCAAGCCAGCTAAAAAGAGGAGTTCCTACCCAACGGCCAATGAAATAGCCAAGATTGTCTCCCAGCACGGCAGCACTTAATGCGACAAGAAACAGGATGAAGATGTTGAAATCACCAAAGGCGACAAAGGCTCCTGCAGCGTAGAGGAGCAGGTTACCGGAAATGGGAGCGCCAGCGGCAGCAATGAATACGATCAACCAGAGAGCTGGATATCCATATTGTTGCAACGCATCGATAAAGAAGGTGCTCACTGTGTCCAACTCCTGCTGACGATTTTTTCCGTAGAGAAAGAGTCTGAAAAAGTTTCAGAAAGAGATATTTTGCATCATATAGTATATAGTACTGCCATAATCTGAAATCAGTCAATACAAGTTCTGTTTCAGGTGTTACTCTCTTGCTGCATGGGTTCTTGCTCATACTTCCTCTTTTCAGCCAGTTCACAACTGACGACAAACTTCACATCTTCCTCAAAACCGATGAAGTAATCGTTGTTGAGTTTTTCAGCGATCCGCTGCATATCATCACTGGATAAGGAGCTAATGTTGCTCGCTTGCTCGGTAATTTTGGAAATAGCGAGCGAATTGCGCGCTAATTTTTCGGATGCGATGAGGGGAACAGGACGCGGGCGACCCAAGGGTCCCCACACTCCACGCCGCCCCCGCCCCTACGAGGAACCTGCCGTTCTTTGCTGTTGTGCGCGCTAATTTCGGGGAAATAGCGCGCAACTTGCTCGCTAATTTTTAATATAGTAGAGGTAAAGGTGAGGGAGTGATGGTTTTGTGATCAGGATGCGATATGCATTTTTGAGATATAGGAAATGGTGAGGCATAGGGATGTCTCCTCGTGATACTTATTATACTTGATGGCACCAAATTTTGGGTTGGGGCAGAGTGTCAAAGGGTATCTCTTTTGCGTCCCATGATGATTTGTCGCGTGCCTTTACCGAAGGGTTTCCAGTCGTAGCCGCCGTAGATGGCTTCGATGCTGAAGCCGGTGGCGAGGAAGAGGAGTTGAAGCTCGCGTGGGAAGAATACGTGCATATCGAGCTTTGTGGCGAGGAGCGTTCGTTTTCGCCGGTTTCGAAGTATTTCTCGTGCGTCCAGGTGATGTGCTGTAACTGTTCAAACTGGTCGTACTTGCGCGTGGTGTAGAGCAGCATGGTAAATTCGTCGTCCGAGCGGCGATTTCGTCTTCGAGGTAGACGTACGAGGGACGGTTGAGGGCGTCACTGAGGTAATCGATGTCGGGGAGGTAGATGTCAACGACGAAGCGGCCATTGGGCGCAAGGTGGTCGTAGGTGTTTTTGAAGGTATGAGCTGCTGTTCAATTTCGTAGAGGTGGGAAGTTGATTGAACGGTAGCAGTACCAGGTCGAATTGTCCTTTATTGGGAAGTGATAGTTGCCATGTCGGCTTCATGGAGTGTGACGCGCTGCTGGACTGTTTCTGGTTCGCGCGCTAGTTTGTGGCGAAAGGCATTGAGCATTTCGGGCGCGATATCCAGCCCTTCCAGTTGGAAATTACCGGGGCTGTGCAACAATGCCAGGCTGATGCGCCCGCTGCCGCAGGCCAGTTCCAGGACGCGTTGAGGGGTGTAGCGCATGACCAGTTCGCACCAGAAGGGGACGTCCTGTTCGGTCTGGCTCTGGTATTCAAGGTCGTAGTCGCTGACGCGTTCGTAGTATTCTCCCATGTTGTAGGTGGTCATTGGTGGTTACCTCGCTTTTGTGACATGAATTGGGTCTTGAGTAAAGATTAGCATAGGGAGGTTGGGGAGGGCAAGAGGGGAAAAGAAGAAGGGCTGATCTAGGTCTGCAGTATGCGGCTACTGCCTTGGACTCAGCCGTCAACTACACCGTCTCCATCTCTAGCGGAGGGACTTTTCACGGTGACCCATCCCTTCCATCCCTTGTACGGCCAGCAGTTTGAGATCCTCACCTGCCGACACAATTGGGGAGAATATCGTGTCACCTTTTACGAACAGACTGCTGACCACGTGCGAGGGCTGCCAGCTGCTTGGACCAGCATTGTCCTCCTGACCCCAATGTGGTGCTGGCCGCCGGTCGAGCCGCCTTTCGCGTGGCTGATCTGTGGCAGCTTTCCCACCTCATTGGGGGCGGATCCCGAAGAGGGGCGAAAAGGAGGAGACAGAGTGTTAAGCCAATTTTGCCGGATGTGTAAAGGGAATTACGCCGAATATATCGAGAATATGTGGCTTTCTCATGTCGTGAAGAGCGCATTTCTCTTAGGCATCCTACCTCCCTTTGCCTTGACAATGGGCTGGAAAAAGGTCATACTAGAAAGAAGAACTTTTCTTTCTTGGGAGTCGATCATGTCGGACGAAAAACTCAAGGCCCTACGTCAGTCTCATACCCTGCATCCCCATCCTGATCAGGTACGAGACCCGCTCTTTACGAGTGGATCCCCC
>CAVUIH010000004.1:0-400564 GCA_963741555.1 uncultured Actinomycetota bacterium | reverse complement strand
GGTGCCACCAACCGCTCGACCGGCAGCAGGTGGAAAGCCTACAGCAGGCAGTGGCGCCCACCCCACCGACGTGGCACGATCGCGCAGGTGGCGATCCAACCCGCCGAATCCCAGCGTCTGCGCGAATTGAGCCGGCTGCGTCGAGTGCGCGACCGGATCGACCGGGACTACGCACAGCCGCTGGATGTCGAGGCGCTGGCCCGCGATGCGCACATGTCGGCCGGGCACCTCAGCCGGCAATTCAAAGCCGCCTATGGCGAGTCGCCTTACTCCTACCTCATGACACGTCGCATCGAGCGCGCGATGGTGTTGCTACGTCGTGGCGACCTCAGCGTCACCGAAGTCTGCTTCGCAGTGGGCTGTTCGTCGCTGGGCACATTCAGCACGCGCTTCGCCGAGCTGGTCGGCGTCCCGCCCAGCGTCTATCGGGAGCAGACGGCTGGGATGGGCGCTGGCTTGCCGTCATGCATGGAGAAGCAGGTGACCAGACCGGTCAGGAATCGAGAAGCACCCGCCGTTGCGCTGCATCTAGCGTGACCGTCATGGATATCACCATTCACTCGAGCTTTGTGCCGTATGACAATCCGGAAGAATCGCTGGCGTTTTACCGCGACGTCCTGGGCTTCGAAGTCCGTCTCGACGTCGGGAAAGGCACCATGCGCTGGATCACTGTCGGGCCGCCGAATCAGCCCGGCACGTCGATCGTTTTGAATCCACCGGCCGCCAATCCGGGCGTCACCGACGACGAACGACGGACCATCGCCGAGATGATGGCCAAGGGCACCTACGCGACCATCGTCTTGGCCACCAAGGACCTCGACGCCACCTTCGAGAGGCTGCAGTCCGATAACGCCGACATCGTGCAGGAGCCCACCGAGCAGCCGTACGGAATCCGTGACTGCGCCGTCCGCGATCCCGCGGGCACCATGATCCGCATCCAGGAGTTGTCTTAGGCGGTCGTCGGCTCGCTGAGCTTGACCAGCATCTTGCCGATGTTGGCGCCGGTGAACAGCCCGTTGAGCGCATCGACACAGGACTCGATGCCCTCAAAGATGGTCTCGCGGTGCCTGATTCGGCCCTCATGCTCCCACTGACGCAACGCGGCCGAGGCCTCGTCGAAGCGGCCCCATTGATCGAGCGCGTTGAATCCTTGCATCGTCGCGGTTTTGGCCAAGATGTTCACGTAGTTGGCCGGACCAGGGTGATCGCCGCTGAGATAGCTGGAGATCACTCCGCACAGCACGACCCGTGCGTTCATGGCCAACCGGCCCAGGACCGCGTCGAGGATGGGGCCGCCGACGTTGTCGAAGTAGACGTTCACTCGCTGGGGGCAGTGCTGTTTGAGCGCGGCCTGCAGATCGTCGTTCTTGTAGTCGATGCACGCGTCGAAGCCGAAGTCCTCGACGACCGCCCGGCATTTCTCCGGGCCGCCCGCGATGCCCACCACCCGGGCCCCGGCGATCTTGGCGATCTGGCCGGCAATCGAGCCGGTGGCACCCGCGGCGGCCGAAACGACCACCGTGTCGCCGGCTTGAGGCTTCCCGACGTCGGTCATCCCGATATACGCCGTCGCACCGGTCGGGCCGTAGACCGACATGATGGCCAGCTGATCGCTCTCCCCCGGTATCGGAGTGCTGAACACGTCATCGCGAATGATCACGTATTCCTGGAAGCCGGTCAGCGTGGTGATCACGTCGCCGACTTTGTAGGCGTCACACCGTGACGACACCACCTCGCCGATGCCCGCCGCACGGACGACCTCACCCAGCTGCACCGGCGGAAGGTAGCCCTGCTGGTCGTTGAGCCAGGTCCGGACCGCGGCATCAAGGCCGACGTAGGTGGTGCGGACCAGCGCCTCACCATCGGCCGGCTCGGGTGCCGACGTGATGACCAGTTCGGTGTCATCCGGCTGAACGAGTCCAATGGGGCGGCGACGCAGCAGGATCTGGCGGTTGGCTAAGTCGGTCACGATCCAGAAACTACCGAATGCGAATGACCTATTCGGCCCGATCTTGGTATGGGAGCATCTGGGGATGACATCCGAGGACGATCCAGAAGCCCGAATCCGGGAACTGGAGCAACCGCTGGCGGAGACAGCCCGCGCGTCCGAGGCCACGGAAATTCAGCCGCCGAGCAAATGGGCCGCCCCTTCCGCTCCCGCGGGTCCACCGCCGCCACCGCTGCCTTACAGCGGCTCGCTGTTCGGGCCGCCGACGCAGACATCCTCCCGCAACCGGACGTGGTGGATCGTGGCCGCTGTCTTCGTGATTGGCATGATCGCCTTGCCGGCCGCGATCTTGTTCTTCACCGCACACCAGTTTTCGCATAGCAGATTGACCACACTCTTCCCGACGCCGAGCATCTCCCCCGACCTCCCGAGCCCGTCCAGCGCCATGACGCCGACGACACCTGCTGCAGTCCCGTCGGCGCCGCCGTCAGGCGGGAACCTCACCGTCGCCGGCATCAACGAGAACCGGACGATCGCCTGCAACCAAACCAGCGTCAGCATCAGCGGAGTGTCCAACACGGTCGTGATCACGGGTCACTGCACTAGCCTGTCGGTGTCCGGCGTGCAGAACAAGGTCACTGTCGAGGGCGTCGACAACATCGAAGCCTCCGGCTTCAGTAATCAGGTCACATACCTCAAAGGGTCGCCGCACGTCGAGGAGTCCGGCCAAGGCAACGTCGTTCACCAGGGCTGACGACTACACGGCTAGCAGCCGGTACAGACCGATCAGCCCGACGACAACGATCGTGGCGCGCAACGCATTCGGCGACAACCGACGCCCGTAGCGGGCGCCTAGCCAGCCGCCGAGCAGGGACCCGACCGCGATGAGACCCGCTACCGGCCAACTTATCCGATGGAAAGCCACGAATGTATAGGCCAGCGCTGCAACAAGATTCACGAGAAGAGTCAGCAGGTTCTTCGCCGCATTCATCCGCTGCACTGATTCGGGCAGCATCGCACCCATCACGCCGACAAGCAGAATGCCCTGCGCCGCGGTGAAATAGCCGCCATAGACTCCGATTGCGAAGGTGCTCAACACCAACGCGGCCATCCGGCGCGGTGACACCTCTTCGACGGAACGGCCGGCCTTCTCGGCCCGGTCCTGCGCCCACGCCTGAATCCGCGGACCGATCACCACCAGGATCAGCGCCGTGATCAGCAGGACCGGCACTACGGCGATGAATACCTTCTCCGGCAGATGCAGCAGGAGCCAGGCACCGAGGATCGCGCCGATGATCGACGCCGGAATCTGCCAGCGCAGCCGGTCCCACTGACCGCGCAGTTCACGACGGTAGCCCCAGGTGCTCGCGACATTGCCCGCAACCAGACCCACCGCATTCGACATGGTCGACGTCACCGGCGGGTAGCCCATCGCCACCAGTGTCGGGAAGGTGATCAGGGTGCCCGACCCGACAACAGCATTGATCGCGCCTGCGCCCACTCCGGCAAGGACGATCAGGATCGCGTGGGACACGGGCACCGAAACGACCTTATCTGGACGGGTTTCGGCGTCGCCGGGGTGTCAGCGGGACTTTGGCTTGCGCTTCTCGCGCACTCGCACGTTGATGCGGATCGGGCTGCCCTCGAAGCCGAACGTCTCGCGTAGTCGTCGCTCCAAAAACCGGCGGTAGCCGGCCTCCAAGAAGCCCGAGGTGAACAAGACGAACGTCGGCGGGCGCGCGGTGGCCTGTGTGGCGAACAGGATGCGCGGCTGCTTGCCGCCGCGCACCGGCGGTGGCGTCGCGGCCACGACCTCCTTGATCCACGCGTTCAGCCGACCGGTGCCGATCCGGGTATCCCACGACTCCAGCGCGCTTTCCAACGCCGGCACCAACTTCTGCACCGCGCGACCGGTCGTCGCGGAGATGTTGACCCGCTGCGCCCAGCGCAGTTGCACCAGCTCGCGATCGATCTCGTTGTCCAGCTGGTAGCGGCGTTCTTCGTCGACGAGATCCCACTTGTTGAATGCCAGCACCAGCGCTCGCCCGGACTCGATCACCATCGACAGCACCCGCTGGTCCTGCTCGGTCAGCGGCACCGAGCCGTCGATCAGCACGATCACCACCTCGGCCGCGTCGATCGCGCCGTGGGTGCGCACCGAGGCGTAGAACTCATGGCCGCTGGCTTGGCCGACTTTGCGGCGCAGTCCGGCCGTATCGATGAATCTCCAGACCTTGCCGTCCATCTCGATCAGCGAGTCCACCGGGTCGACCGTGGTGCCCGCGACATCGTGGACCACCGACCGCTCATTGCCCGCCAACCGGTTCAGCAGCGAGCTCTTCCCCACGTTCGGCTTACCGACCAGCGCCACCCGCCGCGGACCGCCCCGGGTCGAGGCCAACTCCGCGACCTCCGGTAGCGCACCGACGACCGCGTCGAGCAGATCGGCCACGCCGCGACCGTGTATCGCGCTGACCGCGAACGGTTCGCCGATGCCCAGCGACCACAGCGCCGCGGCGTCGGACTCGCCTTTCTCGCTGTCAACTTTGTTGGCGGCCAGGAACACTGGCTTGCCCGAGCGTCGCAGTATACGAGCGGCGGCCTCGTCGCCGGCGGTCGCGCCGACGACGGCATCGACGACCAGGATCACCGCGTCGGCGGTACGCATGGCCACCGACGCCTGTTCGGCCACCAGCTGCTGCAGACCCTTGGCGTCGGGCTCCCATCCCCCGGTGTCCTGGACGACGAACCGGCGACCGGTCCACAGCGCGTCGTAGGACACCCGGTCGCGGGTTACACCCGGCACATCTTGAACGACGGCCTCACGCCGGCCCAGGATCCGGTTGACCAACGAGGACTTGCCCACGTTCGGCCGGCCCACCACCGCGACCACCGGTGGCGGACCAGCGGCGACATCGTCAACAGCATCGATGAAATCCGCTGATTCCCATTCACTTTCGTCAACCCAGGTACCGTCTTGACTCACCGGACCGCCTCGCTTCGCTGCTGCACCAAGTCCAGCAGGTGCGCGATCACTTCGGATTCGGTCATGTCACTGGTGTCGACGACCACCGCATCGGAAGCCGCCCGCAGCGGCGAAACCGCTCGCGTCGAATCCAGGTGATCGCGGCGGCGCACATCGGCCAAGACGCCGGCGTAGTCGTCTGGCAGACCCGCGCCGACATTCTGATCATTACGGCGCCGCGCCCGCGTCTCGGCCGATGCGGTCAGGAAAATCTTGACGTCGGCGTCCGGCAGCACCACGGTCCCGATGTCGCGACCTTCCACCACGACGCTGCCCGCACCGTGTGCCATTGTGCGTTGCAGTTCGACCAGCCGGGTACGTACGGCGGGAACCGCCGAGACAGCCGACACTGCTCTAGTGACCTCATCACCGCGGATCTCCGACGAAACATCTTCGCCATCAAGGTAACTGCGGTCCTCGTCGGGGTCGTAACTCACCGACAGCCGGACGTCAGCCACGACGCCTACGACGTCTGCTTGGTTGGCGGGGTCGATTCCCGCGCGCAGCACCGCCAACGTGACGATGCGGTACATGGCACCGGTATCGAGGTAGCGGGCGCTTAACGCGCGGGCCAAACCTCTTGATACGGATGACTTTCCGGTGCCCGCCGGGCCGTCGACGGTAACGACGACCGCGTTCGTTTCGCTCACAACCCGACCGCCTTATAGAGGTCTCCGATCTCGTTGCGGCGCAACGCCCGGATGCTACCCGGACGCTGGTCCCCGAGCGACAACGCGCCGATGTCGGTGCGGACCAACTCCTGCACCGGGAATCCGGCCTCCGCCAACATTCGCCGCACGATGCGTTTACGTCCTTCGTGCAGCGTGACGCGGATCAGCGTCTTGCCGGGGATGGAGTCCACCACCGCGAAATCGTCGACCGCGACCGGCCCGTCTTCGAGATCGATACCGGCCCGCAACTTCTTGCCGAGGCCGCGCGGCACCGACCCATTGACGGTCGCCAGATATGTCTTGGGGATCTCATACGACGGGTGCATCAGGCGGTGCGCGAGCTCGCCGTCGTTGGTCAGCAAGATCAATCCCTCGGTGTCGGCGTCGAGGCGCCCGACGTGAAACAGCTTCTTGTTACCGCGAACTCGATGCTCGACCAAGTCACCGATGCACGGTCGGCCGTGATCATCCGACATCGTCGAGTGCATACCCCGCGGCTTGTTCAGCGCCAGGTACACCAGCGAGTCGTCCAGGACCACCCGCGCACCATCCACGCGTATCACCGACACGTCCGGGTCGACTCTGGTGCCCTGCTCGGTCACCACCTGGCCGTCGACCTCGACGCGGCCGTCCCTGATCATCTTCTCGGCGTTGCGCCGGGAGGCAATTCCGGCCTGCGACAACACTTTTTGCAGGCGAATCCCGCGGGAGTCGTCGGTGTCGACCATCATTCGTAATCCACGTTGAACGACAACGGCTGGTCGTTGGCAACCGGGCCACCCGCGAGTTTCACGAAACGCGGCTCTGCGTCCAAGGATTCGCTGAGGTCTTCGATCATGTCGACATCGGGAAGCAGCGGCGCGATGTCGGGAAGGTCGTTCAACGACGACAGCCCGAGCCGTTCCAGGAAGAGCTCGGTCGTCGCGAAGGTCACGGCGGCGGTGTCGGGGTCAGCGCCGGCTTCGGTGATCAACCCGCGCGCCAGCAGAGTGCGCATGACCGCGTCGACGTTGACGCCGCGCACCGCGCTCACTCTGGCCCGCGTCACCGGCTGGCGGTAAGCCACCACCGCCAGCGTCTCCAGCGCGGCCCGGGTGAGCTTGGAGCGAGACCCGTCGAGCAGCAGCCGTTCCACATAGGGCGCGAACCGGGACCGGGTGTACATCCGCCATCCGCCGCCGGCTTCGCGCAAGTCGATGCCGCTATCGCGTTCGGTGAGCTCGTCGGCCATCAGTCGCAGCTTGGCGGCCACCCGGTACGCCGGTTGCTCGGTGGCCGCGGCCAGCGCGTCGACCGTCACCGGGGTGTCGACGACCAACAGCAGCGCTTCGAGCACCGCGCCCAGTTCGGCGTCTTCGAGCTCCGGTGCGGTCGCCACATCGATGCCGAGGTTGGCATCTGAGGTGGGATCGACGTCGACGTCGTCGTCACCAATGCCCACGCTGGGATCGGTCATCACAGGTCTCGCACTTCTTGGTCGGGCGGCGAATCCGCTTCCCGCAATTCTTCGTTGGTCGGCCGTTCTCCGGTCCACGAAACCTGGAGCACACCAAGCGGTTCTACTTGGTCGAATGCTACCGCCCGCGATCGATACAGTTCGAGCAGCGCCAGGAAGCGGCCGACGATCTCGATGGGCTGACACTCGGCGATCAGGTCGGAAAACGATGCCCACTGCCCGATCCCACGCTGCTCCAAGAACCACAACAGTCGCTTGGCCTGTTCCGGTACCGACACGTGCATCTCGTGTAGATGTTCGGTGGCCACCGTCGGCACCGGCCGAGGCTGGAACGCAGTCGCGGCGATCTGAGCGAACACTTCGGCGTCGACGCCCAACATCACCTCGGGCAGCAGGTCGGCGTACCGGTCCTCCAGCGACACCGCACGGGGATAGCTGCGCAGGGCGGCGGCTTCCAGCTCACCGAACATGACCGCGACGTGCTTGAACGCCCGGTACTGCAGCAACCTGGCGAACAGCAGGTCGCGGACCTCCAGCAGGGCCAGGTCTTCCGCGTCGGTGACTTGGCCGGACGGCAGCAGCCGGGCTGCCTTCAAGTCGAGCAGCGTGGCGGCGACGACCAGGAATGCGGTCGTCTCCTCGAGTTCCAGCGCGCGACCGATCTCGCGGGTGTAGGCGATGAAGTCATCGGTGACCTGATGCAGCGCGACCTCGGTCACGTCGAGGCGATGGGCGAAAATCAGCTGCAGCAGCAGGTCGAACGGCCCCTCGAAATTGGTCAGCCTGACCTGGAAGCCGTTCTGGGGTGACGCCTCCTCGCAGCTGACTCCGCCCGTCACGCGCCGAACCGGTCGATCACCTCGCGGGCCAGCGCGCGGTAGGCGGCCGCGCCGCCCGATTTCGGGGCCCAGCTGGTGATCGGCTCGCCGGCGACGCTGGTCTCCGGGAAGCGGACGGTGCGGGAGATGACGGTGTCGAACACCAAATCGCCGAAGCGCTCTACGACCCTCGCCATCACCTCGCGGGAGTTCACCGTTCGCGGGTCGTAGCGGGTGATCAGGATGCCACTGATGTCCAGCTTCGGGTTGAGCCGGTCGCGCACCTTCTCGACGGTGTCGGTCAGCAAGGCCAAGCCGCGCAGCGAGAAGAACTCGCACTCGGTCGGGATGATGACGCCGTCCGAACAGGCCAGGCCGTTGACGGTCAGCAGACCCAGCGACGGCTGGCAGTCGATCAGGACATAGTCGTAGCGATCCAGCACCGGGTGCAGGGCGCGGGCCAACGTCTGCTCGCGGCCCACCTCGTTGACCAGCTGGATCTCCGCGGCAGACAGATCGATGTTGCTGGGCACCAGGTCCAGGTTCTTGACGCGGGTGTTCATCAGCACGTTGTCGAGGGACACCCGGGGCTCGACCAGCAGGTTGTGGATGGTGTGTTCCAGCTCGTAGTGCGGTACGCCGAGGCCCGCTGACAATGCCCCCTGCGGGTCCAGATCGACGAGCAGGACGCGGCGACCGCATTCGGCCAGCGCCGCGCCCAGGTTGATCGTCGACGTGGTCTTCCCCACGCCGCCTTTCTGGTTGCACATCGCCACGACCTTGGCCGGCCCGTGTGACATGCGCGGCTTGGGTTCGGGGATCGCCCGCGGTGGACGCCCGGTCAGGCCGACTTCGGTGCCGCTGTCGGCGTCGTCACTCATCAGCGCCTGCGGCTCGGCAGCGTGCATCGCCTCAGCGTGCGCGGTGGTCGGGAAATGACGGACATCGCAGGAGAGTCTAACGGGTGTACGGGCTCCTGCTGGGAGACCCGCAACAACGTCACCAGCGAATTTAAGTGCGGCTCTATTCGATCCTCCGCCGGGCTATCGTGGCGCCATGAGTCTGAAGCAGCGCATTCCGTTATTGCGGTGGTCGTTCTGGCGGATGGCGACCGGCGTCCGCAATCTCACGACGACAGGGCAGATCGGCGACGGGCGCGAAGCCGCCGCGGTCGCCTATGTGCTGGAGCATGCCCGGGCGGGCGATGTCGACGACGTGTTGGCGACCATGGATCGGTTCGGTTACGAGAAGTCGATGCTGATCAACGTCGGCGACGAGAAGGGCGCACTGCTCGACGCCGCGGTCCGGCGAGCCGACCCGAAGCTCGCGCTCGAGTTGGGCACCTACTGCGGGTACGGCGCGCTGCGCATCGCCCGGTCTGCGCCGGGCGCCAAGGTGTATTCCGTCGAGCTGGCAGAAGCCAACGCCGCCAACGCCCGTCAGATCTGGGCGCACGCCGGCGTCGCTGACCGGGTCACCTGCGTGGTCGGCACGGTAGCCGACGGTGGTCACACTCTGGACGCGTTGGCCGCCAATCATGGCTTTGCCGCCGGCGCGCTCGACTTCCTGTTCCTCGACCACGACAAGGACGCCTACCTCACGGATCTGCAGAGCATCCTCGACCGGGGCTGGCTGCACTCCGGCTCGATCGCGGTCGCTGACAACGTCAGGGTTCCCGGCGCGCCAAAGTACCGCAAGTACATGCGCGAGCAGCAGGGCAAGCTGTGGCAGACCGTCGAGCACAAGGCGCACCTGGAGTATCAGAGCCTGGTCCCCGATCTGGTGCTGGAATCGGAGTACTTGGGCAGCTAATGCGCGCGAGGGTGGGCCTCGGCCCAGACCTCACGCAGCGCGTGCACGGTGACCATGGTGTAGATCTGCGTCGTGGTCACCGACGCGTGTCCCAGTAGTTCCTGAACCACCCGGACGTCTGCGCCGCCCTCCAACAGGTGCGTGGCAAACGAGTGCCGCAGCGTGTGCGGTGACACGCCCGAGGTGATGCCGGCTCTCTCAGCGGAATCCTGCAGCACCTGCCATGCACTCTGGCGTGACAACCGGCCGCCACGGGCATTGAGGAAGATGGCCGGGGTGCCGCGGCCGCGGCGGGCCAACTCCGACCGTCCCCGCACCATGTACGCGTCCAGCGCCTGCACCGCGGGGCGTCCGATCGGAACCAGCCGCTGCTTGCCGCCCTTCCCACGTAGAAGCACCGAACGCGCGTGCGTGTCGACGTCGTCGACATCGAGCCCCACAGCTTCGGAAATCCTTGCGCCGGTGGAGTACAACAGCTCGAGCAGCGCGCGGTTACGCAGCGTCAACGGGCCATCGGACGGGCTGTCACCGCCGGCGCCGGCCAGCAGGGCGAGCACCTGATCCACGCTGAGACTCTTGGGCAGCCGCCGGCCCGGTGTGGGTGGTTTGACCGCCTGCGCGACGTCGAATTCGGCCAGGCCTTCGGCAGCGGCGAACCGGTGTAACCCGCGCACGGCGATCAGGGTCCGCGCCGCCGACACCGCCGACAGGGGCGAGACACCGGAGTCCGGGTCACCGCGCCGCAGTGCCATCAGGAATTCGCTGACATCGTCCTCGCTGACCTTTGCCAGATCGTCGACACCGCGCAAGGTGAGGTGATCGGAGTAGCGGCGAAGGTCACGGCGATACGAGCTCAAGGTGTTGGCCGCCACCCCGCGTTCGATCGTCAGGTGGTCGAGGTATCCCTGCAGCTGGCCTTCCAAGGGCGGCGCCAGCGTCGTCATCCTGTTGCCTGCCGCGCGCTGAATGCCGTGGGTTTGTCAGTCCACGGCGCATCCACCGGCCGCGGCTCCGCGATCCCTTTGCAGACTGCATACGCCGCCAGAATCCCGCCCGCCGCAAGGGCATTGACGATCTCACCGGTGAACACCCGCTGCACGGCCTCGGCGATCGGATACCACTGCAGGGTCATGTCGGCTTCTTCGTCGTGCGCCTCGGGTCGACCGACGTCCGTCAGTCCGGTGGCCAGATAGACCCGTACCGATTCGTCGCTGAAACCCGGCGTGGAATCCAGATCGCACAGCACCTGCCAGGTCTTTGCCTCCAGCCCGGCCTCCTCGCGCAGCTCGCGGGCTGCGGTCAGGTGTGGGGCTTCGCCGTGCACGTCGAGTAATCCGGCGGGCAATTCCCACAGGCGCCGGCCGAGCGGGTGGCGGTACTGGTACACCAGCGGGATGCGGCCGTCGTCGTCCATCGCGACGATGGCCACCGCGCCGAAGTGCTCGACGACTTCCCGCGCGACGACCTTCCCGCCGGGCATCCGGACCTGGTCTCTGCGCAGCGCGAAAATCTTTCCGCTGTACAGGATTTCGGACGAGATCGTCTCGAAGACGTGGTCAGCCACGGGCGGGCTCAGACAACGACGTCGCTTGGGCGCCGTCGTGTTGGTCGTTGCCGTTCTCCCGTCGTTCAGGGATCTCCACCGGCAACCGCTCGGCTGCCTTGTAATCGATGGCCGCGCCGATGAAGCCGACGAACAGCGGGTGCGGACGGGTCGGCCGGCTCTTCAACTCGGGGTGCGCCTGGGTGCCGACGACGAACGAATGCATCTCCCGCGGGTACTCGACGAACTCGACCAGATGACCGTCAGGGGAAGTCCCGGAGAATTTCAGTCCGCTCTCGGCGATGCGCTCCCGGTACATGTTGTTGACCTCGTAGCGATGCCGATGCCGCTCCGACACCTCGGTCGACTGATAGGCCTGCGCGACAATGGAACCCGGCTCCAGGACTGCGGGATATGCGCCCAGCCGCATGGTGCCCCCGAGGTCGGCTTCGCCGGCGACGATCTCCTGCTGGTCGGCCATGGTCGAGATGACGGGGTCGGGTGTGGACGGATCGAATTCCGCCGAGTTGGCCTCGGTCAGGCCGACCGAACGGGCGGCTTCGATCACAATGCACTGCAAGCCCAGGCACAGACCCAGGACGGGCAGCCCACGGGCACGTGCGTGGGAGATAGCGCCGATCTTGCCCTCGATCCCCCGGATGCCGAACCCGCCGGGGATCAGCACACCGTGGACGTCGTCGAGCACCGCCGCCGCGCCGCTCGGCGTCTCGCAGTCATCGGAGCCGACCCAGCGGATCTCCACCTTCGCGCGGTGCTTGAACCCGGCTGCCCGCAGTGCCTCACTCACCGACAGGTATGCATCCGAGAGATCAATGTACTTGCCTACCAAAGCAATTCGCACGGTCTCCTGCGGATCGTGCACGCGGCGTAGCAGATCGTCCCATTCTGTCCAGTCGACGTCGCGGAACGGCAGGTTGAGCCGGCGCACCACATAGGCGTCCAACTCCTCGCGGTGCAGCACCTTCGGAATGTCATAGATCGACGGCGCATCAGGTGTGGAGATGACGCCGTCGATGTCGACGTCACACATCAGCGCGATCTTGTTCTTCAGCGGCTCGGGAACGTCGCGATCACAGCGCAGGATCAACGCATCCGCGCTGATACCGATGCTGCGCAGTGCGGCTATCGAGTGCTGGGTGGGCTTGGTTTTCAATTCGCCCGACGGCGCCAGGTACGGGATCAGCGACACGTGCAGGAAGAAGACATTCTCGCGGCCGAGATCATGGCGCACCTGCCTGGCCGCCTCGAGAAAGGGCTGCGACTCGATATCACCGACGGTGCCGCCGATTTCGGTGATGACAACATCCGGCCGGTTACCCTCGGCGTCCGGCTCGGCCATCGCCAGGATGCGGCGCTTGATCTCATCGGTGATGTGCGGGATCACCTGGACGGTGTCGCCGAGATATTCGCCGCGGCGCTCTTTGGCGATGACCGTCGAATACACCTGTCCGGTCGTGACATTCGCTGAGCCGGACAGATCGCGATCCAAGAAGCGCTCGTAGTGACCGACGTCAAGGTCGGTCTCGGCGCCGTCTTCAGTGACGAAGACCTCGCCGTGCTGGAACGGGTTCATGGTGCCGGGGTCGACGTTGAGGTAGGGGTCGAGCTTCTGCATCGTCACCTGCAGCCCGCGCGCGGTCAGCAGCTGTCCAAGGCTGCTCGCGGTCAGACCCTTGCCGAGCGATGAGACGACTCCACCGCTGACGAAGAGGTGCTTGGTCGCGGTCTGCGGATGCTTACGCAATGTGGCGACCTCCGTGAAGACGGCGCAGGGCTAGACCTCTGTTTGAGGGCTGATCTCCAGCTTTGGGCCTGCCGACCCACGGAAACCCACCCTAACAAACACTCCGCCGACTCGTTGCTAACACGCCCGTCGGGTGCGCGCGCCGTGCGGGGCTTATGAAGCGAGGGTGAGCCCGGTGTTGCGTTGACCGGTGCCGTATTGGCCGGTGCGACCGCCGTTGATCAGGTCGGCGAGGCCCAGGACTGCGGTGATGCGACCGGACTCGGCATCCACGTCGTCGACGGTGCTGATGAGCGGCGTCACCGTGGCGTCTCCGCGGGCGACCGCGACTGCGGCCGGGCCGCCGGACGAGCCGTCACGCCCGGCGAGCAGCACACCCGAGCCGTGCGGCGACAACGCAGCGGCGAACCTGGCCACGCTGACGCCCTGGTTGCCGGCGTCGTTGCCCAGGGCGCCGCCGGTGACGATCGCTGCGGCGTTCGCCGCGCCGACGTGCTGATTCCCGTAGCCGATAAAGCCGGTGTCACGCAATGCCGCCAACACGGTGTCGCGCTGCGCGTCGTCGACCGGCGGAATGGCGGGGTCCCGATTGATCAGCAGGGCGATGCCCAGCAGGTCGCCGGCCTGCGAGCCCTGGTCGACCAGCTTGGTGCTCAACTGTGCGCCCGCGGGCAGGATCGAGGAGTTGACCACCGTATGCAGCTTCTCCGCGGAGTTGGCGTCGACGAACTCCTGCGTCAACGCCACCGTGCCGGTGACCGCTCCGCCGGCCTGGCCGACGAGCTTCGACACCGCGTCGACGTCGTCGTCCTTGGCGTCGGGAGCGCGGAAGATGACCACCGACTTGCCGTTGAGTGCGTCATGCACCATCCGGCCCGCCATCTGGGTGTCGAAAGTGTTTGCGGCGCCGATCTTTCCGTTCAGGACGTTCTTCTCGTCATTCAGAGTGTTGATCTGGCTGTGCAGACTCTTCGTCTCCGCACGCAATCCGGACAGCATCGTGTTGGAGAGCAGACCCGAGCCGAGCACAACCCCGACCGCCAGTGCCAGGAAAACGGCGGCTAGCGAGATCGCATGCTGGCGTAGAGATATCACGTATTCACCGCCCTAATGGATCCAGTGCTGTGCCCAGGCAAGGAAGTGGTTCCAGTACTGGACAGCCCAGTGCAACACGAGCGTGTCGGTGCGCGACACCCACAACGCGGCGATGACCGCGATCAGCATCGTCAGGACCAGCAACGCGATCGCGCCACCGGAGATGCGGTTGTGGTACAGCGTGGCAACCGCTTTGGCGTCGACGACTTTCTCTCCGACGCGCAGCCGGGTGAGGAAAGTCGACGGGTTGCTCTGCTGGCGGGTCCGGTCGAAGAACGTCTCGATGTTGGCCTTGTGGCCCGCGGTCACCAACAGAGCGGCGCCATGATGGTCGGCCAGCAGCAGCGCCAGGTCGGCGGGCGACCCTGCGGCGGGAAAGGTCATGGCTCCGACGCCCAGGTCCTGAATGCGTTCCAGGCCGGGCGCGTGGCCGTCGGCATCGGCGGGCAGCACCACCTGAGCTCCGCATTTGAGTACCTCGGCGCTCAGGTCGCTGGGATCGCCGACGATAAGTTGCGGGCGATACCCGGCGTCGCGCAACACATCTGCGCCGGCACCCGCGCCGATCAGCACCGGCTGATACTCCTTGATGAATGGCTTGAGACGTTTGAGGTCTGCGGCGGCGTCCTCATCGTCAGCGACCACGACGACGTGACGGCGACGCAACTCGACGTCGACGTCGGGGATCCCGATCCCGTCGATCAACAGCGGGCTCTCGCTGCGGATGAACTCAATGGTGTTGCCCGCGAACGCCTCCAGGTGCGAAACCAATCCGGTCTTGGCTTCCTGCATCAGGTCGGCGATCTCTTCGTCGGTGCGCTCGGTGCCGCGGATCAGCCGGCGGTCCCCGGCGTACACACCGCCGTTGTGCAGTCGGATCTTCGCGCCGTCTTTGATCTTCCTGAAGACCTCGGGACCCGTATCGTCGATCAGCGTGACGCCGTTGTTCACCAGCACTTCGGGGCCCAGGTTGGGGTAGCGACCGGACACCGAGGTGGATGCATTGATGACCCCGGCGATCTGCGCGTCAACCAGCGCGTCGGCCGTGATGCGATCCAGGTCCAGCACATCGAGGACGACGATGTCGCCGGGGCAGACCCGGCGCAGCAGTCGATCAATGTCGCGGTCGACCCGAGCCGTGCCAACGAGACCCGGACGGTCGGTGTTGCGGGACAGAAGACCAGACAGTGTGGTGGTGACGCTCATGGGGCGATTCTGTCGGTGAACCCGAGATCGAGCGGGGAGGCGCGCCGTAACAACAGCCTCAGAAGTTATATCTTGTCACATCTGCAACAGCCTCAATACGCTTACGAGGTCGCAATCCGGTCACAGTCCGCCGCCTCGAGAAGTTCGCGGGCGTGTGCGCGCGCTGTATCCGAATCACCCAGCCCGGCCAGCATTCTCGCCAGTTCGGCAACCCGGTCGTCGCCGTCGAGACGCCGCACCCCGCTGGCGCCCTTCGGTCCGGTGCTGTCGACCATCAGGTGCACGTCGGCGTACGCCGCGACCTGCGGCAGATGCGTCACCACAATGACCTGCCGATTGCGGGCCAGCCGCGCCAGACGCCGGCCGATCTGTACCGCGGCGCGGCCGCCGACCCCGGCGTCGACTTCGTCGAACACCATCGTGGTGCCCGCCATCGACGCCGTCAGCACGACCTCCAACGCGAGCATCACCCGCGACAGTTCACCGCCCGACGCGCTCTTGGACAGCGGCAGCACCGCGGTGCCCCGATGCGCGGCGAAGCCGAACTCGACCTGGTCGACGCCGTCACTGCCGGCGTGCGCCCGGGTGCCCGTGGCCAGCGTCAACGCTGCCGCATCGTCGGCGGCGGCCGGCAGGGTCGACACGGTGATGGTGAATTCGGCGTCGGCCATCGCCAATCCGGACAACTCCCCGGTGACGTCCTTGGCCAGCCGCTTAGCGGCCTGGCTGCGCGCCTTGCTGAGTTCGTTTGCCGCACTGGCCAATTGGAGCGCCAACTCGTCGACTCGCTGTTGCAGACCGGCCAGTGCTTCCTCGGAAACATCCAAGTGCGCCAGCCGATCTCGCGCTTCGCCCGCCCATTGCAGTACGCCGTCGATGTCGGCGGCGTATTTGCGGGTGAGTGTGCGCAGCTCGGCTTGGCGGGCGAGCTTGGCGTCCAGTGTGCTGGCGTCGGCCGGCAGCTCCCCCAGGTACCCGCCGAGCTCGCGAGCGACATCGGCCACCACTGCCAGCGCCTCACCGAGCTGACCGGCCAAGCCCAGCAGCGTCGTGTCGTCGGTCGACTCCAGTGCGGTCTTGGCTCGCGCCACGCCGTCCGCCGCCGACGCGGCCTGGCCGGCGGGATCGGCTGCGGCGTCCTCTCCTGCCCCGGACAACGCGGCGCGTGCCCCGGATGCCGCCTCACGGAGCGCGTCCAACTCAGAGAGCCGGCGAATATCGGCGATCAGCGCATCGTCTTCGCCGGGCGCAGGATCGGTGGTATCGATTTCATGCAGCGCGAACTTCAGCTGATCGGCCTCTTGCGCCAATTCACGAGCCCGATTGCTGCGATCGACGAGGTCGCGCCGCGCCGACAGCCACGCGTCGCGCAGCTTGCGGTACCGCTCCAGCCGGGCACCGACTGCCGCGAACCGGTCGAGGGCGCCGCGTTGCTCGTCGGGTCGCATCAGCCGTAGCTGGTCGTTTTGCCCGTGCAGCGTGAGTAGCTCGGTGGTGAATCCGCTCAACGATTTGGCGGGCACGCTGCGCCCGCCGAGGTAGGCCCGGGACGGACCGTCGCGGCTGACCGAGCGCAGCGCGATGATGCTGCCGTCCTCGTCACGCTCGGCGCCGGAAGCATCCAGCATCTCGTCGATCTGCGTCGCCGCTTTCTCGTCGAGATCACCAGTGCTGAAGCGGCCCTCGACGACGGCCCGCTCGGCTCCGGAGCGAACCCGGTTGGCGTCGGCACGGGCTCCGCCGAGCAGATGCAGCCCTGTCACCACCATGGTCTTGCCCGTTCCGGTCTCCCCCGTCAAAACCGTGAGACCGCTGCCGAATTCGGCCGTCGCGACGCTGATGGCGCCCAACGACTCGATCCGGATTTCACTGAGCACCGTTACCGTCCGCGCCAGCCGGTGACCGGCAGCCTGAACTTGCGCACCAACCGGTCGGTGAACGGGGCGCTGTCCAGCCGCGCCCATTTCACCGACGCGTCGCAGCGCCGCACTTCCAACCGTGCACCGGCCGGGACCAGCATCTGCCGGCGGCCGTCGCAGAACACCAGGGCGTCGTGCCCGTCGGCCTCGATTTCGATGGCGATCCGCGCGTCGGGGCTGGTGACCATCGGCCGGGCGAACAAAGCGTGAGCGTTGTTGGGCACCACCAACAATGCCTCGAGATCCGGCCAGAGGATGGGTCCGCCCGCGGAGAACGCGTAGGCCGTGGAGCCGGTGGGGGTGGACACCAGCACACCGTCACAGCCGAACGTCGACACCGGCCGTCCGTCGACCTCGAGGACCACCCCGAGCACCCCGAGCCGCGGCCCCTTTTCCAGGCTGGCTTCGTTGAGGGCCCAACCGCGGGACAGCACCTTGCCCTTCACCCGCACCGCGATGTCGAGGGTGAGTCGCTCTTCGATGCTGTAGCTGCGCGCGACGACGTGATCCAGCACGCTGTCGATCGCCTCCGTCTCGGCTTCGGCGAGAAAGCCGATGCGGCCGAGGTTGACACCCAGCACCGGGATCTCGGCATTGCGGGCGAGTTCGGCGGCGCGCAGAAAAGTGCCGTCGCCGCCGAGACCGATCACCAGCTCGCAGCCCGCACCGGCGTTCGGATCGGCATCGACGACCTCGATGTCGACGCCCAGCGCGCGCATATCGTCCGGGCCCAGGTGCAACGGACCCCGGTCCACCGCTTCGGCCGACAGCACGCGGAGACCAATACCGTTGTCGTGCAACACTTTCTCGACGCGGCGTGCGGTTTCGGTGGCTTCGTCGCGGCCGGTGTGCACGACGAGAAGGACGGTGCGCTCACGAGTCATTGCGGACCTTCCTCGACAGCTCGATATACAGCGCGGTGCAGGTCATCAGATATAAGGCTCCGATCGGTCTCGGCGCGCAGCCACAGGAAGTATTCAACGTTGCCCGACGGCCCCGGAAGCGGACTCGGGGTGACCCCGACGGTATGCCAGCCAAGCTCATCGGCCCGGCGTGCGACAGCGAGCACAGCGCCCGCCCGCAGCTCGGCACTATGCACCACGCCGCCGGCTCCCACCTGCCCCTTACCTACTTCGAACTGCGGCTTCACCATGGGAACGATATCCGCGTCGGGCGACGCGCATCCAGTCAGCGCGGGCAACACGGTGGTCAGCGAGATGAACGACAGGTCAGCGACGACGGTCTCAACCGGACCGCCGATGACATCCGGCGTGAGCTCACGCGCATTGGTCCGCTCGACGACGACCACCCGGGGATCGGACCGCAGCGACCAGGCCAGCTGGCCGTAGCCGACATCGACGGCCACCACCTCCCTGGCACCGCGATCCAACAACACTTCGGTGAACCCGCCCGTCGAGGCCCCCGCGTCCAGACAACGCCGTCCTTCGACGGTGATTCCGAAACTGTCGAGCGCGCCGATGAGCTTGTGCGCGCCGCGTGACACCCAGCTGCGCTCGACGTCGCCGGTGACGGTGAGCGCAGCGGACGCCGCGACGGCGGTGCTCGGCTTGACTGCCGGCATGCCGTCGATGCTGACCTTGCCGGCGCCGATCAACTCCGCGGCCTGCTGGCGAGAGCGAGCCAGGCCGCGCCGGACCAACTCGGCGTCGACGCGGCTGTGCCGCGGCATGAGGGACTCAGCCCTTCTCCGCCGACTCCAGCGCCCGCACCAGCATGTCGTGCGCCTCTGACAGCCGACGCGCGATCTCCTCGAGATCGGCTTCTGAGGGCATGTTCTCGGGGTTGGCAGGATCGGGCAGCTCGGCGAGTACGGCGTCGATTTGTGCGCGAATCTGTTCTGGGTCGTTATGCATCGCGTTCCAACGCTATCGGATTTACGCCAGGGACCACCGTTGCAGGGCATCCCGGGCGGTGTCGTCGCCGGCTTCGACGGTGACGGTATGGCCGTTGAGCTGGCCGGACCATACTGCGGCAGCGACGGCACGAACAATGGACAGCCCGTCATCGTCGTGATCGTCGCCTTTGCGGCGTGCACGATCAGCGACTCTTCTGCAATCTCAATGCGCCAAGCCGATTGTGCGGCCACCGCGAGCGCGTCGGCGTCCTGGTGGAGCGAGCGTAGGTCGTGGCCGATGTATGTCGGGCGCTGTTCGGGCACGGCGTGCACGGCGTCACGCGCGGAGTTGACCCCCGTGAGCACGAACAGGCTGGGCAACGCGGCCGCGTTGGCGCCCTCGATATCGGTGTCCAATCGATCGCCGACAGCCAGCGGCGTACGAAAGTCGCCGCGGTCCAATGCATCCCGCATCAACGTCGGTGACGGTTTGCCCGCGACCTGAGGTTCGGTGTCCGTCGCCGCCTTGAGCGCGGCGACCATCGAGCCGTTTCCCGGCAGCAGGCCGCGTTCGGTGGGCAGCGTGCGATCGACATTGGCGGCCACCCACAAGGCGCCGGCCCGGATGGCCAGTGCCGCCTCGGCGAGATTGCTCCATCCGGTCTCCGGGGAGTGGCCTTGGACCACGGCGTGCGGTTCGTCGTCGAACAGGCGGACGGGTCGGAGGCCGACGGCGGCGATTTCGGCGGCCAGCGAGTCGGTTCCGACGATCAGCACCCGCGATTCGGGCGCCAGTTGGTCGGCCAGTACGTGCGCGGCGCTTTGCGCACTGGTGACGACGTCGTAGGCAGTGGCGTCGAGCCCGATGTCGTTGAGATGGCGCGCGACCTCATCGGCACTGCGCGATGCGTTATTGGTGACGAACAGCTTTCGGCCGGATGCTTTTTCCAGCGAGCTCGCCGCGCCTTCGGTCAGCTCGTGACCGCGGAATACCGTTCCGTCCAGGTCGAGTAATAAGCAATCATGTTCCTGCGCAAGCGATCCCACGTCAGCCGAGCTCGCTCACTCGGTCTTCGGCATCGGTGACACCGTCGACATCAGCGGCGGCGGCGCGCAGGAACCATTGCAGTGCCTCGTCGCCGCGGTCGAGCGCCAGCAGCGTCTCCGCGTACGCGTAGCACAGCCGGGCCGCGATCACCCCGGTCCGCGTCGGGTCCAGCTGCGGGGTGGACAACACGGTCAGGGCCTGTTCGAGTTGCCCGAGGTCGGTGCGGGCACCCGCGGTGACGATGCGCAGCTCGTCGGCTTCATCGCCGGTGAGTTTGGCCGCCTCAGACCCGCGCGCCAGCTCGAGTGCCCGCTCCGGCCGACCCAGGCCGCGTTCGCAGTCGGCGATCAGCGGCAGCAGCGGCGATTTGCTGCCCATCCTGCGGGCCGCGCGGAGTTCTGCGAGGGCCTGCGACCAGTCACCGCACCGGTACGCCGCGATCCCAACGGCTTCGCGGACGGCGGCAATACGACCTGAGCGGGCCCGCGCAGCGCGCGCGTGCTCGAGAGCGGCCTCGGGGTCCTCGTCGATCAGCTCCCCCGCCGCGACCAGGTGGCGGGCCACGGCGTCGGCAGTGTGGCGATCCAAGGTGCTGAGCTCACGCCGGACCTCGGGCGCCAGCTGTTTCGCCTCGATCTCGGGCGGAATCGGAGGTGCATTGCGGTCGTCGCTGGTGGATTCCTGCCTGGGCTGTGCCCTGCGAGCGCGTCCCGGACCCGAGGTGGGTGCTTGGGGACGCGGTGCCCGCTTAGGTCGTTGCGTTCCCTCGCCGTGCTTGTCGTGGACCACTCGTACCCTTCACCTCGAACTACCTGGGTGTGTCCCCGACAAAGGATACGGGCTGTGCGCTGCAAGTCTGATTCTGCGTAGAACCCTTGGCAACGCTCGCGAACCGCTTGGGCGGGCTGGTCCGAGACACGCTCCATCACCGTCCGATGACCTGATCGATGAGCTGGACCGGCTGGCTCACGCGAACTTGGCGATCGAGCGACTGGCGCGCGTGATCGCCTTCGGTACTGGCGTCATCCCGCGCCGGCCGAAGTCAATACCACCAATCACACCCGCAAAGCACCTAGAACAGCTGACGCACACTGCGATTCCTTCGCAACCCCAGGGGTTAGGTGTGCCGGGCTGCCTCTTGGACGAGCTGCACGCGGGAGGTCAGCCCGAGTTTGGTGTAGACGTGGCTGAGGTGGGCGTGCACGGTCCTCGGTGAAACGAAGAGTCGCGCGGCGATGTCCTTGTTGGGCAGTCCATCGCACACCAATCGCACGACCTCGCGCTCGGCCGGTGTCAGCGACTCCCAACCGGTGTTCGGGCGTTTCGTTCACCGCGGCCACGCTGCGCGTAAGCGATCGCCTCCTCGGTGGACAATGCCGCGCCCTCGGCCCAAGCGGCGTTAAAGTCATGTTCCCCCATAGCCTCTCGCAAGCGCCGCCACCGAGGCCTCGTAACCGGCTTCGTGGATCTTGAACCGCACCATCCCCGTGCGTTGCCGGAACGCCTCTGCAGCCCCGAAGAGCCGCGCCGCTTGTTGGTTATCGGTGTCGTCGGCCAGGTCGGCGAGGCATTCGAGGATGTCCGGCAAGCGGCTAGGTAAGCGCCACAGCTGGCGGCGCAGGCAAGCGCATCGTGCGCGTCACGTTCGGCCTCTTCTCGCTCTACCCTCTGCGATCGCGACTCGGGAACGCGCGAGTAGAGCCGTCGCCAGATGCCATCCGGCGGCCGCTGAAACGGCGCTCATCGGCTAAGGCACGGGCGGCCGCGAGATCTCCGTTGGCCAACGCAACTTCGGTGGCATTGAAGCCGCGTTGGGCTGTCGCCAGCTCAGGCTGGGCCACGCTCAGGTGTTGCCAGGCTGCCTCGCTGGCCTGGTGCGCCGCGGCGATGTCGCCGGCCGCCAGGTTGGCCTGCGCCAAGGTCGCGTAACCCATCCCCAGGAAGTACACGTCAAGATCCGACGGCGCCTTCTACCGCGACGTCGGCCGCGGCGCGTGCGGCATTGACCTCGCCGTGGTGCGAAAGCGACATGCCCAGTCCCATAAGACCGATCGGCTTGATAGATTTCGTCGTGAGCCTCCTCGGCACTCCGCCATTAACCGCGCGGAATTGAGCAACGGCTCCGGCCACGTTCCCCTCCATGAGGCTCGCCCACGCGACACCCAGGCGGCAGTGGCGAGAGTTCGATCCGTCACCGATCGCGTCGCCGATGCTGCGGCCTTCTTCGCCTGCCGCACGTGCCGCGATGGGGTCACCTGCGGCGATAGCGGTGTTGGACTGCCAAGCCAGGATCTGGCTGAGGCTCCACTGATCGTTCAGCGTTCGCGCCAGGTCGAGTGCCTCGGAGTAGTAGGCCGTGGCCGCCTCGGCGTTGTAACGGGCGCCTTCGATATAGCCGCAGGCGGTCAACGCCCGGGCCAGTACGGCCGGGTCATCGAGTTCGCGGCCGATCGCCACTGCGCGCTGAGCACGGTCTCCGCTGTCGCCGACGAACATCATTGAGCACAGCTTCATCAGCGAGTGCGCGGGCGGCGACCGCGGGTGCCACCTGAAAATGCTGCGGGTCATCGTCGCCGAGCACGGCGTGGAACCAGGCACGGCCCTTCAGGATGCGGCCTCGCATCAGCCACAGTGGTTGCAGCGACGATGCCAGTGACAGCGCGCGCTCGGTATCGGAGTTCTCCAGACTCCACCCCAATGCGCTGCGCAGGTTGTCCATCTCAAGTTCCGCCTGCCCGAGGCGCTGCTCGTAATCGGTGCGGGCCGGCGCGTCGAGCAGAGCCGCCATCGAGGTGTAGTAGTCACGGTGACGCGATCCGGACATCATCGGCTTCACCGGATTCACCGAGCTTCTCCAACGCATATTGGCGCACAGTCTCGAGCAGCCGGTATCGCGTTGTCCCACTGGTGTTTTCGGCGACCACCAGCGATTTGTCGACCAGCAAGCTCAGCTGATCCAGCACCTGGTAACGCTCGACGCCGTCGGCGCCGGTGACCGCTTGGGCGGCATCGAGGTCAAAGCCGCCGAGGAACACCGCCAGCCGGCGAAACAGGATCCGTTCCGTGTCAGTGAGTAACGCGTGCGACCAATCCACCGAAGCCCGCAAAGTCTGTTGGCGGCGCACCGCCGTCCGCGAACCACCGGTCAGCAGCCGGAACCGATCATGCAGGCTGTCGACGATCTCGGTCAGCGACAACGCCCGAACGCGCGCAGCCGCCAACTCGATCGCCAGCGGCATCCCGTCCAGGCGCCGACAGATCTCCGCCACTGCGGCGGCGTTGTCGTCGGTGACGCAGAAGTCGGTCTTAGCAAGGCGGGCACGGTCGGCGAATAACTCGATAGCGTCTCCAGCCAGCGACAACGATGGCACCTGCCACATCGCTTCACCCGTCACGCCCAGCGGCTCACGGCTCGTCGCCAGCACCGACATTCGCGGCGCGCCGCCCAGCATTGCGACGACCAACGCCGCGCTTGGCTCGAGTAGGTGCTCACAATTGTCCAGCAGCAGCAACATCTCGCGGTCGCGAAGGTGCCGCAACAGCGTGTCCACCGTCGAGCGACCCGGTTGATCGGGCAGCCCTAAGGCACGGGCTGCCGTGACCGGCACGACGTCGGGATGGGTGATCGGCGCCAGATCCACATAGCAGACTCCGTCGCCGAACTCTCCGGCCAGATCTGCGGCGACATGCACGGCCAGGCGCGTCTTGCCCGCCCCGCCTGCCCCGGTCAGGGTAACCAGCCGGTTGGCCGTCAGCACTTCACGCACGCTCTTGATTTCGGATTGGCGCCCAATGAAATTTGTGAGCTCGATCGGCAGATTATGGGAGACAGCGGCGTTGGCCGCACGCAGCGGCGGGAAGTCGTTGGCGCAAATCGGGGTGATACAACTGCACCACCCGCTCAGGCCGGGGCAGATCACGCAGCGGGTGAGTGCCCAAGTCTGTCAACGAGACACCGGGTGGAAGCTGGTCGACAACCAGCGGCTCGGTCGCCCCCGACAAGACGGTCTGTCCGCCGTGGGCCAGTCGCGCAGCCGAGCCGTGCGGTTGATCGTCGGTCCGATGTAGTTCCCCTCGTCGCGCAACCGCACCTCGCCGGTATTGATCCCAATGCGCAACCGAATCGGCGCCAGCGGCGCCCGCTGCAAATCGAGTGCGCAAGCGAGCGCATCAGACGCGCGAGCGAACGCGATCACGAAGCTGTCACCCTCGCCCTGCTCGACCGGACGCACCCCATCATGAGCGGCGACGACGTCCGACAACACCTGGTCCAAGCGCGCCACAGCAACAGCCATCTCGTCGGGCTGGGTCTCCCACAACCGCGTCGAGCCCTCGACGTCAGCCAGCAGCAACGTCACCGTTCCGCTCGGCAGCTCGCTCACACCTACGTCGCTCCAGTCAGTTTCGCTCATGCTAGCCAGCATGCGGTGACGTGCCTCGCAGAACATCAGCAAAATTGCCGATAGTGCTCAGGCCGCCTATACCTACTTAGGTATCCGACCACTCGGCAAATAGGCATTGCTACCGATGGTCCAGCGCCGGCACCGCTTGATAGTCGATGGCATGACTCTCGAAGCGCACACTCCCAACCTCTTTGACCTCATCTGGCCGACCTTCAAAATAGAATAGCCATTCGATAACAAAGTAAAAGGCATTATAAAATGCCCGTGCCCCCCAATTGTAGTTGGGGGGCACGGGGTTTTTGTGGTTGTGTTCGGCGGTGTCCTACTTTTCCACCCGGGTGGGTAGTATCATCGGCGCTGGCAGGCTTAGCTTCCGGGTTCGGGATGGGTCCGGGCGTTTCCCTGTCGCTGTGACCGCCGTAACTTTATTTAAATGTGTTTGGTGGTGGGGTGCGGGTTGTGGTTGTGGATTCGTGGTTGCGTGTGTGTAAGTTTTCGGCCGGTTAGTGCCAGTTCCCTGCGCCCATTGCGGGGTTTGTAGGTCTGGTCTATTGATCCCGTGGTCTGCGGGGGGCCTTATCCCACTTGAATGGGTGAGAAGCCTGGTCTTGGAGAAGGTTTCCCGCTTAGATGCTTTCAGCGGTTATCCTGTCCGAACGTGGCTATCCAGCGGTGCCCCTGGTGGGACAACTGGTGGACCAGAGGTTCGTCCGTCCCGGTCCTCTCGTACTAGGGACAGGTTTCCTCAAGCTTCTGACGCGCGCGGCGGATAGAGACCGAACTGTCTCACGACGTTCTAAACCCAGCTCGCGTGCCGCTTTAATGGGCGAACAGCCCAACCCTTGGGACCTGCTCCAGCCCCAGGATGCGACGAGCCGACATCGAGGTGCCAAACCATCCCGTCGATATGGACTCTTGGGGAAGATCAGCCTGTTATCCCCGGGGTACCTTTTATCCGTTGAGCGACACCCCTTCCACTCGGGGGTGCCGGATCACTAGTCCCGACTTTCGTCCCTGCTTGACGTGTCAGTCTTGCAGTCAAGCTCCCTTGTGCACTTGCACTCGCCACCTGATTGCCGTCCAGGTTGAGGGAACCTTTGGGCGCCTCCGTTACATTTTGGGAGGCAACCGCCCCAGTTAAACTACCCGCCAGGCACTGTTCCTGAACCGGATATACGGTTCGAGGTTAGAGGTCCAATACGATCAGAGTGGTATTTCAACAACGACTCCGCAATTACTGGCGTAATTGTTTCACAGTCTCCCACCTATCCTACACAAACCGTACCGAACATCAATACCAAGTTGTAGTGAAGGTCCCGGGGTCTTTTCGTCCTGCCGCGCGTAACGAGCATCTTTACTCGTAGTGCAATTTCGCCGAGTCTATGGTTGAGACAGTTGAGAAGTCGTTACGCCATTCGTGCAGGTCGGAACTTACCCGACAAGGAATTTCGCTACCTTAGGATGGTTATAGTTACCACCGCCGTTTACTGGGGCTTAAATTCTCCGCTTCACCCCCGAGAGGGGTTGACAGGTCCTCTTAACCTTCCAGCACCGGGCAGGCGTCAGTCCGTATACATCGTCTTGCGACTTCGCACGGACCTGTGTTTTTAGTAAACAGTCGCTTCTCACTGGTTTCTGCGACCCACTGCCGCTGCCGGCCGCGAGGGCCATGACGGTGTGTGGGCCCCCCTTCTCCCGAAGTTACGGGGGTATTTTGCCGAGTTCCTTAACCATAGTTCTCTCGTACGCCTTGGTATTCTCTACCTGACCACCTGTGTTGGTTTGGGGTACGGGCCGTGTGTGTGCTCGCTAGAGGCTTTTCTTGGCAGCATAGGATCACCGAATTCACCTCATCCGGCTATGCATCACCTCTCGGACTCGTGTGACATCCGGATTTACCTAGATGTCGTCCTACGGGTTTGCCCCAGTGTTACCACTGACTGGTACGGCTACCTTCCTGCGTCACCCCATCGCTTGACTACTACCCATCCGGGTCCCACGCAGCCGGTGGCTGTCTTTTCCCCTCGAAGGGATCCGATCGACCACCATTTGGGTGGTTAGCAGAATGGATTCATCACGGGCGCGCACACACGGGTACGGGAATATCAACCCGTTGTCCATCGACTACGCCTGTCGGCCTCGCCTTAGGTCCCGACTCACCCTGGGCGGACTGGCCTGGCCCAGGAACCCTTGGTCTTTCGGCGGGCAAGGTTCTCACTTGCCTTATCGCTACTCATGCCTGCATTCTCACTCCCACACCCTCCACAGCTCCATCACTAGGCTGCTTCACTGGATGCAGGACGCTCCCCTACCCAACGATTACTCGTTGCCGCGGCTTCGGCGGTGTGCTTGAGCCCCGCTACATTATCGGCGCACAATCACTTGACCAGTGAGCTATTACGCACTCTTTCAAGGGTGGCTGCTTCTAAGCCAACCTCCTGGTTGTCTATGCGACTGCACATCCTTTTCCACTTAGCACACGCTTAGGGGCCTTAGCCGGCGATCTGGGCTGTTTCCCTCTCGACGCACGGAGCTTATCCCCCGCCGTCTCACTGCCACACTTTCACTTACCGGCATTCGGAGTTTGGCTGACGTCAGTAACCTAGTAGGGCCCATCGGCCATCCAGTAGCTCTACCTCCGGCAAGAAACATGTAACGCTGCACCTAAATGCATTTCGGGGAGAACCAGCTATCACGGAGTTTGATTGGCCTTTCACCCCTACCCACAACTCATCCCCTCAGTCTTCAACCTAAGTGGGTTCGGGCCTCCACGCGGTCTTACCCGCGCTTCACCCTGGCCATGGGTAGATCACTCCGCTTCGGGTCCAGAACACACCACTACACCACCGCAAGGTGGATACGCCCTATTCAGACTCGCTTTCGCTGCGGCTACCCCACACGGGTTAACCTCGCGACATGTCCCTGACTCGCAGGCTCATTCTTCAAAAGGCACGCCATCACCCCACGACAAGTCGAAGGCTCTGACGGCTTGTAGGCACACGGTTTCAGGTACTCTTTCACTCCCCTCCCGGGGTACTTTTCACCATTCCCTCACGGTACTAATCCGCTATCGGTCATCAGGAAGTATTCAGGCTTACCGGGTGGTCCCGGCAGATTCACAGCAGATTCCACGGGCCCGCTGCTACTCGGGTAACGACACAAAACAGGCATGCAGTTTTCACCTACCGGGCTCTCACCGTCTACGGCAGACCATCCCAGGCCACTTCGACTAACCACACACTGCTGCTCTCCGGTCGAGTAGAACCAGACGCATCATCCCCACAACCCCGCACACACAACCCCTACCCGGTTACACATGCGCACGGTTTAGCCATCCTCCGCGTTCGCTCGCCACTACTAACGGAATCACACTTGTTTTCTTTTCCTACGGGTACTGAGATGTTTCACTTCCCCGCGTTCCCTCCCGCACCCTATGTATTCAGATACGGGTGACACGACATCACTCGTGCCGGGTTTCCCCATTCGGACATCCTCGGATCCACGCTCGGTTGACAGCTCCCCGAGGCATATCGCAGCCTCCCACGTCCTTCATCGGCTCCTGATGCCAAGGCATCCACCATGCGCCCTTTAACACTTACAAACACAAGAAAACAACTCAAACAAAAACGCTACAAATCAGCAATTTTGCTTAGATGCTCGCAACCACTATCCAATTACCAAACACCACACCCCACCACCAAAATGGTGGGACACCACCTGACCCGAATCTCTTCAGACCTGAGGTGTTGTCTCAGGACCCAATAGTGTGCCGGCAATTCTGCTAGTCCCCAACGAGACCGATTGTTGTTGTGCACCAAGCCGGCGCCCACTACAGACACCCGGCTCCTCACGGCTCGAGTGTGACCTGATGCCTCACTCTTTTCGTGGTGCTCCTTAGAAAGGAGGTGATCCAGCCGCACCTTCCGGTACGGCTACCTTGTTACGACTTCGTCCCAATCGCCGATCCCACCTTCGACAGCTCCCCCCACAAGGGTTAGGCCACTGGCTTCGGGTGTTACCGACTTTCATGACGTGACGGGCGGTGTGTACAAGGCCCGGGAACGTATTCACCGCAGCGTTGCTGATCTGCGATTACTAGCGACTCCGACTTCACGGGGTCGAGTTGCAGACCCCGATCCGAACTGAGACCGGCTTTCAAGGATTCGCTAAGCCTCACGGCATCGCAGCCCTTTGTACCGGCCATTGTAGCATGTGTGAAGCCCTGGACATAAGGGGCATGATGACTTGACGTCATCCCCACCTTCCTCCGAGTTGACCCCGGCAGTCTCTCACGAGTCCCCGCCATAACGCGCTGGCAACATGAGACAAGGGTTGCGCTCGTTGCGGGACTTAACCCAACATCTCACGACACGAGCTGACGACAGCCATGCACCACCTGCACACAGGCCACAAGGGAACCGATATCTCTACCGGCGTCCTGTGCATGTCAAACCCAGGTAAGGTTCTTCGCGTTGCATCGAATTAATCCACATGCTCCGCCGCTTGTGCGGGCCCCCGTCAATTCCTTTGAGTTTTAGCCTTGCGGCCGTACTCCCCAGGCGGGGTACTTAATGCGTTAGCTACGGCACGGATCCCAAGGAAGGAAACCCACACCTAGTACCCACCGTTTACGGCGTGGACTACCAGGGTATCTAATCCTGTTCGCTCCCCACGCTTTCGCTCCTCAGCGTCAGTTACTGCCCAGAGACCCGCCTTCGCCACCGGTGTTCCTCCTGATATCTGCGCATTCCACCGCTACACCAGGAATTCCAGTCTCCCCTGCAGTACTCCAGTCTGCCCGTATCGCCCGCACGCCCCCAGTTAAGCCAGGGAATTTCACGGACAACGCGACAAACCACCTACGAGCTCTTTACGCCCAGTAATTCCGGACAACGCTCGCACCCTACGTATTACCGCGGCTGCTGGCACGTAGTTGGCCGGTGCTTCTTCTCCACCTACCGTCACCCACAACAAAAGCTATGGGCTTCGCCGATGGTGAAAGAGGTTTACAACCCGAAGGCCGTCATCCCCCACGCGGCGTCGCTGCATCAGGCTTGCGCCCATTGTGCAATATTCCCCACTGCTGCCTCCCGTAGGAGTCTGGGCCGTATCTCAGTCCCAGTGTGGCCGGACACCCTCTCAGGCCGGCTACCCGTCGTCGCCTTGGTAGGCCATCACCCCACCAACAAGCTGATAGGCCGCGGGCCCATCCCACACCGCAAAAGCTTTCCACCACAGCACATGCATGCCGTGGTCCTATCCGGTATTAGACCCAGTTTCCCAGGCTTATCCCAAAGTGCAGGGCAGATCACCCACGTGTTACTCACCCGTTCGCCACTCGAGTACCCCCGAAAGGGCCTTTCCGTTCGACTTGCATGTGTTAAGCACGCCGCCAGCGTTCGTCCTGAGCCAGGATCAAACTCTCCAAACAAAAACCCCTCCACCAAAGCGGAGGCGAATCCAAATCAGAGAAAATCTGACCTAACAAAAAGACACCAAAAACTGGCATCTAAAAAACCACGCCCCAACACGGGAAGCTGAGAACGCGGCCAAAAAACAACAACAAAAACAAAACCACCAAACACACTATTGAGTTCTCAAACAACACCCCGCCGGCCGCGCAACGAGACCCGCGGCTTTTGGCCGCTTGCTCGCTCCACGGACGTCGAAGGATCCCACCGAAGTGGAGGCTCCCTCTGGGACGTCGCCGCGCTCTCCGAACTGGCCGTGTCGCAGCGACTCGATTAAGTTACGCGACAGAAAACTGAGAGTCAAACAGCGTGCTAGACGGCGTTTTTCGGCTCGTCACAAGATCAACCAACGCGCTCCACGCCAGCGATGTTGCGCTTGCCCCGGCGCAGGACCAGCCACCGCCCGTGCAGGAAGTCAGAGGGTTGCGGCGCCCACTCCTCGTCCTCGATCTTGCCGTTGTTGACGTACACGCCGCCCTCGGCGATCGTGCGCCGCGCAGCTCCCTTGCTCTGTGACAGGCCGGAGGCGACGAGCAGGTCGACAACTCCGTCCGGGGTGCCCGGTTTGAGCTCAGCGATCGAGGTCTCCCGTAGCGCGGCCCGCAACGTGGGCTCGTCCAGACGGGCGAGCTCGCCACGGCCGAACAGCGCCTGGCTCGCGTGCTCGACCGCGTCGGTGACGTGCTCGCCGTGCACGAGCGTGGTGAGCTCACGCGCCAACCGGCGCTGGGCCGCCCGCTGCTCCGGTCGGGCCGTCGTAGCCTCCTCCAGCTCCGCCAGCTCGTCGGCCGACAAAAAGGTGAACCAACGCAGATACCGGATGACGTCGGCGTCGGCGGTGTTGACGAAGTACTGATACCAGGCATATGGCGTCGTCATCTCCGGGTCCAGCCACACGTTGCCGCCCCCGGTGGACTTCCCGAACTTGGTTCCGTCCGCCGCCGTCACCAACGGGACGGTCAGGGCATGCACCGAGGCGGCCAGCTTCTGGCGCACCAATCGGACGCCGGCGATGATGTTGCCCCACTGGTCCGATCCGCCGATTTGCAGCACGCAGCGGTGGCGCTTGTGCAACTCGACGTAATCGTTCGCCTGCAAAAGCATGTAGCTGAACTCGGTGTAGGAGATGCCCTCGCCCTCCAGCCGCCGCCTGATGGTGTCGCGGTCGAGCATGACGTTGACCGAGAAGTGCTTACCGACGTCGCGCAGCAACTCGATCGCGGACATCGCACTGGTCCACTCGAGGTTGTTCTCGACGATGGCGCCCGTCGGCGAGCTGTCGAAGTCGACGAAGCGTTCGAGCTGGCCGCGGATCCGCCCGGTCCACTCCTGCACGATCTCGTCGGTGTTCAGCACCCGCTCGCCGGTATCGCGCGGGTCACCGATCAAACCGGTTGCGCCACCGGCGAGAACGACGGGTCGGTGGCCGGCACGCTGAAAACGCCGCAGCCCCAACAACGGCACCAGATGCCCGGCATGAAGACTCGGCGCAGTGGGATCGAACCCGGCGTAGAGCGTCATCGGACCGCGCGCGGCCTCGTCGGCCAGCGCGTCGAGGTCGGTCGACTGCGCAATCAGCCCACGCCAGCTCAGCTCGTCGAGGATTTCAGCGCCCACAGTCATAGATCTTCTCGCACCGCCGCACAACAGCCGCGCCGGGCGCGCCTAGTCAGTCGCTGGAGCCGGGTGCCGGCGCGCGTGGGCTGCGCCGGTAGGCCGACACCTCGGGCCGCCCGGACAGCCACAGCCGCCATGGCCGGTCGGCCGCCTGACTGACGCCGACGCGGGGCCCAGCCGTGGCTTCGATCGAGCCGTTGAGCGTCAACCTGACCGGGCTGTCGACACTGAATAGATCAATCCCGTTGTCGGCCATGACGATTCCCGCGGCCGAGCACAGGTTCCCCGGTCCGCGGCCCAGCGCCGTGGCGCGGACCGACGGGCCGCGTCGAGACTGGGCGACGTCGAGCCCGGTTTCGATGGCTGCGGCTCTGAGCAGCACTGCGGCCGCGACGCCGTCGGTCCCGCACACCACATTGGCGCAGACGTGGATGCCGTGGCTGCGGTAGGCGTAGAGCCGACCGGGAGGGCCGAACATGATTGCGCTGCGTCCGGTCGGACCGCGGTAGGAATGCGCGGCCGCATCAGGCCAGGGCCCGTCGGGCTCGCCGCCGTACGCCTCGACCTCGACGATCGTGGCGGTCACACCCCGACCGGCTCAGCGTCGCGCCGAGCAGTCGACGGGCCGCTTCGACCGGGTCAACCGCAAGTTGGTCAGCCCCCACCGAACAGATTCTGCCCGCGACCCTTGACAGCCGGCGGGCAGGGGCGGATATTCACCATATGATGACTTCATCGCGTGATGAATTACTGCCACACCGCCACGAAGCGGCAGTCGACATCAGCCACCTGAAAGTGATTCGCGGCAAGCGGCCCGCCCTGCACGACTTCTCCGTCCGGATAGCGCGGGGCAGCGTCACCGGTCTACTCGGGCCGTCAGGCTGCGGAAAGACCACGCTGATCCGGTGCATTGTCGGCACCCAGCTGGTCGCGTCCGGAACCGTGCGGGTGCTCGGCCTTCCCGCGGGTTCCACGCCGCTGCGTCACCGGATCGGATATTTACCGCAGGACCCGACGATCTACAACGATCTGCGGATCGTCGACAACGTGCGGTACTTCGCGTCGCTCTACGGCTTCGACAGCGCCGCCGCCGATTCCGCGATCGAAAGGGTGGGCCTGAGCGATCACCGCACCGCCTACTGCGGCAACCTCTCCGGCGGTCAGCGCACCCGGGTGTCGCTGGCGTGTGCCCTGGTCTGCCAGCCCGAGTTGCTGGTTCTCGACGAACCCACCGTGGGATTGGACCCGGTGCTGCGCGCAGACCTCTGGGAACAGTTCCTCGACCTGGCCCGGGCCGGAACGACACTGCTGGTGTCCAGCCACGTGATGGACGAGGCCGACCACTGCCGCGATCTGTTGTTGATGCGCGACGGCCATCTCGTCGCGCACACCACCCCGACCCAACTACGAGAGGACACCGGATGTCCGTCACTGGAGGACGCGTTTCTGTCCATCATCACGCGCAACATCAGCCGCCAAGCCGGTTAGGGCTGGGTGGATACACCGCGACCACTGCGCGGATCCTGCGCCAGCTGGTCGCCGATCATCGCAGTGTCGCAATGATTTTGGCGGTGCCCGTACTCGTCATTTCGTTGATGTACTTCATGTTCCAGAACGCCCCGCATCGTCCGGGCGCGCCGGCGCCGTTCAACAATGCGTGCCTGATCCTGTTGGGCCTTTTCCCGCTCTTCGTGATGTTCATCATCACGGCGATCACCATGCAGCGCGAGCGGGCCTCTGGGACGTTGGAGCGGATCCTGACTACTCCGTTGCGCCGGCTCGACCTGTTGATCGCATACGGGACCGCGTTCTCGATCGCCGCGGCGACGCAGGCCATCGTGGCGTGTGCCGTGTCGTTCTGGTTGCTGGGATTCGACACCGCCGGCAGCCCGTTCTGGGTCTTCGTCATCGCCATCGTCAACGCGGTGCTCGGTGTGGGCCTCGGACTGTTGTGCAGCGCATTCGCGCGGACGGAGTTTCAGGCCGTCCAATTCATCCCGTTGGTGATGGTGCCCCAACTGCTGTTGGCGGGAATCATCGTCCCGCGAGCACTGATGCCGTCCTGGCTGCACTGGATCAGCGACCTCCTGCCGGCCAGCTACGCCTTGGAGGCTCTGCAACAAGTGGGTGCGCACAGCGCGTTGACCGGCGTCGCGGTGCGCGACATCGCGGTCGTCGTGGGCTTTGCTCTGGCGGCGCTGTGCCTGGCCGCCGCGACCCTCAAACGCAGGACGCCCTGACGTGGCGACCACCGACGCCGGCCGCAAACGTCCCGGCCGACCCCCTGGAAGCTCCAATACCCGTCAGCGAATTCTGGACGAGGCCCGAGAACTGTTCGCCCGCAACGGGATCGGCAACACTTCGATACGGGCGGTCGCCTCGGCCGCCGGCGTCGACTCGGCGCTGGTGCATCACTACTTCGGTACCAAGGAGAAACTGTTCGCCGCCGCCGTGCACATCCCCATCGACCCGATGGATGTGATCGGACCGTTGCGTGAAATTCCGGTCGAAGAGATCGGTCACACGCTGCCGTCAATGTTGTTGGCGCTGTGGGACTCTGAGATGGGGGTCGGTTTCATCGCGGCGCTGCGCTCGATCTTGGCCGGTTCAGAGGTCAACCTGTTCCGTAGCTTCATCCAGGATGTGATCGCGGTCGAAGTGGGCCCGCGCGTCGACGATCCCCCTGGCAGCGGCGTCGTCCGCATCCAGTTCGTCGCCGCACAATTGGTGGGCGTCGTGATGGCGCGCTACATCCTGGAGTTGGAGCCGTTCGCGTCGTTGCCGCCACAGCAGATCGCGGACACCATCGCCCCGACCCTGCAGCGTTACCTCACTGGGGACTTGCCGGGCCTGCCTGCGCCATGAGCCGCGCATGCTCGTCGTCGCCGACTTCGACCGCCTCGTCGACCAGTAATACCGGGATGCTGTCCTCGATCCGATAGGCGCGCCGCAGCCGCGGGTTGTACAGCAGCTGTCCGTCCGGGCCGTCCAGCAGCAGCAGCGGACCTCGATCGGCGGGACAAACCAAGATACGGAGCAGCGTCTTGTCAATCATGTTCGTTCCCAACGTCATTGCGCACCGGACAACTCCGCTCGAGCCGGACCGGTCAGACGCCGGAACTGATTCGCCTCGGCGTCGAAGAACCACGCGTGCCGTCCCGCTTTGGGAATGCCCGCCGCCCGCAACGCGCTGACGGTCGGGCGGTAGGTCGCGCTGAGCTTCAGCTCCGGCACCACGTGCACGATGTCGGGTCCCAGTCCGAACGGCATTGCGGCTACTGCTTCGGTGAGATCGGCGGCCGTGATGGTGGCACCGGGACGCGTCGTCACCGCGCTCACCGCGACCTGGTGACCGTCCATCGACACCCCGTAGGTGACCGCGAGATCGACCGCGGGCAGGAGCCCGAGCGCATCGGTGATCGGGTCGCAGAACACCACGCCGCGCTCGGTGGGCACCGTCGAGCCGCGCCTGCCCACCAACCAGAAGTCGCCGTCGGTGTCGCGGCGGAACAGATACTCGGTGGAGATCCAGGTGTCGGCGGGACCGAAGACACCTCGCTTGACCGAGGCGCTCGGATCGATCGGTCCGCGCGGCTCGGCGAGCAACACACCGACTTCGTTCGCATCCGGGATGCGGACGAGCCCGCGTTCGTCCTCCAGGATCAGATCATGCTCGGCGTCATAAGCGCCCAACTCGACGCGCCCGGCACCGGGCAACGGTCGTCCTTTGCTGCCGATCTTGGCGCCAGACACATTGGCCAGCACCGCATGTCCATCCGTAGTCGCGAAGAACTCGACGACCTGTGCGGGCGCAAACACGTCGACAATCCGCTGCCAGACTCCGGTCGGCATACCCGAACCGATGAAGAGCCGGACCGGATGGCTGCCGTGTAGCGCAAAAGCCGGGTCGTCGATGACGTCGCGAAGCAGGGCCCAGGTGTAGGTGACGACGGTGACGCCGTACTGGTGCAGTTCGGCCACGAAACGTTCGGGTCTCAGCCCGCGGGACAGCGCGATGCGGGTGCCGCCGACCACCGCACCGCCGAGGCTGACCAGCAGCCCCGACTCGTGGTGCAGGGGTGTCAGGCAGTACACCGTGTCGGTGCGCCCCAGTGCCGCCGCGGAGGCGGTTCCGAAGGCCGACAACGCCCAGCGGTAGTTGGTGATCTGTTTGGCGACGAGCTGCCCGCTGGCGGTGCTGAACCCGATGAACGCGATATCCCGCGCGTAGCCGGGGTTGGGCCGATACCAGGCCGGGAGCGCGACGACGTCCGGGTCGATCTGTTCCATGTCGGTGACGGCGGCGTCGTCGGCAAGGTGCAGATCGCGGGATTCACCGCCGCCCAGGACCAGGATCTGGCTGGGCAATTGCCGCGCGGTCTCGAGATTGGTGGGGTCGGTGATGATTTCGCTCACTCCCCCAAGGCGCACCTGTCCAGGCAGGTCGGCGTCGGGTTGCAGCAGGACCGCGACGGCACCCAGCCGCGACAGCGCGGCGATGGCAACCAGTGCGCTGGGCCGGGTTTCCATCAGCACGCCGACATGTTCGCCCTGGCGCACCCCGACCGCGATCAGGCCGCGCACCACGTTGTCGATGCGCCGGTTCACCGCTTCGTAGGTGTGAACGCGTCCGTCGAAGAGCAGGAATTCGCCGTTGGGGGCATCGTGGGCCTGCTCGCCGATGATCCGGCCGAGCGAGATGCGGGTGTGGTCGTTGATCTGACCCAAGCGGGCGAGTCGAGGCAGCGTCCGGACGGTTTCGACGGCCAGCGTTCGCACCGACCTGTTCGCGGCGAAAACCGCGTCGGCGGCTCCGCGGGCGAGCGTCAGTGCCACCTCGGATGCCTCGCCGATGCCGTGCATCATCCGTGAACTGAGCGCGACGCCGCGGTCGTCGCCCTCGGTGGGCTGATCGGCCATCGGGAAGATGTCGGTGGGCTTCTCCCCGTTTCCGGAGATCCACAGCGCCCAATCGGCGACAGTCGGCCACGACTCCTGTGCGGCTCTGGATCCGACAACCAGGCCGAAATGACCTGTCCGGATGATATATTCGTAGACCTCTGCGTTGGGCGCTGCGCGCCGGATACCCCGCACCGCGGCCGGCTGACCGATGTCGTCGACCTCGCCGACGAAAGCCAGCACGGGACAGGTGATGTCGGTCAGCGTCACCAATTGGCCGTTGATCGCGAAGCCGCCGGTCATCATCCGGTTGTGCGCGATGAACTGCTTGAGGAGTTCGGAGATCGCTGGTCCGGACCAGGCGATCCAGCCTTCCGACTCCAGGAATCTGCGCTGGGCTTCCCTCGGCAGCAACGCCTCGCGGTCGTGGAGTTGGCGCACGAAATCGACCCGCGCTTTGGCGGTCTTGAGTGGATCGAGCATCTGAAAGCCGGTGCGCGCCAGCCAACCTGGGATATCGAGGCGGTTGAAGACATGGTCAGCCATGAAATTGGCGATACCGGGAGCCAAATTGGGCGGGAGTCCCATCGGAAGTGCCGCCAGGGTGTCGACCGGCGAGCCGAATGTCACGATGCTGGCGATGCCTTTCGACCGTCGATAGGCCGCTGCCTGGTAGCAGAACATCCCGCCCTGCGAGTAGCCGGCGAGATGCACGTCTTGACCGGTGATATCGGTGATGACGTCGAGCGCTTCGCTCAACGCGACGATGTGGTCCGCCAGAGTGCGGCGCATCCCGCCTTCGACCTCGTCGGGTGAGCCGAAGTCGATGACCCAGGGATCCAGCCCGGCAGAGTGCAGGATGCCCACCGCGCCTTCGTCTCGGGTGACGTCGAACATGTTCGCCGACATCATCATCGGATGCACCAGCAGCACCGGCGGGCCTGCCTGCGGATGGCCCGGGCGGCTGTCCGGCGGGAAATACCGCCGCAGCTTGTACATCGGCGTGCTCTCCACGACCTGTGACGGTGACGGAGAGTTGCCCGTTTCCAGCCCACCGAGTCGGAGGACCTCCAGGCCGTTCTGCGCTGTCGCGATCAGACGCTCGACCGGTCGGGTGACCGCTGAAAACTTCAGATCCATGCCGCCGCTCCCTCGAAGACCAATCTGTGCTGCACACGGGCCTGACAGCGTGCACATCATGGCACATCGCAGAAGGTGGGCCCGCAGCTTTGAGCACGGTGCCAGTTCGTTGGACAAGCCTAGTCTTCTCGGCCCTCCTCACGCCGCTACGCGGCGTGCATCGTCGGCTCGCTAGGCTGGATCGCTCGCTCCTCCTCACGCCGCTACGCGGCGTGCATCGTCGGCTCGCTAGGCTGGATCGCTCGCTCCTCCTCACGCCGCTACGCGGCGTGCATCGTCGGCTCGCTAGGCTGGATCGCTCGCTCCTCCTCACGCCGCTACCCGGCGTGCATCGGCGGCCGCTAGAGTCGGCGCAGTGGCACACCTGCTGGGGGCCGAGGCCGTTCACCTCGAATATCCGACTCAGGTCGTGTTCGAATCGCTGACCGTCGGACTCAGCGACGGCGACCGCATCGGCATCGTCGGCCGCAACGGTGACGGCAAATCCAGTTTGCTGGGACTACTCACGGGTCAGCTGCGTCCGGACTCCGGCCGGGTCACCCAGCGCAGCGGACTTCGCGTCGGGGCGGTGAGCCAGACCGACACCCTCGATTCGAACAGCACTGTCGGCTGGACGCTGGTCGGCGACCGGCCCGAACACGAGTGGGCCGGCGATCCGCGCATCCGCGACGTGGTCGGCGGCCTGGTCGCCGACATCGCCTGGGACGCTGTCATCGGCACGCTCAGTGGCGGCCAGCGGCGGCGGGTCCAGCTGGCCGCCCTGCTGATCGACGACTGGGATGTCATCGCGCTGGACGAGCCGACCAACCACCTCGACATCGAAGGCATCACCTGGCTAGCCGCCCACCTCGGTCAGCGCTGGGCCCGCAACACCGGCGGGCTGCTGCTGGTGACCCACGACCGCTGGTTCCTCGATGAGGTGGCGACCACGACGTGGGAAGTGCACGACGGAATCGTCGAGCCATTCGACGGCGGCTACGCCGCCTACGTGCTGCAACGAGTCGAACGGGACCGGCAAGCCGCTGTCGCCGAGTCGAAGCGGCAGAACCTGATGCGCAAGGAGTTGGCCTGGCTGCGCCGCGGCCCTCCGGCCCGCACCTCGAAACCGAAGTTCCGCATCGACGCGGCCAACCAGTTGATCGCCGACGTTCCGCCGCTGCGCAACGCCGTCGAATTGGCCAAACTCGCCACCGCGCGATTGGGCAAGGACGTCATCGACCTGCTTGACGTGTCGGTCTCCTTCGACGGCAGACCGGTACTGCGCGACGTCGAATGGCGCATTGGGCCCGGCGAACGCAGCGGCATCGTCGGCGCCAACGGAGCAGGCAAGTCCACACTGCTCGGACTCATCACCGGAGCCATCCAGCCGGATAGCGGAAGAGTCAAGCGCGGCAAGACAGTTCGGTTGGGAATGCTGGACCAGCGCGGCGACGAGCTGATACCGCTGGCGAGTGAACGGGTCGCCGACGTCATCGGCCGACTGCGCGCCGGATACGAGGTCGACGGCCGCGACGTCACGCCCGCGCAGTTGTTGGAGCGGCTGGGGTTCGCGGGCGACCAATTGTCGGCGCGCGTCGACGAGCTGTCGGGTGGGCAACGCCGGCGATTGCACCTCATGCTCACCCTGCTGGCCGAACCCAACGTGCTGCTACTCGACGAGCCGACCAACGACGTGGACACCGACATGCTCGCAGCCACCGAAGACCTGCTGGACTCCTGGCCGGGCACCCTGATCGTGGTGTCCCACGATCGCTATTTGTTGGAACGCGTGACCGACCAGCAGTACGCGATTCTCGATGGGCGACTGCGGCACCTGCCCGGTGGTGTGGACGAGTACCTGCGGCTGGCCCGGCAAGTCGGCACCGAGCGAGCCGCTGCGACCGCGGCCAGACCGTCTGAATCGCAGCAGATGTCTGGGGCCCAGCTACGCGCCGCCCACAAAGAGATCGCGGCGATCGACCGCAGGCTGGCCCGACTGGCCGATCAGATTGCGACAAAGCATCGAGAACTCGCCGAGCACGACCAATCCGACCACGTCGGGGTGACCCGTCTCACCGATCAATTGCGTGACCTCGAAGGCGACGTCGCCGAGTTGGAGAACAAGTGGCTGGCGATTTCCGATGTTCTCGAGTGAGGTGGCAAACAATTTGTTGCAGGATACTTCGTGGAATTCGAACCGATCCGCTACCGGGAAACGTTTCCTAAACTGCCCGGAAGCAAATTGACAAGCATGCTTGCGAATGTGGCTTGCCCCCGGGTTCGGCACCCTCTCTGACAGGTCGAGTGATGTTCACAATGACGGCGCGGCGTTCGGCGCTGGTCGGGTTGGCGACCGCGGGCTTGCTCTTCCTTGCGGTGATGTTATTCGGCGGCGCACACGATTCGGTGGTCGGCCCAGCAGGCATTGTGACCATGGGTGTCTTTGCGACTGCTTGTGCAGTAAACGCCGCTTGGGCTGCCCGTGGCCGCCAGCGGTCTGCGTGGATTGCCCTGGCTACCGGGGTGGGCGGCTGGGCAGCCGGAAATGCCCTTTGGTGCTACGTCGCGGTGGGAGAAACAGCCCCGATTTCTATTTCCTCCGCAGCCGAGCTGGGCTACGTCGTGCTGCCGCTATGTGCTTTGGGCGCAACGGTTCTGGTTCCTAATCGTAATGACGATCTGTTCGGCGTCGGCCTGCTGCTTGACGGGGTTCTCGTTGCCGCGTCGTTGTTCTTGGCGTTGGGCACTCTGGTGGTGGGCGCGGCGGACCGGGCGAGCATCCCGCGCATCCTTTTGGCTGTCATCACGGCTATCTATCTCGCGCTCGTCGTCATTGCATTGATTGTTGTGCGGACAACCCCGCGCGGCCGCAGGCTCTCTACGGTGCTGCTGACCGCGGGGTTCGCGGCCATCGGTATGGCCGGGGCGTTGCACCTCTACGAGAACAGGGCCGACCACATTCCCGATGACATCGTGACTTTCGGGTGGATCAGCGGGACCTATTTTCTCGCACTGTCGGCAATCGTGTTCCGGATGGGACCGGACCTGGACGCCCGGCGATCCCATCCGGTTCTCGCGGCAGTCGATGTGGCTGCCGTACCTGCCCGTGTCGGTCGCGCTCGTCGTATTCGCCGTGCACTTCTGGCCCCCAGAGCGCGGCGATGCGTTCATCTTCGCGGCCGGTATGGTCCTCTCCGTCGCCATGCTGACGCGGCAATTGCTGGTTCTCGACCGGCAACGGACGGCTGCTTGACGCGATGACCGACGCCGCGCTGCGAGATGCGGTGACCGGCTTGGCGAACCGCAAACTACTCAACGACCGACTCGCCCACGCGGTCCAGCTGCACCTCCGGTTGGCCGTCCCGATCAGCCTGCTGCGGGCGAGAGTCGACGACTTCAAGTTGGTCAAAGACACGCTGGGCTATGCAGCCAGCGACGAGTTGCTGCGCAGCGTCGGCGTGCGAATCCAATCCGTTGTCCGCACTGACGACACCGTCGCGCGGATGGGCGGGGACGAATTCGCCATCTTGCTCGAAGACCGGCCCGACATCGCTGTGCAGGTCGCCGAACGGCTCGCCCGATCGTTCGACAGCCCGCTGCAGATCGGGGCTCACGAGATCTATGTGCACCTGAGCGTTGGCGTGGCTTCCACAGGATCGGACCGCAGTCCCGTGCCGACCGCAGAGGACCTTCTCAGCCAAGCCGAAGCAGCCCGGTTGCGCGCCGAACAAACGAGCGCCAGTACAGTGCAGACGTTTTCACCCGAGATGGACGCCCATCTCTCGGGTCGTCAGGCATTCCGCGACGGCGCGGCGCGACTGCAGCTGTTGTGGGATCTCCGACGCGCCATTGATGACCGGTCGCTGAATTTGGTCTATCAACCGCAATTCGAGATGCGCAGTGGTGCGCTCTGCGGAGCTGAGGCGTTACTTCGATGGAAGCACCCAACTTTGGGTACTTTGGAGCCCCGGGAATTCTTGCCGTTGGTCCGCGAGCACGGATTGATGGACGCCGTGACCGACATGGTTCTCTGGCGGGCGGTTGCGGACGCTTCGGAGTGGCATGAGCGAGGCACCAACATCCCGGTCGCCATCAACCTATGGGCGCGTTCCCTCGACGAGGACACCCTGCCCGACCGCATCATGTCCGTGCTGGACGCTCACGGCATGCCCGCCAACCTGCTCACGGTGGAGATCACCGAAGAGCTGGTCGTGGCCGACTTCGCGAAGGGCCGTGCGGTGCTCAATCGTCTTCGCGACGCCGGCATCCGGGTCTCGATCGATGACTTCGGCAGCGGCTACTCCACGCTGACGTATTTGCGCGAGCTGCCGATCGACGAGGTCAAACTCGACCGCCAGCTCATCGCGCCGATCCTCTACGACCGCCGCGCGGCGACGATTGCCCGCTCGGTTATCGAACTGGCCGACGAGTTCGGTATCGCCAGCGTCGCCGAAGGTGTGGAAAACGAGGAAACAGTTCGGTGGCTCAAGAAATTCGGCTGCGACGTCGTTCAGGGCAATTACTTTTGCGGACCGCTACCGGCCGGCGACATCCCGCTCATCCAATCGAAGCCCGTGCCCGAAACTCGCTGACACGATTCATATTCGGGCGATACCGGTATCAGCGACTCAACTGTGCTCGAAGCTGCTCTGCCGTGGTACGGACCGATTCGACCTGACGCGCAACTCGGGCCGGCGCGGTGCCGCCCCGGGCGTCGCGCGACGATACCGAGCCCTCGACGGTCAGTACTTCTCGAACCGCCGGAGTCAGCTCAGTCGCTGATGGCGGCGAGCTGATCGTCGGTCAACTCTTCGAGCCCTACCCCGAGCTTCTCGGCGATCTGCACGGCCGCCCCAGCCGCCTCATGGGCGTCCCGGAACGCAACACCCTGGCGCACAAGCCATTCGGCGATGTCGGTGGCCAGGGTGTAGCCGGCCGGGGCCAGTGACGCCATGCGTTCTACGTCGAAGGTCAGGGTGCTCACCAACCCGGCCATCGCCGGTAGCAGCAGCTCCAGCTGCGCCACCGAATCGAAGACCGGTTCCTTGTCTTCCTGCAGGTCCCGGTTGTAAGCCAGCGGTTGCCCCTTCAGCGTCGCCAGCAGACCGGCCAGGTTTCCGATCAGCCGACCGGACTTGCCGCGTGCCAGTTCGGCGATATCGGGATTCTTCTTCTGCGGCATGATCGAACTGCCCGTCGACCAGGAGTCGTGCAGGGTGACATAGCCGAATTCGGTTGAGCTCCAGATGATGATGTCTTCGGCGAGTCGCGACAGGTCGACACCGATCATCGCGAAGACGAATGCCGCCTCGGCCGCGAAATCCCGGGATGCGGTCGCATCGATCGAGTTGTCGGCGGCCGCGGCAAAGCCGAGTTGTTCGGCGATCGCATCGGGGTCCAAGCCCAACGACGAACCGGCCAAAGCGCCGGAACCATAGGGCGATATCGCGGTGCGCGCATCGAGGTCGACGATGCGGTCGACGTCGCGCAGCAACGGATGGGCGTGCGCCAGCAAGTGGTGGGCCAGCAGGATCGGCTGCGCCGACTGCATATGCGTCTTGCCCGGCATGACGGCGCGCGGGTGCGCGGCGGCCTGGGCGACGAGGGCGCTCACGAGACCCAGCGCACCGTCCGCGACCCGCCGGATCGCATCGCGCAGCCACATTCGAAACAGCGTGGCCACCTGATCATTTCGCGACCGGCCTGCCCGTAGCCGGCCACCCAGGTCGGGTCCCACCCGATCGATCAGTCCCCGCTCCAAGGCGGCATGCACGTCCTCATCGGTGACCAGCGGGGTGAAGCTCCCGTCCGCGACGTCGTCGGCGAGGCTGTCCAGTCCGGCGAGCAGGCCGTCGCGCTGCTCCTCGGTCAGCAGGCCGGCGTTGAACAGCACAACGGCGTGCGCCTTGGATGCGGTGACGTCATAGGGCGCCAGCACCCAGTCGAAGTGGGTGGACCGGCTCAGCGCGGCCAGCGCATCGGACGGGCCGTCGGCGAACCGCCCACCCCACAGCGATCCTTCGTTGGTGCTCACTGTGTCGGCAGTCAGATCCCGGCGGGCGGCGAGCTTGGACGACAGTCCGTGCACGTAGACGAACCCCTTGGCGTTGGACTGGTCGAAGGTGTCGCCCTCGTCATAGGTGGCCAGGTTGAAGTCGTACAGCGACTCGGCGCTGCGCCGGCCGTTGACCGCAATATGCCCACCGTGCAACACCATTCGTATTTCGCCCGACACATGTTCCTGGGTCTTGGCGACGAAGGTCTCCAATGCCGTCTTCAGCGGCGAGTACCACAAGCCGTCGTACACCAGCTCGGCCCAACGCTGGTCGGTGTGCCGTTTGAAACGGCCCAACTCCCGCTCCAAGGTGACGTGCTCGAGTTCGGCGTGCGCGGTGATGAGCACCATCGCTCCCGGCGCTTCGTAGATCTCGCGGCTCTTGATGCCGACCAGTCGGTCCTCGACCACGTCGAGGCGCCCGACGCCCTGCGCGCCGGCCCGCCGGTTGAGTTCTTCGATGGCCTGCAGCACCGATACCGGCTTGCCGTCCACCGAGACCGGGACGCCGCGTTCGAAGCCGACGATCACCTCGTCGGGGGTGTTCCAGTTGACGGTCGGGTCTTCGGTGTAGTCGTAGACGTCTTTGGTGGGCGCATTCCAGAGGTGTTCCAGGAAGCCGGTTTCCACCGCGCGGCCCCAGACGTTCTGGTCGATCGAGAACGGGGAGCGCTTGGTGACGTTGATCGGGATCGCGTTCTCTTCGGCGAATGCAATGGCCTTCTCCCGCGTCCACGCGTAGTCGCGGACCGGCGCCAGCACCTCCAGATCCGGTGCCAGCGAGGCGAATCCGACCTCGAAACGGACCTGGTCGTTGCCTTTGCCGGTGCACCCGTGCGCGACGATGCCGCCGCCGTGCTCGCGGGCGGCCGTCACCAGATGCTTGACGATCAACGGGCGGCTGATCGCCGACACCAACGGGTAGCGATCCATGTACAGGGCATTGGACAGGATGGTCGGCAGGCAGTAGTGCTCGGCGAATTCGTCACGGGCGTCGACGACGACCGCTTCCACCGCGCCGCAGTCCAGCGCCCGCTGACGCACGACCTCCATGTCCTCACCGCCCTGACCGAGGTCGATCGCGACCGCGACCACCTCTCGGCCGGTCTCCTTGCCGATCCAGCTGATCGCCACCGAGGTATCCAAACCGCCGGAATACGCCAGGATGACGCGCTCGGACATGAACTGATCTCCTTTATGTCGTGCGGTTACGTGAGGTCTTGAATCGTGGCCGCGAGTTCTGCACCGGTCATCGGCTCGCGAGCCGCCACGAAGATGGTGTCATCCCCGGCGATGGTCCCGACGACGTACGGCAGCGCTGCCCGGTCGATCGCGCTGGCCAAGTAGTCGGCCGCGCCAGGCGGGGTGCGCAGCACCGCGAGGTTTCCGGTGGCGTCGGTCGACACCAGGACCTCGCTCAACAGCCTCGACAGTCGTGCGGTACCTCCGGACATCCCGCGCAGCGGGCTGCCGTCCTCCGGAACGACGTAGACGCCGACACCGCCGTCGGCGCCGCGCAGTTTCACCGCGCCGAGTTCCTCCAGATCGCGCGACAGGGTGGCCTGGGTGACCTCGACGCCGTCGGCGGCCAGCAGCGCGGCCAGCTCGCTTTGGCTGCGGACCTCGGCCGAGGACAGGATCGCCACGATGCGGGCCTGGCGTCCCACGCGGGTGATTTCCGGTGTGGCCCTGGTGCTTCTCATGCCGATCGCTCCAGCAGCCACACCAGCAGCGCCTTCTGGGCGTGCAGCCGGTTCTCGGCCTCGTCCCACACCGCGCTGTGCGAGCCGTCGAGCACCTCGTCGGTGATCTCGTGGCCGCGGTGAGCCGGAAGGCAATGCAGTACCACGGCTTCCGGGTCGGCCTTGGCCAGCAGGTCGGCGTTGAGCTGGAACGGCCGGAACGGCCGGACTCGGTCGAGCCCGTCGTCCTCCTGACCCATCGAGGTCCAGGTGTCGGTCACCAGCACGTCGGCGCCGGATGCCGCCGCGACGGCATCCGACGTGATGGTCACCGAGGCTCCGGTTGACTCGGCGCGGCGCTGTGCATCGGCGAGCACCGATGGCAGCGGCGCGAATCCGTCGGGTGCGGCCACTGTGACGTGTATGCCGGCGGTGACGCCGCCCAGCATCAGCGAGTGCGCCATGTTGTTGGCGCCGTCGCCGAAGTACGACATCCGCAGGCCGTGCAGCGATCCTTTGCGTTCGACGACGGTCTGCAGGTCGGCGAGGACTTGGCAGGGGTGGAACTGATCGGAGAGCGCGTTGACGATCGGCACCGTTGCAGTCGACGCCATCGCGCTGAGCCGCACCTGCCCGAAGGTTCGCCACACGATGGCATCGACGTAGCGGGACAACACTTTCGCGGTGTCCTGCAATGTCTCCTCGCGTCCGAGTTGAGTGCTGCGACCATCGACGACGACGGCGTGCCCGCCGAGTTGAGCGATGCCGACTTCGAAGGAGAACCGGGTACGGGTGGAGTTCTTGTCGAAGATGACGGCAACCCCGCGGGGCCCCTCCAGAGGGCGCCTACTGAACGGGTCCTTCTTCAATTCGGCTGCCAGCTGGAGGACTTCGGCCTGCTCACTGGGCGTCAGGTCGTCGTCACGCAGAAAGTGTCGCGTCATCGAACCCCCTCGGCGGTGTCCAGGATTGCCGGCAGCGCAGTGACGAACGCGTCGATCTGGTGCTCGGTGATGATCAACGGCGGCGCCAGCCGGATGACGTCGGGTGCCGGGGCGTTGATAAGGAACCCGGCGGCACGGGCGGCCGCTTCGGCCTCTTTCGCGACGGGCGCGGTGAGTACCACGCCCAGCAGCAGGCCCCGCCCACGGACATGGTCGATCAGCGGGTGATGCAGCGATTCGATGCTCTGGCGCAACGTCTTTCCGAGCACACCGGAACGCTGGACCAGGTCGTCACCGGCGATCACCCGCAGCACGGCCAGCGCGGCCGCCGCGCAAATCGGGTTACCACCGAAAGTGCTGCCGTGCAGGCCGGGGGTGAGAAGTTGCGCGGCCGGGCCGATCGCCAGGCACGCCCCGATCGGCAGTCCGCCGCCAAGTCCCTTGGCCATCGTCACCACGTCGGGCGTGATCCCGTCGTGCTGGTGGGCGAAAAATGTTCCGGTGCGGCCCATTCCGGTCTGCACCTCGTCGAAGACAAGCAGCGCGCCGTGCGCGGCGGTGATCTCGCGAGCGGCGGCCAGATAGCCGTCCGGCGGGACGATGACGCCGCTCTCCCCCATGATCGGCTCGAGGAACACCGCGGCGGTGTCGTCGCCGACCGCGCCGGCCAGCGCATCGACATCGCCGTACGGCACGTGCGTGACGTCACCGGGCAGCGGCGCGAACGGCGCCTGCTTGGACGGCTGACCGGTCAGTGCCAGCGAACCCATCGTCCGGCCGTGGAAACCCTCTTGGGCCGCAACCAGTTTCGTCCGGCCGGTAAGACGCGACATTTTGAAGGCCACCTCATTGGCCTCGGTCCCGGAGTTGCAGAAGAACACCCGCGCCTCGGCGTCGGCGCCGAGCAGGCCGACCAGTGCCTCGGCCAGCGCGATGCCGGGTTCGGCGGCGTAGAGGTTGGAGGTGTGGCCCAGCGTCGACATCTGCCGGGTGACGGCCTCGATGATGGCGGGATGCCCGTGCCCGAGCACGTTGACCGCGATGCCGCCGAGCAGATCGAGGTAGGACTTGCCGTCCACGTCGGTGACCACGGCACCGTTGCCGCTGGCCAACGCGACCGGCGGGACACCGTAGTTGTTCATCATCACCGCGGACCACCGGTCCTGCAGCTCTTCAGTCTTGGTCATTTGGCGCCGCTCCTCCCCGCCATCTCGGATCGCACTGCCCTGTTGATCGTCGCCGGCGCAGTCATGCGCTCACCACCTTCGTGCCGGACCCCTGATCGGTGAACAGTTCGACGAGCACACAGTGTTCGACGCGGCCATCGATGACGTGGGCGCTCGGGACACCGGCGTTCACCGCGTGCAGGCAGGCCTCGACTTTGGGAATCATTCCGGACTCCAGTGTCGGCAGCAGTTGCGTCAATGCATCGGCGTCGATCTCGGCGGCCAGCGAATCCCGGTCCGGCCAGCGCGTGTAGAGGCCCTCGACGTCGGTGAGCATCAGCAGCTTCTCGGCCCCCAGCGCCTCGGCCAGGGCACCCGCGGCAGTGTCGGCGTTGATGTTGTGCACCACGCCGTCGATATCGGGAGCCAGCGTGGACACCACCGGAATCCTGTCGGCGGCAATCAGATCCAGTACGATCGCGGGGTTCACCTGAGCAATGTTGCCGACCAGACCGATGTCGGTGTCGACACCTTCCACGCTGACACTGCGCCGCACCGCGGTGAACAGGTTCGCGTCTTCACCAGTGACGCCTACCGCGTACGGACCGTACGCGTTGATCATGTTGACCAGCTCACGGCCAACCTGACCGAACAACACCATCCGCGCCACGTCGAGCACTTCGGGTGTGGTGACCCGGAATCCGCCCTTGAAGTCGCCGGCAATGCCCAGCCGCTTCAGCATGGCGCTGATCTGCGGGCCACCGCCGTGCACGACGACCGGGTGAATGCCGCAGTTGCGCAGAAACGCCATGTCTGCGGCGAATTCACGCCGCAGCGTGTCGTTGGTCATGGCGTTGCCACCGTATTTGACGACGACGATCTTGCCGTGCAATTGGGTCAGCCAGGGCAACGCTTCGGCCAGTACCTGCGCTTTGACTTGAGTGGACAGTGCGGCGGTCATGACGAGTAGGCCGAGTTCTCTTCGACGTACGCGTGTGACAGGTCGGTGGTCCGGATGGCGGCCCGCGCCGGGCCGACCCCGAGGTCGACGAGCACCTCGATGTCGGTGGTCGTCAGGTCGACCTCGCGGGCGCCCGGTGCGCCGACGCCGTTGATGCACACCGCTGAACCGTTGAACGACACGGTGATCCGGTCTGGGTCGAGTTGCACCGGCGCCATCCCGACCGCAGCGAGCACCCGGCCCCAGTTCGGGTCGGAGCCGAACAGCGCGGTCTTCACCAGGCTGTCCCGCGCGACGACCCGCGCTGCGATGAGGGCGTCGTCTTCGTTGGCGGCACCGGTGACGGTGATGGTGATGCGTTTGGTGACCCCTTCGGCGTCGGCCTGCAGTTGGGCGCACAGGTCGGCGCAGGCCTGCAGCACCGCGTCGTCGAGATCAGTTTGGCTGGGTGTGATTTCGCTGGCACCCGAAGCGAGCAACAGCACGGTGTCGTTGGTCGAGCAGCTGCCGTCGATGTCGAGCCGGTCGAAAGTTCTTGCGGCGGCACGGCGCAACGCGTGCTCGAGCGCGGCCGCCTCGGCGACCGCGTCGGTGGTGAGCACGCACAGCATGGTGGCCAGCGACGGCGCCAGCATCCCGGCGCCCTTGGCCATTCCACCGACGGTCCAGTTGCCAGGGTGGTGCAGCGCAACCTGTTTGGGCACGGTGTCGGTGGTCATGATCGCTCGGGCGGCCTCGTCCCCGCCGGTGATGCCGCCGGCCATCTCGTGCACCACCGCCACCACGCCGGCGAGGACTTTGTCCATCGGCAAGCGGTCGCCGATCAAACCGGTGGAACACACCGCGACGTCGATGGCCCCGGTCTCGCTGCCCCACTCGGACAAAGCCGCGGCCACCTTTTCGGCGGTGGCATGGGTGTCCTGGAAGCCGCCGGGGCCGGTGCAGGCGTTGGCGCCACCGGAATTCAGGATCACCGCCCGCAGCCGGCCGTCGGCGAGTACCTGGCGGGTCCACAGCACCGGCGCCGCTTTGACCTTGTTGCGGGTGAAGACCCCTGCGGCAGCATGATCCGGGCCTTCGTTGAACACCAGCGCGAGGTCGAGCGCGCCCGATGCTTTGATCCCCGCCGCGATGCCGGCAGCACGGAAGCCGGCCGGAGCGGTGACGCCCTGCGTGCGGACCAACGCCGAGACGTCGGTGGTCAGATCGCTCATGGCGCCACCCCGACCACTGAAAGGCCTTCCGTCTCAGGCCAACCGAGCGCCAGGTTCATCGACTGCACGGCCGCACCGCCGGTGCCTTTGACCAGATTGTCGATCGCCGCGATGGCGACGAAGGTCGACGCGTCCTCGTCCACCGCCACCGCGATCTGCGCGGCGTTGCTGCCGATCACCGCACCGGTGCGTGGTAGTTGCCCTTCGGGCAGTAGGTGAACGAAAGGCTCAGCGTGGTAGGCCTTTTCGTACGCGGCGCGCAGCTGCGACAGTGGCGAGTGAGTGCGCGCGGTGCAGGTCGCCAGGATGCCCCGTGAGGTCGGGATGAGCACCGGCGTGAACGACACGGTGACGTCCTGGTCGGTGACCAGGCTGAGGCCCTGGACGATCTCCGGCGTGTGCCGGTGCGCGCCGGCGATGTTGTAGGCCCGTGCGGAGCCGATGACCTCCGAACCGAGCAGGTCGGTTTTCGCGGCGCGGCCCGCGCCGGATGTTCCGCTGACCGCGACGACGGTCACGGCAGGGTCGATGAGGTCTGCGGCCATCGCGGGGAACAGCGCCAACAACGCGGCGGTCGGGTAACAACCGGGAACGGCGATGCGCCGGGCGTCGCGTAGCGCCTCGCGGCCACCGGGCAGCTCCGGCAGTCCGTAAGGCCAGTGGCCGGCGTGCGCAGAGCCGTAGAAGCGCTCCCATGCATCGGCATCGGTCAGGCGGAAATCGGCGCCACAATCGACGACCAGAGTCTGCGGGCCGAGTTGTCGTGCCAACTCCGCCGAGTGTCCGTGCGGGAGGGCGAGGAAGACGACGTCATGATCACGCAGGATGTCGACCTCGGTGGGCTCGAGAACCCGCTGAGCCAACGGCAGCAGATGGGGATGGAGCTCGGCGAGTGTGCTGCCGGCGCTGGCCGAGGCCGTCAGCGCCCCGATCGTCAGCCGTCCGTCGTGGTAACCGGGGTGCCCGAGCAGCAACCGGAGGATCTCGCCGCCCGCATAACCGCTGGCACCGGCCACCGCCACCCGTGTCGCCCGCGTCATGACAGCCATCGTTGCATGACTATGCACACCGATGCAAACTGATTCAGCCGCGCAGCACGGCACCGACACGCTCGGCGGCGCAGCGCACCGCCGCGTCCCGAGCGGCACTGGCCTCGTCTTCGGTCAGGGTGCGGTCCGACGCACGGAAGCGCAGCGCAAACGTCAGCGATTTACGATCATCGCCGATCTGCGGACCGGTGAACACGTCGAACAGCCGGACCTCTTCCAGCAACTCCCCCGCGCCGGCACGCACGGCGTCCTGGACCGTCTGCGCCGCGACATCGGCATCCACCACGAGGCTGACGTCCTGGAACACCGCCGGAAAGGGGGACACCCGGGGCGCGGGCAGCGCATCGCCAATCGGCAGCGCGTCGAGGTCCAGCTCAACCGCGCAGGTTCCCTTCGGCAAGCCGGCACGCTCGATCACCGCGGGGTGCAGTTGCCCGGCGTGCCCGACGACCGTCTCGCCTACGAGGACCGCTGCACAGCGCCCCGGATGCCACGGCAGGTATTGCGCAGCTCGCAGCATCACCTCAATCCCGCTGGCGGCGGCGATGATTCGCACCGCATCGAACGCGTCGGCGGCGTCCGCGCGACGGCCTTCGCCCCACGGGCCGCGCGGCTCCCGCAGCCCGGTCAACACCACCGCGACATGCTCGGGCTGCCGCGGCAGCGACGCGTCGAGCACGGCGATCTCGTCGTCGGTGGGACGGCGGTGGACCGGGATCAGCTCGACGCCCTTGGTCAGCTCGGTCGGTTGCACCACCTGCGCGACGGCGAACAGCGCGACGTCCACGATGCCGCGAGAGGTGTTGCGCGCCAACGCCTCGAGCAGGCCCGGCAGCAACGTGGTGGCCAAATGCGGCCGATCCGCCTCCAACGGGTTGAGCACCCGCGTGGTCTGGCGACGGGCGTCGTCGGCGGGCAAACCCCAGGCATCGAACACCCCCGCCGGCAGGAACGGCGTCGGCAGGACCTCGACATAGCCCGACAGCGCCAACGACTTGCCGATCGCGCGGCGGCGGCGCTGCGTGGCGGACAGTCCCCGACCGGCCGGAGCGGACGGCAGCACCGACGGGATGACCTCCAGCCCCTCCAGCCGCAGCACCTCCTCGACCAAGTCGGCCGGTTGCAGCAGATCGGGTCGCCAGCTCGGCGGCGTCACAGTCAGACTGTCGCCGGCGTCGCTGACGTGGGCGCCGATCTGGGTCAGCCGTCGGATCGTCGTGCCGTCGGGATAGCTCACCCCGGCCGTGCGGTCGGGCAGGTCGGCTGCGAGCCGGATCGGCGGAAGCGACCAGTCGTCGCGCGGCGGGTCGCCCCGCCAGTCGGTCAGCTTCGGCGAGACCTCGCCGCCGGCGATGCCGGCCAGCAGTGTGGCGCAGCGGTCCAGCGCGGCCACCGAGATGGCCGGGTCGATGTCCCGCTCGTAACGACGTGCGGCTTCGCTGGGCAGTCGCAGCCGACGGGCGGTGCGCGAGACCGCGGCCGGGTCCCACACCGCGGCCTCCAGCAGCACATCGGTTGAGTCGGCGCGCATTTCGGTGCTGCCCGAACCCATCACGCCGCCGATCGCCGCCGTCGCCACATCGTCGGCGATCAGGACGTCGGCCGGATCGAGCCGACGCTCGATGTCATCGAGCGTCACGACCGTCTCGCCGGGCCGGGCGAACCGCACAGCGAAGCCGCCGGTGATCCGCTTGAGGTCGTGGGCGTGCATCGGATGACCCAGCTCCAGCATCACGTAGTTCGTCACGTCGACCGCGGGCGAAATGGCCCGGATTCCGCTGAGCAACAGCCGGCGCTGTAACCACCACGGTGACACCGTTGCCGGGTCGATGCCGGTCACCGGGCGCAGCGCAAACCGCCGCACGCCGGTCTCGGGTTCCACCGTCAACGGCCAGGCCTCCCCCTCGCTGGGAAGCTCAGGAATGGTGGCCGGGTCGACGAAGTCGAGGTCGTAGGCGCAGGCGACCTCACGGGCCAACCCGCGCACCGACATGCAGTAGCCCCGGTCCGGGGTGACAGCCAGATCGAAGACCACATCGTCGAGACCGAGGACCTCGACGCCACCGGCGCCGGGCTCGGCGGTCCCCGGCGGCAGCACCAGGATGCCGGAATGGTCGGCGGCCAAACCGAGTTCGGCAGCCGAGCAGATCATCCCGTCGGAGGTGTGGCCGTAGGTTTTGCGTGTGGCGATGTGGAATCCGCCGGGCAGCGTGGTGCCGGGCAGCGCCACCACCACCAGATCGCCGACCACGAAGTTCGTTGCGCCGCAGACGATCTCGCGAGGCTTCTCGTCGCCGAGGTCGACCCTGCACGCGCGGATGGATTTCTTGAACTCGGTGAGCTCGTCGATCGCGACGACGCGTCCCACCGTCAGCGGACCATCGACCGGGCCGAGCGTGATGACCTCTTCGACCTCGTGGCCGATGCGCACCAACGCCTGCTCGAGATCGGCGGGCGTCGCGTCCCAGTCGGGAGCGCCGACGCGGACGACCTCACGCAGCAAGCTGTAGGGCACGCGCATCAGGCACCCACCCCGAACGGCAACGAGAACCGGACGTCGCCCTCGACCATGTCGCGCATGTCCGGGATGCCATTGCGGAACTGCAGAGTGCGTTCCAGTCCCATGCCGAACGCAAACCCCGAATACTCTTGCGGGTCAATGCCGGCGGCGCGCAACACATTCGGGTTGACCATCCCGCAGCCACCCCACTCGACCCAGCCGGCGCCGCCCTTCTTGTTCTCGAACCACACGTCGACTTCGGCCGACGGCTCGGTGAACGGGAAGAAGTGCGGGCGAATCCTGGTGCGCGCCTGCGGTCCGAATTCGGCACGCGCGAATGCGTCGAGGGTTCCCCGCAGATGGGCCATCGACAGGCCGCGATCCACCGCCAGCCCCTCGACCTGATGGAAGACCGGCGTGTGGGTGGCGTCGAGTTCGTCGGTCCGGAAGGTGCGGCCGATCGAGATGACGTAGACCGGCAACTCGCGGGCCAGCAGGGTGCGCACCTGTACCGGCGACGTATGGGTGCGCAAGAGCTGCCGGGAACCGTCCGGCGCGATATAGAAGGTGTCCTGCTCGCTGCGCGCCGGGTGATCGGCGGGGAAGTTCAGCGCATCGAAGTTGAATTGTTCGCTTTCGACTTCGGGGCCCTCCGCCAACTCCCATCCCATCGCGATGAACGTGTCGGCGATGTGCTCACCGAGAATCGTGATCGGATGGCGCGCACCGGTCGGCCGCCGAGTCGACGGCAACGTCACGTCGATGCGCTCGGCGATCAGCACCGCCGCGTCCCGCTCGGCGCGCAGCGCCGCCAGCCTCTCGTCGTAGGCCTGCTGGACATCACCTCGCGAGCTGTTCACCCGCCGGCCGGTGTCGGCGCGGTCGGCCTTGGGCACCGTGGCCAGCGCTTGGCGCGCCAACGCCACCGGTGAGCGGTCACCGAGGTGCTCAGTCTTGGCACGAGCCAGCGCGTCCAGGTCGGTCGCGGCCGCGAAGGCTTCCCGCGCTGCGTCGACCGCGGCGGTCAACGCCTCCTGCGACAGGTCGACGGCTTGGTCAGCCACGCGACGGCTCTCCTTGTCGGGGTGAGGGCATTTGGCGAGGCGCGGCACAGCGTGACACGCAAGAGCCGATCATATGTGGTCACATCGCCGACGATCCGATGCCGTCAGCGGAGTTTTCGCACCCGCCGGTCCGCGCGCCCGCCGTCACAACGGCCCGGCTTGAGTATTTTCGTACAGGTGGCGATGCCTCAGGCTCCCGATCGCGTGCCGGCGCAGTTCCTGCTGTCGCCGCGCGCGTCGGGCCCGCGCACCCTGATCGACATCCTGTATGAGACCGCCGCGTGCTATCCCGAGGCCGCGGCGATCGACGACGGCACCGTGCAGCTCACCTACAGCGAGCTGATCAGCGACATCGAAGCCAGCGTCGCGTGGCTGGCCGCGCGCGGCATCGGTCGTGGCGACCGGATCGGCATCCGCATGCCGTCAGGCAGCTTCGCCCTGTACGAGGCGATCCTCGCGACACTGGCCACGGGCGCGGCGTACGTCCCGGTCGACGCCGACGACCCCGACGAACGCGCCGAGTTGGTGTTCACCGAGGCCAATGTCGTCGCTGTTCTCACCGAAGTCGGCATGACGCGCGGCCCGGGCTCGTCGCGTGGCTGGCGAGCCGGTGCGCCGTTGACCCGTGACGACGCTTGGATCATCTTCACCTCGGGATCGACGGGCACGCCCAAGGGGGTCGCCGTCACGCACCGCAGCGCGGCCGCGTTCGTCGATGCTGAAGCACAGATGTTTCTGCAGGACAACCCAATTGGGCCGGGCGATCGGGTGCTGGCCGGGTTGTCGGTGGCGTTCGACGCGTCGTGCGAGGAGATGTGGCTGGCCTGGCGGCACGGCGCCTGCCTGGTCCCGGCGCCGCGATCGCTGGTACGCAGCGGCATGGACCTGGGTCCCTGGCTGGTCACCCGGGACGTCACCGTGGTGTCGACGGTGCCGACACTCGCCGCGCTCTGGCCGGCCGAGGCGCTGGAAGCGGTGCGGCTGTTGATCTTCGGCGGTGAAGCCTGTCCCCCGGAGCTGGCCGCGCGGCTGGCCGTCGAGGGTCGGGAGGTGTGGAACACCTACGGGCCCACCGAGGCGACGGTGGTCGCCTGCGCGGCCCGGCTCGACGGCGACGGCCCGGTGCGCATCGGTCTGCCCCTGCCCGGCTGGGATCTGGCCGTCGTCGACGCCGACGGCCGGCCGGTGAGTCACGGGTCGATGGGTGAGCTGGTGATCGGCGGCGTGGGGCTGGCCCGCTACCTCGACAAGGACAAGGACGACGAGAAGTACGCCCCGATGGAGACGCTGGGCTGGCGACGGGCCTACCGCAGCGGCGACCTGGTGCGGTTGGACAACGAGGGCCTCATCTTCTGCGGCCGCGCCGACGATCAGGTCAAGGTCGGGGGCCGTCGCATCGAGCTGGGCGAGGTGGACTCGGCGTTGGTGCACCTGGCCGGAGTCAGCGGTGGCGCCGCGGCGGTTCGCCGGACCGCTGCGGGCACACCGGTGCTGGTGGGCTACGTCGTCAGCGCCGACCCGGAATTCGACATGGCCGCCGCGCGCGCTCAGCTCGCCGAACGCCTGCCCGCTGCGTTGGTGCCGCGGCTTGTCCTGGTCGACGAGCTGCCGACCCGCACATCGGGCAAGGTCGACCGCGCGGCGCTGCCCTGGCCGCCGCCGGGCGGCTCGGACACCGAGCCTGACAGCCTCAGCGGCACGACGGGTTGGCTGGCCGGATTGTGGCGCGACATGCTCGGGGCCTTCGAAACCGGTTCAGTGACGGGCCCGGAAGCCGACTTCTTCGCCCTCGGCGGCGGCTCGCTCACCGCGGCGCAGCTGGTCGCCGCGTTGCGGCAGCGGTATCCGCAGGTCACCGTCGCCGACCTGTACGACCACCCGCGCCTGGGCTCGCTCGCCGGCTTTCTCGACGAGCTCGATCCCCCGCCGCAGGTCACCGAGCGTGTCGTGCGGCCGACCCCGCGGCTGGCGCAGCTCACGCAGACCGTGCTGGCGCTGCCGTTGGCGACGTTGACGGCATGGGCGTGGGTGACATGGTTGGCGGTGGGCAACAACGTCGCGCGCTGGCTGCATCTGGTGCCGTGGACCGTCGCGGTGAACTGGTGGGTGGTCGGGGCGGCGTTCGTCGTGTTCGTCACACCGCTGGGCCGGATGACCATCGCCGTGCTGGCCGCACGGTCGTTGCTGCCGAACGTGCAGCCGGGCACCTACCCACGCGGCGGGTCGGTGCATCTGCGGGTGTGGCTGGCCGAGCGGCTCGCCGAGGCCAGCGGCGCCGAGAATCTGGCCGGCGCGCCGTGGCTGGTGTACTACGCGCGAGCGCTGGGCGCCGATGTCGGCATGGGGGTCGATCTGCACTCGATGCCGCCGGTCACCGGGTTGCTGACGCTGGGCCACCGCAGCGCCGTCGAGCCCGAGGTGGACTTGTCCGGACACTGGATCGACGGCGACGCGTTCCACGTCGGCGCCATCTCCATCGGCAATGACGCGACCATCGGAGCGCGGACGACGCTGTTGCCCGGCGCCACTGTCGGCAAGAACGCCGACGTCGCTCCCGGCTCGGGGGTCATCGGGAAAGTCAAAAGCCGCCAGTACTGGAAGGGTTCGCCCGCGGTGAAATCCGGTCGGGTGAACCACCCGTGGCCCGACGAACGGCCGGCGCGCAAGACCCACTGGGTTGCGGCGTATGCACTGACCTCGGTAGTGCTGGCCGCTCTGCCGCTGATCGGACTGGCGACATGCCTCGCGGTGATCGGCGTAGCCGTCCATCACACTCGCCGGCTGTCCGAGGCGGTTCTGCCCGCGCTGCTGTGGACTCCGGTCGCGACGGTCGCCGCCTTGGCGGTCTATGCGCTGCTGACCGTCGTCGCGGTGCGATTGCTGTCGATCGGGCTGCGGGAGGGTTACCACCCGGTGCGCAGTCGCGGCGGCTGGCAGCTGTGGTCGACCGAGCGGCTGATGGACGGCGCGCGCAACTACCTGTTCCCGTTGTACGCAAGCCTGCTGACACCGGCCTGGCTGCGGCTGCTGGGCGCCAAGGTCGGGCGCGGCACCGAGATCTCGACGGTGTTGCTCATCCCCAAGTTCACCGTGATCGAGGACGGCGCATTCCTGGCCGACGACACCATGGTCGCGTCCTATGAGCTGGGCGGCGGCTGGATCTACGCGGCCACCACGACGGTCGGCAGGCGCGCGTTCCTGGGCAACTCCGGCATCACCCAGCCGGGTCGCCGCGTGCCCGATGACGGACTCGTCGCAGTGCTGTCGGCGGCGCCCGCCAAGGCCAAACGCGGTTCGTCGTGGCTGGGCAGCCCGCCGATGCGGCTGCGCAGGCGTCCCGCCGAGGCTGACGCCGCCCGCACTTATGCGCCGCCGTGGCGGTTGAAAGCGATGCGGGCGACCGTGGAGTCGTGGCGGCTGGTGCCGATGATGGTGACCGTCGCGATCGGGCTCGCGGTGCTCGGTGTATTACAAGCCCTGGCAAGGATTTTCGGCATCTGGTGTGCGGCGCTGTGCGGCGGGCTGGTGCTGCTGGCCGCGGGCGGCATCGCCGCCGTTGTGACGGTCGCCGCGAAATGGCTTCTGGTCGGCCGAATTCGGGCCGGCGAGTTCCCGCTGTGGTCGTCGTTCGTGTGGCGCAATGAGCTCGCCGACACCGTCGTGGAGACGGTCGCGGCTCCGTGGTTCGCCCGCGCGGCCAGTGGGACACCGGCGCTGAACGTGTGGCTGCGTGCACTGGGGGCCAAAGTCGGCCGCGGCGCGTGGTGCGAAAGCTATTGGCTGCCCGAGGCTGATCTCGTCACGCTGGGCAGCGGCAGCACCGTCAACCGTGGCTGCGTCGTGCAGACACACCTGTTCCACGACAGAATCATGCGGATGGACGCCGTCGTGCTGGAACCCGGGTCGACGCTGGGCCCACACGGCGTCGCGTTGCCGTCGGCCCGGCTCGGCGCGGGCGTGACGGTCGGCCCGGCGTCGCTGGTGGTGCGCGGCGACGAGGTCCCCCGATCGACGCGCTGGCAGGGCAACCCGATCCGGCCATGGAAGGACGTCGCACGGGACAAGGCCGGTAAGAAGTCCGGGCGCGGCGCCGAGGACACCGCGGCGTGAAGTCAACTACCAAAAAGGCAGCGCCCCGCAAAGTTTCGACGAGCGCGCCGCAGCCGGTGATCGACCCCTACCTGCCGAAGAACGGTAATTTCGGTTACCGGGTGTCGCGCTATGAGCTGGACCTGGAATACAAGGTCGCCATCAATCGGCTGTCGGGATCCGCGACGATCACCGCGGCGGCGCTGACCGAATTGACGGCGTTCACCCTCGACCTGTCCGACGCGATGGCGGTGTCGAAGGTGCTGGTGAACGGCAAGCGGGCAGCCCACTTCGACTGTCGCGAGCGCAAATTGCGCGTTCGGTTGTCGTCGACGCTGGCGTCCGGAGCGGCGATGTCGATCGTGGTGCACTACCGCGGTGCACCGCGGCCCATCCGATCGTTGTGGGGAGACGTCGGCTTCGAGGAACTGACCAACGGCGCACTGGTCGCCGGACAGCCCAACGGCGCGGCGTCGTGGTTCCCCTGCGACGACCATCCCAGCGCCAAGGCGTCTTTTCACATCCGGATCGCCGTCGACAATCCGTACCGGGTGGTCGCCAACGGCAAGCTGGCGTCGCGGCGACGCCGGGCCGCGCAAACGATCTGGACCTACGAACAGCCTGAACCGACATCGACCTATCTCGTCACCCTGCAGATCGGGATGTACGAGGCGGTCGAGATGACCGCGGCACCCGTGCCGATGCATGCCGCAGTACCCGAGCGGCTGCGGCATAACTTCGAACACGACTTCGCCCGTCAGCCCGAGATGATGGAGCTGTTCGTCGATCTGTTCGGTCCTTATCCGCTGGTGAACGGCTACGCCGTCGTCGTCACCGACGATGCGCTGGACATTCCCCTTGAGGCGCAAGGGGTTTCGATCTTCGGGGCCAACCACTGCGACGGCTCGCGGGCCAGTGAGCGCCTCGTCGCCCATGAGCTGGCCCACCAGTGGTTCGGCAACTCGGTGACAGTGCGGCAGTGGCGCGACATCTGGCTGCACGAGGGATTCGCCTGCTACGCGGAGTGGTTGTGGTCAGAGCACAGCGGCGGATCCAGCGCCGACGACCTGGCTCGCGACTACCACGCGAAACTGCGCAGAGCACCGCAGGACCTGCTGCTGACCGATCCCGGGCCGCGCAACATGTTCGACGACCGCGTCTACAAACGCGGCGCGCTGACCCTGCACGTTCTGCGACGACGTCTGGGTGACCAGAAATTCTTTGCACTGCTCAAGGATTGGACGACGCGGTACAGCCACGCCAGCGTCGTCACCGACGATTTCACCACGCTGGCCGCCGGCTACTGCGACGAGTCGCTGGCGCCCCTGTGGGATGCCTGGCTGTACTCACCGGCGGTGCCGTAGCAACTGCCTCAGGCGTTGAGCGCGGGTTCCGGCGACAGCGCGGCCAGTTCGGGCCGCCGGCGTGTCTCGCGCGAGCGAGCGAGCCATTCAGCGGCCACAGCGCCCAGTGCGCCGACGGCCGCGGCACCCAACATGGACCAAGTGCCGTGCGCCAGCATCAAGAACCCGAAGATCGAGGAGACGGCGAGCAACGCGAGACGCACCCGCGTCCAGCGGGCCGGGCCGGTCAACCGGGTCGAGACCAGCAGGCCGAGCATCAACGCGACGGTGTGCCCGACGTCGGTGAAATCTTCGCCCAGCGCGGCGGCCGCCATGCCGACCGGCACCCACCAACCGATCCAGGCCGCCCGCCACCGGGCCGGTATCGCCGCCGTGAGCGCGCCCAGCACCGCCACGGCGCCGTAGCTCACCCCGACGTCGCTCGCCCGCGAGATCGACAGCGGCAACCAATGCAGCTTGATCGCCGCGGTCAGGCCGCAGGCGACCAACAGCGTCGCGCCGATATGGCCGGTCACGAACACGATGGCCAGCCGTCCGCTCCGCCAGATCAGTTCGGCCAGGGCCAGCAGGCACACCAGGCACGGCAGCCAGAAATACATCGGACCGGCGTCGGTGACGAACGCGCTGCCGAGCAAGGTGGCCAGGTGGCCCTGCGCGAGGTTGTGCAGGTTGGTACTCGACTGCGCGATCACCCGTGCGCGTACCCGCGGGCCGAGCTCGACCAGGGCCATGCTGACGCCCACCAACAAGGCCGCATAGCCCAGGGTGATCCGCACGCGCGACAGCCGCGACAGGGTCCGCAATATCATCGCCATCTACTATGCCTGCGGGTCGTCATCATCCGGGCTGTCCAAACCTGACAAGTCCCTGACAGTTTCTCTGGACGGCTTGAGCCGATAGATGGCTAAATCGGCCGGTAGACCTGGGGTTTTAGGCGAGAAAACCGGGCGGTGCACCCGCTTGGCGGCGACTCCCAGTGTGTCCAAATCGTCTTGTGCAAGGCGGTCCAATGTGGCGCCGGACACCATCACTCCGCCCCGGGTGGCCCGTTCCATCACCCGCGCGGCGACATTGACGTCCACGCCGAGCCAGTCGGCGGCCAACCGTTGCGGGCGCCCGGTGTGAATGCCGACCCGCATCCGCGGCTTGTACCCGTCGACCTCGACCGATTTCAGCGCCCGCTTGGCTTCCAGGACCGCGCCGACGGCGACCAGGGGGTCGGAGAACACCGCCATGGTGCCGTCGCCCATTCGCTTCACGATGTGGCCGCCCGCGTCCAGCAGCGGCGGCTCGATGGCGCGTGCCACGCGACGCAGGAGCTTGAGTGTGGCCTCGTCGCCGGCATGCAACGACCAGGTCGAAAAGTTCACCAGGTCGGTGAACACCAGCGTGACTTCCGGATTCGCCGGGCGCCGGGAGACCGATTCGGTCAACGCCTGCCACATCTGCAGCGCGCCCAGACCGACTTCACGGGATGCTCCGCCCCGCTCGCCCAGCAGCCGACCGGCCGCACGGGCGGCGGCGCGGGGTCCGCCGTCACCGGCCATCGACAGCGGGTCTCCGAAATCGGGATCGCCGGGCAAGGCGCGACGGGCTTTGCGCACCAGCCCGATCAGGCCGGGGCTCTGGTTGGTGCTGCGCAACCAGTCCGCCGCGTTACGCAACGACGCTGACGAACGTTGTCGCGAATCAGGCGGGTCCGGCGTGGTCACCGTTTGCTCGGGCTCGCCGGACGCCAGATCGGGCCCGAGTTCCACAACGCCCAGGGTAGGTCGTGTTCGGAGAGACCGGCAACGGCCGCTGTGGTGGTGTCCGACACTCTCTCCGACGAACCGCCTGATCACGGGGTTACGACGCGCGTATCGACACTCGGTAACGGGACGCCGCGGCACGCCCGCAAATCGTAGACAACGCGTGTTGTCAACATTATCGTGGTCTCATCATCGCCCATTGTGACCAGGAGGTTGTGATGACAGTGACGACGGTGCCAATGCCGTCATCGCGGGCTTCGGCTTCGCGCGAGCCGGCCGAACACGCTGACGAGGGTCCGCACCCGCTGGGCCCGGACTCGCTGACCTGGAAGTACTTCGGGGACCTGCGCACCGGGATGATGGGCGTGTGGATCGGCGCGATCCAGAACATGTATCCGGAGTTGGGCGCGGGGGTCGAGGAACATTCGATCCTGTTACGCGAGCCGCTGCAGCGGGTGGCGCGCTCGGTGTATCCGATCATGGGCGTCGTCTACGACGGCAACAGAGCCGCGGAGACCGGCGCGCAGATCAAGCAGTACCACCGCACCATCAAGGGTGTCGACGGCACCGGCCGCCGTTACCACGCGCTGAACCCCGAGACGTTTTACTGGGCGCACGCGACGTTCTTCATGCTGGTGATCAAGGTGGCCGAGTATTTCTGCGGAGGTTTGACCGAGGCCGAAAAGCATCAGCTGTTCGACGAACACGTGCAGTGGTACCGGATGTACGGGATGAGCATGCGGCCGGTGCCCGCGTCGTGGGAGGAGTTCCAGGAGTACTGGCAACGGGTCTGTCGCGACGAGCTGGAGATCAATCAGGCCACCCTGGACATCTTCCAAATACGCATCCCGAAGCCGAAATTCGTGATGATGCCCACCCCGGTGTGGGACCAGCTGTTCAAGCCGCTTGTCACCGGCCAACGCTGGATCGCGGCCGGACTGTTCGAGCCGTCGGTGCGCGAAAAGGCCGGTATGCGTTGGACACCGAGCGACGAGGTCGTGCTCCGGCTGTTCGGCAAGGTGGTGGAACTGGCGTTCCTCGCCGTCCCCGATGAGATCCGTCTACACCCGCGGGCGTTGGCCGCCTATCGTCGCGCCGGCGGGCGGGCCTCTGCCGATGCGCCGCTGGTCGAAGCGCCGAGCTTCATGGCCCCGCCGTCGGATCGCCGCGGGCTGCCGATGCATTACTTCCCGCCGCGCAAATCCATCATCGAGCGCGCCGGTTCGCTGGTGCACACCACGTTTTCATTGGCCGGTCTGCGATCCGCCTGGGGCCCCAAAAAAGCCGCGTAAGGCCGCCTAGCGATCAGGCCTGAGCCCGCGAGCTCTGGTAGAGGCAAATCGCCGCTGCTGCAGCAACATTCAGGCTTTGCGCGCCACCTGCCATCGGAATGGTCACTCGCGTGTCGGCACGTTCGGTCAGCTCAGTCGACAGACCGTGCGCCTCGGCTCCGAACAGCCATGCCGTCGGTGCGGCGAGCTCGGCGTCCTCGAGCGACACTTCACCGTCCACGGTGGTGGCCAGAACCTGCAATCCGGCAGCCTGCAGGACGGTGACTGTCGCACCCGCATCCTGCTCGACGACAACGGGCACCGTGAAAATGCTGCCTGCCGAAGCGCGCAAGCACTTGCCGTTGTACGGGTCGACGCTGTGGCCGGCGAAAACCACTGCGGCGGCGCCCATCGCGTCGGCGATGCGGATCAAGGTGCCCGCATTGCCGGGTTCGCCGATCTCGACGCCGACCGCGACCAGCCGGGGCGCGCCGGCCAGCACGTCCGCCAAGCCAGTCGAGGGCAACTCGCACACCGCGATCAAGCCTGCCGGAGTCACGGTGTCCGACAACGCTTTTGCAGCCCGTTCGGTAATCGGGTGGACCATCGCGGTGTGGCTCGCCAGCAGCGCGGCGAACCTCTGCTCTGCCGCTTCGGTGACGAAAATGTCGCGGACCAGCCCGCGCCGCGAGGCGGCCCCGACCAGGTTGGCGCCCTCCACCAGAAAACGCTGCGAACGGCGCCGGGCGACCTGTCGATGCAGTTTGACGGCCGCAACCACCCGGGCCGATCGTTCGGTGAGCACCGGGCCGCCAGTACGCGCTAGGCGGCCTCTCCGGACGGCGCGTTGACGTCGTCGGGCAGTGCGGCGCGCGCGACCTCAACGAGCGCGGTGAACGCCGCGGGATCACTGATCGCGATTTCGGACAGGTTCTTGCGGTCGACCTCGACGCCGGCAGCCTTGAGACCCTGGATCAGCCGGTTGTAGGTGATGTCGTTGGCGCGGGCTGCCGCGTTGATCCTCGAGATCCACAACTTGCGGAACTCACCCTTGCGCGCGCGACGGTCGCGGTAGGCGTAGGTCAGTGAATGCAGCTGCTGCTCTTTGGCTTTGCGGTAGAGGCGGGACCGCTGGCCGCGATAGCCTTTGGAAGCCTTCAGAATGGTGCGGCGCTTCTTGTGGGCGTTGACTGCCCGCTTTACGCGTGCCATGGAGTATTCCTATTCGTTCGGGTGGACGTAGTGGTGTTCCGGCGCTCGATCGGTCGCCGGTCAGCCGTTCAGCATTTTGTTGATCCGCTTGGTGTCGTTTGCCGACACGACGGTCCGTCCATCCAGTCGGCGCGTCCGCTTGGTCGGCTTGTGCTCCAGCAGGTGGCGGCGGCCGGCTTTCTCGCGGACGATCTTCCCGGTTCCGGTGCGACGGAATCGTTTCGACGCTCCGCTGTGGGTCTTGGCTTTGGGCATGTGTCCTCTGTCCTATGTGTCAGTTCGGCGACGGTTCGGTGTCGCTTTTGGGTGCGGCCTGCTGGGTGGGGCCGGCGGCATCTTCGGCCGCACGGGCACGGGTCTTCGCACCGCGGTGCGGTGCCAGCACCATCGTCATGTTGCGTCCGTCCTGCTTGGCCGAGGTCTCGACGAATCCGTAGTCGGCGACGTCGGCGCCCAGGCGTTGCAGCAGCCGATAACCCAGTTCGGGCCGCGACTGCTCGCGTCCACGGAACATGATGGTCACCTTGACTTTCGCTCCCGCTTCCAAGAATCGGATCACGTGACCCTTTTTGGTCGCATAGTCGTGATCGTCGATCTTGGGTCGCAACTTCTGTTCTTTGACGACGGTCTGCTGCTGGTTCTTACGAGACTCACGCGCCTTCTGCGCCGCCTCGTATTTGAACTTGCCGTAGTCCATGATCTTGCAGACCGGTGGTCTGGCATCCGGGGCAACTTCGACAAGGTCGAGATCGGCATCCGCAGCGACGCGAAGGGCGTCTTCGATACGCACAATGCCTACCTGCTCACCCCCTGGTCCGATCAGGCGGACTTCAGGTACGCGGATGCGTTCGTTGACACGGGTCTCAGTGCTGATGGGGCCTCCCTAGGCTTGTTGGCCCGGCCTCGTCGCCGGGCTGTTTCATTCCATAGCCACCGCCACCTGTTCGGTCCGGAGTCAGCGGTGGAGAACACGCCATCAGCAAAAAAGCCCTGCTTAAGCAGGGCCCGGTGCCGACCGATCACGGCAGAAGCCGCCTGCGCAATGCAGAACCGGAACAGTTGATGTTCCGGTGACCGGACCGTTGAGCCGCTCTCGGCCAACGGTGGGAGTGGGTCTCCACTTGCTGTCTCTGGTGTTCACCGGAGACGGTCGCGAAGAGGAGTTTACCAGTGATGACGCCATCGCCGGAATTCCAGCCATGGACGCGGGCGCAGGCCCGGTGCTCGGGGCACCGACACGAGCAATCCCAATGTCCGCCTTGCATAGGCATTCCATAGCAACTGCGAATATCCTCGCGGTCTGTGACCCTCACTGCGTCTCGCCCGCTAAGCCGGTCGAGTTCCCGGCTTCGCTGGGTGCCCGCAGCTGCCGGCTGGACTGTCGGCGTCATCGCCACGCTGTCGCTGATCGCCAGCGTGTCGCCGGTGATCCGGTGGGTTATCAGGGAACCGCGTGAGTTCATCAACGACTACGTGTTCAACTTCCCCGACACCAGCTTCGCGTGGTCCTTCGTGCTCGCGTTGCTGGCAGGCGCGCTCACCGCGCGCAAACGCATCGCCTGGTGGGTGCTGACCTTCAACGTGCTGATCGCCGCGGGGCTGAATGTCGCGGGTCTGACAGCAGATCACGTCAGCCCGGCCAGGGCCTTCGGCGAGACGCTCGGGCTCGGTCTGCATCTCGCTGTATTGGTGGTGCTCATCCTGGCGTACCGGGAATTCTGGGCCAAGGTCCGCCAGGGCGCGCTGTTCAAGGCTGCCGGGGTGCTGTTGGCCGGATGGGCGGTCGGCATCGCGCTGTCGTGGACTCTGATCGAGATGTTCCCCCGCTCACTGGCCGTCGACGACCGGCTGTTTTATGTGGTGAACCGGGTCGTCGGATTCGCCGTCGCCCCTCCTGCGTCGTTCAGCGGCCGACCACCGATCTTCCTCAACGCGTTGTTCGGTTTGTTCAGCGCGATGGCGTTGATCGCCGCCGTGGTCGTGCTGTTCCAGTCGCAACGGGCAGAGAACGCGCTCACCGGCGAGGACGAGTCCGCGATCCGCGGATTGCTTGAATTGTGGGGCAAGAACGACTCGCTCGGCTATTTCGCGACGCGCCGCGACAAGTCGGTGGTTTTCGCGCCGAGCGGCCGCGCGGCGATCACCTACCGCGTCGAGCTCGGAGTCTGCCTGGCCAGTGGGGATCCGATCGGTGACCCACGGGCATGGCGCCAGGCCATCGACGCCTGGCTGGCGCTGTGCCAGTCCTACGGCTGGACGCCGGGCAATATGGGGGCAAGTTCGGCCGGGGCCAAGGCATTTCGCGAAGCCGGCCTGAACGCGCTGGAACTCGGTGACGAAGCGATTCTGCACACGTCCCAGTTCGGGTTGTCCGGCAGAGAGATGCGCGGGGTACGCCAGGCGGTGACGCGGGCGCGTCGCGCCGGGCTGACGGTGCGCGTTCGACGGCACCACGACATCGAGCCCGGCGAAATGGCGAAGGTAACTGAACGGGCGGATGCCTGGCGGGACAGCGAGTCCGAGCGTGGTTTCTCGATGGCGCTGGGCCGGCTAGGCGATCCGGCCGACGGTGACTGCCTGCTGGTCGAAGCCATTTCCACCGACGAGACGGTGGCGGCGATGTTGTCGCTGGTGCCGTGGGGGCGCAACGGGGTTTCGCTGGACCTGATGCGCCGCTCACCGCAGTCCCCCAACGGCACCATCGAGCTGATGGTCAGCGAACTCGCTCTGCACGCCGAACGCATCGGCATCAGTCGAATCTCGTTGAACTTCGCCATGTTCCGGTCCGCATTCGAACAGGGCGCCCAACTGGGTGCCGGTCCGGTGGCGCGGCTGTGGCGCGGCTTTCTGCTGTTCTTCTCGCGCTGGTGGCAGCTGGAGACGCTGTACCGCTCGAACATGAAGTATCAGCCCGACTGGGTGCCGCGCTTCGCCTGCTACGAAGACGCCCGCATGGTTCCGCGGGTCGGCGTCGCTTCGTCGATCGCGGAGGGTTTCCTGGTACTGCCGTTCGCGCGGCGCGACGAACAGCACACCGGCCATCACCCGTCGGTGCCGCCGACACTGTTGGCGACCGGGCTGCTGCAGCACGACGGCTCGGCACCGGATGTGTCGGCGCTGCAGGAGGCAGACTTCGGCGATGGCGACGACCGAGACCGGCGCCTGCCAGAACAGATGCGTGTTCGGCTGTCGAAGTTGAAGACGCTGCAAGACAACGGCATCGACGCCTATCCGGTGGGTCGGCCGCCCAGTCACACGGTCGCCCAGGCGCTCGGCATCGACGACCAGGCGACTGTCTCGGTGTCCGGACGGGTGCTGCGGATTCGGGATTTCGGCGGTGTGCTGTTCGCGCAATTGCGCGACTGGTCGGCCGACGTTCAACTGCTGCTGGAGAATTCGATTCTGGAGCAAGGTCGCGCCGCCGATTTCACCAAGGCCATCGATCTCGGTGACCTGATCGAGGTGACCGGGCGGATGGGATTCAGCAAGACCGGGACCCCGTCGCTGATCGTGCGCAGTTGGCGACTGATCGGCAAGTGCCTGCGCCCGCTGCCGAACAAGTGGAAAGGCCTGACCGACCCCGAAGCGCGGGTGCGCAGCCGCTACGTCGACCTGGCGGTCAACGCCGAGTCGCGCGAGCTGGTCAAGGCCCGCAGCGGCGTCTTGCGGGCCATTCGGGATACCTTGACCGCCAAGGGTTTTCTCGAGGTGGAAACACCGATCCTGCAGCAGGTCCACGGCGGCGCCACTGCCCGCCCGTTCATGACGCACATCAACAGCTATGACCTCGACCTGTATTTGCGGATCGCGCCCGAGCTCTACCTCAAACGGCTCTGCGTCGGTGGGCTGGAGCGGGTGTTCGAACTCGGCCGGGCCTTCCGCAACGAGGGTGTCGACTTCAGTCACAACCCGGAATTCACGCTGCTGGAGGCGTATCAGGCGCACGCCGACTACAAGACCTGGATCGACGGCTGCCGGGAGCTGATCCAGAACGCCGCTCAGGCCGCCAACGGCGCTCAGGTGGTGATGCGGCCCGGCAGCGGCGGCGAGGATTCTTTGGAGGCGGTCGACATCTCCGGTGTCTGGCCGGTGAAGACCGTGCACGATGCGGTGTCCGAAGCGCTCGGTGAGCACATAGACGCCGAGACCAGCCTGACCAAGCTGCGCACGATGTCGGACGCTGCGCAAATCCCCTACCTGGCTCGATGGGACGCCGGAGCGGTGGTGCTGGAGCTCTACGAGCACCTGGTCGAAGCCCGAACCGAGCAACCGACCTTCTATATCGACTTCCCGCTGTCGGTATCACCGCTGACCCGACCGCATCGCAGCAAGGCCGGCGTCGCCGAACGCTGGGATCTGGTGGCCGGGGGGATCGAGCTGGGCACCGCCTACAGCGAGCTGACCGATCCCGTCGAGCAGCGCCGCCGCCTCGAAGAGCAATCTCTGCTGGCCGCGGGCGGTGATCTGGAAGCCATGGAGCTCGACGAGGACTTCCTGCAGGCGATGGAATACGCAATGCCGCCGACCGGCGGGATGGGGATGGGCGTCGACCGCGTCGTCATGCTCATCACCGGTCGCAGCATCCGCGAGACGCTGCCCTTCCCGCTCGCGAAGCCACGCTGAGCCAACCGGTCGAAAACTCGCCGCGCATCTGGGTGAGGAAAACACGTGCTCACGGCCCGAAAAAAGGCGACAATGAGTGGCGTGACAGGTTCAACGGCGAACCTCGCGATTGCGGTTCTGGTCGACAACCACACGTCCCTGATGCACGGATGGGTCCCCCGTGTGGTTCAGGTCGTCTCGGTGGCTGTGCTGCTGGCGGCCGTCGGTTGGCGATCGCGTCGATGGCGGCTGGTCTCGCTGCCCGCGGCGGCGCTGCTCGGCGCAGCCCTGGCATGGTGGTCGCACTGGTACATCGACAACCGGGGTCTGGCGGACGACCCCGCCCCGCAACCGTTGTGGTGGTGGATCGCCGTCACCGGTGGCGCTGCCGCGGTCGCGGTCCTCGGCTGGCGCAGTGCACGCTGGTGGCGGCGCAGCGCCTCGCTGCTGGCCGTGCCGCTGTGCCTGCTCAGCGCCACAGTCACGCTCAACCTGTGGGTCGGCTACTTCCCTACCGTGCAGGCGGCATGGGACCAGCTCACCGCCGGTCCACTGCCGTACCAGACCGATGCGGCGGGCGTCAGCGCGCTGGCGGCCGCCGGTATCCAGCCGGCGCACGGCAGCGTCGTAGCGGTGACCATTCCCGACGATGCGTCGCATTTCAAACATCGCGGTGAGCTCGTCTATCTACCGCCGGCGTGGTTTTCCGCTTCGCCAACGGCACATCTGCCGACCGTGATGATGATCGGCGGCGAATTCAACACACCCGCCGACTGGTTGCGCGCCGGCAATGCGGTGAAGACCATCGACGACTTGGCCACCACCCACGGCGGCAACGCGCCGGTATTCGTCTTCGTCGACTCCGGCGGGGCGTTCAACAACGACACCGAGTGCGTCAACGGCAGCCGCGGCAACGCCGCCGACCACCTCACCAAAGACGTGGTGCCGTACATGGTCTCAAAGTTCGGTGTCAGCCCCGACGCGGAGAACTGGGGCATCGTCGGGTGGTCCATGGGCGGGACCTGCGCGCTCGACCTCACGGTGATGCATCCGGAGTTGTTCAGCTCATTCGTCGACATCTCCGGCAACATGGGCCCGGAAACCGGCACCAAGGCGCAGACCATCGCCCGACTCTTCGGCGGCAATGCCAATGCGTGGGCCGCGTTCGATCCGGCCACCGTCATCGCCAAACATGGCCGCTACAAAGGGGTTTCGGGCTGGTTCGACATCTCGTCGAGCAATCCGCCGAAGCATCACCGCAGCCTCACGGTGACCGGCACCGGCGAAGTAGGACTGAGCGGGCAAGACGTCGCCCGCCCCGTCAACGACCAAACCGTCGCGGCCGAGTCGTTGTGTGAACTCGGCCGTGCCAACGGCATCAACTGCGCGATCGTCGCGCAGCCCGGAAAGCACGACTGGCCGTTCGCCGGCAATGCCTTTGCTGAGGCGTTGCCCTGGCTCGCCGGCCGACTGGGCACACCCGGGGTGGCACGGACCCCGTTGCCGTCCACCTGGCCACCCGAGTCGGCGCCGACGCGGCACGCCGAGCCTGTCGGCAGGTAACGTACAGCTGTGCCTGACGAGCCGGAAGATCCGGGTTACACGACTTCTGGCGTGCCGACGTTTGATTCGGTCCGCGAGAAAATTGAAGATCGGTACGAGACGTCAATCGGGGCAACCGAATTGGATGCTGAGAGCCCCGAGGGCCGCAGCGTCGACGAACAGTACGAAGCCCGGCAGCGCGCAGCCACCGAACGGCTGGCTCAAATCCGTCAGTCGATGCGCGACGACACCGACGGCTAGGCGCTGACTTTGCGGCGCTTGGTCGTTCGACGAGGCGGTGCGGCGGTGCCGACCAGTGTCTCCGCAAGGAACTTGCCGGTGTAGCTCTCCGGTGTTGCCGCGACGTCCTCCGGGGTGCCCTCGGCGACGATGGTGCCACCCCCGGCGCCGCCCTCGGGGCCCATGTCGATGATCCAGTCCGAGGTCTTGATCACGTCCAGGTTGTGCTCGATGACGATCACCGTATTGCCCTTGTCGACAAGGCCGTTGATGACGTCCAGCAACTTGCGGATGTCCTCGAAGTGCAGCCCGGTGGTGGGCTCGTCGAGGATGTAGATCGTGCGCCCGGTAGACCGCTTCTGCAGCTCGGACGCCAGCTTTACGCGCTGTGCCTCTCCGCCGGACAGCGTGGGCGCCGGCTGGCCCAGCCGCACATAGCCGAGGCCGACGTCGACCAGCGTCTTGAGATAGCGGTGGATGCCGGTGATCGGCTGGAAGAACTCCGCCGCCTCTTCGATCGACATGTCCAACACCTCGGAGATGGTCTTGCCCTTGTAATGCACCTCCAAGGTCTCCCGGTTGTAGCGTGCGCCCTGACAGACCTCGCAGGGCACATACACGTCCGGCAGGAAGTTCATCTCGATCTTGATGGTGCCGTCGCCGGTGCACGCCTCGCAGCGACCACCCTTGACGTTGAACGAGAACCGGCCCGGCTGGTAGCCGCGGACCTTGGCCTCGGTGGTCGCCGCGAACAGGGTGCGGATCTTGTCGAAGACCCCGGTGTAGGTGGCCGGGTTTGACCGCGGCGTGCGGCCGATCGGCGACTGGTCGACGCGCACCAGCTTGTCCAGGTTGTCCAGGCCGGTCACCCGGGTGTGCCGGCCCGGCACTTGCCGGGCGCCGTTGAGCCGGTTGGCCAGCACGGCCGCCAGGATGTCGTTGACCAGTGTCGACTTGCCCGAACCGGACACCCCGGTCACCGAAGTCAGCACGCCGAGGGGGAACGTCACGTCGATCCCGCGGAGGTTGTGCTCGTTCGCGCCGACGACGGTGAGCCGGCGGTTCTTGTTTACCGGACGCCGAATCGACGGCGCGGCAATGCTTTCCTTGCCCGACAGGTAGGCGCCGGTGATCGACTCCGTGTTTGTCAGCAAGTCCGCGTAGGTGCCGCTGTGCACGATGTGGCCGCCGTGCTCGCCGGCGCCCGGACCGATGTCGACAATCCAGTCGGCATGCGCGATGGTGTCCTCGTCGTGTTCGACGACGATCAGGGTGTTCCCCAGATTCCTTAAGCGAGTGAGGGTTTCGATGAGCCGACGGTTGTCGCGCTGATGCAGACCGATCGAGGGCTCGTCGAGCACATAAAGCACGCCGACCAGCCCGGAGCCGATCTGGGTGGCCAGCCGGATCCGCTGCGCCTCGCCACCGGATAGCGTGCCCGCGGCTCGGGACAGCGACAGGTATTCCAGGCCGACGTCGAGCAAAAAGCCCAGCCGCGACTGGATTTCCTTGAGAACCTGTCCCGCGATCGCCTGTTCGCGGGTGCCGAGGGTGAGGTCGTTCAAGAAATCCGAGCAGTCCGCGATCGACAGCTCGCAGACCTCGGCGATCGATTTCGCACCGCGCTCACCGGCGGTCAGGGTGACGGCGAGGATTTCCGGCTTGAGCCGGGTTCCCTCACATACCGGGCACGGCACGTCGCGCATGAAGCCCTCGTAGCGCTCCTTCATCAGCTCGGATTCCGTCTGATCCAGCTTGCGCTCCAGAAACGCCAACACGCCTTCGAAGTCGGCGTAATACGACCGGGTGCGGCCGTAGCGGTTGCGGTAGCGGACGTGCACCTGCTCGTCGCAGCCCTCCAGAATCGCCTTGCGCGCCTTGGCCGGAAGTTTGCGCCACGGAGTGTCGACGTCGAAGCCCATCGCCTCGCCGAGGCTGGCCAGCATCCGGGTGAAGTACTCCGAGGTGTGCCCCATCGACCACGGCGCGACCGCGCCCTCGGCCAGCGTGCGATCCGGGTCGGGCACCACCAGTTCGGGGTCGACCTCTTTGCGGATCCCCAATCCGACGCACTCCGGGCACGCGCCGTACGGCGAGTTGAACGAGAACGACCGCGGCTCCAGGTCGTCGACGGCCAGCGCGTGCCCGTTGGGGCAGGCCAGTTTCTCGGAGAACCGCTGTTCGCGGTTGCGGGCGTCGTGCGTCGTGGTCGACGAACTCCAGCACCACGATGCCGTCGGCGAGGTTCAGCGCGGTCTCCACCGAATCGGTGAGTCGCTGCTTGGCGCTGGCTTTGACAGTCAAGCGGTCCACCACGACCTCGATGTCGTGCTTCTCCTGCTTCTTCAGCTTCGGCGGATCGGTCAGCGAATGGACCACGCCGTCGACGCGGACCCGGCTGTAGCCCTGGGCGTTGAGCTTCTCGAACAGGTCGGCGAACTCGCCCTTGCGGGTGCGGACCACCGGGGCGAGCACCTGGAAGCGGGTGCCCTCGGGCATCACCAGCACCTGGTCGACGATCTGCTGCGGCGTCTGACGCGCGATCCGCTCACCACAGACCGGGCAGTGCGGGGTGCCGGCCCGCGCGTACAGCAGTCGCAAGTAGTCGTACACCTCGGTGATGGTTCCGACGGTCGAGCGCGGGTTGCGGTTCGTCGACTTCTGGTCGATCGACACCGCCGGCGAAAGGCCCTCGATGAAATCGACGTCGGGCTTGTCCATCTGCCCCAGGAATTGGCGGGCGTAAGCCGACAGCGATTCGACGTAGCGCCGCTGGCCCTCGGCGAAGATCGTGTCGAACGCCAGCGAAGACTTTCCGGAGCCGGACAGGCCGGTGAAGACGATCAATGCGTCGCGTGGCAAATCAAGATCGACACTGCGCAGATTGTGCTCGCGAGCACCTTTCACGATCAGGCGGTCAGCCACAGCGTTTCTTTCACGTCTCTATCTCTCGAGCTCGTCACACACGTCATCACCATGCTATGTGCCCCCACCGACAAGCGACGGTCGGCCAGTTACCGTGACTGGTATGACCGTCCTGGATGACAACTACACCGGGCATGTCGATACCGGTACCGCGGCCCGCCGCACGCTGCCGGGCGTGACGATCCTCAAGGCGTCGGTGGGCCCCATGGACAACAACGCCTACCTGGTCACCTGTTCCGCGACCGGGGAGACACTGCTGATCGACGCCGCCAACGACGCCGACGTTCTGATCGACCTGGTGCGCAACCACGCCCCGAACGTGTCGCTGATCGTCACCAGCCACCAGCACTTCGACCATTGGCAGGCGCTGGAGGCCGTCGCCGAGGCCACCGGCGCGCCGACCGCCGCCAACGAGATCGACGCCGAGCCGCTGCCGGTCAAGCCGGACCGCTTGCTGGCCGGCGGCGACACCGTGCAGATCGGCGAGCTGACGTTCGACGTCATCCATCTGCGCGGGCACACGCCCGGATCGGTCGCGCTGGCCCTCGACGGTCCGGCCACCGGCGGTGTCACCCAGCTGTTCACCGGCGACTGCCTGTTCCCCGGCGGAGTCGGCAAGACTTGGCAGCCCGGCGATTTCGACCAGCTGCTCGACGATGTCACGACCCGGGTGTTCGACGTCTACGACGACGCCACCGTCGTCTACCCCGGCCACGGTGACGACACGACGCTCGGTGCCGAGCGGCCGCACCTGGCCGAGTGGCGCGAACGCGGCTGGTAAGACGCGGGACGTAGGACGGCTGGCTCGCCTCAGCCCAGGATGGGGAAACGGCGCCTGCGCGCCAACCCCCACAGCGCCTTCTGCATGATCGACCGCACGCGTCTGTCGATCTGCTCGACCGTGGGATAGTTGCCGAACTCGGCGGCCAGGTCGATCGACGGAAGCACCTGCGTGACAATCTTCGTCGGCAACGGCAAGTTGAACGGCAACAGCACGCTGAGCCCGAACGGGAAACCCAGCGAGATCGGCAGCATGTCGCTCCTGGTGAGCCTGCGACCGATGTCGGCGAGCCCAACCGCGCGCGACAGCCACCGGCCTCTGGTCAGGTAGAGCTGGCTTTCCTGGCCCCCGATGGATACCGAAGGGACGATCGGCACCCCGGCCTCGAGCGCAGTGCTGACGTAGCCCGTTCGACCGCCGAAGCCGATGACGTTCTCCGACATCGTCGGCCGGTAGGCGTCGTAGTCACCGCCCGGGAAGACCAACACGACCCCACCGGCCGCCAAGGCTTGAGCCGCGTTGTCGCGGGTCGCGCGGATCACCCCGGTGCGCTTGAGCAACCCGGCGGCCGGACCCTTGAACAACAAGTCATGGCCGAGCGCGAAAAGCGGGCGCTGATAACCGAACGTGTCGTAATAAGCGACTGCGAACACCGACATGTCGGGAGTCGCCACGCCGCCCGAATGATTCGACACGACAAGGCAAGCGCCCGCGGGGATGTTTTCCAAACCCCTCACCGCAGAGCGGAAGTACCGTTTGACGATTGGCCGGGTCAACCCGACGACATGTTCGGTCAGGGTGGCGTCCCACTTTTCGACGTCCGTATCGCTCACGGCTGCTCCTCGCGGTATGCCGACGGTGAGGAATCTGTCGTACCGCACGTTGTGCCCCGCTCGACAGGGCCTAACAGCAGCAACTGCCGGGACCTTGTTCCCTCGTGCTCCCGAATCCGTCGGTGATTCGTCGCCGCGAAACGCGGTGCAGCGCCTACCCTTAGCCGATGAAGCTGGGCATCGACTTCGGCACAACCCACACGGTCGCCGCGGTCGTCGATCGCGGGCAACTATCCGGTGGTCTCATTCGACGGGGTCGACACCTGCCCGTCGATCATCGCCGCCAACGAAGCCGGCGAGTTGCGCTTCGGTTTGGACGCTGCCGCGGTCCGTCACGACCCAGGCTGGTCCGCGCTGCGGTCGTTCAAACGACTGCTCAACGACGCCGGCCCCGGTCCACGGTCGAGCTCGCGGGGCGCAGCTATCCGGTTGGCCGAGTCCTGTTCGCGGGTTTTCTCGCGCAGCTGAAAAGCGACCTGCAGCATCGGTCGAACGTCGCTCTGTCGCGCCGGGCGAGCCAGTCGAAGCCGCGATCAGCGTGCCGGCCAACGCGTCCAGCGCGCAGCGCTTCCTGACGCTGGATGCCTTCACGCAGGCCGGCTTCGACGTGGCCGCTCTGCTCAACGAGCCGTCGGCGGCCGGTTTCGAGTACGCCCACCGGTTCCGCTCGACCATCACCGCCAAGCGGGAGTACGTGCTGATCTACGACCTCGGCGGCGGGACGTTCGACGCGTCGCTGCTGCAGATGACGGGCCGGTTGAACGAGGTCGTCTTCAGCGAGGGCATCCAGCGACTCGGCGGCGACGACTTCGACGAGGCGATCCTCAGGCTGGTTCGCAGAGGCGCCGCGCTCGCGAGCCGGCCCGCTCGGCGCGCGCGATCTCCTGCTCGAGGAGTGCGCAAGCCGCAAGGAAGCGGTCGGCCCGAACACCCGCCGCTTTCTCGTCGACCTCGACGCCGCTCGGCCAGACGCCGTTCTCGCTCCCCGTCGACGACGTCTACGCGGCCTGTGTGCCGCTGGTGGACAAGACGCTCGCCGCGATGTCGCCGGCTTGCGCGACCCGCCCGCCGGCGGCCGGAGGCCCGTCGCCTGGTCGGATGTTCGCGGGCATCTACGTGGTCGGCGGGGCGGCGAGCTTCCCGCTCGTTGCCCGCGCCGCTCCGCACGACGTTCGACGAGAAGCGGGTCAAGCGCTCGCTGCACCCGTTCGCGGCGACCGCCATGGGGCTGGCGCTCTTCCTGGATCGGGAGGCGGGCTTCGCCCTCTCCGAGCGTCTTTCACCCGGCACTTCGGCGTCTTCCGCGAGGCGTGTCGGGGGCGAGGACGTCGTCTTCGACCCGATCTTGCCAGAAGGATCGTCCGCTGCCCGCCGCGGGCCAGCCGCCTCTGTCGTCACCGCGGGCGCTACCGCTCGGCGCACAACCTCGGCCACTTCCGCTTCGTCGAGTGCAGCCGGTTACGCGACGGCCATCCCGACGGCGACGTCACGCCCTATGAACCGGTGTTCTTCGCGTTCGATCCCGACCTCAGCGACGACCAGGACCTGCCGCGCCGGGCGGTGCGGCGGCGCGACGACGGCCCCGACGTCGAGGAGCGTTACGTCATCACGTCGGGTGGCGCCGTCGAGGTGACCCTCACGACGCGCCCGGACCGGCTGAGCAGGACGTTCCGGCTGGAACGCCACGATCTCGCCAGCGCGTGACCTAGGCGTCGAGGTCCGGCGTCCAGGCCACCCCGTTGATGTGGCTGCCGCCGTCGACGAACAACGTGTTACCGGTCAGGTAACGGCAGCCTTCGCCGGCCAGGAACACCGCGACCGGCGCGATGTCGAGATAGGGATCCCCGATGCGGCCCATCGGGTTCATCGAATCCGCGAAGGCCGCGACGTCCGGATTGCTGCCGAGCGCACGCAGGAACGCCGCGCTCTTGGCCGCCGGGCAGATGGCGTTGACCGTCACGCCGTACGGCGCCCACTCCCTGGCGGCGGTCCGGGTCAGGGCTGGCAGCGCCTCTTTGGCCGCGTTGTATTCCAGGGTGCCCATGTGGGCGTTGACGCCGTTGAGGCTGCACACGTTGATGACCCGGCCCCAGCCGCGTTCCCGCATGTGCGGCAGGGCCGGCCCGCATCGCCCAGAACGGGCCGTAGTACGCGACCGCGATGCCGTCGCTGAGTTGCCGATCGGTCTTGTCCTCCACCCGGCTCATCGATCCGCCGCCCCAGGCGTTGTTGACCACGACGTCGATTGAGCCGTACGCCGAAACAGCTTGCGCGACGGCGTCTTCCACTTGGTCGCGCACCGCGACGTCGACCGGTACGAACAGGCCGCCGATCGCCTCGGCGACGGTCTGGCCTGAACGCGTATCCCGTTCGGCCACAACCACTTTGGCGCCCACTTCGGCGAACCGACGCGCGATGGCCTCGCCGATGCCCGCTCCCCGCCGGTGACGAGCGCGACCTTGCCCTCGAGTTCGGCTCATACCGATCGCCCGTGGACGCCCGCCGCGAGCAGCTCGCGTGCCGCGGCGGAGCCGTTCAACGCGCGGGTGGTGCGCTTGACGATCCGCCAGCCGTCGGCCGTCCGCCGCAGCACGATGTGGTTCGCGCCGGCCCGCCATACCCGGTAGCCGCCGCCGTCGTCGTGGTGGTGCCGAACCAGGATCGACTCGCACACCGCGACCGCCTCGTCGCCGTCGACGTCGACACATACCGGGCCGAGGAAATGGGCGGAGCCGGCGCCGATCAGCCCCTGGTGTGCCGGTGACCGCACCATGTCAGCCACGTCGGCCCGGCTTTGCATGTGCCAGCCCTCCACGTCGTATTCGCCGTCGGGCGCCCACAAGTCCGCGACCGCGTCGGCATCGCCGGCGTCGACCAGCGGTCCATACGAGGCCAGCAGGCGACTGATGGCCAACTCGTCCTCAACCCGGCGCAGCCGCTGTTCCAGCGCCGCGATCCGCTCCTCCGCCGTCATCGGTCATTCCTTTCCGCTGCAACAGCCGCCGCATCGCGCGGTCAGCGCCCAGAACGGCCTTACCCCGATCGGGATCGCTGCGCATGGCCACAATCTGTTCGTTGCCGCTGACAATGTGAACCGGACCGCGCCCGAGCCACTCCAGACCTTCGCGCGCCACGTCGGCGGGCTCGGCGACGACGACGCCCGGCGCATCGAAGTTCAGGCCGACCCGTTCCATCGCCGGCGTCCGGGTCACCCCTAGCACGAGTTCCAGCACGTCGACGCCGTGCTCACGCAGCTCCAGCCAGAGACCCTCGGCGAAGATCCTGGTGAACGCTTTGACGCCGCCGTAAACGGTGTGCCGAGCCGATCCGAGGTAGCCGGCCAGCGAGCCGAGCAGCACGATGCCGCCGCGGCGCCGTGCGCGCATCGGCCTGTCCGTAGTGATGCGCCAGCGCCAGCGGCGTCGACACGTTGAGGTCGATGACCCGTTGGAATTCGGCGAGATCTCCGTCGAGGAACTCGTAGCTGTGCGTATTCGCGCCCGCGACCACGATCAACAGGCCGATCTGCAGCTCAGCCGTGGCCGCGACGATCCGTGCGCAGGCATCGGTGGCGCTCAGATCGGCTTGGACGGTGCGGATGTCGGCGCCGTGCCGGCGGCACTGATCGGCTGTCCGCTGCAATGAATCGGTCGTGCGGGCAACCAGCACCAGGTTCAGGCCCGCCTCGGCCAGGAGCCGGGCGAATTCGGCTCCGACCCCTTCCGAGCCGCCCGCGATCAGCGCCCACGGCCCGTACTTCGCCGCGTCGATCACCAGGTTGACGAGCGGATGAGGTGTCTACGTGGTGGTGTGCACGATCAGCACGTCGACCTTGGCGCGACGTGACACGTTGGCGGGCACCGATCCCAGCAGTCGGCCGGCGATCGTGCTCAGGCCGACGTTGCCGACGACCAGCAGATCGGCGCCGACCTCCTCGGCGAGTCCGACCAGCGCGTCGACGGGGGCACCGACGATCGAACGCTCTTCGATGTTCTTGGCGCCCGCAGCGCTGGCCCGATCCCTCGCCTCGCGCAGGATCGCGTAGATCGGGGCGCTGCCCGATACCTTGTAGCTCTCGTCTTTCAGGGCGTCGGCGGCCCGCGGGTCTTCGTGCTGCGGCAAGTACGCCGTCGCGACGATCAGCTTCGCGTCCGCCCCGGCGATGCTGCCTGCCTTCTCCACCGCGCGTAGCGACGAGTCCGAGCCGTCGGTTCCTACCACCACGGTTCGATAGGCGCTCATTTACCCTCCCAGGTGTCGGTTGCTTCGCCAACCCATGACAGTAACGCTTCGCCGCAGATGGATGGACGGATTTGGGACACGGCGACTCCGACTGACGAGACCCCGCTCACGGTGCGAGCAGCGCACTCTGGGGCGTTCGCTGCGTCGACGGGCCGGCCGCTTGAAGCCGATTTCGATGAAATCCGTTGATCCGCAATATCTTTAGGTCGTCGGCAGTGCGGCGCGCCGATACCCGGATGCGGTTTCGGCCGCCAAAATGGTTCGTGAGCAGGCCGGACGGGTAAGCAGCTTCACCGGAAGACCCTTACAGTGACTCACATCATGGTTGCCACGACAATCGCTGAACCCACCACCGCAGTCGTCGCGGGTGACTCGCCGACCCGGCGACCCGGCAGGCTGCTGGACCCTCTTGTGGTCGCTGTGCTGGCCGCTGCCATCGGCGCCGCCGGGGCCAGCCACCCGTCGCTGTGGTTCGACGAGAGCGCGACGATCTCGGCCTCCGCAAGCCGTACCGTCCCTGAGCTCTGGCGCCTGCTGGGGCACATCGACGCCGTGCACGGCCTGTACTACCTGATGATGCACGGCTGGTTCGCCATCTTCCCGCCGACCGAGTTCTGGTCGCGGGTACCCAGCTGCCTGGCGGCCGGCGTCGCGGCCGCCGGCGTCGTGGTCTTCGGCAAACAGTTCTTGCCACGAACCACCGCGGTGTGCGCGGGCGCCGTGTTCGCGATCCTGCCGCGCGTCACATGGGCGGCGGCCGAAGCACGTTCTTACGCGTTCACGGCCGCGGCCGCAGTCTGGTTGACCGTGTTGCTGGTCACCGCGATACGCCGGAACCGATGGTGGTTATGGCTGCTCTACGCGCTGGCGCTGATCGTGTCGGTACTGCTCAACATCTACTTGATCTTGCTGGTGCCGGCCTACGCGGTCGTCACACCGCTGCTGCGGCGGCAGAAGCCGATCGTGCTGCGGTGGGCGATCACGTCGGCGGTCGCGGTCGGCGCCGTGACGCCGTTGCTGCTGTTCGCGCGCAGCCAGAGCTTCCAGGTCGCCTGGATCTATCCGCTGAATTGGCACAACGTCCTCGACGTCGTGCAACACCAGTACTTCGACAACAGCGTGCCGTTCGCGGTTGTGGCGGCGGCCATCTTCGTTGCTGCGCTGACGATTCGCGCGACGGGTCGACGGAAGGCGGATGGTGGCACCCGACAAGTGCTGATCATCTGTGCGGCATGGATGGTGGTGCCGACCGCCATCACGCTGATCTACTCGGCGTTCAGCAATCCGTTCTACTACCCGCGGTATCTGTTCTTCACCACCCCGGCGATGGCGATCGTGCTGGCCGTCTGCATCGTGGCCGTCGCTCGCAGGCAGCGATGGATCGCCGTCGTGCTGATCGCGCTGACCGCGGCGGCAGCGCCGAATTACCTTCTCTCGCAACGGCAGCGGTACGCCAAAGAGGGTTGGGATTACAGCGACGTCGCCGACCTCATCAGCACCCACGCGGCGCCCGGGGATTGTCTGCTGGTCGACAACACGGTCAGCTGGCTGCCCGGGCCGGTCCGCGCGCTGCTGGCCGCGCGTCCGGCGGCCTACCGGCCGTTGGTCGACGTCGGGCGCGGCGTTCCCGCGCCCGAGCGGGAGACGCTCTGGGACGGCCACGTGGCGGTCTGGCTGGTCACAGGCCGGCTGTACAAATGCGCCACACTGTGGACGATCACCACGCACAACACCACGCTGCCGGATCATCAAGTCGGCGCATCGCTGCGTCCCGGGTGGAAATTCGGACGCGCACCCGCCGTACCAGATACCGGATTTGGTCGGGTTCCACATCGTCGAGCGGTGGCAGTTCCACCGAACCCAGGTGGTCAAGTCGGTCCGCTGACTCTCGCTTCGTCGATCAGCGCGACGTCCGGACGACGCGAAGGCCGGTCAGCGCCCCGCACCACACCCACCGCAGCGAATACGGCGAACAACGCGCCGAGCGGCCACCACGGTCCCGCCGTGGGCGCTGTTCACCACCACGCCGGCCAGACCGGCGCCGAACGCCCCGGCTATCACCTCGATCATGTTGATCGTCGCGGCGGCGACGGCTCCTTCCTTCTCGTCGTCGACGCGCTGCATCGCCCACGCCGATAGGTGCGGCCAGGCCGCGCCGATGCCGATCCCCGTGATCGTCAGCGCGAGCGCCCAGATCGATGACGACGGCCGTCGACGCGTCCTCGACCTGGGTGGCCGCGGCCAGGACCAGACCCGCCGCGATGATCAGCGGCGCCGTCACGACCACACGGTTGACTACTTCCTTGCTGCTCAGCGAAGCGCTGAGGATCTCGCTGACTGCCCAGCCGACGGCCAGCGCGGCACCCAGAAACCCGGCCGTGACAGGAACCAGATGCGCCAGCCTTTGCCCGAACAACGGCACATACATGTCGACCATCGCCGAGGCCATCAGGACCGTCAGGGTCAGGTAGATCCACTTCAGCGGGCCGGGGCCAAAAGACGCTGAGCGGCGGCACTTTCACCGTTGCCCGTCGGTCGACCAGGACGAAAACGACGACCAGGGCCAAGCTGACCACGAGCAACCCCGCGGTCGCGGCGATGTGCGTGGGAACCTGGGCGATGCTGACGATCAGCGCCGCCGCGCCGAGCAGCAGCACGGACCACACCGGCACTTTCAGCGACTGCTGCAGCGCCTGGATCGACACGGCCGGCCGGCAACACCACCGGGACCAGCACGGCCATCGCCAGGGTGAGCATCGCCATCACGCCGAACGCCCAGCGCCACAGGCCGAATTGGGCGAAGAGGCCGCCCGCCGCCGGGCCCACCACCGTCGCGACGCCCCACATCGCCGACACCAACGCCGATGCCCTGGTCCACAACGATCGCGGCAGAGCGGTGTTGATCAACGCATAGCCCAGACCGGCCAGCAATCCCCCGGCCGCCCCTTGCAGAGTGCGGCCCACCAGCAGGACCAGCATGCCGGGAGCCGCCGCACAGACCACGCTGCCGGTGCCGAAGACGGCCAGTCCCAACAGGAATGACATCCGCGCTCCGGCGCGCAGCAACATCGCGTTGACCGTCGAGGCCGCGACAACCGACCCCACCAGATAGAGGGTGGTCACCCACGCATAGAGCCGCTCGCCGCCGATGTCGGCGATCGCGCTCGGCAACAGGCTGACGGTCAGGAACTCGTTGGTCGCGTACAGCGCCACACCGCCGGCGAGCAGCGTCGACGTGCCCAGAAATCGGGGACCCAGCAGTGCACGCCAGCCGTCGAGGGCGTCCGAGTCTCGGGATGAGCTCACTTCAGACCGGCGGCGTCCATTCCGCGCAGTTCCTTCTTGAGGTCGGCGATCTCGTCACGGAACCGGGCGGCCAACTCGAACTGCAGGTCGCGCGCCGCGGCCATCATCTGCGCGGTGAGATCTTTGATCAGGTCGGCCAACTCGGCCCGCGGCATGTTGGCGGTGTCACGCCCCTCGTACACCCCGGCGCTGACGGCCCGGCCGGGCTCGCCCTGCGCCCGGCGGCCCCGCGACGAGTTACGTCCGGACCCGCCGATCTCGACGGATTCGGTGTCGTCGGCCTCGCGGTAGACCTGGTCGAGGATGTCGGCGATCTTCTTGCGCAGCGGTTGCGGGTCGACGCCGTTGGCCTCGTTGTAGGCGACCTGCTTGGCACGGCGCCGGTCGGTCTCGTCGATCGCCTCTCGCATCGAGTCGGTGATCTTGTCGGCGTACATGTGGACCTCGCCGGACACGTTGCGGGCGGCCCGGCCGATGGTCTGGATCAGGCTGCGCGACGAACGCAGGAAGCCCTCCTTGTCGGCGTCCAGGATCGCGACCAGCGACACCTCCGGCAGGTCCAGACCCTCACGCAGCAGGTTGATGCCGACCAGCACGTCGTAATCACCCATCCGCAGCTGGCGCAGCAACTCGACCCGGCGCAGCGTGTCGACCTCGGAGTGCAGATAGCGGACCCGGATACCGGTCTCGAGCAGGTAGTCGGTGAGGTCCTCGGCCATCTTCTTGGTCAGCGTCGTCACCAGCACCCGCTCGTCGGCTGCGGTGCGCTTGCGGATCTCGCCGATCAGGTCGTCGATCTGGCCCTTGGTCGGCTTGACGACCACCTTCGGGTCGACCAGTCCGGTCGGGCGGATCACCTGCTCGACGAACTCTCCGGCCGCCTGGCTGAGCTCGTAGGGGCCCGGCGTGGCCGACAGGTACACCGTCTGCCCGATCCGGTCGGCGAACTCTTCCCAGGTCAGCGGCCGGTTGTCGCATGCCGACGGCAGCCGGAAACCGAACTCGACGAGGTTGCGCTTGCGCGACATGTCACCCTCGTACATGCCGCCGATCTGCGGCACCGTGACGTGCGACTCGTCGATGACCATCAGAAAGTCTTCCGGGAAGTAGTCGATCAGCGTCGCCGGCGGCGAGCCGCGGTCCGCGGCCGTCGATGTGCCGCGAGTAGTTCTCGATCCCGGAGCAGAACCCGACCTGGCGCATCATCTCGACGTCGTAGTTGGTCCGCATCCGCAGGCGCTGGGCCTCCAGCAGCTTGCCCTGGCCCTCGAGCTCGGCGAGCCGCTCCTCGAGTTCCTGCTCGATGGTCGAGATGGCGTGCGCCATTCGCTCCGGTCCGGCCACGTAGTGCGTGGCCGGGAAGACGCGGAGCGAGTCGACCTTGCGCACGACGTCGCCGGTCAGCGGATGCATGTAGTACAGCGCTTCGATCTCGTCGCCGAAGTACTCGATGCGGACCGCCAGTTCCTCGTAGGACGGGATGATCTCGACGGTGTCGCCGCGCACCCGGAACGTGCCGCGGGTGAACGACATGTCGTTGCGGGTGTACTGCACGTCGACCAACAGCCGCAGGAGCGCGTCGCGGGGCACCTCGGTGCCCACCTGCAACTCGACCGAGCGGTCCAAATAGGACTGCGGGGTGCCCAGGCCGTAGATGCAGGACACCGACGCCACCACCACCACGTCGCGCCGCGACAGCAGCGACGACGTCGCGGAGTGCCGCAGCCGCTCCACGTCGTCGTTGATCGAGCTGTCCTTCTCGATGTAGGTGTCGGTCTGCGCGATGTACGCCTCGGGCTGGTAGTAGTCGTAGTACGAGACGAAGTACTCAACGGCGTTGTGCGGCAACATCTCTCGCAGCTCGTTGGCCAGCTGCGCGGCGAGTGTCTTGTTGGGCGCCATCACCAGCGTCGGCCGCTGCAGTCGCTCGATGAGCCACGCGGTGGTCGCCGACTTTCCGGTGCCGGTGGCGCCCAGCAGCACCACGTCGCGCTCCCCCGCCCGAATCCGGCGTTCCAGCTCCTCGATGGCGGCGGGCTGGTCGCCGGCGGGCGCGTGCGGGCTGACCACTTCGAAAGTGCCGCCGGCCCGCACCATGTCTTCGACAGGGCGGTATTCGGAGTGCGCAACCACTGGATGTTCGGTGGCAAATGCCATGGCTCCAGAGTAGAGCCAGGCACCGACAAACCGGCGGCTCAGCTGTGCTGGCTGCTCCACACCCGGCTGCCGGGGTGGCATTCGATGAGGTGGCCGTCTTCGGACTTCGACATGGTGAACACCGGGGTGTCTGTGCAGGAGGTGCCGACCGGATGCACGCCGGTGGTCGTCGGCGCCTTGTCCCAGGTATTGGCTTCGCAGACGACTTGCTCGTTGGCCGTGGAGTCGTAGGCGACCTTGTCGACGTCGGTGCACGGCCCACCCAGCACCGCCGGCGGCGGGATTCCGACCGGGGTGGCCGCGGCGTCGGCCGCCTGCGCCGGATCGGCCACCGTCACGCCGGGCGGCACATCACCGGTGCGGGAGGCCACCACCGGGACCCGCAGCGTCGCGCCCTGCGAGCCGCACTCGTTGCTCTGCACGGTCTGGGTTTGCACGCCGCGCAGCGTGCCATCCGGCTCCGGTGTCAACGACCACACCACGGTCTCGGACTCGGTCACCGTCGGCGCGCCGCGCGTCTTCTGGCACTGCGCCTGCAGCTGTCGGGGCTCGGACTGCCAGTGGCCGTCGACGAAATGCAGCACGCCGGAGTTCGCGCTGCCGGTCGTCCGCGCCATTTGATGACTGGCGTCGTCCAGCTTGGTGCCGGTCGCCGCGCAGCCCGCCGCGGTGCACGCCGAGGAAAACGCCCACCACGTGCTGTCCCCGCCGTTGTTGCGGATCACGCCGTTCGATGTCTGCTTCGCCCGGTCGTAGTCGAGCCGATAGCTGCCGGCGAGTGGCGGCGCGGCGAGCGCCGAGGCCGCCGACGACGTCGCGTGCACCCGTGGCGGCGACGCGAGGTTCGCCTGGGGCTGGTCGTCCCACGAGAAGAACGAGATCGCCCATGTCACGGTCAGCGACAGCAGCGCCACGACCATCGCAACGGCGATCCCGGCCTTCACGGTCAACTTTCGGGTGCCGGTCTTGACACCGGTATTCCGGAACAGCGCTCGCGCGCGCCCGGCCGGGACGGCGCCGGCGATGTGTTCATTGAAAGCCGCGGCGAAGTGTCGGCACCGGTCGAACCGGTCAGCGGGGTCCTTGGCGAGCGCGGTGAAGAACACCTTGTCCAGGTCGGCCAGATCGGGCCGATAGTCGCTGAGTCTGGGCAGCTCGGCGTGCAGGTGTTGCCCGATCACCGCCACCGGGTTGGAGTTCCGGTACGGCGGGGCGCCGGTGAGCAGATGGAACGCCGACGCGGCGAGCGCGTACTGGTCGGCGCGGCCGTCGATGTTCGAGCCGACGAGCTGCTCGGGCGCGGCATAGGCGACGGTGCCCACCGCGACGTTGGTTTCGGTGATGCCACTGATGTCGGCGAGCTGACGCGCTACACCGAAGTCCGCCAACAGGATTCGGCGATCGTCCTCGTCGGGATGCGTCAGCAGGATGTTGGCCGGTTTGACGTCGCGGTGCAGCAGCCCGCGCGCGTGGGCGTAGTCGAGCGCGCCCGCGACCGCGGTGACGATCGCCGAACGTCCTGCTCTGACATGCCGCCGCGGAAACTCTCGCGCATCAGTCGGGCCGCGTCGGTGCCCTCGACGTAGTCCATCGCGATCCAGAGGTGGCCGTCGAACTCGCCGCGATCGTGCACCGCGACGATGTGTGGATGCCACAGCGTGGCGGCCAAGTCGGCTTCGCGGTTGAATCGCTCGCGGAATTCAGGATCGGCCGTCGTCCCCTCGGTCAGCACCTTGAGCGCGTCGCGGCGAGGCAACCGGGGGTGCTTGGCGAGGTACACGTCGGCCATCCCACCGCAGCCCAGCGGACGCAGAATCGTGTAGCCGGCGAAGACGGTCGGCGAACTGAGCGCACTGCCCGACACCTCGGGCTCGGCGGGCCGACCGGCATGCGCAGGCTCGCGGCTGGGCAGCGATCTGATCAGCGGCACGCGGGTCAGCAGCCGGGTCATCGCCAGATGCGGAAGTGATTCGTAGCCACGCTGCAGGATGCTGCGCGAGCGGTGGGGCTGCGCAGGCGCGCCGGGCGGCCCTGATTGGGCGTCCCAGCGCTGTGTCGCTCTGGTCGCCTCATCCACGAGTTCATCCCCCTCACATCGCATCGTTGCCGACTAGACTCTTGAATTAGTTGCGGGCTCGGCGTTTTCGCGACTCCGACGCGCAGCCGAAGTCCAACAGTTGGCTTACTGTTCGCAATCATGCCGCCCGATGCGGTGATCTCCAGCTGTGCCGCTTATGAATGACCTATGAATCGGTGATTCGCCGCAAGACATAGCTGAATCACAGTGCGCCACCAGGAAACCCTGTTGCCGCAGCGTCGATACTGGAGCGGTGAGCCGATCAGCCCCGCCCGCACTGACCATTTGGCACGACAGCTCGCAACGTACCTTCGCGCCAGGTCAGGATGTCGTCGTGGGGCGTGATCTGCGTGCCGATATCCGGATTGCCGATCCCCGGATTTCCCGCGCGCACCTGATCCTGCGCTTTGACCAGGGCAAGTGGGTCGCTATCGACAACGGCTCGGTGAACGGGACCTTCGTCAACGGCTACCGCAGACCGGTGGTCGACATCCACGACGGGCAGAGCATCAACGTCGGCAACGCCGGCGGCCCCCGGCTGACGTTCGAGATCGGGCCGCGCCGCGGCAAAGGCGGCGAGCCGCCCGCACGTGCGCCGGATACGCAGTCGACCAGGTCCTGGTCGACCGGCCGCCCCGCGCGAGCGCTGCTCCGCAGGTCCGGCGACCGCGGTCACCGTCGGAGTATCCGACCAATGTGCAGAACCCACCGCCGCCGGCCGGACCGCCGTCCGACCAGACCACGGTCGTCAACGCCCGGCCGGCGCCGCCGCTGAACCACGTCCCGCCCACCGAAGCCACCATGCTCGACGTGCGATCGGGCGATGCCGCGAACTTTGCGACCAGATTCGTCAAACAGGCTGTCCCCGCGGTCGACACCCGCCGCCAAACCGGCCGGCACGGTGACGATCGGCCGCGCGACCGACAACGACATCGTCATCCCCGACGTACTGGCCTCCCGGTATCACGCGACGTTGACTCTGACCCCGCTGGGCACCGAGATCCGCGACACCAGCGTCAACGGGACGTTCGTGAACGGCACCCGAGTCGGGTCGGCGATCTTGAGCGACGGCGACGTGGTCACCATCGGCAATGTCGACCTGGTCAACAACGGCGGACTGCTGGTCCGCCGCAGCGACACCGAGGCCGCGACGCGCACCGGCGGTCTGGAGGTGCGTGGTGTCCAGTACGTCGTCGACGGCGGCAAACAACTGCTCACCGATATCTCACTGACCGCGCGTCCTGGCACGCTGACCGCGGTCATCGGTGGATCGGGCGCAGGCAAGAGCACGCTGGCCCGGCTGATCGCCGGTTACACCACGCCCACGTCAGGCTCGGTGACATTCGAGGGGCACGACATCCACTCCGAGTACGCGTCGCTGCGCAGCCGGATCGGGATGGTTCCCCAGGACGACGTGGTGCACCGGCAGCTGACAGTGGATCAGGCGCTCAGTTATGCCGCCGAACTGCGCCTGCCGCCGGACACCAGCAAGGGCGACCGCACCAAAGTCGTCAACCAGGTGCTCGAGGAACTCGACCTGACCAAGCACGCCGACACCCGCGTCGACAAGCTCTCCGGCGGGCAGCGCAAACGCGCGTCGGTGGCTCTCGAGCTGCTGACCGGCCCGTCGCTGCTGATCCTCGACGAACCCACCTCCGGCCTGGACCCCGCGCTGGACCTGCAGGTGATGTCGATGCTGCGACAGCTCGCCGACGCCGGTCGCGTGGTGCTGGTCGTCACGCATTCGCTGTCCTATCTCGACGTCTGCGACCAGGTCCTGCTCGTCGCGCCGGGCGGCAAAACGGCCTACTGCGGCCCGCCGGACGGCATCGGCGATGTCATGGGCACGACCAACTGGGCCAAGATCTTCAGCCAGGTGGGCGCCGACCCGGAGGAAGCCAACCGGCGTTTCCGGGAGCGCGAGCAGCAGCAACCTCCCCCACAGATGGGCAAGCCGGCCGACTTGGGCGAACCCGTGCACACCAGCGTGCGCCGCCAGATCTCGACGATCGCCCGCCGGCAGGTCCGCCTCGTCATCGCCGACCGCGCGTATTTCATCTTCCTGGCGCTGCTGCCGTTCATTTTGGGCGCGCTGTCGCTGACGGTGCCGGGAAGCACCGGATTCCAGACCCCTGGCCCGCACGCCGGGACACCCGACGAGGCGGCGCAGATCCTGGCCCTGCTGATGCCCGCGGCCGCCTTCATGGGCACCGCGCTGACCATTCGCGACCTCGTCGGCGAACGCCCGATCTTTCAGCGCGAGCAGGCGGTGGGCCTGTCGACCACGGCCTACCTGCTGGCCAAGACGCTGGTGTTCTGCGGGTTCGCGATTCTGCAGGCGGCGCTCATCACCGCGATCGTGGTGGGCGGCAAGGGCGCACCCGCCCACGGCGCGGTGCTGCTGGGTCATTCGACGCTCGCGGCCACCGCTGAGCTGTTCATCACCGTCGCCGCGACCTGCGTCGCCTCGGCGGTCCTCGGGTTGGCCATCTCGTCGCTGGTCCGTTCCGGTGAGCAGATCATGCCGTTGTTCGTGGTCGCGGTGATGGCGCAGTTGGTGCTGTGCGGCGGCATGGTGCCGGTGACCGGACGGCTCGGCCTGGACCAGCTGTCCTGGGTGATGCCCGCGCGGTGGGGCTACGCGGCGGCGGCGTCGACCGTGGACGTCCGGCACCTGGTTCCGCCGACGATGCTGCCGCAGGACCAGTTCTGGCAGCACACCCGGCATTTCTGGTTGCTCGACATGGGCATGCTGGCCGGGCTGACCGTGATCTACGCCTGCTTCGTCCGCTGGAAGATCCGGCTCGGACGCTGACGCCATGCACCCGCCCAAGCACGAGACGTTCGACCTGCGCGCCCGGACCAACACCGACCCGAAGGGCATCGTGCGGGCCGTGGATGAATACGTCGTGCGGCCGTGGGGTCTGTACGTGGCCCGGCCCACCCCCGGCCGGGCGCAATTCCACTACCTGGAGTCGTGGTTGTTGCCGTCGCTGGGTCTGCGGGCGACGGTCTTCCACTTCAACCCCGGTCACGAACGCGACCAGGACTACTACCTCGACGTCGGCGAATACACGCCGGGTCCCGACGTGTGGAGCGCCGAAGACCACTACCTCGACCTGGTGGTCCGCACGGGCCGCGAAGTGGTCTTTGCCGATACCGACGAACTGTTGGAAGCTACGCGGCACGGCCTGCTGGCGCCGGGGGTCGCCGAGCAGGCCGTGCAGCGCGCCGTGCATGCCGTCGACGGCTTGGCCCGCAACGGCTACGACCTGAATGCCTGGCTCGCCGGCGAGGGTATCCAGCTCGTTTGGCGCTAGCGAATTCTGTTGCAGTGCAGCGAATTCAGACGGTAAGCAAGCGGTCGAAGAATTCGCGGTAATGCATCAGAGCCACCCGCAGGTCTTCAGTGGAGGCGTCCTGGCCGCGCGACCATTGTTCTTCCAGACGCGAGCGCGCCTCGGCGAATCCGGTCGTCAGTTGCTCCACCACATCGGACACCAGGTGGTCCGCTTTCTGGACGCATTCCTTCGGATTGTCGACGAACGCGGCCTGAACGCCGGCCCACCGCGCCCGCAGATCCGCAACATCGTCACCAGCGAAAAGCGTTTCACTGGTTGAACTTTCGTGCTGCGGTGTGCCCGCATCGACGTCGTCGGCAGCGGGAGCCGGCTCGCGTGTGGCCGCCATGCGCTCCTCGTCGACCCGCGGTTCCTCCGTCACAGGCACTGCGGCCCCATCGGGCGAGTCGCTCAGTTGGTGTTGTTCATGGGTGGTCATGCGGTTGCCTCCTGTGATGCTTCGTTGTCGGTCGGCGTTTCCAGCAGCCTCTCGAACAGCGCCCGGTAATGCACGAACGCTTCTCGCTGCTGCTCGGTGTCGGCATGCTGCTCCGAGACGTGGATTCCGTGAGCAGCGCGATAGTTGTCGACGATCTGCGGGTGGTCGACGGAGATGTCCGCGGCCCGCCGGTCGAAATCGTCGACGGGATAACCCCGTTCGCGCATTACCTCCGTCACCAAACGGTCGGCGACGCCGACGGCGGATGCGGGGTTGTCCACGAATCCGGCCTGCACCTCTTGCCAGCGGGCGGTGAACTCCGAGAGCGCCGATGGCGTCGAGAGGGACGATGTCGAGCTTGTCCCGCTTGCGTTCCCGTGTCGTGAGTTCACGCACGGCGCCTTTCTCACTGCCGGTCTCGGACACCACCCGCTCGTACTCGGTGCCGTAGTGCTGTTTGAGCCGCTTCGTTTTGAAGCGAAAACTCACCATGCTCACTGCCACTATCACCGCGACGAGTGCCACAACGGCGCCGACCGCGATCGCTATCCATATCCACGTGGGCATCACACACTCCTTTCAGACGTACGTCTAATAGCCCGTCGCGCGGTGCCGCAAACGTGTTTTTGTTATGTGCGGCACAATCGCGACTCCGCTCAGAAGTAGTGGCGACGGCCGCCGATGGCGCGTCCGGTGGAGCCCAGGATGGCGAGGATGGCGCCGACGACGAGCGCGACGATGCCGAGGGTCCACAGGATGGAGATCTTGAGAACAAATCCCGCGATCAGCAGGATGATGCCGAGAGTGATCATGATTGAGCCTTTCCTCAGATGATGGTTGACCGATGTCGGACGGCCGACCCGAGTACGAGTCGACCACCCGAAAGGGGGGTACAACTACACCCCTAGGGAGGTAATCTCTGTCGGCATGCCGCAACCTGTCAGCGCGCCGATCACCGTCGCGCTTGTCGACGACTACGACGTCGTCGTGAAAGGCGTGGCCAACATGCTGGAGCCCTACCGCGAACGCATCGTCGTCGCCGAACTCGACTCCACGATGTCGGTCAAAGACCCGGTAGACATCGTGTTGTACGACTCGTTCGCCCAACCCGAATCGGATCACGAAGAGATCGGGGTGCTCGTCGCCAACCCTCGCGCACATCGAGTTGTGGTCTACACCTGGAACTTTCACCCCGAACTGGTCGAAAGCGCACGACGGCACGGCGCTCACGGGTACCTGTCGAAGACGCTTCCCGCCCGTGAGTTGGTCTCGGCTATCGAGGCCGTGCATGCCGGTGAACTGATCGTCAGCGAGCCAGGAGCACGAGCACGCAGCGCGCCCGGACAAGACTGGCCCGGCCGCGGCGAGGGCCTCAGCGAGCGCGAAGCGGAGATTCTCGCGCTGATCACCCAAGGCAAGAGCAACGCCGACGTTGCGCGGCTGACGTATCTGAGCCCCAACACCGTGAAGTCATACATCCGCACGATCTATCGCAAGCTGGGTGTCGGCAGCCGCACGCAGGCCGTCCTGTGGGGGGTCGACCACGGTTTCACTCCCGACCACCGCCGCATCGAGCATTGGCGGGGCGGTCCCTAGAGCCTGCCTCGGCCTACTTCTTGCGAGCGGTGACGAGCAGGTATTCCCAGTGCATCGTCGACGATCCGGCGAGGAACCGCCGGCCCAGATCAGCCAACGCAACGTCAAGCGCGGCAACGCGGTCGGGTTCCGTCCCGATGCTGCGGTAGCCGGCGATCGTCGGGCCGTAGTTGGCCTTGAAGAAGTCGCGAAACGCCTCCCCGGTGCCGAACAGGTCGACGGTCAGCGTGCGTCGCTGCAACGCGAGATCGGTAACCCGGTCGTCCAGCAGCGCTGTGACGTGATCTTCGTTGCCCCACAACGGCGGTGCCTGCACACCGGCCGGTGGCGCCGGCATGAATCGCTTCATCGTCACGAACATCTGCCCGATGAAACCTTCCGGTGTCCAATTGATCATCGCGAGCGTCCCGCCGGGACGGCACACGCGGACCAGTTCGTTGGCGGCTCGTTGATGGTGCGGAGCGAACATCACACCGACACAGGACATGACTGTGTCAAACTCGTTGTCGCCGAACGGTAATGCCTCCGCATCGGCCTCCACCCATTCGATGTCGACACCGCGCTCGGCAGCAGTGCTGCGTCCGACGTCCAACAATTCAGGGGTCAGGTCGCTGGCGAATACTCGGGCTCCCTCCGCCGCAGCCGGAATGGCGGCATTGCCGGTGCCCGCGGCCACATCGAGCACCCGGTCCCCTCGGTTTATGCCGCTGGCTTGCACCAGTACGCGCCCGAGCGGCGAAACCAGGTCGCTGGCCACTGTGGGGTAATCACCGGTTGCCCAGATCGCGCGTTGTTTGGCGGCCATCTCACGATCAGCGGTGGTGGTAGCGGTCATGTCTATCTCCTCGTTCGAGCGTTGGCTACCTGACAAGCTTCCGCTGCGGGGAGTGGCGATTCCAGTATCGGATCTGAACCGGTCGCGGTTCTGAATCTGTACCATCGCGCTCCCGGGATGTACCGTCTGACCATGCCGTCCTATGGCCAGTTCTGCCCGGTCGCCAAAGCGATGGAGCTGCTCGACGAGCGATGGACGATGCTCGTGGTGCGTGAATTGCTCGACGGCAGTAGACACTTCAACGAACTGCGCCGTGGCGTGCCGAAGATGTCGCCGGCTCTGCTGTCCAAGCGGCTGCAGACCCTGACTCGGGCAGGTCTGGTCGAACGGACCGAGGCCGACGGGCGAACGTCGTACGCATTGACACCCAGCGGCGCGGAGCTGCACGACGTGGTGCAGGCGATCGGTGTCTGGGGTGTGCGGTGGATCCCCGAGATCGGCGATCATGACCTCGACCCGCACCTGCTCATGTGGGACATCCATCGGAAGATGCCGATCGACGAATGGCCGCGCGAGCGAACGGTACTGGTGTTTCGCTTGGCAAGCGTCGCGTCGTCGAAGTCGTCATCGTGGTGGCTCGTCGTCGCCGACGGTAAAGCCGATGTGTGCGATTTCGACCCCGGCTACGACGTCACCGCGACGGTGTCGTGCACGCTGCGGGCGCTGACCGAGATCTGGCGGGGCGACGCGTCGTGGTCGCATGCACTGGGGCAGGGGTCGGTATCCATCGACGCGCCGTCACAGGTACGCCGGGCGGTACCGACCTGGCTCGGTCAGTCGCGGATGGCCGTCGTCCCACGGCCCGCGCCGCTGTCTAATCGCTAGGGCGCCAACCTGATGCGTCGGCCCAGTCCCATGCCCGACGATAGGCCTCGGCAAACCACGGTTCCTTGGCGGCGACGTAGGCATCGCTGCTCCCGGCGGCGGCTTGTTCGGCCCGCCGCTTGACGGCCAAATACTCCTCTTGCACAACGGGGTTGGCGACAAGCCAGTCGACGAAAAGCAGCGCGAACTGCTGATTGGGCCAGCCGTCGACGCGCAGATGCACATTTGTCGGCCGGCCGGGATCAGCCGAGCAGTGAAGTCGCTTGTGCCACAACGACTCGTCGTCGGTGTCCGGCTTGCTCACGTCAGCGGTGATCGGCATGTGCACATATCCAGCGCTCGTCAACGCCTCAGCCAGCTCATCGGCGACGTCAAGCGACGCGACCGTGATTTGAACATCGATAACGTCTTTGGCGTCCATCCCCGGCACCGCAGTCGATCCGATGTGGTCGATGCGAACGGCCCGGTGCCCGCAGGCCGTGTTGAGTCGCGCCGTGATGCGGCGCGCCTGATCCGGCCAGGACGGGTCGCACGACACCAGTGCAAAATCCGGGCGGGCCGGCTCGCCGGCGTCGAGATTGTGCTCGAACGGCAGGATGCGCTGGTGCCACAGCGCGCGCGCTTTCTCCACCAATTCGTCTGCGCTGCCTGAGTTGTCGAGCCATACATCAGCGACCGCGCGCCGCTGTTCCTCGGTGGCCTGCGCGGCGATTCGCGCCCGTGCGTCCTCTTCGCGTGAAGCCACGGTGTTCGATCAACCGCTTCACCCGGAGGTCTTCGTCGGCGTGCACGATCACCACCAGCGGGAACATCGGCGCCATACCGGATTCCACGAGAAGCGGAATATCCTCAACGATCACGGCATCGTCGCCGGCCGCGGCGATCAACTCTGCACGGCGTTGCCCCACCAACGGATGCACGATGCCGTTCAGCGTCTGACGCTTCTCGTCGTCGCTGAAGGCGATCGCGGCCAATGCCGGTCGGTTCAGCGTGCCGTCCGGGGACAGAATCTCCTCGCCGAACGCCTCGACGAGCTTGGTCAGCCCATCGGTTCCTGGCTCGACGACTTCACGGGAGATCACGTCGCCGTCGACGACGATTCCGCCGAGTTCGCTGAATGTCGAGGACACGGTCGACTTTCCGGCGCCGATACCGCCGGACAGGCCAATGCGCAGCACCGCACCAGTGTGTCAGGGCCCCCGAACGACGAACGCCCCGGACTCTTCTGAGCCGGGGCGTTCGTGTGGGTCTGACTGTTAGGCGCTGCCCGCGAGCTTCTCCCGCAGAGCGGCGAGCTGCGCGTCGCTGGCCAGCGAACCGCCGCTCGGCTGGTCGTCGCTCGACGACGAGCCGTTGGCCTGCGGACGCTGAGCAGCCTCGGCCTCGGCCTCGGCGAACCGCTCCATCTGGGCGGTGTGCATCTTGTGCCGCCGCTCGGCCTCCGCGTAGCGGGCCTCCCATTCGGTGCGCTGGCTGTCGAAACCTTCGAGCCATTCGTTGGTCTCGGCGTCGAAGCCCTCGGGGAAGATGTAGTTGCCCTGGTCGTCGTAGCTGTCGGCCATGCCGTACTTGGCGGGGTCGAACTCCTCGGTGTAGTCCTCGTTGGCCTGCTTGAGGCTCAGCGAGATCCGGCGACGCTCCAGGTCGATGTCGATGACCTTGACCATCGCATCGTCACCGACGGCGACCACCTGGTCGGGCACCTCGACGTGGCGCTCGGCCAACTCGGAGATGTGCACCAGACCTTCGATGCCCTCCTCGACCCGGACGAACGCACCGAAGGGCACCAGCTTGGTGACCTTGCCCGGCACGATCTGACCGATCGCATGGGTACGGGCGAAGTGCCGCCACGGGTCTTCCTGAGTCGCCTTGAGCGACAACGAAACCCGCTCGCGGTCCATGTCGACGTCGAGCACCTCGACGGTGACCTCGTCGCCCACCTGCACGACCTCGGAAGGGTGGTCGATGTGCTTCCAGGACAGCTCGGAAACGTGCACCAGGCCGTCCACCCCGCCCAAGTCGACGAACGCGCCGAAGTTGACGATGGAGGACACCACACCCTTGCGGATCGCGCCCTTCTGCAGCTGGTTGAGGAACTCGCTGCGCACCTCGGACTGGGTCTGCTCCAGCCAGGCGCGGCGCGACAGCACCACGTTGTTGCGGTTCTTGTCGAGCTCGATGATCTTGGCTTCGATCTCCTTGCCGATGTACGGCTGCAGATCGCGCACGCGTCGCATCTCGACCAGCGACGCGGGCAGGAAGCCGCGCAGCCCGATGTCGAGGATCAGACCACCCTTGACGACCTCGATGACGGTGCCCTTGACGGCCTCGTCCTTCTCCTTGAGCGCCTCGATGGTGCCCCAGGCGCGCTCGTACTGCGCGCGCTTCTTGGACAGGATCAGGCGGCCTTCTTTGTCCTCTTTGGTGAGGACGAGGGCCTCGACTTCATCGCCCACGGAAACGACCTCATTGGGGTCGACATCGTGTTTGATGGACAGCTCGCGGGAGGGGATAACGCCTTCGGTCTTGTAACCGATGTCGAGCAGGACCTCGTCCCGGTCAACCTTGACGATGGTCCCTTCGACGATGTCGCCATCGTTGAAGTACTTGATTGTTTTGTCGATGGCGGCGAGAAAATCCTCGCTCGAGCCTATGTCGTTGACGGCTACTTGCGGCGAGGTGACGGTGGGACTCGGCATATTGTTGGGTTGCTCCGGACAAGTTGAGGTAGTAGGGACACTGACTTCGATTGTCCAGTTCCTCCGCATCGCGCTGCGCGCTCTGCGTCGTCGCTGAACATACGTACCCGTCGAGGCTACTCGACTGTGTACACGCTGGCCAAACTCGCTCTGGCGAGTTGTCGAAAACGCGGTGGGGCTTGCACCGTCAGAACGCGGTAATCAACGCCACTCCAGCCGACCATGAGCACGCCACCCAGCACTCTGCCCGGGCTGATCGGATGGGGAGCCACCCGAAGCCAACCGAAATGGTCGATCACCAGAGACATGATGAGCGCCGCCGTCACCGTGAGCCCCATGAAGGTGCCCGCGCCGACCTTGTGCACCAAGGTCAGGCCCGCGTAGACCTGCACGGCGCCGACCAGACCGCCGACAACAGCCCACCACGGCATCGACATGGCGTCCTGCACGCTGGGTAGCGGTTTCGACCTGACGACAAATATCGCGACGAAGAAAATCGCGACCACGGCGGCCGAAATCGCCGACGCGAGCCACGGGTTGAGCATGTGCTTGTAGAGCTGACTGTTCATGGCGGCCCCGCAGGTCTGAAGGGCACCGCCGAGGATGATGAAGGGGATCATCCAGGTTGCGTTCATGACACGCCTTCCTCGATATCGTCTGCGGCTTACCCACACACACCGAACCCCAGACACTTATCGGGGCGCGAATGAGATGAACAGCCGGCGAAGGCAGCAGCCTCAGTGCGCAGCGGTGTCCCAGCTCGGGCCGTAGCCCACCGAGACCTCCAGCGGCACGTCGAGCGGGTACGCGCCGCCCATCTTGTCGCGCACCAACTCCTCGAGTTGCGCACGCTCGCCGGACGCGACCTCGAACAGAAGCTCGTCGTGCACCTGCAACACCATTCGTGATGCCAACCCTGACGCCGTCAGAGCCTTGTCGACCTCGATCATCGCCACCTTGATGATGTCGGCCGCGCTGCCCTGGATCGGCGCGTTGAGCGCCGCCCGCTCGGCGGCCTCGCGCACCTGCCGGTTGCTGCTGTCCAGCTCGGGCAGGTAGCGGCGGCGACCCAGCACCGTCGAGGTGTAGCCGTCTTTGCGGGCCTGCTCGACCACGTCGAGCAGGTAATCGCGCACTCCGCCGAATCGGGCGAAGTACTGATCCATCTGAACCTTGGCCTCTTCGGTGGAGATCTTCAGCTGAGCCGCCAGCCCATAGGCGCTCAGCCCGTAGGCCAGTCCGTAGGACATCGCCTTGACCCGGCGCCGCAGCTCGCCGGTCACCTCGTCGATCGGCACACCGAACGCCCGTGACGCGACGAACGAGTGCAGGTCTTCGCCGGTGTTGAAGGCTTCGATGAGGCCGTCGTCGCGAGACAGATGCGCCATGATCCGCATCTCGATCTGGCTGTAGTCGGCGGTCATCAGCTCGGTGTAGCCGCTGCCGACAACGAAGGCGTCGCGGATCTGCCGGCCGGCGTCGGTGCGAATCGGGATGTTCTGCAGGTTGGGCTCGGTGGACGACAGCCGGCCGGTCGCGGCGATGGTCTGGTTGAACGTGGTATGGATACGGCCATCGCCGGCAACCGAATTCAGCAGCCCGTCGACGGTCACCTTCAGCCGGGTGACATCACGGTGTGCGAGCAGATGCTGCAGGAACGGATGACCGGTTTTGTCGAACAGCGATTGCAGCGCATCCGCGTCGGTGGTGTAACCGGTCTTCGTCCGCTTGGTTTTCGGCATCTCCAGCTCGTCGAACAGCACGACCTGCAGCTGTTTGGGCGAGCCGAGGTTGATCTGCTTACCGATGACCGCGTACGCCGCTTCAGCCGCGTCACGAATCTGATCGGCGAATTGGCTTTGCAGCGAGCTCAATTGGTCCAGATCCACGGCGATTCCCGCGGCCTCCATGCCGGCCAGCACCCGCTGTACCGGCAGTTCCATCTCGCCCAGCAGCGGCGTGGAGTCGATGCGGGCCAGCTCGGCGTCCAAGTGCCTCGGCGAGGTCGAGCACCGCGCGCGCCCGCAACACCGCGGTCTGCACGGCCTGCTCGTCGACGCCGTCGCTGTCGTCAAGAAGTGAAAGCTGTTGCTGTTCAGATGTTTCCGCGCGCAGCTCACGACGCAGGTAGCGCAGCGAGAGGTCGTCCAAGGTGAAACTGCGCTGCCCCGGACGGACCAGGTAGGCGGCCAGCGCGGTGTCGGAGCTGACCCCGTTCAGCGTCCAGCCGCGTCCGGTGAGGTCGTGGATCGCCAGCTTGGCCTCGTGCAGAGCCTTCGGCTTCTCGCGGGTCGGCCAGCCATGTCGCCAGCGCCGCATCGTCTTCGGGCGTCAACGTCGTGGTGTCGATGAAGGCGCCGTCGCCGTCGGCAGCGGCGATCGCCAGCGCGGTCGCATCGCCGCCGTAGGGCAGATGTGTCCCTACCACCGCGAGCCCTGCCCGGCGCCCATCGGCGACGTGGTCGGCCAGCCACTGCCCGACCGTGCCGGGCTCCAGCGCTCCCCCACGTACGTCGAATCCCTCGTCGACCTCGGGCTCGACGGCGGCGAGCGTGTCGAACAGTCGATCGCGCAGGACGCGGAACTCCAGCTGGTCGAACAACTGGTGGATCTGGTCCCGATTCCACGGCTGCATCCGCAGCGTGTCCGGCGTCTGCGCCAACGGCACGTCACGGACCAGCTCGGTGAGCTCGCGGTTGCGGATCACCCCGGCGAGGTTGGCCCGCAACGCGTCACCGACCTTGCCGCCCACCGAATCGACACCGTCGACCAGCGCCTGCAGTGAGCCGTACTCGCTGATCCACTTCGTCGCCGTCTTCTCGCCCACGCCGGGGATGCCGGGCAAGTTGTCACTCGGGTCGCCGCGCAGCGCGGCGAAGTCGGGGTACTGCTCGGGGGTCAGGCCGTACTTTTCCGCCACGGCGGCCGGCGTGAACCGGGTCAGTTCACTGACGCCTTTGCGCGGATACAGCACGGTCACGTCGTCGTTGACCAACTGCAGCGAATCGCGGTCGCCGGTGACCACCAGCACCCGATAGCCCTCTTTGTCGGCCTGGGTCGCCAGCGTCGCGATCAAATCGTCGGCTTCGAAGCCCGGCTCGGCGAGAACCGTAATGCCCAGCGCCGCAAGCACTTCCTTGGTGACATCGATCTGCCCGCGAAACTCGTCCGGGGTGGTCGAACGGTTGGCCTTGTACTCGGGGTAGCGCTCGGCGCGGAAGGTCTGCCGCGACACATCGAAGGCCGCCGCGATGTGGGTGGGCGACTCGTCGCGCAGCAGATTGATCAGCATCGCGGTGAATCCGTACACCGCGTTGGTGGTCAGACCACCCTGCGTCTTGAAGTTCTCGGCCGGCAACGCGTAGAACGCTCGATACGCCAGCGAATTGCCGTCCAGCAGCATCAGCGTCGGTTTGTCGTCGCCGGCCTTGCCGGGTTCGGTCTTCTTGGTTGCGGTCCTCGCGGGGCTCACGGCTCCAACTCTAGGCACTGGGTCTGACCCCGAGTAGCCGCTGCACCCTCATCGGCGAACTGCAACACGTTTCAGTTTTGCGCCTGCGCTCGGTAGGCTGGCCCGGTGCCAGAGGTCACCAGCCCAGAACCGGCTATCGATGGATGGTTCACCACCGATGACGCCGAAAACCCCCACCTGATCGGCGGTAAGTGTCCGAAGTGCGGCACCTACGTTTTCCCGCCGCGCGAGAACAACTGTCCGAATCCGGCCTGCGACAGCGACACACTAGAGCCCGTCGCGTTGTCGCGTCGCGGAACGTTGTGGAGCTACACCGAGAACCGCTACCCGCCGCCTGCGCCCTACCCCGCCGCGGATCCCTTCGAGCCGTTCGCCATCGCCGCGGTGGAACTGGCCGACGAGGGAATCATCGTGCTGGGCAAGGTGGTCGAGGGCACTCTCGCCGCCGACCTGAAGGTCGGTATGGAGATGGAGCTGGCCACCATGACCTTGTTCACCGACACCGACGGCGTCGAACGCATCGTGCACGCGTGGAAGGTGGCCTCATGATGGTGGGCACTCCCGAACCGCTCTACATCCTCGGTGCCGGCATGCACCCCTGGGGCAAGTGGGGCCGCGACTTCACCGAATACGGCGTAGTCGCCGCCCGGGCCGCGCTGGCCGAAGCCGGACTGGACTGGCGGCAGATCCAGCTGGTCGCCGGCGCCGACACGATCCGCAACGGCTACCCGGGCTTCATCGCCGGGTCGACGTTTGCGCAGAAGCTCGGCTGGAACGGCGTCCCGGTCAGCTCCAGCTACGCCGCGTGCGCCAGTGGATCGCAGGCGCTGCAGAGCGCGCGAGCCCACATTCTGGCCGGATTCTGCGACGTCGCACTGGTTATCGGCGCCGACACCACCCCGAAGGGCGCGTTCGCCCCAGTCGGCGGCGAACGCAAGAACGACCCGGACTGGCAGCGCTTCCACCTGATCGGCGCGATGAACCCGGTGTACTTCGCGTTGCTCGCGCGGCGGCGAATGGACCTCTACGGGGCGACATCCGAGGACTTCGCGCAGGTGAAGGTGAAGAACTCTCAGCACGGCCTGCAGAACCCGAACGCCCGCTACCGCAAGGAGTCCTCCGTCGAGGACGTGCTGGCCAGCCCGGTGGTCAGCGACCCGTTGCGACAGCTCGACATCTGCGCCACCTCCGACGGCGCGGCCGCGCTGATCGTGGCCAGCGCGGACTTCGCCCGCAAGCACCTCGGCTCCCTGGACGGCGTGCCGTCGGTACGCGCGGTGAGCACGGTGACCCCGCGGTACCCGCAGCACCTTCCCGAATTACCGGACATCGCAACGGATTCCACCGCCGTCGTACCCGCGCCGGATCGGGTCTTCAAAGACCAGATCCTCGACGCCGCATACGCCGAAGCCGGTATCGGGCCGGAGGATGTGAGCCTGGCCGAGGTCTACGACCTGTCCACCGCGCTGGAATTGGACTGGTACGAGCATCTGGGGCTGTGTCCTAAAGGCGAAGCCGAGGCGCTGCTGCGTAGCGGTGCGACGGCCATCGGCGGCAAGGTGCCGGTCAACCCGTCAGGCGGGCTCGCCTGCTTCGGCGAGGCCATCCCCGCCCAGGCGATCGCGCAGGTCTGCGAACTGACCTGGCAGCTGCGCGGTCAGGCCACCGGCCGGCAGGTCGAAAACGCCACTGTCGGCGTCACCGCGAATCAGGGCCTGTTCGGCCACGGCTCATCGGTGATCGTCGCGCGCTGACTAGCTTTTCGCGTCCTTGGGTGTGTCGAGCGTCTCCAGGACGACTTCGGCGACGTGCTTCATGGTGGTGCGCCGATCCATCGCCGCGCGCTGAATCCACTTGAACGCCTCGGGCTCGGTCATGCCCTGATTGGCCTGCAGCAGACCTTTCGCCCGCTCGACGAGCTTGCGGGTCTCCAGCCGGTCGGACAGCGTCTCGACTTCCCGCTCCAATGCCCTGACCTCGCTGAAACGGCTGAGCGCCACCTCGATTGCGGGGATCAGGTCAGAAATCGTGAACGGCTTGACCAGATAGGCCATCGCGCCCGCGTCACGGGCCTTCTCGACGAGGTCGCGCTGACTGAACGCCGTCAGCACCACGATCGGTGCGATGCGCTTGCTGGCGATCTCCGACGGCGGCGTCGATGCCATCGCGGCGCGGCATCTTGACGTCCATGATCACCAGGTCGGGATTGAGTTTCTCGGCCAGTTCAACGGCCTCCTGGCCGTCGCCGGCTTCGCCGACGATCTCGTAGCCCTCCTCGCGCAGCATTTCGGCCAAGTCGAGCCGAATGAGCGCCTCGTCCTCGGCGATCAGAACGCGGTGCGGGGTCTGGGCGTCGCCATCGGTCATGAGGAACATTCTGTCGTGAACCGCGCGGATCATCGACTGCGGGGCTGTGAGTCGGCGCGCCGAAGCCGATCCTCTATGGTGGGAGGCCGAAACCCGGCAGGCCCTCGTATCCCAACTGGCAGAGGAAACGGATTCAAAACCCGTGCAGTGTGAGTTCGAATCTCACCGAGGGCACCACGCTTGAACAACTTGGATGTATGCCGAGTGATGAAATGATCGCGGAGCAAAAACCGCAGCAATACCGCAGTTCATGTCTCGACGAGTTCCAACGCCACGCTGGCCGCTGCGTCGAGTGGCTTCGCCACCCTGCTGAGGTCGTCCGAGAACAGGTGGCGGTATGTGTCAAGAGTCGTAGTTGCCGTCTCATGCTCGAGGAGCCGCTGGGTCAAGTCCAGGGACGTGGTGTACGACGTCGTCGTGTGATTCTTCGAGTTCGTGGTTCAGGCGGTGAGTGCCGCCGGGGTCGCCTCCTGTTCGCTTGCTGGACTGTGGTCGGCTCGGGATTTGCTGAGGACGTCGAGGCCGAGATAGCGGCGTGATTCGGCCCATTCGTCGTGTTGTTCGGCAAGGACTGCGCCGACGAGGCGGATCAGGGCGTTGCGGTCGGGGAAGATTCCGACCACGTCGGTGCGCCGGCGGATTTCCTTGTTGAGCCGTTCTTGAGGATTGTTCGACCAGATCTGGCGCCAGATCTGCTTGGGGAACGCGGTGAATGCCAGCAGGTCGGTGCGGGCGGCCTCTAGATGATCGGCGACCTTGGGTAGCTTGTCGGTCAGTGCATCGATGATGCGATCATATTGTGCAGCAACGGAATCAGCGTCAGGTTGGTCGTACACCGAGTGCAACAAAGTGCGTACCCACGGCCATGACGTCTTGGGGGTGATGGCCATCAGGTTGGTCGCGTAGTGCGTTCTGCACCGCTGCCAGGACGTGCCGGGCAGGGTGGCGCCGATGGCAGCCAACAGGCCCGCATGGGCATCGGAGGTCACCAGTTTGACCCCCGACAAGCCGCGGGCGGTCAGCGACCGCCAGAACGTCAACCAGCCGGCGCCGTCTTCGGCGGTGGTGACGTCGATGCCCAGGATTTCGCGGTAGCCCTCGGCGTTGACCCCGACCGCGATCAGCGCGTGCACGTTGACCACGCGGCCGGCTTCGCGGACCTTGAGCACCAGGGCGTCAGCGGCCACGAACGTGTACGGACCGGCATCGAGCGGCCGGGTGCGGAATGCCTCGACCGCGGTGTCGAGTTCCTTGGCCATCACCGACACCTGCGACTTCGACAGGCTTGTGATGCCCAGCGTTTCGACGAGCTTGTCCATCCGCCGCGTCGACACTCCCAGCAGGTAGCAGGTGGCCACCACGGTGGTCAGGGCCCGCTCAGCCCGCTTACGCCTCTCTAGGAGCCAGTCCGGGAAATAGGAGCCGTGCCGCAACTTGGGGATCGCCAGATCCAATGACCCTGTCCGCGTGTCGAATTGGCGGTGCCGGTACCCGTTGCGCTGATTCGTTCGATCGCTGCTGCGCTCACCGTATCCGGCGCCGCACAAGGTGTCGGCCTCAGCACCCATCAGGGTGTGGATGAACGTGGTCAGCAGCTCGCGCAGCACGTCGGGGTGAGTGGTGGTGAGTCGTTCGGCCAGCACCTGGGGCCAGTCGATATCGTGGGCAGTGGTCATCGCGTTGATTCCTTTGCTCGAGTGACTTTGGTCGGTCTCTCGAAGAATCACGCGATGACCTTCATTCATCCGGCTACGACACGCCGCACCTCACCAACGGGTCCGGCTCGTACACCACCCTGGTGGACGCAACCAGCCGCTGCACGGCGAGGACGTTTGCACCCTCCGCGATCGCCAGCGAGGCGCACGTATGCCGCAGCTCGTGCCTGCCATCAGCGATTCACTCGGAGGTGCCTCAGGTGTCATCGAAGGCTGCCGCCGTCGGCGAAAGTTCCCGACTCAGGCTGTTAAATCCGCCCGAGATACTTCGGGCAGTACGAAGCTATGCTGGCTCCGACGAAGAACCCAGCGTGGTAGCCGTCCAGGCTGCTGGTAGTCAGCACATCTTTGTTGTTCATCGTGTCCTGGGCGACCTGGTCTGGCGCCTCGCCCCGATCGAGTTCTTCGCAGGCTACGTGGCCAGCGGCGATCATGACCTCCGGTGAGGCGTATGTGATGCCCCGGGAATCGAGTGCTGCCAGGAACTTTGCATCGGTGTCGGCAGGGTCGGCGTGAGCGGTCGGCGCTGCCAGCAGCGCGGCCACCAATACAACGCAGGCAGCCCATAGTGATAGCACCCGACTGTGCGAGTTGACATGGGCGATCGTTATTTAGCCACCTCCCATTGAGTAGATGCGCGAGATTGCGTTCCGGCAAGCTAAACGGGCGACGTTTATAGCAGCTAGTGCTAAAGGCCCCTCCAGCAGCGGCCAATGGTCCGTGCCGCGCACGCGGCGTACTGCTGGTGACGAGTGGTGCCAACGTTGCCAGGCCAGAGAATTGACCCAACCTCCGAGCATGTGTCGCCTCGACTTACTGCGGCAGGGCCAGCCCTGCAGTGACGAGGACCGTACCTGCGGTTGCGGCTAGTAGGAGGGTCAAGACCACGCCGCGGCGTAGCAGCAGGAGCATGACGGCTGCCGCGGCGAGGACTGCGTACTGCCACGGCTGCGTCAAGGCGCGGGCGAGGGCGACTGCCGAGCCGAAGATAGCGCCGATTGCGGCGGGCCCGGCACCGTCCAAAAATGCGCGGGCGACGCCGTTGCTGCGCAATCGGTCAAAATGCTGTGCACCCAGAAGAACGAATATGAACGAGGGGCTAAACGCGACGATGGGGGCAAGCAAGCCGCCGAGCAGTCCTGCAGCGGCATAGCCGACCACCGCGACGGTCTGCACGACCGGTCCCGGTGTGATCTGACCGAGCGCAACAGCGTTGAGGAATTGGGCGTCGGTCATCCAGTGGTAGTGATTGACGGCGTCGTTTTGCATCAGCGGAATGATGACGAATCCTCCGCCGTATGACAGCGCGCCTACTTTGAACGCGACCCAGATCAACGAAGCCAGGGTTCCGAGGCTAAGCGTGCCGATTGTCAACAGCACCGGCGCGAAGGCGTTTGGGCCGGAGGGTTCGCGGCGCATACGGGCGGTTATCTCAATGCCGCCGCATGCCAACAGCACCAGTACCAGCCAGGGGCCGATGGTCGCCGCTGCGATCAGGCCGCCGACGAGATAACAAATCCACCGCAACCAGTTGGCATGCCCGCCGCTCTGAGCGCGGCGCCAGCTTGCGGGTAGGAGCCCAGCCGCGGCGTGCACTGCAACTGCGGCCACCGCTGCCCCGGCGCCGGCGCCTGCGGCCAGGACTTCGCGGGGAGGCGTGGCCGCCAGAAAGAGTGCGGCCAGCGCGAGGATGAGAAGCAGCCCGGGGATGATGAATGCAGCTCCGCCGAGCAATGCGCCGACACGACCGCGCATCCGCCATGCACAGAAAATGGCCAGTTGCGTTGAGGCGGGGCCCGGTAGCAGGTTGCAGGCCGCGATGGCGTCTTCGAACTCGACCGGCTGCATCCACCGTCTGCGTTCGACGCACAGATCGCGCAGCAGCTTGATGTGTGTCGGCGGTCCACCGAACCCGATGCAGCCGATCCGGCCCCATTCGCGCACAACGGTGGACAGACTCACGCGGGGCGTCGCCTGGGCGTCAGCGTCGGCGTCACTCATCGGTTCGGGGAGCCAAGTAGCGCAACTGGATTGGTCGATGAATCAAGCACCAGCGGCTCTGCACATCGGGTGACATTACATCAATTCAATTTGATGTGTAGGTCATCCGAGGGGCATAGGGTGAGGGGTGATTCGTGGTTAGGAGGGCGATGACCGAAGGCCAGCTGGTTCCGTTGCTCATGCAGATGGCATCACATCCGCTGCGCTGGGCGTTGCTGACTGAGCTGGCCTCGGGCGATCGTCGAGTCCGGGAATTGGTTGCCGCCGTTGACGCCCCACAGAATCTCGTCTCATATCACTTACGATTGCTGCGCTCCGCCGGGCTGGTCGCTACTCGGCGCAGTAGCTTCGACGGACGCGACAGTTACTACCACCTCGATCTGGCACGGTGCGCGGGTGGATTCGCTGATGCCGCCACAGCTCTCCACCCGGCATTGACTCCTGGGGCCGTCGCGCGACCAGCGGCGGGGACGTCGGTGCTCTTCCTTTGTACTGGTAATAGCGCGCGCTCGCCTATGGCCGAGGCGTTGCTGCGGCGTCGGAGCAACGGTCGTATCCGTACCGCGAGCGCCGGCAGCCACCCGAAGGCGCGTCTACACACCAATGCCGTGCGCGTGATGCGCGATGTGTACGGCATTGACATCAGCACCCGGCGACCGAAATCGCTGACCGCTGTTGCGGAACGGTCATTCGACTATGCGATTACGTTGTGCGACAAAGTTCGAGAGTTTCCCCGCGACCATGGCTCCGCCGCCGCGCTGCATTGGAGCATGCCCGATCCATCAGCCGGCTCGGCCGGCTATCGGCAATTTCGACGCGTCGCAGCCGAACTCGACGTCCGCATCGGATTCTTGCTGCCTGTCCTCACGAATGCCGAGGAGAAGTAAGGATGGCCAACACCGTGAACCTGCCGAAACCCGCCGAGAGCTACCCGAGACCCCATGGTGTTTGATCGACGCAATTTCCTGAAAGGGGGCGCCCTGGCGTTGACGGCCGCCTCTAGCGGCGCCGGTGTCGGCGCCATCGCAGGGTGTTCACGGACGGCGCCGCCCTCCCCACCCAACGGCAAACCCGACTACACGCTGCGGATCGGAACAGGCACAGTCGAATTAGCCCCGGACCACATCGTGTCGACCACCGTGTACAACGGCCAATTCCCCGGCCCGCTGGTGCGCCTAACAGAGGGCAAGCGCACCTGGGTGGACATTCACAACGACACCGACACTCCCGAGCAGTTGCACTGGCACGGCCAGCACCTGGGCACCGATGTCGACGGCTCCGCCGAGGAGGGCACGCCCTACATCCCCGCACACGGCATGCGACGCATCACGTTCGTCCCCGGCCCGGGCGGATTCCGCTTCTACCACACCCACCTCGTCGCGCGAGCCGACTTGTCTCTCGGCCAATACACCGGCCTGGTTGGGCCGGTCTACATCGAACCCAAACAAAACCCCGGCGCCTACGACCAAGAAATCTTCTTGACGCTCAAGGAATTTGAGCCAACATTCAGCCGCGGTGGAGACATGGCCAGCGACTTCCTGGCCGGCGGACAAGACCCCGACCTGAAAGCGAAAGGCGACTCGGCGATGGAGGCCTCGCTCGACCGCGGCGGGTCCCACGGTTATGAGGTCAGCTACGGGGCCTTTGCCATTAACGGGCGCATGCTGGGCCACGGCGAGCCCATCCGGGTCAACCCTGGTGAGCGGGTACTGCTGCATGTCCTCAACGGCAGCGCCACCGAATCGCGTAGCCTGGCGCTGCCCGGCCACACCTTTACCGTGATGGCGCTGGACGGCAACCCGGTGCCTAACCCCTCGCCGGTTCCGGTGCTGTGGCTTGGTGCCGCAGAACGCATTTCAGCACTGGTCACCATGAGCAATCCGGGAGTATGGGTGCTAGGCGATCTGTCCGACGATGACCGCGGCCACGGCATGGGCGTAGTCGTGGAATACGCCGGACGCGGCGCTGATCCGCAGTGGACAGCGCCCCCGTCATCCACATGGGATTACCGGCAGTTCGCATCGCCCAGATCCATTGCTGCTCAACCCGATCACACGATCGAAATGCTGATCGAGAAGCGCAACGCCGCCGACAACGGCTTCAATGTCTGGACGATAAACGGCATACCGTATTCCATGGACACCAACCAGCCTGTGCTCGCCCTGCACCGCGACAAGCGTTACCGGCTGCGCTTCCGCAACGCCACCGACGACCTACATCCGATGCACCTGCACCGCCATACCTTCGAGATCACCCGTTTCGCTGGGACACCGACCGCAGGGGTTCACAAAGATGTTGCGATGCTGGGCGGCTACCAGAGCATGGAGATCGACTTCGTCGCGAACCAACCCGGTCTGTCGCTACTGCACTGCCACCAGCAGATTCACATGGACTACGGACTCATGCTGTTACTCAACACCGCCTGACAGCTGGCGAAGTCGGCCCGCCGCAAGCCGGACCGAGATAGGTCTATCAGTTCTCAAAACTAAAGAACTGAGACAGACTCAACGGGATAGTCTGGCGCACAGAGAATGCCAGTTCACGGCCGTCAGTTCGAGCGACCGAGATACCAAATGTCCCGTTGAGGATCTGGAGGACTTCGGCCGCAAAGATCTGAGTCGCTGTGGCCGCGGCCCGCAAACCTTTACACAAACCTGACAGCGAAACGCTCCCGCATAACGAACAACACGGAGCATGCTAGTCAGCGTGCTCGGCTCGGTAACCCTGGTGGTCGCAATGAGTAGCCAGCCCGATCTGTGGCTGGCCGTCGAGCCAGCACACCTGCCCCACTACAGTCACACAGCGGCCGTCGTGGGCACAGTGATCATCCTGTCCCTCATCGTGCTGATGGCCGGGATCACGTTCGTATGGTCGAGGCGAGGATAGCCGGCTAGCGTTGCCGTTAAGTCGCAAGTGCTATCCGTGACTGAGTTCGACAGCTTTGACCACCAGCAGCAGCGCGCCGATAACCAGGTAGCCGCGCAAAGCGATCATGCCGAGCCGGGTCTCAGGCGACCACGTAACCGGCTCTAGCAGTGCCAGGGGCGGCATCCGCCAGGTGTTGCGGTCGACGGGGCGTGCCGGAAGTTGCGGCGCCGGCGGTGCGGGTTGGCGGCGGCCCAACCACCGCAGGACCGGCACCGCGGCGACGCCGAGTATGACCAAGGCCAGGGCCAGGTATCCGGCGACTGTGACGACGTTGAGGTCGGGGAACAAGGTGGTGGCCATCAGGATCCCCGAGAGCAGCAGTAGCGTGCCGACGATCAGGCCGGCGACCCAGTTGAGCCACGGCCGATTGATCCAGGGCCCCAACACCTCCCGGTCGTTGCACAACAGCAGCAAAAATACGCTGGCGCTAGGCAACAGCAGGCCGGCAAGGGCCTGCACTGCAGTGGTGATCAAACCGAGCGGGGCGCCCGGAATCAGCACGATCGCCGCCGCCACCACCACCATTGCCGTGTAGGACAGGTAGAACTGTCTTGCGTCGGAGAAACCGCGGTGCAGCGAGTGTTTCAGGCCAAAGACATCACCGAAGGCGTAGCTGGTGGCCAGGGTCACCGCGGCGGCGCCGATGATGGAGGCGTCCATCAGCACGATCGCGAACAACGAGCCGAGCACTCCGTGGTGTTGGCCGAGCAGGTGCGCGATGCGGCCTGCGTCGACGAACTTACCCGCGGTGTTGGTCGAGCGTGCCGCCCACTCTCCGGTCATCACCAGCGCCGCGGCGCCCACCACCACCACGAAGGCCCCGAGTACGGTATCGACGCGTTCGTAGCCCATGAATCGGGGCGTGATGCGTTTGTCGACAATGTTGGACTGCTGAAAAAACAATTGCCAGGGTGCGACAGTGGTGCCGACGATGGCGATGATCAGCAATACCGCGTCCGAGCTCACGCCACCCGAGATGCTGGGCGCCACAAATGACTTCGCAGCGTGCCCCCACTGCGGGTGCGACATCAGCAGCATCGGGATCTGTGCCAGGGTGACGGCGATGAACACGAACATGGCCCGCTCCCAACGCCGGAAGCTGCCGCTTGCCATGATCGCCACCAGCGTCGCCGCAGAGATCGGCACCACGATGTATTTCGAGACACCGAAGTAGTCGGCGGCCAGGCTGATGCCGATGAACTCGGTGACGATCGTCAGGAAGTTGAGCAGGAACAGGTCGCCGACGGAAAACCAGCCCCAGCCGCGGCCGAAGCGTTCATTGATCAACCGGGCGTGCCCGACCCCGGTGACCGCGCCGAGCCGGACAACCATTTCCTGGTTGACGATGAGGACGGGGATCAGCAGCAGCAGCACCCACAGCAGGGAGTAACCGTAGTTCTGGCCGGCCTGGGCGTAGGTACTGACCCCACCGGCATCGTTATCGCCGACCATCACGATGATCCCCGGACCGACGATGGCCAGCAGGGTCATCAACCGGATCTTCAGCGTGCGGGGACGGTCGGTCTCGCCGATGTTGATGCGCCCGAACGCGCCCTCGATATCACCCACGTGCGCCGTGTCGAGCACCGCGGTGCGCGGCGTCGGGGCCAGCGGCGCCCCGGGCTGGGTGATGTTGTCGCCTCCCAAGCTCACGGCGCCGCACCTCCTGGCGCAGGGGCGTTGCGGTCATCGCCGGACTGGGTGGTTTCGCGGACGGGGCGCGGGGCGGGTTCGCGGCGGCGCCAGTCCTCCGGGATGGTCGCCTCCAGGACGTCGTCGACGGTGACCACCCCGAGCACGCGGTCCTGCTCGTCGACCACGGGGATCGCGTAGAGGTTGTAGTCGGCCATCAACAGTGCGACGTCGGTCAGGTCGGCGTTGGCGTTGACCCGCACCGGGTCGGAATCCATAAGGTTTCCAACGCTTTCACTGGGTTCGGCCTGCAGCAGGGCGATCACCGACACCACACCGGTGAGGCGCTGGTCCTCATCGACCACATGAAGTTTGAGCAATGCCTCCGGCTGTATGCTGCGTGCCGCGGCGATCAGCGCCAGTGCCTCGGCTGCGGTGGCGGTGGCGGCGAAGGAGACGAAGTCGACGTTCATCAGCCCGCCGGCGCTCTGGGGGTTGAACCCCATCAGGGTGATCACTTTGGTGCGCTGCGGGGCGGGCATCAGATCCAGCACGCGGCGACGCCGCGACTGGCGCAGGTCGGCGATCGCGTCGGCGGCATCGTCGGCGCGCATTCGGCCCAGCAGCGCGCCGACTTCGTTATCGGGCATGCCATCAAGCAGTCGGCTGGCCTTCTCGGGGTCGAGTTCTTCGAAAACGTCGGCTTCCAACTCTGGATCGCTGTGGACCCGATCTAGGATTTCGCCGCCCTCGGCCTTATCGGCGTCCTCGATGAGGTCGGCGATCTCGGCGGGTTTGAACCCCCCGACCCGGCCCCAGGGACGGCGCAATGCATCGGAGTGGGCGTGGCCGATTAGCGGTTCGAATGCTTTCCAATCGCGGGGCGCATGCACCCCGGAGGCCTTGATCAGCCCGAAAACCCTTGCGGGGCGGCGAGTGTCGAGCCGCGCAAGCACCCACCCGGCGCCGCTATCTTCCAGCTCGACATCGTAGGCGCGCACCAGCTCCACAGCGGCCACATCAATCAACCGGTGCCCCAGCAGATCGGCGCGCAACAACACCTCACCGTCGCGGCGACCGAAACCGCGAAGGTCAACCTTGTTCTTGGTCAACACAACTCGGTCCGCGGACAACTCGTGAATCGATTCGCTGCCAATGAAGACGCGCCGCCCGCCCACCCCGGCCACAATCCCGGTCACCAGCGGATACTCATCGGCGCCGCGCAGCCGCACGATCACGTCCTCCACCCGGCTCACAGCCTCGCCAGAGCGGGCCAGCACCGGTGCGCGCAGCAGCTGTGAGAGATGGATTACCGGCTGCCCGCCGCTAAGTTCAGCCGCCGTTTCTGATGTGCTCACTTGGCTCGTCCTTCCTCAACGGTGCGCTTTCGACCCTCGCGAGCAGACTCCGCGAGAACCGTGCCTGACGATGCCATGCGCGGGTATGGCGTTCGTCGTGTGACCGGCTCGGCCGCAGAGCATATGCCGTGGGTGCCGCGAGCAGCTACGACCGATAGGTAAACGGCAGGCAGCCATTCGGAGGATAGAGGCCCGTGGTGTTCCTGTCGCGGCCCCCTCGGCAGGCGGGCCCGGATCGGCTTGCCTCGGAGGCGTCGCCGCTTCGGCGATAAATGCGGGTTGCCCGTGTTGGCGCCGCCGATTTCGGCAAGCGGTGGTTGGCGCAAGCGGAAGCAGCCAAAGTAGGAGGACATCGACATCGGCGCCGAGCTCAAGGGGAAGGTGATGCGCCCGCCCCCATCGGCGGGCTAACCGATCCCGCGCGCCAACTCAGAAGCCGCCAGGGCTCGGCGGCCCGCCGTGCAGGGAACCAAGGCCGCTCTGGATTCCCCGACTCACATGGTCCTTGACCGCAGGCTGGCCGTGCTATGGCTCGCCGCCCAAGACGTCCACGATGTCGCCGCCCTGGCAGAACGCACCGGCGTCGGCGTGGCAACCATGAGCCAGCACCTGAGCAAACTCCGACTGGCCGGCCTAATCGGTGCACGCCAAGAAGGCCGCCGCCACATCTACACCGTCGAGGCCCCCACGTGCTCACCCTCGTCCAGCAGATTTTCGTCCACAGCCCCCGACGGCAGCCTCGCACCCGACCCGCCGCTTAAACAGTGAGCCGCAATGAGATGACTAGTCGTCGAGGTGCGTCGGCGGATCGTTGAAGGCCAGTCCCCACGGATGCTGGTCCGGCCCCAGCGTCTGGCAATTCGTGGAGGTGAGGTAGCTGGGCAGGCTGCCACCGGCCTGCTGGAAGGTCACGCAGCGCTGCCAAGTGCCGTCAGGCTGCATGGGTCCGTCGCACTTCCTGATAGCGAACGGCGCTCCGGGTGCGCAGCCGGCGACGGCCTGCGGTGCCAAGCAAATCATGGTGGCAGCTAACAGCGCGGCGGCCAGTACTCCGCCGATGGATTGCTTCACTGTCGCCTCCTATGCATCACCGCTGTTCAGCAGGCTAAACCGGGACGCGGCGGTGTTTGCCATATTGGACGGTACGTCCAAGACTTCCCACGACGTTCGGTCCAGCCGTTACGCTTTTGCTGTGGTGGCTAAGCGGTGCGCCGCCCAACAACCAGCAGGTTCGCGGCGAACACCGGACTGCGTAGCGGCAGTGCGGTCGCAACCGCGCGCTCGCAACCAGGTGTACGTCGAACGGATCGCGCGCCGTAGCCGCATTCTGAATCTCACCGCGTCGATGGCGGTATTCATCAGCGCCGGTTTCGGATTCATCCAAATATTCGCCGAGCCCAGGCTGTGGTGGACCGGCGTCATCAACATTGCCGCCGCCGTCATCTACGCCGTCGTTCCCGTGCTGCACCGCTTCGGCGAGCTCGTCCCGTCTCTGACGTTCATCGGGACGGCGTACGTGTCGATCTTCACAATCTGCTGGTTCGTCGGCACCGGCTCCGGATTGCAATTCTATTTTCTGGTCGCGGCCTGCCTGGTCGTCTTACAGCTCGGTGTCGACCGCATCTTCCTTGCGGCCGGTCTGGCCGCGATCGCCGCAGGCATGGTGATCACGCTGCAGTTCCTGGTTCCGCGCGACACCGGCGCGCAACCGGCGTGGGCGTTGTCGCTGAGCTTTGTCGTCACCACCGTCTCGGCGTGCGTGATGGTGGTGACGACGGTGTGGTACGCGGTGCGCGAGATCGTTCGGGCCGAAGCGGCTATGGAAGTCGAGTACGAACGCTCCGAGGCACTGCTGGCCAACATCCTGCCGGCCAGCGTGGCCGAACGGTTAAAAGACCCGGCGCGCAACGTTATTGCCGACAAATACGAGGACGCCTCGGTCCTGTTCGCTGACATCGCCGGCTTCACCGAGCGCGCCAGCGACATGCCGCCCGAACAACTGATCCGTTTCCTGGACCGGCTTTACGGCGACTTCGATGCGTTGGTGGACACACACGGATTGGAGAAAATCAAAGTCAGCGGCGACTCGTACATGGTCGTCAGTGGTGTCCCCCAGCCGCGGCCCGATCACGTCGAGGCACTGGCATCCCTGGCGCTCGACATGGCCGAGGCCGCAAGCCGACTGAAAGATGCGCAGGGCAATCCGCTGCCGCTGCGCATCGGGCTGGCCAGCGGGCCAGTCGTCGCCGGGGTGGTGGGTTCGCGCCGGTTCTTCTACGACGTGTGGGGCGACGCGGTCAACGTCGCATCCCGGATGGAAACCACCGACTCGGTGGGCCGAATTCAAGTGCCCGAGGACGTCTATCAGCGACTCCGCAACGACTTCGTGCTCCAAGAACGAGGAGCCGTCGACGTCAAAGGCAAGGGCCTCATGCGCACCTGGTATCTGGTCGGGCGTCGTCCTGACACTGATGCCGAGAACCTGCGCGCGGAAGCACCGGAGAAGGCGCGGGTCTGACGCATCACCGCAAACGTCCCACCGCGATCGCCGTTTGTGGGACCATTCGGGCATGGAAACCACCGCTGTGCCAAAGTTGTTGCCGCATTTGTGGAAGTCGACCCTGGTGTCCGGAATCCTGGCACTCGTCCTGGGCGTTCTCGTGCTGCTATTGCCCGGGCACTCCATCGTCATCGCGGCCATCCTGTTCGGCCTCTACCTACTGGTCACCGGCGCCGCGCAAGTGATCTTCGCCTTCAGCTTCATGTCTCCGCCGGCGGGCGGGTGCTGCTGTTCATCAGCGGCGCGGCCATCACTGGTATTGGCTGTGTTGTGCTTTCGCCATTTCGGCACAGAGGCTACGCGATTCTGCTGCTGGCCATCTGGATTGGTGTCGGCTTCATCTTTCGCGGTGTGGCAACGTCGATCTCGGCGATCAGCGACCCGCATCTTCCCGGCCGCGCCTGGCAGATCTTCCTCGGTCTGATCAGCCTCGTTGGCGGGCATCGTGATGATCGGGTCGCCTTTCGCATCGCTGGCGATCCTAACGCTTGTCGTCGGCATTTGGCTGATCGTCATCGGTGTCTTCGAGGTTGTGTCGTCGTTCGGCATCCGCAGTGCCTCCAAAAAGGCGAGCAGAGGTCCTAAGGCCCTAACAGCGGCGCGATCCGAACGATTTGATGATGACCGGCAACATGGCCGTAACCGCTGCGGTAGCGGTTTAGTACTACACTGCGTAGTAGTAAGAACCACGGCGGGAGACTGGCAGATGAACGTCGTCGACGTGTCGCGGTGGCAGTTCGGTATCACCACCGTCTACCACTTCATCTTCGTGCCGCTCACGATCGGCCTGGCGCCGCTGATCGCCGTCATGCAGACCATCTGGGTGGTCACCGACAACGTCGCCTGGTACCGGCTCACCAAGTTCTTCGGGAAGCTGTTCCTGATCAACTTCGCCCTCGGCGTCGCGACCGGGATCGTGCAGGAATTCCAGTTCGGAATGAACTGGAGCGAGTACTCGCGCTTCGTCGGCGACGTGTTCGGCGCTCCACTGGCCATGGAAGGCTTGGCCGCGTTCTTCTTCGAATCCACCTTCCTCGGCTTGTGGATCTTCGGTTGGAGCCGACTCCCCCGCCTGGTCCACCTCGCATGCATCTGGATCGTCGCCGGCGCGGTGAACCTGTCGGCGTTCTTCATCATCGCGGCGAACTCCTTCATGCAGCACCCAGTGGGCGCTCACTACAACCCCGTGACCAAACGGGCTGAGCTGCACAGCATCTCGACGCTATTCACCAACAACACCGGTCTGGCAGCGTTCGGGCACACGGTCACCGCATCGTTGCTGACCGCCGGCACATTCGTCGCGGCGGTCAGCGCCTGGTGGATGGTTCGCTCGCACAGCCAGACAGCGAACGGTGATGCCCGCAACATGTATCGCCCAGCCACCATCCTGGGATGCTGGGTCGCGCTGGCCGCAACCGTCGCGCTGTTCTTCAGCGGAGACGCCCAGGGCAAACTGATGTTCCACCAGCAGCCGATGAAAATGGCTTCAGCTGAATCGCTGTGCGACACCCAGACCGATCCCGAATTCTCCATCCTGACCGTCGGACGGCAGAACAACTGCGACAGCCTGACCCGCGTCATCGAAGTTCCTTACGTTCTACCGTTTTTGGCGAAGGGCCGATTCCATGACGTCACGCTGCAAGGCGTGCGCGACATTCAGCGCGACGACCAACAACGTTTCGGCGCCGGAGATTACCGCCCGAACCTTTTCGTCACCTACTGGTCCTTCCGCGCGATGATCGGCTTCCTGCTGTTCCCGGTGTTGTTCGCGCTCGCCGCACTATGGTTGACGCGTGGCGGACGTATCCCGAAGGGGCGTTGGTTCTCCCGCCTGGCCCTGGTGACGTTGCCCACCCCGATTCTGGCCAGCAGTGCCGGCTGGGTCTTCACCGAGATGGGTCGCCAGCCGTGGATCGTGGCGCCTAACCCGACTGGCGACCCGAAGGTCCACTTGGTGGTCGCCGACGGCGTATCCCATCACGCCCCGGTGATGGTGGTGATCTCCCTCGCGACATTCACCTTGATCTACGCGGTTCTGGCGGTCATCTGGTTCTGGCTGTTGAAACGCTATGTCGTGGAAGGGCCATTAGAACACGACGCGGAGCCTGCCGCGCCGGCGCCGCCCGGTGCCGACGAGGTCGCGCCGTTGTCGTTTGCCTATTGACAGCTGCCTGTTCGGCAGAGAGGAGCCTTCGGTGGCACTTCACGACGTGTGGTTCGGTCTTCTTGCGGTGTTGTTTCTGGGGTTTCTCATCCTCGAGGGCTTCGATTTCGGCGTAGGCATGCTGATGGAGCCGATAGCCCGGATGGGCAGCGGCGACCGGGAGCCACGCCGCCGGGCGGTGCTCAACACCATCGGTCCGGTGTGGGACGGCAACGAGGTATGGCTGCTCACCGCCGGCGGCGCGATGTTCGCCGCCTTCCCGGCCATGTATGCGACGGTGTTCTCGTCGCTGTACCTGCCGTTGCTGGCGATCTTGTTCGGCATGATCGTTCGCGCGGTATCCATCGAATGGCGCGGCAAGGTCGATGACCCAAAGTGGCGGCGGTGGGCCGATTTCGGTATTGCGGCCGGTTCCTGGTTGCCTGCGGTGCTGTGGGGGGTGGCCTTCGCCATCCTGGTCCGCGGCCTTCCGGTCGACGCCGAGCACCAAGTCAACCTGTCGATCACCGACGTGCTGAGCGCCTACACGCTGCTGGGCGGCCTGGCCACCTGCGGACTGTTCCTGCTGTACGGCGCGATCTTCGTCGGGCTCAAGACATCTGGCTCAGTGCGCGACGATGCATTGCGGGTCGCTGTTCGGCTGTCGCTGCCGGTGACCGCACTCGTCGCCGGTTTCGGGATATGGACACAACTCGCCCACGGCAAGGCCTGGACCTGGTTGGTGTTGGCCGTCGCCGTTGTCGCCCAATTGGCCACCGTCGCATTGGTGTTCACTCGCAGGCATGAAGGGTGGGCCTTTCTGTGCAGCGCCGTGGTGATCACCGCCGTCGTCGTGTTGCTGTTCGGGGCAATGTATCCCGATCTGGTTCCCTCGACGCTCGATCCGCGCTGGAGTCTGACCGTCAGCAACGCATCCTCGAGCGCCTACACCTTGAAGATCATGACCTGGGCCGCTGCCATTTTCGCGCCACTGGTGGTGGCGTACCAAAGTTGGACGTATTGGGTTTTCCGTCAGCGTATTTCGGCTGACCACATACCGCCGTCGATCGGCCTGGCAAGGCGAACACCCTGAGCAGTCGAGGTCCGCTGGATCCGCGTCTCGTACGGACATCCCCGGCACTGCGCCGTTTCCTGGCTACGACGGTCGCATGCGGTGTCGTGATCTCCGGTTGCGCGATCGCGTCGGCGATTCTGCTGGCGCGCATCGCTTCCCACGTCATCACCGACCCAGCGGCGCGCACGCTGGCGCAGTGGACGCCGACATTGGCGGTTCTGCTGTCGCTGTGGGTGGTGCGCGCCGTCGCGCACTGGCTTCAAACCCGCCTGGGCCAACGCGGCGCCAGTGCGGCCATCGCAGACCTGAGCACGAGGGTCCTGGCGGCGGTCACCGCCCGCCAACCCCGGGACCTGGCGGCACTGCGCGACGACGCGGCCGTGGTCGTGACGCGCGGACTCGACGCGCTGCGCCCGTACTTCACCGCATACCTGCCGGCGTTGCTGCTCGCCGCGATTCTCACTCCGATGAGCGCGGTGGTCCTTGGTCTCTACGACCTCAAATCGGCTCTGATCGTGGTGATCACGCTGCCGTTGATTCCGCTCTTCATGGTGCTGATCGGCCTCGCGACCGCGGAGCGCTCCGCGGCGGCACTGGCAGCCATGGCCACATTGCAGGCTCGGTTGCTGGACTTGATCGCCGGCATTCCGACGCTTCGGGCTCTGGGTCGCGCCGACGGCCCCGAGCAGCGAATCACCGAGCTGGGCGCCGCCCACCGGCGCTCGGCGATGGCGACGCTGCGCATCGCGTTCCTTTCGGCGTTGGTGTTGGAACTCCTTGCCACCCTCGGCGTCGCCCTGGTCGCGGTCAGTATCGGCCTTCGCCTTGTCTTCGGCGAGATCAGTCTGACCACCGGCTTGACCGTGCTCTTGCTGGCGCCCGACGTCTACTGGCCGCTGCGCCGCATTGGCGTGGAATTCCATGCCGCACAGGATGGCCGGGCCGCCGCTGACAAAGCGTTCGAGCTGATCGAGGCGAGCCCGGATACCGTCCCGGGGTCACGCGTGGTTTCGGCGCGCGGCGCCGAGATTGTGCTTGACAGGCTGAGCGTCGCGGGCCGCGACGGGTGGCGCCCGAACGATCTCAGCGCGGTCATCAGGCCGGGCCAGGTGACCGTGCTCACCGGTGGCAACGGCGCGGGCAAAAGCACCGCATTGCAGGCCATCGCCGGGCTCACCACGGCCACCAGCGGTCGAATCACCGTGGCCGGAACCGATATCGCCGATCTCGAGCCGAAGGCATGGTGGCACCAGCTGTGCTGGCTGCCGCAGCGCCCGGTACTGGTCCCCGGAACCGTCGCCGACAACCTGTCGCTGTTCGGCACTCTCGATGATATCGAAGATGCTTGTGCTGCAGCTGGTTTCACGGACGTCTTGGCAACGCTGCCGGAGGGAATGCGAACCGTGATCGGGCGCGGCGGAGTCGGATTGTCATTGGGCCAGCGCCAGCGCCTCGCGCTGGCTCGAGCACTCGGATCACGTTCGCCGATACTGCTTCTCGACGAGCCCACCGCCCACCTCGACGCTGAGACGGAAACCCGGGTGCTGCACGCGATCGTCGAGCGAGCGCGCGCCGGCGACACGGTGGTGGTGGTCGGCCACCGTCAGCAGGTCGTCGGGATCGGTGATGACGTCGTCGACGTGGGCGCGGCAGAGGAGGCCGATCGTGCCGGCGTCTGACCCCGTGCTCGCCGCGTTGCCGTTGCTGCGCCCGCGTCTGCCACGCTTGCTGCTCGGCGTTGCACTCGGGGCGCTATCGCTTGGCAGTGCGCTGGCGCTGGCGGGACTGTCGGCATGGCTCATCACCCGCGCCTGGCAGATGCCGCCGGTGCTGGATCTGTCGATCGCGGTGGTCGGCGTACGGACATTCGCCATTTCTCGTGGGGTGCTGCACTATTGCGAACGCCTCGTCGCCCATGACACCGCGCTGCTGGCCGCGGGTACCGCCCGTGCGCAGATCTATTCCCGCCTGGCCCACGGACGGGCCGAGGATGCGACTCGCCTACACAGCGGGGACTTGGTCGCGCGGGTGGGTTCCGACGTCGATCAGTTGGCTGATGTGCTGGTCCGCTCCGTGCTGCCGTTCGGTGTCGCGATCGTGCTGGCGCTCGCGGCGACCGTTGCGGTCGGGGTCATCTCACCACCGACCGCGGCGCTGTTGGCGATCTGCCTGCTGGTCGCCGGGATCGTTGCACCGTGGCTGGCGGCGAAAGCTGCGACCGCGCAGGAAGCGGTTGCACGGCAACATCATTCCGCGCGCGACGTCGCGGCAATGCTGGCCCTGGAGCACGCGCCCGAATTGCGAGTCGCCGGCCGGCTGCAGAGCATCATCCTGGATTCGCAACGCCGGCAAGAGGCTTGGAGTGACGCCGTCGATGCCGCCGTCCGCCCCGCCGCACTGGCGGCTGCCATTCCCACCGCGGCAATCGGGGCCAGCGTGCTGGGCGCCGTGGTGGCCGCAATCGGGCTGGCGGGCAGCGTTGCACCCACCACGTTGGCCATCTTGATGCTGTTGCCACTGTCCGCATTCGAAGCAACGACGCCGTTGGCCGCTGCTGCTGTTCAGTTGACGCGTTCGCGGATAGCGGCACGGCATCTCCTCGACTTGACGCCGGCGACAAGTCCAATGTCCACTCCGTCGGCCCCACCGCGGCCGGCAGCGACAGCGACGCTGTGCGCCCGCCAGGTGTCGGTGGCCCACTCCGGTGCCCGGGCGCCCGCCACATCGGCGACGGTTGAGCTGAGGCCGGGCGCGAGGCTGGCGGTCACCGGTCCCAGCGGGTCGGGCAAGACAACGCTGCTGATGACGCTCGCCGGCTTGTTGGCACCCCGGGATGGCGAAGTGACGCTGGGCGGTACACCGTTGGGACTGATCGACGAACCAGAGCTGCGCCGTGCTGTCAGCTTCTTCGCCGAGGACGCACACGTATTCGCGACGACAGTCCGGGATAACCTGCTGGTCGCACGCGGCGATTGCCCGGACCGGCAATTGGCCGACGTGCTGGACCAGGTCGGCTTGACCGCATGGCTGGCCGGCCTACCGGACGGCCTGGACACCGTGTTGACGGCCGGAGCCGATGCGCTGTCGGCAGGTCAGCGCAGGAGACTGCTGCTGGCACGGGCGATTATCTCGCCTGCGCGGATCGTGCTGCTGGATGAGCCAACCGAACATCTGGACGTCGTCGACGCTGAACCCATCTTGCGCCGCCTGCTGGATCCGCGGGGTGGGCTGATCGCGGCGGAGCGGACAGTCGTGGTCGCCACCCACCACTTGCCCGACCGCAGCCCATATCCCGAATTACGCATCGGCGCCGACGCGTATCCTGACGGACAGTCGTCCAACGCCGCCCGACTAGAGAGCGAGTCATGACCGGATTTCCGGATACTCCGGACAGACGCGAAAACTCCCCGGGAACCTCGCACACCGGGCCGCCATACCCCTATCCCGATCCGTACCGATATCAGCCGGCCGCTTTCCCGGGCGATTACCCCCCGCCACCGCTTTACGCCGGTTATCCGCCGCCGGCTGCCGCGCCCAGGAACGGGCTCGGTATCGCATCGCTGGTCCTGGCGGTCATCGGGTTGGTCAGCGTCGCGACCGTGTTCACCCCGATCGCGCTGGGTGTCGCCGCGGTGATCATCGGCGTCATCGCGCATGGTCGCGTCAAGCGCGGCACCGCGAACAACGGCGGGGTCGCGATCGCGGGCATCGTGTTGGGCGCTTTGGCGATCGTTGTCGGGCTGGCGTTCATTGCGATATGGACGACGGTGTGGAAGGACGTCGGCGGCGGCGACTACATCGACTGCATGCAGAAAGCCGGCACCGATAAGTTCGGGCAGCAGCAGTGCGCCGACCAGTTCCGGCAAAACGTCCAAGACCGGTTGAGCGTCACCCTGACGCCGAACCCGGTCCGCTGAACCGGTTGCGCCGCAACGGAATAAGTTATCCGGGCACACCAGGAAAATACTTCACCAGACCCTCTTGCACCACGGTGGCGACCGGCCGCCTGGACCGGTCGAAGAAGTACCCGGAGCCCAGCCCGCGGGAATCCGTCGCGACCGGCGAGGCGGTCGAGTACAACACCCAGTCGCTGAAATCGACTTGGCGGTGAAACCACACCGAATGATTGACGGTCGCAGCGAAAATGCGGTCGAATCCCCACGAGAGACCGTGCGTCGTGATGATCGAATCCAGCACGGTGGTGTCCGAGCAATAGAGCATCGTCGCGGTGTGCAGCACCGGGTCGTCGGGCAGCACACCGTCGGCCTTGACCCACACGCGGTTGTGAGCAAGACGGTCGCCTTTTTCCCGCATCACCCAGGACGGGTCGTTCGTGTATCGCCACTCGATGGGCTGCAGCGCATTGACGAACAGCGGGACGGTTTCCTCGTAGCCGAGCAGCAATTCCTTGATGGACGGCAGGGTTTCGGGGTCGGCGACGTCGGGTGGCTCGACGCTGTGCTCGAGACCGCGACCGCCGGCCAGGTAAGAGATCATCACCGTCGCCAACAAGGTGCCCCCCTGCGTCACCTCGACACGCCGGTTCGCGAAGCGGCGCTCGTCGCGTAGCACCACCACCTCGAAGTCGATGTCCTTGTCGGTCTCACCGCCGTTGATGAAATGCGCCGACAGAGCGTTGGGCGGAAGGTCACGGGTCAACGTGCGGGTGGCGGCGACGAACGACTGCGCCATCAACAGGCCGCCGAACGTCCGCGGCGGGTTCTTGCTGGGGTGAGATCCGACGAAGGTGTTTCCACCCGTGCGACGCAGGTCGAGCACCGTCATCAGCTCGTCGAAGTCAGACACCGGGCCAGCCTAGTGGGCCGGGCGAGGCGGGCTAGACGTCCTCTTCGCCGATTCGGTGCACGTGCACCAGGTTTGTCGAACCGACGGTGCCGGGAGGTGCGCCGGCCACGATGACGACAAGATCGCCACGCTTGTACCGGCCCAGCGACAGCAGCGACTTGTCGACCTGGCGGATCATGCCGTCGGTCGTTTGAATGATCGGCACGATGAACGTCTCAGTACCCCACGTCATCGCGAGTTGGCTGCGCACTTCGGGCAACGGCGTGAACGCCAGCAGCGGCAGCGGCGTGTGCAGCCGCGCGAGTCGCCGAACGGTGTCACCGGACTGCGTGAACGCGACCAGCGCCTTGGCATCGAGGCGCTCACCGATGTCGCGTGCAGCGTAGGAGATCACGCCTCGCTTGGTGCGCGGCACGTGCGTCAACGGCGGAGCGGCGGTCGAATTCTCTTCCACGGCGCAGATGATCCGGGCCATCGTCTGCACCGCGGCCAACGGGTATTTCCCGACGGAGGTTTCGCCCGAGAGCATCACCGCGTCGGCCCCGTCCATCACCGCATTGGCCACGTCGGAGGCCTCCGCCCGGGTCGGCCGCGAATGTTCGATCATCGACTCGAGCATCTGCGTCGCGACGATGACGGGTTTCGCGTTCTCCCTGGCCATTTGGATGGCCCGCTTCTGGACCAGCGGGACCTCTTCCAGCGGCAGCTCGACACCGAGATCGCCACGGGCGACCATCACCGCATCGAAGGCCAGCACGACAGCCTCGAGATTGTCGATGGCTTCCGGCTTCTCGAGTTTGGCGATGACCGGGACCCGGCGGCCAACCCGGTCCATCACTTCGTGAACCAGCTCGACGTCCGACGGCGAGCGAACGAACGACAGCGCCACCATGTCGACGCCGAGGTGTAGCGCGAACTCCAGGTCCTCGATGTCCTTCTCCGAGAGCGGAGGAGCCGAGACCTTCATCCCCGGCAACGACATTCCCTTGTTGTTGCTGATCGGGCCGCCCTCGACCACGGTGCACACGACATCGTCGCCGTCGATGCTCTCGACGACCAACGCGACGTTGCCGTCGTCGACCAGAACCCGATCGCCCGGCACCGCGTCCTTTGCCAGCTGCTTGTAGGTGGTCGACACCCGGTCGTGGTTGCCCTGACAGTCCGCGACGGTGATCCGAACGGTTTCGCCGTCCGCCCAGTACGTCGGTCCGTCAGCGAAGCGTCCGAGCCTGATCTTCGGGCCCTGCAGGTCGGCGAGTAGTCCGACCGCGCGTCCGGTGGCGTTCGATGCCGCGCGCACCCGGTCGTAGGAGGCTTTGTGGTCGCTGTAGTCGCCGTGGCTGAAGTTCATTCTGGCAACGTCCATTCCGGCTTCGACCAGAGCTCTGACGGCCTCGTCAGTGCTGCTGGCCGGACCGAGAGTACAGACGATCTTGCCGCGTCTCGCCACGACGACTCAGCATAGTCGCGCTAGCCGATCATCTCGCGTCGGTTCCCGATCCGATAGGGGGCTAATGGGTGAGCAGCGTCGGAACCAACGGGAATCCGGGCAGGTTGCGCACCACTGTCCAGGCCAGCAGCGTGCTCAGCGCGGCGGCCGTCACCGGAATCGTCAACGGCGATTTCCCGCGGCGGTGGCGCAGCAGACCCCAGCCGGCCAACAACGGGATACCGACGAGCAAGACCACATTGTCGGCGACCGCCGCGGCCAGGTCGCCGTGCAGCACGTCGTGGATCATCCGCAGCGCGCCGCATCCGGGACAGTTCCACCCGGTCAGCAGCCGGAACGGGCAGACCGGAAAGAACGAGTTCGGGTTATGCGGGTCGACCAGGCCGATGTACGCCAACGCCGCCGCCAGCAGGGCACCTGTACCCAGCACCAGGCGATTCCGGCGTCCAGCGGGCCGGATAGCGCCGTGCTGAGCCGGGGTGGTCATCAGCCTTCGTCTGACTCAGTGGCGGGCTTGTCTGTCGGCTCCGCTGTCGTGTCTTCCGTACCGGACTCAGCTTCGTCCGATTCAGCCTCGTCCGATTCAGTGGGCTCCTCGGGCGCCGCTTCCTGCTCGGGCGTGGCGGGCACCTCGACGACGGGCGGGTCGACCTCGGCCGCCTCGGCTTCTTCCGCAACGGCCTCGGCTTCCGGCTCGGGCTGATCGACCGCCGTGGTCGTGGCCGTGGCATCAGGCTCCGGGGCGTCAGCGGCCGGTGTCGCTTCCGCCGTCTCCGTCGCTGCCTCGGCGGCCTCCTCGTCCATGGAGTCCGGCTCGAGCAATTCTGCGGCCGACCCACTCAGCGTCGCCGGATCCTCGCGGCCCTTGGGTGCCAAGATCAGGTACACCACCGCGCCGATGAACACGAACATCGACGTGAACGAGTTGACCCGAATCCCGGCGATATGTGTCGCCGTGTCGTCACGCAGCAGCTCGATGCCGAAACGTCCGACGCAGTAGCCAGCGACATAGAGCGCGAACAGCCGGCCGTGCCCGATCGCGAACCGCCGATCCAGATAGATCAGCAGCGCGAAGACCACCAGGTTCCACAGCAATTCGTAGAGGAATGTCGGTTGGACGACCATCGCCAGCTGCCCGGTCGACACCCCGTCGAGTGAATGCACGTCGACAAAACCCGCCGGGTCGCGGCGGTAGAAGATCTCCAGGCCCCACGGCATCGTGGTCTCGTGGCCGTAAAGCTCTTGGTTGAAGTAGTTTCCGAGCCGGCCGATCGCCTGCGCGAGGACGATGCCCGGCGCTATCGCATCGCCGAACGCCGGAAGCGGAATGTCGCGACGCCGGCAGGCGATCCACGCGCCCACACCGCCGAGAGCGACGGCCCCCCAGATTCCCAGGCCACCGTCCCAAATACGCAGCGCCGCAATCGGTCCGGCGCCACCGTCGCCGAAATATGTCCGCCAATCCGTCGCCAGGTGGTACAGCCGGCCGCCGATCAGTCCGAACGGCACTGCCCACAGCGCGATGTCGTAAATCACTCCACGTTCGCCGCCGCGGGCTACCCAGCGTCGATCACCGATCATCAGCGCGGCGACGATTCCGACGATGATGAACAGCGCGTACGCGCGGATGGGCACCAGCCAGATGTGCCATACACCTTGTGGCGGGCTCGGAAAGTACGCGATGACGTTCGTCGTCATGACTTGGAAATCCTTTGGCGCACACCGGCGGCAAGTTCCTCGGTCAACGTCCGCATCGTCGGCAGTCCTGCGGTCAACGCTGTGACGAGCGCTGAGCCCACGATGACGCCGTCGGCGTAGCCGGCGATCTGCGCCGCCTGTTCGCGCGACCGCACGCCCAGTCCCACGCCAACGGGGATGTCGGAGACCGCTTTGACTCGGCCCACCAATTCGGGTGCCGCATTCGACACCACGTCCCGCGCTCCGGTGACGCCCATGATGGATGCCGCGTAGACGAATCCGCGCGAAGCCTCGACCGTGGCCGCCAATCGCTGCGGTGTCGATGACGGCGCGACCAGGAAGATGCGGTCGAGGTGGTGCTGGTCGGATGCCGCCAACCAGTCATCGGCCTCGTCGGGAATGAGATCCGGGGTGATCAGCCCATGCCCACCCGCCGCGGCGAGGTCACGCGCGAACGCGTCAACTCCGTAACGCAAGACCGGGTTCCAGTACGTCATGACCACGGCGTGGCCGCCGGCCGCGCTGATCGCCTCGACGGCGGCCAGTGTGTCGCGGACGCGTACACCCCCGCGTAACGCGACCTCTGCCGCGGTCGCGATGGTCGGGCCGTCCATACCCGGGTCGGAATACGGCACGCCGACCTCGATCACGTCGCACCCGGACTCGGTCAACGCCGTCATCGCCTCGATCGACGTGGCGACGTCGGGGTATCCGGTCGGCAGATATCCGATCAGCGCCGCCCGGTTGTCGCGCGCGCAAGCACCGAAAAGCTCAGCCAGGCCACTCTTTTCGCTCTGCTCGACGGTCATGACTGTTTGCTATCCGGTAACAGATCGAACCACTTCGCTGCGGTCTCGACGTCTTTGTCTCCTCGACCGGACAGGTTCACGACGATGATTGCGCCACTGCCCATTTCATTGCCGAGCTTGAGCGCACCGGCCACCGCGTGCGCCGATTCGATCGCCGGGATGATGCCCTCGGTGCGGCACAGCAGACGGAACGCGTCCATCGCCTCGCTGTCGGTGATCGGCCGGTATTCAGCGCGCCCGGTGTCCTTGAGCCACGCGTGTTCCGGACCCACGCCGGGATAGTCCAGGCCGGCCGAGATCGAATGCGATTCGATGGTCTGCCCGTCGTCGTCCTGCAGCAGAAACGAGAACGACCCCTGGAACGCGCCGGGTGAGCCCCCGGTGAATGTCGCTGCGTGGCGGCCGGTTTCGACACCGTCGCCGGCAGCCTCGTAGCCGACCAGCCGTACGCCGGGGTCATCGAGGAACGCGTGGAAGATGCCGATCGCGTTCGATCCCCCGCCCACGCATGCGGTGACGGCATCGGGCAGTCGCCCGGCCTGATCCTGAATCTGGACCCGCGTCTCCAGACCGATGACCCGCTGGAAATCGCGGACCATGGTCGGGAACGGATGCGGGCCCGCGGCGGTGCCGAAGCAGTAGTAGGTGTCGTCGGCGTTGGTGACCCAATCGCGGAACGCCTCGTTGATCGCGTCCTTGAGCGTTTTCGACCCCGACTCGACCGAGACGACCTCGGCGCCCAGCAATCTCATCCGCGCGACGTTCAGCGCTTGGCGCGCGGTGTCGACGGCACCCATGTAGATCACGCAGTCCAGGCCGAGCAGCGCACAGGCGGTGGCGGTGGCCACCCCGTGCTGACCGGCGCCGGTCTCGGCGATCACCCGGTTCTTGCCCATCTGGCGCGCCAGCAGGGCCTGGCCCAACACGTTGTTGATTTTGTGAGAACCGGTGTGGTTCAGGTCTTCTCGCTTGAGAAATATCCGCGCACCGCCGGCATGGTCGCTGAGCCGAGCCGCCTCGTACAGCGGCGAGGGCCGACCGGTGTAGTACTTCTGCAACCTGTCGAGCTCGTCGAGGTATGCCTGGTCGGTACGGACCTTTTCATAGGCCGCGGTGACCTCTTCGATCACCGCCATCAGGGCCTCGGCCACATACCGGCCGCCGTAGACACCGAAATGGCCACGAGTGTCGGGATCGTGGTGGGTGGGTTCGGCGATGGCGGCGCTGGAACGCGGTAGCTCCGGGCCCACGATGTCTGCCATCACGAACGCTCAACGCGCAAGCGGCTCATCAGATTCGACGCCTAGCGGGCCGGCTTGGGGCAGGAGGGATGCTTACCCGCGGTGACCAGGTCGGCGACGGCTGCACGCGGATCGCCGCTTTTGACCAGGCCTTCGCCGACGAGCACCGCGTCAGCCCCGGCTCCGGCGTAGGCCAGCAGGTCGGCGGTGCCGCGCACGCCCGATTCGGCGATCCGGATCACGTCGGACGGCAGCCCGGGAGCGATGCGCGCGAAGCAGTCGCGATCGACCCGCAGCGTCCTCAGGTCGCGAGCGTTGACGCCGATCACCCGGGCTCCGGCGCTCAACGCGCGGTCGGCTTCCTCCTCGGTGTGCACCTCGACGAGGGCGGTCATGCCCAGCGACTCGGTGCGCTCCAGCATCGATTCCAGCGCGGGCTGATCCAGCGCCGCGACGATCAGCAGCAGCATGTCCGCGCCGTGCGCGCGGGCCTCGTGAATCTGGTAGGGCCCCACCACAAAGTCTTTCCGCAGCACCGGGATCGACACGGCCGCACGCACCGCGTCGAGATCGTCCAGGCTGCCGTGGAAGCGGCGTTCTTCGGTCAGCACGCTGATGATCCGCGCGCCGCCGTCTTCGTAGGCGCGGGCGAGCTTGGCGGGGTCGGAGATCGACGCGAGTGGTCCTGCCGACGGGCTGGCCCGTTTCACCTCGGCGATCACGCCGATACCGGGCTCACGCAACGCCGCCAAGACGTCGCGCGGTGCCGGCACAGCCTCGGCGGCGGCCCTGATCTCGGACATGCTCACGACAGCCTCACGAGCGGCAACGTCGGCACGGACTCCTTCGATAATGGAGTCGAGCACGGTTGCCGAACTCATGGTGTCGGTTCCTCTCCCCGGGCGTCGCCAGATTTCTTCACGACGTCCTTGGAAGGGTAGCGAGCGCCGGCGCACGGCCCGTCACCGACCCTCGGTGTCAGGTTCACGTGGTGAAACGTCATCCGATGGCGAGGCCGACGCATCTGATTGATCGGTGGGGTCGCGGCCCTCGTCGAGGGCATCCCACATGGTCCGCTCCGACATGGTCGTCTCGTCATTACTCTTGCGGCGCACCACCGCCCGGCGTGCGCCCGGCGTGACGTATTTCGCCGAATCACCGCCGGCCGTGGTCGCCGCACGCATCAACAGCACGGCGCCGGCCAGCGCGCAGACCGCGGTCACCAGGGTGATCACCGGGCCGGCGTAATGCCGCTTGCTACCGACCAATTCGACCAGCGGAACATGCACGAGATCGGCCGCCCGCACGGCGACGTCGGGAATCTCCAGCGTGCTGACGGCCAGATAGCCGGTCGCGAGGCTCGCCAGCGCGACCAGCACCGCAAGAACGCGCAGCGCCCAGCCGCGCACGGCCAACGCGGCGATGGCGGTGGCCAGCAGCAGCAGCGCCAGCGGGAGCAGCCCAGACGACCATTGGGCGCCGGACAACGTCACGAGCTTGGGTGGGCTCAGCCCGTCGAAGGTGCGCAGTTCGACCCAGCTCAGCCGCGATGCCGCCCACAACCCGGCGGCGGCGACTACCAGCAGCATCTGGGCGATGCGGATGGTCAGCCGACCGGGCTGGGAATCAGCCATGCCGGCCGGTTTCCGGGGCGCGCAGTGTTTCCGCGGCGGCGATCGCGCTGAGCACCGCGCGCGCCTTGTTGGTCGCCTCGGTGTGCTCGTAGGGTCCGTTGGAATCGGCCACCACCCCGCCGCCGGCCTGCACGTATGCGGTCCCGTCGCGCATCAGGGCGGTGCGGATCGCGATCGCGAAGTCGGCGTTGCCGGCGAAGTCGAGGTAGCCGAGCACCCCGCCGTACAGGCCGCGGCGGGTCTTCTCCACTTCCTCGATCAATTCCATCGCGCGCACCTTCGGGGCGCCGGACAACGTGCCTGCCGGGAAACATGCCGTCACCGCATCCAGAGCGGTGCGATCCGCGGCGAGCATCCCGGTCACCGTGGACACCAGATGCATGACGTGGCTGTAGCGCTCGATGTGGCTGTAGTCCTCGACGCGGACGCTGCCAGGCACACAGACCCGGCCCAGATCGTTGCGGCCGAGGTCGACCAGCATCAGGTGTTCGGCGCGTTCCTTCTCGTCGGCCAGCAACTCCTTTCCCAGCAGCTGATCCTCTTCGTCGGTCTCCCCGCGCCACCTGGTCCCGGCGATCGGATGCGTTGTCGCCCATCCGTCCTGCACGGTCACCAGCGCTTCGGGGCTTGATCCTGCGATCGAAAAGGCAATTCCGCCTTCATCATTCGGCACGTGCAGCAGATACATGTATGGGCTGGGATTGGACACCCGCAGCATCCGGTAGACGTCGATCGCCTCGACGTCGGTGTCCATCTCGAAACGCTGCGACGGCACGACCTGGAATGCCTCGCCGCGCTCGATCTCATCGACGAGACGTTCGACGATCGCGCCGTACTCCTGCACCGTGCGCTGCGCGCGATGCCGCGGCTCGGGCCGGGTGAACGTTGCGACGGTCGACGGCAGCGGCTGGCCGAGCGCGGCGGTCATCACGTCCAGTCGCGCGATCGCGTCGTCGTACGCCTCGTCGACGCGCTCGTCGGTGCCATTCCAGTTCACCGCGTTGGCGATCAGTGTGATGGTGCCCTCGTGGTGGTCGACGGCCGCCAGGTCGGTGGCCAGCAGCATCAGCATGTCCGGCAGGTGCAGGTCATCGACGGCCAACTCCGGCAGCCGCTCCAGCCGTCGGACCAGGTCGTAGGCGAAAAAGCCGACCATGCCGCCGGACAGCGGCGGCAACCCCGGCAGCGCGGCCGTGGCCAGCAGGTTCAGGGTGGCCTGCAGGGCCTGCAGCGGGTCGCCGCCGGTGGGTGCGTCCCGCGGCGCCTCCCCCAGCCAGACCGCGTGACCGTCGCGCACCGTCAACGCCGACGGCGACCCGGCGCCGATGAACGACCACCGCGACCACGACCGGCCGTTCTCGGCCGACTCGAGCAGGAACGTGCCGGGCCGGTTGGCGGCGAGTTTGCGGTAGGCCGACAGCGGCGTCTCGGCGTCGGCGAGCACCTTGCGGGTCACCGGCACCACCCGATGCTCGGCCGCCAGCGCGCGGAAATGCTCACGCGAGGTCGTCGCGGCGTCGAGGTTGGCGTGCACGCAGCCATCTTCCCAGACGGGCAGCCGGGCTCTGATCACTACTGGCGTAGCGTGACGGCCATGAAAACCGGTGACACCGTGGTTGACTTCGAGCTTCCCGACCAGACTGGTACCCCGCGCAGGCTCAGCACTCTGCTGGCCGACGGGCCCGTGGTGTTGTTCTTCTACCCGGCGGCGATGACACCCGGGTGCACCAAGGAAGCCTGTCACTTCCGCGACCTGGCCCAGGAATTCGCGGCCGTCGGCGCCAACCGGGTCGGCATCAGTGTGGACCCGGTCGCAAAGCAGGCCAAGTTCGCCGACAGCCAGCGTTTCGACTACCCGTTGCTGTCCGACACCAACGGCGCGATCGCCGCGCAGTTCGGCGTCAAGCGAGGGCTTCTGGGCAAGCTGATCCCGGTCAAGCGCACCACTTTCGTGATCGACACCGACCGAACCGTGCTCGACGTGATCTCCAGCGAGTTGAGCATGGACACCCACGCCGACAAGGCACTACAGACATTGCGCGCCCGCGTCTGACGGGCAGGCCGGCATGCCGCTGAACAACGGAGATGTGTTCGCCGGGTACACGATCATCCGGCGCCTGGGATCCGGTGGGATGGGCGAGGTCTACCTGGCACAGCATCCACGATTGTCCCGCCGCGACGCCCTGAAGGTCCTGCCCGCCGGGCTGACCGGGGACCAAGAGTTCCGGCAGCGATTCAGTCGGGAGGCCGACATCGCCGCCGAACTGTGGCATCCGCACATCGTCGGCATCCACGATCGCGGCGAATTCGAGGGACAGCTGTGGCTGTCGATGGATTATGTCGAGGGAACCGACGCCGCCGAATTGCTGCGCAGCCGGTACCCCTCCGGCATGCCGAGGGCCGAGGCGTTCGAGATCGTCAGCGCCGTCGCTGACGCGCTGGATTACGCGCATCTACGCGGATTGCTGCACCGCGACATCAAGCCCGCCAATATCCTGCTGACCGATGCCGACCCGCAGAGGCGGCGGATTCTGTTGGCCGACTTCGGTATTGCCCGGCAGATCGGCGACATCAGCGGCCTGACCGCCACCAACATGGTGATTGGGACAACGGCCTACGCCGCACCCGAACAACTGATGGGCAAGGACATCGACGGGCGTGCAGACCAATATGCATTGGGCTGCACAGCTTTTCATCTGCTGACCGGAAAAGCGCCGTATGACGACTCCAACGCGGCGGTGGTCATCTCCCAGCACTTATCCGCGCCGCCACCGTTGATCGGGCAGCGACGGCCCGACCTCGCCGATCTCGACGCCGTGATCGCGAAGGTGCTGTCGAAGGATCCCGCGGCCCGCTTCGCCAACTGTTCGGAATTCGCGGCGGCCCTCTCCGGCCAACCGGCCGTCGGCGCGGCCGACACCGTGGCCGGCAACGCGGCCGCCGCCCCTACCCGACGTGTGTCGGCGACAGCCCAGCCCCCGCCGCAGACGCCCACACGTCGCCGTCGCCGGCGGGCTGTGCTGCTCTCGGCTGTCGCAGCCCTCGTGCTGCTCGCGATGGCCGTCGGCGGACAAGCGTTGCGCCACAGGGCGAACGAGCCGGCCAACGGCGCGGCCACAGATACGACGTCGAACGAGCCGGACGGCGGCACCGCTACCGCCACCGCGCCACCGGTTCAGCTCACCCGGTACATCACCGATCCCGCGGGGGTGCTGACCGGCGTAGGCCGAAGCGCCGTGGAGGGCGCCCAGTCGAAGCTGTACACCAAGCGCAACGTCCATCTGTGGGTCGCGTACGTGAGCGACTTCTCCGGCCGCACGCCCGCCCGCTGGGCCGACGACACCATGCGCGCCAACGGGTTCACCGACACCGATGGGTTGCTGGCCGTCAATACCGCCAACCACACGTTCGCGTTCCGGGCACCGGCCGTGCTGACCCACGGCACCGACGGAACTCGCGTCAACACCGAACTGATCCGGAAGGACCGCATCGCGCCCGCCGTGCGCCTGCACGAATGGGCGCGCGCAGCCGTCGGCGCGGCCAACGGGCTGGAGGCGGCCGGCTAGTGTCCTGAGTCGTTAATCCAGGAGCAGCTCGTCCTTGCGACGAAGCTTCATCGAGATTGACGTTGGCGCTAAGAAGTGCGAGTGACCAGCGCGCTAACGTAGATCTCAATTGCCGAAGCACCCCATTCGCTGCCAACAAGCGCGCCAGCACAGTGTCGACGAATTAACGACTCAAGACACTAGCTCACCGCGCTGCCCGCGACGCCTATCAACTCCATCATCGCGGGGGCAGCGATTGGCGGACTGTAATGGATGCCTTGTGCCACTTCACATCCCCGGTCGCGCAACCAACCCGCTATCTCCGCATTCTCCACGCCCTCGGCGACAGTTGTCACATTAAGTGCATGCGACAGGTCGATGACAGCTCGTACGATGGCCTGCGCGCGCGGATCGGTCAAGACGTGCCCGATCAGGTCGTGGTCGACTTTGACTTCATCGATGGGCAGTTTGCGCAGGTACGTCAACGCCGAATAACCACTACCGAAATCGTCAAGCGCGATGTGAACGTGGTGTTCTCGCAGGACTTCCAGTACGTTGCGGGTCCGGTCGATGTTATCGAGAAGTAGGTCTTCGGTGATTTCGACGATCAACGAGTCGCCCGGTAAGTCGTGTCGCGCCAGCGCATCGAAGATGCGGCCGGGCAGGTTGACGTCTCCGACCAGTGGCGGAAACAGGTTGACGGCGACCGGCACATCAAATCCTCGGCGCCGCCATTGGGCGGCGTCGCTGAGTGCTTGGTCGAGCACCACGTCGGTGAAGGTGCGCATCAGGCCATGCTGGCGTACCAGCGGCAGGAACTGCTGGGGCCGTACCAATCCGAATACCGGGTGCGGCCAGCGAACCAGCGCCTCGGCACCCACCACGCCGGTGGTCTGCAGGTCGATCTTCGGCTGATACAGCACGGTCAGGGCATGGTGGCTGATGGCCTGGCGGAGATCGCTGAGCAGGCGCACCTCGCCCAATCCGCCACGAGGCGGTTGAACATCCGACACCGGGAAGCCGGGCCCACTGTCGTCGCCGCAATGCATGTCGGGACTGAAAGTCTGTAGGCCGCCACCTAGCCGTTTGGCCGAATACATTGCCATGTCAGCGTGTTTGAGCAGTTCGGAGGCACGGAGGTCGGAATCATCCGTGCCTGCTACCGCCAGGCCGGCGCTGGGTCGCATGAAGATGATTTCGCCGTCGGTGCTGAACGGTCGTTCGAACGCCTCCATGATCTGGTAGACGATGAGATGGGCATGCTCCCCAGCGTCTTCGATGAGCACGGCGAATTCATCACCGCCGAGTCGGGCGACGGTGTCACCGGTTCGCACACAGCCCAGTAGTCGATGTGCGGCTTGCACCAGTAGCGCGTCACCGGCGGCATGGCCCAAGTTGTCGTTGATGAGTTTGAAGTCGTCGAGGTCCATCGACAGCACCGCTACCGAGCGGTGGTCCCGATGATAGAGCTGGATTGCATGCTCGAGCCGATCATGGAACAAGACCCGGTTGGCCAGGTTGGTCAGGGGGTCACGTAACGCACGGTCGGACGCGCTGTGTAGCAGTCGCCGGTTTTCGGCGACCACCAGGAATTGGCGGGCCAGCACCGCGATTACCAGCCAGGGCACGACTGCGAACGCGGGGTCGGATTTCACGCTGTTGCGGAACTCGACGAGTTCGAGGCCACCGGCGATGGCCAGCGGGAGGTAGGGCAGCCACAGCGAGACCGGCGCGGTCAGCGATGCCGGCGGCTCCGGCAGCGCATGAGGCGACTCCGGCGGACAGGTGAGCGCAGCGATTCCAACCATCACCACCCCGGCCGCCCAGCCGAGACCCACGGGGTTGTCAAAGGTGTATTCGTTGCGGGCAAACAGATACTCGTAAGCGCTGCCGGACGCGGCGACCAGGGTCAAACCCACCGTCAGCAGAGCCACCGTCAAACGCCAACGGGCGTGCGCTCGGGCAAGCACCAAAACCGCCACGGTGACGGTCACGACCTCCAACACCGGATAGGCCAGTGACAAGATCGCGGCGGAGTTTTTCACTCCTGTCACGGCGTACGCGTGGCGCAGCACCACCACCCAGGACACGACGAACAGCGCTGCGGCGACGATTGCGCCGTCCAGCACCATCCGAAACCAATTGCCACCCGGATAACCGGCCGGGAAGACCAGCATCGCTACGCAGGCGGCCAACGGGAATAGCAAGAACCCGGCATTTGCCGCCGATGGGTACAAGGGGTGGACACTACCGAGCCAGACTCGGTGATAAACCACCACTACCTCACTGAACGCCCAGGCAGCCAGCCCGCCGGTCATGAACACCCACGCCCGTCGCTGCCGGCCACGGGCTCGTTGCGCGGCCAATCCGGCGCTCACTGCCGCGAACGACGGGAATCCGAGCCCGCCCGCGACTATCAGCACGCGCATCGTTGATTGGCCGCCCCATCCTGCGATCCACCAGATGGCGAACGCCAAGAACGCGGCGATGGGGACTGCGGCGACATGGAGGCGCGGGAGCGCCGTCGGTGATCGCGCCATTGCACCCATGGCCTATCTCCGGGTCTGATAAGCGGGCGGCAGCCGTTGCCGCATCAGGACAAGCTAGCAACACCGGCGCCGTTTCGCCGGGACATCCGCGCAGATCATTGTCTATTTACTTGCGCGCCGGTGACGGCAATGCCGGTTCATCGGGCTCGTTGCCCACTTCATTGGACTGCCTTGCAGATTGACGAGATCTTGGCGCTAGTTGTGCTAATCAATCATGCCTCGTCCTGATCGACTATTGATGTCGCCGTCGACCGGTAATTAGCTTCACTCAGCAAACGTCGTTGAGAAATGAAGAACGTCCTCGGCGCTGCTAGTCGTTTGGTTCCAGCAGCACATCGGCGTCGAAGCAGCTGTGGTCGCCGGTGTGACACGCCGCGCCGACCTGATCGACGACCAGCAGCACCGCGTCGCCGTCGCAGTCCAGCCGCACCGCATGCACCCGTTGATTGTGGCCGGACGTGGCGCCCTTGACCCATTGCTCGCCGCGGGACCGCGAGAAATACGTGCCCTCACGGGTTTCCAGGGTGCGCGCCAGCGCGTCGTCATCCATCCAGGCGACCATCAACACATCCCCGCTGCTGCGCTCCTGCACGACGGCGGTGAACAGTCCGTCCGCGTTGCGTTTCAGGCGCGCCGCGATATCCGGGTCGAGTGTCATCGCACCGTGATCCCTTCTGCGGCCATCGCCTCTTTCACCTGCCCGATCGTCAACTGCCGGAAGTGGAACACGCTGGCCGCCAGCACCGCGTCGGCACCCGCGAGCACCGCGGGCGCGAAGTGCTCGGCCGCACCCGCGCCGCCGCTTGCGATCACCGGCACCGTCAGCGCCGCCCGGACCGCCCTCAACATCGGCAGATCGAAACCGGCCCGGGTGCCGTCGGCGTCCATCGAGTTGAGCAGGATCTCCCCGACTCCCAATTCGGCACCCCGGGCCGCCCACTCGACGGCGTCGATGCCGGTGCCGCGGCGTCCACCGTGCGTGGTGACCTCCCAGCCCGACGGGGTGGGGTCCGAACCGGCCGGCACGGTGCGGGCATCGACCGACAGCACGATGCACTGCGAACCGAATTGGGCGGCCATCTCGGCCAGCAATTCCGGCCGCGCGATGGCGGCGGTGTTGATCGACACCTTGTCGGCTCCGGCCCGCAACAACACGTCGACGTCGGCGACCGTCCGCACGCCACCGCCGACGGTGAGCGGGATGAACACCTGCTCGGCGGTGCGGCGGACAACGTCGAGCATGGTGGCCCGCCCCGACGACGATGCGGTGACGTCGAGGAAGGTCAACTCGTCGGCCCCCTCGGCGTCGTAGGCCGCGGCCAACTCCACCGGATCACCCGCGTCCCGCAGATTCTCGAAGTTGACGCCCTTCACCACCCGGCCGTCGTCGACGTCAAGACACGGAATCACCCGAACCGCAAGGCTTGTGTTGCAACTAGATTCAGAACTCATCAGGTTGTCCTACGCCGCGCAGCATCTCCAGCAACTGGTCGTGCACGCCGGGGGCGGCGGCCAGCGCGGATCGTGACTCGGGGGTCCACTCCTCGCCGGCCAAGGTGGTGACGATGCCGCCCGCCGCTCGCACCAGGGCCACACCGGCGGCGTGATCCCACACGTGGTCGCCGAAACTGATGGAGCCGCCGAGAACCCCGTCGGCGACGTAGGCGAGATCGATGCCGGTGGCGCCGTGCATCCGCATCCGCGACGACACCCGGCTGAGCTCTTCGAGCACCGCCACCCGGTACCGACCGGGAAACCGGCCGCGGGAGTCCGCGTTGAAGGTAGCGACACCGATGATCGCCTGGTTGAGATCCGCCTTGGCCAACGATGGTTGCGGCACACCGTTTTTCAGCAACGGGCCGCCCGCGACCGCGGCATAGCGCTCGTTCATGAACGGCAACCAGGTCAGACCGGCGACCGGTTTCCCGTCGTGCAGCAGACCCAGCAGGATCGCCGCCATCGGTGAACCGGCGGCGTAGTTGAACGTCCCGTCGACCGGATCGAGCACCCAGACCCACGGCGAGTCGAGATCCGCGCCACCGAATTCCTCGCCGTGAACCGGGATCCCGGTCGCCGACACCAGTGCGTCGACCACCTGACGTTCGATGGCCAGATCGACTTTGGTGGCGAAGTCGTCACCCCGCTTGCTGACCGCGGAGTCCGCCCGATGACCGGCGACGAACGGCTTCGCGGCGGCGTCGAGGATCGCCGACGCCTCGGCCACCAACGCGTCGAGATCCACAGCGGCCCTAGCCTGCCACCGCTGCCAGCGCCTGCGGCAGAGTGAATCGTCCGGCATAAAGCGCTTTACCGACGATCGCGCCTTCGACGCCGGTGAGCGTGGCGATGGCGCGCAGATCGTCGAGGCTGGACACCCCGCCGGAGGCGATCACCGGGCTGTCGGTGCGCTCAGCGACAGCGCGCAGCAAGTCGAGGTTGGGCCCGGTCAACGTGCCGTCCTTGGTGACATCAGTGACGACAAATCGCGAACAGCCTTCGCTGTCAAGGCGTTCCAGCACATCCCAGAGATCTCCCCCGTCGGTCTCCCAGCCGCGGCCCCGCAGCCGATGATCACCGTCGGCGATCTGCACATCCAGACCGACCGCAACCTTGTCGCCGTGCTCGGCGATCGCCTTCGCGCACCACTGCGGGTTCTCCAGTGCGGCGGTGCCGACATTGACCCGGGCGCAGCCGGTGGCCAGGGCGGCCTGCAGCGAGTCGTCGTCGCGGATACCGCCGGAGAGCTCGACCTGAACGTCGAGCTTGCCGACGACCTCGGCCAGCAGCTCACGATTGGACCCGCGGCCGAACGCCGCGTCGAGGTCGACCAGATGCACCCACTCGGCGCCGTCGCGTTGCCACGTCAACGCGGCGTCCAGCGCTGAGCCGTACTCGGTTTCGCTACCGGCCTTGCCCTGCACCAAGCGCACCGCCCGGCCCTCGACCACGTCGACGGCGGGCAACAAGATCAACGACACGTCATAACCCTTCAACCCAATTGCTCAGCACGGCCGCCCCGGCATCACCGCTCTTCTCCGGATGGAACTGCGTCGCGGCCAGCGGGCCGTCCTCGACCGCGGCCAGGAACGGTACTCCGTGGGTGGCCCACGTCAGCAGCGCCTCGGATCCGCCTTCCCACCGCTGGGCGGCGTAGGAGTGCACGAAATAGAATCGGGCGTCGGCATTTAAGCCCTTGAACAGCGCGCTGCCCGGGGCGGCTGCCACCACGTTCCACCCCATGTGCGGGATCACCGGGGCGTCCAGCCGGGTCACGGCGCCGGCCCATTGTCCGCAGCCGTCGCTCTGCACGCCGAATTCGACGCCGCGGGCGAACAGAATCTGCATGCCGACGCACACGCCCAGCACCGGTCGCCCGGCGGCGATCCGTTCGGCGATGACCCGCTCGCCGGCTATCCCCCGCAGGCCGGCCATGCACGCCTCGAAAGCGCCGACGCCCGGCACCACCAGTCCGTCGGCGGCCCCGGCCGCGTCGAGGTCCGCTGTCACTTCGACGGCGGCGCCGACCCGCTGCAGCGCACGCTGCGCGGACCGCAGGTTGCCGGAGCCGTAGTCCAGCACCACGACGGATTTTGTTGTCACAGGCTGCCTTTGGTGGACGGCACACCGGACACTCGCGGGTCGGCTTCGACCGCGTGACGCAGTGCCCGAGCGACGGCCTTGTACTGGGCCTCGGTGATGTGGTGCGGGTCGCGGCCGTAGAGAACGCGGACATGCAACGCGATGCGGGCGTTGTTGGCCAGTGTCTCGAACACGTGCCGGTTGATCACGGTGTGATACGGCACAGCGCTACCGGCAATCGTTGTGTGCCGCAGGTGATCCGGCTCGCCGGTGTGCACGCAGTAGGGTCGGCCGGAGACGTCGACGGCGGCATGCGCCAGCGTCTCGTCCATCGGGATGTAGGCGTCGCCGAAGCGGCGGATGCCCTTCTTGTCACCGAGGGCCTGCCCCAGCGCCTGGCCGAGCACGATCGCGGTGTCTTCGATGGTGTGGTGCCCTTCGATCTCGACATCACCCTTGGCACGGACGGTCAGGTCGAAGCTGGCGTGGCTGCCCAGTGCGGTGAGCATGTGATCGTAAAACGGCACACCGGTGTCGATGTGGACGTTTCCGGTGCCGTCGAGGTCGATCTCGACGACGATGTCGGATTCCTTGGTGGTGCGCTCGATGCGTGCGCGACGGGCTGTCATGACGCTCCTAACGGCTGAGCCAATTCGGTGGCAGCCAGACGTGCGCTGGTCGCCAGGAACGCGTCGTTCTCCTCGGCCAGTCCGATCGTGCAACGCAGATACCCGGGGATGCCGACGTCGCGGATCAGGACGCCGTCGTCGAGGTAACGCTGCCAGGTGCCCGGCGCGTCGGCGAACCTGCCGAACAGAACGAAGTTGGCATCGCTGGGGACGACCTGAAACCCCATGCCGGTCAACGCCCCTGAAACCCGCTCCCGTTCGGCGCTCAACGTGGCCACGCTGGCCAATGTGTCGTCGGCGTGCCGTAGCGCCGCACGCGCGGCGGCTTGAGTCACCGACGACAGGTGATACGGCAGTCGCACCAACAGCATCGCGTCGATCACCGCCGGGGTGGCGACCAGGTAGCCCAGTCGGCCTCCGGCGAATGCGAACGCCTTACTCATGGTGCGCGTCACGACCAGCTTGGTCGGATACTGCTCGACCAGCGTGACCGCGCTCGGCTGCGACGAGAACTCGCCATAGGCCTCGTCGACGATCAGGATCCCGGGTGCCACGTCCAGTATCCGACGCAGGTCGGGCAGCGAAATACTCTGTCCTGTCGGGTTATTGGGGCTGACGATGAAAACCACATCGGGTTGGTGATCGGTGATCGCGGCGACCGCGGCGTCGGCGTCGAGGTTGAAGTCCTCGGCGCGAGCCGTCTGGATCCACTCGGTCTGCGTGCCGTCGGAGATGATCGGGTGCATCGAGTAGGACGGGACGAACCCGATGGCGCTGCGGCCCGGACCGCCGAAAGCCTGCAGAAGCTGCTGCAGAATCTCGTTGGATCCGTTTGCCGCCCAGAGGTTCTCCACGCTGAGCCGAACGCCGGTCTGCACGGTCAGGTACGCGGCCAGGTCGGCGCGTAAAGCCACCGCGTCCCGGTCGGGGTAGCGGTGCAGGTCGACGGCCACGTCGCGCACGGAGGCGACGACGTCGTCGACGAGCGCCTTGCTGGGCGGGTGCGGGTTCTCGTTGGTGTTCAGCCGGACCGGGACCGTCAATTGGGGTGCGCCGTAGGGTGATTTGCCGCGCAGGTCGTGGCGCAGCGGTAAGTCGTCGAGCGACGGTCGGTGGGTCATTGGCCGAACCGCCGTCGTATCGCCTCGCCGTGCGCGGGCAGGTCTTCGGCCTTGGCCAGCGTGATCACGTGTCCCGACACGTCTTTCAGCGCTGCCTCGGTGTAGTCGACGACGTGGATGCCACGCAGGAAGGTCTGCACCGACAGGCCGCTGGAGTGCGCGGCGCTGCCCGCGGTCGGCAGCACGTGGTTGGAGCCGGCGCAGTAGTCGCCCAGGCTGACCGGCGAGTACGGGCCGACGAAGATGGCGCCGGCGGAACGGATCTGGGCCACCACCTCGTCCAAGTTCGCGGTCTGGATCTCGAGGTGTTCGGCGGCGTAGGCGTTGACCGTGCGGATGCCCGCTTCGATGTCGTCCACCAGGATGACGGCCGACTGCCGCCCGGCCAGCGCGGTCGTGACCCGCTGCCGGTGCACGGTGGTCTCCAGCTGCGCGGCCAGTTCCGTGTCGACGGCGTCGGCGAGCGCGGTGCTCGGCGTCACCAGGACGCTGGCTGCCATTTCGTCGTGCTCGGCCTGGCTGATCAGGTCGGCGGCGACGTGCACCGGGTCGGCGGTGTCATCGGCCAAGATGGCGATTTCGGTCGGCCCGGCCTCGGCGTCGATGCCGACCCGGGACCGGACCAGACGCTTGGCCGCGGTGACATAGATATTGCCCGGCCCGGTGATCATGTCGACCGGGGTCAATTCGGCGTCGTCGGTGTCCACACCGCCGTAGGCCAGCAGTGCCACCGCCTGCGCCCCGCCGACCGCCCACACTTCGTCGACGCCGAGCAGCCGGGCGGCGGCCAGGATCGTCGGGTGCGGCAGGCCTTTGAAACGAGCCCCGTAGCGGCCTTGCGGCTGGGCCTGCGGCGGGCTGGCCACCACCAGCGAGCCGACCCCGGCAGCCTGCGCGGGCACGACGTTCATCACCACGCTGGACGGGTAGACGGCGTTGCCGCCGGGGACGTACAGCCCGACCCGGTCGACTGGGACCCAGCGCTCGGTGACGGTGGCGCCGGGACCCAGGGTCGTCGTCGAATCGGAGCGACGCTGGTCGGCGTGGACGGCGCGGGCGCGCTCGATGGCCACCTCCAGCGCGGCCCGGACGTCACGGTCCAGGCCGGCCAGCGCGGCGTCCAGTTCGGCGCTGGGTACCCGGACCGTCGGTGGCCGCACCCCATCCAACGATTCGCCGTAGTCCAGCGCAGCCTGCGCGCCGCGATCAGCGACCGCGTCGACGATGGGGCGCACCGTGGACAGCGCGGCCTCCACGTCCACTCCGCCGCGGGGCAGCGCCGCCCGCAGCCCGGCGGCGGACAGGTCAGCGCCCCGCAGGTCGATGCGTGCCATAACGTTCACGCCAACCATTGTCCCAGAACAGAGCAACTGCATATCGCGCCGGTACAGTGACCGCACCCGACGGAAACGGAGTCGCCATGTCCCGTAAGGACCATCCCAACAACGCCCCGGGCATTCCGATGATCTTCCCGCCCTGGTTTGAGAACTTCCAAATCAAGTACTTCAACCCGGCGGTCAAGCCGATCGCGCGTTACCTTCCGACGTTCTCGGTCATCAAGCACCGTGGCCGCACGTCGGGCAAGCAGTACGAGACCATCGTGACCGCCTACCGCAAAGGCAGCGTGCTGGCGATCGGACTGGCGCACGGCAAAACCGACTGGGTCAAGAACGTGCTGGCCGCCGGCGAAGCCGACCTGCACTTCATCCGCAAGGACGTCCACATCACCAACCCGCGAGTCCTGCCCGCCGGCAGCGACGGCAAGGGGCTGCCCTTCTTCGCCAGCAGATCGGCCGGGTCGCGGTCTTCGTCGCCGATATCGCCTGACGTGCCCGTTAGGTGCGGGTGAACACGGTCTTGCCGGTCATCGCCGGCCAGACCGAGGGAGCGTCCTCCCACGGCACGACACGGTCGACGACCGGAGACAGATCGCAACCGCCGGCCAGCAGCTCCAATATCTCCGGGATGACGGCTCGTGCGCTGACCCGCCCGGTGACGAATCGCACACCCCGGGTGTAGGTCCGCAGCATCGGTATCTCGACGCCGGCCTGGAAGTAGATCCCGGTGTCGGTGCACACCCCGTCCGGCCAGGTCGCACGCAGCGCCGCGGCCAACAGCGACGGATCGCCGGTCGTGTGCACCGTGACCGGATATGGATCCCAGGATTTGTCCGGCTTGGCCGCGTCGTGCACGACCGCGCCGAGTTTTTCCGCCGCGGCGAGGCGGCTCGGATCGGTGTCGACATAGTCGACGTGGCAGCCGAGGGCCGCCGCGAGAGCCACCGCATACAGCCCGATCGACAACCGGCCGATCACCAGCACGCGACGGTCGGCCGGGTCGAGGGCGGCGAGCTCGGCTCTGAACGGACCGACTGCGCGCCACCCGTCGGGAATGTTGTCCGAGATGGAGGCGACGGCGATCGGGTCGACGGTCGCCGGCAGCGGGATCAGCATCGCGTCGGCGTAGGGCACGAGCACCAGGTCCGACATGAAGCCGCCGCCGTCGAGGCCGGCGAGCGGACCCAGCCCGTACATCGCCATCAGCGGCACCGAACCGCACGAACTCGTCACGCCGCGGCGGCATTCGCGGCACGTCCCGCAGCTGATCTGGAACGGCACCACGACGCGGTCCCCTACCGCGACACCCGTGACGGCGTCACCGACCGCGACGACCTCGGCCAGGCCCTCGTGTCCGACCGCATACCCGGGCGGCAGCGGCGCTGCGCCCCGCGCGACCGCGACGTCGAGGTCGCAGCACGCCACCAGCACAGGCTTGACCAGAGCGTGCTGCGGCTGCGTGATCTCCGGTTCGGGGACTTCGCGCCACGCGTAGCGGCCGGCCTCCTCGAACGTCAGCTGCCGCATTCCAGCATTCTGCTCACCCAGACCTAGATGTCCAGACCGATGTCGAGCACCCGGACCGAATGGGTGAGCGCGCCGACCGCGAGGTAATCCACACCCGTCCCGGCGTACTCGGCGGCGGTATCCAGCGAAAGCCCACCGGACGACTCGAGTTTCGTGGCAGGCGACCGCGCATCGCGCCGCTGCACAGCGATCTGGGTCTGCCAGACCGGGAAGTTGTCGAGCAACACCAATTCGGCGCCCTCGGCCAACACTTCGTCGAGTTGCTCGAGCGAATCGACTTCGACCTCGCACGGCAGATCGGGCGCGGCGGCCCGCACCGCGTGCAGCGCCGCGACCACCGATCCGGCGGCGGCGACGTGGTTGTCCTTGATCAGCGCCGCGTCGCCCAGGCCGAGCCGGTGGTTGACGCCACCGCCGACGCGGACCGCGTACTTCTGTAGCGCACGCAGACCCGGCAACGTCTTGCGGGTGTCGCGGATCTCCGCCTTGGTGCCGTGCACCGCGTCGACCCACGCCGCCGTCGCGGTGGCGATTCCGGACAGGTGGCACACCAGGTTGAGCAGGGTCCGTTCGGCGGTCAGCAGGCCCAGCGTCTGGGCTTCGACCGTCAGCAGCGGCGCCCCTGCCTGCAGCCGCGCGCCGTCATCGACTCGGTGCAGCACCCGGTATTCGTCGGCGCCGAGGACCTCGTCGAGCACCAGCAGCGCGATGTCGACCCCGGCGATGACCCCGGGCTCGCGGGTGACCAGCGACGCTGTGGTCCTGGCGCCGTGAGGCACAGTCGCGCGGGTCGTGACGTCCGGTCCGTAGCGCAGATCTTCGTTGAGAGCGCGGCTGATCGTCGCGCGAGCTTCCGCGAGTTCGCTTGTCGACAACATGGCGCCGCTCCTCCCCATCGCTTCGCTCTGCATCGTCGCCGGCGCGAGGGCCATCAGGAAACTGCCGCCAGCGCCTCCACCTGCGCGTTGCCGTCGGCGGCCAGCCGGACGACCAGACTGCGCGCGGGCCCAGCATGTGCGTCGGGGTATTCGGCCCGGTGGTGGCAGCCGCGGGTTTCCTCGCGGGCCAGCGCGGCTGCGGCCACCGCATGCGCGGTGACGGTCAGTGCGGCATCTTCGAAGCCGGCCCGAGTGGCGACGGCGCTGACTGACGCCGCCGACAGCGTGTCGATCAGTTGGCACAGCCCGGCGGCGTCGCGAACCACCGAGGCGTCGCGACTCATCGCCCGCTGCAGGTCGCTGCGGACCAGCGACGGACGGGCGTTCGGCTCCGCGGCCGTGGCGCGCACCGGTCCGACCAGGACGGCGTGCGCGGCCGCGGCCTTTCCCGCCCGGCCTCCCACGACCAGGCCCTCCAGCAGACTGTTCGACGCCAGCCGGTTGGCGCCGTGCATGCCGGTTCGCGCGACCTCGCCCGCGGCGAACAGCCCGGCGAGTTCGGTCTGCCCATGGACATCGGCCACCACACCGCCGCAGCTGTAGTGCGCGCCGGGAACCACCGGGATGGGTTGCCGAACCGGGTCGACGCCGGCCGCCCGGCACGACGCGGTGACGGTCGGGAAGCGGCGTTTGAAGTCGTCTATGCCGCGGGCGTCGAGGTAGGCACACGGCTCGCCGGTCGCGCGCAGCCGGGCGTCGATAGCGGCGGCGACGACGTCGCGCGGCGCCAGATCGCCCATCGGGTGCACCCCGGCGGTGATTGAATTGCCTTGGCTGTCAACCAGAACCGCGCCCTCGCCGCGAATGGCCTCGGTGACCAACGGCCGGCGCCCGCCACCCCTGCCGTCAAACAGCATCGTCGGGTGGAACTGGATGAACTCGATATCGCTCACCGCGACGCCGGCCCACAGCGCCAGCGCGATCCCGTCGCCGGTCGAGCCGTCGGGGTTGGTGGTCGCGCTGTAGAGATGCCCCAGCCCGCCGGTGGCAAGGATGACCGACGGCGCATGAACGACGCCGATCCCCTGCCGGTTTGCGACCAGTACCCCGGTCACCGAACCCGCATCGTGCAGCAGTCGCAGTGCGGTGTGTTTGGTGCGGATGTCGAGCATGTCCGCCGCGTGGTCGAGGGCGCGTTGCACCTCCGCGCCGGTGGCATCGCCGTTGGCGTGCACGATGCGCCGCCGGGAGTGCCCACCCTCGCGGCTCAACGCCCAGCCGCCCGCGGACGATTTGTCGAATCGTGCTCCGTCGCTGACCAATTCGGTCACGGCCCGGTAGCCGTCGGCGACGATCGAGGTCACCGCGTCGGCGTCGCACAGCCCGGCGCCCGCGGCCAGGGTGTCGGCGACGTGGGCGTCGACCGAATCATCGGTATCGGGCAGAACCACCGCGATCCCACCCTGGGCGTAATGCGTGGCCGTCCCGCCGGGTTTGCGTCCCGCCTTGCTGAGCACGACGACCCGACGGCCGGCCCGGTGCGCCGACAGCGCGGCGGCCAAACCGCCGACGCCGGTGCCGATCACAACGACGTCGGCACTCTCCTGCCACCCCGGGCGGATACTCATTCGCCGCCGCCGGTCTGACCGATCGCGATCATCCGCTGCACGCTCTGCCGCGCCCGCTCGGCGGTCTGCGCATCGACGTGAACCTCGTCGGCGCCGTCGACCAGGCAACGCAACAGCGCCGCGGGGGTGATCATCTTCATGTACTTGCACGACGCGCGGTCGTTCACCGCCTGGAAGTCGACGTCCGGCGCGGCGTTGCGCAGCTGATAGAGCATCCCGACCTCGGTAGCGACCAGCACCTGCCGGGCGCGGGTTTCGCGGGCGGCGTCCAGCATGCCGCCGGTCGACAGGATCTTGACCCGGTCTTCCGGGAAGGCGCCTTCGCCGGCCAGGTACAGCGCCGAGGTGGCGCAGCCGCACTCGGGGTGGACGAACAGCTCGGCGTCGGGGTGCTTGCGAGCCTGATCGGTGAGCTCGTCGCCGTTGATCCCGGCGTGCACGTGGCACTCACCGGCCCACACGTGCAGATTGTCTCTGCCGGTCATCCGCCGCACATGCGCGCCGAGGAACTGGTCGGGGCAGAACAGCACCTCGCGGTCCGGGTCGATGGAGGCGACCACGTCGACGGCGTTGGACGAGGTGCAGCAGATGTCGGTGAGCGCTTTGACCGCAGCGGTGGTGTTGACGTAGGAGACGACTACGGCGCCGGGGTATTCGTCCTTCCACGCCTGCAGGTCGTCGGGGGTGATGGAGTCGGCCAGCGAGCAGCCCGCCCGCTGATCCGGGATCAGCACGGTCTTGTCCGGGCTGAGGATTTTCGCGGTCTCGGCCATGAAGTGCACGCCGCAGAACACGATGGTGTCCTCGGGCGCCTCGGCGGCAACCCGCGACAGCGCCAGCGAGTCACCGACGTGGTCGGCGACGTCCTGAATGGCGGGTAGTTGGTAGTTGTGCGCAAGGATCGTGGCGTTGCGCATGTCGGCGAGCCGGCGAATTTCGGCAGCCCACAGCGCGTCGCCTTCGACGCCCGCGTAACCGTTGGGCGAGTTGGTGATTCCCGCGGTCAGATCGTGTGTCATGTCTTTTGCCAGCCCATTCGACAGCAGATCGGTGGGATTCACGACTGTCATAGTCGATCCTTTCGACACCACCCGGTTTTCGACTTACAATCGAAAACATGGCCAATGGTAGCACTGCACACGAAGTGCTCGCCGTCGTGTTCCAGGTTCGCGGCCTCGGTCCAGTCTCCAAATCAGCGACAACCGAGCTAAGCGTTCTGCTATGGCAGCGCGCCCAAGACCCCGAGCGCGGGGCGTGGTCGCTGCCCGGCGGACAGCTGCGTGACGACGAGGACATGATGACGTCGGTGCGGCGTCAGCTGGCCGAGAAGGTCGACCTGCGCGAAGTCGCCCACCTCGAGCAGCTCGCGGTGTTCTCCGAACCTGATCGGCTGCCCGGAACCCGCACGATCGCGTCGACCTTCCTGGGCCTGGTGCCCTCCCCCGCCGTCCCCGAGCTTCCGCCCGACACCCGCTGGCATCCGGTGACCGCGCTGCCGCAGATGGCGTTCGACCATGGCCCGATGGTCGCCCACGCCCGCACCCGGCTGGTCGCCAAAATGTCGTATACGAACATCGGATTTGCGTTGGCACCAACCGAATTCGCAATGTCGACACTACGCGACATCTACAGCGCCACGCTTGGCCACCAGGTCGATACCACCAACCTGCAGCGAGTGCTGGCCCGTCGCGGCGTGATCAGCCCGACCGGGACCGTCGCGCAGTCCGGACGCAGCGGCGGCCGCCCGGCGGCGTTGTACCGCTTCACAGATTCCCAGTTGCGCGTCACCGACGAGTTTGCGGCCCTGCGACCTCCCGGTTCGGCCTGATTTCCGTACACCGTCGGCGGGCCGACTGGATTCTTAAAGCAATCTTAAGCAACAATGCCCCGATGGACATTGGGAACCTGGCGAGCGCAACCGGTGCGGACTGGATCGGCGTCGCGCCGCACGAGGAATTGCACGCCAAAGCACGTCCCCAGCTGCCGTCGGACGACCCGTTCTATCAGCCGCCACCCGGTTTCCAGCACGCCGAACCGGGCACGGTGCTGCGCTCCCGCGACGTGGAGCTGGCATTTCTCGGCCTGATCCCGCAGCGGAGCATGGCCACCCAGTTGCTGTACCGGAGCACCGACATGAACGGCGAGCCCGAGGCGACGGTCACGACGGTGATCGTCCCCGCGGACGCCGCGCCCGAACGCCCCTGCCCGGTGTTGTCGTACCAGTGCGCGATCGACTCGGTGACATCCCGCTGCTTTCCGTCCTACGCGTTGCGGCGGCGCGCGCAGGCCGTCGGCTCGCTGGCACAGTTGGAATATCTGCTGATCGCCGCATGCCTCGCCGAAGGCTGGGCGGTCTCGATACCCGACCACGAAGGCCGCAATGGCATGTGGGGCGCGCCTCTCGAACCCGGGTACCGCACACTCGACGGCATCCGGGCGGCATTGAGCGCCGAACGGCTCGGCCTGTCGACGTCCGCGCCGGTGGCGCTGTGGGGCTACTCCGGCGGCGGCCTCGCCACCGCGTGGGCCGCTGAGCTGTCTGCCGATTACGCACCCGAGCTCGACATCGTCGGCGCGGTGCTCGGCTCGCCCGTCGGCGACCTCGGCCACACCTTCCGTCGGCTCAACGGCACCTTCCTGGCCGGTTTGCCTGCCATGGTGATCGCCGCGCTGATGCAGGTCTATCCGGACTTGGACCGGGTCATCCAGGAGCATGCCAGCGACGAGGGACGCGCGCTGCTGCGACGGCTGGAAGGAATGACCACGGTCGGCGCTGTTCTGCGCATGGTGAAGAAGGACGTCGGCGTCTACCTCGACCGGCCGCTGGAAGAAATCCTGACCATGCCCGAGGTCCAGCATGTCTTCGACAGCATCAGGCTCGGCGCCAAGGTTCCGACTCCGCCGGTGCTGATCGTGCAGGCTGTGCACGACTACCTGATCGATGTCGACGATATCGACCAGTTGGCCCACGCCTATTCGGCCGGCGGCGCGAGCGTCACCTATCACCGCGATGCGTTCAACGAGCATCTGCTGCTGCATCCGCTGTCGGCGCCGATGGCGCTGCGCTGGCTGCAGGACCGGTTCGCGCGCCGACCGCTGACCGATCACCTGATCAGGACGAAGTGGCCGACGATGTTCAACCCCGCGACCTACGTCGGCATGGCGCGACTCGTGGTGATCGCGGCCAAGGTGATCACCGGAAAGTCGGTGCACCGCCGCCCGCTATGACAGGTCGGTCTGCGTAACTCGATAGATCGTGTCGACGACCGGATAGCCGCCGAGATCGTCACGCGCCGTTGCGGCGGCCGGGACCGCATACACCAGCGCCGCGGTAGCGGCCGGTAGCAACAGCGTGCACGCCATCTGCAGCAGAGACGAACCGAAGAACACCGGCGGCGCTTCGGTGACGTAGACGATCGGATGCTCGTGGTTCACCGAGACGGCGGCGAAATTGACTGTGCCATAACGCAAGTGCGCCAGTAGCACGCCGACACCGACCGCGCTGGCGGCCGCTGTCGCCACGCCGATGCACAGCCCGGCCACCATGCCTGGGCCGCGATGGGCCCGCCACTGCCATGCCAGCACAGCCGCGACCGCGGCAACGACGTTCAGCAGCCCGAGCATCAGAAATGCCGCGACGAAGAAGTGATCGGTTTCGCCGCCCAAGTAGTCGTGCACTCGCTGACCGTCATGGGTCAGCGCCACCACGCCGCGGACCGGTGGGGCCAGCCAGGCCCAGAGAGCACCGACGAGCACACCCACCGGCAGCAGTCCCACCGCGACGGCGATGCCTGCTCGCCGCCGGGAAATGCGCGGCGCGCCGGCTGTTCCCACGGCCGTCATCGGTGCCCATCCAGGTCGGCCGAGTCGACCAGCCCGTGCCGCGAACATTTCGCCCACCACCCGTCCGGCCGGACCTGCACCACCATGCGGCGGCCGCATTCGGCGCAGTACCGCGGCGGCTCCAGGCCGAGCCGCGCCGCCGTCGGCACCGCGCCATCGGGATCGTCACAGAGAGCGCCGGTGTAGACGTTGTAGACGCCTGAACCGACCGGCGCAGGTAGATCGCGGACCATCACCCTCTCGATCTACAGGCTGGCGTTGAGCGCCTTGATCGGCATCTGTAGGTCGTCCAGCAGCTCCAGATCAGCCTCGGCGGGTCGGCCCAGCGTGGTCAGGTAGTTGCCGACGATCACTGCGTTGATGCCGCCCAGAATGCCTTGCTTGGCACCCAGGTCGCCGAGCGTGATCTCGCGACCGCCGGCGAAGCGCAGCATGGTCCGCGGCAGGGCCAGCCGGAATGCGGCCACCGACTTGAGCGCTTCGCCGGCGGGCAGCACCTCGAGGTCGCCGAACGGTGTGCCGGGCCGCGGGTTGAGGAAGTTCAGCGGCACCTCATCGGGGTCCAGCTCGGCCAGGTTCGCGGCGAACTCCGCGCGCTGCTCGACGGTCTCCCCCATGCCGAGGATGCCGCCGCAGCACACCTCCATGCCGGCCTCGCGCACCATCGACAGCGTTTCCCAGCGCTCCTCCCAGGTGTGCGTCGTGACGACGTTGGGAAAGTGCGACCGGGCGGTCTCCAGATTGTGGTTGTAGCGGTGCACGCCCATCGCGGCGAGCCGATCCACCTGCTCGGCGGTCAGCATGCCCAGCGAGCAGGCGATCTGGATGTCGACGGCGTCGCGGATCGCCTCGATGCCCGCGGCCACCTGCGCCAGCAGTCGCTCGTCGGGTCCCCGCACTGCGGCCACGATGCAGAACTCGGTGGCGCCGGTCTTCGCGGTCTGTTTGGCCGCCTCGACCAGGCTGGGGACGTCCAGCCACGCGCTGCGCACCGGCGAGGAGAACAGCCCCGACTGCGAGCAGAAATGGCAATCTTCCGGACAGCCACCGGTTTTCAGGCTGATGATGCCTTCGACCTCGACCTCGGGACCGCACCAGGCCATCCGCACCTCGTGCGCCAGCGCAAGCAGCTCTTCGAGCCGTTCGTCGGGCAGCTGCAGCACTGCGAGCACCTGCTCTTGGCTGAGGCCCTCGCCGCGCTCGAGCACCTGGTGACGGGCCACGGCCAGGATGTCGGTGCTGTCGGTGCCGGGTGTCGGCCGAGTCGCCGCCTGAGTCACCAGCTACTCCTCTATGTCCTCGTCTTTGTGTCGTCCACGCTCGCGGGACGCAATGGAATCCCGGGCTCATCGCAGCCTGCGTTAGACCGTGCCCAGGCTAGGCTAGCGGTGTGCACCTGCACAAACGTCACATGGTCGGATCGGCGGTCGCTGGGTACCCAGCCGGGGTAGGCACCAGTTCCCCGGAAGCGAACGCACTATGAGTAGCCCGCACGACATGTACGTGGCGCACCATTGGCTCTTGCTGGCCGGTCCGGCGTTTCTGCCGGCGGTGGTCGTCGTCGGCGTGGTGCTCTTCGTCGCGATCAGGGACAGGCGACGCGCCGAAGACGACGAGCAGACCGCGTCGGCGACACCGTCGACGACAAGCGTGATTGATCCACGCCGGCAGCAAAATCAATCGAAGTTTGAACGGATCGGCCGCAGGCAACCTACCGTGAAGTAAGTTTGCGCCCAGCGTTTCAGGGCGGCCACATCGCGGTGGGAGGGATGGCAGTGGATCTGACACTTCTTGCAGCAGAGCCGCCGGCGCGCGGCGCTGGCTTGAATCAGGTGATCGGTCTGTCGATCGCCGCAATGGTGATCGGCGCGGTGATGTTGTACGTCGGCTGGGCCCATCGCACGCACCGGATTACCTGGCTGACCTCCTTCGCGGAATGGCTGGGAAGCAAGTTCGACCGTCCGTCGTGGGTTGCGCTGCCCGTCTTGGTGTTCACCACCTCGATCATCTGTGCCCTGTTCGGGTTCATCTGGGATGTCAGCTGGCATATCGGCAACGGCCGCGACCCGGGCCCGCTGGCCAACCCGGCGCATTACTTCATCATCATCGGCTTGTTCGGCATCTTTGTCGGCGGCATGTTGGCCGTGGTGTTGCCGTTCGACAAGCCGGGGCCGGCCGCGCTGCGCATCACCCGCAGCTGGTACGCGCCGGTGGGTGGGTTGCTGATGGCGGCCTGCGGTATGTACGCGATGATCGGTTTCCCGCTCGACGACACCTGGCACCGCATCTTCGGCCAGGACGTAACCCTGTGGGGCCCAACGCATCTGATGATGATTGGCGGCGCCAACTTCTCCCTCTTCGCAGTGCTGATGCTGGAGTACGAGGGCGAGCGATACCTGCAGTCGAGCGCGCCCGTCGATGGTGCACTGGAGCGAAAAGACCGCCCCTTCGTTCGATTCGTGCGCTATCTGTCCTGTGGCGGGTTGCTGATCGGGATGTCGGTCTACCAGATCGAATTCGACTTCGGCGTACCGCAGTTCCGGCTGGTGTTCCAGCCGATGCTGATTGCCGCGGCGGCCGCCATCGGCACGATCGTCGCGCGCATGACGCTGGGTCGCGGAGCGGCGATCATCGCGGCGCTGTTCGCCATTGGGCTGCGCGGCATCGTCGCGCTGATCGTCGGACCCGTTCTAGGCGCACCCATCAACTGGTTCCCGCTGTATCTCGGGCCCGCGCTGGTCGTCGAGGTTCTGGCTCTCACACCGCTGTTCCGCCGGCCGCTACTGTTCGGCGCCGTCGCCGGTCTGGGCATCGGCACTGCCGGTCTGTGGCTGGAATCGCTGTGGATCGGGAAGGTCTACCACTACCCCTGGCCGATCACGCTGTGGCGCGAAGCGCTGCCGACGGCGGTGCCGGTGGCGGTGCTGGTCGGCATCTGCGCGGCGTTGCTCGGCATGGTGCTCACCAGCCAGAAGCTGCCGGGCAGGGGTTTCGGGATCACCGCCGTCGCGCTCACCGTGCTTGTCATCGGTGGCACCGTGGCCAACGGTCTGCACATCCATGTGCCCAAGCAGGACACCGCCACGGTCAAGCTGACCGACCTGCCCAGCGCGCCGGGGCAACGGATGGTGTCAGCCGATGTGCAGCTCAATCCACCGGATGTTGTTGGCCCCCATCCGGATTGGGTCACAGTGCTGGCCTGGCAGGGCCGCATGGACAACGAGCGGGGCTTGGTGATCGACCGGCTGACCAAAGTCGGGCCGGGGCACTATGTCTCGAACCGACCGCTTCCGGTGTGGGGCTCGTGGAAGACCTTGGTGCGCATCCAGGACGGCCGCACGCTGGCCGCGGTGCCGATCTGGGCTCCCGCCGACGATGCGATCCCCGTCAAGGAGATTCCGGTGCAGCTCAACAGCACCCGGCCATTGACGTTCGAAGTATCGATCCTGCAGCGCGAGCGCGATCCCGGCGTTCCCGCGTGGCTCTTCACCGCGGGCGGCGTCGTGGTGCTGTTCTTCACCCTCAGCGTGATCAGCGCGCTGACGTGGGGCGCCGGCCGGATCAACGAGGGCGACACGGCACCGCCGCAACCCCAAGAACCGGCGCTGGATCGGGTTCCCCCGAAGGCGGCATGAGGGCGGCGGCAGCAATGCGCTCGGCGCTGTTCTCCCTTGCGGTGGTGCTGTGGACGGCGTTGGCGCTGACGGCATGCGTTAACTCGTCGAAGACGCCCACCGGCGGCGGCCTCGTGGTCGACATCACCATCGCGCATGGGCAGGTCACTCCCGCCAACGCGACCCTGCAGGCAAGCGTGCGGCAGCCGATCACGTTGCGCGTCACCAGCGATGCCCCCGACGAGCTGCACGTGCATTCGGTACCCGACCACAAGTTCGAGGTGGCCGCTGCCGCCAATCAGACGTTCCAGTTCGGCGTCGACGTGCCGGGCAACGTCGATGTCGAGCTGCATCACCTCGAACGGACAGTCGCCACCATTCAAGTGCGTCCGTGATTCGTAGCATTGTGGCGCACGGCCTCGGCGGGTCGAGCGACCTTCCGGTCCCGTACGCCTTTTCGGTGATCGGCGCTGCGTGGGCGTTGACGTTCACTTTCGCCCTGGTTGCGTTCGCGTGGCGGCGGCCCAGGTTTGATCTGCTCAATCCGGTCCGCCCGTTGCCGGCGGCGGTGACCGCGCTAGTGGACTCGCCGGTGACGCGTGGCGTTGCGGCCGTGGCGGCGTTGGCGTTCGCCGGATGGGTGCTGCTCGCCGGGCTATGCGGACCGCAGACTCAGGCCAACGCACTGCTCGGCGCCTTCTACGTGCTGTTGTGGGTGGGGCTGGTGGCGATGTCACTGCTTGCCGGACCGGTGTGGCGCGTCATATCCCCGGTGCGCACCATTTATCTTCTGCTGCAACGCGTTATGCCGCAGCGCCTGGCGCGGTCGCGGCTGTCCTACCCGGAGTCATGGGGATACCGCCCGGCCGCTGCCGGCCTGTTCGCTTTCGTCTGGATGGAGCTGGCCAGTCCCAACCCCGCTGCGCTGCCCTGGGTCACGACGTGGCTGCTGGTCTACACCGTGGTGCTGCTAGCCGGAGCATGGTTGTGCGGACAACGGTGGTTCGCCCGAGCCGACCCGTTCGGGGTGTACAGCATGGCGGTGTCGAGGCTCTCACCGTTTCGACGCGACCCGAAGAACGGGCGAATCGGGATCGGCAACCCGTTCGACCATCTGCTCTCGCTACCCATTCGGCCGGGCGTGGTCGCCGTGTTGGCAGTGTTGCTCGGCTCCACGGCATTCGACAGCTTTTCGTCATCGGCGACGTGGCGCAACTTCGCCGATCGGCTCGCCAGGGCGGTTCACGCTGTGCCGGTCACGGTTTCGCTGTCCGCGCTGCGCACCATCGGACTGCTGGTTTTCATCGCGGTGGTGGCGACGACGTTTTCGCTGGCCGCCCGCGCGGCAGGAGGAGTCGACCGCGAGCAGCGCCGCGCACTACCGGGCGAGCTCGCACATTCGTTGATTCCCATCGTCGTCGGCTACATCTTCGCCCATTACCTGTCGTATCTGGTGGAGCGCGGGCAGCAGGCCGTCTTCGCCCTGGCCGATCCGCTGGGCAAAGGCTGGAACCTGTTCGGGCTCAGCCACTTACACGTCGCCTACGTGCTGTCCTTGCATCCCACTGCGCTCGCCGTCATCAAGGTCACCTCCGTGGTGACCGGACACATCGTTGCGGTGATCGCCGCGCACGACAAAGCACTGCGACTCCTGCCCACCGGCCACCAGCTCACCGGGCAGCTGACCATGATGCTGGTCATGGTCAGCTATACCTTCACCGGGTTGTATCTGCTGTTCAGCGCCTAACGATCACTCGAACACGTCGTCGTGCAACTCCGCGAACAATGCGGTGTTGCGGCTGTAGTCGACCGGGACGTCGATGATCGTCACTCCGGGTTCGGTCAGCGATCGGGTGAATGCGCTCTCGAATTCCGTCATGTCGCGGACGCGGATCCCGGTCGCGCCGAATGCCGCGGCGAAGTGGGCGATGTCGTAGTCGCCCAATTGCACTCCCGAGGCGCGGCCGTACTTCAGTTCCTCCTGGAACGCGACCATGTTGTAGGTGTTGTCCCGCATGATGACGTGAGTGAATTTGAGGCCCAACCGCGTCGCTGTTTCCAATTCCTGTGCGCTGAACAAGAATCCACCGTCACCGGAAACCGACACCACCGGCGTGCCTGGTCGTACCATCGCAGCGGCCATGGCCCATGGCAACGCGACGCCGAGCGTCTGCTGGCCGTCGGAGAACAGCAGCCGCCGAGGCTGGTAGACGCGAAAGTGCCTGGCCATGAAGATGTAGTGCGATCCGACGTCACAGGCGATGGTGGCGTCGTCGTCGACCAGGTCGCGGATCTTCAGCACAACAGCTGCCGGATTGAGGCCGGCACCCGTCGGCGGCTGAGTTCGGGCCTCGTCGTCGATGTCTCGCAGCGCCGCACGTTGCGTGGCGATGTCGGCGCTGACGGTGTCGTTCAGCCGCAATCCGGTCAACGGCCCAACCAACGCGGTAAGCGTCGCAGCGATGTCGCCGCGCAACTCGAGGGTCGGCTGATAGTGGTTGTCGATCTCGGCAGGTATCTCGTCGATGTGGATCAGGGTGCGTGCCGGATGCCAATTCCACAGCCGCGGATCGTATTCGACAGGATCGAAGCCGACCGTCACGACGACGTCAGCATGGCTGATCAGGATGTCGCCCGGTTGATTGCGGAACAGGCCGACGCGTCCGACGAAGTGATCCTCGAGATCGCGCGACACCACACCGGCCGCCTGAAAGGTCTCGACTACCGGCAGATCGGTCACGGCGAGCAACTCACGCAGCGCTGCACATGGCTCTGGCTCACCCACGCGAATGCCGACGAACAGAACAGGACGCTGTGCCGCGCGAATCAGGTTGGCGGCCTCGGTAATTCGAACTGCCGGCGCCGGCCCCAACGTGGGCACTGGCGATGGCCGGGCTATTGCCGCGGAGGTCGCGGATGCCAGCACGTCGGCCGGCAGCACCACCGCGGCAGCGCCGCGGGGTGGGGTGAGCGCGGCGCGGATCGCGTTGGCGACCGCCTCCGGCACATTGTCGGGGTCGTTGACCTCGCCGGTGTATTTCGTGAACGGCTTCAGCGCGGCGACGGCGTCCATCGATTGATGAGTCCGCTTGAGGCGGTCTGCGCGTTGGACCGCGCCGCAGATCGCCACCATGGGGTCTTGCTCGGTGGTGGCGGTGATCAGTCCGGTGGCCAGATTCGTGGTGCCCGGTCCCGATGTCACCAACGCGACACCCGGTGTGCCGGTCAGTCGACCGACCGCAGCGGCCATGAATGCCGCGTTCTGTTCATGGCGGCAGACCACCAGTTGCGGACCGCCGTCTGCCAGGGCGTCGAAGACGGCGTCGATCTTGGCCCCCGGCACGCCGAAGATGTACCGAACGCCGTAGGCCGCGAGCGTGTCGACCACGCGTTGGGCGGATCGCACGCCGTCGATGCTCATCCTCCCTCGGTGCGGCGGATCTCGCCGTCCATGTCGGCTCTATCCAGCTCTGCGGCAAGGAATTCCGGCGTGCGCGGCAGACTCAAATGCAGATCGGAACGGACGCCGATCTGCGACGCGGCCCCGCGTCAGCCGGTAGTCGATGGCGTGGCCGCCGTGGCGGTGGTCGGCGTCGATGAAATGGGAGTGGTAGCCGGCCACCGAGATGCCCTGCTCGTAGTCGGGCATCCGAAACCCGGCCAGCGTGCCGGTCACGTCAGTGAAGGTGACCTCTTGCTGATCGTCGATGGCTGCGCTGAACGGTGGGTAGGGCCGGTGTTGCTCGGTCACCGTGCGGGTGCGCATCTCGCTGAAGTCACCGGTGACCCGGACCGCGACGATGAGGTTCGTGCTCGGAAGCGATTCGTCGATCCGCGCTTTCAGCCCCGCGCGATCGACCGGCGCTGACACGTCGAATTCGCGGTCGGCGTCGAACCAGGTGACGACGGCGAACGGGGTGCGCTGGTCCGACTCGGCAACGTGCGCACTGCCGTCGCCGCGCAACTGGTAACAGACCCCGTCCAGCACCAGCATCTCGCCGTCGAGACCATTGAAGGTGCCCAGGCCGAAATCGCCGTGCTGCAACAGTTCCCGGACCGTGACGTCGCCGTCGTAGACGCCGTCGAGCAACGCGCTCATCGTCGACGTCTGATAGACCTCGCTGCCGTGGCGGTGCGAGAGGATCGCGTGCACCCAGCCGCGCAAAACGCTCGCAGCGGACCCGGCCGGATCGAACGCCATAGTGAGCGATTGTTTCGCGTATCCAGACCATCGTCAACGCGACCGCGGTCCTCGACCCCGGCGGGCGGTCACCGGGCCCGGGGATAGGGTTGGCGACCATGGCCAAAGTTCTGCTCGTTCTGTATCCGGATCCGGTCTCGGGATATCCCCCGGTCTACGCGCGCGACAGCATCCCGGTGCTGCACGGCTACCCCGGCGGCCAGACCTTGCCGAGCCCGTCGGCGATCGATTTCACTCCGGGCGAGTTGCTGGGTTGCGTCTCCGGTGAGCTCGGCCTACGCGACTTCCTCGAAAGCAACGGCCACCAACTGGTTGTGACATCGGACAAAGAAGGCCCTGACTCGGAATTCGAGCGCGAGCTGCCTGACGCCGATGTCGTTATCTCGCAACCATTTTGGCCGGCCTATCTGACCGCCGAACGGATCGCCAAAGCGAAGAACCTCAAGCTGGCCCTCACCGCAGGAATCGGTTCGGACCACGTCGACCTCGATGCGGCGATCGCCCGCGGGCTCACCGTCGCCGAGGTCACCTTCTGCAACAGCATCAGCGTCGCCGAGCACGCCGTCATGCAGATCCTGGCGCTGGTGCGCAACTTCGTCCCGTCCCACCAGTGGGTGACCGACGGCGGCTGGAACATCGCCGACTGTGTCGAACGCGCCTACGACGTGGAGGGCATGGATGTCGGCGTGATCGCCGCCGGCCGCATCGGCCTGGCCACCCTGCGGCGGATGGCCCCCTTCGACGTCAACCTGCATTACTTCGACACCCGGCGACTGCCCGACGACGTCGAGAAAGAATTGAGCGTCACCCACCACCCCGACGCCGCGTCGCTGGCGCGCTCGGTCGACGTGGTGTCCATCCACGCGCCGCTGCACCCCCAGACCTATCACCTGTTCGACGAGAAGCTGATCGCCTCGATGCGGCGCGGCTCCTACATCGTCAACACGGCGCGCGCCGAGATCTGTGTGCGCGATGCGGTGGTGGCGGCTCTGAAGAGTGGCCATCTGGCGGGCTATGCCGGCGACGTCTGGTACCCGCAGCCGCCCCCGGCAGACCACCCGTGGCGCAGCATGCCGAACGAGGCCATGACGCCACACGTATCGGGGACGACGCTGTCAGCCCAGGCCCGTTACGCCGCCGGGGCCCGGGAAATTCTCGAGGACTTCTTCGCCGACAAGCCCATTCGAGATGAATACCTGATCGTGTCCGGCGGCGGGCTCGCCGGCACCGGCAAGGCGTCCTACACCGCAGGCGGTGGCAGCAGCCCGGGCAGCAGCGGCAAATAGCTCAGCTGATCGGGTACTCGACGCGCTCGGTGCCATCCCAGCGCCGCAGACCGGCCACCGTGCCGTGAATCTCCGGCGGCTGACCTGCCACCCGGAAAGCGCTCTCCAGTCGCGGTCCCCCGACCCGGCGGGCCACCGTCACATGCGCCGTCCATTGGCCGGGCAGGCTGTTCGGCAACGGGCCGGGCAACATATACGAGACCGCACAGCCGGTGCACCTCGGCGTGTAGCGCAAGCAACTCGGCCGACGGCACGATGAGCCGGGCCAGCACCGCGTTGGTTAGGCCGAACAGCAGCGCAGCTCCGACCGTGCACGCCAACGGCAGTTGTCGCGTCACCGGACGCAGCAGCGGATCGACGTCAGGCGCGATCCGCTCGGCCACCGCCAGCGTCACGTGCGGTCGACCGGCCGGAACCCGGCTGGGGATATCCGCAGCGGCCAGGTCGGCCCAGATCGTGCGGATCGCGGCCTCGGTGTCGGGATCGAAGAGCAGCTCGATCGAATGGACCATCAGCCGACCAGCGCGGTCAGCCAACGACGGTCGAATGCGTGCGCACTCATCGCGCCGAACTCCGCCGCGCTCATCAACCCCGCCCCGGCAGGCAGCGCCGCACGCAGCGGCGCTGTGAGCGGAGCCAGCCGCGCCAGCGCAGACCTGTTGGTGGTCTCCACCACCCCCGGCTGCAGCGGCCAGTTGCCGATCACCAATCCGGCGCACGACAATTGCTGTGCAGCAAGTGATTCCACCGTCAACGCGGTGTGATTGAGGGTGCCGAGCTCCGCAGTGGCGACCACCAGGACAGCGGCGTCGAGGTCGGCCGCGAGATCCCGCAGCGTCACGCCGCCGTCGGCGAGTTCGACCAGCAGGCCACCGGCCCCTTCGACCAGAGTCAACTGGCCGGGGTGGTCGACGGCGCGGATCAGCTTCAACACCGTGCCGCGGCCAGGCAACGATGTGCCGGCCTGCTCGGCGGCGGCCAGCGGTGCGAGCGGCTGCGGGTACCGCGCCAACCCGACCACCTTGGCCAGCCCGGTCAACCGGGTCACTTCGGCGAGGTCGTCGTCGCCGGCGTCGGTGCCGGTCTGCACGGGTTTACACACCGCGACGTCGATGCCGGCCTGCCGGGCGGCCGACGTCAGGGCCGCGGTGGCGATCGTCTTGCCGACCCCGGTCCCGGTCCCGGTGACGACCAGGACCGTCAACGCCGCGCTGCGCTGAGCACGTCGGTCAGCACCGTGCGAGCCAGCTCGAGGTCGTCGGGCATCCAGCGACGCCCGCGCGGTCAGCCGCAGCCGGGACGTGCCCGCCGGCACCGTCGGCGGCCGGAAGCAGCCCACTCGCACGCCGGCGTCCAGGCAGGCCGTCGCGGCGGCCAACGCCACCTCGGGTTCGCCGAGGATCACCGACACCACCGCCGACTGCGGCACGTCGGGTACCTCGCAGATCCGCGCCAAGGTGGCCGCATGCTGCAGCACCGCGTCGGGCCGCCAACTGTCACGGGCCAACACCCGCAACGCGGCCAACGCCGCGCCGACCGCCGCCGGCGCCAGTCCGGTGTCGAAGATGAACGTCCGGGCCGAGTCGATCAGGTGATCGCGCACGGCGACCGACCCGAGCACCGCACCACCCTGGCTGCCCAGCGCTTTCGACAGCGTGGTGGTCATCACCACGTCGGGTGCGCCGGCCAGTCCCAGTTCGTGCAGCAACCCGCGCCCGCCACCGCGCACACCCAGGCCGTGCGCCTCGTCGACGATGAGCAGTGCCCGGTGCCGACGGCAGACCTCGTGCAGTTCGCGCACCGGGGCCAGCGCGCCGTCGGTGGAAAAGACCGACTCGGTGATGACGACGGCCCGCTCCTCGTCCCGCGAGGCCAGCGCCGCGTCGACAGCGTCGAGGTCGCGGTGCGGGGTCACCACCACCCGGGCTCGCGACAGCCGGCACGCGTCGACCAGCGAGGCGTGTGAGTAGGCATCCGACACCAGCAGCGACCCCGGGCCAGACAGTCCGACAACCGCGCCCTGGTTGGCGGCGTATCCCGATGAGAACACCAAACCCGCTGCGGCGCCGACGAATTCGGCGAGCACCGACTCGAGCTCTTCGTGCAGCTGGGTGTTTCCGGTGACCAGCCGCGACCCGGTGGCACCCGCGCCCCAGGTGCGCAACGCATCCACTCCGCCGTCGATGACGTCAGGATGCTGCGACAAACCGAGGTAGTCGTTGGACGCCAGATCGAGTTCGGTCGCCACGGCGGGACGCGGCCGCAGCGCCCGCCGCAGCCCGGCCTCGCGGCGCTGCTGGGCATGCGCGTCCAGCCAGGCCAGCGGTGAAGTGTCGATCTGGGTCATCGCACTAGAGCCTACGAGAACCGGTGATCCGAGCTACCTCCACCATCGCGGAGGTGACCTGCGCGATCTCCTCGGGAGTGCAGATGAACGGCGGCATGGCGTACACCAGGTTGCGGAACGGTCGCAGCCACACCCCGCGCTCCAGCGCGGCGGGCGTGGCGATCGCCAGGTCGACGGGGCGGTCGCATTCGATGACGCCGATCGCGCCGCACACCCGGACGTCGGCCACGCCCGGCAGGTCCTTCGCGGGCTGCAGTCCTGCGGTCAGCCCGGCGCTGATCTCGGCAACCGTCGTGCGCCAATCCTGGCCGAGCAGCAACTCGACCGCGGCCACCGACACCGCGCAGGCCAGCGGGTTGGCCATGAACGTCGGTCCGTGCATCAGCGCACCCGCCGCACCGGAGCTGATGGTGTGCGCGACGTCAGTGGTGCACAGGGTGGCGGCCATGCTGAGGTAGCCACCGGTCAGCGCTTTGCCGACGCACATGATGTCGGGGCTGACGCCGGCGTGATCGGCGGCGAACAGCTCACCGGTGCGGCCGAACCCGGTGGCGATCTCGTCGAAGACCAGCAGCACGTCGTGGCGGCGGCAGATTTCCCGCAGATCGGTCAGGTAGCGCGGGTCGTGGAAGCGCATCCCGCCGGCGCCCTGGACCACCGGCTCGACGACGACGGCCGCGAGTTCGTCGGCGTGACCGGCCAGCTGTGCGTCGAACGCCGCGCTGTAGGCGGGGTCGTAGTCGCGCGGCACCTGCGGGGCGAACACCTGCCGGGCCAGCACGTCACCCCACAGCGAGTGCATGCCGCCGTCCGGGTCGCAGATGCTCATCGGCGTGAAGGTGTCGCCGTGGTAGCCACCGCGCCAGGTCATCAACCGGTGTTTTCCGGGTTTGCGGCGGCTGCGCCAGTACTGCAGCGCCATCTTCGCGGCGACCTCCACCGACACCGATCCGGAGTCGCTGAAGAACACTGTCTCCAACCCCGCCGGAGTGATGTCGACCAGCAACTGCGCCAACCGGGCGGCGGGCTCGTGGGTGAGCCCGCCGAACATGACGTGGTTCATCGTCGACAGCTGCGCGGTGAGCGCGGCATCCAGCACCGGGTGGCCATGGCCGTGGATGGCCGTCCACCAGGAGCTCATCGCGTCGAGCGCCTCGATCTGCGCGCCATCGTGGACGAGGGTGAGCCAGGCCCCGCGCGCGGCGACGGCGACGACCGGGGCCACCGACTCGGCGCCGATCGTGCTGTAGGGGTGCCAGAGGTGAGCCGCGTCGATCGCGCTGATCTGCTCGGGCGTGAGCCCGGGACTCGCCGCGGCCATAACGATTGAGGGTAAAGCAGCCGATCGGCCCACCGGCCGCGCAGCGCGTTCGGTCGCGCAAAGCCCGGGCATCGGGCAGCATTGAGCAACGATGGTCGCGCCGCAACGATCCGAGTCCCCGCCGCCGGTGCTGCGGCTGCGACTGGTCCCCTGGGACGTCTGCTCTCTGCTCGCATTGTCGGCACTGCTCGTGTTCATCGTCTTTGCAACGGATTGGTATTCGACGCTCTTCGGCTTCCTGAAAGACGTCTGTACGGGTGACGACTGCCCGCCGGTGCCGTTCGGCGTCGACTTCTACATCTACCCAGTGGTGTGGGGCGGAATCGGCGCCGCGGTCGCGGCGGCGTTGATCGGGCCGGTGGTGTCGCTGCTCAAGGGTTGGTATCTGTCGTTCTGGCCGTTTCTCGCGATCGCCATCGTGGTGATCTGCTCGGTGGCCGGGTCGCTGCTGACCGCGTACAGCGGTGCCTACTGGCACGGTGAATCCGTCGTTCGGTGAGAGCGAAATCACAACTGCCCGGTGCGAATTGAGGCTCGAACGGGCGGGCGGTCACCGTTCGGTCACGGTACGACAAAAAATCCCTCTTCCAGCGCGTACAGGGTGGCTCCCGCGGCCATTTGTTGCCACAGTGTCCCTAGTGACTGTTGTGATTTAACGGTTCACCATCGGGCTCCCGTCGGCGACGACTCGGCGTGCGGCCCCCAAAGGGGCGGGCCGGCGCACAAAGGCTCCGTGGTGAATCGCCCGGAACGGCGGCGGACGCGCGAAGTCACCGCGCTGACGCCACAGAGAGGTGATCGACATGAAACGCAGCTACGCCGTCCCGCTCAGCCTGGCCCTGTTGCTGGCGCTTCCGATGGCCAACCCCGACGTCGCGGGCGCCGACCCGAGTGGCCCCACCCTGGTGGGCTATCAGCAGTCGGCCAACTACGCGATCCAGCGTGCGCTGTCCCAGCGCAACGTGCCTTATCTCTACGGCGGTGGCAACTCCGCAGGCCCCACCCGCGGCACCGGGTTGAACGCCAACATCGTCGGCTTCGATGCCTCGGGCCTGATCCAGTACGCCTACGCCGGCACCGGGGTCAAGATGCCGCGCACCTCGGCCGAGCAGTGCAATGTCGGCCGCAAAGTCACGCCTGCTCAGGCCCGCCCGGGCGATCTGCTGTGCTATGGGCCCGGCGGCGCCCAGAGTGTGGCGATGTACCTCGGAAACAACCAGATGATCGAGGCCACCGAGCCTGCCGTCACCGTCTCGCCGGCGCGCACCAGCGGGATGGTGCCGTACCTGACCCGCATCCTGGAGTCCTGACCGGAGCCTTCTCGACCACCCGTGACGGCCTGCGGGTTGGGTAGATTGTCTGTCAATCATGTTGACCGTCTCCCCGACCCGTTCGGCCGTCGCGGCCGTTTCGGACATCTCCCACACCGCGGCAGGAAACCGCAAAGCCGGGTTCTATCGCCACGATCTCGACGGGTTGCGTGGCATTGCCATCGCACTGGTCGCGATGTTCCACGTCTGGTTCGGTCGGGTCTCTGGCGGAGTGGACGTGTTCCTGGCCCTGTCGGGGTTCTTCTTCGGCGGGAAACTGCTTCGCACGGCGCTCAATCCGGCGTCGTCGCTGTCGCCGCTACCCGAGGTCGTCCGCCTGGTGCGCCGACTGCTGCCGGCTCTCGTGGTGGTATTGGCCGGCTGCGCGGTGCTGACCATCCTCATTCAGCCCGAGACCCGCTGGGAAACGTTCGCCGACCAGAGCCTGGCCAGCCTCGGCTACTACCAGAACTGGGAACTGGCCAGCACGGTGGCCGACTATCTGCGGGCCGGCGAAGCGGTCAGCCCGTTGCAGCACATCTGGTCGATGTCAGTGCAGGGCCAGTTCTACATCGCGTTCCTGGCGCTGGTGTTCGGCTTCGCGTTTCTGTTCCGCCGTCGCCTCGGCGACCGGCTGCGGACCGCGTTCGTGCTGTTGCTCACCGGGTTGACCGTGGCGTCGTTCGTCTACGCGATCATCGCCCATCAGTCCGACCAGCCGACCGCGTACTACAACAGCTTCGCCCGGGCGTGGGAGTTGCTGCTGGGCGCACTCGCCGGTGCCCTGGTCCCCTACGTCCGCTGGCCGATGTGGCTGCGCACCGCGGCCGCCTCGATCGCCTTGCTCGCGGTGCTGTCCTGCGGCGCACTCATCGACGGCGTCAAGCAATTCCCCGGGCCGTGGGCGCTGGTCCCCGTCGGGGCGACGCTGCTCTTCATCCTGGCCGGCGCCAATCGCGCGACCGGCGAGTCCTTGCCGCTGCCCAACCGGCTACTCGCCACGGGACCGCTGGTGCGGCTGGGCGACATCGCCTATTCGCTGTACCTGTGGCACTGGCCGCTGCTCATCTTCTGGCTCGCCTACTCCGGCCACACACACGCCAACTTCGTGGAGGGCACCGCCGTACTGCTGATCTCGGGCCTGCTGGCGTATCTGACCAACCGGTTTGTCGAGGAGCCGCTGCGGCATCGCGGGCCGAGCGGAGCCACGGCAGCGCCGGTGATCCCCTGGCGACGACGGCTACGCCGACCCTCGATGGTGCTGGGTTCGGTGATCGCGTTACTCGGCGTCACGCTCACCGCGACGGCGTTCACCTGGCGTGAACATGTCAGCGTCGAACGCGCCGACGGCAGAGAACTTCTTGCGTTGAACCCGCACGACTATCCCGGCGCGCGAGCCTTGATCAACCACATGCGGGTGCCGGCCCTGCGGATGCGGCCGAGCGTGCTGGAGGCCCAGGAGGACTATCCGCCGTCCACCCGTGACGGCTGCATCGGTGACTTCTACGACACGTCGGTGATCACCTGCGTCTACGGCGACAAGAACGCGCCACCCGGACCATCGCACTGGCCGGCGGCTCGCATGCCGAACACTGGCTGACCGCACTGGACATCCTGGGCCGCCAACACCACTTCAGGGTCGTCACCTACCTCAAAATGGGCTGCGCGCTGTCCACCGAGAAGATGCCGCGGGTGATGGGCAACAACGACCCGTATCCGCAATGCCGCGACTGGGTGCCCAAAGCGATGGCCAAGGTGATCGCCGACCACCCCGACTTCGTGTTCACCACGTCGACCCGGCCGTGGAACATCAAACCCGGAGATGTCATGCCGGGGACCTATATCGGGATCTGGCAGGCGTTCTCCGACAACAACATTCCGATCCTCGCCATGCGCGACACCCCGTGGCTGGTCAAGGACGGACGGCCGTTCAACCCGTCGGACTGCCTGGCCAAGGGCGGCGACGCGGAGTCGTGCGGCATCAAGCGTTCCGAAGTGCTGTCCGAGCGCAACACCACTCTGGATTTCGTTGGCCAGTTCCCGTTGCTCAAACCGCTGGACATGAGCGACGCCGTCTGTCGCCGCGATATCTGCCGTGCCGTCGAGGGAAATGTGTTGGTGTATCACGACGCTCATCACCTCTCGGCCACCTACATGCGCACTCTGACCGCCGAGCTGGGTCGACAGATGGCGGCGGCCACCGGTTGGTGGTGACCACCACTCGCGCCCGCACGGCAAGATCCGGTCCGTCGCCACTAAGGTCGAGTGATGCCCCCGTCTGACCCGAACAGTGGCGCCGCGGGAACTCCACCCGCGCTGGTCACCGTATGGCCCGGAAGCAGCTATCCGCTGGGCGCCAATTTTGACGGCGGCGGCACGAATTTCTCGGTGTTCTCCGAGATCGCCGACAAGGTCGAGCTGTGCCTGATCGACGACAAGGGCGAGGAATCGCGTATCTGCCTCGACGAGGTCGACGGCTACGTCTGGCACGCCTACTTGCCGAACGTCAGCCCGGGACAGCGCTACGGCTTCCGGGTGCACGGACCGTTCGACCCGGCGGCGGGCCATCGGTGCGATCCCAGCAAGCTGCTGCTCGACCCGTACGGCAAGTCGTTCGACGGCGAGTTCACATTCGGTCAGGCGTTGTTCTCCTACGACCTGGCCGCCGTGGCAGAGGACCCCGCCGAGACCGGCACGCCGCCGCAGATCGACTCCCGCGGCCACACCATGACCAGCGTGGTGATCAATCCGTTCTTCGACTGGGCGACCGACCGCGCGCCACGCACGCCGTATCACGAGACGGTGATCTACGAGGCTCACGTCAAGGGGATGACGCAGACCCATCCCGCAATCCCTGAAGCGCTGCGCGGCACCTACGCCGGGCTGGCTCACCCCGCGATCATCGAACACCTCAAATCGCTGAACGTCACCGCGATCGAGCTCATGCCGGTGCATCAATTCATGCACGACAGCAGGTTGCTGGATCTGGGCCTGCGAAACTACTGGGGCTACAACACCTTCGGATTCTTCGCCCCGCACAGCCAATACGCCGCCAACCCCCAGGCCGGCGGCACGGTGCCCGAATTCAAGTCCATGGTCCGGGCGTTTCACGAGCAGGGCATCGAGGTCATCCTCGACGTTGTCTACAACCACACCGCAGAGGGCAACCAGCTCGGCCCCACGATCAACTTTCGCGGCATCGACAACGCCGCCTATTACCGGCTCGTCGACGAAGATCTGCGGCTCTACAAGGATTTCACCGGTACCGGCAACAGCCTGAACGCCCGCCACCCGCACACGCTGCAGCTGATCATGGACTCGCTGCGGTACTGGGTGACCGAGATGCACGTCGACGGCTTCCGCTTCGACCTCGCCTCCACACTGGCCCGCGAGTTCTACGACGTCGACCGACTGAGCGCGTTTTTCGATCTGGTGCAACAAGATCCGGTGGTCAGTCAGGTCAAACTGATCGCCGAGCCGTGGGACGTCGGCGAGGGCGGCTACCAGGTCGGCAATTTCCCGGGTTTGTGGACCGAATGGAACGGGAAATATCGAGATACTGTGCGTGACTACTGGCGGGGCGAGCCCGCGACACTCGGCGAGTTCGCGTCCCGGCTGACCGGGTCGTCGGATCTCTATGAGGCGACCGGACGGCGTCCGGGCGCCAGCATCAATTTCGTCACCGCCCACGACGGGTTCACCCTCAACGACTTAGTGTCCTACAGCGAGAAGCACAACGAAGCCAACGGCGAGGACAACCGCGACGGCGAGAGCCACAACCGCTCCTGGAACTGCGGCGTGGAAGGACCGACCGACGACCCGGAAATCCTCGACCTGCGCCGCCGGCAGATGCGCAACATCATGGCGACGCTCATGTTGAGCCAGGGCACTCCGATGGTCACCCACGGCGACGAGATCGGTCGAACCCAGCACGGCAACAACAACGTCTACTGCCAGGACTCCGAATTGTCTTGGATGGATTGGTCGTTGGTCGACAAGAACAGCGATCTGCTGGCCTTCACCCGCAAAGCCACCTTGCTGCGCAAGAAGCATCCGGTGTTTCGCCGCCGCCGGTTTTTCGAAGGGCGCCCGATCCGCAGCGCCGACCAGGTCCGCGACATCGCGTGGCTGACATCGGCCGGCGAGGAGATGACGGCAAAGGACTGGGACAGCCAGTTCGGCAAGAGCATCGCGGTGTTCCTCAACGGCGAGGCACTGCCCGAACCCAATTTGCGCGGCGAGCGAGTCGTCGACGACTCATTTCTGTTGTGCTTCAACGCCCATGACCACGAGGTGGATTTCGTGCTGCCTCATGACGACTACGCCAAGGAGTGGACCGCGGAGCTCGACACCACCGATCCCACCGGCGAGGTGAAGCTGGTCGTGAACGACGGTGATGCGGTCTCGCTGCCCGGGCGCGCGTTACTTGTCTTTCGTAAGACGCAGTAGCGCATGCCATTTCCGGTGCTGTCCACCTATCGGTTGCAGCTGAGGGGTACGTCGAGCGGGTTCGGGTTCACCTTCGGCGACGCTGAGCAACTGCTGGACTACCTCGACGACCTCGGGGTGTCACATCTGTACCTGTCGCCGATCCTGACTCCGGTCCAGGGCTCGGCGCACGGCTACGACGTGACCGACCCGACCACGGTGTCGGCCGAGCTCGGTGGCCCAGAGGGATTGGCGCGGTTGTCGAGCGCGGCGCGCGCCCGCGGTATGGGTCTGATCGTCGACGTCGTCCCCAATCACGTCGGCGTGGACAAGCCGGAACAGAATCCGTGGTGGTGGGATGTGCTGCGGCACGGCCGATCGTCGGCGTATGCGTCGTTCTTCGACATCGACTGGGACCTCGGCGATGGCCGGATTGTGTTGCCGTTGCTCGGCTCCGACGACGACGCCGCCGATCTCACGGTGGACGGAGACCTGCTGCGGCTCGGTGACTTAGCGCTGCCGATCGCGCCGGGTACCGGCGAAGGCAGCGGTCCGCAGGTGCACGACCGGCAGCACTACCGTCTGATCGGCTGGCGCAACGGGCTGACCGGTTATCGCCGCTTCTTTTCGATCACCTCGCTGGCCGGCCTGCGGCAGGAGGATCCGGCGGTGTTCGACACCAGCCACGCCGAGGTGGGTCGCTGGTTCGCCGAGGGACTCGTCGACGGCGTGCGCATCGACCACCCCGACGGTTTGGCGGATCCGTCGGGGTATCTGCTCAGGCTGCGCGAACTGTGCGGGCCCGACGCCTGGATCGTGATCGAGAAGATCCTCGCCGTCGACGAGGCGCTGGAGCCGACGCTGCCGATCGCGGGCACGACAGGCTATGACGCGCTGCGAGAGGTCGGCGGAGTGTTCATCGACCCAACCGGGCAGCAGGCCCTGACCGAGTTGACGGCATCCGCCGGGTTCGACTACGGGCAGATCGCCCCCATGCTGGCCGAGCTCAAGGTGACGGCGGCAACCGAAACGCTGGGCAGCGAGCTGAGCCGGCTGCGTCGCTGCATCGTCGCGGCGGCCGGTGTCGACCACCCGCAACTGCCCGCCGCGGTGGCGGCGCTGCTGACGCACGTCGACGTCTATCGCAGCGACTACCTCAGCCTGGCCGCGATCCTGCCCACGGCGCTGGCGGCAACCCGCGCTGCGACACCGGAATTCGACGTTCCGCTGCAACTGATCGCCGCCGCGCTGGCCGGCGGTGGCGAGCCGGCGGTGCGGCTGCAGCAGTTGTGTGGCGCCGTCACCGCCAAGGCCGTCGAGGACTGCCTGTTCTACCGGGACGCGCGGCTGGTGTCACTGAACGAAGTCGGCGGCGAACCGCAGGACTTCGGCGTCGGCCTTGCCGAATTCCATCACCGCGCCGCGACCAGGGCCCAACTGTGGCCGCACACCATGACGACGCTGACCACCCACGACACCAAACGAGGTGAGGACGTCCGGGCCCGCATCGGCGTCCTGTCGCAGCTGCCGTCACTGTGGGCCGAGTTCGTCGCCCGCTGGGAAGCCGCCGCCCCCTCCCCTGAGCCGGCAACTGGGTTGTTCCTGTGGCAGAACATCTTCGGCGTGTGGCCCGTCGACGGCGAGGTCACCGTGGAGTTGCGTGACCGGCTACACGCCTACGCCGAGAAAGCGATCCGCGAAGCGGGGTGGCATACCTCGTGGAACGATCCCGACGCCGAATTCGAGGACGCGGTGCACAGCTGGCTGGACGTCGTACTCGACGGCCCAGTGGTGCGCGAGCTCACCAACCTGGTCGTGCGGCTCGAAACGTACGCCGAGAACGACGCGCTCGGCCAAAAGCTGCTGGCGCTCACCGTGCCCGGGATCCCGGACATCTATCAGGGCACCGAGTTGTGGGACGACAGCCTGGTCGATCCGGACAACCGTCGGCAGGTGGACTACACCGCCCGGCGTGCGGCGCTGAAATCGCTGCAGCACAAGAAGCTTCGCATCGTCAAGGCGGCTCTGCAGCTGCGGCGTGCTCGCCCGGACAGCTTCGTGGGAGGTTCCTACCGCCCAGTGCTTGCCGCCGGCGCTTCCGCGAACCACGTGGTGGCGTTCCGGCGTGCGGACGACGTGCTGGTCGCGGTCACCCGCTGGACTGTGCATCTCGAGCAAAACGGTTGGGGTGACACAAGTCTCACGCTGCCTGACGGTTCGTGGACCGACGTGCTGACCGGCACCGTGGTCAGCGGGGTGACACCGGCCGCGGCGTTGTTCTCCGAGCTGCCGGTGGTGTTGTTGGAGCGCAGCGATGCCTGAATTCGCGGTGTGGGCACCGAAACCCGACACAGTGCGACTCGACGTCGACGGCACGGTGTCGCCGATGACGCGGGGCCCCGACGGCTGGTGGCGAGCCTCGGTCGACGCCGCCCCGAACGCGCGCTACGGATATCTGCTCGACGACGACCCGACGCTGCTGCCGGACCCGCGATCGCCGCGCCAACCCGACGGGGTGCACGACAGTTCGCAATTGTGGAAGCCCGCGCCGGACGCGTGGACGGACGGCGACTGGACCGGCCGCTCGGTGCAGGGCGCGGTGATCTACGAGCTGCACATCGGCACGTTCACCCCGGCTGGCACCTTCGACTCGGCGATCGACAAACTCGACTACCTCGTCGGTCTCGGCGTCGACTTCGTCGAAGTGATGCCGGTCAACGCGTTCTCCGGAACTCACGGCTGGGGCTACGACGGCGTGCTGTGGTACGCCGTCCACGAACCCTACGGCGGACCCGACGGTCTGGTCCGATTCGTCGACGCCTGCCACCGTCGCGGCTTGGGCGTGCTGATCGACGCGGTGTTCAACCACCTCGGCCCGTCCGGTAACTACCTGCCGAAGTTCGGGCCCTACCTGTCGTCGGCCAGCAACCCGTGGGGCGAAGGGATCAACATCGCCGACGCCGGGTCCGACGAGGTACGCCGCTACATCATCGAGTGTGCGCTGCGCTGGATGCGCGACTTCCACGCCGACGGTCTGCGCCTGGACGCCGTGCACGCGCTGTTCGACACCACCGCGATCCATCTGCTCGAGGAGCTGTCCGCCGAAACCGACGCGCTCGCAGAGCAACTAAGCCGACCGCTGTCGCTGGTCGCCGAGAGCGACCTCAACGACCCGCGGATGATCAGTCCCCGCGCAGACCATGGTCTTGGGATGACCGCGCAGTGGGACGACGACATCCACCACGCCATTCACACCGCGGTGTCCGGCGAACGCCAGGGCTACTACGCCGACTTCGGCTCGCTGGCCACCTTGGCCACGACGTTGCGGCACGGCTTCTTCCACGCGGCCACCCATTCGTCTTTCCGGCAACGGCGGCACGGCAGGCCACTCGACACCTCGAGCATCCCCGCCACCAGGCTGCTGGCCTACACCTGTACCCACGACCAGGTCGGCAACCGCGCTCTCGGCGACCGGCCGTCGCAGAACCTCAACGCCGGACAGCTAGCCGTCAAGGCTGCACTGGTGCTTGGGTCTCCCTACACCGCAATGCTTTTCATGGGCGAAGAATGGGGCGCCTCGACGCCGTTCCAATTCTTCAGCTCCCACCCGGAGCCGGAACTCGCGCGCGCCACCGCCGAGGGTCGCAAGAAAGAATTCGCCGACCACGGCTGGGACGCCGACGACATTCCCGACCCGCAGGACCCGCAGACGTTCCGGCACTCGAAGCTGGACTGGGCCGAACTCGACGCCGAAGGGCACGCCCGGCTGCTGCAGATCTACCGCGATTTGATCGCGTTGCGGCGCAACGAAACCGATCTGGGCGATCCGTGGCTGGACCATCTGATCGTCGACTACGACGAAGAAGCCCGCTGGATCGTCATGCGTCGCGGTCGATTGGCGGTGGCCTGCAATCTGGGTGCTGAGCCGGTGGCCGTGCCGTGTACCGGCGAGCTGGTGCTGTCTTGGGACCCGCCCGGTATCGGCGCGGAAAGCTCTGAGCTGCCGCCGTATTCGTTCGCGGTTCTGCGCACTGTGGATAACTGACTACCGGCGCGGCGCGCGACCGCCGATGATGCGCGGATGAGCTTTCACGATGTGTTGCCGATCCCGCCCATTCACACCGCCGCCGATCCCGCGTATTCGGCTGAGGACCTCCGTCAGCGCTGGCGTGCTTTGTTGGGGCCGCTGGGTTTTGAGGAGCGGCTGCTGTGGTTCGGCCTGATCGGGCCGGATCGATGTTTCGCCCAGAAGCTCAGCCGCTTGCCGATCCGCACCCGGCCGCGCGGACGGGTCGTGTGGAACCTCATGTCGGCGCTGCGCACGCTGCTCGACGACCGGGAAGCGGGAACCACCGTGGCGTTGCTGTTGTCGGGACCCGGCCGCGGGCCGGTCTCGTCGGTGGACCTGGTGTGGTCGAAGTCGTTGACCGACATGGCCGAACGGTTCGCCGTTCCGCTGGAGCCGATCTTTCGCGCCAATGATGAGTCGATTGTGCAGCTCGGCTAGCCGACGTCGATCGGGTAGTTTTCGCGGGTGAGCGAAATCGATCACGGCGCACGAGCTCGCCTCGACTACATCGAACAGCAGCTCGAAGCCCTGTTCCCCGACCGCTACGTGCCGTTCGCGGCGGCCAGTGCCGTCGGGATGCCGCCGGCGGTGGTCGCGCTTGCCCACGCGGGCAACCTGATTGCCGCGATCAAGGAGTACCGCAATATCACCGGCGCCGGATTAGCCGACGCGAAGGCGGCCGTCGAAGCCATCCGGTGAATCCGACCGTCTACAGCAGGTAGCGATACGCGGGCGAGTCGGGGTCGAGCTTCTCGATCTGCATGTCGGTGGTGTGCATCCGCTCCAGCAACCCGTCCAGGTCGGCGGCCGAGCCCAGCTCGATGCCGACCAGCGCCTCACCGGTGTCCCGGTTGTTGCGCTTGACGTATTCGAACAGCGTGACGTCGTCGCTGGGTCCCAGCACGCCGTCGAGGAATCGGCGTAACGCGCCCGGCTCCTGCGGAAAGTCAACCAGGAAATAGTGCTTGAGCCCCAGGTGCACCAGCGAGCGCTCCAGAATCTCGCCGTACCGGGACACGTCGTTGTTACCGCCCGAGATCAGGCACACCACCGTCGAGCCCGGCGCGACGTCGGCTTCCAGCAGGCCTGCGACCGACAGCGCTCCGGCAGGCTCGGCGATGATCCCCTCGTTCTGGTACAGGTCGAGCATCGCGGTGCACACCGCGCCTTCGTCGACCGTGGTGATCGACACCATGTCGCCCGCGGCGGCCAGCGCGGCGTACGTCAGCCGCCCGGCGCGGCTGACCGCGGCGCCGTCGACGAATTGGTCGACGGCATCCAGGGTGACCGGACCACCGCTTGCCAGCGCCGCCATCATCGCCGCCGCGCCCGCCGGTTCCACACCGAGGACGGCCGTGTTGGTGGTCCGCTCGGCCAGATACGTGGTGATGCCGGCGATGCATCCGCCGCCCCCGACGGGGACCACGACCAGATCGGGCTCGACGTCGAGTTGGTCTAGAAATTCGACGGCGATCGTGCCCTGGCCGGCCATCGTGCGCGGGTCGTCGAACGGCGGGACGAGGGTGGCGCCGGTGCGCGCGACGTCGGCGAGTGCGGCCTCGGCGGCCAGATCGTAGGTCGATCCGCCCACGATCAGCTCGATGAACTCGCCGCCGTGGTAGCGGATGCGGTCACGCTTCTGCTTCGGCGTTTTGGCCGGCACGTAGACGCGACCGCGAATGCCCAGCGTCCGGCATGCGTACGCGAAGCCCTGCGCGTGGTTGCCGGCCGACGAGCATACGACGCCCGCCGCGATCTCCTCCCCGGACAGCTGGACGAGCAGGTTGTAGGCCCCGCGCAGCTTGTAGGAGCGCACGGTCTGCAGGTCTTCGCGTTTGAGGTAGACGCTGGCGCCGGTGATCGCCGACAACCGATCGGAGAGCTCCAGCGGGGTGGGCGTGACCACCCCGGCGATTCGTTGCGCCGCGTCGTCGATGTCGGCCGCGCAGAGCGGCCCACTGCCCCGGGTGCTCCGGCTTTGGCTCAGTTCGGCGGACACCGGTCAATGGTGCCACCAAACTGTGGATTCACTGAACAGGGGTCAGTACGAATACCGGAATCTGCCGGTCGGTCTTCTCCTGGTAATCGGCGTAATCCGGCCATGCCTCGACGGCGCGTTCCCACCAGACGGCCTTCTCGTCGCCGAAGACCTCGCGCGCGTCGTAGTCATGGGTGGCGCTGCCGTCCTGCAATTCGACGCGGGAGTTCTTGGCGATGTTGTAGTACCAGACCGGGTTCTTCGGCGCCCCACCCAGCGACGCCACCACGGCGTATTCACCGTCGTGCTCGACCCGCATCAGCGGCGTCTTGCGGAGTTTTCCGCTCTTGGCGCCGACGGTGGTCAGCAGAATGATGGGCTTGCCCTTCATGTCCGCGGCATCGGTGCCGCCGGATTCGGCGTACTTGTCGGCTTGTTCACGGGACCAATCCCATGGGCTAGGGGCGTATTCACCTTCGAGTGGCATACCTCACCCTAAACCCGGAGCCTCCGGGTACCGAGATCTCGAGGTGACCTGCCAGTGATGCGTGCCGTGTAGAGTCTGCGAGCGGCGTCGACAACCTACGGTCGGACGCACGGCGTAGAGCCGGTAGAGCAAGGGGTAAAGCAGATGCTCCAGCCGTCCAGCTGGTCGTTGCGCGTCCTCGTGCGATCGAGCCCACCCACCAACCCGGCTCTGGTCCGGTAAACCCTCGATGGCGATCACCGAGGTACCCGAATACGCCCACCTGAGCGACGCGGACGTCGCCGCTCTCGCTGCCGAGCTGGAGGCGATTCGTTGCGACATCGAGGCCTCGCGCGGCGCGAAGGACCGTGACTACATCCGCCGCGTCATCGCCGTTCAGCGAGCTCTCGAAATCGTGGCACGACTGACCATCCTCGCGAGCAAAACCAGAGTCGGCTGGGCTACCGGGACCGTCGCGCTGGCGGCGGCCAAGTCCATCGAGAACATGGAACTCTCCCACAACATCTGCCACGGTCAGTGGGATTGGATGAACGACCCGGAAGTCCATTCCGCGACCTGGGAATGGGACATGGTCGGCCCCTCGTCGCACTGGATGTCCTCACACAATTACCGGCACCATATGTTCACCAACGTCATCGGTGTCGACGATGATCTCGGCTTCGGAGTTTTACGGGTTACCCGGGAACAGAAGTGGCGACCGGGCAACTTGTTCCAACCGTTGCGCGCGGTGCTGCTGGCTGCCGCCTTCGAATGGGGTGTGGCCTTTCACGGCCTCTACGCCATACAGGAACGCGAAACCGCAGAGGCCGCTAAATCGGCCCATAAAAAGACCATGCTCCGCAAGATGGCCCGGCAGTCTGTGAAGGATTATGTGCTCTTTCCTGCGTTAGGCCGCCGACGGTGGCGGCGCACACTCGGGGCCACCGTGGTCGCCAACGGGCTGCGTAATGCATGGGCCTACATCGTCATCGTCTGTGGGCACTTCGCCGATGGCGCGGAGAAGTTCGACGCATCGGTCTTGGAGAACGAGACGAAGCCGGAGTGGTATCTGCGGCAGATGCTGGGCAGCGCGAACTTTCGGGCCGGGGGAATGCTGGCCTTCATGAGTGGACACTTGTGCTACCAGATCGAACATCACCTGTTCCCCGATCTGCCGAGCAATCGCCTACCCGAGATCGCCGTGCGGGTGCGAGCGTTGTGCGTCAAATACGACCTGCCTTACACGACAGGTCCATTCCTTCGCCAGTACCTGCTCACGGTGCGGACGATCTGTAAATTGGCCTTGCCGGTTCGGTTTCTCTCGGCAACCCCTGATGATGCCCCAGAAACGGCCTCTGAGAACAAGTTTCGTTATGCCGACCAACGACCGGAGTCGTCGTTCATGGGCGCGAATCTAGGCCGGAGCGGATTGGTGACGGCGGAACTCGCCCACCGGTACCGAAAGCGGGCCGGCTGAGCTCAAGCCGGTTGCGTCGCCGACGCGCTCTGGGGTTGATGGACGTCCGGGCCTGGCTTGCTCGCGTACAACTCCTCGATCTCCGCGGCGTATTTGGCCATGATCGGCTTGCGCTTGAGTTTCATCGTCAAGGTGATCTCGTCGCCGCCGGGCTCCCACAGGTTGGGCAGCACGCGAAAACGTTTGATCTGCTCGACCCGCGACAACTTCGAGTTGCCCTCAGCCACCCCCGCGGAGATCTGCGCGAGCACCTCCGGGTGGGCGGCCAACGCCTCCGGCGAAGCGTCGGCGAGTCCGTGCCGTTCGGCGTACGGGCCTACCGAATCAGCGTCGAAGACCAGCAGCGCGGTGTTGAACGGGCGGCCATCGCCGATCGCCACCATCGCGCCCACCATCGGGCAGGCCGCTTTGACGGTGTTCTCGATATTGGCCGGCGACATGTTTTTGCCGGCCGCGTTGATGATCAACTCTTTCTTGCGGTCGATGATCCGCAGGAAGCCGTCGGCATCTTCGTCCAGGATGTCGCCGGTGTGCAGCCAGCCATCGGGGTCGATCGCCTCGGCCGTCTTGGCCGCCTCCTTGCGGTAGCCCTTCATCACCAACGGGCCCCGCACCAGATACTCGCCGTCCTCGGCGATCATGGATTCCAGGCCGGGCAGCAGCTTACCGACGGTGCCCAGCCGCGCCTCGCGTGGATGGCTCACGCTGGCAACACAACTCAGCTCCGACATGCCCCAGACTTCGGCGATCGGGATGCCGATCGCGGCGAAGAAGGCCAGCGTCTCCCTCGGGATCGGTGCCGCGCCCGACACGGCCCACCTGAGCTGATCGAGTCCGAGCCGTTCCCGAAGCTTTGACAACACCAACTCGTCAGCTTGCGTCCACTCGGCGGCCAAGTCGTCGGGCAGCGGTTGATCGGCGAGCAAGGCCGCGGCGCGTTTGCCCGCGACCGACAGGGCCCACTGCAGAGCCTGACGTTTCGCGTCGTCCTGCTCGTGAGCGACCGCGAATTCGATTGCCGCTTTGAGCTTTTCCCACACGCGCGGCACGGCCGCCCAGACCGTCGGGCGCGCGTCGGGCAACGCCGCCGCAATCTCGCGGACGTCGGACACCACGGTGACCTGGGTGCCGTACAGCTGCTGGTTGTAGAGCGCCATCATGCGGTCGGCGATGTGCGCCGACGGCAGATACGAGGTAGTGCGATCATCCGGCCGGACGTCGAGGACGGCGCCGAGAGCATCGGCTTCGAACAGCAGGTTGGTGTGCGTCATCTCCACCCCCTTGGGATTTCCCGTCGTCCCAGAGGTGTAGATGAGCGTGATCACGTCGTCGGGTTGCACCGCACGCCAGGCGGCTTCGAAATCGAAATCCTCGTTGCCTGCGGCGTACAGCTCGTCGAGGGACATGGTGCCGTCCGGCGCACCGTCGATGCAGACGATGTGTTCGATCGGCGCCCCACTCGCCCGGATCCGATCGACGTACTGCTCCTCGCAGATCACCACCTTTGTTCCCGCGTTGCCGAAGACGTAGGTCAGTTGCTCGGCCGGCAGCGTGTTGTACACCGAGAACGACGTGGCGCCGAGGTGCTGTGCGCCGACCTCCAATGGGTAGAACTCGATCCGGTTGGCCATCATCAGTGACACCGTGTCGCCGCGGTGAACCCCGATGCCTGCCAGCCCGGCGGCGACACGTCGTACTCCAGCGGCGAACTCCCGCCAGGTCATCGTCTGGGCGTCGCCCGGAGTGCGAAGCGCGACGGTATCCGGGGCGACGGACGCGGCCCGCTGAAACGCCTCACACATCGTGGTCGGCATGCTCATCTGGGGTTTTGAATCGCTCACGCAGCCGAGGCTAGTCGTGGGAGTACGTTGCCGGTATGGGAATTGCGATCACCGACTTGACGCCCGTCGAGCGGACCGCATTCGTCACCCAGTACGCCCGCGCACTCGACAGCCGTTGGCCCACGCCGATACTCGGCGACACGCTGGCCGACGACATCGTCGCCAAGATCGACTACGACTTCGACGCCATGGGGGTGCCGTCGAGCGCGGTGCGCCAGACCGCACTGCGGGCCAAGATGCTCGATGAACGGGTACGCAGCTTCGTCTCCGAGCATCCCGACGCCGTCGTCGTCGACCTTGGCGCGGGACTGGGCACGGCGATGCTGCGGGTCGCGCCGCCGGCCACGGTGGACTGGTACAGCGTGGATCTGCCGAATGTCATCGCGCTGCGAGACGAACTGGTGCCCGCCGGTGACCACGCCTACTCGGTGGCGGCATCGCTGGCCGACGACAGTTGGACCGATCAGATCCCGTCGGACCGGCCCACCATGCTGATCGCCGACGGCCTGCTGGCGTTCTTGCCGGAGGCGGTGATCGTCAAGCTGTTCCGCCGTATTCCTGAGTACTTCGGCTCCGGCGAGATCGCGATGAACGACTACGGACGGGTCGGCCGGCTCAACATCGCCGCCATGAAGATCGTCTTCAGCGCCGTCGGGACTCAGTGGGCGTACCGAGGTTTCTCCGACCCTCACGTCCCGGAGAGCTGGAGTCCGCGCCTGCGGCTGGTCGAGGAGACGAGCCTGTCCCACGCCCCGGAGATCGACCTGTATCCCGTGGCGGCCCGAGTCTCGACCCGACTGATGGGCATGACCAAATCCGGTGCCCGCTCAGCGCGAATCTTGCGCTACCGCTTCTGAATCCGACAAGGTGGCGACGATGGTGGCAACGCTGATCACGGGCGCGAACGTGTGGGACGGAATCTCGGCGCAGTCGGCGCCCCGGCAGGTGCTGGTCGTTGACGGCCGCATCCAGCGGGTCGCCGACACGGTCGAGGCACTACCCGATGCGCGGGTGGTGGATCTTTCCGGACATACCTTGACGCCAGGGTTCATCGACTGCCACACCCACGTCACGCTTGCGCCGCCGGTCGGGCTGATGCAAGCTCTCGACTCGAGCACCGCGAAAACGCTGAAGGCATTGCCGGTGCTGCGCGCGCTGCTGATGGGTGGGTTCACCACGGTGCGCGACTTGGGTTGCGGGGATGTCGATTACCCCACGGTCGATCTTCGCAACGCGGTCACGGCCGGACTCGTGATCGGCCCGCGCATGCTGGTGGCACCGCACATCGTTTCCGCGCGGGGTGGCCACGGCGACTTCAGCGGCATGGTCGCCGACGAATACCAGGGCTGTTGCCGGAATTTGGAATTGGCCTCGGCCGATGGCAGCGACGAGATCCGCACCCGGGTGCGACAGCAGATCCGAGCCGGCGCCGACTGGATCAAGTTCGCCGCAACCGGCGGTTTCGCGTCCCCGTCGGACGACCCGGGACACGCCACCTACAGCCAAGAGGAGATGGACGTCTTAGTGGCGACGGCCAGCGACCTCGACATCCCGGTCACCCCACACAGTTACGGCGACGAGGGAATCCGGCGAGCCGTTCGGGCCGGTGTGCGCAGCATCGAGCACGGAAACCTCGCGTCAGCGGAGACGCTGACGATGATGCGGGACGCCGGAGTGTTCGTGGTGCCCACGCAGTACATCATCCTGGCCAAGGCCCGCGACGGCGACGACGATCCGAACGGGGCGGCCCTTCCGGAGCACGCACGCCGCAAATTCACGAAATACAGCGGTGCACTGCTGGATGCGGCAGAGCACTTGGCCGCCAGTGACGTGCGGATCGCGTTCGGCACCGACGCCGGAATGTTTCCTCATCACGAGAATTGGCGCGAATTCCCGACGATGGTGTCCAACGGCATCACACCGTTGCGGGCCTTGCGTGCTGCCACCAGCGTGGCTGCCGAATTGCTGCGCCTCGACAACCTCGGCGTGATCGCCGAAGGCAAAATCGCCGATCTGATCGCGATGCCGGGTGATCCCTTCTCCGATATCGACGTCACCGGCAAGGTGGACTTCGTGATGAAAGACGGCGTGATCTACAGGGATTCAGCTCAGGCGGAGCCACGAGTGTGAAGCTGGCCGCACGCTGGGTCGCGAGTGTGCGCCCAGCGTCACGCTCGCGCCGATTAGCCGCCCAGGCAGCCGGGGCCGAGCAACGCCTTCAGATCGCCCATCAGCGCCGGGGACGGCGTCACCCGCAGCGATGCATCGAGTTCCAGGGTGGTGGTCCGCTCCCCGCTGATCAGCCGCAGGTGAACCTGCGAGGTGCCGGGGTGACGCGCCAGCACCTGCTTGAGAGCGCTGACCTTGTCGATGGTGCACTGCCGGGTCGGCAGGCTGACCGCCAGCGGCCGGTCCAGTTGCGCGTTGGAAAAGTCGGGCACCACAAGGTCGTTGGCGATCAGCGCGATCCGGTCGTCGCGGATCGCCACCTTGGCGGTGACCAGCACCACCGCGTCGTCGACGATCTCGCCACCGACGGCGGAATAGGTGTGCGGGAAGAACATCACTTCGATACCACCGGTGAGGTCTTCCAATTGCGCCGACGCCCAGGGCATTCCGTTTTTGTTGACCCGCCGGTTCACCGACGCCAGGATGCCGCCGACCTTCACCATGGTCTCGTTGGCGACATCGCCGTCGAGGATCGCGGGGATGGCGGTGTCGACCTGGCTTGTCAACAGATGTGCGATTCCGTTGAGCGGATGCCCGGACACATACAAGCCCAGCATCTCGCGTTCCAACGCGAGTTTGTGCTTGTCATCCCACTCGTCGTCGGGAACCCGGATGGTGAACACCGAGTCGGCGCCGACTCCCCCGTCGTTCGGGTCACCACCGAAAAGGTCGAACTGACCCATCGCCTCGGCCTTCTTGGTGCCCAGCACCGACTCGACCGCGTCGGTGTGCACCAGGAACAGACCCTTGCGCGGGTGCTTGAGCGAGTCGAAAGCTCCTGCCTTGATCAGCGACTCGGTGACTTTCTTGTTGCATGCCGCGATGTCGACTTTGTTCAGGTAATCGGAGAAGTCGGTGAATTTGCCTTTCTGCGTGCGGGTGTTCAGCAGTGAGGCAACGACGTTCGAGCCGACGTTGCGCACCGCGCCCAGCCCGTAGCGGATGTCGGCGCCGACCGAGGCGAAGTTCAGCCCGGACTCGTTGACGTCCGGCGGCAGCACGGTGATACCGAGTTTGCGGCAGTCGGCCAGGTAGACCGCGGCCTTGTCCTTGTCGTCACCGACCGAGGTGAGCAGCCCGGCCATGTATTCCGCCGGATAGTTGGCCTTGAGGTAGGCCGTCCAGTACGACACCAAGCCGTAGCCCGCCGCATGCGATTTGTTGAACGCGTAGTCGGCGAACGGAAGGATGGTGTCCCACAGCGCTTTGATGGCTTTGGCCGAGAATCCGTTGGCCTGCATGCCTTCCGAGAAGCCTTCGAACTCCTTCTCCAGCACCTCGCGCTTCTTCTTGCCCATCGCCTTGCGCAGAATATCGGCTCGGGCCAGCGAGTAGCCGGCGACCTTCTGCGCGATACGCATGATCTGCTCCTGATACACGATCAGGCCGTAGGTCTCGGCGAGGATTTCGCGCAGTGGTTCCTCGAGTTCGGAATGGATCGGTTTGATCGCCTGCCGGTTGTTCTTGCGGTCGGCGTAGTCGTTGTGCGCGTTCATGCCCATCGGGCCGGGCCGGTACAGCGCGAGGACGGCGACGATGTCTTCGAAACCGGTCGGCTGCATCCGTCGCAGCAGGTCGCGCATCGGCCCGCCGTCGAGCTGGAACACCCCCAACGTTTCACCGCGGCCCAGCAATTCGAAGGTGGCGGGGTCGTCCAGCGCGAGAGACTCCAGGTCGAGGTCGATCCCCCGGTTGGCTTTGATGTTGCCGATCGCGTCGCCGATGATCGTCAGGTTGCGCAGGCCGAGGAAGTCCATCTTCAGCAGCCCGATCGACTCACACGACGGGTAGTCCCAGCCGGTGATGATCGCGCCGTCCTGCGGGCGCTTCCACAGCGGGATCACCTCGGTCAGCGGTTCGCTGCTCATGATCACCGCACACGCATGCACCCCGGCGTTGCGGATCAGACCTTCCAGGCCGCGGGCGGTCTGGTAGATGGTCCGCACATCGGGGTCGGTGTCGATCAGGCTGCGGACCTCGGCGGCTTCCTTGAAGCGCTCGTGGTTGGGATCGGTGATACCCGACAGCGGAATGTCTTTGGCCATGATCGGCGGCGGCAGCGCCTTGGCGATCCGGTCGGCGATCGCGAAACCGGGCTGCCCGTAGTGAATACGGGCCGAATCCTTCAGCGCGGCTTTGGTTTTGATGGTGCCGAAGGTGATGACCTGTGCGACGCGGTCATGTCCCCACTTCTCGGCGGCGTAGCGCACCATCTCGCCGCGACGACGGTCGTCGAAGTCGATGTCGATATCGGGCATCGACGCGCGCTCGGGGTTCAGGAACCGCTCGAACAGCAACCCGTGCTGGATCGGGTCGATGTCGGTGATGCCCAGCGCGTAGGCCACCAGCGAGCCGGCGGCCGAACCGCGGCCCGGGCCGACCCGGATATCGACGGAGCGCGCGTAGTTGATCAGGTCGGCGACGATCAGGAAATACGACGGAAAACCCTTGTCGCAGATGACTTCGATCTCGTAGGCCGCCCGCTGTGCGTAGCCTTCGGGCTGCGGCGTCACCGAACCGGCGGCGCAGGCCGGCGTCGACTTCGTGGCGCAGCCAGGACGACGGGTCGTGTCCGTCGGGCACCGGGAAGACCGGCATCCGGTCACACGGCGCCCACACGTCGGCGTACGAGGTGACCCGCTCGGCGATCAGCAGCGTGGAATCGCAGGCGCCCGGAACGTCGCCGTCCCAGATCGCCCGCATCTCGGCGGCCGACTTCAGGAAATAGCCGTCGCCGTCGAACTTGAACCGGTTGGGATCCGAGAGCGTCTTGCCGGTCTGTACACACAACAGCGCCTCGTGGTTGTGCGCGGCGTCGCGGGTGACGTAGTGGCAGTCGTTGGTGGCCAGCGGCGGAATGTTGAGCGTGCGCCCGATTTCCAGCAGCCCGTCACGCACCCGGCGTTCGATGGACAGCCCGTGATCCATCAACTCCAGGAAGAAATTCTCGGGTCCGAAGATCTCCCGCCACTTGGCGGCGGCCTCCAGCGCTTCGCGGTGATGCCCGAGCCGTAGCCGGGTCTGCACCTCCCCGGACGGGCAGCCGGTGGTGGCGATGATGCCGGCGGCGTGCTCGGCGATCAGCTCGGCGTCCATCCTCGACCACTTGCCCAGCTGGCCTTCGAACGACGCCAACGACGACAGCTTGAACAGGTTGCGCAGCCCGGTGGCGTTCTCGGCGACCATCGTCATGTGCGTGTAGGAGCCGCTGCCCGACACGTCGTCGCTCTTCTGCCCCGGATCACCCCACAGGATGCGGCGAGTCTCGAAGCGCGAACCAGGCGCGATGTAGGCCTCGATACCGATGATCGGTTTGATGCCGGCGGCGGTGGCCCCGTTGTAGAACTCGCTGGCGCCGAACATGTTCCCGTGGTCGGTCATCCCGATCGCGGGCATCTCCAGCCGCTGCGCCTCGGCGAGCATCGGCGCGACCTTCGCGGCACCGTCCAACATCGAGTATTCGGTGTGGTTGTGCAGGTGCACGAACGACTGGCTCATAGGGACGCCAGTCTATGGCCGCACACCGACATGCTCCGGCGTGTCGCAGCGTGTGTCTGGGAGTTGGGTGCGAGATCGCTGGGACAAGGCCCCGCGACCGGCGGTTCGATACCTGCCGGAACTACTGTGTCCAGCAGCAGGCCCGGGACTAGGAAGGTGGGAATGTTCACGAAGAGGCCACCATTGGGCTCGGTTGGCGCCGATCCCGACTATCGGTTCACGTTGGCTAACGAGCGGACCTTCCTGGCCTGGCTACGCACCGGCATGGCGTTGCTGGCGGGTGCGGTCGCGCTGGCCGGCCTGATCCACAACTTCGGCCCTCGGCCGTTCCGGATCGGCATCTCTGCGCTGCTGCTCGCATTGTCGCTCACCGTGACCCTGGGCGCATACCAGCGCTGGGAGCGGGCCGAACGGGCATTACGGGAAAACCGTCCGCTGCCAACCGATCCGATGCCGCGAATCCTCGTGTCAGGGCTGGGCATCATCATGGTTGCGGCGGCCGCCCTGATCTTCCTCGCCGAGATCGGTCATCGCTAAATGCACCCAGATCTCGGACCACTCCCCGGTGTGGCAGCCGAACGCACGGCACTGTCGTGGCAGCGCAGCAGCCTCAGCATGATCTCAGTCGGTGCGCTGGAGGTGCGCTGGAGCATGGTCGAGCACCTCCCGACCTGGCCGGGGATCGTCCTGACGGCGCTGGTCGCCGTGGGCAGCCTCGTCGCGGTGAGTAGGCGCTACCAGCGGGTGCTCGACAGCGTGCGCGTCGGGCAGACGCCGCGCTCGCGCTACCTCGTCCCGGCGACTGCGGGACTCGCGGTTGCCGTCGTCATCGGTGTCGGCGCCGGGATCGTCGTGGAATACGCCGCCCTCTGAACCAGCCGAGTGGCGGGATGGCTGCGCCGCGCGGGTAGCCGCACGAACTCCGCTCTCGGCGATTTGAATTCCCTTGTACAGCTGTCGGTTCGTCCCTCCCAGCCGCACACCGGTGTGTCAGCGAATGTGTCTTGCACTCCTGACGAAGTCACGAACGAAGCGCGACGGTGCCTGAGTCGGTCGCACCCAGGTCGTCCTTGGTGTCGTCCGTCCCGTCAGACTTCGGTGCGGAGTCGGGCGCAGTTCGCCGTTCGGGTCGCCCACGCGGTGCAGGCGGCGGCGGTCGCGACGGCCACCAGTTGGCCTTCCCGATCAGCACCGCGATCGCCGGCACGGTGATGGTCCGCACCAAGAAGGTGTCGAGCAGAAGTCCGACCCCGATGATGAAGCCCGCTTGCACCAGGGTGCTGATGCTGGCCAGCAGCATGCCGAACATCGAGGCGGCGAAGATGACGCCCGCCGCGGTGATCACGCCGCCGGTCGACGTCACCGTGCGGATCACACCCGAACGTATGCCGTGGGGCGACTCCTCGCGAAGCCTCGAAATGAGCAACAGGTTGTAATCCGCGCCCATGGCGACCAACACGATGAACGTCAGTCCCGGGATGCTCCAGGTCAGCTCCTGGTGAAGCATGAACTGGAACACGACAACGCCGATGCCGAATGCCGATAGGTACGAGATCACTACGGACGCAATGAGATACAGCGGTGCGACGACGGCCCGCAGGATCGCGACCAGAATGAGGAACACGATCAGAATCGTCATCACGACGATGAGACTGATGTCCTGGAAGTAGTAGGCGCGGGTGTCTCGGAGCATCGCGGTGATACCCGATACCGAGATCGATGCCCCCGTCAATGCAGGCTCCGGGTGCGTCCCGCGCGCGGTGTCGGTGATCTCGCGAATCTGATCCATCGCTCGGTTGCCGAAGGGGTAGAGATTGGTTTGCACCAGGTACCGCGCCGTGTGTCCGTCGGGCGAGATGAACGACGTCAACGCGCTGGTCAATCCCCCGCCGGTGTGCGCGGTTTGCTTCATCAAATCCTTGACCTGGTCGATCATCTGTTTGATCGCGTCGGCGTAGTTATGCGGGTCGGCCGGCGGGGGCGCCGGACGATCCTTCTCGTTGGTGCCGTCGTTGCCCAGAGTGCGAAGGTCGTTGATGACGTTGTCGAGAATCTGGCGCACACTGCGCGCCGCCGACTCAATGTTGTCCGCGTCGGGTAGCGACTCCAGCTGCTCGGCGAAATCGGAGAGCTTCTTCAAAGCTCCGCCGTCGCGGTCGGTGACGGCGACGACGTCCAGCACTGTCACTGGTGCGCCGTTGACCGTGTTGGCGATTTCTGCGATGTCCACAGACATGGCGAAGCCGATGCCCCGCACGGTGTTGACGAAATTGGTGGTGTCATCACCGACGTCGACCGGTGCCATGCCCGGGATGGCGGGCAGGCCGAGGTCGGCGGCAGCGTTGCCCGTCGCGCCCACCGAGTACAGCAGGTTCGTGACGTTGGGGAAGGACCCGGCTCCGTCGTCGTTCGATTTGTCTTTATTCCTTCCGTCAAGCGCCGAATCGGTCCATGAGTCATTCACTTCGCTCTCGGAGTTGTCAGTCGATTTCGGTTTGGGTACCGGGGCGCCGTGAATGGCTGCGATATCGGGCATCTGGCGAACTCGCTGTTCCAGCTGATTCAGCGCAGACAGATTCGCCGGCTTCCGCAAGTCGTGTTCTGACTGGACGACGAGATATTCGGGGATCGTTGCGTTCAAAGGGAAATGGTGACCCAGCGTGCGATAGCCGACGGCGCTTTCCACCGATTGCGGGAGCGTCTTGCTGTCGTCGTAGTTGAAGTGGGCAAGGAACGCGCAGCCGGCCAGAATGGCCAGCACGACGAGGCTGCCGACCAGGTGACTCACGGGCCGACGCACGATGTGTATTCCCAGTCGCCGCCAGAAACGGGTGGTCAAGTCGCGACGTGGCTTGATCCAGTTGCGTCTTCCGACGAGAACCATCAGTGCCGGAAGAAACGTCACGGCAGCCAGAAACGCCAACGCAATGGAAATCGCCAGGCACGGACCGACGTTCCTGAAGGAGCCCAAATGGGTGAAGACCATGCCCAGAAAGGTGATCGACACCGTGGCCGCCGACCCGGCGATCACTTTGCCGATCGAGGTCAACGCCCTGACGACGGCTTGGTCAGAAGGCATGCCCTGCCGCAAAGAGTCGTGGTAGCGGCTGATGAGAAACACGGCGTAATCGACGCCGGCGCCCGCCATCATCGTCGTCATCAACGTAATCGTTTGGCTGGAAACGCCCAACCCCAGTTGGGCCACGCCCGCCACGACGGACTGCGCAACCCCTACCGAGACACCGATCGTCACCAGCGGCAACATCATCGTGATCAGATTTCGATAGACGACAAACAAGATGATCAGGACCATCAGCACGACGGCGCCCTCGATCGCGTGCATGTCTTTGATACCGACGAACATCATGTCGTCGCCGGTGGCCGCGGGACCGGTCAGGTTTGCCGTCAGCGTGGTCCCGGCGACGGCTTGTTTGACGATGTCGGCGACCCGACCGTATGCCGCATGCAGCTCTGGCGTGCCCACCCAGCCCGAGAGCACCATGGGCAAATACCAGGCTTTGTGATCCTTGCTGGTCATCGCGTCGCGCAGGGCCGGTGTGGCGACGAAATCCTGCAACATCACGATGTCGCGAGTGTCCGGGCGCAGGTTGTCCGCCACTGTGCGGTACGTGCTCAGGTCGGACGGGTTGAGTCCGTTTTCGTCGGTCAGGACCACCAGCAAAACGTTTTCGTTCTCGGAGCCGGACTGGTGAAACGCCTCGGAGATCTGTCGTGTCGTCTGCAGCACCGGGGCTTCGGGCGGCAGGATAGGGACTGGCCGCCTTTCGGCCATCTCGGTCAGCGATGGGAAGGTCATCGACAGCACTGCGGCGAGCGCGATCCAGAACCCGATGACCGCCCACGGCCACCGCACCACCACCACGCCGATCCAGCCGAAGACGCCCCTGGGTTCGCCCACAGTGGCTCCACGAGCCCCCCGCAACATCCGGCCAGGCTACCGGGAACATGTCTGCGCCGTGGGTCTTCGGACGCGGCGGGTCGGCCGCGCCGCCGTTGCAATCGCCGCTAGCCGTACAGCTCGACGAACTTCTTCAAAGACTTCTCGACATCGCCTTTGACGGCGCGAGCCGCCGCCGCGCCGACCGGACCGAACAGCGCTCGCCCGCCCAGCTCGAGGCGCACGCCGAGGTTTGACCCCTGTGTTGTGGGCGAAACCGTGAGCGTCACTGTGTACTTGGCACCCCCCTTTCCGGATCCCGACAACGCGACCCGCTGAGGCGGCTGCCAGGTGGTCACCGTCCACGTCACCCGGTTGCGAAAACCCTTGGCCCGCGCAACGCCGACCACTTCGGCGCCTTCGGTCAGCTCGTCGGGCAAATCGCTGCGCCATCCCTCGTGCATGGACAGCCATTCGCCGAGTTCGGACAGATCGGACACGTGCTCCCACATGTCCTGCGGGCTCATCGGCACATCGGCCTTGACGTCCACAGCGGCCATCAGTGACTGGGCCCGCCGCGGAGGCGGTTGCCCAGGCGTAGGCCGGGCAGCAGCAGGGTGCGCGGCATGTACCGGCCGCCGATGCTGACCGCCTTGGGCACGATACCCGGCACCACGCTGCGCTTGCCGTCGACCATTCCGGCGATGGCGGCCTCGGCGACGTCGTGCGGCGACACCTGTGCGATGGGAATGCTGAATCGTTCGGCGTTGGCGATCTCGCCCCACTCGGTGGGCACCGGGCCCGGACACAGCACGGTGACCGACACGCCCGTGCCGCTCAGCTCTTCGTGGACGGCCTCGGAGAAGGTCTGCACGAAGGCCTTGGTGGCCGAGTACACCGCCATGTAGGGCATCGGCTGGAAACCCGCGATCGAGGCGATGTTGAGCACCGCGCCAGCGCCCCGTTCGACCATGCCGGGCAACGCGGCATGCGTCAGCTCCATCAACGTCAGCGAATTGAGGACGACCTCCTCGGATTCCCGCTCGACCGGCAGCGTCTGGAACGCGCCGCTGGTGCCGAAGCCCGCGCTGTTGCACAGACCGGCGACCGGTTCGGTGCGCAGCCGCTGTGCCAACTGTTCGCGGGCGCCGGCCTCCGACAGATCGAGGGGCTGCACATCGACGCCCACCGAGTACTGCGCGCGCAGTTCGTCGGCAAGCTCGTCCATGCGTTCCTTGCGGCGTGCGACGAGCACCAGCGGGTAGCCGCGCCGGGCCAGGCCGCGGGCTAATTCGGTGCCAATGCCGGAGGAGGCGCCGGTGATGACGACGGCCGCCTGATTGTTCGGTTTCGGAAGACTCATGATCGCCTCACCAGTGAATTCCGCGGGTGGCCCGCACGAATGTTTCGCTTCGATTATCGAAATTGGTTGTGCTGCTGTCAGATTCATCTCCCTTGGCGGCGGACGAGTCTTCGAACATGGTGAAGGCCCGATTACGCACCCGGTCCATGACCGCCGGGTTGACGGCATCGGCCAGGGCCGCGAACTGTCCGAAGGGTGAGCTGGCCCGCCGCGGCCGCTGCACGATCGCGTCGGTGATCACGCCGGCGGCCTGGTCCGGCGTCAGCGCCGGGAACTTGTCGTACATCTTGGTGGGGCTGATCATCGGGGTCCGGACCAGCGCCATGTGCACGGTGGTGAATTTGATGTCTTCGTCGACGACCTCGGCCTGCAGTGCGTCGCAGAGGCTGTCCAGCGCGGACTTGCTGGCGATGTAGGCGCCGAAGCGTGGCGCCCGGGTCTGTACACCGACCGAGGACACGTTGATGATCTGCCCGAATCCGCGTTCCCGCATGCCCGGAATGAATTTGAGGATCAGCTGGACCGCGCCGAGGTAATTCAGCTGCATGGTCCGCTGATAGTCGTGGATGCGGTCGTAGGACAGCGCGAGTGAACGTCGGATCGACCGCCCGGCGTTGTTGATCAGCACGTCGACGCCGCCGAGGTCGGCCAGCACTTTGTCGGCCATCGCCGCGATGGCGTCCATGTCGGTCAGATCGCACGGGTAGACGTGCGCGATGCCGCCGCTGCTGCGAATGTCTTTGGCCACCTTTTCCAGGTTCTCGGGCGTCCGCGCGACCAGGACCACCTCGCCGCCGGCCGCCGCGATCTTCTTCGCCGCCGCTTCACCGATGCCCGATGATCCGCCGGTGATGAGGGTGATGGTGCCGTCGACGGACTCGCGCAGCGTGCGGCCCTGCACGGCATCGAGCAGGTTGCGCAGGTAGAACGGTCGATATCGGCCGGCCGAGTTCGGGGTGTTGACGAGGTTGGACATGGCGGCGAACGGCTTCTCGACGAGGCCGGTCAGATCCCCCAGATTCATGGCTTTCTCGCTCCCGGTGGTGATTGTCCTGGATTCCCCACCGAGTCTGCTACACCAATTCGCCAGTACAGGTGATTCTGTGGCAATCCGGTTGTTACGCCAGGTAATCGCCCGGTGATGGCCTTCTAACTGCCGGGCAATCGGCAGATGGTGCGCTGTACGTATGGGAATACTCGCCCGATTTCGCAAGCCCGGCACCGCCACGCTGTACGACAAGATCGGCGGTCACGACGCCCTCGAGGTCGTCGTCGAGGACTTCTACTGCCGCGTGCTCGACGATAATCTGCTGGCCGGCTTCTACGCCGGGGCCGACATGAAGCGGGTGAAAGCCAAGCAGGTCGAGTTTCTCAGCTCCATTCTCGGGGGTTCCGTGACCTACAGCGGCTTGTCGATGCGGCAGGCCCATGAAGGCCGCGGAATCACCATGCACCACTTCGCCATGGTGGCCGCGCACCTGGCTGACTCGCTGTGTGCCGCCGGGCTGCACCCCGACACGATCACCGAGATACTTCGCGCCGTTGCGCCGCTGGCCGCCGAGATCGCATCGGACGACATCAAGGCGGTCGTCTGACCGCCTTCTGAACTTCGCCGAGCGTGTGTCGGCTGCGAATTAGCGGCCTGGGTTCTCGCGTCGACCACGCTCGGCGGACCCCACTGCGTAATCGGGGATCTGCGCGATTGCCACGCGCGGCCTAAATTAGAGGTCACAGGTTCGATGGCTTCAGCAGAACGGACACCCGGCAATGTTCTCCGGAATCATCCGTCACCTCCCCGCCGCGGTGGCCGCCCTCATGTTGAGTGCGGCGGCAGTTCTGCCGGGCCACACGGCAGCAGCCGACCCGAGTCAAGACCAGAAGTTCTTCGACCTGCTCGGCCAGAAAGATATTCCGCCCGTCGACAACGCGAACAGCCTGGTCACGTCGGCAAAAAGAGCTTGTTTAAAACTGGATGACGGCATGCCGGTAGGCGACCTGGTCGAGTTGATCAGGAACAACGGCTTCAACGACAATCCGCTCACCCGCCTGCAACCCCAAGACCGCATCACCAGGACCATCGATCAATTCATCAACGCCTCGGTTGAGGCTTACTGCCCGTACAACAAAGGCAAAATAGCCTCCATCGCCGCTTATCGTGCGGGGCGACCGGAAGACCCGGGATACCAAGTCACCACCTACACGCGCAGTGCGGCGGCGACGCGGGGCGTGGTGCTCGCGTCGCTCGTCGGAACGGTCCCCGTTGGAGAAATCGCGCCGACCAAGCCGCTCCCGGTTCCGGCGCAACCACCACCGCCGGTGCCGCAGGAGGTCCAGCCGGCACCCCAGCAACCGCCGCCGCCACCGCGGCATGTGCAGCAGGTGCCGCAACAAGCACCCCCGCCACCGGAGGAGCCGCCACCGCCGGCTGAGGCCCCAGTCGAACCACCGCCAGAGGCCGCGCCGCCCGCCGCCCCGGCCGCGCCAGGAGGTGGCGCAGGTGGCGGTAACGCGCCGGCTGCGCCCGGCGGTGGCGCGGGCGGCGGTAGCGGGCCCGGGGGTGGCGCGGGCGGCGGAAACGCGCCGGCCAGCCCGACTCCGGATCAGCCGTCGCCCCCAGGACATATCAGGCTGGCGCCCTGATACCAATGTCCTCATGACCCGGGCATTCGACGATCTGGTTTCCGAAGCTGCCGCCGCGCCGATCGACGGCTGGGACTTCTCCTGGCTGGACGGCCGCGCCACCGAAGAACGCCCGTCCTGGGGTTACCAACGACAGATGAGCCAACGGTTGGCGACGGCGTCGGCGGCGCTGGACCTCGACACCGGCGGTGGCGAAGTCCTTGCCGGTGCACAGACTTTCCCGCCGACGATGGTCGCTCTGGAGACCTGGCCGCCGAATGCGGCGTTGGCCACCAAGCTGCTGCATCCGCGTGGCGTCGTGGTGGTGGCAATTCGAGACGAGCCGCGACTGCCGTTCGCCGACGAGACGTTCGACCTGGTGACCAGTCGGCACCCAATCACGGTGCGGTGGAACGAAATTGCCCGGGTGCTGCGGCCGGGCGGCAGCTATTTCGCGCAGCAGATCGGGCCGACGACGATGTCCGAGTTGGTGGAGTACTTCATCGGACCGCAGCCAGCGAAATGGGCCGAGCTGCACCCTGATACCCAGAGCACGCAGGCAAAGGCCGCCGGAATGCAGGTCGTCCAGATGCGCATGGAGCGGCAGCGAGCCGAGTTCTTCGACGTCGGTGCGGTGATCTACTTCCTGCGCAAGGTGGTCTGGACGGTGCCCGACTTCAGCATCGACCGCTATCGCCAGCGGTTACGCGAACTGCACGAGCGCATCGAATCCGACGGTCCCTTCGTCGCGCACGCGACCCGATTGCTGGTCGAGGCCCGCAAGGCGTAGCGGCCGATCGGGATGCGCCCAGCTCAGCCTTCGGCCCGCAACACGTCGAGCGCGTGCTGCAGATCCTGCGGGTAGGGGCTGACGATCTCCATCTGTCGTCCGTCGCCCGGATGGGTGAACGAGAGCGAGCGGGCATGCAGCCATTGTCGTTCCAGCCCAAGCTTTTTCGCCAGCTTGGGATTGGCGCCATAAGTCAGATCGCCGCAGCACGGATGATGCAGCGCGGCGAAGTGCACCCGAATCTGGTGTGTGCGACCGGTTTCCAGATGCACGTCGAGCAGGCTCGCGGCGATGAAAGCCTCGACGGTGTCGTAGTGGGTCAGGCTGTGCCGGCCGTCGGAGGTGACGGCGAATTTCCAGTCGTGGCCGCGGTGGCGTCCGATCGGTGCATCGATGGTGCCGCTCGAGGGATCCGGATGTCCTTGCACCAGCGCGTGATAACGCTTGTCGACCGTGCGCTCTTTGAACGCCCGCTTCAGCAGTGTGTAGGCCCGTTCGGAGATGGCGACCATCATCACCCCGGAGGTCCCGACGTCGAGCCGATGGACGATCCCCTGCCGCTCGTGCACCCCGGACGTAGTGATCCGGTAACCCGCCGCGGCCAGCCCGCCGAGCACCGTCGGCCCGGTCCAGCCCACCGACGCGTGCGCGGCGACACCGGCCGGCTTGTCGACGGCGACGATGTCGTCATCGGAGTACAGGATCGTCATACCCTCGATGTCGACAGGCGTGTTCTCCACCGGCGCCGGCGGCTCGGGCAGTCGCACCTGCAGCCACGCCCCCGGCGTCAACCGATCGGACTTGCCGGCCTGCACACCGTCGAGCTCGACCCCACCGTCTTCGGCCAGCGCCGCGGCGGCGGTGCGCGACAGGCCCAGCAGCCGCGCCAGCCCGGCGTCGACCCGCATGCCGGCAAGGCCCTCCGGCACCGGCATCGACCGGTCGGTCACGAGCTTCGGTCGGCCGTAGACCGGTCAACGGTGTCGTCCTGCGGCCCCTCACCGTCGGCATCGGCCGCATCGGTGGTGTCGTCGGCCTTCATCAGGCGCCGCTCCTCGGGACTTTTCCCGATCGCACTGCCCTGTTCATCGTCGTCGGCATCGCGGCGGCCGACGGTGTCGAAGTCGAAACCCAACGCGGAGAGCGTGACCAGCAGGATCGCCCCGCCGACCACCGATGGGTCGGCGACGTTGAACACCGGCCACCACCCGATCGAGAAGAAGTCCACGACGTGTCCGCGCAGCGGCCCGGGCGAGCGGAAGAACCGGTCGACGAGGTTTCCCATTGCGCCGCCGAGGATCATGCCGAGGCCGACGGCCCACCACGGCGAGACCAGCCGCCGTCCCATCAAGAAGATCCCGACCACAACAGCGCTGGCGATCACCGTCAACATCCAGGTGTATCCGGTCGCCATCGAGAACGCGGCGCCGGAATTGCGGACCAACGTCCAGGTCACGGTGTCACCGATGATCGGAACCGGCTGTCCGGGCGTCAGCAGCCTGACGGCGAGCACCTTGGTGACGATGTCCAGGGCCAGCACCACCGCGGCCACCGACAGCAGCAGCGGCTGTCGCCGCCTCGGCACGGGAGCCTGCGCGCCCGCGGCCGTATTGGCCTCGGTCACCGGCTCGGCCGGTCCCGTTGGTTGGTCCGTCACTCGTCCATCATCCACTAGTCCGTCGGCGCCGATCGCCCGGCAGCGCCCGCCGATGCGGGATGATTTCTTCATGAGCCGCGTGACCGTGCTCGCCACCGGCGGGACGATCGCCAGTACTGCGCACGCCGACGGGGCGCATCGGCCGACAAGGGGCGGCGCGGAGCTGGCCGCCGGTCTGGACGTCGACGTCGTCGACGTGATGGCCAAGGACAGTTCACGAGTTGACCCCGTCCGACTGGGATGTGTTCGGCGCGGCAGTTCGAGCCGCGGTCAGCGATGGTGCCCGTGGGGTGGTTTTGACGCACGGCACCGACACCCTCGAGGAGTCCGCACTATGGCTGGACCTGACCTATGCGGGCGCGGTCCCGCTGGTGATGACAGCCGCCATGCGCAGCGCCGACGATCCTGACGCGGACGGGCCGGCGAATCTGCGCGAAGCGCTGGCGGTGGCGTCCGAGCCTGCCGCCGGTGACCTCGGCGTACTGGTGTCGTTCGCCGGCCGGATCCTGCAGCCGTTGGGTTTGCACAAGGTGTCGACCGGCGAGGCTTTCGCCGGTCGACTCCTGGGCAGAGTGCACGGCGGCGTGACGTTGGCGCAGGCCAAGACCCGGCCCTACCTGGGCGAGTTGAGCGCGGCCACCGCCCCGCGAGTCGACATCGTTGCGGCGTATCCAGGCGGTGACGCGGTCGCCATGGACGCCTGCGTGACCGCGGGCGCCCGTGGCATCGTGCTGGAGGCGCTCGGCTCGGGTAACGCCGCCGCCGCGGTGATCGACGGCGTGCGAAAGCACTGCCAAGACGGAGTCGAGGTGGCGGTATCGACCCGCGTAGTGGTGGTCGGGTCAGTCCGGGATACGGACCGGGCCGCGACCTGGTCGATGCCGGAGCGGTGATGGTGTCAGGGCTGCCGGCCAGCCAGGCCAGGGTGCTGCTGATGGCCGCGCTGGCCGCGGGGCTACCGCTGCGCGACGTCGTCGGCCGCCTGCTCTGAGTTCACTTCGGCAACAGCGGCGACATAGTCGGGCCAGTCGAGGCTGTCGACTGGGTTCGCTCGGTGATGTCGTCGGTGTCGGACGAGAACGTCCGCGCCGGGCCGGGACCCGAGCCGCGAGTTTCGAACCGCACGGTGACCACGCCGTGGCCTGCGCCCTGCACCCAACCGTGGCCGAGATCGCGATGGGTGACGTCGTCGCCCACTCGCCATTCCCGGTGTCGGGTGCCCGAAGCACCGCCGCATCCGGGCCCGCGTGCGCCGTGTCGGCGCCCGGATCGGTGTCGGACATGGACAGCTCCAGATCGGGGAACAGCGACTCCTGACGCACGCCGCTCAGACCCGAAAACCCAACGCCGAGTAGACGAATCGGCCCGATCTGATGCGGATCGAGCAGCAGCCGGCGGGCCAGCGCCGCCAACGCGGCACCGTCGGTCGTCGCGTAGGGCAGAGTCGCCGAGCGGGTCAGCGTGCTCATGTCCGACTTCTTCAGCTTGACGGTCACGGTCCGGGCCCCGCGGCCGTCACGACACAACCGCTGATGAGCATGCTCGGCGATCGGCGCGATTGCCTCGCGCAGCTCCTCGAGCGTGGTCAGGTCGGCCGCGAAAGTGGACTCGGCGCTGATCTGCTTGGCTTCGGCGCGTTCGGCCACCGGGCGGTCATCGATCCCACGCGCCAACCGGTGCAGCGCGGGCCCGATTGTGGCGCCCAGGATGTTGGCCACCTCGGCTTCGCTCAGTGCGGCCAGCTGTCCGATCGTCTCGATGCCCAGTCGATGCAGCTTCTCCTCGGCGACCGGCCCGATCCCCCACAGCTTGCGCACCGCGAGCCCGTCCAGCAGCCGCTTCTCGTCGTCGCGCCGAATCACTTGAATGCCATCGGGTTTGGCCAAGCCCGAGCCGATCTTCGCAATCTGCTTGCCCGAGCCGGCGCCGACCGACGCGATCAGACCGGTCTCATCGAGCACCCGCCGCCGCAGCGCCGCACAGAACTGCTCGACGTCGGCTGCGGATGCACCGGCAAGTTCAAGCGGCTCACCGAATGCCTCGTCGAACGACAGCTGTTCGACGACGGGAACCATGGCACGCACGGTGTCGAACACCCGACGGCTGGCGACCCCGTAGACCACGCCGCGCGGCGGCAACACCACCGCCGTCACGCCGATCAACCGGCGGGCCTGGTGCATCGGCATGGCAGAACGCGCGCCGAACACCCGCGACTCGTAGCTGGCGCCGGCCACGACCCCGCGCCCGCCCAGCCCGCCGACCAGCACCGGGCGCCCCCGCAGTGTGGGCCGGGTGAGCTGCTCGACCGACGCGAAGAACGCGTCCATGTCGAGGTGCAGCACCCAGCGCGAATCCACGACACGATGCTATTGCGCTAACGTCTGCAGACCATGGCGACGAACCGCTGGTACCGTCGATTCCGTCGGCACGCAGCCGAGGCCGCTCGATGGAATCCCGGGCGATCAAGACCCCGGCGTCGCCGGAGCACGCGGGTCAACCGAAAAAGCAACGGTGGGCGCGGGTGCGCGACGAATGGCGTGCGCGGCTCGAACCCGGTGAGCAGGCGACCGTCCTGGCCTGGGCGGCTTTCACCGTCACGTTCGCCGGCCTGCGCGCGCTCACCCACTGGATCCGGGCCGGGCCATAGGCCGCGGGCGGAGGTATGAATCTGCGCGGCAATCACTTTCATCATTACAACCTTGGTATCGCCCTGCTGGCGGGCGTGGCTGCGGTGGGGCTGCGTGGAACAGAACGGCAACGGCACCATCCCGCGGCCGCGATCGCCTTCGGTTCGGCGAACGCGATGATCGTCGACGAGCTTGCTTTGCTGCTCGACCTCAAAGACGTCTACTGGGCGAGCGACGGCCGCGAGAGCGTCGACGCCGCCGTCGGCCTCATCGCTGCTGGCGGCACGATCGTTGCCGGCATGCCGTTCTGGCCTCACGCACGTCGGGCGCTGCAGTCGAACCGCTAACGCGCGACCGTCAAGCCCTCGCGACGCTACCCGCACCCCGTCGCCGATCTCGGCAGCACCCTGCTCCGGTTCACCGAACTCGAAACTGGTCGCCAGGATTTCGCCGGCGATCAGATCGCGATGGGCGGCCGCCCAGTCGGCCCGCGCGGCCGGCACCGACATCACCACGCTGATCCGGTCGGACACGTCCAGCCCGGCCGACTTTCGCAGCTCCTGCAATTCGCGGATGCGGTCTTTCGCCCAGCCCTCGGCTTCGAGCTCAGGTGTCACCGTGGCATCCAGCACCACCAGCCCGGCTCCGTCCGGCAGCGGCGCGGTGTACTCCGGGTCGGCAGCGACCAGCCGCGAGCTGTACTCGTCGGGGTGCAGCACCGCCGGACCCGCGGTCAGGGTGCCGTCCGGGTTGACGACGCCCGCTCCGGCTTTGACCGCCTTGATAGCGGCCTGTACATCCTTGCCGAGCCGCGGCCCGGCGACCCGCGCGTTCACCGTCAACTCGAAGCGGCCGTAGCGGTCGATGTCGTCGGTGAGCTCGACGGTTTTGACATTCAGCTCGTCGGCGATCAGATCGGTAAAGGGCTCCAGTGAGCGCGGATTATCCACCGCAACAGTCAGTTTCGGTAGCGGCAATCGCACCCGCAGCTTCTTCGCCTTGCGCAGCGACGACGCCACCGAACACACTTCGCGAACCTGATCCATCGCGGCGACCAGATCGGCGTCCGCGGGCAGCAGCCCAGCCGCAGGCCAGTCGGACAAGTGCACTGAACGCTCAGCGGTGATGCCGCGCCAGATGATCTCGGTGGTCATCGGAAGCAGCGGCGCAGCGAGCCTCGCCGTCACCTCGAGCACCGTGTGCAGCGTGTCGATCGCGTCGGGGTCCTCTTCCCAGAACCGCGAACGCGAGCGTCGCACATACCAATTCGTCAAGGCTTCGGTGAACTGCCTTAGCTGTTCACACGCCCCGGAGATATCGCAGACCGTCCAACTGAGCGGTCAGGTCGTCGCGCAACACCGACAGCTTGGCCAGGATGTAACGATCCAGGACGTGGCGCGAATCAGTGCGCCACGTTCCGATTTTCGGCGCATAGAGGGCCAGGAAGCTGTAGGCGTTCCAGAACGGCAGCAGCACCTGGCGCACCCCGTCACGGATCCCCTGCTCGGTGACGATCAGGTTGCCGCCGCGCAGGATTGGCGACGCCATGAGAAACCAGCGCATGGCATCGGAGCCGTCACGGTCGAAGACCTCGCTGACGTCGGGATAGTTGCGCAGCGACTTGCTCATCTTCTGGCCATCGCTGCCCAGCACGATCCCATGTGCCACACAGGTTTTGAAGGCCGGCCGGTCGAACAATGCGGTGGCCAGCACATGCAGGGTGTAGAACCAGCCACGGGTCTGGCCGATGTACTCGACGATGAAGTCGCCCGGGGTAATGCGTGTCAAACCAGTCGCGGTTCTCGAACGGGTAGTGCACCTGGGCGTAGGGCATCGAGCCGGAGTCGAACCACACGTCGAAGACATCCGGAATACGCCGCATCGTCGACCGTCCGGTCGGGTCGTCGGGGTTTGGCCGGGTCAGTCCGTCGATATAGGGGCGATGCAGGTTGTCGGGCCGCATATCGAAGTCGCGTTCCAACTCGTCGAGGCTGCCGTAGACGTCGATCCGCGGATAGGCCGGGTCGTCGGAAACCCACACCGGAATGGGAGTGCCCCAGTATCGATTTCGCGAGATCGACCAGTCGCGCGCGCCCTGCAGCCACTTGCCGAACTGACCGTCTTTGACGTGCTCGGGATACCAGGTGATCTGCTGGTTGAGCTCGACCATGCGATCCCGGAAATCGCTGACCTTGATGAACCACGACGAAACCGCCCGGTAGATCAGCGGATTGCGGCACCGCCAACAGTGCGGGTACGGGTGATCGTAGGTCTCCTGGCGAATCAGCACCGCGCCGTTCGCCGCGGCCGGGCCGGTGTGGTTCTTCAGATCACGGATGATCTGCGGGTTGGCGTCGAAGACGTGCTGACCGTGGTAGTCGGGCACGGTGGCGTCGAATCGGCCTCTGGCGTCAACGGGTGTCACCGGGACGATGCCGGCCTGGTCGGCGGTCGCCTTGTCGTCCTCGCCGTAGGCGGGGGCCAAGTGCACGATGCCGGTGCCGTCATCGGTGGTGACGAAGTCCGCTGCCAGCACCTGAAAAGCGTTGAGCGCGTCCATGAAATACGGGAATGGCGGTCGGTAGTGCATGCCGACCAGATCGCTGCCGCGATAGACGCCCAGCACTTCTGGTTCGTCGCCGAGTTCTCGTGCGTAGGCGGCCAGTCGGGCCTCGGCCAGGACGACGCGGTGATCGCCGGCTCGCACCTGGACATAGCTGACATCGGGGTTGACGGCGACGGCCTGGTTCGACGGCAGCGTCCACGGCGTCGTGGTCCACACCAGCAGGTGCGCACCCGCCAGGTCACCGTCTGTTACGGCGAATCCGACGGTGAGGGCTGGATCTTGCCGACTCTGGTAGACGTCGTCGTCCATCCGCAGCTCGTGGTTGGACAGCGGGGTTTCGTCACGCCAGCAGTACGGCAGCACGCGGTAGCCCTCGTAGGCCAATCCCTTGTCCCACAGCTGTTTGAATGCCCAGATGACCGATTCCATGTAGGGCAGATCGAGCGTCTTGTAGTCGTTGTCGAAGTCGACCCACCGCGCTTGGCGGGTCACATAGGCCTGCCACTCGTCGGTGTAGCGCAGCACCGATTCGCGGCAGGCGTCGTTGAACGCGGCGATGCCCATCGCGTCGATCTGGGATTTGTCGGTGATGCCCAGTTGCCGTTCGACTTCCAGTTCGGCGGGCAGGCCATGGGTGTCCCACCCGAAGCGGCGATCGACCTTGTAGCCGCGCATGGTGCGGTAGCGCGGCACGATGTCCTTGACGTAGCCGGTGAGCAGATGCCCGTAATGCGGCAGTCCGTTTGCGAACGGTGGCCCGTCGTAGAAGACGTATTCAGGGGCGTCGGCGCGACCCTCGATGCTGGCCCGGAACGTGTCGTCGGCGGCCCAGTAGTCGAGGACCTCGAGTTCCAGTGCAGGCAAGTCGGGTGCACCGCCGGCCGGCTTCGGATAGGTGTTCTCGGTCACTGCTCGTCGTCTCCATGTGCCGCTCTCAGGGCACGGGGACGACGAAGTGCTGTGTGCACTTGCGCCGCGGTACCACCCCGCTTGCCACGTCTGTGGCCGCTCGTTGCGGGCTGTGACGGGCCCACCCGTTCGGTTCTACTGGGCCGGGTGCCGGCTGTTCTTCCGAAGGCTCCCCGGTGATGGCCGGATCGACGCCGCGCAACGATTCTACGGCTCACGTCGAAGTGGTGGTGTACTGGACGCCGACGATCTGGCCGGCCGGCCGAATTTGCGAGGCTTTCCCTGGGTCGGCCCAGCTAGCCCTTGAAGTAGACGATCTGGTAGGTCGTCGCCACAAGCGCGCCGTCTCGGCTCCACAGCTGCGCGCTCTGGTCGAAAAAGCCGCGGTCGAAGCGGTTCGCGTGGGCAGTCCCCAAGATGTAGTCGGCGCCGAGCGCGTCGAGGTGCGGCTGATCAACGTGGAAATAGGTGGTCAGCGAAATGGTCCCCGACGGTAATATTCCGCGCCGCAGGAACACTCGCGGAAAGAACACGTCGGACACCGCGGCAAGCGCGGCAAAGTCGACCGGACGCTCGGCCGCGTCGCGCACCCAGAGTGTGGTCGTCGAGGATGGCCCGACTTCGACATTGCCGCCGGAGAACGAGCCTTCGGCAAATCGCATGTCGTACAGACGAACCCAGGTTGGAAGGTTCGCGTAATCGCTGCGGGCGATCTGCTCTGGGGGCGGTGCCTGCGGCGAGATCGCTTGGATGTCAGACCAGGTGTCGCGGCGGATCCCGAACACTGCCGTAGCGGTCGTCTTGACCGCGCCATCCTGACTGAGTTCAGCGATCCAATGCTGGTTGGTGCGGTTGGTGCGCGGTGCGCGACGCGAGATCTCGAACTCGCCGTCGACGATGGGCGCGGCGAAATTGACCGTCAGCGCCACCGGCTCACCGAGACGGTCCGGGTGTGACTCGATCGCGCGCAGCAAGACAGCCGCGGTGATGCCGCCGAAAGGTCCGACCATGTTCGCCCACTCGGGGTGCGTCCTGCCCCGTACGACGTCAGCGTCGACGACCTCGAGATCGAGCGCGCGGTCCAAGGGGTGAGATTCGGGCATCGGCGTGATGTCTCCTGAGTTCGACTCTGCGACAGCCGGGTTGGAATCTAGACGTTAGCGCGCGACTGACTCAACAATCGTCAAGCCACCGCGAGTTACTCAGGCCAGCGCCGCCTTGGCTTCAGCGAGGTTGTCCGCACCCAGTACCAGGCGAGTGTCGGTGGCCAGATAGGCCGTTTCCAGATTGATCTTCGCAGCTCCGAGCTTGTGGACGATTTCGCCGAGCGCGCCGGGCCGGTCTTTGACGTCGAGCACGATGACCTCTTGCTCCTCGGCGATTTTGATTCCGGCATGTTCGAGCGCCTCGAATGCGGGGGTGGCGTCATAGACCAGGATGTGCACTTCCGCCTGGCCTCCACCACTGGTCAAAGCGCACAGGCCGGCGATGTTGACGCCGGCCTTACCCAGCACGTCGCCGATGAGAGCCAATCCGCCGGGCTCGTCGTCCAGATAGAGCGTCAGATCGGTCGCCATGACGCGCTCCCTTCGCTCCGGGTCTGGCCGGATCGTATGTCAAGTCGGCGCAGCTTTTCTAGACTGCGGATGTGGCGTTCGACCCGGCATTTGCTCGCGATGTGGTGCTGCCGCTGGCGCAGGCGGCGTACACCGTGATGGACGGCAGCCCCGCGACCTTGCCGCCCGGCTACAGCCAGACCGCCTTGATCAAGGGGAACGAAGTGGCCTTCGCCGCGATGACCAACCCGCATCCTGCGGTGAGCGCGATGATCAAGAACACCAACATCTTCGGGCTGATGGGCCACAACCCGACCAGTCGCACCGCGTTCGTGTCTTTTCGCGGCACCTCAGACATCGAAGAGTGGGTCGCGAACATCGACGCGGTCCCTGACGACTACCGCCCGATCAGCGGGTTCGGGCAGGTGCACGCCGGCTTTCAGGACGTCTACCAGCTCGTCCGGGCCAACATCGCGGCGAACTTGGCCACCGCGACGACCGGCTGCGATCAGATCCTGATCACCGGCCACAGCCTTGGCGGGGCGCTGGCCGTACTCGCGGCTCCGGATGTCGCGCGGAACATGCCGCCGAACACTATCGAGCCGCGATTGGTCACGTTCGCCGGACCCCGGGTCGGGCTGAGCGACTTTGCCGCGAGCTTCAACGCCGCGATCGAAAGTTGTTTTCGAGTCGTGAATTTCCTCGACCTGGTGCCCTACCTACCGCCCACGCCTTACGTGCACGTCGGTGCGGAGATCAGCGTGGACAGCGGTGGGCCGGTCCAGGTCGGCTGGCGGCACAGCCTCGCGGCGTATCAGAAGGGACTGTCCGCTTTCATCGCAGCTCAGACCTAACGAAGCGCCCCCGGCACCGAAACGCCGTGAGGCTTTGGGTACCGGGAGCGTGATCGTTTTTCAGGCGCCAACTTCGAGAACGCCCGCGCGCCACAGCGCGGCGTAGAGCTGGCGCAGCGGAACGCACAGCAGCCGAGCAGCTCCGGCGATCAACGGGTCGGCGCCGGCCAACTGGGCGTCAGGCCGCTTGGAGGTCTTCGGCGTCGGCACGGCCGGCGGCGTGAGGTCGGCCACTACACAAAGCCGGGGTGCGGGCGTCGCCGCTACAAATACATCGTCGTGCAGAACAGCGGTCATGGTCGCCTCCTAAGCAAAAAATCAAACGGGCACAACGGGATTCGATGTCCGCCCGACAGGAGACGCGCTGATGAGGTTCAGCTGAAAGCAACGCGCCGCAGGCCGGATCGGGACGAAACGGAATCCGGATATCGATCCGGACTATCACTGGAACTCATGCGTCCCTCACCTCCTCGCGGTCGCGACATGTGCGGTTCACCGCACGACTGGCACGCAAGCAGGAATACAGAACCCGAACAACCTCGGGAAACCGCACCCCACTCGTCAGAGTTTCGGCACTACACGCCGTATCCGGGCCCTGAACCGGAAGCCACTTGGGCTCAACCCTTAAGCCGGGAGGAGCTGTCCTGACCCTGGGCGTCTCTCGACGTTCGGGGTCAGTGGCCTGTATCCGTGTAGACGCCTCACCTAACGAGGTGCTTACCCCTACGACTATGCATGAACATCCGGCCGAGGTCAATTCGCCGCGCCCAGAAAATCTAGCCGTCGCTGACCAGCCGTTATGGGTTCGTTACCCGGGCGGCGTGGCCTCGTCCGGGCGCAATCCCTTCATGACCAGCGAGACGACGAAGTCAGCGGCCTCGGCCGCCGTGACCCCGTCATCGGTGGTCAGCCGCCGATGCGCGATGTCTCCGATCAGCGCCGAGAGCGTGAAAGCGACCAACCGAGACGGTGCGGCCACCACCTCTGCGCGCTTCTGCGCCGCCACGATGAGGCTCTCGATGTCATCGATCCACCGCTCGTAGATACCGCCGAGCTGCTTGTCGAAGCGCTTGTCTTGCGCGAAAGCGTCCCGGAAGAGCAATTTGGTGCTCGCCCTGTCAGCGTCGAAGAACTCGAATATCGCCTGCAACGTGGCCCGGAACGGCGCCTCGGCGTAGCCGAACCGTTGTCCACTTTCGGCCAAGGCGATCGCGACGCGGGTACGCAGGGCGTACCCCTCGGCGGCGATCAACGCGGCGAACAAGGCGTCTTTGGAGTCGAAATATTGGTACACCGACCCGAAGGGCAGCTGCGCTTCGTTCGCCACGTCGGCGATCGTCGTGCCGTGAAAACCGTTGCGCGCAAAGACTTTCTTAGCCGCCACCATGATGTCGTCGCGCCGCCCCGGCGGGTCGCTGACCGAAGGCTGGCCGGGCGGGTGCGGATCGCCTGTCAACCGTCAACTAACTCGTCAAGACGGCCGATCGTGTCGACGAACTCGGAGACCATTCCCAGCACCACCGAAGCGGTCGGCTGCACCTTGTTCATCGAACCCACCACCTGGCCGACGAAGTAGGTGGCCAGCTCGCGGGCATTGGCGTCGGCGTGCGCCGCGGCTCGATTGATCCGCAGTTGCGGGTCACCGATCAGCGCGCTCTGCAGCGGCATGCCGAGCGGGTCCGGGCTGTCCGGCCGTTCCCACTCGTCGGTCCAGGCGGTCCGCAGCATCCGCGCGGGCTTTCCGGTCAACGATCGCGACCGGACAGTGTCCGATGAACTGGCGGCTAGGAATTTGTCCTTCACCACCGGCAGCGTCTCAGCCTCCTCCGTGGTCAGCCAGACCGAGCCGCACCACACGCCTTCGGCCCCCAGCGCCAGCGCCGCCGCGATCTGGCGGCCGCGGGCGATTCCACCCGCGGCCAGCACCGGTACCGGGGCCACCGCGTCGACGACCTCGGGAACCAGCACCATGGTCGCGACCTGGCCGGTGTGCCCGCCGGCTTCGGTGCCTTGCGCGACGATCAGGTCCACACCGGCCGCCGCGTGCTGCCGTGCATGCTTCGTGGTTCCGGCCAACGCGGCCACCAGAACATCGTTGTCGTGGGCGCGAGTGACGAGCTCCGGCGGTGGCGACCCCAGTGCACTGGCGATCAGCCGGATGCGATGGGAGAAGGTGACGTCGAGCAGTGGTTCATAGCCCTTAGGCGAGATGTTGAGGTCGGCCGGCGGCCGCCGCTCCTCGTCGGTGGGCACCGGGATGCCGTAGCGAACGAGCAGGTCGTCGACGAACTGGCGGTGCTCCTCGGGCAGCAGTTCGCGGGCCTGCTTCCCGTCGATGCCGCCGCGGTCGGAGCCCACGTACTTGGGAGGCAACAGCAGGTCGACACCGTACGGCTTGCCCCTGGTTTGCTCCTCGATCCAGGTCAGCTCGGTTTCCAACCGCTGCGGGCTGTGCGCGACCGCGCCGAGGATGCCGAACCCGCCGGCATTGGTTACGGCCGCCACCACATCACGGCAATGGCTGAACGCGCAGATCGGGAACTCCACACCGAGCATCTCAGCGACGCGTGTTCGCATTGCCGGAAGGCTATGAGTTGGCGATTAACGTGTCAATCCGTCACGTAAGACCGGTTAACGGGACGGCGGTTGTCCATCGGGCGGCCAGCTCACCACGTCGTCCTCCAGCGGAACCTCCAGGCTCTGCAGGATTGAAGACACCATCCGCCACGCGCTGATCGCGGTGACGAGCTCGACGAGCGTGGCCTGGTCCGAGCCGAACTCCTGCTTGCAGGCGGCCCAACTCTCCGCGCTCACTACACCGTCCCGCACCACATCGTCGGTGGCGGCGAGTACGGCCCGCTCGCTGGGACCGAATGCCTTGTAGGACTGCCAGTCCCGGACACCGGCCAGATCATCGGCGCTTACGCCGACACCCTGCGCGACGCGCCAGTGCTGTGACCATTCGTATTCGCACGCGGTGAGCCAGGCGATGCGCATGATCGCCAGTTCGCGCAGACGGCTGTCCAATTGGCCCTGCCACAGCATTCGCGCAAGTAAGTCGTTGAGGCCCGACGCCAGTTTCGGATGGTTCAACAGCACCTGAAAGATGGCCAGCTCGGCCATGTAGTCGGGCACACCCGCTTCGTCGGCGGCGGCTTTGGCCTCGTCGACCGGCAGACGGGGGACGCGGGCTTCTTCCATGGGTTCGGTCAAGGTGTCAGCACTTCGTTGACTGGCCCGAGGAACTCCGGCCACAAGTGGGTTGAACAAGGTCGCAAAGCAAAGATGGGATCAGCGTATCGGGCACCGGTACACCATCGACTCCGTGGGCAGCTATCGGTGTTCAGCGCAGTCCGCCTCACAGCCCCGGTTCGCGGTCCACGGGGAAGCACCCGTAAAGATCAGCCAAACCAATGACGGCCGTAACGTCGGATTTAGCGAACGATATCCCGGACATCTTTTCTGAATCCAGCCACCCAAGTCTGCGCTACCGCGGCGTTCCCATATCCGGCACACGAGAGAGCTTTTGACTGACCAGTCGATCGATAGCCGGGTCGCCGGCGTAGATCGGCTAGCGGAGCCTTGCGGGCTTGCCGAAGCCACGGTTGTATCGCTGTCGCTCAACGTCTGTCGCGCAATCTCGCAAGCCTGCAACTCCAAATGGCGTCGCCATCCGAGCACGTCGACATGGCGCCGGACCCGCAGCTCACCGTCCATCCTCGGCAAAATCACGCAGAACCCCAATCGGAAATCGGGCGCGTAAATACACCAGTCGCGACACCCAATAAGGTGGCCGAAGAGAATCGTACAAACGTGGATTAAAAAATGGTCTAAACCACGATCGGAAATCGGGCAGTTAGGCAACTTATATATGGTCTCGAATAACCTACGGTAGACTAATTGTAGACGCCTTCAAAGATCACGATTCAGTAACAACCGCATACGCGCGCCTCAGTGATTTACACGTGTCGAATGACGCCGCCGCCGAGCATACAGCACGCTGAAGTGCACAAAAGCTCCGATTTCACACCCGCGTAACTGCTGTGTTGGCAGTAAGTAACCCCCTCTGCTGTTGCTTTCTGGGCCGGTCGAAATTCACATCAAAACAGCCATTTCCTTCCCTTCGCAACCAAATTCGGCCTATTCTTTGCTTCCTATGAACAGAACGCCCGCTACTTCGATTGCCATCATCGGGATGGCTTGTCGACTTCCTGGAGGCATCGAATCGCCGGACCAGTTGCGGCAGGCGTTGCTGCGCGGCGATGACCTGGTCACCGAGATTCCACCCGACCGATGGGACGCCGACGAGTACTACGACCCCGAGCCGGGCGTGCCGGGTCGGTCGGTGTGCAGGTGGGGCGCGTTCCTGGACAACGTTGCCGACTTCGATCCCGAGTTCTTCGGAATCACCGAGAAGGAAGCGACTGCGATGGATCCGCAGCACCGCTTGCTCCTGGAAACTTCGTGGGAGGCCATGGAGCACGGCGGTTTCACTCAGGAGAAGCTAGCCGACTTGCGAACCGGCGTCTTCGTGGGATTGATGCATGACGACTACCAATTCGTCCATGCCGATGCCCACGCCCTGGAGGGGCCGTACGGATACATGGGAAACAGCTTCGCCATGGGGTCCGGGCGGATCGCCTACGCCATGGGACTGCATGGTCCGGCGATGACGGTGGACAGCGCGTGCTCGTCTGGCCTCGCGGCTATCCACTTGGCCTGCCGCAGCCTGCACGAGGGCGAAAGCGACATGGCGCTGGCAGGCGGCGCTTCGGTGATGCTCGAACCGCGCAAAGCCGCTGCTGGCTCGGCCATCGGCATGTTGTCTCCGACCGGACGCTGCCGTGCATTCGACGTGGCCGCCGACGGATTCGTGGCCGGCGAGGGTTGCGTCGTCGCGCTGCTCAAACGGTTACCGGACGCGCTTGTCGATGGCGACCGGATCCTGGCCGTGATACGCGGCACGGCCGCCAATCAGGATGGCCACACGGTGAATATCGTGACACCGTCGGGGCCTGCACAGGTCGCGGCCTATCGTGCGGCGTTGGCTGCGGCGGACGTGGATCCTTGCAGCGTCGGCATGGTCGAGGCACACGGCCCCGGCACCCCGGTGGGTGACCCCATCGAATACGCGAGCCTTGCCGAGGTGTACGGCGTCGACGGCCCGTGCGCGCTCGCATCGGTGAAGACCAACTTCGGACACACACAGGCGGCCGCCGGAGCGCTTGGGCTGATGAAGGCCGTCCTCGCCTTGCAGGATGGTGTCATTCCGCGGAATCTGCACTTCACCCGAATGCCTGATGAGCTCACCCAAATCGCAACGAACCTCTTTGTCCCGCAAACGAACACGCTGTGGCCATTAAAAAAATGTCACCACGGGCCCCGACGGGCGGCGGTGTCGTCCTACGGGTTCTCGGGAACCAACGTGCACGCCATCCTGGAGCAAGCCCCCGAAGCCGCTGTGCCCGAGGAAATCCCAGCCGACTCGTCGATAACGGCATCACTGCTGTTTCCACTATCGTCCACGTCGCCCGGCGAACTGCGCCGCACTGCCGGCAGGCTGGCCGACTGGCTGGACGCACACGAAGACGTCGCGTTGGCGGACTTGGGCTACACGCTGGCGCGTCGTCGCACCCACCGACCCGTCCGGACCGCTGTCATCGCCAGCACCCTGCCCGAGCTGACCGATGCGTTGCGTGAGGTCGCCGACGGTGACACCCCGTATCAGGACGCGGTTGGGCGCGATGATCTCGGCCCGGTGTGGGTGTTCTCCGGGCAGGGTTCGCAGTGGGCGGCGATGGGCGCCAACCTGCTCGCGGACGAGCCCGTGTTCGCCGCGAGCGTCGCCGAGGCGGAACCGCTGATTGCCCGCGAAGCCGGTTTCTCGGTGACCGAAGCGATGTCGGCTCCGCAGATCGTGACCGGTCTTGACCGGATCCAGCCAACGCTCTTCACCATGCAGGTCGCCCTGGCCGCCACCATGAAGGCATACGGGATGCGCCCGGGCGCGGTTATAGGGCATTCCCTCGGCGAGGCCGCAGCGGCTGTCGTCGCCGGCGCCCTATCGCTGGAAGATGGGGTGCGGGTCATCTGCCGGGGCTCGCGGCTGATGACCCGCATCGCCGGCGCTGGGGCCATGGCATCGGTGGAACTTCCTGCCGACCAAGTGCTTTCGGAGCTGCTGGCTCGCTGCGTCGATGACGTCGTGGTGGCGGTGGTCGCCTCGCCGCAGTCCACGGTGATCGGCGGCGCCACTGAGACGGTCCGCGATCTGGTAGCAGCGTGGGAGCGTCGTGATGTGATGGCCCGCGAGATCGCCGTCGACCTCGCATCACACTCCCCCCAGGTAGATCCGATTCTCGACGAGCTGACAGATGTCTTGGCAGAGCTGGACCCGATGACGCCAGACGTTCCCTATTACTCCGCAACGCAGTTCGACCCGCGAGAGCCGCCGGTGTGCGATGGCTCTTACTGGGCCGACAATCTGCGCCACACAGTGCGGTTCGCGGCGGCTGTGCAAGCCGCATTGGAGGACGGGTATCGGGTGTTCGCAGAGCTGGCACCACACCCCGTGCTTACCCAGGCTCTTGAGCAGACCGCCCGCAGCCTGGATACGCCACTGGCCGCACTGGCCGGCATGCGCCGCGAACAAGCGCCGTCGCACGGGCTGCGCGACTTGCTGGCGGATCTGCATAACGCGGGTGCGGCGGTGGACTTTTCGGTGCTGTACCCGGCGGGGCGGCTGGTGGACGCACCGCTGCCGACCTGGACGCACCGTCGGCTGTTTTTGACCCGCGACAGCCAGGAATCCCCAACAGGCGGTGGTTCAACCGTTTCAGTTCATCCGTTGTTGGGGCAGCATGTGCGCTTGCAGGAGGAACCGGAACGGCACGTGTGGCAGGCCGAGGTCGGCACTGCCGCGCAACCGTGGCTGAGCGATCACCAGATTCGCAACGCCGTTGTCCTTCCGGGAGCGGCCTACTGTGAGATGGCGCTGGGCGCGGCCACCGCGGTTCTCGGCGAGAAGTGCGAGGTCCGTGACATCCGCTTCGAGCAAGAGCTGCTGCTAGATGCGCAGACCACCGTAGGCGCCGCCGCGTCGGTGGCATCGCCGGGAGTCGTCAACTTCGCGGTGGAGACCGACCAGGATGGGGTACACGTGCGGCGGGCCGCCGCAGTCCTTTTTGCCGTCGGGGACGAGGACCGACCACCTGCGCAGGACGTGGCCGCTCTGCTGGCGACACACCCGCGCAGTGTGGATGGAGTTGAGCTTAGGAAATGGTGGGATCAGCGCGGTGTTCAGTTGGGTCCTGCCTTCTCCGGTCTAGCTGCCGCGCGCATAGCTGACGGAGCCGGCGCCACCGTGCTGGCCGAGGTCCGGCTGCCTGGCTCGATCCGCTCTCGGCACTGCTACGGGGTGCACCCTGCGCTGCTGAATGCGTGCTTTCAGTCGGTTGCGGCTCATCCCAGTTTCGTTGACGTTTGCAATGGCGGTCTGCTGCTACCGCTGAGCATCCGTCGGCTCCGGGTGTACGGTTCCACCAGCAACGCACGCTACTGCTATTTGCAAGTGACCAGAGCCGCTGACGGGGAGGTTGAGGCTGACCTCGACGCCCTGGACCAGCATGGGGAGGTCGTGTTGACGGTGCGCGGGCTGCAGCTGGGCCTGAGGGTCTCGCAAAGCAACCACCGCGATCATGTGCTGAACGAGCGGCTGCTCACCGTAGAATGGCGGCAGCAAGCGCTGCCTGAGGTGACACACACCGATGCAGGAGCGTGGCTTCTCGTCAGCACTTCGGCAACTGCGGATGTACTGGCAACCCAGTTGACCGATGCGTTGAAACTCAGTGGTGCGCAATGCACTTCCATGTGCTGGCCGCAGCACGCCGACCACTCGTCGAATAGGGAACAGCAGCTGCGCAGCCAACTCCGTGCCGCTCGATTCGACGGACTAGTGGTCCTAACGGGACCGAAGAACGGCGACCCCGATGAGCACATTGCGTTCCGGGGCGGCGAATATGTGCACCATCTGGTGCGCATCGCCCGCGAGTTGCCGGAAGTCCCCGGCGGACCACCTCGTTTCTACCTCGCAACCAGGAATGCCCAAACTGTGCTACCCGAAGACGTGCCAAACCTGGCGCAGGCTGGACTGCGTGGTTTGATGCGGGTGATCGGCAGCGAACATCCGGATTTGCGTGCCACCCAAATCGACGTGGACGGAGCCACCGACGCCGAACAGCTTGCGCGGCAACTGCTCAGTGGATCCGAAGAGGACGAGACCGCTTGGCGTAACGGACAGTGGTATGTTGCCCGGCTTTGCCGCACTCCGCTTCGCCCTGAGGAACGACGAACCACGGTCGTCGACCATAGGCGCGACGGTGTACGCCTGCGGAGTCGGAAGGCCGGAGACCTAGAAACAATAGAACTGGCCGCATTTCACCGCGTTCCGCCGGGGTCGGGAGAGATCGAGGTCGCGGTAAGCGCGTCCAGCGTCAACTTCCCCGATGTGCTTGTCGCAATGGGCCGATTCCCCAGCATTGACGGACAGCAACCAGAGCTAGGCCTGGATTTCGCCGGCGTCGTCGTCGCGGTCGGGCCGGACGTCACCAATCACCACGTCGGCGATCGTGTCGGCGGCTTTTCCAGAAACGGCTGTTGGGCCACTTTTGTCACGTGTGACGCCCGGCTTGCCGTCACGCTTCCGGCCCGCCTGACCGACCATCAGGCGGTCGCAGTGTGTACCGGGCATGCCATCGCCTGGTATGGCCTACACGATCAGGCCAGGATTGCCTCGGGCGACCGGGTTTTGATCCACTCGGCGACCGGCGGCGTAGGGCAGGCGGCGGTAGCGATTGCCCGCGCCGCGGGAGCCGAAATCTTCGCCACCGCTGGCAGCCAGCAGCGCCGACAGCTGTTGCGCGACCTAGGAATTCAGCATGTCTACAATTCAAGGAGCGTCGACTTCGCCGAGCAGATCCGCCGCGATACCGACGGCTACGGCGTAGATATCGTGCTTAACTCCTTAACCGGCCCAGCACTACGCGCCGGAATCGAGTTGCTGGCCATCGGCGGACGGTTCGTCGAGATCGGCAAACGCGATGTCTACGGCAACACGCGGCTGGAGCTTTCCGCGTTCCAACGCAACCTCACGTTCCACCACGTCGACCTGGCGATGCTGTCTGTCAGCCGAACCCAACGCGTCGGGGAGCTGCTGTGCAGGGTGTTCCGGCTAGTAGCAGATGGCGAGTTGCCTTGCGCGAAGCACACTGATTACCCATTGGCCGAAGCAGCCACCGCGATCCGGGTCATGAGCGCGGCCGAGCACACCGGCAAACTCGTGCTCGATGTCCCGCAAGCCGGTTCTCGCACTGTGGTAGTGCCGCCGGAGCAGGCTCGGGTCTTCCGTCGCGACGGCGCCTATGTGATCACCGGCGGCTTGGGTGCGATTGGGCTCTTCCTCACCGAGCAGATGGCCGCGGCGGGCTGCGGGCGCATTGTGTTGACCTCCCGCTCTCAACCGAATTTAAAGGCACTCGAAACGATCGAACTCATCCGCGCGATCGGCGCCGACGTCGTAGTGGAGTGCGGAGACATCGCCGAGCGCGAGACCGCCGAACGGTTGGTTGCCGTGGCTACCGCAACCGGACTCCCGTTGCGCGGTGTCTTGCACGCGGCAGGGGTGATCGAGGACGCCACGCTGCCCAACATCACCGATGAGCTCATCGATCGCGACTGGGCGCCAAAGGTCTACGGCGCTTGGCATTTGCACCAGGCAACCACCAACCAGCCACTCGACTGGTTCTGCTCGTTCTCCTCGGCAGCAGCGCTGGTGGGTTCTCCTGGGCAGGGCGCGTACGCTGCGGCCAACAGCTGGCTAGATGCCTTCACCCGGTGGCGCCGGGCTCACGGCCTTCCGGCCAGCGCGATCGCATGGGGAGCATGGGGTGAGATCGGGCGCGCCGCGTTTCTGGCAGAAGGCAATGGCGCCGCGATGATCACACCCAACGACGGCGCCCACGCTTTCGAGGCGCTGTTGCGCCACGACCGCACCTACACCGGCTACCTGCCGTTCATCGGAGGGCCGTGGTTGGTGGCGCTTGCGCAACGCAGCCCGTTCGCTGAGATTTTCAAATCTATGGGGCAAAGCCGCACGGAAACAAGTAAATTCCGTGCCGAGCTCAAGGCGTTGGCGCGGGAAGAGTGGCCGACCCGGCTGCGGCGTCTGGTGTGCGAGCAAGTCAGCTCGATTCTGCGCCAGTCAATCGACCCGGACCGTCCGGTGTCCGAATGCGGACTCGACTCGCTTAGCTATCTCGAACTGCGCACGCGCATCGAGACGGAAACAGGCATCCGGGTGAGCTCCACAGATATCACCACCGTGCGGGGTCTAGCCAACCACCTGTGCGAAGCGTTGGCGGACCTCGAAGGCGCACCTGCATAGCAGGTCTACGGTGAATTGCAACTGCTGAGACTTGGGGAAGAGTGATACAAGTCGCGAATGTAGAAGTGGGAATGATCCGCGATTGGGCGCCAGGACCCGGCTCATTCGTGTCATGGCAGCCATCACCTGCGACCCTGGCGAAAGCCCGGCAAGCGCCGATAACCGCTGGGCCGCCAAGCTATACGCAAGCCCAACACCTTCGTGACTATCGCGCATACGCCGCCCGGGGTCTGGATATGTCACGGTTGATCATTGCATCCTGGACCATGCCCGGCCGATGCGATCTCCGTGCCATGACGTACGTCATCAACGCCCATCTTCGTCGCCACGACACCTACCGCAGTTGGTTCGACGACACCGATGACGAACACATCGTCCATCGCACCATCGCCGAAGCCAGCGACATTAAGTTCGTCCCGACCGAGTACGGCGAGATAACGCCCGCAGAATTGCGAAGCCATCTACTCGCTACCCCGAATCCGCTCCAATGGGATTGCTTCCGCTTCGCAATCATTCAGCGCGCCGACCATTTCACATTCTGCTTATGCATTGACCATCTCCACACCGACGCGATGTTTTTCAGCTTGGCATTCGCGGAGATCCACGTCATGTACGCCACTGTGACGAAAGGTGGCGCACCCATCTCGCTGCCGGCGGCCGGCAGCTATCACGATTACTGTGCCCGGCAGCGCCGCTACACGTCCGCGCTGACCTTAGAGTCCGCAGAGGTAAGGGAATGGATCGAATTTTTCGAGAACAATGACGGAACCCTTCCCGATTGGCCGCTGCCACTCGGTGACCCATTGGTGCCTTGCGACGTAACCGGCATACAGCTGCTGGATAAGCGACAGACTGCCGAATTCGAATCCGTCTGCCTATCCGTAGGGGCCCGGTTCTGCGGCGGCGTGTTCGCGTGCACAGCGCTGGCCGAATATGAATTGACCGGCGCTGAAACGTACTACGGGATTGTTCCCATTGATATGCGGCGTACTCCGCCGGACTTTATGACAACAGGCTGGTGCATCGGCTACGTTCCGATGACCGTTCCAGTCGCATCGTCTTTCGGTGCGACGGCCAGAGCCGCGCAGGCATCCTTTGATGCGGGGAGAGAGCTGGCGAACGTGCCGCTCGATCGGGTCCTGGAATTGGCGCCATGGCTGGAGAAAGCGGAATGGGGCGCTCCTCTGATGTTTTACCTCGAGGCTGGTATCCCTCCCCTTTCTGCTGTCGCCAGCTCCCAATTGGACGGTTTGAATGCCGGGCACTACGGCGACGGCAGAATTCTCCTGGGTCGAATCAATATCCGGGTGATTCGGCTTGAAAACGAGACCCAATTGGTGGTGGTGTTCCCGAAAAACCCGATCGCCAGCGAATCGGTTAGCCGTTATGTAAAGGCCATGAAATCGGCGTTTGCCAACGTCGCGGAGGGCCGTACTGCTATTGCACCTCCGCAGAGCGTCGCTGGCATCCGATGAAGTGGGTGCACGCAGGCAGCGAGATCGCCACCCGGGGCTGGGCAGAGGCGAGCGCTACGCTGAGGTCGCTGGCGGACTGGGCGGACCTGCTAGTGACGGGCCAGGTCTTAGACAGGCTCCACCGATGAGATTTGCGTTGGCGGCCCATGGAATTCGCGGTGATGTCGAGCCCTGCGCCGCCGTCGGCCTGGAGCTTTTGCGCCGCGGCCACGAAGTGGTCGTGGCGGTACCGCCCGACCTGGTTGGCTTTGTCGAATCGGCCGGGCTTGCGGCGGTCGCGTCCGGGCCGCAGTTGCGACTGGAGCCGAACGATTTCGTCCGTAACTTCTGGAAGATCCACCATCCGATCAAGTTGGTGCACGCAGCCCGCGAAGCTATAGAGTTCGCCACCCGGGGCTGGGTGGAGATGAGCAAGACCCTGACGTCGCTGGCGGACGGGGCCGACTTGCTGGTGACGGGTGCGCCTTTCCAGGAGGTCGCCGCCAATGTCGCTGAGTATTACGACATTCCGCTGGCCACACTGGATTACTTCCCATTGCGGGTCAATGGCCAACTGGTTCCAGGCCTGCCGTCACCGTTGATCCGCTCAGTAATGACGGCGGTCTGGTGGGCGTATTGGCGCGTGACAAAGCAGGCCGAGGACACGCAGCGCGCTGGATTAGACCTGCCCAAGGCAACAGGCCCGTCTCCGCGACGAATCGCCGAACGCGGATCGCTCGAGATCCAGGCCTACGACGAGTTCTGCTTCCCCGGGTTGGCAGCGGAGTGGGCGGATTGGGCTGGCCGAAGACCCTTTACCGGCGTGCTGACGATGGAGTTGCCGACGGATAACGACGACGACGTCTTGTCGTGGATTGCCGCTGAAAAACCACCGATCTACTTCGGCTTTGGCAGCATGCCGCTCGAATCTCCCGCCAGCACAGTAGAAATGATCAGCACCGCCTGCGCGCAGCTAGGCGAACGAGCCCTGATCTGCTCGGGCGCCAGCGATTTTCGCCACGTCCCCCGTGGCGACCACGTAAAAATCGTGAGCGACGTCAACCACGCGGCCATCTTCCCGGCCTGCCGCGCCGTCGTCCACAAAGGCGGCGCGGGTACCACCGCCGCCGGAATACGCGCCGGAATCCCCACCCTGATCCTGTGGATGGGGGCCGATCAACCAATCTGGGCAGCGCAAATCAAACGGCTGAAAGTCGGCTCCGCTCGGCGATTGTCAAGCACCACCCGGCAGTCGCTGGTCGCCGACCTCCGCTCCATCCTTGCCCCGCAATACCTCACCCGCGCCCGCGAGGTCGCCACGCACATGACCAAACCCGCCGCCAGTGTTACCACCGCCGCCGATCTACTAGAAGACAGGCTCCGCCGATGATATGGGGTACGGTGCTGGCGCTGGCGCTTGTGGTGGCGCCGGACCCGACGCGGCTCTCCATCGTCGCACTCTTGATCTCGCGGCCACGGCCCCTGGCCAACTTGCTGGTGTTCTGGCTCGGCGGTATGGCATCGGGCACCGCCATCGCCCTCGGTTCGGTAATGCTGCTGCGCCACTTCGCACTTACGGTTACCCAACACGTGGCGTCTGCGTTTGCAGCCCTTAAGAGCGGGTATCTCGGAATCGTCATTGGTGCGTGCGCGCTGCTAATCGCAGCGCTACTGTTCGCGAGATCGCGTCACCGGGCGACGGTGGCGATACCCAGCGGTGATTCGCCGGTCCTGGTGTCGGAGCCGAGCCCAGCGAACGCATTTTCCCGGCTGCCGACGCGCGCCCGCGGTGCGCTGGCAGGCGGGTGTCTGTGGGTGCCGTTTGTGGCCGGCTTCGGATCGGCGCCGCCGCACCTCGAGTATCCGGTCGCAATCGCCGCCATCCTGACCTCGGGCGCCCCTATGGTTACGCAGATCACCGCAGCAATGATGTTCCCCGTTGTGGTGCTTGCAGCCGTCGAGATCCCGCTCGTCAGCTACCTGGTGGCACCAGCGAGGACCCACACGGTCATGCTGCAGTCACACGACTGGATGCGAGCTCACCGTCGGCAGCTCATCCCCGCCATCGCCGCGGTAACGGGAGTCTTCCTACTGACCAGTGGAATAGGAAGCGTCTGAAGTGGTCCACTTGCTTGCTGCTCGGTCACGGCTGGAAAGAGGTTAACGTCAGTGCAGGGCGCGAAAGGGATTCAGTGGGAGATTCTGCGGTATCTGTGGCTGCGAGGGCGATTCCCCATGGAGGGAACGAGTTCCGCACGACAACTGCGCTTCCTGATGTCCACCGTGCAGCGCTCAAACGCGCGCCGGATTGCAGAAATCGGATTCAATACCGGCGCCTCAAGCTACGCCTTCCTCAACGCCCACCCCAACACCCATATCGTTGCGTTTGACCTGAACGAGCATGCATGGGCGCGGACGGCTAAGAAGTTGATCGACAGCAAATTCCCGGGCCGGCATACGCTGGTTTACGGAGACTCCCGCGACAGCGTGCCGGAATACGCCCGTCGCAATCCCGATTCGCGGTTCGATCTGGTGTTCATCGATGGCGGGCATGACTACGAGGTGGCCCGGGCTGACCTGGCCAACGTGTGGGCGCTATGCACCCGCGAGACAGTGGTAATCATGGATGATCTGTGCCCCTGGCGTTCCTACGGCATTGGGCCCGCGCGGGCGTGGGACGAGGCGGTCCGCAGCGGTGTGGTGCGCCAGGACGCCCTATTTAAAGACGGCAAGCCCGCCAAAGTGATTGAGCGACCGGCGAAACGGGCATGGGCTGTCGGCGGCTACATCTTTTGACTAAGTGGTTGGCGCGGGGCTCGACGTCAACGCGACTTGCCAGGGCAAGTTTCCTCGCGGAAGCCTTATTCGCGACGCGCTTAAGCATCCAAGCGGATGAATTGATTTTGCCGGTACTGCTCGGCGCACGCCGCCCGCCAGACCTTGCCACTGGTGGAGATAGGAATCGAACCAGGTACTACCAGAACGAGATCCGGGACAGCGAGACCGTGCGAGTTTGACCTGACTTGGCTCAGTGTGGTGTGTGCTTCGGCGGGGATCTGCGGGTTTGGTTGTTGGCCTTGATTAACAAGGTTCGATAGCAGCGGGTGACGGCAACGAAATTAGCTGTGCTGCAATTCGTTTCAGCTTAGATACGATGCTGCTGAATCAGCCTAGTTGTTGGTTGGTGGTGGTTGGGGTTGGAAGGGTTGGTACCACCACCAGTCGGCGCGCTCGCCGGTCGGCCCGGCGTATGGCGGGACGGCGGGCGGGGGAAGGTTGGGCCGACGCGCGAGCGATCCTGCGCTAAGCGGTCGCCCGGAGCTGTCGGTGACGGTGAGAGCGACTGCGGGTCCGGTGATGGTGATGACGCCCCGGTGGTGCAGCCGGTGGTGATACGGGCATACCAGTACCAGGTTGGCCAACTCGGTGGGGCCGCCGTCTTCCCAGTGCCGGATGTGGTGTGCGTGCAGACCGCGGGTAGCACCGCAACCGGCAACCGCGCAGGTGGGCTGGCGGTGCTCGAGCGCGCGGCGAAGCCGCCGATTGATCTGACGGGTGGTTCGACCGGCGCCGATGACCTCGCCGTCACGTTCGAACCAGACTTCACAGGTGGCATCACAGGTCAGGTATCGGCGTTCGGACTCGGTGAGCAGCGGACCCAGATGCAGCGCGGCGGCGCGCTGGGCAACGTCGACGTGCACCACCACCGTGGTGTGCTGCCCGTGTGGCCGACGGGCCGCCTCGACATCCCATCCGGCCTCGACCAGACGCATAAACGCCTCGACAGCGCCAGGCAATGGCGGCGCGATATCTGATGCGCGTTCGCCATTGCCGCGGTCGTGCTTCCACTGGGCAATCAGCGCATCACGATGGGACGCCAGCGCCGCGTCGAACTTTGCCGCGTCCGGGTGCGGAAGTTTGATCCGCCAACAGGTGAACTCCTCGTCGGAAGTCTTGGTGATCGAGCACTGCGGTTCGGGCCGAGCATCGGGTTCGGGTCGCGGTTCCAGCTTGACCGCGGTGCGCAGCTGGTTGACGGTGGCACAGCGGGCCAACTCCGCGTAATGCTCATCAGATCCCTCACCGGCCCTCGCCGCGATGACGCCGACCTGATCCAACGACAGCCGACCCTCCCGCATGCCCTGCGCGCAGCGCGGAAACACCTCAAGCCGGCGCGCGACGGTGGCGATCGCGTGGGCGTTTGGCGATGACACACCCAGCTTCCAAGCCACCAACGCCGCGACCGACCGTGCGCCCGTGTTGCCCCAGAGTTCCTCACGATCCAGCTCGGCGACAATCTCCACGATGCGCCCATCAATCGCGTTACGCTGACCGGCCAACTCCGCCAACTCATCGAACAGCACCTCAAGGCGCCGGCCAGGGCGCATTGCCGCAGAACCCAACGACGCGGTCAAAGACATAACCCCATCATCGCAGCCAGGTACGACACATCTCAGCCACCCAATCCCAGCCGGCTCTGACCGTCACCATTCGCTAACGGAGACAGCCTGATTGGCCACCAGCGCAGCCCCGGCCCCCCAACTTTAGTGCCCAAATCCCAGCAGCCAAACCGAAAAACAACTGGTCAACCGGCTGCGAATACCGCGAACCCCGAAGAGTGAGCCAAGTCAGGTTATTCGCGACGCGCTTAAGCATCCAAGCGGGTGAATTGATTTTGCCGGTACTGCTCCGCGCACACCGCCCGCCTGACCTTGCCACTGGTGGTGATAGGAATCGAACCAGGTGCTACCAGAACAAGATCCGCGACAGCGAGACCGTGCGAGTTTGAAATCGCCGAGCTAATTTCGCCTTTGACGCTGACGAGCTTATCCATCGCGATCTCGTCGGAGTCCGCACGCATCGTGAACTCGATGATCGCGACCAGCTTCTCGGTGTCCTCATCCGGTACCGATATCGCCGCGCAACGTCCCCGCGTGATCTCCCAGACCGTCGCCTCGATGTCGTCGGGAGAGTGGTTGCGCCCATAGACGATCAAGAGGTCCTTATTACGGCCGACGATGAACAACTCGCCATCGAAGAAGAACCCCGAGTCCCCGGTACGTAGCCAAGGCTCTTTCGGCGTGCCAGTGGACGAAGTGAGAAGCCTTGCGCCGAAGGTGCTTTCCGTCTCCTGAGGTCTTTGCCAATAGCCCGTCGCGACGTTCGCGCCATGCACCCAGATCTCACCGACGGTTGCTGGGGGACACTCGATACAGGTATCGGGATCGACGATGCGGATTGTCTGCGACCGCGGTGCGCCGTAACTGATGAGCGGCCTACCGTCTCCGCTTTCGCAGCGCTTCGCGCGGCCAGCGGACAGTTTGTCCGAATCGAAGTGCACGATTCGTGGCGGTTGAGCCGGTGCGCGGGTCGCCACGTAGACCGTTGCTTCTGCAAGCCCATACGAGGGCCGGATCACCGTGTCGCGGAGATTGAACTTGGCGAACCGCTCAGTAAAGCGCCGCAGCGTCGTGGGCTGCACTCGCTCGGCACCGTTTTGGATGATTAGCACGTCCCCGAGATCCAGCCCGGCCATGTCCTCGTCGGTGGTTTTCCGTGCCGCCAAGTCGAAAGCGAAGTTCGGCGCCGCGGAAAACACATGACCACTGCCGGCAAGCAATTGCATCCAGCGGGCTGGACGCTGCAAAAACGCCACTGGACTCGTGAACACACCCGGGACGCCGGCCAGAATCGGTGCGCAAATTCCTAAGATCAAACCCAGATCATGATAGAACGGCAGCCACGACACAGTAGCGGTGCCCGGCGGGGCAACCATTCCATACTCAAGAAAGTAGTCGGACGTGATCTGTTTGAAGTTGGCCAGAAGATTCCTGTGCGAGATCACGACCCCGGCAGGCCGACGGGTCGACCCAGACGTGTACTGCAAGTAGGCAGTAGCGGGTCGAGTAGCGAGCCTGCGCGGCGCTGATCGGGAGCAGTCCAGGTCCAGCGAATCAACTTCGATGACTGACGGACCGGATTCACCGTGGTGTGGTTGGGCGTACTTGCAGACATCGCTGACGACTGAGGAGGTCGTCAAAATGACCGACGGCGATGTGTCATGCAGGACCGACTCAACCCGCTCATCGTGGGCGCCGCCCATAGGAGCCGAAAGCGGAACAGCGATGAGCCCGGCCTGCAAAGCTCCCAGAAACGCGGTGATGTAGTCGAGCCCCTGTGGCGCCAATATCACCGCCCGGTCGCCAGTCGACGCGCGAAGGCCGAGCTCATGTGCAACGTTTAAGGTTCGCCGATACGCCTGAGACCACGTAATACTTTCGGTAACACCGGCCCAATCCTGCTCGTAGTCAACGAACGTGAAGGCAGTGCCATTCGGCCTGAAACCGGCACGCTCACGTAGCACATCCGAAATGAAAGAACCGCTCACAGGTATCTCTTTACCTTCATTAGTCGCCGCTGCGCCCGCCGAATGTTGAGTTCCCACCGAATTGTAGTGCTGCGATGTCGTAACGACACGGCCCGGCTTGCAGCGGTTCGCCAGGGCCGGCAGCACGCATTTCCAGGTAGCCTTGAAGGTCGGTTCCAGCTGAAGAGTGCTTGCTATTAGCCGGCAACGGCTCCCTGCTCGGAGAAGGGTGAGCCGAACTCCGTCACCTGCTCGAACCCGTGCTTACGCGCCTCCGCGGCACCAAGCCTTGCCAAGAGGTTCGTTGCGACGAACCCGGCGTGGTCAAGTACCACGAAGGGGGACAGCAACCGGTTGTGCACGAACCCGAACGCCAGGCCGCTGTCCGGGTCGGCCCACCCGAGCGAGCCGCCCAGACCGACGTGGCCGAAGCCCGGTATCGCGTCGAGCGGCAGACGGTGATAGCCGAGGTGGAATGCCAGCGGTATCACCAAGTTGCCGTCGGGACGCAGGCTTCGCCGACCGCTTAGGCCCGCTGTGATTTCACGGGACAGGAACTGCCTGCCGTCGATCTGGCCGCCGTTGGCGATCGCACCGTACATCCGGGCCAGCCCCCGCGCCGTCGCCACGCCATTGGCCGCCGGAATCTCGCCATCGAGGAGCGGAATATCGCCTTGTGCAACAGCTTTCACGCCCGGGAAGTACATCGAACCGAATCCGGCCGACATGCGTAACGCGGCGATTCTCGGCGCGACCGCGTTGAACACGGGATTCTGAATGGCGCTCTGCGGCATGATGATCTGAGCGGCGCGTGTCGGTGAGCTGGCGGGCGGTCGACCTAAGTGCAGGCCGTCGGTGCCGAGCGGCCCGGCCAACTCTTGGCGGAACAGCTCCCGCATGCCCTTCCCGGTGAGGGCCCGGGCCAGCCCCGAGAGCAGCCATCCGTATGTCAGCGCGTGATACGCGGATCGGCCGAACGAATAGCCCGGGCGTGCCGCCGCGAGCCGCTCCTCCATCAGTTCGTGATTCAGCAGGTCTTCCTTGCTGGCACCTTGCAACGACGACAGACCGGCTTGATGCCGCATCACCTGGCGGACGGTGATGTTCGATTTCCCGTTCGCACCGAACGCATGCCAGTACTCGGCGACCGGAGCTTCGTAGTCGATCAGTCCGCGGTCCACCAGACGATGGATGACGGTGGACGCCATGCCCTTTGTTGCGGAGAACACCATCGTGCCGGTATCCGCCGACCATGGCACCCGACCGCGTCGGTCCGCCCACCCGGTCCAGACGTCCACCACGGGTTCGCCGTGAAGGTACACCGCCAGTGCCCCGCCGCCGAACCGGCGGCCCGGGAACATGCCGGCGAAACTGCGCACCGCGCAGGCAAAGTGTGGATCGGCTGCACCGTGGACGCCGTGCGGCAGCACAGACTTGCGATTGCCCGCTACTTCGAGGGTCATATCGTAAGAATCTACCTTTACAGAGTGGAAAGAACTTGGAATTTACTCATCCGTTATTGAGGCTAACCTCAGTATTTGCTGAGCCGCCAGAGCGGGCGTCAATTCCCCAGTAAGGACCCGCCGCTCGACGTCGGCGCGGCCTTTGCGCACCGCCGGGTTCGACAGCACCCGGTCTAGCACCGTGTCCCGCACCATCTGCCACGTCCAGTCGACTTGCTGAGCTCGCCGCCGCGCCTCGAAGTCTCCCGCCTCGGTCAGCACCTTACGATGCCGCTCGACGGTCTCCCACAGCTCATCAAGGCCAGAGCCTTCCAACGCGCTCATAGTCAGAACCGGCGGACGCCAGAGGGTTTCGCGCGGATAGATGAGACGGATCGCCCCGGACAGCTCGCGGGCGGCTTTGCGCGCCTCCTGCAGGTGGTCGCCGTCAGCCTTGTTCACGACGACGATGTCGGCCAGTTCCAACACGCCTTTCTTGATGCCCTGCAGCTGATCGCCGGTGCGCGCCAGAGTGAGGAAGACGAAAGTGTCGACCATGTTGGCCACCGCGACCTCGGATTGGCCGACGCCGACCGTCTCCACCAGGATCACGTCGAAACCCGCGGCCTCCAACAGCACGATGGTTTCGCGGGTGGCCCTGGCCACGCCGCCGAGCGTGCCCGACGTCGGCGACGGGCGGATGTAGGCGTCCGGATGCACCGCCAACCGCGGCATCCGGGTCTTGTCGCCGAGGATCGATCCGCCGGTGCGGGTCGAGGACGGATCTACGGCGAGCACCGCCACCCGGTGTCCGCGCTCGATCAAGTACATGCCGAGCGCCTCGATGGCCGTCGACTTGCCCACTCCGGGCACCCCGGTGATGCCGACGTGCAGAGCGCTGCCTGCGGCCGGCATCAGTGCCAGCAGCAACTGCTGCGCGCGGTCGCGATGGTCAGCGCGGGTGGACTCGACCAACGTGATCGCCCGCGGCAGCGCAGCACGGTCACCAGCGCGCACCGCCGCGGCGAGTTCGTCTGTGCCGTCGCCGTTGTCGGTTGTCATCTGGCTAGAGGGTGTGCCCGAGTCGCTCGGCCAGTTTGTTCAGCAGATCGATCGCGGCTTCCGCGATGACCGTGCCGGGCGGGAAGATCGCCGCGGCTCCGGCGGCGTAGAGCTCGTCGAAGTCACCCGGCGGGATGACCCCGCCGACGACGATCATGATGTCGGGCCGGCCGACCTCGGCCAGCGCATCCCGCAGTGCCGGGACCAGCGTCAGGTGACCGGCCGCCAGAGACGACACCCCGACCACGTGCACGTCGTTGTCGGCGGCCTGACGCGCGACTTCGTCCGGGGTGGAGAACAGCGAGCCGACGTCGACGTCGAATCCGATGTCGGCGAACGCCGTTGCGATCACCTTCTGTCCGCGATCGTGGCCGTCCTGGCCCATCTTGGCGACCAGGATTCGCGGACGCCGGCCCTCAGCCTCGGCGAACTTCTCGACGAGATCGGTGGCGTCAGCCAAATTCTCGGCCTTTCCAGCTTCGTCGCGGTAAACCCCCGCAATAGTACGGATCTCCGCCCGGTGCCGCCCGTACACCTTTTCCAGCGCATCGGAGATCTCACCGACGGTGGCTTTGGCCCGGGCCGCGTCGATCGCCAGCGCCAGCAGGTTGTTGCCCAGCCCGTCGTCCCCGGCCCGGCCTTGTGCCTCGGCCGCGCGGGACAGTTCAGCTAAGGCGGCGTCGCAGGCGGCCTGATCGCGTCCGGCCCGCAGCTCCTCGAGTTTGGCCAGCTGCTCGGTGCGCACCCGGCTGTTCTCGACCTTGAGGACCTCGACCTCTTGGTCCTCTTCGACCTGATACTTGTTGATCCCGATCACCGGTTGGATGCCGGAGTCGATACGGGCCTGCGTCCGCGCGGCGGCTTCTTCGATGCGCAGCTTCGGTATTCCGTCGCTGATGGCTTGCGCCATGCCACCATGCTCGGCAACCTCGGCGATGTGGGCACGCGCCCGCTGCGCGAGTTGATACGTCAGCCATTCCACGTAGTACGAGCCCGCCCAGGGGTCGATCGGCCTGGTGGTACCCGACTCCTGCTGGAGCAGCAACTGGGTGTTGCGGGCAATGCGAGCGGAGAAGTCGGTGGGCAACGCCAGCGCCTCGTCGAGGGCGTTGGTGTGCAGTGACTGGGTGTGACCCTGGGTTGCGGCCATCGCTTCGATGCAGGTGCGTGCCACATTGTTGAAGGCGTCCTGGGCGGTCAGCGACCAGCCTGACGTCTGCGAATGTGTACGCAGAGAAAGCGATTTGGCACTCTTCGGGTCGAACTGTGCGACCAGCTCACTCCACAGCAGCCGGCCTGCGCGCAGCTTGGCCACTTCCATGAAGAAGTTCATGCCGATGCCCCAGAAGAACGACAGTCGTGGTGCGAACTTGTCGATGTCCAGTTCCGCTGCCAGACCCGCCTTGATGTAGTCGACGCCGTCGGCAAGCGTGTAGGCAAGCTCCAAATCCGCTGTGGCACCTGCCTCTTGGATGTGGTAGCCGGAGATCGAGATCGAGTTGAACTTCGGCATCTTGGCGCTGGCGTAGGCGAAGATGTCGGAGATGATGCGCATCGACGGCTTGGGCGGATAGATGTAGGTGTTGCGCACCATGAACTCTTTGAGGATGTCGTTCTGGATGGTCCCGGCCAGCTTTTCCGGCGGAACACCCTGCTCCTCGGCGGCCACGACGTAGAGCGCCAGGATCGGCAGCACAGCCCCGTTCATCGTCATCGACACCGATACGGTCGACAAATCGATGCCGTCGAACAGCTGGCGCATGTCCAGAATGGAATCGATTGCCACACCGGCCATCCCGACATCGCCCTGAACGCGCGGGTGGTCCGAGTCGTAGCCGCGGTGGGTGGCGAGGTCAAAGGCCACCGACAGACCCTTCTGCCCGGCGGCGAGGTTGCGCCGGTAGAACGCGTTGGATTCCGCGGCGGTGGAGAACCCCGCGTATTGGCGGATCGTCCAGGGCTGGTTGACGTACATCGTCGGGTAGGGACCACGCACAAAAGGCGGCTCGCCCGGGAAGCTGTTCAGTGGATAGCCGTCGGCCTCGACGGCGGCGCGGTCGGCGGCGATGTACACCGGTTTGACATCGATGTCTTCCGGTGTGTGCCAGACCAACTGGTCGGGTGTATACCAGTGCGCGGCCGCGGCCGCGGCGACGTGCTCCTCGACTGCGCTTTCGGTCGGCGTCGGCACATCACGGTCGCCGTGCAGCGGGACATCGGAGAAGCTGCCAACAACTGGCGTCGTGGTCGTCATCGTCACTATGCTCCCAACCGGTTCAGCAAGCCCGAAAGTGCTTCCACCGCATTGATCTTCGCGGTGAGAAATTCGTCGGGCTGGTGTTCGGCGTCTGCCACTGCTTTTTGCGGGCCCGCCAGACATACGTGGCTGACACCCGCCCGGCGTGCCGCCTCGACGACTGCGGCCGCCTCGCCACCGTAGCGGTTGTCGGTGCCGCAGATGACCGCGACTGTGGGCGATCCGGCATCGACGACCGCCTTCTGGACTCCCTCGGCGTCGACGGTTCCCGGGTTGACTGCTTCAATACCACCCGACGCCAGCAGGTTTGCGGCGAAGGTTGTGCGAATGTTGTGTTCGGCCAGCGGGCCCAACGGCAGCAGCAACACCTGTGGCCGCGTACCGGTGCGCTCCAGGTAGACATCGGACCGGTCCCTCAGCAGTTCGAACTCCGCGGCATAGCGCAGCAGCGTGCCGGCGGCGAGTGGCGAGTGCAGCGAATCATTCTGCGGCAGCGCCGGTTCGGCCAGATTGGGATATTCGCTGACGCCGGTGATGGCGGTACGGCGATGCGCGACGTCGTCGCTGCGCCGGGCGGCGATCTCACCGATCTGGTCGGCGATGTAGTCGTGTGCCTCGATGAAGCCGCCGTGTTGCTCGATGGCCTGGAACTGCTCCCAGGCTTGCTCGGCCAGCCGTCCGGTCAGGTCTTCGACGAACCAGGCCCCGCCGGCGGGATCCAGGACACGGCCGACGTGTGATTCCTCGAGCAGCAGAAGCTGAACGTTACGCGCCATCCGGCGCGCGAAACTTGTTGCCATGCCGGGGAATCCGTCGGGGATCGCCACGTCGAACGGATACACCAGTACGGTGTCGGCACCACCCACGCCTGCACCGAACGCGGCCAGCGTGGTGCGCAGCATGTTCACCCATGGATCGCGCTGGGTCATCATCGGCAGCGAGGTCTCGGCATGCAGGACGGCCGCACCGCTGTCCGGCTCGCCAACGACCTCGGCAACCCGCGCCCAGAGTTGGCGCAGCGCACGCATCTTGGCGATGGTCAGGAACTGGTCGTCGTCGGCGGCCAACCGGAAGCTGATCTGGCGCAGCGCATCGCCGAGCGAGAGGCCGGATTCGGTGAGCACCCGCAGGTACGACACCGCGGCTCCGATGCTGCCCGACAGCTCCCACGTCGCGTTGGCGCCCAGATTGTGGAATGCGGGGCCGTCGACGGTGATCGCCCGGACACCGTGGTCACCGGCCACCTGCTTGGCGACGGCGACGACCTCCTGGATGGGCGCGGTGGGGCGGTTGCTGAGTGACGCGGTGAGCGGGTCGGCGCCCAGGTCGATCGACAGAGTTGCGCGTTGGTCGGGCTCCACCTCGGCCACCAAGGCCTGCAGGACGTCGAACGCCGCGCGGTAGTCGGCGCCGGCGTCGAGAACCACCGGGGCCATGCTCAGGTAGACGCCCTCTAGCACCTTGGCCAACTGCTGCGGCGCAACGCCCGACTCCCCCACCCGGATCAGCAGCGCGCTGACGCCTTCGGCGAGGCCGGCGAGCACCGCGGCGTTGACCTCCTGGGCCGCGACCCCGGCTACCCGGCCGGCCGGAATCGCCTCGGCGACCTTCCATCCGGACTTGACATCGCGTAGCGCATCGCCGCCACGCAGATACGGCCACTCACCCGGCAGCGGCGGCTCCGGCAGCTCGTCGAGGGCGGTGTAGAGGGCCCGGATCGCGAAGCCCTCATAGGTCGGGGTTTCCAGCATTCCCTCGGGTTCTGGGCCCAGTTCGTCGACGTCGCGCCGCGTGCTCTTGGCCAGCACCCCGGCCACTGCCTTGCGCCATCGCGCACGACCCTGCGCGAGGTCGGCAGGTTCAGCGGACACATCGACTGACACCGGCGGCTCCTTGTCCCAGCTGTGACAGTCCGACGCTGGTCTGCCACCAGACAACCAGGCTAAATGATCCTCTTCGGGGTCACCGCACACCCCGCGTCCAGCAGGCTAGACGAGCCACGACGGCCCCGGGGAAGTCAGGAGTACCTTACGAAGGTAGGGCAGCTAACGTTAGGGCGATCATGCGTACTCCGCCACAGAGCACACGCGATCAATCCGGCTCGGTGATCGTGCTCGCCCAACTGGCGCCCGGACGACAGGCGACCGTGGTCGGCACCGTCCCGCAAGCCAACCCAGCAGTGGCCAATCGGCTGGGGCAGTTAGGTTTTCGACCACAAGCCCGCGTCGACGTGATCCGGCGCGCGCCGCTCGGCGACCCAACCGTATACCGGGTCCAGGACACCGAACTATGCCTGCGGCGCCGCGAGGCCGAGCTGATCGAAGTCGCCCTGGAAGCCATCGAATGACAGCGTGCCACGACGTCTCCGCTACTCCGGTCGCCATTGCCGGCATCCGGCGCGTGGCGTTGATCGGCAGCCCCAACGCCGGCAAGACCAGCGTCTTCAACCATCTGACCGGATTACGCGCCAAGACCGGCAATTACCCGGGCGTCACCGTCGGGCGGCAGCGTCGGCACCACGAGCGTTGACGGCGTACCGATCGCCGTGGAAGACCTGCCGGGCACCTACAGCCTCGACCCGATCAGTCCGGACGAGCAGGTGGTGACCGACCTGCTCGCCGGCAAATATCAGGGCATCGATCGGCCTGACGCGGTGGTGCTGGTCGCCGACGTCACCACGCTGCGCCGGTCGATCTTGCTGATCGGCCAGGTGCTGCGGCTCGATCTGCCGTGCCTGCTGGCACTGACCATGGGCGACGAGCTGACCACCCGAGGCGGACGCATCGACGTCAAGGCGTTGTCGACGGCGCTGGGCATTCCGGTGACCGCGGTCGTCGCGCATCGCGGGTCGGGCATCGACGCCCTACGGGCACAGCTGGCGTCGTTCGAGCGGTGGCAGCGACCGCCAGTCCTTCCGCCGCCGGACCCACAAGCCATCGACGCCTGGGGCCAATCCGTACTCGACGCTGCCGATTACGCTGCACCACAAGCCGACCGGCGCACACGCCGAATCGACCGGGTGTTGCTGCACCCGCTCTGGGGCACCGTCATCTTCTTCGCCGTGATGTTCTACTTCTTTCAAGTTCTGTTCACTGCCGCAGCGCCGCTGCGGGACGGCATCGGGCGCGGACTGACCTGGCTGGGAATCCAGGTCGCCGGGCACGTCGGCAACGCGATAGTCCGTGGCCTGCTCAGCCAGGGCATCATCGGCGGGGTCGGCACCGTGCTGCAGTTCATTCCGCAGATCGTGCTGTTGTTCTGTCTGCTCGCGTTTCTGGAAAACGTCGGCTACATGTCACGCGCGGCGTTCCTGATGGATCGGGTGATGGCCAAGACCGGGCTGGAGGGCCGCGCCTTCGTCGCGATGCTGTCGTCCTATGCCTGCGCGATCCCGGGCATCATGGCGACCCGGACGCTGCCGTCGTCGCGAGACCGGATCGCCACCATCGTCACCGCGCCGCTGATGACCTGCTCGGCGCGGCTTCCCGTGTACACGTTGCTGATCGGCCTGATGATCGCGCCGCAGACGCACTGGTGGGGGTTCAGCGCGCAGGGCGTGACGATGTTCCTGTTGTACCTGGGCGGCGGGTTGTCCGCGCTGATCGCGGCGCTGCTGGTCAAGTCCACGGTTCTGCGCGGCGATCTGCTGCCGTTCACCATGGAGCTTCCGCCATATCGGCTCCCGTCGCCGCAGGCGATGCTGGCCGCGATGTGGAGCGCCGCCAGCATGTTTCTGCGCAAGGCGGGCACCATCATTCTGGGCACGTCGCTGGTGCTGTGGGCGTTGCTCAGTCTGCCGGTCCGGGAGGCGCAGACGCAGGGAATGTCGACGACCGATGCGACGGCGTATGTAATGAACCACAGCTACGCCGCCGATGTGGGCCACGCCGTCGAGCCGGTCTTCGCGCCGCTGGGTTTCGACTGGCGCACCGACATCGCGCTGGTCGGTTCGCTCTCGGCGCGCGAGGTATTCGTCTCGACGCTGGGTCAGGTGTCGGCGGCGGCCGATCCCGAACATCCCCGCCAAGCGCTGGCCGGCATGACCGACGAACACGGCCATCGGGTGTTCACCGCCCCCACGGTCATCGCATTGATGGTGTACTTCATGTTCGCGTTGCAGTGCATGTCGACGATCGCGGTGATGCGCCGCGAAACCAACACCTGGCGTTGGCCCGCCTTCGCGTTCACGTACATGTTCGTCCTGGCCTGGGTGATGGCGTTCGCCGCGCGCTCAATCGCGTTGGGTCTGGCCGCATGATCCCGATCCACGCCACCGCCACGGCGAACCCACAGCAGCTGCGCTGGGTCGTCGCGGCTGACCGACTGCCGGCCCGTGGCACGGTGCGGACGGCGCCCGGGCGTCTCGGCGCGCTGCTGCGCGACGGGGTGATCGACGAGATCGACGGTCCGCGCAACGGATGTGCTGATTTCGCTGCGGGCGGACCGCAGTTGGCGCGAGTCGGGCGACGACATCCGCGACGCGCTCTGCGACGCGCTGCTGGAACCGGCGGGCTGGCAGGTGGATACCGCACTGGATGACAGCGGTCGACTGAGGGCGATCGCCGCCGAGTTGCTCGCCGGCCCGATCGGCTCCCTCGCCGAATCGCACGGCGGGTCGATCGAATTGGTATCGGTGAACGGCGACAACGTCAACGTGCGGTTGTCGGGCGCCTGCCACGGCTGCCCGTCGGCCGCGGCCACCCTGCACGACAAGCTACAGCGCGAGCTACGCCGACGGTCGGGCCGAAAGGTGACGGTGCGAACTGAAAACGACTCCGTGGCATTGCCATTGGGCAGAAGGCTGCTGTCGTTGATCGTCCGCTGACCCAGGACCGTACGCTTAATCTCGTGACACGGCACGCCATCAGCACGACCGCCGACACGCTGCGACCGCTGGGCACCGCGGTTGTCGCAACGGTGCGGCAGGTGTCCACGCGCCGGTTGGTGCTGACGGGCGCGGTGATGGCCGGCCTGGTCGCCGTCGCGTTGCTGGTCCGGCTTCCCTCGGCGGTGCAATTGCGTGACTGGTCGATGTCGATGGGCCCGTGGTTGCCGCTGGTGTTCCTGGGCGCCCACATCGTGGTGACGGTGCTGCCGTTTCCCCGCACCGCGTTCACGTTGGCCGCCGGGCTGCTGTTCGGGCCGCTACTCGGGGTGACGCTGGCGGTGGTCGCCAGCACGGCCAGCGCGGTGCTCGCGCTGCTGTTGGTCCGAGCCGCGGGTTGGCAACTCAACAGGTTGGTCCGCCATCAGGCGGTCGACGCGCTCGACACCCGACTGCGTGACCGCGGCTGGGTGGCGGTCGTCTCGTTGCGGCTGATTCCCGCGGTGCCGTTCGCGCCGCTGAACTACGCCGTCGGGGCGTCGGCGGTGCGGGTGCTGCCCTACACACTGGCCACGGTCGCGGGTCTGCTTCCCGGGACAGCGGCCGTGGTGATCCTCGGCGATGCGCTCACCGGTCACGTCAGCCCGCTACTTGTCTTGGTGTCGCTGTGCACCGGCTTCGTCGGGATTGCGTTGCTGGCGTATGAGATTCGTCAACACCGACGGCATCGCCGGGTCGCGACGACGGACGTCGACGATGCCGCAGGGGCGACGCTGCGCGGGTAATCCTTATCCCGCTCAGTGAGTTGGTCGCAACCCAGCCAGTTGACCCTCGCCATCTCCGACCGGCCCGCCGATGTCGCCCGCACACCCTGACCCGTGTATCCACAGCGGGCCTGGCAGCCGCCGCGGCTGATCTATACACTTAAAAAAGTGAAATAACTTGCAGAGGCCAGACAGTAGCTGTTTCCCGTTGCGGTGGTATTTCCACCCTGACCCGCCCAGTTAGCTGGTAGCCCGCGTAGTAACCATCGGGGAGATGCTCATGGGCACAAGACATTTCGTTACAGCTGCGGCAGCTTTGGCCGCCGCACTGACGTTCGGGGCGGGACCCGTCAACGCCGCACCGCTGGACCCGCCACCGGCCCCACCTGGCTCAGACGCACCAGCAAACCCCGCGCCGCACAAGGCGATGAAGTGCTGGCCGTACGGCCGCGTCGGACCGGGCAGCGCCCGAGGCGGTGGCGGGGTGCCGGTCTATCCGCCGCCGTGCCCGCCGGGCACTCCGCACTAGGGGCTAGTCGAAGCCCTCCACCAGCTCACGGGCCTCTTGTTCGGTCTCGACGGTTGGTGGTGATCCGGGCAGTCGCTTGCCCGCGACCTCAGGCGTGAACACCAGGGTGACGGCACCTACCAGACCCGCGACGATCAGCATGTAGGCCGGCATCATGACGTTGCCGGTGCCCGACACCAGCGCCTGGGCGATCAACGGGCTAGTTCCGCCGAGCGCCGAGATCGAGATGTTGTAGGCGATCGCGAGCGCCCCGTAGCGCACGTTGGTGGGAAACAGCGCGGGCATCGTCGCGGGCGACGTGCTGTCGAAACACAGCTCCATCAGCCCGATCAGCAGCACACCGATGAAGATCAGCGGGTAGCCGCTGCCGTGGCGGATGAGCAGGAACGCCGGGATCGACCCCACGATCAGCAATCCGCAACCCGTCCCCATGATCGGTTTGACGCCGATGCGGTCGGACAGAGCGGCGACGAACACCAGCAGCATGGCGAGGATCGTCAGCGTCCCGGTGATCATCACCAGCCCGGCGGTATGGCCGATATGGACGACGACCTTGAGGTAGGTCGGCAGGTAGCCGGTGAGCATGTAATCGGCGGCATTGGCCGTGTACACCAGAGCCGCGCAGATCAGCATCGGCTTCCACTGCTCGGCGATGGTGCGGCGGTAGTTCTGCGGTTCCTCGCCGGCGGTTTCCGCGTTCTGCTGCGCTTCCTGAAAGGCGGGCGACTCCTCGAGCCGCATCCGCATGTACACCGCGACAACGCCCAGCGGGGCGCTCAACAGCAGCGGCACCCGCCAACCCCAGCTGAGCCAGTCGTGGCTGGGCAGCCACGTCTGCAGCGCGGTGACCAGCAAGCCCGCGGCGATGAAACCCCCGAGGTTGCCCAGCGGCAGAAAACCGACGACCATCCCGCGCTTGCGGTCGGGAGCCTGCTCGACGACGTACGTCATCGCGCCGACGTATTCGCCGCCGGTGGACAGCCCCTGAAAGACGCGTCCGAGGACGAGCAGGATCGGCGCCCAGATGCCGATGGCGCTGTAGCCCGGCAGCAGCCCCGTGCCCGTCGTACCTATCGTCATCAGCACGATCGTGATCATCAGCACCCGTTTGCGCCCGACGCGATCACCGAGCGGGCCGAAGATGAAACCGCCGAGCGGACGCACGACGAACGCCGCTGCCAGCGTACTGAAGGTCGCGATCAAGTGGACCGCGCTGACGCTGTCGCCGGGATAGAAGACCTGGGCGATCGTGGTGGCGATGTAGCCGTAGACGCCGAAGTCGTACCACTCCATGAAATTGCCGATCGAGGCGCCCTTGATGGACTGCCGGGTCATCTCGGGGTCGGTGACCTGAATCTGGTCACGGGTCCATCTGCGCCGACGCCGCTGACTGAAACCGGTCAACCGGCGTGCAGTGTTCATCGCGAGCTTAGGTACCCATTACCTGCCGGATTGAACGCAACAGTGATCAACGCCGCTAACGAAACGTGTTCACGACCGGATATCCACCGTAGGTCCAGCGGTTCGCCCCGTCGAACGTTGACGAAGCCGATCGTCACCTCGTGCAGTCGCGTACCGGTTCGCAACGAGTTCGTCACACCGAAATGGGGTCATCATGTCCGCGGTACCGCCGCCGTCGCGGCTGGCCTCCTTCGGTGCACGCATCCTGCGATCCCGCATACTCATGCGGGCTCCGGTCTGGATCTACAAGGCTCGTGCCGGGGCGTTGTTCGGCTCGCGCATGCTGATGCTGGAGCACGTCGGTCGAGTTTCCGGGGCGCGGCGTTATGTGGTCCTCGAAGTCGTCGGCCATCCCGCGCAAGACGTGTATGTCGTTGCGTCCGGCTTCGGCAAGAAGGCTCAGTGGTTCCGAAACATTGCCGTCGACCCGCAGGTGCGGGTGTTCATCGGAAGCCGTGCGCCCGCGCCGGCCACCGCACGGATCTTGACACAGGCGGAAGCCGACCAGGCGCTCTGCGCATACATCAGCGCGCATCCACGGGCTTGGGAGCAATTCAAAACTGTGCTGGAGCAGACTCTCGGCAGCGAAATCTCGGCGACCGACACGACGCTACCCATGGTCGAACTGCGATTCGGCTAATCGGCCGCCGGCCCTCGTACCGTCAGGATCGCGTAGGTGGCCAAAAACGACGCTGCCGGAATGGCGTTCACGACGCGGTCGCGCACGCGGATATGCGCACCGACGGCAAGCACGAAGTACACCGTCAGCATGGCCGTGGTCAGCCGAGCCAGCGCCGGGATCCTGCTCGCCGACAGCAATCCGATCACCGAGGCCGCCTTCGATGCCGGCAGTATCCATCGAATGTCTTGTGGAACGCCAAGAGTGTCAAGGGTTTTGGCGATCGGTGGAATCGGGATTCCGCACGCCACCGCGTCGGCGGCCTGGAATGCGGCCAGCGCCGCATAGGTTTTCGGTGAGGTCAGCGCGCTCACGTCATTGTCTCAATTCGTGCTGCGGTGGCAGATTGCCCTCGACGGGCGTGCGGGCGTCTGCTTCTGCCTTGGCCACCGCTTTGACGATCGCCGGGTCGGTCTCGGTCGAGAACCAGCCCGCCACATCCTCGTCGTCGTGGTCTGACGGCGGGGTGGCATCGGCGGGCGACGGCACGAAGCGGAACACACCGTCATCGCCCGGAGCCCCGAGCAACTTGGTGAAGCCCTGCAACGCCGTACCGAAGTCGCTGGGCACCACCCACACCTTGTTGGCATCACCTTGCGCGATTTTCGGCAGCGTCTGCAGGTACTGGTAGGCCAGCATCTCCGGGGTGGGCCGGCCGGCCTTGATGGCCGCAAACGTCTTCTCGATCGCCTTCGCCTGACCCTGCGCCTGCAGGTAGGCCGCCGCTCGCTCACCTTGGGCACGCAGCATGCGGGACTGCCGGTCGGCCTCGGCGGCCAGGATCGCGGCTTGCTTGGCGCCCTCAGCAGCCAGGATCTGGGACTGCTTCTCCCCCTCGGCCTGCGTGATCGCGGCCTGCCGCATGCCTTCGGCGGTCAGGATCACCGCGCGCTTCTCCCGGTCGGCCTTCATCTGCTTTTCCATCGAGGCCTGGATCGACGGCGGCGGGTCGATGCTGCGCAGCTCCACCCGGGCCACCCGCAGGCCCCAGCGGCCGGTGGCCTCGTCGAGCACGCCGCGCAGCTGGCTGTTGATCTGGTCCCGGGAGGTCAGGGTCTGCTCCAGCGTCATGCCGCCGACCACGTTGCGCAGGGTGGTCGTGGTGAGCTGCTCGACGCCGACGATGTAGTTGCTGATCTCGTACACCGCGGCCTGCGGATTACGGTGACCTGGAAGTAGACGACGGTGTCGATGTTGAGCGTCAGGTTGTCTTCGGTGATCACCGGCTGCGGCGGAAACGACACCACCCGTTCGCGCAGATCGACCCGGGCGCGGACCCGGTCGATGAAGGGCACCAGCAGGGTGAGCTGCCCGCTGATGGTGCGGCTGTAGCGGCCGAGCCGTTCGATCACCGCAGCTTCGGCCTGCGGGACCAGCGCGACCGATTTGGCCACCACGATGACCGCGAAGATCACCAGGACGGCGAAAAGTGCCAGAAAGGCCATTGGAATTTCTCCTATTGCTTCGAAAGGGTTACGAGTTCTTCCAGACCACTGCTGTGGCCCCGTCGATATTCATCACGGTCACCAGCTCGCCGGGTTCGAACACATCACCGTCGTTGAATGGCCTCGCGGTCCAGACTTGGCCATCAACTTTCACCTGACCCTCGTCGCGGGCTACGCGATCGAGCACCAAGGCGTTTTTCCCCTCCAGCGCTTTGACGCCGGTTGGAAGACTTTGCGGGGTCATCCGCCGTCGCAGCACGGGCCGGACCAGCACCAGCAGCAGGACGGAGACAACCAGGAATACCGCACCTTCGGCCCAGATCGGCACATCCAGCAAGCTGGATCCGGCAGCCGCCAGCGCGCCGCCACCCAGCATCAGCAACGACATGTCGCCGGTCAGCGCCTCCGCGCCGGCCAGCCCCAATGCGACGATCAGCCAGATCACGGCCGCAGACATGCCGTCAGGATAACGCGAGATCGGCCGCGCCCACGGCGAACAACTAGACTGCGTGACCATGTGGTGCCCCAGTGCGACGCTCTCGGTGTGGGCCAATGCCTGGCTTGCCGGCAAGGCCGCGCCCGACGACGTCCTTGACGCGTTGTCATGTTGGGCACCAATACATTCGGTGACCGCCTACGATTCCGTCGCCGCAGGCCACACTGGGCTGCCGTGGCCCGATGTGCACGACGCCGGTACAGTGTCGCTGCTGCAGACGCTGCGGACCGCGGCGGGACGGGCGATGACGGGCTCACCGTCGATCCAGGTGGTGCTGCCGGTTCCCGGCGATGTCCGCGGGCTGACACCTGGAACACAGTTCGAGCGCGACGCGTTGGCCGCCGGTGAGGCGGTCATCGTCACCCATCCCCACGACCCCGGCGTCTCAGTCGGACTGGTGCCCGAATTCGGGTACGACGAATCCGACGACGAACTCGAGATACCCGAAATGTGCGCGCTGTCGTGGACTGTGTACTCGTTGCCGGGCGGCCCGGCCTTCGACCGGACCGAGCTCGGCGAGGCCGAATACGCGTTGCGGCTGGCGGTTCGGTCCGCAGCCGATGCGCTGACCACGATCGGGCTGGGATCAGCCGGCGTCGACGTCGACGATCCGCGCGGGATGGTGGAGCAGTTGCTGGAATCCACACGGCAGCATCAGGTTCCCGAGCCTGCGCCGTCGCGCGCACTGCGTGTGCTGGAGAACGCCGCACATGTGGACGCGATCATCACCGTCAGCGCCGGGCTGACCCGGATCGGCACCCAGTCGCTGTCCGAAGCGCAAATCGCCACCGATGCGCTGCGACCGCTGGCCGCGGTGGTGCGATCGGCGAGAATGGCTGCGCTGAGCGCGATTCTGCAGGCCGCCTGGCAGAACTGACCGGTCGCTAGTCGGCAGGGTTCTGCGCGACGCAGTGCGGTGCGCGACACGGTTCGCCGTTGATGCTGGCCGAGCAGCCGGGCACTCGATCCGGTCCCGTCACCCGCGCCGGCGCGGCGTCGTCGCGAAGTTCATCGATCAGATCCACTGCGAGCCGGGCGAACCGCGGGTCGGCGTTCGGGGTGGACGCCCGCGCCAACGCCACCCCTGCCGCATCGGTCTGACTCCGCAGCTCCTCGTCGAGGTCCCACACCACCTCGATATGGTCGGCGACAAATCCGATCGGGCAGACGATGACTTCCCTGGTCCCGGCCGCAGTCAGCGCCGAAACATGATCGCCGACATCGGGTTCCAGCCACGGCACCTGCGGCGGACCAGATCGCGACTGCCAGGCCAGGTCGTAGTCGTCGTATCCGGCCGACGCGGCGACCAGGCTCGCGGCGTAGGCGACCTGGCGGCTGTACAGCCGCGGACCGCAGCGCTGGTCGGCCGCCACCGGGACCGAGTGTGCCGTGAAGATCAGCCGCGCGTCGCCGGACAGTTCAGCGGCCGCGGCGGTCACGGTGTCGGCGAAAATCTCCACGAAGAGCGGATGGTCGAAGTAAGGCCGCAGTTTCACCAACTCCGGGGCATCCGGGCCGGTAGCCTCGCGCGCGCGGGCGATGTCCTCGACATACTGGGTGCAGCTGGAGTAACCGCTCCACGCCGACGTGGCGAAGACCGCCGCGCGCCGGATGCCGTTGTCCCGCATGGTCGCAACGGTGTCCTCGACGTAGGGCTGCCAGTTGCGGTTGCCGAAGTAGACCGGGAGGTCCGCGCCGCGCTCTGCGAGTTCCACGCGTATCTGGTCGATGAGCGCCCGGTTGATCCGGTTGATCGGCGACACCCCGCCGAAGTGCAGATAATGCTCGGCCACGTCGTCGAGACGTTCTGGCGGCACGTTGCGGCCGCGGGTGACATTCTCCAGAAACGGGCGCACCTGCTCCGGCCCTTCCGGGCCTCCGAAGGACAGCAGCAGGACGGCGTCGAAATCCATTACGTGCTAAAGCAACTGCGTGCTGGCGCCGCCATCGGCGTACACGATGGTTCCGGTGGTCGCCGGCAACCACTCGGAGAGCAGGGCGCAGACCGTCTTGGCAACCGGCGTCGGGTCCTTCATGTTCCACCCGATGGGCGCCCGCTGATCCCAGCCCTCTTCGAGCAGCTGCATCTGCGCGCCGGCCTCGTCGCCGAGCGCGCCACCGACAATGGCGCTCATGGCCAATGTCCGGATCGGGCCTGCAGCAACCAGATTCGAGCGCACACCGTGCTTACCGGCCTCGCGCGCGACGAACCGGTTGACCGACTCCAGCGCGCTCTTGGCCACCGTCATCCAGTTGTATGCCGGCATCGCCCGGGTCGGGTCGAAGTCCATCCCGACGATGGAGCCGCCCGGGTTGATGATCGGCAACAGCGCTTTTGCCAGCGACGCATACGAATATGCCGAGATGTGAATGCCTTTGGAGACGTCTTCGTAGGGCGCATCGAAGAATGGGTTGATCCCCATTCCGGTCTGCGGCATGAACCCGATCGAGTGCACGACGCCGTCGAGCTTGTTGCCCTCGCCGATCTCGGCCGTCACGCGCTCTGCCAGCGTGGCCAGATGCTCTTCGTTCTGCACGTCGAGTTCGACCAGCGGCGCCTTCTCCGGCAGCCGGTCGGCGATGCGCTGGATCAGCCGCAACCGGTCGAATCCGGTCAGCACCAGCTGCGCGCCCTGTTCCTGCGCCACACGGGCGATGTGAAACGCAATCGACGCGTCGGTGATGATCCCGCTGACCAGGATCCGTTTACCTTCGAGCAGTCCTGCCATATCCGTCCTTCGATCGTGTAATCGTCAGTGGCCCATGCCCATGCCGCCATCGACCGGGATGACCGCACCGGAGATGTAGCTGGCATCCTCGGACGCCAGGAAGCTGACCACCCCGGCGACCTCGGCGGCCGTACCTACCCGCTTCGCGGGGATGAAGTCCAGCGCCCCCTCCTGGATCCGCTCATCCAGCGAGCGGGTCATGTCGGTGTCGATGTAGCCCGGGGCGACCACGTTGGCCGTCACCCCGGCCTTGGACAGTTCCCGTGCGATCGAGCGGGCCATACCGATAACACCGGCCTTGGAGGCCGCGTAATTGGCCTGGTTGCCGATGCCCCACATGCCGGACACCGAACCGATGAAGATCAACCGGCCGAACCGCTTTCGCTGCATGCTGCGCGAGGCGCGCTGGACAACCCGGAACGCCCCGGTGAGGTTGGCGTCGATGACCTTTTCGAATCTCTCTTCGGTCATCCGGATGAGAAACGCGTCTGCGGAAACCCCGGCGTTGGACACCACCACCTCGACCGGACCCTGGTGCTCCTCGACCTCTTTGAAAGCGCGATCGACGGCGTCGTTGTCGGTGACGTCACACTCAACGCCGAACAGCCCCTCGGGCGCCCCGGATCCGCGGTGCGTGACGGCCACCTTGTGGCCGTCGGCAGCCAATCGCTGGGCGATCGCGAGCCCGATCCCCCGATTACCTCCGGTCACCAACACTGACCGGGAGACGAACGGCGGCTTGACGGCGCCGGACTGTTCCGTGGCGTCGGGGGCTTTCTCAGTGGCAACGTCAGACACCCCGACAACCTATCGCCTCACCGCGGCAAGGCCGAAATCGCCCGGCCGCGGTGCGCGGCAGCGCTAGGTCGGCAACCGCCGGTTGATCAGCAGGGCCGCGAACGCGGCCAGTGCGAGCACCAGCGAACCCAGTCGCAGCCAGCCGACGCTGGCGTCGCCCTTGATGGTCTCGTAGCCGATCTGCTGCTGCAGCGAGGCATAGACCTGCTTGAGCTCTTGCAAGTTCGCGGCGTCATAGTGGTTGCCGCCGGACAGTTCGGCAACTTTTTTCATCGTGCTGTCGTCGACCGGCACCGGCTGACGTTGGCCGTTGATCTCGACGAAGCCATACGGCGTGCCGAACGAGATCGTCGAGATCGGCACGCCCTGGTCCTTCGCGGTGCGGGCCGCGGTGAACGCACCCTTCGGGTTGTCCGGGTTGGTCGGCATCGTCTCTTTACCGTCGGAGAACAGCACGATGCGTGCCGGCGGCGGAGTGTCGCCCCCACCGATCACGGCGCCGACGGTGGCGATCGCCTGCAGCGCCGTGAAAATGCCCTCACCGGTCGCGGTGCGGTCGGCGAACTGAAGCTTGTCCAGCGCGGCTTTGGTCGAGTCCCGGTTGGTCGTCGGTTGAACCAGAACGGTCGCCGTGCCCGCGTAGGCGATCAGCCCGAGGTTGATGCCGGGAGTCAGTTCGCCGGCGAACTCCTTGGCAGCCACCTCGGCGGCGGCCATCCGGTTGGGCTCGACGTCGGTGGCGCGCATGGACTGCGAGACGTCGATGACCAGCATGACGACCGCCCGGTTGCGGGGAATTCGCACGTCATGGGTCGGCCCGGCCATCGCGATCGTGAACAGCAGCAACGCCGCGACCAGCAGGATGGCCGACAGATGCCGCCACCGGCTTGGCTGTTTGGGCGCAACGCTTTCCAGCAACTCCATGTTGGCGAAGCGCAGCATCCGGCGCTGCCGAGTCACCTGGACGATGACGTACAGCGCCACCAGTCCCAGAATGAGCAGCACGAACAAGAAGAACCATGCGTGGGCGAAACCCGACAAGGTCATCGGCCCGAGCAACGGCAACGTCATAACAGACCCGTCTTCTTAGAGCCCGACTCGTGAAAAGCGCGAGTCACTGGCGCCCCGCCAGTGCCCCGCGTCGGCGGGATTCGACGAAACGGACGATGTCGGCAATCCAATCTCGGTCAGTGCGCAGCGACAGCAGCGGCGCTCCGCAGCTGCGCAGTGTGCGGGCCACGTCGGCGCGATGCGCCGCGGCCGCCTTGGCGAAGTCGTCGCGCAGCTGCTCGTCGATGGTGAACTCGCGCGTGCGGCCGGATTCGGCGTCCTGCAGGATGACATCGCCGACGTCGGGTAGCTCGACGTCACGGGGGTCGAGCACCTCGATGCCGAGCACCTCGTGGCGGGCGCCGATCGCACGCAGCGGACGCATCCAGTTGATCGGGCCGAGGAAGTCGCTGATGATGACCGCCATCCCCCGTCGGCGTTCCGGGCGCCGCAATGCGTCGATGGCCACCGACAGGTCCCCACGAACCCCGACCGGCGCCTTGGGCATCGTGGCGATGGTGCGCAGCAGCGTCTGCTCGTGCTGACGTCCAGAGCGGGCTGGCACGCGAGTTATCTTGTCACCGTTGGCAATCAGCGCGCCAAGACGGTTTCCCCCGCCGCTGTTGAGGAATGTGATGGCGGCTGACGCAGCCACCGCCAGGTCGCGCTTCTCGCAGACCGCGGTGCCGAAGTCCAGACTTGCCGACATGTCGACCACCAGCCAGGTTTCCAACTCGCGGTCGGCGATCATCTGCCGGACGTGCGGGTGGTTGGTACGCGCGGTCACCGCCCAATCCATCCGGCGCACGTCGTCGCCCGGCTGATACTCGCGCGACTCCCCCGGCTCCGAACCCGGGCCCGGGATCAGGCCGAGGTGGTCGCCGTGCAGCACGCCGTCGAGCTTGCGTTTGACCGTCAGTTCGAGGGTCCGCAGTGCCGCCGACAGTTTGGGGTCATCGATCTGCCCGCGCTGCATGGACGGCGGACGGTTGGCCGCAGACGGGTCCGCGGCGGGGTTGGGTTCGGTCACCGACCGCTAGCCGCACCCGCGGCCTGCATCGCCGGAGGTACCGAACGACCCTGTTGCGGAACGGCGTTCACCTGCGGCATACCCACGGTCTGCAGGATCCGGTTGATCACGATGTCCGCCGAGATCTCGTCGGCCAGCGCGTCGTAGGTGAGCACCAACCGGTGTCGAAGCACATCGGGGATCACCTCGACGATGTCTTGCGGGATCACGTAGTCGCGTCCACGCACCAACGCCAGTGAGCGCGAAGCGGCGATGATGCCCAGCGACGCACGCGGTGAAGCGCCGAACGAGATCCAGCTCTTGACGTCGTTCATGCCGAGCTGCTCAGGGTGACGGGTGGCGATCACGACGCGCACCACGTAGTCGACCAGCGCGTGGTGGACGAAGTTGTTCGCGGCGAGATCCTGCAGCCGCAGCAGATCACCGGTCTCCAGGATCTGTTTGGGCTCCGGGGGCTTGACGCCCATCCGGTAGATGATCTCCCGCTCTTCTTCCGGCGACGGGTAGCCGACGTTGATCTTGAACAGGAAGCGGTCCCGCTGCGCCTCGGGCAGCGGATAGACGCCCTCGTGTTCGATCGGGTTCTGGGTTGCCATGACCAGGAACGGGTTGGGCAACGGGAATCTCTTGCCGCCGATCGACACCTGGCGTTCCTGCATGACCTCCAGCAGAGCCGACTGCACCTTCGCCGGCGCACGGTTGATCTCGTCGGCGAGCAGGAAGTTGGTCACCACCGGACCGAGTTCGGTGTCGAACTCCTCCTTGCCCTGCCGGTAGATGCGGGTACCGATGATGTCGGTGGGCACCAGGTCGGGAGTGAACTGGATGCGTGCGAAGGTCCCGCCGACCACCTTCGCGAAGGTCTCGACGGCCAGCGTCTTGGCGACACCGGGCACACCCTCCAGCAGCACGTGGCCCTTGGACAACAAACCGACGAGCATCCGCTCGACGAGCTGGTCCTGGCCCACGATGATGCGCTTGACCTCGAAGATGGCCCGTTCCAGGGTGTGCACCTCGGCGGCCAGCCCGTTGCCGCCGCCGGACGGTGCTGCGTGGGCGGGAGCGGTCGGGGCGCCGCCCGGACCCGAGTAACTGCCGGTGCCCGGGGGCGATCCGCCTGCTGATGTCATTGCTCACCCTCCACGGCTTAAACCCTCCAACGTTCGATCAGACACGAATGCTCGCACGACGAAAGTCGCGGGGCAGCGGCGTGCTCTTTGTCCAACTATTCCAGGCCACTTGCGATCCGTCGACGTGGCCACTCACCCCTACACCCGAGGCGGGTGCGTCAGTACTCGATGATCCGGGTCAACGTCGGCGTCATACCCGACTTCCGCACCGCACTGACCGTAACCTTGCCTGCGCTACCGGAGGCCTCCAGCATCTGGCCGTTACCCAGGTAGATGGTCACGTGCTGACCGCCGCCGGGGCCGTAGAAGATGAGATCGCCGCGCCTGGCCTGCGAAGGTGGAATGTGTCGACCGGCCTTCCACTGGTCACCGGAGAACCTCGGAATCAGCACGCCGACCCCGGCGAAGCTGTACCGAACCAGGCCCGAGCAGTCGAACCCGACGGTGTTGGCACCGGAGTCGATTCCCTTGCTGGGGCCGTCGAGCGTCCCGCCACCCCACGAGTACGGCACTCCCATCTGCGAGGCACCGCGACGGATGACGTATTCGATCGCCTGTCGCCCGTTGGCCCTGGGGATCTTGCTGGGACTGGTGCCACCGCCGTCACTGCCGCCCAGGTTGATCCCCAGTCCACCGAGAAACTGGCGGCCGAGGTCGAGCGTCGTCTGGGTGGCGTTGGCGGTGGCCTGCAGAGACTGGTTGGCGACGGCAAGCGGGTCTCCGGGGGCGCCGGCACTGATCACCGGCGGCAGCGTCGGGTCCCAGGCACCGTCCTCGGCGTCAGCAGGAACAGCGAGGGCGATCAGCAGACCGAGGACAGCAAGCACCGGCCAGACCAGCCTGGTCCAGCGCATGCCGTTACCACGTGTAAACCAGTGGCGCATAACACCTTTCACGCGTCAGTATTCGATGTAGCGGACCACGTACGGCGTCATACCGCTGGTGCGGACCGGCGCGACACGAACCTTCAGACCGACATCGGGGGCCTCGAGCATCTGGCCCTGGCCCAGATAGATCGTGACGTGCTGACTGCCGCCAGGGCCGTAAAAGATGACGTCGCCGCGGCGCATCTGCGAGGACGGGATCTTGCGGCCCAGGTTGTACTGCGCACCCGAGTAGTGCGGAAGCTTGATGCCGACCCCGGCGAACGAATACAGCACCAGACCCGAACAGTCGAACCCGGTGGTGCCCGATCCCGAGTCGATGCCCTTACCGGGCCCGGCGGCCGTGCCGCCACCCCACGAATAGGGCACGCCGATCTGCGACATGCCGCGGCGGATCACGTATTCGGAGGCCTGCCGGCCGTACACCCGCGGGATCTTCCCGTTGGTGAATCCGGTCGGCGTGGGCGCCAGGCCCAGTTGCTGCAGGAAGCTGCGACCCATGTTGGACGTGACTTCCGACGACGTCGACATCGTCCCGAGGACCTTGTTGAGGATCGCGATCGGGTCCCCGGGCACGTTGGCGCTGGGTACCTGCGGCAGGGTCGGGTCCCATCCGTCCCACTGGCCGTTGCTGCCCGTCGGCCGGCCGGGAGAGCCCGGCGCCGCCGGATCCCAACGGTCGCCGGGGGACCCTGAAGTTGACGCCGCCCGCGGTCCGGCACCCGGTCCGCCCGCGGGTGCCGACCAACTGCGGGCGGCGTCAAGTCTGGCCTGGGCCGCATTACGCTCATCGGCCAGGCGAATAACCTCTTGCTGCTGTGCGCCGAACCGGCGGTGGGCGTCGGTCAGGGCCGCCACCGCCGCGTTCTGGCTGGACTGTGCATCGACGACGGCTTTGTCGGCTTTCTGCTTGGCCAACCGCGCCGCCGAGTCCTTGTTCAGTTGCTCGGTGCGGGCCCGCAGCAGGTTGTCCATCACCTCCCGCGAGCTGGCCGCCAAGGTCTGACCGGCGGCCGCCGTCGCGATCATGTCGTCGGGGCTGCTCGCGGTGAGGTAGCCGTCCGATGGACCGCTGACATAGCTGGCGACCGCGAAACGGTCGAATCGCTTCTGGGCGGCGGCGATTGCGGCGTCGGCATCTTTGACCGACCGCTGGCTGGCATCCACATCATGCTGTGCGGTCGCCGCGTTGTCCCGCGCGGTCTCGACGTCGACCACAGCCTTGTTGACGCTCTCCTGCTGCGATTCGATTTGCCCGTTGAGGTCCTGCAGCTGCTGGTTGGCCTGCGCCACGTCGGCGATCAACTTGGCCATCGCGTCGGGCCCCGCACCCGGATCGGCCTCGGCCAGGCCCGGGACGGTGAGCATTAAAGCGACGCTGAGCAACGCAGGACTCATCCGGCGGGTGAACTCGGTCGCCAATCGGATAGACGAGCCGCGGGGTTTGCGTCTCATTCGACTCGGATCTCCTTGGCTCAACGCGGGCGGAGGGTGTCGGCCCAGTTATCACTGGAAGCACGACTAGACCAAAAGCATCTCTTGCACCGTAAGTCACATCTGAAGCAATAGAAACTTATGTCACAAATTACGCATCAGTTCGTCCGACAACTGTGACCGAACGGTGACATCGCTAATTTGCCCGGATTACCGTGGCAGCGTCGGCGCTATGCGACGCGAGATGAATACGGCGAGTTAGGCGCTCTGTTCAGCGCTTTCAGCGGACTCGTCCGCCCTGTCCTGCGGCGTTGCTGCCCGCTTGGCACGCAATTGCAGGAATCGCGTTCCGGCCACCGCTGCGAATACCCCGAGCAACAACACAATGGTGAATGAGGTCCACGGAAACTGCGGCGTTTCCAGCTGATGCAGAAAGTTGTTCGCCGACGCTACGGTGTTGCCGGTCTTGGCATTGTCCTCACCGATCTCGAGTGTGGAGCGCGGGAAGTGAGTGCTGTAGCTGCCGACGAAGTTCGGGCTGAGCACCAGCACCGTCGCGTCCGGATGCTGGGCGCCGACAACTGTCGCGATGTCGCGCAGCGGGGTGTCGTTCGGCGGATTGTGGTCCAGCACGACGATCTTGAGGTCGATGCCGTCGTGATGGGCCCGGTCGATCACCTGCTGCAGCGCCGGGGTGACCGCCGGCGGCGCGCTGATGTTGCCGGACGTGACCTGCTGCTGGACGATTGCCAGGCATTGATCGGGGTTACTCGCCGGGTCGGCACCGACAGTGCCGCAGATCTCGCCGGGTATGTAGAGCGGCGGGTGCGGTGTGGTCACGGTTGACGACTTTAATCCGCCCGTCGACGACGGCGTGACGACAGGTCGCCGGGTGGATGAAATGAGATATTCGGATCCGCCGGAATGCAGGACAAGCGTACTGTTAGACTCGGTAGCGCGCGTCGACACGGCCCGTCGGCGAGCAGGACGAGCGGTGATCGTAAGCGCGGCGTAACCGGGCGCAGCGGGTCGGCGCCGACTAACAAGATCTCGGGAGTTGATGTGAGCAGCAAAGATTCGGTGAATTCGTTCGGAGCCCGTGACACCTTGAAGGTCGGCGGAGACAGTTACGAGATCTACCGGCTAGACGCGGTTTCGGGCACGGAGAAGCTTCCGTACAGCCTGAAAGTGCTTGCCGAGAACTTGCTACGCAACGAAGACGGCAGCAACATCACCAAGGACCACATCCAGGCGATCGCCCAGTGGGACGCCAAGGCCGAGCCCAGCATCGAAATCCAGTACACGCCCGCTCGCGTCGTCATGCAGGACTTCACCGGTGTGCCCTGCATCGTCGACCTCGCCACCATGCGCGAGGCCGTAGCCGAGCTGGGCGGCAACCCCGACAAGGTCAACCCGTTGGCGCCCGCCGACCTAGTGATCGACCACTCGGTGATCATCGACGTGTTCGGCACCGCCGATGCATTCGAGCGCAACGTCGAGATCGAATACCAGCGCAACGGCGAGCGCTACCAGTTCTTGCGCTGGGGCCAGGGCGCATTCGACGACTTCAAGGTGGTGCCGCCGGGCACCGGCATCGTGCACCAGGTCAACATCGAGTACCTGGCCAGCGTCGTGATGGCCCGCAACGGACTGGCTTACCCCGACACCTGCGTCGGCACCGACTCGCACACCACGATGGTCAACGGCCTCGGCGTGCTGGGCTGGGGTGTCGGCGGCATCGAGGCCGAAGCCGCGATGCTCGGTCAGCCGGTGTCGATGCTCATCCCCCGGGTCGTCGGCTTCAAGCTGACCGGCGAGATCAAGCCGGGCGTCACCGCGACCGACGTCGTGCTCACCGTCACCGAGAAACTGCGCAAGCACGGCGTCGTCGGCAAGTTCGTCGAGTTCTACGGCGAAGGCGTAGCCGAGGTGCCGTTGGCCAACCGCGCCACCCTGGGCAACATGAGCCCCGAATTCGGTTCGACCGCAGCGATTTTCCCGATCGACCAAGAGACCATCGACTACCTGAAGTTCACCGGCCGCAAACCGGAGCAGGTTGCCCTGGTCGAGGCGTACGCCAAAGAGCAGGGTCTGTGGCACGACCCTGAGCACGAGCCGGCGTTCTCCGAATACCTCGAGCTCGACCTGTCCGAGGTGGTGCCCTCGATCGCCGGCCCGAAGCGGCCGCAGGACCGGATCGTGTTGTCGGAAGCCAAGTCCACGTTCCGCAAGCAGATCCCCGACTACGTCGGCAACGACTCCGGTAAGAAGGACTACTCCAAGCTCGACGAGACGATCGACGAGACGTTTCCGGCCAGCGACCCGGGTCAGCCGACGAACGGCCATGCCGACGACCACGACGACACTCCCGTGCACTCGGCTGCCAAGAACGCCAACGGCCGGGTTACCAACCCGGTGCGCATCAAGTCCGACGAGCGCGGCGAATTCGTGCTGGATCACGGCGCGGTGGTGATCGCCGCGATCACGTCGTGCACCAACACCTCCAACCCCGAGGTGATGCTCGGCGCGGCACTGCTGGCCCGCAACGCCGTGGAGAAGGGCCTGACGTCGAAGCCGTGGGTCAAGACCTCGATGGCACCGGGCTCGCAGGTCGTCACCGCCTACTACGACAAGGCCGGGCTGTGGCCATATTTGGAGAAGCTGGGCTTCTTCCTGGTCGGCTACGGCTGCACCACCTGCATCGGTAACTCCGGACCGCTGCCCGAGGAGATCTCGAAGGCCATCAACGACAACGACCTGACCGTGACCGCGGTGTTGTCGGGTAACCGGAACTTCGAGGGCCGGATCAGCCCGGACGTGAAGATGAACTACCTGGCCTCCCCGCCGCTGGTGGTCGCCTACGCGCTGGCCGGATCGCTGGACTTCGACTTCGACTCTGACCCGCTCGGTACCGACAAAGACGGCAATGACGTCTTCCTCAAAGACATCTGGCCGTCGCAGAAGGACGTCTCGGACGTCATCGCCTCGTCGATCAACCAGAAGATGTTCGTCGACAACTACGCCGACGTGTTCAAGGGCGACGAGCGGTGGCGCAACCTTCCGACCCCGAGCGGTAACACCTTTGAGTGGGGCCCGGATTCGACGTACGTGCGCAAACCTCCGTACTTCGAGGGCATGCCCGCCGACCCGGAGGCCGTCAGCGACATCACCGGCGCTCGGGTTCTCGCGCTGCTGGGTGATTCGGTGACCACCGACCACATCTCCCCCGCCAGCAGCATCAAGCCGGGAACGCCCGCCGCGCAATACCTTGACGAGCACGGCGTGGAGCGCAAGGACTACAACTCCTTCGGTTCGCGACGGGGTAACCACGAGGTGATGATTCGCGGCACGTTCGCCAACATCCGGCTGCGCAACCAGCTGCTCGATGACGTCTCGGGTGGGTACACCCGCGACTTCACCCAGGACGGCGCCCCGCAGGCGTTCATCTACGACGCGGCGCAAAACTATGCGGCACAAAACATTCCGCTGGTGGTCCTGGGCGGCAAGGAGTATGGGTCCGGCTCGTCACGCGACTGGGCAGCCAAGGGCACATCGCTGCTGGGCGTGCGGGCGGTGATCACCGAGTCGTTCGAGCGCATCCACCGGTCCAACCTGATCGGCATGGGCGTCATTCCGCTGCAGTTCCCGGAGGGCAAGTCGGCCGGGGACCTGGGCCTGGACGGCACCGAGGTCTTCGACATCACCGGCATCGAGGAACTCAACAAGGGCAAGACGCCCAAGACGGTGCATGTCAAAGCCGCCAAAGATGGTGGTAAGGCCATTGAATTCGACGCGGTGGTGCGCATCGACACCCCCGGTGAAGCCGACTACTACCGCAACGGCGGCATCTTGCAGTACGTGTTGCGCAACATGCTCAGGTCGAGCTAGCTCGAAGGGTTAGCGGAGCGGAGCGGCCGTGCCCAAGGTCAGCCAGGACCATCTGGAGGCCCGGCGCCGTCAGATTCTTGACGGCGCCCGTGGCTGCTTCGCCGAGTTCGGCTACGACGGGGCCACGGTGCGCCGCCTCGAGCAGGCGATCGGCCTGTCGCGGGGTGCGATCTTCCACCACTTTCGCGACAAGGACACGCTGTTCTTCGAGTTGGCGCATGAGGACGCCGAGCGGATGGCCGACGTCGCCTCGCGCGAAGGTCTGGTCCAGGTCATGCGTGACATGCTGGCCGCCCCCGACCAGTTCGACTGGCTGGCCACGAGATTGGAGATCGCCCGCAAACTGCGCCACGATCCGGCGTTCAACAAGGAGTGGACGAAGCGCTCAGAAGAACTGACCGCGGCGACGACCGATCGGTTGCGCCGGCAGAAGCAGGCCGGGCGAGTGCGTGACGACATTCCCAGCGACGTGTTGCAGTGCTACCTGGACCTGGTTCTCGACGGGCTGGTGGCAAAGGTGGCGTCCGGTGAAGACACTCAGCTGCTTACCGCGGTGCTCGATCTGGTCGAGGGTTCCGTACGACAGCGCTGAGTGGGCGCGGGACTAGCGCGGTCGGGTGCGGTGGTTGGGCCCGCCGCGGCTACGCATCGTCGTGCCCGATTCGCGAAGCATGCTGTGGATCGATCCGTACGATCTACCGGTCGACGCGACCAGAGTGCGGATGCTGGCCCCGCCCTCGTAGGCGTGACGCAATTCGCGCAGCACTTGATCGCGTGGTTTTTTCGATTTCCTCATCGGCCCCTCCCCATGTGAACAGGATCCCCAAACCACACAGATTAGGAAGCCGAGTCGGTTGGCGGGCCGCTTTGACGAAATCGCCTGCGACAGCGGCAAGACCGCGCGTCTGGGCGGTCAGGCCAGCTCGATGAGATCCCGGTATTCCTCGGACCAGTGGTCCTCGGTGCCGTCGGGCAACAGCACGACGCGTTGCGGATCGAGCGCTTCGGCGGCGCCCGGATCGTGGGTGACGAGCACCACCGCGCCGGCGTAACTGCGCAACGCGTCCAGCACCTGCTCGCGCGACGCCGGGTCGAGGTTGTTGGTCGGCTCGTCGAGTAGCAGCACGTTGGCCGTCGATGCCACCAGACCGGCGAGGGCGAGCCGGGTCTTCTCACCACCGGACAGCGTTCCGGCCGGTTGGTCCAGCTGACTACCGCTGAACATGAACGCGCCGAGCAGGCCGCGCAGGTCTTGCTCGCCGGAGTCGGGCGCGGCGTGCCGGATGTTCTCCCACACCGTCGCGGCGTCGTCGAGGGTGTCGTGCTCCTGGGCGAAATAGCCGATTTTCAAACCGTATCCGGGTTCGACCGACCCGGCATCGGGTTGCTCGACGCCGGCCAGCAGTCGCAGCAGCGTCGTCTTGCCGGCGCCGTTGAGTCCGAGCACCACCACCCGCGAGCCGCGGTCGATGGCCAGATCCACCCCGGTGAATATCTCCAGCGAGCCGTAAGTCTTCGTCAACCCGGAAGCAGTCATCGGTGTGCGTCCGCACGACGACGGGGTGGGGAATTTGATCCGGGCTACCTTGTCGGCCACCCGCTCTTCGTCGAGCGCGGCCATCATCCGGTCGGCGCGACGCAACATGTTCTGCGCCGCAACGGCTTTGGTGGCCTTGGCGCCGAGCTTGGCGGCCTGGGCGCGCAGTGCGGTGGCCTTGCGTTCGGCATTGGCACGTTCACGACGGCGGCGCTGCTCGTCGGTGGCGCGGGCGTCGAGGTACTTCTGCCAGCCCATGTTGTAGACGTCGGCTTCACCGCGCACCGCGTCGAGAAACCAGACCCGGTTGACGACATCGGCCAGTAGGTCGACGTTGTGGCTGATGACCACCAGGCCGCCGGTGTGGTTGCGCAGAAAATCCCTGAGCCAGCCCACGGAATCGGCGTCGAGGTGGTTGGTCGGCTCGTCGAGCAGCAGCGTGGTTGCCGATCCGGCGCCGGTGTCGGAGGCGGCGAACAGGATTCGGGCCAATTCCACGCGTCGGCGTTGACCACCGGACAGCGTGCGCAACTGCTGGGTGAGCACGCGGTCGGGCAACCCGAGACTCGCGCAGATGCGGCCCGCTTCGCTTTCGGCGCCGTAGCCGCCGAGCGCGGAAAAGCGTTCTTCGAGTTGGCCGTAGCGGCGGATCGCGCGATCACGGGCGTCGTCGTCGGCAACTTCGGCCATCAGTGCCTGCTGCTTTTCCAGGTCGGTGAGCAGCGTGTCCAGGCCGCGCGCGGAGAGCACCCGGTCGCGGGCGAGGATATCGAGGTCGCCCTCTTTGGGATCCTGCGGCAGATAACCGACCTCGCCGATTCGCGTCACCGAGCCCGCGTAGGGCTCCGCTTCGCCGGCAAGAATGCGCAGGGTGGTGGTTTTGCCGGCACCGTTGCGCCCGACCAGACCGATGCGATCACCGGGCTGGATGCGCAGAGCCGGGCCTTCGGCGAAGAGCAACGTGCGCGCGCCAGCGCGGACCTCGAGGTCCGTAGCCGTGATCACGGTCACTCTCCTTGTGTTGACTACTTGTCGTCGGTGAATGCCGGCGGACGCTTTTCGGCGCGCGCGGCGACAGCCTCTTCGAAGTTGGTGGTGAGCAGGCGGACGAAGAGCTGTCCTAGACCCTCGGCCTGCATGTGCCCTTCCAGGCTAGCGGCGTCCAGTCCACTCCACAGTGTGCGCTTGGTCAACTCGACGCCGGGCCGCGAGAACGCGGCCATCCGTTCGGCCATCGCGAAGCAGGTGTCCAGCAGTTGGTCTTCGGGGACGTGACGGGAGACCAGCCCGATCCGCTCGGCTTCGTCGGCGTCGATGTCGCGTCCGGTCAGCATGATCTCGAACGCCCGCGACGACCCGATGGCCCGCGGCAATAGGTAGCTCAGACCCAGCTCGCTGGCGGTCAGCCCGTTGTTGATGCCCGCGGCCCGGAAATACGCGCCGCTGGCGGCGACGCGGATGTCGGCGGCCAATGCCAGGCAGAGCCCGCCGCCGATGGCAGCGCCGTTGACCGCGGCGATCACCGGTTGATGCATGCGTCGCAGCGCCAGGATCACGTCGTCGAGAATCTGCATGGAACGCAGGGCGTAGGCGGGCCGGGTCAGGCCCTGGACGTGGGGAACGTCACCGGCTGACTTGTGATCAGCACCCGACGAGAAGCCCCTGCCGGCCCCGGTCAACACGACGACGCGTACCGAGTTGTCGTAGGTGACGGTCTCCAGCGCCTCTTTGAGCGGCACCATGACGTCGAACGCCATGGAGTTCATCCGCTCTGGCCGGTTGAGGGTGATCAGCGCGACCTGCGGGCGTGGGTGTTCGACGAGGACCAGGCTCACCGTTGAACGGTAACTCAGGCCTGGTCGGTCTCCTGCGCGGCGATGGCCGCGTCGACGTCGAAGCTCTTCATCTGCTGAACCAGGTCCTCTAGCGCGGCCGGCGGCAGCGCACCGGCCTGGTTGAACACCAGCTTGCCCTTCTTGAAGGCCATCAGCGTGGGGATGGAACGGATCTGGGCCGCCGCGGCGAGTTCCTGCTCGGCTTCGGTATCCACCTTGGCGTGCACGACGTCGGGATGCTTGTCCGCCGACGCGGCGAACGTGGGCGCGAACTGCCGGCACGGTCCGCACCAGGACGCCCAGAAGTCGACGAGCACGATGTCGTTGCCGTTGACCGTTTCGTTGAACTGTGCGGCGGTGAGGTCTTGGGTAGTCACGAGGCGTTCAACGCGGTACGCGGCCGCTGTGTTCCCCGGCGATCAGGTCAGGTGGTCGTAGTCGCCGCGGACCCAGGCGGCGTGTCGTTCTGCCGAACGCTGGACCACTGCGTGACCGTCGGTGTCGATGGCGTTGGTGTACAAGCCATAGATCCGGTCGAAGCGCAGCCCCGCCAGCGTGCCGGCCATCCGCAACACCACCGCGGCCGACAGCGGCAGTCGGTTGGGATAGCTCCGCAAGAACCCGACCGTGCGGCGATCCGGGTTGGGAAAGATGGTGTCTCCGGCCAGCAGCACGCCGCGCCCGTCGGCGCCGTCGGACCAACAGGCGACGGCGCTGCCCGGAAAATGGCCGCCCACCTGGACCACTGACAACGACGACGTCAGCTGCAGCGTGTCCGACCACTGCTGAATCACCGGGTCGGACCGCATCACCCATTCGGCGTCTTTGGCGTTGACGTACACCGGAGCCCCGCCGAGCCGGTGGCTCCATTCGACTTGGGCGCCGAACATGTGCGGGTGGCTGGCGACGATCGCCAGGACCGGTCCGCGTTCGGCCACGGCGGCCACCGCGTCGTCGTCGACGAAACCGGGCGGATCCCACAACACGTTGCCTTCGTCGGTGCAGATCAGCTTTCCCAGCTGCCCGATGCCGAGCGGCGGCGAGCTACCGATCGCGACCAGGCCGTCCTCGACGAGCAGGACGAACGATCGCATGCCCTCGGCGACCAGTTCCTCCAGCGTCGCCCATGCTTGGCCGTCTGTTGGCACCCACTGACGCTCGTCGGCGCAGATCGCGCACACACCCGAGGCGGCGCGGTGCTCGACACCGCAGGTCCGGCACAACCAGAACACGGCACTACTCTAATTCGAGGGGGTGAAGTTTCTCACGTGCAAACTGCCCGCCGAGCGGGTACTCCAACGCGCAATGTCGAAATTAGACAATCCTCGATTTGCTCGGCTCGCGGTACTCGCGGCCGCCGCCGCGACCGCGGTGTCACTCGCGGGCTGCAGCAGCTCTAGCGACGAAAATCCCGGGAAACCCAACGCCTCGGTGAGCCCGACCAGTCTTCCGCCTAAGCCGCCTCCCACACCGCCCATGGGTCATGACGAGGTCGAGGGCTTGGTCAGATCGGTGTCCGGCAACACCATCCAGCTGACGCAGCGGGATCGGACAGCGGCCGCAGTGGACTTCGCTCCGTCGACGATGGTCACCGAACTCGGCCCGGCCAAACTGATCGACGTCACCCCAGGCAGCTGCGTCGACGTTGAGGCCGCCGCACCGAACGGTCCCCCCGGTGGGCCGGTCACCGCAAAACTCGTGACGATCAGCCCGTCCGAAGGCGGCAGGTGCGCGCCGCCGCCCGCACCAGCGTCCGGCCAGTCGGCCGCGGATCCCGGTGTCAACGGGACCGTCAACTCGGTCACGGGCAACGCCATCGCCGTCAACGCCACCGATCCCACTGGCAAGACCACGCACGCCACTGTGGACGTCACCGATACAACCACCTACAACAAACACGCGGTCACCAATGCGCAGGCCATCCAGAACGGCAAATGCATGGCGGCCCAGGGAACCAAAGACGGCGGTGTGCTGCACGCCATGACCATCGACCTCGAACCGTGTCCACCGATGGGTAGCCCGCACCGCCACTTCTTCCATATTCCGCACCTGCCCCATCTCCACCACCACTAGAGCCCAAAACGGGACTCGCGGAGATACCTTCGCAGCCTGCCCGGCGATGGCGCCGCGTACATACATAGCGCACTCTTAATCGGCCTCAGCCTGCGCTCAGCGGCGGCACCGATCGTGAAAACCGTTGCCAGAGCCGGTTTGCGCACCGCAGTCGGCGATCGAAAGGACGTCGATGCCCGCCATCATCCGTCGCGGGCAACACCATCACCGTGAATAGCGTTGACTCCAGCGGCATTTCGTCGCAAACCACCGTGTCCGTCACGAACACGACCAAGTACACCAAGAAGACGGCGGGCCGACGCGCTGTAGGCGACGGCGATCACCGTCCAGCAGGCCGACAACGGTCAGTGCGCGGAGCCCGGCGGTGGGCACCACCGGCATTAGCCGGACGCTATTTCTTGCCGCGCCAGCCTCGTTCGAATGGCAGCCGCCATGCGCGTGGCGCGATGAGCGGATGAACGGCGTTGGGTCCCCATGAATCGAGGTCGTAGGTGCGCGCCGGCGGTGGGTCCTCGAGCAGTGGCGCTGACACTTCCCAGAGCCGTTCGATGCCCTCCGCGGTGTTGTACAGCGTGCGGTCGCCGCGCATCGCGTCGAGAATCAGCCGCTCGTAGGCCTCCAACACGTCGCCGACGTGGCCGGTCTCTTCCATGGTGAACTGCAAACTGAGCTTGTCCAACTTCATTCCTGGCCCCGGCCGCTTGCCGTAGAACGACAGCGACATCTTGGACACGTCGGCGAGGTCGAAGGTCAGGTGGTCCGGACCCTTCGATCCCACACCGGATCCGGGCGGAAACATGCTCCTCGGCGGCTCGTGGAAGGCGATCGAAATGATGCGCTGCCCTTCGGCAAGGCCTTTGCCGGTCCGCAAGAAGAACGGGACGCCCGCCCAACGCCAGTTGTCGATCTCGCATTTCAGGGCGATGAAGGTTTCGGTGTCCGATTCCTCGGGCACTCCGGGCTCATCGCGATAGCCCCGGTATTGCCCGCGCACCACATGGTTTGGATCAAGAGGAAGCATTGAGCGGAACACCTTGTTCTTCTCGTCACTGATCGCCGCCGACGCAAGCTCGGTGGGGGGCTCCATCGCGACGAACGCCAGAATCTGGAACAAGTGCGTGACGACCATGTCTTTGAACGCCCCGACGGATTCGTAGAATTTCGCGCGAGTTTCGATCGTCAGGCGCTCCGGCACGTCGATCTGGATGTGGTCGATGAAGTTCCGGTTCCAGATCGGCTCGAACAGCCCATTGGCGAATCGAAACGCAAGGATGTTCTGCGCCGCCTCCTTGCCCAGGAAGTGATCGATGCGGAAGATCTGATCTTCTTCGAAGCGTTCGTGGATGGCCTCATTCAGCTTGCGCGCGCTGGCCAAGTCGACACCGAACGGCTTTTCCATGATGACCCGGCTGTTCTCCACCAGGTCCGCTTTCTGCAACATGTCCATCACCGGCATCACCGCCGACGGCGGCACGCTCAGGTAATGCAGCAAAGGAGCCTGGCCGCCGAGAACCTCGCGCTGTTCGGCCACCGCCCGTGCCAGCGCCTCCGGGCCGTCCTGCTGGGAGACGAAGGTCAGGTTTGCGATGAACTGCTCCGCGAGCTCCTCAGAGACTTCGTGGTGCGCGAACTCGCGGCAGGCTTTCTGCGCCTGCTTGCGGAAGGTCTCGCTGTCGAGTTCGTCGAGTGAGGTTCCGATGATCCGGATTTCCGGAGCGAGGTGCGAGCAGCTGAGGTGCAGCAGTCCGGGCAGTAGCTTGCGGCGAGCCAAATCGCCTGTGGCACCGAACATCACGATAACGTGCGGTGCCGCGCCGTTCGTCTGCTGAGTGGACCCTTGGCCTTTCGCGGCATCCGTCACGAACCCAAGGGTAACCAAGCCCGGTCGTCTTCACACCTTGCAGCGACGAATGTCCAGATTGCCAGCCGGGCGGACGGCGACACGGGGGGCATGCAGACCGCCCCCCGTGTGTCGTCGTTATCCCTGAGGAAGTTGGTACCAGCCCTTCTCGTCCCCATAGGCCCAGCCACACGGAACCCGCTCCCACTTCGTTCCGTCGTCGCCGCCGTTCCAGATGTCGCACTTCGGCCCGTTCGGATCAGGTCCCGGCGCGGGGTCGCCGTGGGCGATGCCGGTACCCAGCAGCATGGTGGCCGCGCAAGCCGCGACGAACACCAGTTTCTTGGTCATAAGGCAGATCCTTTCTGTCGGTCAGATAAATTCTGAGGGACAGTCCGGGCTAGCGCGACTTTTAGACAGGTCGCTCAGACGGTGAAGCCCAGCGCGCGGAGTTGGTCGCGGCCGTCGTCGGTGATCTTGTCCGGACCCCACGGTGGGTTCCACACCCAGTTGATGCGCAACTCGTCGACCAGACCGGCACCGATCAACGCGTTGCGCGACTGGTCTTCGATGACGTCGGTCAGCGGGCACGCCGGCGAGGTCAACGTCATGTCGATCAGCGCGACGGTGCCCTCCTCCGCCTCTTCGGTATTCACTCCGTAGACCAGTCCGAGGTCGACAACGTTGATGCCCAGTTCGGGATCGACGACATCGCGCATGGCCTCCTCGATGTCGCCCAGCAGTTCGTTGTCCGGCACTGCGATCTCACTCATCCTGTGACCTCCTCGACGTCGTGTGAAGCTTGAGCCAGCGTGTGCTTTTCCGCGCTGGCCTGGGTCAGCGCATCTTTGAAAGCCATCCAGCCCAGCAGTGCGCATTTGACCCGGGCCGGGTACTTGGCGACACCGGCGAAGGCGATGCCGTCACCGATGACGTCTTCGTCGCCGTCGATGTTCCCGCGCGACGACACCATCTCGGTGAACGCGGTGACCGTCTTCACCGCGTGGCCGACGCTGTGTCCGATCACTTGCTCGGTGAGCACCGAGGTGGCCGCCTGGCTGATCGAACACCCTTGGCCGTCGTAAGAGACGTCGGCGATCTGCTCGCCGTCATCCGACAGCGCCACCCGCAGCGTGATCTCGTCGCCGCATACCGGGTTCTTGTGGTAGACCTCGGCGCCGAAGGGCTCACGCAAGCCGCGGTGCTGCGGATGCTTGTAGTGATCGAGGATCACTTCCTGGTAGATCTGCTCGAGGCGCACGACAGTTCACTCTCCGCCGAAGAACTCGATGGCATGACGAACGCCGGCCACCAACCGGTCGACCTCGTCATGGGTGTTGTAGACCGCGAACGATGCCCGCGCGGTGGCGGCGACATCGAACCGACGGTGCAGTGGCAGCGCGCAGTGGTGGCCGACTCGGACCGCGACTCCGTCGTCGTCAAGCACTTGACCCACATCGTGCGCGTGCACGCCGTCGACCACGAAAGACACTGGCGAGCCGCGGTCTTCCATGGTCGTCGGCCCGACGATCCGCACCGCGTCGGTACCGGACAGGCCGTCGATCGCGGCGGCCACCAATTCACGCTCGTGGGCTTCGACGGCATCCATGCCGAGCGCGCCCAGGTAGCGGACCGCTGCGGCCAACCCGACGACCTGGGAGGTCATCGGGGTGCCGGCCTCGAAACGCTGCGGCGGCGCGGCGTACGTGGTGGCTTCCATGGTCACGGTCTCGATCATCGACCCGCCGGTGAGGAACGGCGGCATCGCGCTGAGCAGCTCGCCGCGGCCATAGAGCACGCCGATCCCGTTGGGGCCCAGCATTTTGTGTCCGGAGAATGCGGCGAAATCGACACCCAGCGCGTGGAAGTCGACGGGCTGGTGCGGCACCGACTGGCAGGCGTCCAGCACCGTCAGCGCGCCGACGGCGTTGGCCCGCCCGACCAGTTCGGCGACAGGGGCCACCGCGCCGGTCACATTCGAATGATGGCTGAACGTAACGATTTTGACGTTGCTGTCGAGTTGCAGTGAGTCCAGGTCGATACGGCCGTCGCCGGTCACGCCGTACCAGCGCAGCGTGGCGCCGGTGCGCCGGGCCAACTCCTGCCACGGGACGAGGTTGGCGTGGTGTTCGAGTTCGGTCGTGACGATGACGTCACCGGGGCCGACGGACTGTTCGAAACGGTTGTCCCCCAACACATACGACAGTAGGTTGAGTGATTCGGTGGCGTTTTTGGTGAACACCAGCTCGTCCACATCTGCCCCGACGAACTCGCCGATATCGGCACGGCCCTGCTCGTAAGCGTCGGTCGCCTCTTCCATCAGCTGGTGCGCACCACGGTGCACCCCGCCGTTGGAGGTCGTGAGGAATTCCCGCTCGGCGTCGAGCACCTGCACCGGGCGTTGGGACGTTGCGCCGGAATCCAGGTAGGCCAGCTGTTTTCCGCCCCGCATGATCCGCGACAGGATCGGGAAGTCGGCCCGTATCGCCGCGAGATCCAGCGCCGCGGGTCGAGTGACCGAGACCGTCATGTCAGGCTCCCGAGGCGGCCGTCTGCGCCGATCGCAAGCTCGGCGAAGCCGGGCGCACCGGGTCGCCGCCGTCGGTCTGGGCGAATCGCTCGTACCCGTTTTCTTCGAGCTCGTCGGCCAACTCCGCGCCGCCCGACTGGATGATCCGGCCGCCGACGAAGACGTGCACGAACTCCGGGCGGATGTATCGCAGGATCCGGGTGTAGTGCGTGATCAGCAGAACGCCACCGTGCTCCGCTTCGGCGTACCGGTTGACGCCCTCACTGACCACCCGCAGCGCATCGACGTCCAGACCGGAGTCGGTCTCGTCGAGAATCGCGATCTTGGGCTTGAGCAGTCCCAGCTGCAGGATCTCGTGGCGCTTCTTCTCGCCACCGGAAAAGCCCTCGTTGACACTGCGTTCGCCGAACGCCGGGTCGATGTCGAGATCTTGCATCGCCGCTTTGACTTCCTTGACCCAGTGCCGCAGCTTGGGTGCCTCGCCGCGGACCGCGGTGGCGGCTGTGCGCAGGAAGTTCGACATCGACACCCCGGGCACCTCGATCGGGTACTGCATCGCCAGGAACAAGCCCGCGCGGGCGCGCTCGTCGACGCTCATCGCAAGCACGTCTTGTCCGTCGAGCGTGATCGAGCCCGAGGTGACGGTGTACTTGGGGTGGCCGGCAATGGCGTAGGACAGCGTCGACTTTCCGGATCCGTTGGGCCCCATGACCGCGTGCGTCTCGCCGGATTTGACGGTGAGGTTGACGCCCTTGAGGATTTCGATCGCGGGAGTGTCGGGTCCGCCGTCCGGATTGGCGACGGAGACGTGCAGGTCTTTGACTTCGAGTGTGGTCATGTTCAGCTACTTCTCTTGTCTTCTAGTTGAGCCCAGCGGTGATCGCTAGTTCTCGTTCAATGGCTTCGGTAAGGCGCTCGCGCACCGCGGGGACGGCGATCTTGGCGATGATCTCGCCGAAGAAGCCGCGCACCACGAGGCGCCGGGCCTGGTCCTCGGGGATGCCGCGGGCACGCAGGTAGAACAACTGCTCGTCGTCGAAACGTCCTGTGGCACTGGCGTGTCCGGCCCCGACGATCTCACCCGTCTCGATCTCCAGGTTGGGTACCGAGTCGGCGCGGGCACCATCGGTGAGCACCAGGTTGCGGTTGACCTCGAAGGTGTCTGTGCCGGTGGCCTCGGCGCGGATCAGCACGTCGCCGATCCACACGGTGTGCGCGTCGGGTTTGGACGAGTCCGGATCGCCTTGCAGCGCACCCTTGTACAGCACGTCGGACTTGCAGTTGGGCTGTGCGTGGTCGACGAGCAGCCGCGACTCGAAGTGCTGGCCGTCATCGGCGAAGTACGTACCCAACATCTGCGCGTCACCACCGGGAGCGGTGAATCGCACTGTCGCCGAAGTCCGTACGACGTCGCCGCCGAGCGTGACAGCGACGTGGCCCAGGACGGCGTCCTTGCCCAGCCGAGCGTGGTGGGCACTGACGTGCACCATGTCGTCGGCCCAGTCCGCGATCCAAATCACGCCGACGCCCGCCGAATCACCGACGATGATCTCCACGTTGTCGGCGTAGGTTCCGCTGCCGCGCAGGTCGACCACGACGATGGCCCGCGAGAGCTCCTCGACGCGGATCTGTAGGTGTCCGTAGGCCGTCGCGCCTTCACCTGGCCCGGTGACGACGATTTCGATGGGTTCGGCAACCTCGGTGTCCCGCGCCACGGTGACGATGGTCGCCTGATTGAACGACGAGAAAGCTTGCGCGGCAACCCGATCAGTGGGCACACCACCCTCACCGAGCCGGTCGTCGCCGCGCCGGACCTTCTCCACGCTCACGCCGGGGCGCTCGGTGACCTCGATGACCGCGTTTCCGGTCGCCGGCGCGGACCCGTCGTGCAGGCCGCGCAGCCGCTTCAGCGGGGTGAACCGCCACAGTTCGTCGCGGCCGCCGGGCACCTCGAAGGCGTCGACGTCGAACGACGCGAACAGCTCCCCTTTGTTGGTGCCTTCGACAGCCTGAGCGAGATTGGACGTCACTAGCCGACTGAACCTTCCATCTGGAGCTCGATGAGCCGGTTGAGCTCGAGCGCGTACTCCATCGGCAGCTCTTTGGCGATCGGCTCGACGAAACCGCGTACCACCATCGCCATGGCCTCGTCCTCGGTCATGCCGCGACTCATCAGGTAGAAGAGTTGATCCGAGCTGACCTTGGAGACGGTGGCCTCGTGACCCATCGTCACGTCATCCTCGCGGATGTCGACGTAGGGGTAGGTGTCGCTGCGGCTGATCGAATCGACCAGCAGCGCATCGCATTTCACGCTCGAGCGCGATCCGTGCGAGCCCTTGTTGACCTGCACCAGGCCGCGGTAAGACGTGCGACCGCCGCCGCGGGCCACCGACTTGGACACGATGTTGCTCGACGTGTTGGGCGCCAGGTGCAGCATCTTGGCGCCGGTGTCCTGGTGCTGGCCTTCGCCGGCGAACGCCACCGAGAGCACCTCGCCCTTGGCGTGCTCGCCGGTCATCCAGACCGCCGGGTACTTCATGGTGACCTTGGAGCCGATGTTGCCGTCGACCCACTCCATGGTGGCGCCCGCTTCGGCACGGGCCCGCTTGGTGACCAGGTTGTAGACGTTGTTCGACCAGTTCTGAATGGTGGTGTAGCGGCACCGGCCGCCCGGCTTAACGACGATCTCGACCACCGCGGAGTGCAGCGAATCCGACTTGTAGATCGGCGCCGTACAGCCCTCGACGTAGTGCACGTAGGCGTCCTCGTCGACGATGATCAGCGTCCGCTCGAACTGGCCCATGTTCTCGGTGTTGATCCGGAAGTAGGCCTGCAGCGGGATGTCGACGTGCACGCCCTTGGGGACGTAGATGAACGATCCGCCCGACCACACCGCGGAGTTCAGCGCGGAGAACTTGTTGTCGCCGGCCGGGATCACCGTGCCGAAGTACTGCTTGAAGATGTCCGGGCGCTCGCGCAGCGCGGTGTCGGTGTCCAGGAAGATGACGCCCTGGGCCTCGAGGTCCTCGCGGATGGAGTGGTAGACGACCTCCGACTCGTACTGCGCCGCGACGCCGGACACCAGCCGCTGCTTCTCGGCCTCGGGGATGCCCAGCTTGTCGTAAGTGTTCTTGATGTCTTCAGGAAGGTCATCCCAGGTGGCGGCCTGTTTCTCGCTGGAGCGCACGAAGTACTTGATGTTGTCGAAGTGGATGCCCTCGAGGTTGGCACCCCAGTTCGGCATCGGCTTGCGGCCGAAGATGCGCAGTGCCTTGAGCCGGTGCTCCAGCATCCACTCCGGCTCGCTCTTCTTCGCCGAGATGTCACGCACGACCGCCTCCGACAGCCCACGCTGCGCGCTGGCACCGGCCACGTCGGAGTCCGACCAGCCGTAGCCGTAGCGGCCCAGCGAGGCGATGGCTTGCTCCTGGGTCAGCGGCGCGGCGGGCGCATCCGTCTTGGTGGCCTCCGGGGTGAGGGTCATAGTGACGCTCCTTTGATTTCGATGCTCGTGGTGGCTTCGGCGCGGGCTGAGCGCCGAAGGACAGGTGGGTTGGCCTCGCCGGCGGCGAGCGGGACGTGGGTGGTGCATGCGTAATCGCCGTTGACGATGGTCGCCAATCGCTGCACGTGAGTCCCGAGCACCTCGGCCATGGCCTGCTGCTCGGTCTCGCACAACTCCGGGAACTCCTCGGCGACGTGCGACACCGGGCAATGGTGTTGGCAGATTTGCACACCGTGGATCGGACCACCGACCTGGGTGGTGGTTGCGACATAACCGGCTTTGGACAGCGCCCCGGCAATGCGTTCGGCAGCGGCCTCGATTTCCTCGTCGGCGTCCGAGTCGGCCGCCTCGACACCGGACAGGATCGCGTCGATGCGCTGGCGGGCGAACTTGCGAACCGCCTCTTCGCCGCCGATTTCGCGCAGTTGACGCATCGCCGCCGAGGCGAGGTCGTCGTAGCTGTGGTCCAGTTTCGCGCGGCCCGTCGCGGTGAGCCGGTAGCGCTTGGCCGGCCGTCCCCGCCCGGCTTGCTGCCACGGCGCGCCGGGAACGGACTCCGCCTCGCCCATGTCGATCAGCGCGTCGAGGTGACGTCGCACCCCGGCAGCCGACAGACCCAGCCGTTCGCCGATCTGTCCGGCGGTGATGGACCCGGACTCCAGCAGCAACCGCACGACGGCGCTGCGGGTCTGGCCGTCATGGGTCGCAGCCGCGGCTGCGGCTTCGGCACCGGTGACGGGCGGCAGGAATTTCACAACACCAGTGTGACGCAATTCCGCGAACAGGTCTAGGAAGGCTACCCTCTGCCGGGGTTGCGCTGGTCACACCTGAGGTGTCGGTCCGCGCCGGGGTGGCGGCTGGGTCGCACGGCGGCGACCCGCTGCGCCCGGCTCCGCCGCGCTGGCGATCGCCGCTACGCTGCTGTGATGGCAGCCCGCCACCACACGCTGAGTTCGTCGATCGCCAGCTTGCACGGCGACGAACAGGCGGTGGGTCAGCCGCTGAACGACGCCGAGCAGATCGCGCTCGGCCGCACCCGGGTGTTCGGGGCCACCGGCACCGTGCTGATGGGCATCGGAGCCCTGGGAGCCGGGGCCCGGCCGGTGGTCCAGGACCCGACGTTCGGGGTCCGGCTGCTCAACCTGCCGTCGCGGATCCAAACGGTGTCGTTGACGATGACCACGACCGGCGCGGTGATGATGGCCCTGGCCTGGCTGATGCTGGGCCGATTCGCGCTGGGTAAGCGGCGGATGTCCCGCGGCGACCTGGACCGCACGCTGTTGCTGTGGGTGCTACCGCTGCTGGTGGCACCGCCGATGTACAGCAAGGACGTCTACTCCTACCTGGCGCAGAGCCAGATCTGCCGGCTTGGACTCGACCCGTATCGGGTGGGCCCGGCGACCGGCCTGGGCCTAGGCCACGTCTTCACCCTGTCGGTGCCCAGCCTGTGGCGGGAGACCCCGGCGCCCTACGGGCCGCTGTTCTTGTGGATCGGCCGCGGAATCTCGGCGCTGACCGGCGAGAACATCGTCGCCGCGGTGCTGTGCCATCGGCTGGTAGTGCTGGTCGGTGTCGGCCTGATCGTGTGGGCGACACCCCGGTTGGCCCGCCGCTGCGGGGTGGCCGAAGTCAGCGCGCTGTGGCTGGGGGCAGCGAACCCGCTGCTGATCATGCATCTGGTCGCCGGCATTCACAACGAGGCGCCGATGCTCGGGCTGATGCTGACCGGGACCGAGTTCGCGCTGCGCGGTGTCGACTCCGCACGCCCGCTGTGGCCACGACCGTGGCCGCGGGCCAGGGGGCATTGGGCGGACTGGGCGCCGTTGGGCATGCTGCTGGCCGGCGCGGTGCTGATCGTGCTCTCCTCGCAGATCAAACTGCCGTCGCTGCTGGCGCTGGGGTTCGTGACGATGGCGCTGGCCCAGCGCTACGGCGGAACCTTGCGGTCGCTGCTGCTGGCCGGTGGTCTGATGAGCGCATTGACGCTGGCGGTGATGGCCGCCGTCGGATCGGCCAGCCGCCTCGGATTCGGCTGGATCTACACCCTCGGCACCGCCAACGTGGTGCGCAGCTGGATGTCGCCGCCGACGCTGATCGCTCTGGGCACCGGTCAAGTCGGGATTCTGCTGGGACTGGGTGATCACACGACCGCCGTGCTGTCGCTGACCCGTGGCATCGGCGTCCTGATCATCGCGGTGATGGTCGCCTGGCTGCTGATGGCCGTGCTGCGTGGCCGGCTGCATCCGGTCGGCGGGCTGGGCGTTGCGCTGGGCGGAACGGTGCTGCTGTTTCCGGTGGTGCAGCCGTGGTACCTGTTGTGGGCGATCATTCCGCTGGCCGCCTGGGCGACGCGGGCGGGCTTCCGTGTCGCGGTGATCGTGGTGACGCTGGTGGTTGGCATCTTCGGGCCGACGGCCAACGGGGACCGGTTCGCGCTGTTTCAGATCGTGGACGCGACCGTGGCCAGCACAGTCATCGTGCTGTTGCTCATCGCGGCGACCTACCACCGATTGCCGTGGCGGCCACTGCCCGACGAAGCGCCCAAATCCGACGCCGCGGACCACAATCCGCCACCCACCGGCCCGACCCCGCAGCCCGAGTCGCTGCCCGGCGCTTACGCTGAATCTTCGTGAGCCCAGCTTCGGACGTCCCCGTGCGGTTGCGCGGGGTCTGCAAGCAGTACGGCTCGACCATCGCCGTCTCCCAACTCGACCTCGAGGTGCACACCGCTGAGGTGTTCGCGCTGCTCGGCCCCAACGGCGCCGGAAAGACGACGACGGTCGAGATGTGCGAAGGGTTCGTCCGCCCAGACGCGGGCACCATCGAGGTGCTCGGGCTGGACCCGATCGCCGACAACGCCCGACTGCGGGCGCGCATCGGCGTGATGCTGCAGGGCGGCGGCGGGTATCCCGCGGCCCGGGCCGGCGAGATGCTCAACCTGGTCGCCTCCTACGCCGCCGACCCGCTGGACCCGCAGTGGCTGCTGAGCACGCTGGGCCTGACCGAGGCCGCCCGCACCACCTACCGGCGGCTCTCCGGCGGGCAGCAGCAGCGGCTCGCACTGGCCTGCGCACTGGTTGGCCGCCCCGAACTGGTGTTCCTCGACGAGCCGACCGCAGGCATGGACGCGCAGGCCCGGATTCTGGTGTGGGAGTTGATCGATGCGCTGCGCCGCGACGGCGTGACGGTGGTGCTGACCACCCACCAACTCAAAGAAGCCGAGGAACTCGCCGACCGGCTGGTCATCATCGACCACGGGGTGACGGTGGCGGCCGGCACGCCCGCGGAACTGACCCGCAGCGGCGCCAAGGACCAGTTGCGATTCAGCGCGCCCCCGCGTCTCGACCTGGCACTGCTGGTGTCGGCGCTGCCGGAGGACTACCAGGCGTCCGAGTCGGCGCCGGGTGAGTACCTGGTCGAAGGTCATGTCGACCCGCAGGTGCTGGCGACGGTGACGGCGTGGGCGGCCCAGATCGACGTGCTGGCCACCGATCTGCGCGTGGAGCACCGCAGCCTGGAAGACGTGTTCTTGGAGTTGACTGGACGAGAGCTACGGTCGTGACTACCGAAAACCATTTCCCTGCAGGCACTTTCGCACCGAATCCGCGTCCGGCCGCGGTGCCGAAAATGCTGGCCGCCCAGTTCGGGCTCGAGCTGAAACTGCTGCTGCGCAACGGCGAACAACTGCTGCTGACCATGTTCATCCCGATCACGTTGCTGGTCGGTCTGACCCTGCTGCCACTGGGATCGTTCGGCGCCAACCGCGCCGCCACCTTCGTCCCGGTAATCATGGCGCTCGCGGTGATCTCGACGGCGTTCACCGGCCAGGCCATCGCGGTCGCCTTCGACCGCCGCTACGGCGCGCTGAAACGGTTGGGCGCGACGGCGCTGCCGGTGTGGGGCATCATCGCCGGCAAGTCGGCGGCCGTGGTCACCGTGGTGTTCTTGCAGTCGATCATCCTGGGCGCCATCGGATTTGCGCTCGGCTGGCGACCGCCCGCGGCGGCCCTGGCGCTGGGCGCGGCGGTCATCGCGCTCGGCACCGCGGTGTTCGCCGCGTTGGGTTTGCTGCTCGGCGGCACCCTGCGCGCCGAGATCGTGCTGGCGGTGGCCAACCTGTTGTGGTTCGTCTTCGCCGGGCTCGGAGCGCTGACCATCGAGACCGACATGATCGGTTCCGCCGTCAAGTGGGCGGCTCGGCTCACTCCGGCCGGTGCGCTCACCGAGTCGCTGTCACAGGCCATGACCCTGTCGGTCGACTGGTTCGGCGTCCTCGTGCTGGCGGCGTGGGGCACGCTGGCCGGGCTGGGCGCGCTGCGGTGGTTCCGGTTCACCTGAGCCGCCCTACTACAGGACGTAGTTTTGGTTGTCCTACGATCGTGCGATGCCTGCCCGGCGGTTACTGATGCGGATCGTGGACCTGCTGCCCGACCCCAGCCTGCGCAGCCAGCGCGTCATCGCAGCGGCGGTCGTGCTGACCCAGGGTGGCATCGCCGTCACGGGCGCCATCGTCCGCGTCACCGCCTCCGGACTCGGCTGTCCGACCTGGCCGCAATGCTTTCCGGGCAGCTTCACCCCGATCGCGGTGTCCGAGGTTCCCCGTATTCATCAGGCCGTCGAGTTCGGCAACCGGATGATCACCTTCGCGGTCGTCCTCACCGCGGCGCTGGCGGTACTGGTAGTCACCCGGGCTCGCCGCCGCACCGAAGTGCTGGTCTACGCCTGGTTGATGCCGGCGTCGACGGTGCTGCAGGCGGTGATCGGCGGTATCACCGTGCGCACCGGGTTGCTGTGGTGGACGGTGGCCATCCATTTGCTGACCTCGATGACGATGGTATGGCTTTCAGTGCTGCTGTACGTCAAAGTCGGCGAGCCCGACGACGGCGTGGTCCGCCCTCGGGTGGTCACGCCGCTGCGGGCGCTCACGCTGCTCAGCGCCCTGACGCTGGCCGCGGTCCTGGTGGCCGGCACCTTGGTCACCGCGGCGGGTCCGCACGCCGGCGACACCAGCCCGCGCCACACGGTGCCGCGGCTGCGGATCGAGATCACCGCATTGGTGCACGCGCACTCGTCGCTGCTGGTGGCCTACCTTGCGCTGCTGGTCGGGCTCGGCTTCGGGCTGCTGGCAGTGCATGCGCCGCGACCGGTGATGCTGCGGCTCGCAGTTCTGCTGGTCGCGGTGTTCGGCCAGGCCGCGGTCGGGACCGTGCAGTTCTTCGCCGGGGTTCCCGCGGCTCTGGTCGCGGTCCATGTCGCCGGGGCCGCGATCTGCACCGCGGCCACCGCGGCGTTATGGGCGTCGATGCGAGAGCGGACCGAGCCCCAACCGGTCCAGAGCTGACTCGACGCACAGCGCGAACTGACGCTGGGCATCCTCGCGGGCCGCGGGCTCGAGTAGTCGCCAACCCAACTGCGGGGCAACCAGATTCAGGTCCACCACCTCGGCGTCGCCCGGTCCGCCGACCACATCGACACGGGCATACAGCAGTTGGTCGGCGGAGATACGCAGGTGGTCGGCGGCGGCCTGCAACGCGGCCTGGCCGAGGTCCCACACTTCGAAGTCGGCGTCGACCGCGGACTTCTCGATGAATGCGTGTGACTGGACGCCGCCGAGGAACACCAACGCCGTGCGGACCGCAGCGCCGGACGGGCGACGGCCCCGCACCTGCACCCCGGAGTCGCGGAGGTGATGCTTGCCGGTGTTCCAGGCGACGACGTCGGGCGCGTTGAGCAGGTTGGGCACCCGCCGGGTCCAGGCCAGAAACTCGTCGAGGCGGTCCGCGTACGCGGTCGTGGTCCGCAGGATCACCAGATCGGCGTTCAACGTCTCCGGGTCGTCCCAGGCCAACCACCGGGCATGCAGGCCGCGCTTCCGCAGCGCGGCCACCAGATCCGCGTCGTCGCCGTCCGATGAACCGGCCAGCACGATCCGTGGATGGAAGATGTCGGGCCGGGCCAACTTCATGCGGACTCCATGCTTGCGGATGATAGTCACCATGCGCGCAATCGAAGTCGCCGAAATCGGTGGTCCGGAAGTCCTGAGCTACGTCGAGAAGCCGCAGCCCTCCCCCGGGCCCGGTGAAGTCCTGATCAGAGCCGACGCGATCGGCGTCAACTACATCGACACCTATTTCCGCTCCGGGTCCTACCCTCGCGATCTGCCCTTCGTGCTCGGTACCGAGGTGGCCGGGACGGTGGCCGCCGTCGGCGACGGCGTGACGTCGCTGACCGAAGGCGACCGGGTGGTGACCGCGTCGGCTTCTGGTGCATACGCCGACTTCAGTACCGCGCCAGCGCAATTCGTCGCACGAGTGCCCTCAGCGGTGGAGTCGGACGTGGCGGCGTCGGCGTTGCTGAAAGGGATGACGGCGCACTACCTCCTCAAATCGGTGTATCCGGTGCAGGCCGGCGACGTGATCCTGGTCCACGCCGGAGCGGGCGGGGTGGGGCACATCCTGACGCAGTGGGCGACGAGCCTGGGCGTCCGGGTGATCACGACCGTATCCACGCCCGCCAAGGCCGACATGTCCCGGCAGGCCGGCGCCTCCGACGTATTGGATTACCCGGGCGATGATCCGAATGAGTTCGGCAACCGCATCCGCGACCTGACCGCGGGCGCCGGTGTGGCGGCGGTGTACGACGGCGTCGGAAAGAGCACGTTCGACGCCAGCCTGGCCAGCCTGGCCCTGCGGGGAACTCTGGCGCTGTTCGGCGCGGCAAGTGGGCCGGTTCCGCCGGTCGACCCGCAGCGACTGAACGCGGCCGGATCGGTGTTCCTGACCCGTCCCTCGCTGGCCCATTTCACTCGCACCGGCGACGAATTCGCTTGGCGCTCAGGCGAATTGTTCGACGCGATCGCTAAGGGGCCGGTTGAGGTCACGGTGAGCAGACGGTATCCGTTGGCCGATGCCACCCAAGCGCACTGTGACTTGCAGGGCCGTCAGACGGTCGGCTCGATCGTGCTGACGCCGTAAGCCTGATCACTCCCGGTCGTCGGGCTCCCAGCTTGCCGGCACCATCGGTACCGTCGGGCCGCCGCCGAAGTCATCGCCGGCCAGCGCGGCCAGCCCTGCGGCCCGCTCGAAGGCTTCGTTGCGCACGGTACCGGCAAATCCCAACGGACCCGCGCCGTTGCTCGACGCCAGCGGCTCGTCCTCGGGCGGCGCATCGCAGTTTGGATTCACTTCGATGTTCATGTCGGCGAACTCGTCGCCGTGATCGCGCAAAATCGTGCGCCGGCGTCGCCGCGCCTGGCGCTGATCACGCACGGCCGCCGCAGCTACCGCTACAACGCTGTCGGGCTCGGGCGCTTTCCGCCTCGCACGGGACGCCGCACTGGCGCTCATTCCTGAGTCGAACCCGATGCCGGGCGGACCCACCGCGTAGGGCGGCACAAAAGGTGCGCCCGCGGGAGGCAACGCAGGCGCAGGACTGGCCACCGTGGCGGTGGGCGCCGGCGCCGGTGCACCAGCAGGGCCGGGAGGAGCCGATGCCGGCGCCGCCGCAGGGGCTACCGCCGATACGACGACGGTCGGAGCCATTCCGGCGGCCGGCAACGTAAGGAGAGCCGGTGCAAGCACTGGGGAAATGACGGGCATTGTGGCCGTCGGTATTGCGGCCAGCCCCGCGAGGCCGCCGGCAGAGCCGACGGACGCGATCGCGAAGGCGGGGGCGATGGCCGGCGAGATCAGCGGATAGAAGATGGTCGGATAGTCGTCGGCGCTGAGGATCAGCGTAAACGGATTCTCCAGCGCCCCAAGTGGATTGGCCAGGAAATTGCTGATGATGTGCTGAACGAACCCTACCGGATTTGTCAGCAATTCGAAGATGTGGTCGCCGCCGAAGCCGTAGTAGAGGTCGGACAGGACAGGGAAGTTATTCACCAAGGACTCGACGATCTGCTGGCTGTATGCCACCGGATTCTGCAGGAAGGCCGTCACGTTGAAGTTCTGCACCACGTTCAGCAACGACGACTGCAGGTCGGACAGATTGAGCGTGGACGCGTCATGCAGCAGCTGTTCGATGGCCTGGATGGCGTTGGTTACGGTGCTGCCGTACCCCGACGCCGCCGGGTTGACGACCGCCGGCGCCGGCTGGGTTTGCGGCGACGAGGCCACCGCAGCGGTTGAGACTGCCTGGTAACTCGTCATCGTGGTGGCCGCCTGGACCCACATCCGTGCGTAATCGGCTTCGTTGAGTGCGATCGGAATCGCGTTGATGCCAAAGAAGTTGGTCGCGAGCAACACCCCGTGGATCGCATGGTTGGCGGCCAGTTCGGCCAAGGTCGGCATGGCCGCCAGCGCGGCGGTGTAAGCCGCGGCCGCGGTCTCGTGACGGGCGGCCGCTCCCGTGCTGTCGGCGCTGGCCTGCATCAACCAGGCCAGATACGGCACGTGTGCGGCCGCATAGGAGTCCGCGCTCGGCCCCTCCCATCCGCCGGCCTGTACCGACGTCAACACGGCGGTGAGTTCGTCAGCCGCTGAGGCGTATTCGGCACTCAACGAGTTCCACGCCTCGGCGGCCGCTAGCAACGAACCCGGCCCCGGCCCACTGCTCAGCAACGCCGAATGCACCTCCGGCGGCGACGCCATCCACACCGGTGCAGTCACCGCGAGCCGCCGATGGCTGCATAAGGTGCTGCCGCAGCGGCAGCACCGACCGCATAGTTGGTGCCGGACTCAGGGTCGTTAACAGGAGCCACAACCGCCCCGCTTTTGCGGTGGTCCACGCCGATGCCATCCCCTCTAGCGACGCAAGCTCGGTCCGCTGGAGGTTAGCATTGCCTAAGCTAAGGGGTCGAGCCTTTCGATTGGGTCGACCTGATTAGCCGCCCCACTTGGCGCCTTCGGCCTGATCGCGTGCCAGCATCGAGGTGGTGTTGTTCTCATGCGTGCCGGCCATCGCACGATACGACAGCACCAACTGCTCCATCGCCTGATTCCACTGCGCCTGCCACGCCTGATAACTCATCCCCGTGTCACCCTGCCAGCCGGCCTGCAACGCGGCCTGCTCGCTGGAAATATCGGCACCCAAGCTCTGCAGCGTGCCCGCATAACCGGCCATATCCGCCGAATGCGCCATCATCGCCGGGTAGTTGTACATGATCTGCGACATCACAAAACCTTTCGTCTAACTCAGAAACCCGGATAGCTGCTCGCCGCAGCACTGTCAGCAGCCACATACGTGCCCGCCGCGTCACCGAGATTGGCCTGGGCGATGTCCAACAACGAATTCACCTTCGCCGCCGCCGCCACAAACCGCGCATGCGCAGCCTGAAACGCCGCCGCACCATCACCAGCGAAATACGCCTGCGACGCCATCGCCTCCTGCTCAGCCTGACCGATCGTCGACCGCATCAACCCCGCCTTGGCACCAAACGCCGACTCCGACGCCACCAACTGCGGAATATGCGCATCCAACAAACTCATTTTTGCGCCCCTCACTCGTCGATTACCGTTGTCACACAACCAGACTCAGCTGTCGTCGCGCTCCCCCTGGAGTGTCCACGTGTTGGGCAGCATCGGCATGCTCGGTCCGCTTCCGAATCCGTCATCAGAAAGCGTAGCCAATCCGGTTGCCCGCTCACTGCTTTTCGACACCGTGCCGGCGAAACCCAACGGCCCCGCGCCCTGCTGCGAGGCCGTCGGGGCACCCCAATCCGGGTCGACATCGATGTTCATGTCGGCGAATTCGTCGGCATGGTCGTGTAACTGGGTCCGCCGACGCCGGCGTGTCCGATCCTTCGCCGCGGCCGCAACCGCCGCCGCCGCGGCCTCGGGCGCCTTGGACGCGCCCCGCGACGTTGGCTCCTGAGTCTTGGCTTGCGTGCTCATCCACGACCCGATCGTCGGACCACCCACCACGTACGGGGGTGTGAAACCTGGCCCGGTGGCAGGTGGCGGGGGTGCCGTCGGTGGTGGCGGACCGGCCGGCGCGGTTGCTGCAGTCGCGGACGTTGGCGACGGGGCCGGAGCGCTGGGCGCCACCGACGACGCGAGGACAGCGGGGGCCGGTGCGGTTACCGGGAACAAAATGGGCGCAGGCACGGAATCCACTGGTAGCACGATCGGCGGCTGCGCCAACGCACCTAACCCTGCCAGGCCGGCGCCACCGGCAGCCAGCGGCGCGAGCGCAGGGGCGGCCAATGCAAATATCGCCGGATTCTGTGACAAGAAGATCGCGACTTCTTCGATGTGAATCGGGAAGTCGAACAGCTGCCAGCTGATGAACCACTGGATTGCCTGAACAGGGTTCGTCGCAAGCAGGTGCCCGAAATACTGGAAGTCCTCGGTGAGTTCGAGGGTCCGGGCAACCCAGAACGATGCTTGGGCCGGGTTGACGTAGGTGTCATACGTCGCCCCATTGAGTGTGCCCCCCGCAGGGTCCCAGTTGTAGCCGAAGTTCTGTAGCCATTGCGCGATGGCCTGGTCGAACGGGGTGTCGATCGTCGGGTCGTGCGTGAGCTGGCTGTTGCCGATGCCCAATTTCTCCAGCAAGTTTCGCAACCACTGCGGGACGCCCAGCGGGTTGTCATGACTGAGTCCGCCGTAGGGATCGCCGCTTGCGGCGGCCTGCGCGGTACTGTTCGATTTCAGGATCGGCGGTGCGGCGTCGGTCGTCGGCGTCGCGGCCACCGCGGTGTCGGCGACCGTCTGATACGCGCTCATCGTGACGGCGGCCTGCACCCACATTCGCGCATAGTCGGCCTCGTTGACCGCGATCGGAATGGTGTTGATCCCAAAGAAATTCGTCGCCAACAAGACGCCGTGGACCACGTGGTTGGCGGCCAACTCCGGCAAGGTCGGCATCGCGGCCAGTGCGGCGGTGTACGCCGAGGCGGTAGTCTCATGTTGCGTAGCCGCTGCCGCACTGTTCGCGCTGGCTTGTGTCAACCACGCCAGGTAGGGCACGAACGCGGAAACAAATTGCTCGGCACTCGGCCCCTGCCACGCACCGGTCTGCACTTCAGACAGGACCGTGCTGATCTCGTCGGCGATCTCGGTGTATTCGGCGCTCAGCGAAGTCCACGCGCCCGCCGCCGCCAGCAGCGACCCGGGCCCGGGGCCACTGCTCAATAGCGTCGAGTGCACCTCCGGCGGTGCGGCCATCCAGACAGGCGCCGTCATCGTCAGTAACCCAGAACGCCATAAGCCGCCGCGGCCGCCATGTCACGGGTGGTATAGCCGACGCCCGACTCGCCGACCCCGACGCCGGCGCGACCGAGTTCCTCAGTCCCCTGCGCGGCCGCTGCCGCGTGCTCACCGCCACGAGTGCTGAATCCCGCCGCGCTCTGCAGCGACACGGGGTCGACGGCCGGTGGCACGACCGCGGTGATCGATGGCAGTGCCGCGGCGTGCGCTCCGGCCATGCGTGCCGTCAGCGCCTCGATCCTCGCACTGGCAGCCGCAAGACCTTCCGGGACGACGCGTAACGCCATGACAGCACTCCAAGTTCAAATGAATATGATTTTCATTAACGATTACACCATATCGCGACTCGGTTGGATACTCAGCGGCCGGACTTTCTGCAGCGCTACGGCTGCGATGCGAGTAAGCGGTAGGCAGGCTCGGCGAAGCACTGCGCGGCGGCGCGGATCTCGTCGGTCACCGAGCGCTGCTCCGGGGTGTCGCCGACGAAGACTCGAGGCGCGGAATCTTTTGAGTAAAAACGGGATTCGTCGGTCATGCGGGCAACAGCGGCATCGTCGGCGTCAAGCCCGAAATGTGGAACCACCCGCTGCCATACCGCGTCGGGCAGCTCCGCGTGGTCGACGCACAGCCGCCCAGCCGGATCGGCCGCGGCCGCCGCCTCCAGCATCGCGCCCAGCGCGTGAGCGCCGAACTCGGCGCGTGTCATGGCCGGCACCGTCGCTGGGTCGATGCCGAAACGCTGCTTGGCACCCTGAGGCCAGTCCTGGAGCCGCAGCCAGCCGGGCGGTTCCGTGAGCAATGAGGTCAGCACGCGAGACGGGTCACGTTGCACCCAGGTCCAGGGGGTGTCCGGGAACGCGGCGGCCAGGATCGCGCGCTGCCGGATATTCCAGCTCGTGCATTTGAGCACCAGGCGCTGCTCGTCTCCGTGTCGGCGACGGCCGAGAGCCCGCACCAGCAGCCGCACCACCTGAATCAGCGCGGACTGGTCGACCAGGCTGGGGTCGAGGCCGAGAAGTGTGTTCAGCGGCGAGGGTTCGGCGATGACGACGACGCCCGGAAGAGTGCCCAAAAGCCTGGAGACGAGCGTGGATCCGCAGCGCGAGAGGTGAAAGATCATGCCCGCCGGCTCGAGCGACGGCTCGGTGTCCAACGCGACGAGACCCTCCAACCCGGTCCTGACGAGCGGCGTGGAGCGTGGTCCGGAGGCCCACTGGGCGACGGTCTGGTCGAAGAACGGCTCGGCGAAGCGTTCTTCGGTGAGGTCGGCCCAATCGACTGCCGGGGCCGAACCGGAGAAGTCGAATCTGATCGGCGTCCAACGCGCGAGGTCGGCGAGTTCCATCAGTCGGGCAACCGGACCAGGAAACCGCTGACGATCAACGAGCGCGCCAGCTCAGTCTGCTGCGCCGCGGACAGACCCGGCAGGTCGCAAACCCTGAACGGCGCAGCGCTTTTCGAAACGAACTGCAGTGCGTCCTTATGATCGGGTGCGGCATTCACCGTCAGTTGCGCGAAATGCAAAGTGACGCCGTCGGGCATGTCGGTCACCCGCGAGTGCAGCGGCTGGTACTTCATCACGCGACTGCCGGCGTCGATCCCGACGGCGTTCGAAAGTTCCTGCCCGACGGGCGGGCTCAGCCCGCGCCTGACGAGGTCGTCGTCCAGCGAGTCAAGACCGGCAGCGATGGTGCTCGGCTCTTCGAGGGCTTCGGCGACGCCGCGCACCAGGGCGCCCAGTCCGGCTCGGACATCGGGGTCGTTGAGGTATCGCGGGGGCAGTTGGGTGTGCACGCGGTCGTCGGAGTAGCTCAGTGCATTCAGCGCCCGGGTGACGAGCGTCGACAGCGTCGGCGCTTGCAGACCGAGCGTCAAGTGAACCGATACCTCCGAGGTCGCCTCGGCCGCGTGAACCCGCCCGCGCGGCAGGTACAGCAGATCGCCAGTGTCGAGACGCACGTCGGTGGGCGGCGGGAGCGCCGACGAGTCGACCGGGTCATGACGGGCCATCCGGTGCGGCGCTACGTCGGCGCCCTCGTAGATGTGCCAGATCTTCGATCCCCGAATCTGCAGGATCAACACGTCGTGACCGTCGTAATGGCAGACAAAGCCTTGCGATCCGGGCCGCGTGATGTAGGCGTTCACCTGAGCCACGTAGTTCAGCTCGACCTCGATGGAATGCAGCAGGGTGGCAAGCGCGCGGACGTATCGCTGGACACTCTCCAGCACGATCGTGTAGCCGTCGGCGAAGTCTTCGCCCACTCGGTCGGCATCGAAACCGCCATCGGCGCGGCGGTAGAGGTAGGGCTGCTTCTTGTCGTCGCCCCGGACCAGGCCGGCCAACGACAAGTCGGGCCGAAACATCCCCACCAGCTCGTCGACGCTCGCTGAACCGTCCAGCAGGCTGTCGAAATATCCAGGGCTGTCGCGGCTTACGTGGTGATGCGTCGTCCCCCAGATGTCGCAGAGAAAGGTGTCGACCGTCAGCGGCGCCAGCAGCCAGCCCAATGACAAATCACGCTGCCGCATCAGCCGTCCCTACCATCTGCTCCTTCCTCGGGCAAGCGAAGGCCAGCGAGGGGTCAACGCCGGACCAGCGTTGCCGCATCAGCGACGTTCTCCGCCTTCTTCCGCCTCCGATCGACGTCCCAGGTGCCCGGCACCATCGGCATCCTGGGCCCGCCACCGAAATCATCGTCCTCAAGTGTAGCCAAACCCGTTGCGGCCCAAGTGCTTTTATGCACCGTGCCGGCGAATCCCAACGACCCGGCGCCGCGGGCCGAGGCTGTCGCGGCCGGAGCATTCCACTCGGGATCGACATTGACATTCATGTCCATGAACTCGTGAGCGTACCCCCGCACACCCGCGCGGCGCCGTCGCCGCGACCGATGCCGGTCGCGCGCGGCGGCCGTAGCCGCTGCCGCGGCGGCGAACGGCTCCGCGGCTTTCTTCTCCTCGCCCGCTTCGCGCTGCTGCCCAGCCCCGACCCCACCCCGATACCAGGTGGGCCCACCGCGTACGGGGGAACAAAGCCGGGTCCAGCCGGCGGCGGAGACGGCGGTGTCGGCACCGAACTGGCGACGGACGTCACCGAGGAAGCGGGCGCGGACGCCGGTGCCGACGTCGGCGCCGCCCCTGGGGCGCCCACCGCCACGGGGCTGCCGGCCGCCGCGGGAAGCACCGTTTGGGGCGTAGGCGCAGGCGCGTCGACGGGAATGTGCGCGGCTTCGGGTTGGATCGCGGCCAGGCCGCCCAAACCACCCAGACCGCCCACGGCCGCAGCAGGCACGATCAACGGGACCGCCAGGACCTCGGGGAAAGCCTGAGACGAACTCGATCACGTGGCCGAACTCGTCTGATGCCAGTCCCCCGACGTCCGATACCAACTGGGTCAACCCTTGGACCGGATTCTGTTCGATCAGGCCGATATCCCTCTGCAAGGTCTGGGTGACCTCGGTGATCCGATTGATGTACCAACTCAGCGTTGTAGGGGTTACCGGAGTCGTTGTCGACGATCGGCAGTGTCGAACTGTCACCGGAATTGCTGGCGGCGGACTGAGAGCCGTTCGAGTTCACGATGCGTGGGGCTGGTTCGCGTGGGCGGCGCCGCGGCCAGCGCCGTCGTCGACACCGCTTGGTAGGTCGTCATTGTGGTGGCCGCCTGGATCCACATCCGGGCATAGTCGGCCTCGTTCAGTGCGATCGGAATCGTGTTGAGCCCGAAGAAATTCGTCGCCACCAACACGCCGTGGACGACGTGGTTGGCGGCCAGTTCCGGCAGGGTCGGCATCGTGGCCACCGCCGTCGTGTAGGCAGCAGCCGCAGTCTCATGCTGAGTCGCCTCGGCCGCACTGTTGGCGCTCGCCTGCATCAGCCACGCCAAGTACGGCACATGGGCGGCGACATAGCGTTCGGCGCTCGGACCCTGCCATGCTCCGGCCTGCACTGCCGCCAAGACGTCGCTGAGTTCCTGCGCCACGTCGGCGTATTCGGTGCTCAACGCGGTCCACGCGGTCGCCGCGGCGAGCAGCGATCCGGGCCCGGGACCGCTGCCCAGCAACGCCGAATGCACCTCGGGCGGAGACGCCATCCACACCGGCGCCGTCATCGGCGGCCCGTCTCGGCGGCGGCCGAGCGTGCGGCGACGACCAGCGAAATCACGACGGAATTCAATACGACGCTGTGTCGTCGTACAAGACTTGGTACGGGTAAGGGGTATCTGCGGGTCACCTGCGTCAGCCGCCCCACGCTGCCGGGCAGCATCGGCATCGACGGGCCACTCATCAAAACCGTTGCCGCTCAATGTCGCCAGTCCGGCGGCCTGGGCGTTAGCTCGCATCGAACACAGGTTCCGGAAAATCCCATCGGGCCCGCACCCCGCTACCGAGGCGGTCGGCGCACCCCCAGACAATGTATCGAAAGAGACACGACGGCATTGAAAACTACGCGGTGTCGTAGCTGCAAGACCCCGTCGGGGTAGGGGGTATCCGCAGGTCCGGGACCTGCGACTGACGACTAGAACCGAAGCAGTGTCGGTAGCGCCATCGCCGAATCGAGCGCCAGAGCGCAGAACACCACCGCGAGATAGTTGTTCGACTGCAAGAACAGCCGCAGCGGCTTGACCGGCTCACCGCGACGCACACCCGCGTACAGCTGATGCGCCATCGTCAGGAACCACGCCCCGGCCACCACGGCGACCGCGGTGTAGAGCCACCCGGTTGCCGGCGACAACGCCAGCGTGGCAGCCACCGTCAGCCAGGTGTAGACCAGGATCTGCGTGGTGACCTGACGCTCAGTCGCGACGGCGGGAAGCATCGGGATCCCGGCCGCCTGGTAGTCCTCCTTGTAGCGCATCGCCAAGGCCCAGGTGTGCGGCGGCGTCCAGAAGAAGATGATCGCGAACATCACCAACGCCGGCCAGCCGATCGTGCCCGTGACAGCCGACCAGGCGATCATCACCGGCATGCAGCCCGCGGCCCCGCCCCACACCACGTTCTGCGAGGTGCGGCGCTTGAGCAGCAGGGTGTAGACGAAGACGTAGAACGCGATCGTGCCCACCGCCAGCAGACCCGACAGCAGGTTGGTCGTCCACCACAACCAGGCAAAGGAAGCGACGCTGAGCGTCAGCCCGAAGACCAGGGCGTTACGCGTCGGCACGGCTTCCCGGGCCAGTGGGCGTCGCGCGGTCCGCTTCATCTTCTTGTCGATGTCCGCGTCGGCAACACAATTCAGCGTGTTCGCGCCACCAGCGGCCAGCATCCCGCCGACCAGGGTGTTGAAGATCAGCAGCGGGTTCACGCTGCCGCGGTGGGCCAGCAACATCGCCGGGATGGCGGTGACCAGCAACAGCTCGATGACCCGCGGCTTGGTCAACGCCAGATAAGCGAGCACGATCTCTCGGACTCGGCTCGGCGCGACGCGGCCGCGAACGCTCACGCAATAACTCCTCGGGTCGCAGCAGCGCGCAGCTTCTACTACGCACGATGGTAGACGGGACGACTTGCCCAGCATGCACCGCAGGGGCTATTCGCAGCCAATCGGCAGCCGCTACGACACAACGCACAGTTGCCGGCGCCTGAATTGTCGGGGGGTGAAATATCGGTTGACGCGCCCGCAACGTTCCGGCATTAGGGTGGACATTGGATCAAACTGCCGACCCGAGGACTTCAGTACGTGACAACACTCGAAGATATTTCGACACTGACCCAACAGCACCTTCCGCACGACTGGACCGACGTCGACTCGGCTGCGGTCGACACCGTCCGCGTGCTGGCCGCCGATGCGGTTCAGAAAGTCGGAAACGGCCATCCCGGGACGGCGATGAGCCTTGCTCCGCTGGCCTACACCTTGTTTCAGCGCGCCATGCGACACGACCCCAGCGACGTCCACTGGCTTGGCCGCGACCGCTTCGTGCTGTCGTGTGGGCACAGCAGCCTGACTTTGTATCTGCAGCTGTACCTGGGTGGGTTCGGTTTGGAGCTGTCCGACATCGAGGCGCTGCGCACCTGGGGATCCAAGACCCCCGGACACCCGGAGTTCCGGCACACCGACGGCGTCGAGATCACTACCGGACCGCTGGGTCAGGGCCTGGCATCGGCCGTCGGCTTCGCGATGGCGGCGCGCTACGAGCGGGGTCTGTTCGATCCGGATGCCGACGCGGGGACCAGCCCGTTCGACCACTTCATCTACGTGGTCGCCTCCGACGGCGACATGGAAGAAGGGGTGACCTCCGAGGCGTCATCGTTGGCCGCCGTGCAGCAACTCGGCAATCTCATCGTGTTCTACGACCACAACGAGATCTCCATCGAGGACGACACCAACATCGCGTTGTGTGAGGACACCGCCGCCCGCTACGAGGCCTACGGCTGGCACGTGCAGCGCATCGAGGGCGGCGAGAACGTCGTCGCCATCGAAGAAGCGATCGCCAACGCCAAAGCCGTCACCGACCGGCCGTCGTTCATCTCGCTGCGGACCATCATCGGCTACCCGGCGCCGAAGTTGATGAACACCGGTAAGGCGCATGGCGCCGCCTTGGGCGATGAAGAGATCGCGGCGGTCAAGAGGATCCTCGGCTTCGACCCGGACAAGGAGTTCGCGGTCACCGACGAGGTGATCAACCACACCCGCGAGCTGGTGCAGCGCGGCAAGCAAGCCCACGACAAGTGGAACGCCGACTTCGAGGCCTGGGCCAAGCGCGAACCCGAGCGCAAGAAGCTGCTGGACCGGTTGATCGCCGAAGAGCTGCCCGACGGCTGGGACGCCGACATTCCGCACTGGGAACCGGGCGACAAGGACCTTGCCACCCGCGCGGCGTCCGGCAAGGTGCTGAACGCGGTCGGCCCGAAGCTTCCCGAGCTCTGGGGCGGCTCGGCCGACTTGGCGGGCAGCAACAACACCACCATGGACAACGTGAAATCCTTTGGCCCGCCGTCGATCTCGACGAAGGACTACACCGCGGACTGGTATGGCCGCACGCTTCACTTCGGAATTCGCGAACACGCGATGGGCGCGATCCTGTCCGGCATCGTGTTGCATGGCCCGACCCGCGCCTACGGCGGCACGTTTCTGCAGTTCTCCGACTACATGCGTCCGGCGGTGCGCCTGGCCGCGCTGATGGACATCGACACCATCTACGTGTGGACGCATGACTCGATCGGGCTCGGCGAAGACGGTCCGACCCACCAGCCGATCGAACACTTGGCGGCGCTGCGGGCCATTCCGCACCTGTCGGTGGTGCGCCCGGCCGACGCCAACGAGACCGCCTACGCGTGGAAGAGCGTTCTGGCCCGCGGCAACGGCAGCGGTCCAGTCGGTCTGATCCTGACCCGTCAGGGTGTGCCGATCCTCGAAGGCACCAGCTACGACGGCGTGGCCAAGGGCGGTTACGTCCTGGGTGACGACGGCGGAACCGAACCTGACGTCGTCCTGATCGCCACCGGCTCCGAGGTGCAGCTGGCCGTCGAAGCGCAGAAGTTGTTGGCGGACAAGGACATCGTCGCGCGGGTGGTCTCGATGCCGTGCGTCGAATGGTTCGAGTCTCAGTCGGAGGAGTACCGCGACAGCGTGCTCCCGCCGTCGGTGTCGGCACGGGTGGCTGTCGAGGCCGGCATCGCACAGAGCTGGCACAAGCTGGTCGGCGACACCGGCGAGATTGTTTCGCTCGAGCATTACGGGGAATCCGCCGACTACAAGACTTTGTTCCGCGAATTCGGCTTCACTGCAGAGGCCGTCGTCGACGCCGCTGAACGAACAATAGACAACTAAGCAAGGGGTAGTTCGATGACTCAGAATCCCAACCTCGCCGCTCTGTCCGCCGCAGGCGTATCGGTCTGGCTGGACGACCTGTCCCGGCAACGGCTGGAGTCGGGAAACTTGCAAGAGCTGATCGACACCAAGTGCGTCGTCGGCATCACCACCAACCCGTCGATCTTCCAGAAGGCACTCGCCGAAGGCGATTCCTACGACGGCCAAGTGGCTGAGCTCGCCGAGCGCGGAGCCGACGTGGACGCGACGATCCGCACGGTGACCACCGACGACGTCCGCAACGCGTGCGACGTGCTGACCCCGCAGTGGGAGAACTCCGACGGCGTCGACGGCCGGGTCTCCATCGAGGTCGACCCGCGGCTGGCGCACGACGCCGATCAAACCGCCAAACAGGCCATCGAGTTGTGGAAGATCGTCGACCGACCCAACCTGTTCATCAAGATTCCGGCGACCGAGGACGGTCTGCCCGCCATCACCGCCACACTGGCAGAAGGCATTTCGGTCAACGTGACATTGATCTTCTCAGTGGAGCGCCACCGCGCAGTGATCGATGCCTACCTCGAAGGACTGGAGAAGGCCAAGAAAGCCGGACACGACCTGTCCAAGATCCATTCGGTCGCTTCGTTTTTCGTCTCACGGGTCGACACCGAAATCGACAAGCGTCTGGAGAAGATCGGCTCCCCCGAAGCGCTGGAGCTGCGTGGGCAGGCCGGCGTGGCCAACGCCCGGCTGGCGTATGCGGCTTACCAGGAGAACTTCGTCGGCGGCGATCGCTTCGCGGCGCTCGAGGCCGATGGGGCGCGGGTGCAGCGTCCGCTGTGGGCGTCGACCGGAGTGAAGAACCCCGACTACTCCGACACCCTCTACGTGACGGAGCTGGTCGCCCCGAACACGGTGAACACCATGCCGGAGAAGACGATTGACGCTGTGGCCGACCACGGCGTCGTCACCGGCGACACCGTCACCGGCACGGCCGCGCTCGCCCAGGAGGTCTTCGACAAGCTCGAGGCGATCGGGATCGATCTGACCGACGTGTTCCTCGTGCTGGAAAACGAAGGGGTGCAGAAGTTCGAGGAGTCGTGGACCGAGCTGCTCGAGGAGACTCAGAAGCAGCTCGAATCCGCCGACAAATGAGTCGCGCCGGCGACGATGCAGAGCGAAGCTCTGCTGAGGAGCGGCGCATATGAGTCGAGCCGGCACCGGGCCCGCACCTGGGCAGTGGCAAAACCCTTTGCGGGACAAGCGCGATAAGCGCCTCCCCCGAATCGCCGGCCCCTGCGCTGTAGTCATTTTCGGTGTCACCGGCGACTTGGCACGCAAGAAAGTCGTGCCGGCGATCTACGACCTGGCCAATCGCGGTCTGCTGCCCCCGACGTTCTCCCTGGTTGGGTTCGGCCGCCGGGACTGGGACGACGAGGCCTTCAGCAACGAGGTCTACCAACTCGTAAAAGACCACTCCCGCACGCCTTTTCGGCAGGTGATCTGGGACCGGCTGGCAGAGGGTTGCCGATTTGTGCAGGGCGCGTTCGACGACGACGAGGCGTTCGCCCGGCTGGCCGAGACGCTGGAGAAGCTCGACGCCGATCGCGGCACCGGCGGCAATCACGGTTTCTACCTGGCTATCCCGCCGAAGAGTTTCCCCGCGGTGTGCGAGCAGTTGTACAACGCCGGGCTGGCGAAGCCGCAGGACGGCAGCTGGCGGCGCGTCGTCATCGAAAAGCCGTTCGGACACGATCTGGACAGTGCACGCGAGCTGAACAAGGTCGTCAACAGCGTCTTTCCCGAGGAATCGGTGTTCCGCATCGACCACTACCTCGGCAAGGAGACGGTGCAGAACATTCTGGCGATGCGGTTCGCCAATCAATTGTTCGACCCGATCTGGAACTCGAACTACGTCGACCATGTGCAGATCACCATGGCCGAAGACATCGGCCTAGGTGGGCGTGGCGGCTATTACGACGGAATCGGCGCGGCGCGTGACGTGATCCAGAACCACCTGATGCAACTGCTCGCGCTCACCGCGATGGAAGAGCCGGTCAGCTTTCATCCCTCGCAGTTGCAGACCGAGAAGATCAAGGTGCTTTCGGCGGTCAAACTTGCCGAACCGCTGGACGAGACGACCTCTCGCGGGCAGTACGCCGCTGGCTGGCAGGGCGGTGAGCATGTGGTCGGGCTGCTCGACGAGGAGGGCTTCTCCAAGGACTCGACCACTGAGACGTTTGCCGCCATCACGCTCGAGGTCGACACCCGCCGCTGGGCCGGTGTCCCATTTTACCTGCGGACCGGAAAGCGGTTGGGCCGCAGAGTGACCGAGATCGCTTTGGTGTTCAAACGGGCTCCGCATCTGCCGTTCGACGCGACCATGACCGACGAGTTGGGCGCCAACGCGCTGGTCATTCGGGTGCAACCGGACGAGGGTGTGACGTTGCGGTTCGGGTCCAAGGTGCCGGGCAGCATGGAGGTCCGGGACGTCAACATGGACTTCTCCTACGGCGTCGCGTTCGCCGAGGAATCTCCCGAGGCGTACGAACGCCTGATCCTCGACGTGCTGCTCGGTGAGCCATCACTCTTCCCGGTCAACGAGGAAGTCGAATTAGCTTGGGAGGCAATTGATCCCGCACTCGACTACTGGGCTGAGCACGGTAAGCCCGACCCGTACGAAGCAGGTACCTGGGGTCCGGCGTCGGCGTTCGACATGTTGCGCCGGACCGGGCGTGAATGGCGGCGACCATGATTGTCGATTTGCCGGAGACCAGCACCACCGAGATCAACAAGAGGCTCGACGCGCTGCGCGAGGAGTCCGGCGCGGTCAACCTCGGCCGGGTGTTGACGCTGGTTATCGCGACCGACAACGAGACGCTGGTGGAGGACTCCATCGAAGCCGCCAATGCGGCCAGCCACGAGCACCCCAGCCGGGTGATCGTGGTGACGACCGGGGACGCCGACAGCGCCGAGGCGCGGCTGGACGCGCAACTTCGGGTCGGCGGCGACAGCGGCGCCGGGGAGGTCGTGGTGCTGCGGCTTTCCGGGCCGCTTGCCGGGCACCACGGCAGCGTCGTCACACCGTTCCTGCTGCCCGACATCCCAGTGGTGGCGTGGTGGCCGTGCGAAGCACCGGCCGTGCCGGCCCAGGATCCGTTGGGCCGATTGGCAATCCGGCGCATCACCGACGCGACCAATGGAGCCGACCCGCTGTCGGCGATCAAAAGCCGACTGCCCGGATACACCCCGGGCGATACCGACCTGGCCTGGAGCCGCATCACATACTGGCGGGCGCTGCTCACCTCGGCGATGGACCAACCCCCGCACGAGCCGATCACGTCGGCCTTGGTGTCGGGGTTGAGGACCGAACCCGCACTGGACGTACTCGCGGGCTGGCTGGCAAGCCGCGTCGACGGGCCCGTACGTCGCGCGGTCGGCGAGCTCAAGGTCGAGCTGGTACGCAACAGCGAGACGGTGACGTTGAGCCGACCGCAAGACGGTCTGACCGCGACGTTGAGTCGCACCGCCAAGCCCGAAGCGCTGGTTCCACTGCCGCGCCGCGAAACCCGCGAGTGTCTGGCCGAGGATCTGCGGCGACTGGATGCCGATGCAATCTACTTCTCGGCATTGGAGGGTATCGACCGGGTGGAGTACGTATGAGCGAGACGACTATTGAAACGTTCGACGACAGCGATGATTTGGTCGCAGCGGCCGGCTGGCGATTGATCAGCGTCGTCGACACCGCCGTTACCGCGCGCGGGCGCGCACAGATCGTGTTGACCGGCGGCGGCAACGGCAACAAGCTGTTGCGTTTTCTCGCTGCGCAGTCCGAGCGGATCGACTGGCCGAACGTGCATCTGTTCTGGGGTGACGACCGCTACGTCGCCGAAGACGACGACGACCGCAACGACCGGCAGGCCCGGGAGGCGCTCCTGGACCACATCGCGATACCGCAGCGCAACGTGCACGCCATGCCGGCCGCCGACGGCGAATTCGGCAGTGACCTGGCCGCCGCTGCGCTGGCCTACGAGCAGCTGCTGGCCGCGAATGCCGAGCCGGGCGACCCCGCGCCGAATTTCGATGTGCACCTGCTCGGCGTCGGACCGGAAGGCCACATCAACTCGCTGTTCCCGGACACCCCCGCCGTACGCGAGACAACCCGGCAAGTAGTGGCTGTCGAGGATTCTCCCAAGCCGCCGCCGCTACGAATCAGCTTGACACTGCCTGCCATTCAGCGCTCCCGAGAGGTTTGGCTGCTCGCTTCGGGCGGAGAGAAAGCCGAGGCGGTCGCCGCCGCGATCGGGGGTGCCGATCCGGTGTCGATACCTGCGGCCGGCGCAATCGGCCGGGAGCGCACGATCTGGTTCCTGGACAGCCACGCCGCATCCAGGTTGCCGACCGGTTAGCGGCGCCGTTCGGCTTGCCGATCGGCATCGCCGCGCGCGTAGTCCTGCAATTGCCGGATGACGTCGGCCGGCACGGCGCGCCTCGTCGGCGCGGTGCAGCACTCGCCACAATCTCGCTCGGGCATACCCGATCAGATGGGTTTTCGACTGCCGCGGTTCCCTCGACCGCCATAATGAGCGGCATGGCAGATAGAAGCGACGGCAGCCGCGCTCCGCGACAGCGGATCAAGACGCTCGCACAAGCGGCAATGAACGCCGACGTCACCGTTGAGCAGCTGGAAGACGTGTTGGGTGGTCTCGGCAGTACCTTGACCGACCTCAATGATTCGCTGACCAACCTCAACAACGCCGTGGATCGCCTGAACGGCGGCTTGGACCACTTCGAGGCCACGCTGAGCCGGATCGACGACATGATGGGCCGGTTGGCCACGCTTGTCGCCCCGGTCGAAGCCGTCATCGAGCGCATCGACTACATGGTCAGCGTCGGTGAAACCGTGATGTCGCCGCTGTCGGTCACCGAGCACGCAGTTCGCAACGCATTCAATGCCCTACGCAATCGGACCACGCGGTAGTCGCCAGGTCGTGCCGAGCCAGCCGGTTCCCGATCCGCCATACGCCGAGGGCACCGGTCTGCCATGGGACGTCTCGGTCACCGACGCCGTCGCCGCGATTGCCGCCGCTCGCGCCCGCCACGGCGACACGTTCACCGTGCACAGCGGGCCGGATCGCTATCTGTTCACGTTCTCGATATCATGTCGCGCGCCGTATTGGCGCCGGTCGAACTCGACACCGGCGACGTCAGTCTACCAGGTGCCGCCCGGATGGACGATCGCGACATTGCTGCCGCTGCTCAACACTTCCGCCGCAACAGGACTCGAGCACTGGGATCCAGACCGCTGGACGCGACACCGACTGGCCGACGAGAAGTCGCTGCCCTCGCCGATGCTGGTGACCTCGTTCGGCCACGGACGGCATTCGTGTCCGGCGCAGCCGTTTTCGCTGGCGGCCATGACGGCGGCGATGACGCACTTGTGCGGCCGCTACCAGATGACACCGGGTTGGACGACGCACCCGCGACCGGTCCCCGCTCAGATCGGTGGCGTGGCGCGGGCAGACGGTCCGTGCATGCTCAGTTATGTCGCCGTTTGAGTCACCGCTGCTGAACTAGCCGCTGTTGCGTAGCGCGCTGGCAAGTCCATTCATCGTCAGCAGGATTCCGCGCTGCACCAGTTCGTCGTCGTCGCCGGAGCGGTAGCGACGCAACAACTCGACCTGCAGGTGGTTCAGCGGTTCCAGGTACGGGAATCGGTTGAACACCGAGCGTGCCAGCGCCGGGTTGTCGGCCAGCAGATTGTCCTGGCCGGTGATCAGCTTGTGCGCGTTGATGCTGCGCTGGTGCTCGGCGGCGATCTTGTCGAACACTCTGCGCCGCAACGATTCATCTTCGACCAACTCGGAGTACTGGGCGGCCAGGCCCAAGTCGGTCTTGGCGAGCACCTGCGCCATGTTCGACAGTACGGTCTGGAAGAACGGCCACTTCTGATACAGGTCGCGCAGGAGTTCGACGCGCCCGTCGTCCTCGGCGATCCAGCTCTCTACGGCCGAACCGGTTCCGTACCAACCCGGCAGCATCACCCGCGACTGGCTCCAGGCCATCACCCAGGGAATCGCGCGCAAGTCGGAGATCGACGACGTCGGCTTGCGGGACGTCGGCCGGCTCCCGACGTTCAACGACCCGATCTCGCTGACCGGGGTGGACTGCAGGAAATACTCCACGAAACCGTCTGTCTCGTGGACCAATTCGGAGTATGCACGTTGCGCCCGGTCGGCCAGCTCGTCGAGAATCTCATAAGCCGGGCCGGCCGCTTCGCCCAGCCCCTCGACGTCGAGCAGGGTCGACTCCAGGGTCGCCGCCAGCAAGGTCTCCAAGTTTCGCTGAGCGATGATCGGCTCCGCGTATTTGGCGGCGATCACCTCGCCTTGCTCGGTCAGCCGCAGCGAGCCGTTCACCGCACCCGGCGGTTGAGCGAGGATGGCTTGGTAGCTCGGCCCGCCGCCACGGCCCACCGTGCCGCCGCGACCGTGGAAGAGCCGCAACCGAATACCGGTTTTCCGTGCCGACTCGACGAGGTCGAGCTCGGCCCGATAAAGCGCCCAGTTGGCGGTCAGATAGCCGCCGTCCTTGTTGGAGTCGGAATAGCCGAGCATGACCTCTTGGCTGTCGCCACGGGCGCGCACGATGCTCCGGTAGACCGGAAGGTCAAGTGCCGCTTCGAGAATCGACGCACCGCGATGCAGGTCGTCGATCGTTTCGAACAGCGGCACGATGCCGACCGGGCAGTGCGGCTCATCGGCAGAGGCGTCGAGCAGACCGGATTCTTTCAGCAGGATGCCCGCTTCGAGCAGGTCAGAGACCGAACGGCACATCGAGATGATGTAGTTGGGCACCGCGGGCGGACCATAGATATCGACCGCGCGGGCGGCGGCGGAGACGATCGCGAGTTCTTTGCGAGCCAGATCCGACAACTGTTCGCGGTCGCCGATCAGTGGACGTCGCGTACTCAGCTCGTCGGCCAGGATGTTGACCCGTTCGTCCTCGCTCAGCGAGCAGTAGTCGGGATGCACTCCGGCCCAGGCGAGTAGCTCGGCGACCACTTCCTCGTGGACGTCGGAGTTCTGCCGCATGTCCAATCCGGACAAGTGAAAACCGAAGACGTCCACGGCTTCCCGTAGTCGAGCGAGCCGGTCGTCGGCCAGTAATGTACTGCCGTGCGCGCGTAAGGAGGCGTCGACGGTGTCGAGATCGGCGAGCATCTCCCCCGGTGTCGAATACGGCGGCAAGCCCAGGTCGAGGAGGTCGTCCGGCTCCTCGTCGAGGATCTCGGTGGCGGTGGCCGTCAGCCGGGCGTGGATGACACGCAAGGCGCGGCGGTAGGGCTCGTCGCTGCGGGCCGGCTCGTCGCAGGCGTCGGCCAGCGTGCTCAGTTCGTCGGTGACGGCGACCAGTCGCGCCGACATCGACAGTTCCTGCTCGAGCGCGCTCAGCTCGGCGGTATAGCGACTCAGCGCGGTGTAGGCCGCACTGCCGGTGGCCAGTCGGACCACGTCGGCGGTGACGTTCGGATTGCCGTCGCGGTCGCCGCCGATCCACGAGCCGGGCCGCAGGATCGGCTGGGGCAGCAGATCCGCGTCGGGCCAGCGACTGCGCAACGCGTCGCGGACCCCGGCGTTGACTTTGGGCACCACATCGAAAAACGCTGCCGCGTAATAGCGCAAACCGACGGCGATCTCGTCGGTGATCTGCAGTCGGGAGAGCCGCACCAACGCGGTCTGCCACAGCGTGAGCACCTGGCGGCGAAGCTCGGTCTCGATGTCGCTGCCGTCATCGGTGTGCGCGTGCCCGCGCGCGTGCAGCCGCATCAGCTGAGTGATGCGGTGCTGGGTGTCGAATACGGTGCGACGGCGGGTTTCGGTGGGGTGCGCGGTGATGACAGGTGAGACCAGGGCACCAGTCAGGGCGTCGGCGACCGTCGCCGAATCCAGGTCCGCCGCGTCCAGCTTCAGATACGTCGCGGCCAGGCTGCTGTCCTGCGGAGGATCGCCGGCGGAGACGTGGATGGCACGGCGACGTTCGCGGTGGATGTCTTCGGCGACGTTGGCCAACAGCGCGAAGTGGCTGAACGCCCGGATGACCGGGATCGCCCGGTGGATGTCGATACCGGCGAACATCTCCGCGACCTCGGCCCGCTCGATCTCCGAGCGCCGCACCTTGAAGGACGCGATCCTGGCCCGCTCCACCAGATCGAAGACCTCGTCGCCGTTCTCCTCGCGCACCGTGTCGCCCAGGATGGCACCGAGTAACCGGATGTCGTCACGCATCGGCTCGGTGGCTTCGCGCCCTACTCGGGTGCGTTGTACCGCGCCGAAGGGCTCCAGCGAGTCGGGTGCTTCAGCCATACCTACCAGTATCAGGGTGGTTGGCCGTCTTCGCCTTTCGTGGGATCAGGCGTTGTATTTGATGCGTAGCGCCATGCCGACGATGGCCACGAGCCAGATGCCGACGACGAACAACGTCAACCGGTCGAGGTTCTTTTCCACCACCGTCGACCCAGACAGGCTGGACTGCACGCCGCCACCGAACAGAGTCGACAAGCCGCCACCCTTGGCGCGGTGCAACAGCACCAGCAGGACCACCAGGACGCTGGTGACCACCAAGGTGATCTGCAGAGCCAATTCCATGGGCCACACCTTACCGGGCGGCGGAGGAACAGCTAGACCGGCGTGGCGCTACGGCAAGTTGTAGGCCGACGGCAACGCGTTGTCGAAGGATAACGTGTCGGCGGAGTAGTTGAGGTAAATCGGTTCGTTCAAATAGGGAACGACGCCGCTGTCGATCGAGGTCCCCGACACCACTGTCGGCGCGGTGCTTTGGCCGAGGCTGTCGGTCCCCACTACGTACTGGTACAGCTCCGTACCGCCCTGGCTGCTGTAGACCGTAATCGTGCTTCCCGACGGCACGGATCCGGCGTTCCCGACTAAGGACGATGGGATAGTTCCGTAGACGCCACCGGAATCGATATCGTTGGAAACCGCTGACCCTGTCGTGGTGCCGCCGGTCGTCACGGTTTCGTACAGGTTGGCGATCGGCGCGCTGCCTACGGTGCCTATCGCCGTTCCCGGGTTGGTGGAATCGACGACCAGGTCATGCCCGGGGATGTTCACGGCCACACCGTTATAGCCCGCCTGCTCGAATGGGCTGATGGACGGGCCCGTGCCAGTCGGTCCGACACCCAGAATGCCGGTTACATGGTCATCGGCAAGAAATTGCTGGAAATCCAACGGTGAGCCCGCGCTGAAGGATGTGGGCCAGGACAGGAACTCCACCTCGAGCGGGGTATTCGAAGTGGTGAGGACGCCACCATAATCGACCGTCGCGTTGGCGTAGGTCAGATAGAGGTAGTCCACCCCGCCGCTGTAGCCGCCGAAGCCGATGCTGGTGGGCAACCCGAGGTTGAACCATTGTGTCAGCCCGAGGTCTTGGTACGGGATGACCAGGCCGCTGGATCCAGTGTCGACGAGCAGCGCCTGGCTGGCGCTGCTGTCAATCGTGGCCTGCACCGTCGGCTCGGTGACCACGTTCATAGTCAGCGGGATGTTGTAGATGCCCGATAACGCGGCCGCAGATGTCGACGAGGCGGCGCTGGCCGCAGGCTCCGAGGCGGCCGGAAGCGCCAAATCGATCGAATTCAGGCTGTCGAGCAGGCTGTCGGCCCAACTGGTCAGATCGGTCGCAGCAGCGGGGTCGAAAGCGGCGAGCGAGTCCGTCAGCGAGGTCAGGATCGGCTGGATGATCGGGTCGATAAGGGTCTCGAAGTCGGCCTTGGCGGGGGCTGCTGAGCCGGTAGCCATCGCTGCCGCAGCTACGAACGCACCAAGTGCGCCACCCATGACGACGCCACACCGGCGCACCGCGGCGTTGCGTGACTGCTTGTTGGCGCTGTCGCGACGAGCCATTCGATTGCCTCCCGGGGCGTGCGTGAAGCCTTAGCAAGCAAAACTTAACGAGCCTGTGTTTGCTTCAGGTTTCCCTAAGCTAAACGCGACCTCATCGATACCGCAACCCCAACAGGCGTGTCGGTTTCACAGCCCGATGGAGGAAAGCAGATCGGCGAAAACCGAGGGATCAAGCGCCGTGACAGGGTCAAGGCCGATGTTGGGATCGAGGGTTGCCAGAAAACTGGCAACGGTTGCGTCGAACGCAGCAGAGAGAAATCCCAGATCGGCGCTGAGAAATGCCAGGTCCGTTGAGCCCAAACTGCTGCCGCTGAGGTCGCCCGCCTGGTCAGCGACGATGAACGCTTGATCAGCCGAGAGCATGTTTTGGGCGGCGGAGACCAGCTGTTCATCGGCGCCGGCCAGAAAGGACTGATCGTTTGCAGACAGACCGTCTTGCCCCGACTGCAATAAATTGAACGCAGAGGCCAGCTGAGTTGAGAGTGTCGCCTGCTCAATCAGAATGTCTGCTTGTCTCGCGCTGAGATCAGCGGTGGGAGCGGCGTCCAAGAGGGCAGCTCCCTGGTTCAAGTCGCTGATCGCTTGGCCGATCACGTCGTCGGGGGTGTCAGCGTGGGCGGCGCCCATCGCGATCACCGCGGCCGCGGCGGTTGCGGCGGCCAAGCCCGCACCGGTACGCGATCGTCGGAAACAACACAGTTGGTGGTTGCTGGCCACGGGACCCCCAGATTCAGCGTGCTCACCCCTGCGAGCACGTAAGAATCTGGAGCGTATCCAAGCTGAGACGCAGTTGAGGTCGTCTCAGCAAGATCGACGCTGTGGGCGCAAATTTCTAGGGCAATGGTCCGCCGGCGGCGATAGCGGACAGCGTCGCGAACTGCTCGCCGTCCAGCGAAGCACCGCCCACCAGGGCGCCGTCGACGTCCTCCTGCGCGACGATGTCGCCGATATTCTTCGCGTTCACCGAGCCGCCGTACAGCACTCGGACGGTGTCGGCGATCTGCGGCGAGGCCAGCGTCGCGAGCTCGCCACGCACCGCCTTGCAGACCTCCTGGGCGTCGGCGGCGCTGGCCACCCGCCCAGTACCGATCGCCCACACCGGCTCGTAGGCGATGACCACCTTTTCGATCTGCTCGGCGGAAAGCCCGGCCAGCGACCCGCGCAGTTGCGCCTGGCAATGGCTGACATGCTCGCCGGCCTCGCGCACTTCCAGGTGCTCACCGATACACACGATCGGCGTCAGCCCATGCTTCAGTGCCGCGGCGGCCTTGGCGGCCACCAACGCGTCGTCCTCGTCGTGGTACGTGCGCCGCTCGGAGTGACCCACCACCGCGTAGTGGCAACCCAGTTTCGCCAGGAAAGCCCCGCTGATCTCACCGGTGTAGGCGCCGGAGTCGTGTTGCGACACGTCCTGGGCGCCGTAGGTCAGCCGCAATTTGTCGCCGTCGACCAGGGTCTGCACGCTGCGCAGATCGGTGAACGGCGGAATGACCGCGACGTCGACCTTGTCGAAGTACTTGTCCGGCAATGAGAATGCGATCTTCTGCACCAGCGCGATCGCCTCGAAGTGGTTGAGGTTCATCTTCCAGTTGCCGGCAATCAGCGGCTTGCGACTCATCGATGTCCTTCGCTCAGGTGCTGCTCAGTACTTCCAGGCCGGGCAGCGATTTGCCCTCAAGGTATTCCAGCGATGCCCCGCCGCCGGTGGAAATGTGCGAGAAACTGTCCTCGGGCAGACCCAGCGCCCGCACCGCGGCAGCGGAATCACCGCCACCGACCACACTGAACGCACCCTTGGCCGTCGCGGCGGCGATCACCTCGGCGACGCCCTTGGTGCCCGCGGCGAATGCCGGGAACTCGAAGACCCCCATCGGGCCGTTCCAGAAGATCGTCTCCGCGTTCGACAGCAGGCTGGTGAATCGCTTGACCGAACCCGGTCCGATGTCCAATCCCATCTTGCCGTCCGGAATCGCATCAGCGGCAACGACTTCCGGCTTCGAGTCGGCGGAGAACTTCTCGGCCACCACGATGTCGACCGGCAGTCGGATGACGTCGGCGTAGGTGTCGAGCAGTTGACGGCAGGTGTCGATCATCTCGGTCTGCAGCAGCGAGGTACCCACCGAAAGGCCGCGCGCCGCAAGGAATGTGAAACACATCCCGCCGCCGATGACGATGCTGTCGGCTTTGGTGGCCAGCTGCTCGATCACGCCGAGCTTGTCCGACACTTTCGAACCGCCGAGCACCACCGCGTATGGCCGCTTCGTCGAGTGGGTCAGCCGCTCGAGGACGCTGACCTCCTCGGCGACCAGCGTGCCTGCGTAGTGCGGCAGCAGCGTGGCGACGTCGTAGACGGAGGCCTGCTTGCGATGCACCACACCGAAGCCATCGGACACGAAAGCGCCTGTAGGGCCGACTAAGTCGGCGAGCTCACGGGCCAGCGCCAAGCGCTCACCGTCGTCCTTGCTGGTCTCCCGCGGGTCGAAACGAATGTTCTCCAGCAGTAGGACATCCCCGTCGGTCAGACGCTCGGCGCGGGCTCGCGCATCGCGGCCGACGACATCGTCGGCTAGCTGCACGTCCTTGCCCAACTGCTCGCCGAGTGCCGCGGCGACCGGCGCCAGCGATAGTTTCAGGTCGGGTTCGCCCTTGGGCCGTCCCAGATGAGCCGTCACCACCACCTTGGCGCCGGCGTCGGCGAGCGCCTTGAGCGTGGGCACTGACGCAATGATGCGTCCGGGATCGGTGATGGAACCGTCATCGCTGAGCGGCACGTTCAAGTCGGACCGGACCAGCACACCCCGACCCGAAACTCCTTGCGCGAGAAGGTCGGACAGATTCGGGATCGAAGACTCCGCCACGGCTACAGCGACTTGCCGACCAGCGCGACCAGATCGACGAGGCGGTTGGAGTAACCCCACTCGTTGTCATACCAGGACACGATCTTGGCCTGGTTGTCGATCACCTTGGTCAGACCGGAGTCGAAGATCGAGCTGTGCGGGTCGGTGACGATGTCGCTGGAGACGATCGGGGCGTCGTAGTACTTGAGGATGCCCTTCATCGGGCCGTCGGCGGCGGCCTTCATCGCGGCGTTGATCTCCGCGGCGGTCGCCCGACTTGGCCAGTTCGACGGTGAGGTCGGTGACCGAGCCGGTCGGGATCGGAACCCGCAGCGCGTAACCGTCCAGTTTGCCCTTGAGTTCGGGCAGCACCAGGCCGATCGCCTTGGCCGCACCGGTCGAGGTCGGCACGATGTTCAGCGCCGCGGCCCGGGCCCGGCGCAGGTCCTTGTGCGGACCGTCCTGCAGGTTCTGGTCCTGGGTGTAGGCGTGGATGGTCGTCATCAGACCCTTGACGATGCCGAACTCGTCGTTGAGGACCTTGGCCACCGGCCCGAGGCAGTTCGTCGTGCACGACGCGTTGGAGATGATGTTCTGGCTGCCGTCGTACTTTTCGTCGTTGACGCCCAGCACGATGGTGATGTCCTCGTCAGTGGCGGGTGCGGAGATGATCACCTTCTTGGCGCCGGCGTCCAAGTGGCCCTTGGCCTTTGCGGCGTTGGTGAAGATGCCGGTGGACTCGACGACGACGTCGACGCCGAGATCGCCCCAGGGAAGGGCCGCTGGTCCCTCTTTGACCTCCAGCGCCTTGATCTTGCGGTCGCCGACGACGATGGTGTCCTCGCCCTCCAGGCTGACGTCGAAGGGCAGCCGGCCCAGAATCGAGTCGAACTTCAGCAGGTGCGCCAGGCTCGCGTTGTCGGTCAGGTCGTTGGCGGCGACCACCTCGATGTCGGTGTCGGTGCCCGCCGCTTGCTGCGCCAGCAGGGCCCGGTAGAAGTTGCGTCCGATTCGACCGAAGCCGTTGATGCCTACCCGGACCGTCACGTGTCTCTCCTTCGTTGCCGACGAAATGCTCGCTGCCAGCCTAGTAGCTGCGGGAACGTGCCGCGAATCACGGTCAGTCAGGTCGATGGGCTGCCGTTTTGCCTGGACAGCGGGCTAAGCGTGGTTCGCTGGCGCGACGTGGACGGGCAGTTCGTCGCCGGGTTCGGGCCAGGGCTGACGGGCCAGCATGTCCTTGACGGTCACGAAGCCTTCTTCGATCAACCCGGTCTTCGCGTCGACGATGCGATACCACTGCTTCTGGGTCTGGATCGGTTGGCCTTCGAGGATGATCACCCGCAGATCGCCCTCGTCGAGCTGGCAGCGCCGCTGCACGGCTTCCACCAATTGCTCGTTGTGCAGGTGTCCTTCGCCGAAATTCCAGCCGATCAGCGGGCCGGCGACGGTCTCACCCTCGCGCAGCGCGTAGTCCGCCTCGTTGTCCAGCGCACGAGAGACCAAACCGTTGAGCGCACGACCGTGTACGTGCATGGACCGAAATGCCCGAGCCTTGTCACTGATGATTTCGGCGGTCGCCGGATCGTAGAGCCTGGCCACTTGTTTGGCGGTCAGCGCGGAGCTTTTCACCACGTTAGCCTCGATCTTGTCTTCGACGCCTTCGCGGAAGCACCACACACTCGACGCCCAGTTGCCGGCGTAGTACCGCAGCGCGGGCAAGAACGAAATCTGTTGCGGAAACATGTTTCCCACGATCGGCAACACAAGCAGCGCCGCCAACAGCATCGCCAGCAGCAGCGGTGAGTTGAGATCGTAGATCGTGATGTTGCCGTAGTGCCCGAACAGGTAGAACAGTGAGAAGATGAAAAATACGTTCCACTCCAACGGCACACCCATCGGCAGGTTGGAAATGATGTTGAGGTGGAAGATCACCATGAAGCCGATCAGGGCCCACCGCCACGGATGACCGCCTGCGGCGAAGACCAACACCGCCGGAACGATGAATTCCGCTGTGGTGCCGCCGACGTGGGCCATCAGCTTGGGGATCCACGACGGCCGTATGTCGTTGACAGGGTCGCGGTAGAGCCTGCGCTTCAACCAGTTGAATGCTCTGCCGCGCAGCAACGCGTTGTTGCTCGTCATTGCCGCCACGACGTACGGGAAATGGTGATTCAGCTTGGAAGTCGCTGCTCCCCACCATAATCCGAGCATGACGATCTTGAACGCCGCGATCTGGTCGACGAATGGAAAGAAGAACACCACCAGCTTCAGCCAGTAGTGCTCACCGCGCGCAGCCAAGAAGATCGTCTTGTCGCGCAGACCCAGCAGCGCCAGGGCAACGATCGTCGGCACCACCCTGATGGGATCGATCAAACCGACATCGCCTGTCCCGGTGACGGATCCGCCGTGGCCGGGTGCCAACAGCGCCCAGACGCCGGACCCCAGGACGACTGCGTACAGCGCGACATCAAGGACGGTGCGGGTGTCGCCACTGGTGAACGGTACTTCGCGGGGCCACGGCGGAAGGCGAATCGTCTTGGGCCGCAACCAATACAGGAAACCACCGATCGGCGGCCAGAATCGTGCGGTGAGCGGTCCTGATCCGCAGCCCAGGCCCAGCACTTCGAACAGCAGGGTGAAGATCGACGACTTTCTGATACACGATCGGCTGCGTCCACCACGCCGCGATGTGCCCCAGCCCGCCGAGTCCCGGGGTCAGCGAGACGACAGCGGCAGCACCTGCGACATAGGCGGCCATCTTGACGACGTAGAGCAGATAGATCGCCGACGGGGTGCCGAAACCATGCTCCACCCAATGCCGGGTGACCACCTGCAGCCTGTCGGACGCCGGCAGGTCGTGCCAGGTCTCGGGGTCGACGTCCGGAAGGTCCGGGGTGATGAATCCCATGACGGCCTCGTTTCAGGTGTGCCACCGTTGGCGAGAACAATGTAGCGGCATCACCGCCCGAACGGCGTGCTGGGTCAGGCGTCTTCCAGTAGGTCGGGAGTCACCGCCGACTCGGTGTCGGGGATGCCGTCGACCTTGGCCTTACGGTCGGCCATCGACAGCAGTCGCCGAATACGGCCGGCCACAGCATCTTTCGTCATCGGCGGATCGGCCAGCCGACCCAACTCCTCCAACGAGGCCTGCCGGTGTTCGACGCGCAGTTTGCCCGCCGCGGCCAGATGATCGGGTACACCTTCGCCCAGAATTTCCAGCGCCCGCTCGACGCGGGCGGCGGCCGCCACCGCAGCGCGAGCCGAGCGCCGCAGGTTGGCGTCGTCGAAATTCGCCAGCCGATTCGCCGTCGCCCGCACCTCGCGGCGCATCCGCCGCTCTTCCCAGACCAGCCGGGTGTCCTGGGCGCCCATCCGGGTCAACAGCGCGCCGATGGCTTCGCCGTCGCGCACCACGACCCGGTCTGCGCCGCGCACTTCGCGGGCTTTGGCGCTGATACCGAGCCGGCGGGCCGCGCCGACCAACGCCAGCGCCGCCTCTGGACCGGGGCAGCTGACTTCCAGCGCCGACGACCGTCCCGGCTCGGTCAACGAACCGTGCGCCAAGAACGCACCACGCCAGGCGGCCTCGGCGTCGCCGACGCTGCCGCCGACCACTTGGGCGGGCAGGCCGCGGACCGGGCGTCCGCGCAGATCGAGCAGACCGGTCTGCCGGGCCAGCGCTTCGCCGTCGTTGGCAACGCGTAGCACGTATCGCGTCGTCTTGCGGATTCCGCTGGCGGACAACACATGCACGATCGCGCTATAGCCATACAGATCGAAGATGTCCTTGCGCAGCCGTCGCGCGATGCTGCCCAGATCCACCTCGGCTTCGACGACCACCCGGCCGGCCACGATGTGTAGCCCACCGGCGAACCGCAGCAGCGAGGTCACCTCGGCGCGTCTGGCGCTCACCGAGCTCACCATCAGGCGGCTCAACTCGTCTTTGACTTCGGCCGTCATCGCCACGCGTCGTCACCCCTCGGTCCGTTGCGACCCGATCCCTCTGCACCGGTTTGCTGACGTTCCTGCTCGATCGCCATCGAACCGGTGGTCGTCGCCGAAGGCGGCGGCCGTCCCGTGTCGCGCACGCTTACCCCATCCAACGCCGCAGCCAGCTTGCCCGGGTCATGTAAAGGTGTACCAGGCCGGGCCACATCTGCGAATTGAACCTGGGCATGAAGCAGCGTCGCTGTTCGCCGCAGTTGCTCGCGCTCACGCTCGCTCGGCACCCGATCGGCGTCGATGATCACGTCGTGCACGGTGAAGTCCGGCGCGTGCTGGGCGAGTACGTGCAGATGGCGCTCGACCGAAAAACCCGCCGTCTCCCCTGGCTCGGCCACCAAGTTGAGCACCAGTGCGCGGCGGGCGGTGGTCGCCTGCAGCGCCGCGGCCAGGCCGGGTACCAGCACGTGCGGGATCACGCTGGTGAACCACGAGCCGGGTCCCAGCACCACCAGATCGGCGGACAGGATTGCGTCGACGGCCTGACGGGTGGCCGGTGGATTGCCGGGCAGCAGCCGTACCCGGCGCACTTTTCCCGGCGTAGTGGCAACCGCCACCTGCCCGCGGATCACCCGGAACATCCGCGGATCGGCTTCCAGTCCGGACACGTCGGCCTCGATCTGCAGCGGTATCGGGCACATCGGCAGCACCCTGCCACGGACACCGAGGATTCGGGCGACTTCGTCGAGAGCGGCGACCGGGTCGGCCAGCACCTCGCTGAGGCCGGCGAGCAGCAGGTTGCCGATCGGGTGACCCGTCAGCGCACCGTTGCCGCCGAAACGATGCTGCATGATCGTCGCCCACAACCGGCCTTGTGGGCTATCAGAAGCCAAGGCCGCCAACGCCATTCGCAGATCACCGGGTGGCACCACGTCGAGCTCGCTGCGCAGTCGTCCCGACGAGCCGCCATCGTCGGCGACGGTGACGACGGCGGTGACGTGTGGTGTGAGTCGCCGGGCAGCCGACAACGTCGCATACAGACCATGCCCGCCGCCGAGGGCGACAATCCGTAAGCTCATTCGCGACCCAGATCCCGGTGCAACACCCGCACGGACAGCTGCTCGTCGGACTCGAGCAGCCCCGCTAACGCCTCGGCGATGGCAACACTGCGGTGCTTACCGCCGGTGCAGCCGATCGCCACGGTCATATAGCGCTTCCCTTCCGTGCGGTAGCCATCGAGAATCAGAGATAGCAATCGATGGTAAGTCTCCAAGAACTCCGCCGCGCCCGTCTGGCCGAGCACGTAGTCCCGAACCGCGGGATGTTGCCCGGTGTGCGGACGTAGGTCGTCGATCCAATGCGGGTTGGGCAGGAACCGCACATCCATCACCGAGTCAGCGTCCATCGGCAGGCCGTACTTGAAGCCGAAGGATTCCACGGTGACGCTGGTCTGCGCGACGGTCTCACCACCGAAAGCCCGTTCGATGCTTTCCCGCAACTCGCGCACCGACAGCGTCGAGGTGTCGATGATCAGGTCGGCGGTCGCCCGAACCGGGGCGAGCATGTCCCGCTCCGCGACGATGCCTTCGGCCAGGGTCTGCTCCCCCTGCAGCGGGTGGCTGCGACGATTCTGCTCGTAACGGCGCACCAGCATGTCGTTGGAGGCCTCCATGAACAACACCCGTGGGGTGATGTGGCGGGTGGCCAACTCGTTGCGCACCCAATCCAGGTCGCCGGTGAATCCGCGGGAACGCACGTCCATCACCACAGCCAACTGCGTGATCCGTGATCCCGCATCGAGCCCCAAGTCCACCATCCTGGTGATCAGCTGAGGTGGCAGGTTGTCGGCGACATACCAGCCCAGATCTTCGAGGACCTTGGCGGCGGTGCCGCGTCCAGCACCCGACAAGCCGGTGACCAGCACCACGTCGATACCGGATCCGGTTGCCCCACCATGGTTTTCGGCTCCGTCCATCCCCTCGCCTGTCATCCCGATGCCCGCTCAGCGACCTGGTCCTGCGCCCGCTCATCCGAGCCGGTGCCGCCACCCCGCAGCGCCTCGAGCACTGCGGTGGCGGTCGAAACGCCGATACCCGGCACGGACGTGATCTCCTCGACCGTAGCTTCTCTGAGGCGCGCCAGTGATCCGAAATGGGTAACCAGAGCCTTGCGGCGATGCTCCCCGAGCCCTGGAACCGAGTCCAGCGCCGACGCCGTCATCCGCTTGGACCGCTTGCTGCGGTGATAGTTGATCGCGAAACGGTGGGCTTCGTCGCGCACCCGCTGTAACAGGTACAGACCCTCACTGTTGCGCGGCATGATGATCGGATCGGGCTCCGACGGCACCCACACCTCCTCCAACCGCTTCGCCAGGCCGATCACCGCGACGTCGGTGACACCCAGTTCTTCCAGGACTGCGCTCGCGGCGTTGACCTGCGGAGCACCGCCGTCGACGACGTACAGGTTGGGCGGGTAGGCGAAACGCCGTGATTTTCCCTCCGGCGACAAGACTTTCGGGTCTTCCTGGTCTTGCAGGTGTCGCACGAAGCGCCGGCGGGTCACCTCGGCGATCGATGCGACGTCATCGGACCGGCCGTCGCCGGCGGCCTCCCGGACCGCGAAGTGCCGGTAGTCGGATTTGCGTGGCAGCCCGTCTTCGAAAACCACCAGCGAGCCCACTACGTCGGTTCCCTGCACGTGGCTGATGTCCACGCATTCGATCCGCAGCGGCGCGTCGGCCAGGCCCAGCGCTTCCTGAATATTCTGCAGCGCAGCGGATCTGGCGGTGAAGTCACCGGCCCGCTTCAGCTTGTGCTGCTGCAGAGCCTCTTTGGCGTTGCGCTGCACGGTTTCAGCCAGTGCCCGCTTGTCGCCGCGACGCGGCACCCGCAGCGCCACCCGTGAACCGCGCAGCCCGGACAGCCACGTCGTCAACTCCTCGGCGTTCGGCGGCAGGCACGGCACCAGGACTTCACGGGGCACCGGGTTGGCGGATTCGTCGGCGGCGCCGTCGAGTTCGGCCTGGTCACCATAGAACTGCGTCACGAACTGTTCGACCAACTGCGCCTCGCCGGAATCGCCGGGATCGCCTGGCTTTTCGACGATCCAGCCGCGCTGCCCGCGAACCCGGCCGCCGCGGACGTGGAACACCTGGACGGCGGCCTCCAGATCGTCGTCGGCGAACGCGACCACGTCGGCGTCGGTGCCGTCGCCCAGGACCACGGCCTGCTTTTCCAGCGCCCGCTTGAGCGCCCCCAGGTCGTCGCGCAAGCGGGCGGCCCGTTCGAAATCGAGGTCGGCCGCCGCGGCGTGCATCTGCTGTTCGAGACCACGCGCAAAGCGGTCGGTCTTGCCGGACAGGAAGTCGCAGAAGTCCATCACGATCTGGCGGTGCTGCTCGGCGCTGACCCGTCCGATGCACGGCGCCGAGCACTTGTCGATATAGCCGAGCAGGCACGGGCGGTCGATTTGGTTGTGCCGCTTGAACACTCCCGCTGAACAGGTGCGTGCCGGGAAGACGCGGGTGAGCAGATCCAAGGTTTCCCGGATCGCCCACGCGTGTGAGTAGGGCCCGAAGTAGCGGACGCCTTTGCGGCGTGGACCGCGGTAGACCATCAGCCGGGGAAATTCCTCGTTGAGGGTGACCGCCAGCACCGGATAGGACTTGTCGTCGCGGTAGCGGACGTTGAACCGCGGGTCGAACTCCTTGATCCAGTTGTATTCCAGCTGCAGCGCTTCGACCTCGGTGTTGACCACCGTCCATTCGACTTTGGCGGCGGTGGTCACCATCTGGCGAGTCCGCGGGTGCAGGCCCGAGATATCGGCGAAGTAGGACGTCAGCCGGCTGCGCAGACTCTTGGCCTTGCCGACGTAGATCACTCGTCCGTGCTGATCCCAGAAGCGGTACACGCCGGGCTCGACCGGGATGGACCCGGGAGCAGGGCGGTATGTCGCTGGATCAGCCACGGTGTCTAAGGCTAGTCGCCGTTAGAAGGGCGGCGGATCCGTGTTGAGTACGCGCGGGACTTGGACGGCCTCACGGGCGCGGCGATTCAACCGGCGCTCTGCTTCGACACGTTGAGCGCGGACTTGGCTGCGGGTGCGCTTCCGGGTCGGCATCAGCATTTCACGCTGGCTGCACTGGACGACGCGCGTCGGCGTCGGCGGCAGGTCACCGGTCGGCGCGCAGAGATTCGGGAACAGCAGCGCGCTGCCGGGCATAGTCACATAGGTGCGACCGTCAGGAAGTAGCCAGATCACCGTGCCATCGGGCAGCTGCGTGTCGCGCCAGCCGCCGAAGGTCTTCAGCAAGTGGTGTTTTCGGCAAAGAGCCTTCAGGTTCGACGCGTGCGTCCAGCCACCATCGCGGTATGCGACAGTGTGGTCCAAGTCGCAGTCCACGGCAGGACGATCACAACCTGGGGCACGGCAGGTCAGGTCGCGGCATCGCACGAAGTCGGCGAGCTTGGTCGACGGGATGTACCGCGGCTCAGGAGCATCCGCCGGTGGGATCAGAGGCCGCAGCCGCGCGAACTTGGCCAAATCGGCAATCATCTGCGCCGGGATCAAGCCTTCGGCACCGAACGCAACGCCGGGTGCGGTTCCGCTGCCGTCAACTGTTGCCTGTTCGGCGACCACATGAATCACCACGTTGCGACTGCACGTGCGCACCGCGGCAGCGCAGTCGGAAGATGCACACCCACACACCAGCCGATCGGCGCCAGCGGCCAGCGCACCCAGTGCGTCGGCCCGCCGCTGCTCGCGAGTACGCGGATCGGCATCGCATACCGTGCCCGCCAGCTCATTCAGCCGACGGTCGAGGGCCTGCCCGGCAGTGGCCAGCACGTTTCCCGTGACGAACGCCATCTGCGTGTCAGTGCTGTCGACGATGTCGACAAAGCGATCCCTGACGCCCTCACGCGCCCGGCGCACAGCGTCCCGGTCGGCCGCTGCCACCACCCGGTCGACCTCGGCGGCCAGCCGGCCGCGCGTCAACGACGGACGCCGTGAAAGACGGGCCGCCAGCCGCGCATCAACCCGCGCCAGCGCGTCGGTATCGGTGATCAAATCAGTTCTGAACACGATGGTCTGAAAGGCGCGATAGTCGATATCGCCGGCCTGAAATGCCTTACCCACTTCAGGTAACCGGTCTCGCAACGCCATCGCATAGCGCAGATAGCTTGAGCCCATCCCAATGCTGCACTGCAGTGCGGCGGCAATTTGCGCGGCGACCGCGTCCCACGTGTCCATCGCGCAATCGGCTTGCTCCCCCGAATCCCGGCAACGCAACACGAACAACTCGCCGATAGCGACCAACCGCCGCGCGGCAGCCTGAGCCTCGGACCGACCCGCTTCGCTGACTCGATCAAGCAGCGCAGCGGACTCGGGAGTGTGCCGCGAGGCATACCACGATTCGAACATGTGTTCTATTCTACAGCGCTGGGGTGACACAAGTTCGCAGCCAGGTCGGCGATGTGGGTAACCGAAGGCGCACCGGACGCAGTCAGTGCGTCGGCAGATCCGGCCGGTAGCGGCTGAGCAGACTCCGCACCGTCTCCATGGCGTCCACGGCGCGCTCCTTGTCGACGGACTGGATCGCCATCAGCGGGATGTACTCGTCGTCGGGCAGATCGATTCGCGCCCAGCGTGCACCGACCGGGAACGACACATCGACCACGGCCGACCATGGCACCAGCCGGTCACCGAGCAGATTGCGCACCGACAGCCCGGCGGAGCCCACCCGCAACCGTGGCCTGGCGAACAGCAGCACGAGTCCGGCGAGGACGACACCCAGCCCCGCCATCGCCACCTGGTCGGCGGTCTGGAAGATGACGCCGCTGGACTTGATCTTGAGCAGCAGGCCGATCGCCACATGCACCGCAACGAGGATGAACGCACCGGCGTATGCGAAGTAGGGCGTCAGGTGGGGCCGCAGCTGGGCATCCCAGTCGCCGTGGGGTTGCACGGTCACGACGTTGCGCGCAACTCTCGCAGGGTCAGCGCGGTGCTCAGCGCCGCCGCCGTCGCCTGGGCGCCGTTGTCCTCGGCCGATCCGGGTAGCCCGGCGCGGTCGAGCGCCTGCTGCTCGTCGTTGGTGGTCAGCACGCCGTTGGCGACCGGTGTCGACTCGTCCAGCGAGACGCGGGTCAGCCCTTGCGTCACGGCGTCGCAGACGTAGTCGAAATGCGGTGTCTGACCGCGGATTACCACACCGAGCGCCACGACGGCATCGTGGCTGCGGGCGACGGTCTGCGCCACCACCGGGATCTCGATCGCGCCGCGTACCCGGACGATCGTCGGGCTGCCCACGCCCCACTCGTCGGCGATTCTGCGGGCACCGGCCAGCAGTGCGTCGCAGATCTTCTCGTGCCAGGTGCTCGCCACGATCGCCAGCGTGAGGGTCGAGGCGTCCAGCGGTGCGATGTCGGGAACGCCGGCACCACTCACAAAGCCCCTCCGAATTCGCCTGGCAGATGGATGGATTCGTGGTAGTCATCCAAGCCGACCAGGTCATGCCCCATCCGGTCACGCTTGGTCATCAGGTACCGGATGTTCTCCGCGTTCGCCCGCACCGGCAGCGGCACCCGCTCGATGATGTGCAGCCCGTATCCGTCCAGACCGACACGCTTGGCGGGGTTGTTGGTCAGCAGTCGCATGGAGCGGACCCCGAGGTCGACCAGGATCTGCGCGCCGGTGCCGTAATCCCGTGCGTCGGCGGGCAATCCGAGCTTGAGATTGGCGTCGACGGTGTCATCGCCGGCGTCCTGCAGCTGATAGGCCTGCAACTTGTGCATCAGACCGATCCCGCGGCCTTCGTGACCGCGCATGTAGAGCACGACACCCCGGCCTTCGCGCGCGACCATCGCCATCGCGGCGTCCAATTGTGGGCCGCAGTCGCAGCGCCGCGAACCGAACACGTCGCCGGTCAGACATTCGGAGTGCACCCGCACCAGTACGTCGTCGCCGTCGTAGGTGGGTCCGGCGATCTCGCCGCGGACCAACGCCACGTGTTCGACGTCCTCGTAAATGCTGCTGTATCCGACTGCACGGAATTCGCCATGGCGGGTTGGGATCCGGGCTTCGGCGATCCGCTCGATGTGCTTCTCGTGTTTGCGACGGTATTCGATCAGGTCGGCGATCGCGATCAGAGCCAGGTCGTGTTCGTCGGCGAAGACCCGCAGTTCGTCGGTCTGCGCCATCGCGCCTTCGTCTTTCTGACTGACGACTTCGCAGATCGCGCCGGCTGGCGACAGCCCGGCCATCCGGGCCAGGTCGACGGCCGCTTCGGTGTGGCCGGGGCGCCGTAGCACGCCACCGTCCTTGGCCCGCAACGGAACTACGTGCCCGGGCCGGGTGAAATCCTCCGCGACACTGCCCGGGTCAGCGAGCAGCCGCATCGTCGTAGCGCGATCGGATGCCGAGATCCCGGTTCCCACACCGTGTTTCGCATCGACGGTGACGGTGTAAGCGGTGCCGTGCTTGTCTTGATTGACCGCGTACATCGGCAAGAGGCCGAGCTTGTCGCAGATGTCCCCGTCAAGCGGCACGCAGAGATATCCCGACGTGTATCGCACCATGAACGCCACCAGCTCAGGGGTGGCCTTCTCGGCCGCGAAGATGAGATCTCCCTCGTTTTCCCGGTCCTCGTCGTCGACGACGACGACGGCCTTGCCGGCCGCGATGTCGGCGATCGCGCGCTCGACCGAGTCCAACCTCGTCATCGCTGCCACCTCGTAAGACAAACCCACCCGAAGCCCTCAGGTGTTGTATCCAGTATGAACCACCACTTCGCCGAAGTTATTGCCACGGCTCATTGACCGGAAGCCGGAGGGTTGAGCCGGCGCGAGCAAACGTGCAGAAGATTTGCAGAGGCCGCTAACAGCGGATCCATAGCTAACCTATCTAGCGTTTTTTACGTCGGGGGCGAGTGTCCGCTGAACACCCAAGTAGACAGGTGAAGGACTATGAGACTGAAGCAACTGATGGCCGGAGCCGCCATCGCCGGCGCCTTCGGGGCGGCGGCGTTGGGCGTCGGCGCCGGTGCGGCGAGCGCGGCTCCGGGCCCGCCACCGGGTGGTGGCGGGGACCACGGCGCCCCGCCGGCGGCCAGCCATGCGGCGCCGGCACCCCACGAGCCAGGCGGGGGCGGCGGGCCCGGCGGCCAAGGACCCGGCGGACCCGGGGCTGGTCCGGGTGGGCACCGGCTGGGCACGGGCGCCCGGTGGTCCCGGTGACCACCGGACCCCGGGATCGGCCACTGCCGCCGCCCGGGGACCGTGGAACTACGGCCCGATCAACTATTACGGCTACAACGAAAACCCGATCTGGAACCCTGGGTTCAACCAGTGGGGCTTCGACTTCTTCGGAGTCTGGATTCCGCTGTAAAGAGTCACCTTGCGAGATGCCCGCTTCGCCGATCGGCGGAGCGGGCGTTGCGCATGGGGTTCAAGTTCCGTTAAGGACCTCGCCACGAGTCATGTTCCGCGACTAAACTCATCGCGTGGGCAAAGCGGCCGAAGGCATCCAGCGCGTGCGGCGACGCCGTGGCATGCTGGCCGCCCTTGCGGTCGCCGCGATCCTCGTCGCTCCGTCGCCGCTGACGCACGCCGCGCCGCAACCGCCGCCTCAGCCACCTGTCCCGGTGATCGACGGACAGAACAGCCATCACCGTCACCAGCCACCGCCTGTTACGCCGCCGGAGGCGCCTCCGGGTGGAACGTCTTAGGACCGCATCAACCGCTCAACATATTTCGCGATCACGTCGACTTCGAGGTTGACCGGTGTCCCCGGCGCTGCCCGGCCCAACGTCGTGAGCTCCAGGGTGGTCGGGATCAGCGACACCTCAAACCAGTCGTCGCCGAGGCTGGACACCGTCAGCGAAATGCCGTCGACAGTGATAGAGCCTTTTTCAACGACATAGCGAGACAGTTCGGCGGGCATGCCGATCCGCACCACTTCCCAGTTCTCCGCAGGCGAGCGGGTCAGGATCTGCCCGGTTCCGTCGACGTGTCCTTGCACGATGTGCCCGCCAAGCCGGCTGTTCACCGCCGCGGCCCGCTCGAGGTTGACCGCACTACCCGCAACCAGCCGTCCCAGGCTGGACCGGCTCAGCGTCTCGCCCATCACGTCCGCGGTGAACTGGCCTCCCGGCAGCAGTTCCACGACCGTCAGGCACACGCCGTTGACGGCGATCGAGTCGCCGTGCCCGGCGTCGGCGGTAACCACGGGACCCTGAATGGTGAAGCGAGCGGAATCGCCCAGTTCGTCCTTGCCGACGACCTCACCCAACTCCTCGACGATTCCGGTGAACACAGCCTCAGGTTAATGAGTCGCTCTCCCGCGCGCGATGTCCCGTCACCTTGCGCTTCGCAGTCGGGTCAACCGGACCCTCTACGATGCAACCTATGCAGACGCCGCGCCGACTCAGCCCGATTCTTGCCGTTCTCGCCGCCCTCTCGATCGCCGCTGCCCTGATCAGTGGCTGCTCGTCGTCCTCCAAGCAATCCGGCGCTCCGCTGCCGGATGCGGCGACCCTGCTTAGCAAGTCCAACCTGACCACCAGAAACGTCAAGAGCGTGCATCTGGTGCTTTCGGTGAACGGCAAGATCAAGCATCTGCCCGTCAAAACCCTGACCGGCGACCTGACCACCACACCGGACACCGCCGCTCAGGGCAACGCCAACATCACCTTCGGCGGCTCAGACATCGACGCCCAGTTCGTGGTCTACAACGGAACCCTGTACGCGACACTCAGTCCCGGTCAGTGGGAGAACTTCGGTCCGGCGTCCGCCATCTATGACCCGTCCGAGATCCTCAACCCGAACACCGGTCTGGCCAACATCTTGACCAACATCAGCAACCCGAAGTCCCAGTCGCGCGAAACGATCAACGGGCAAAGCACGGTCAAGATCACCGGGACGGCCGCGGCGGACGCCGTGAACGGCCTTGCGCCCCAGCTGAAGGCCACCCAGCCGGCGGCCGCCACCGTCTGGATCGAGGAGAACGGTGATCACCAGCTGGTACAGATCCAGCTCGAGCAGAGCCCGGGCAACTCGCGTGCAGATGACGCTGTCGAACTGGAACGCGCCGGTTCAGGTCACCAAGCCCCCGGTGGCCTGATGGCGACGCCGCACGCCGGGCGCGGAATCGCGATCAGCGCCGGCAGCCTTGCCGTACTGCTCGGCGCGCTCGACACCTACGTCGTGGTCACGATCATGCGCGACATCATCGGCACTATCGGCATCCCGGTCAATCACCTGCAGCGCATCACCCCGATCATCACCTGGTATCTGCTGGGCTACATCGCCGCCATGCCGCTGTTGGGCCGGGCTTCTGACCGATTCGGCCGCAAGCTGCTGCTGCAGGTCAGCCTGGCGCCTTCCTGATCGGCTCGGTGATCACCGCGCTGTCCACCGATCTGGATGTGCTGGTCGTCGGCCGCACCATCCAGGGCGTGGCCAGCGGCGCGCTGCTGCCGGTGACGCTCGCGCTGGGTGCCGACCTGTGGGCCCAGCGCAACCGCGCCGGCGTCCTCGGCGGCATCGGTGCCGCGCAGGAACTGGGCAGCGTGCTCGGCCCGCTGTATGGCATCTTCATCGTCTGGTTGACCAGTCGCTGGCAGGACGTGTTCTGGATCAACGTGCCCCTGGCGCTGGCCGCGATGGTGATGATCCACTTCAGCCTGCCGTCGCGAGACCGCAACGCCGAGCCGGAGAAAATCGACGTGATCGGTGGACTTGCTGCTGGCGATCACGCTGGGTCTGGCGGTCATCGGTCTGTACAACGCCAACCCCGACGGGAAGCACGCCCTCCCGAGCTACGGCCCGCCGCTGATCGTCGCCGCGTCGTCGCCGCCGGGTGATTTTCTTTGTCTGGGAACGTTTCTCGCGCACCAAGCTGATCGAACCCACCGGGGTGCACTTCCGGCCGTTCCTGTCAGCGCTGGGTGCGTCGCTGTGCGCCGGCGCGGCATTGATGGTGACGCTGGTCGACGTCGAACTCTTCGCGCAGGGCGTGCTGGGTAAAGACCAGGACCACGCCGCGATGATGCTGCTGTGGTTCTTGGCAGCGCTGCCGATCGGCGCGCTGGTCGGAGGCTGGATCGCGACCCGAGTCGGCGACCGGCCGGTGGCCTTCGCAGGGCTGTTGATCGCCGCCGGTGGCTACTGGCTGATCTCGAAGTGGTCGGTCGACTTGTTGGACGAGCACCACAGCATCTTCGGCCTGCTGTCACTGCCGGCGTTGGACACCGACCTGGCGATCGCCGGCATCGGGCTGGGTCTGGTGATCGCTCCGCTGACGTCGGCCAGCTTGCGTGTGGTGCCGTCGGCACAGCACGGCATCGCGTCGGCTGCGGTGGTGGTGGCCCGGATGACCGGCATGCTGATCGGGGTGGCCGCGCTGAGCGCGTGGGGCTTCTACCGGCTGCCGCAACTGGTTGCGAAACTGGCGTCCGCGCTGCCGGCCAACGCCAGCCTCGCCGAGCGGGTTTTGCATCCAGGCCACCATGTACCGCAAGCCTTCGCCGGAATGTATGGCGAGATCTTCAAGGTGACCGTGGTGGTCTGCGTGGTGGGCGCGCTGCTGGGGCTGCTGATCAGCAGTCGGCACGTGCACGCCGACGAGCCGGTATGCGCGAGGAGCACCGGTCGTCCTCAGCCGTCTAGGCGCCCGCAATTCCGGGCGAGGGCTCACGGGGCACCAGACTCAACACCACGTCTGGACCGACGCGCTCGATGCCGTCGTACCTCCAGCGCAGCGCCCGGCTGATGCTCGGCACCCCGACGTCGTCGACCGCAACGATGGGCCCGCCCAACAGGATCGGCGCGACGTAGGCGAGGATGCGGTCGATCGCCCCCGCCCGCAGGAACGCTCCGGCCAGAGTGGGCCCGCCCTCAAGTAGGACGTCGGTGCGATCCGACAGCGCCTGAAGCACCTCGGCGGGCTCGCGCGTCCGCATCACCATGGTCCGCGAATCGTCGTTGAGAACCTTTGCCTCTGAGGGTATTTCGCGCTTGCCGACCACCACGCGCAGGGGTTGCCGCTCTGCCGAGACCGCCGTCGGGCAGGCGAGCGGTCAGCGCCGGGTCGTCGGCTAACACGGTGCCCGTCCCCACCACGATCGCGTCGGCAGTAGCCCGGCGCCGGTGCACGTCGGCGCGCGCGGCCTCGCTGGTGATCCATTGGCTGGAACCGTCCGCGGCCGCGCTGCGCCCGTCGATGCTGGCGGCGTACTTCCATGTCACGTGCGGCAACCCGGTGCGCTGCTTGTGCAGCCATTCGCGCAGCGATCCGGTCACCACCAGGTCGGTTTCCACATCGCCGATGACGCGGACACCGGCGGCAGCCAGTCGAGCGGCGCCGCCGGCCGCGGCCGGGTTGGGGTCGCTGACCGCGTACACCACTGTCGCGACACCGGATTCCAGTAGCGCGTCCACGCACGGCGGGGTCTTGCCGTGGTGATTGCAGGGTTCCAACGTGACTACCGCCGTGCCGCCGTCGGCCAGCCGCCCTGCCCGGCGCAATGCGACCACCTCGGCGTGTGCGCTGCCCGCCCGCTGTGTGCCGCCGACGCCGACGACCCGGCCGTCGCGGTCCAGGATGACGGCGCCGACCGGCGGGTTCGGATAGGTCTTCCCCTTGACCAGCTCGGCCTGCTCGACGGCCAATTGCATGGCGGCGTCGTAGCTGATGGCCGCCGGGGTGCTCATCGGTGCAGGTGCGGTGACACGGCGCCGGCCCGCCGTCGCAGCGCCTCGACGGCGGCCGCCGGGTCGTCGGCCCCGTAAACCGCTGAGCCCGCGACGAAGCAGTCGACACCGGCCTCGGCGGCCTGCTCGATGGTGTCGGCGTTGATGCCGCCGTCGATCTCGACCAGGATCGTCAACTCGCCGGAGTCGACCAGTTTGCGCACCGCGCGCACCTTGCTCAGGACTTCGGGGATGAATTTTTGGCCGCCGAAGCCGGGTTCGACCGACATGACCAGGAACGTGTCGAAGTCCTTCAGGATGTCCAGGTAGGGCTCCAGCGGAGTGCCGGGCTTGACGCTCAAGCCCGCTTTCGCGCCGGCGGCACGGATGTCGCGGGCCACGCTGACCGGGTTGTCGGTTGCCTCGGCGTGAAAGGTCACGTTGTGGGCGCCCGCCTCGGCGTACGGCGGCGCCCAGCGGTCGGGGTCTTCGATCATCAGATGGCAATCCATCGGAATGTCGGTGGCGGCCAGCAGGCTTTCCACCACCGGCAGCCCGATGGTCAGATTCGGCACGAAATGCGCGTCCATGACGTCGACGTGCAGCCAGTCGGCCCCTTCGACGGCGGCGGCACTCATCGGCCAGCCGGGCGAAATCAGCGGCCAGTATCGACGGCGCGATCATCGGCCGATCGGTGTTGCCTGACATGCGGGCCAGCCTAGTAGGAGCACGATGCGGTGCCGATTCAGCCGTCCGACTTGACCAGCGCCGCGGCGAACATGGCGTCGGTGCCGTGCCGGTGCGGCCAGAGCTGCACGTAGGGGCCGTCGCCCAGATCCGCGACGGGGTCGAACAACGGCCGGGTATCCAACGCGGACACCGGATGACGGCGCAGCGCGTCAGCGACCACCCCGACCGTCTCGGCCAGGTGCGGCGAGCAGGTGGCGTACAAAATCACGCCGCCAGGCCGGGTCAGCGAAATCGCCGCCCCCAACAGCTCGCGCTGCAGCCGGGTCAACGCCGGAATGTCGGCGGGTTGACGCCGCCAGCGCGAATCGGGCCGGCGCCGCAGCGCACCCAGACCGGTGCACGGCGCGTCGACCAGAACCCGGTCGAAACCGGGCGCCAGACCGCTCTGCCGACCGTCGGCCCGCACGATCTCGACCGGCAGGCCGGCGGTGTTCTCGGCAACCAGGTCGGCGCGGTGCTCGAATGGCTCTACGGCCGTGACCCGGGCACCTGACTCGAGGCCCAGCGCGGCCAGCAGCGCGGTCTTGCCGCCCGGCCCGGCGCACAGGTCCAGCCATCGCCCGGAGTCGTCGGCGATCGGGGCCAGGGTGAGCGCACGCGCAACCAATTGGCTGCCCTCGTCCTGCACCAGAGCCTGACCGTCGCGCACCGCGGGCAGCTCTGCGGGGTCGCCGGACGGCAGATACACCGCATACGGCGAATACCGGCCCACCGCGCCATTTACCGCGCCGGCGAGTTCCTCGGCGGTCAGCACGCCCGGCCGGGCGGCCAGGTGCACCTGGGGCCGCTCGTCGTCACCGGCCAGCGCAGCGTCGAGTTCGCCGGCGGCAGCGCCCAGCGTGTCGGCGAAGGCCTGCGCGATCCAGCGCGGATGGGCATGCACGAACGCGGCGTGGCCGATCGGATCGGCGGACCGGTCGGGCGCCAGTTCGTCAACCCAGGACTGCTCGTCGCGGGTACTGATGGTGCGCAGTACGCCGTTGACGAAACCGGCACGCGCCGAGTCGAATTCGATGGCCGCCTGCTCCACGGTGGTCGAGACGGCGGCGTGCGCGTCGACGCGGGTACGCAGAAGCTGATAGGTCCCAAGCCGCAGCAGGTCGAGCAACACCGGGTCGATAGTCTCCGGCGACCGGTTGGCAGCCGAGCCGATGACCGCATCCAGCAGGCCGCGAACGCGGCTGCTGCCGTACGTCAGCTCGGTGGCGAACGCGGCGTCACGACCGTGAATGTTCGCTCTCGCGCAGAAGAACTGGCAGCAGCAGGTTGGGGTAGGCGTCGCGTTCGCGCACCGCCCGCAGGACGTCGAATGCGGCCCGACGGGCCGGATCCAACGGCTTGCGTCTCGGCCCTGCCCTTGGGTGGCGTCATGACGCGCGCGCCGACGGGTCGAGGCGGGCTCCCCTGGCCCAGTCGACGGCGTTCATGGCCTTCTTCCCAGGCGCCTGGACTTGGCCCAGCCGGACGGGCTGCGAGGCCGTGCCGATCCGCACGCTGCGGCGATCGACGTGAATATCACCGGGCGACAACGGCGTTGGCAGACTCTGGCTGTCGGTGTCGAGGTACACGGGTCCGAGTTTGACCCGCAGATCGCCGATCAGGGTCCAAGCGCCGGGATTGGGGGTGACGGCGCGGACGCGTCGCTCGACGACCTCGGCCGGCAGGTCCCAGCGCACGCGAGCCTGCTCGACGGTGATCTTCGGCGCGACGCTGACCCCGTCGGTGGACTGCGGGACCGGTGTCAGCGCCCCGTCGGCGATGCCATCCAGTGTCGTCGACAGCAGTGCCGCACCCGAAATCGACAGCCGCGCAAGTAGATCCCCCGCGGTGTCGATCGGGCGAACCGCCTCGGTCACCACGCCGTAGACGGGTCCGGAGTCCAAACCGGATTCGATCTGGAAGGTCGTCGCACCGGTGACGGTGTCCCCCGCGGCGATCGCCGCCTGCACCGGAGCCGCCCCGCGCCAGGCGGGCAGCAGCGAGAAGTGCAGATTCACCCAGCCGTGCACCGGCACCGCCAGCAGCGCTTCGCGCAGGAGCGCGCCGAACGCGACCACCGGGCAGCAGTCGGGCTGAAGTTCGGACAGCTCGGCGACGAATTCGTCGCTGTTGGGTCGTGGCGGACGCAGCACCGGGATCCCATGCTCGAGGGCCAGTCGGGCCACCGGCGATGGCTGCGGCTTGCCCTGCCGACCGGACGCGGCGTCCGGCCGGGTGAGCACCGCGATCACGTCATGGCGCGGCGAGTCGATCAGCCTCTGCAGCGCGGGCAGCGCGGGCTCTGGGGTTCCGGCGAAGACAAGGCGCACCCGGACAGTGTAGGAAGTCAGCAAGAAACAGTGACTTTTGAGGAGTGTGCGATGACGTTGACCACCATCTCGGGGCTACCGGCCCACGTGCTGCTCGTGCACGCCATGGTGGTGTTGGCGCCGTTGACGGCGCTGCTGGAGATTCTGTGCGCGTTGTGGCCGGCGGCGCGGCGGCACCTGGTCTGGCTGGTGCTGGCTTTCGCCGCGATCACTGCCGTGCTGACGCCGATCACCGCGAACGCCGGCGCCTGGTTGTACGACCAGGAACGGCATCATCGCGACATCTTGAACACCCATACCGAACGCGGCAGCGTGATGATCTACTTTTCGATCGCGCTGCTTGTCGTCGCCGTCGTACTCGCACTGGTACACCGGCGTGAGGTCCGGGCGGCCGCCCCCGGGCTGGTCGTCAGGGTGGTGGTCGCCGTCGTGACGATCGTCGTGGGCGTGGCCGCCGTCGTTCAGGTGGTTCGGATCGGTGACTCCGGGGCCCGGTCCGTGTGGGCGAACGAACTCACCAAGTCGGACAAGCCCTAGCTGGGGGTGAACTGGCTCAATTCGTAGATGCCGAGGCTCTTCTCGATGTCGGCGACCCTGTCGACTACTCCCTCGAAGCCCGCTGGTCCGAATCGTCGATGCTCCTCGTCTTCGAAGGTTTCCGCCAGCTCGCGGAACTTCTGTGCGGGCAGCACGTCTCGCAACGCCGGAAAAACGACCGTGTCCTCGCGCGCCTCGTGCGGCTCGTACATCCGGACGAAGGCGAACATGTCGCGCACCAACGCTTCTCGTGCGGACTGATCAAGCACAGCCCCTGGGGCGGTGGCACCGAGAACACGATCCGTCACCACGCGGCCACGCAGGTGCTGAGTGCGCAACACGGTTGTGATGTCACGGAGTTTGTTCGCTTCTTCCAGCGCAGGAAAGACGTACTGCTCTTCGAGGTGTTCGTGGTAGTCCTCGATGAAACTTCGGACAACGCCTGCGCTCGCGTTGAGCGCCTGGGCTGGATTCTGATCGTCAAGGTGCAGGCGGCGGATGCCTTCCCGATAGATCAGCAAGATGCGCTTGAGCACTCCATGCTCACGCATCAGGTCTTCGGGTGGAGTCACCGGCACCTCCTCCACTGGGGGCGCCTTGGGAGGCGAGCTACTGCATGCCGACAGAGCCAATGCACCCGCCGCCGATATTGAAATCCCGATAAGGTGGCGCCGGCCCACGACCGGCGGAAAGCGATCTGACATGGCCACAGCTTTGTCGCATCGCCGTGACCTACCCAGCAGTTCGACCGAGAAGCCTCCGTCTATTCATCTTCGGCAAGGCGGGGAATCAGCCCGCCGGCCAACACATCTTTGACTTGCCGCGGCGAAAGACGGTGTCGCACCGTGAAAGAAGCATCCTTGGTGACGTTGTGGACCTGCAGGGTGTCCTTGTCGGCCACCGCGTCGCGAACATCTTTGATGCGTAGTGTGTCGTCCTGGTCGATGCTGTCGTAATCGTCCGGGTCGTCGAACTCGAGCGCCAACACCCCGAAGTTGGCCAGATTCTGCCAGTGGATGCGGGCGAACGACTTGGCGATGACGACCTGCAACCCGAGGTGACGCGGTGCGATCGCCGCGTGCTCGCGGGAGGAGCCCTGCCCGTAGTTCTCACCGCCGACGATGATGTGACCGGTCTCGTCAGCTTCCTTAGCGCGCTCGGGATATGAGTCGTCGATTTGGGTGAAGCTGAACATCGCGAGCTTGGGGATGTTGGACCGGAACGGCAGCGCCCGGGCGCCGGCCGGCGATATCTCGTCGGTGGAGATGTTGTCGCCGACTTTCAGCAGCACCGGCGCCTCGATCTCGTCGGGCAGCGGCGAGAGCTCCGGCAGGCTCGACACGTTGGGCCCCTTGACCAGCTCGACCTTCTGCGCTTCCTCAGCGTCCAGGGGCGGCACCAGCATCGCGGTGTTCACCGCGGACTGGTGCGGCAGGTCGAGTTTGGGATAGTCCATCTTGACCTCGCGCGCCCAGTCGCGTGGATCGGTGATCACGCCCGTCAACGCCGATGCGGCGGCGGTTTCCGGCGAGCACAGCCAGACCGAATCTTCTTTGGTGCCAGAGCGACCGGGAAAGTTGCGCGGCATCGTCCGCAGCGAGTTGCGGCCGGTGGCAGGTGCCTGGCCCATGCCGATGCATCCCATGCACCCCGCCTGGTGAATGCGGGCGCCGCCGATCACCAATTCGGTGGTCGCACCCATCTTGGTCAGATCGGTCAAGATCTCCCGCGACGTCGGGTTGATGTCGAAGCTGACCTCGGACGCTGTCTGCCGGCCGGCCACCATCGCCGCGGCGATCGCGAAATCGCGCAGGCCTGGGTTGGCGCTGGACCCGATCACCACCTGCGCAATCTCCTCACCGGCCACCTCACGGACCGGTACCACGTTGCCCGGTGACGACGGCTTGGCGATCAACGGCTCGATCTCCGAGAGGTCGATGGTCTCGTTGACGTCGTAGTCGGCGCCGTCGTCGGCCACGAGCTCGACCCAGTCGTCCTCGCGATCCTCGGCCCGCAGAAACTCACGGACCGCCTCATCGCTCGGGAAAACTGTTGTGGTCGCGCCTAATTCAGCACCCATGTTGGCGATGACGTGGCGGTCCATCGCGGTCAGGCCGGCCAGGCCCGGCCCGTAATACTCGATGATCCGGTTGACCCCGCCCTTCACGTCGTGCCGGCGCAACATTTCCAGGATGACGTCCTTGGCCGAACACCATTCCGGCAGTTCGCCTTCGAGCTTGACACCCCAGATCTCGGGCATCCGAATGTGCATCGGACGCCCGGTGATCGCCAGCGCGACCTCCAGTCCACCCACCCCGATCGCCAGCATGCCCAGCGATCCGGCGGCCGGGGTGTGGGAGTCCGAGCCCACCATCGTCTTGCCGGGAATGCCGAAGCGCTGCATGTGCGTCGGGTGCGAGACCCCGTTGCCGGGCTTGGAGAACCACAATCCGAATCGCTGCGCGGCGGTGCGCAGGTATTCGTGATCCTCGGCGTTCTTCTCGTCGGTCTGCAGCAGGTTGTGGTCGACGTACTGCACGCTGACCTCGGTGCGCGCCCGGTCGAGTCCGAGCGCCTCCAATTCCTGCATCACCAGCGTGCCCGTCGCGTCCTGGGTCAGCGTCTGGTCGATGTGGATGGCGATCTCTTCGCCCGGCGTCATCTCGCCGGATTCCAGGTGCGATTCGATCAGCTTGCGAGCGACATTGAGAGCCATGACGACGTCCTAACCATTGACCTACACCGGTACGTACCCGGATTGGTCAGCAGGCATGCGTCGCCATTGGACTCGGCCTACACGGCGATCGTTGCCTTCTCGTCGATCGTGATGGTCGCGGGCAGTGCTTGGCCGATCTGATCTTCGAGGCAGTCGGCGTTGAGTCGCAGCAGATAGACCGCGCCGCCGGCCGGGATGACCACGGTTTTCTGCGCAACGGCTTTCGTCTGATCGCCTTGCGTCCAGGTGCCACCGAATTGGGAGGCAGGGAAATTGGCCAGGGTGCCGGTGGAGCCGTCTCCCATTGGCTTGAATCCCGGCAGGTTTTTCAGTTCACCGGAGGCAAGGTCGAGAAGCTTTTGCTGGTCGACGTTGCCGACGAGTTTGGACACCGTCGCCACGATGCTGGGTGTGTACTTAGCGGCTTCCGGGCCGGTGTCGATGATGGCCCAGTACGCCGTCGCCGGGGTGTCGTGTCCGGCATCGGCCCAGCCGTCGGGGATCGGCAGATCAATGGTCGGCGCGCCGGGATCGCCGCGGTGCACGGCGGTTTCGGTGATGCCGTTCTGCTGGATGTAGCTCGCGATGGTGGGGTTTGGACCTGGTGCGACGGTCCGCGGCGCCACCTTGGCTTGGCTAGCTTGCGTCGTGACAGTCGTCGTCGTGGTGGACGTGGTCGTTGAGGTTTTGCTCGCCGCCGAGTTGCTGCTGGGCTTGGACCCGCAGCCGGCCACGCCAATGGTCACCGCGAGAATTGCGATCGCCAGCCGATTGACTAATGCCGTCTGCTGCATGACATAGCTCCTGTTGGGTTGCAGGCGGGACGACCTGTCGGCGAAGCGTAGCCCGGCTTCGGCGAATTAACTCGGTATTAGTGTCCGGCGTCGAATTCGATGGGCAAGCTCGTTGGTCCGGTGATCCCGACCAGTGGCTTCCACGGGGCGGGGCTGATGCGGCGTGGGTTGGGCATGCGGCGCGTGATGATGGTCAGCGCTTCGGCAAGTTCGGCTCTGGCGAGGTGCGCTCCCAGGCAGTAGTGCATGCCGCCGCCGAACGTGAGCATGGTCGCCGGCGCCTCGCGGATGATGTCGAGGCGGTCGGGATCGTCGTAGACGGCGGGGTCGCGGTTGGCGGCGGCGGTATTGACCATCACGTGTGTGCCGGCGGGCACCGTCACGCCGTCGAGTTCGACATCCTCGAGGGCTTTGCGGATGGTGCCGAAAATGACCGGGCTATGGCGCATGAGCTCCTCAACTGCCCGCGGTGCGAGCTCGGGATGCTCAGCCAGCAGGGCCCACTGCCTGGGGTGGTCGCACAAATCCAGCACGGCGGCCGCCAACTGATTGCGGGTGGTGTCGGTGCCCGCCATAAGCAGGACTTCGGCGAGCATGCGTAGCTCGTCGGCGGTGAGGCGATCCCCATCGCATTCGGCGCGGATCAGCTCAGAGATCAAGTCGTCGGTGAGGTTGTGGCGCCGCTGGGCGACCATGTCGTCGATGTAGGCGTCGAGTTCGTCGAAGGCCGCCATGATGACCGGGGTGTCCTCGGCGACGTTCCAGTCGAAGATCTTGAAGATGTCGTCGGCCCAATCGGAGAACAGCTGCCAGTCTTCGCGCGGAGTGCCGAGCAGCCCACTGATGATCGCAATCGGATACCGGCGTGCAATGTCGGCGACCACGTCGCAGCGCCCCGGGCTGGTCACCGGGTCGACCAGCTCGTTGATGACCGCGGCGATCGTGGTCGTCAGTCGTGCGGTCGAGCGCGGCGTGAAAGCCTTGGCGACCAGTCGCCGCAGCCGACTGTGATCGGCGCCGTCCCGGCTCAACAGCCCTGTGGTGGCCTTGTCCCAGACCGGTCCGCTGGTGATGCCCTGCATGCGCAAGCGAAACTCCCTTCGGCATGCAGAACCGGGGATCCCGCAAAACCGTCCGGACAAGCTCGTAGCTCAGCACTTCGGGCCCGTGCGGCCCCAATGCAATCGGCCCCTGCAGACGGGCCTGCCGGATGAGCCGGTGCGCTTCTTCGGGATTGTGCGCGTGCTCATAAGCGATGGGCGGCAGCCCGGCTTCAAAGACAGTGGGGCTGTTGGTGCCGACGGTGTCGACGGTCATGGGGGCCTCCTCGGGTTCGACTGAGTCGACTATCCGAGGTCGCGAGGTTCAGACCATCGGTCAGAACGCGTAGATCTGCGCGATCAGGGGTCGTAGACTCATTACGCGTTTGCGCTGATGTTTTGCGGTACGCGCTCAACGCATGCTGGCTAGCATGAGCGAGATTGATCGTGCGCCGCTGGTGGACTGGAGCGAGCTGGGCGTGAGCGGGTTATTGCCGACGGGCACCGTGACGTTGCTGCTGGCAGACGTCGAGGGCTCCACGCGGCTGTGGGAGACCCAACCCGACGAGATGACCGCGGCGTTCGCGCGCCTGGATCGAGCACTCTCGGATCTGGTCGCGGCTTACGGCGGAGTGCGCCCGCGTGGAGCAGGGTGAAGGCGACAGCTTCGTCGCTGCGTTCGCGCGGGCCGTGATGCGCTGGCGTGTGCGCTGGACCTGCAGCGAGCGCCGCTTGCGCCGATCAGGCTTGCGGATTGGCGTGCACACCGGCGAGGTTCAGTTGCGGGACGACGACAACTACATCGGCCCGACCATTAACCGGACGGCGCGGTTGCGCAATCTGGCTCACGGCGGCCAAACGGTGCTGTCGGGTACGACGGAGGCACTAGTTGCCGACATGCTGCCCGCCGACGTGTGGCTGACCGATCTGGGCACTCATGAGCTGCGCGGAGTTGCCCGCCCGGAACGAGTCGTGCAACTGTGCCATCCCGATCTGCGCAACGACTACCCGCCACTCAACACTGCGAAAAGCGTTGCTGCGCATCATCTTCCGTCGCAATTCACCAGTTTTGTCGGCCGCGGCCCACAGCTGACCGAGCTCAGCAAGCTGTTGACGGAAAGCCGGCTGGTCACCCTGACCGGAGCCGGTGGGGTGGGCAAGACCCGTGTCGCAGTACAAGTCGCGAACCAGCTGGCGGACGAATATGCCGATGGGGTCTGGTATGTGGATCTGGCGCCGATTACCGATGCCGATCTGGTGCCCATCACAGCCGCCCGCGCGCTGGGACTGCCCGACCAGCCCGGCCGCTCGACACTCGATACGCTGCTGCGCTTTGTCCGCGACCGGCAGATGCTGGTGGTGCTGGACAACTGCGAGCACCTGCTCGACGCTTGCGCCAATCTGGTCGTCACCGTCCTCGGTGGGGCGCCGAGGCTCACGCTGCTTGCGACGAGTCGTGAGCCAATCGGAATGGCGGGTGAAGCGACGTGGCGGGTGCCGTCGCTGTCGCTGACTGACGAAGCAATCGAGTTGTTCGCCGATCGCGCGCGTCTGGCTCGGCCCGATTTCAGCTTGGGCGATGGCAATGCCGCGGTGGTGGCCGACATCTGCGCCCGCCTGGATGGTGTGCCACTGGCGATCGAGCTCGCCGCAGCTCGGGTGCGGGCATTGTCGCTGGCCGAAATCCTTGACAGCCTGCGTGACCGGTTCCGGTTGTTGACCGGTGGTTCGCGCACCGCGGTGCGCCGCCAGCAGACACTGCGCGCCTCGGTGGATTGGTCGCACGCCTTGTTGACCGAACCCGAGCGGGTGCTGTTTCGTCGCCTGGCGGTGTTCTACGGCGGCTTCGACCTCGAGGCCGCCCAGACGGTCACCGGTTCTGGTGCCGTGGAGCACTACCAGGTGCTCGACCAGCTCACCCTGCTGGTCGACAAGTCGCTGGTGGTCGCCGACGACAGCCGAGGTCGAACCCGCTACCGGCTGCTGGAAACCGTGCGCCAGTACGCACTGGAAAAGCTCGGCGAATCAGGCGAGGCCGACGTCGTGCGGACGCGCCAGCGCGATTACTACACGGCGTTGGCGGCCCTGCTGGACGCCCCAGCGGGCCGTGACTACGAACAGCGCCTCGAGCAAGCAAACCGCGAGATCGACAATCTGCGCGCCGCCTTTGGCTGGAGCCGCGAGAACTCCGACGTCGAAGACGCGTTGGCGCTGGCGTCCTCGCTGCAGCCGCTGTGGCAAGCGCGGGGCCGCCTTCGAGAAGGGCTGGCCTGGTTCGACGCCGCCCTCACCGACAACAACACCCAGCAGGCCGAGGTGGGGGCCGCGATGCGGGCCCGGGCGCTCGCCGACCGAGCCCTGCTAGCCACCTGGATGGGCGAATCCGACACCCTGGATCAGGCTCAGCAATCCCTGGCGATCGCACGCGAGGTCGACGACCCTGCCCTGCTCGCTCGCGCGCTCACCGCGTGCGGCTACATCGCCGCCTACAACGGCGATACAGCAGCACCGTACTTCGCCGAGGCAATCGGCCCGGCCCGGGCGTCGGGCGATCGGTGGAGGCTTAGCCAGATCCTCGCCTCGCAGGCGGCCGGCGCAATCCTGGCGGGTGACGCGATCGCGGCGCGCACGCACGCCCAAGAGGGACGCGACCTCGCCGATGCCATCGGTGACCGGTTCACGTCGCGCCGGTGCCGCAGCGGCATCGGAGTAGCACAGCTAAATCAGGGAGATCTCGCCGGAGCTGCCGCACAGTTTCGCGAAGTCGCCGCCGAGGCCGAGGCAGCCCACGACGAGATCTTCAGGGTGGACAGCCTTACATTCCTGGGCTTGGCACTCGCGTTCCAGGGCGACACGGATGCGGCCAGTGCGGCCGCCGAGGCCTCCATCGAGGCCGCCGTCGAGTTGGGTGGATTCAAGCCGGGCTACGCCTATGTCGCGTTGGCTACCGCCGCGTTGGCCGCCGGCGATGCTGCGAGCGCGCAAGACGCGACCGAGGCGGCGTGGCAACACCTGGGTGTCCTGTCCGCGAACGCGGCGAGCGGGCACATATTCGGTGCGCAGGCCGCACTGGCGGGCGGGGATCTGATCACGGCCCGCCGGTGGACCGACGACGCAGTCGCGACGACGACGGGCTTCCGCCTCATGCTGGCGCTCACCAACCGCGCCAGGGTGGCGATCGCAGAAGGTGATCCGGAGCAGGCAGATCGCGATGCCCACGACGCGCTCGCGATCGCCGCCAGCACACAAGCGTATTCGGGCATTCCCGACATCCTCGAGTGTCTCACCGCGCTGGCCGATGATGCCGGCAGTCACCGCGAAGCCGCCCGGCTTTTCGGCGCAGCACACGCCATGCGGGAACGTATGGGTGCGGTCCGATTCAAGGTTTGGGACAACGCCTACGAAGCCTCAGTGTCCGCGGTTCGGAATGCTCTGGGCAACAATGACTTTGACGCAGCATGGAATGAGGGCGCGGCCCTGTCCACCGAGGAGGCGATCGCCTACGCGCAGCGCGGCCGCGGCCAACGCAAACGACCCAGCAGCGGCTGGGGTTCACTCACACCGACCGAGCGCGACGTCGTCCGCCTCGTCAGCGACGGCCTGGGCAATAAGGACATCGCCACAAGGCTTTTCGTCTCGCCACGCACCGTGCAAACCCACCTCACCCACGTCTACACCAAACTTGGCCTCGCCTCCCGCGTGCAGCTCGTCCAGGAAGCGGCCCGCCACAACTGAAACATCGGCGACGATCTACGCGGTTCTGCTGATGTTTGCGGTCCGCGTTGGCCGCATGCTGACTAGCATGAGCGAAATCGATCCACGCGCGGATGCGCCGCTGGTGGACTGGAGCGAGCTGGGTGTGAGCGGTCTGTTACCGACGGGCACCGTGACGTTGCTACTGGCAGACGTCGAGGGCTCGACGCGGTTGTGGGAGACCCAGCCCGACGAGATGACCGCAGCAATCGGACGTCTCAACAGAACCGTCTGCGATGTGATCGCCACCCACGACGGCGTGCGACCGGTCGAACAGGGCGAGGGCGACAGCTTCGTGGCGGCCTTCGCCCGCGCGTCGGATGCCGTGGCGGCGGCGTTGGCTTTGCAACGTGCGCCACTGGCGCCGATCCGGCTGCGAATCGGGATCCATACCGGCGAAATCCAGCTGCGCGACGAAGGCAACTACGCCGGCCCGACCATCAACCGCACCGCACGGCTACGCGACCTGGGCCATGGCGGTCAAACCCTGCTGTCGGGCATCACTGAGGCGTTGGTGGTCGACCGAATTCCTGACGACGCGTGGTTGACCGATCTGGGCAGCCATCCGCTGCGTGATCTACCGCGCCCAGAGCGGGTGGTGCAACTCTGCCATCCCGACCTGGTCAACGACCTCCCGCCGCTGCGCGTGTCGAAAGCGGTTATATCGCAGTATCTTCCGATGCAGCTGACCAGCTTCGTCGGGCGCGACGAGCAGCTGGCTCGGGTGCGGGAGCTGCTGACCCAGAACCGATTGGTGACGTTGACCGGTGCGGGCGGAGCGGGTAAGACCCGGCTGGCAATCCAGACCGCGGGCCGGCTTTCCGGCGAATTCGGCGACGGGGTTTGGTATGTGGATCTGGCACCGATCACCGACCCCGAGTTGGTGCCGCTAACCGTGGCGCGTGCATTCCGGCTGCCCGACCAGCCGGGCCGCTCCACCATGGACACCCTGATTCGTTTTGTCGCCGACCGGCAGATGCTGGTGGTGCTGGACAACTGCGAGCACCTGCTGGATGCCAGCGCCGAGCTGGTGGTGGCTCTACTGAGTGGGGCGGCGAGTCTGACATTGCTCGCGACCAGCCGTGAGGCAATCGGGGTAGCCGGTGAGCTGGGTTGGCGGGTGCCGTCACTGTCGCTAGCGGACGAGGCGATCGAGCTGTTCGCCGAGCGGGCCCGCCATGCCCGTCCCGATTTCACTCTCACAGATGACAACGCCGCGACGGTGGGTGAGATTTGCGCGCGTCTCGACGGTTTGCCGCTGGCGATCGAGCTCGCCGCAGCACGCGTACGTGCCCTGTCGTTGGCCGAGATCCTCGACAGCCTGCATGACCGGTTCCGCTTGTTGACCGGCGGTGCGCGCACCGCGGTGCGCCGCCAACAAACCCTGCGGGCCTCGGTGGACTGGTCACACGCGTTGCTGACCGAACCCGAACGCGTGCTGTTCCGCAGGTTGGCGGTGTTTCAGGGCGGATTCGATCTGGACGCCGCCCAAACGGTCGCGGGCGGCGGTGACGTACAGCGTTACCACGTGCTCGACCAGCTCACGCTGCTGGTGGACAAATCGCTGGTGGTCGCCGACGACAGCAGGGACCGAACCCGCTACCGGCTGCTGGAAACCGTGCGTCAATACGCCCTGGAAAAACTTGGCGAATCCGGCGAGGCGGACGCCGTGCGGGCACGCCACCGCGACCACTACACGGCGATGGCCGCCGTGCTTGACGCGCCGGCAGGCCGTGATTATGAGCAGTGTCTCGAGCAGGCCAACCTCGAGATCGACAACCTGCGCGCCGCGTTCGGCTGGAGCCGGGAAAACTCCGACATCGAGCCGGCGTTGGCGCTGACGTCCGCGCTGCAGCCGCTGTGGGTGACGCGGGGACGCCTCCGGGAAGGGCTGGCCTGGTTCGACGCCACCCTCGCCGATCTCGACGCGCAGCACCCCGGGGTGACGGCCGCGGTGCGAGCCCGCGCGCTCGCCGACAAGTCCGTTCTCGATACCTATTTGGGCGCCGCCAACAGCCTGGAACAGGCCGAACAGGCCGTGGCGATCGCGCGAGACGTCGATGATCCGGCCCTGCTGGCCCGGACGTTGACCGCCTACGGGTTTAACACGAGCCTGGGCTATAACGCCGAGGTGGCCCGGAGATGCTTCGCCGAGGCGATCGGCCTGGCCCGCGCCGTGGACGATCAGTGGCGGCTAAGCCAAATCCTCGCCGAGCAGGCGCGGGGCGCCCACATCGCGGGTGACTTTCTCGGGATACGCGCAGCCGCCGAAGAAGGACGCGACCTCGCCGACGCAATCGGCGACGGGTTCAACTCGCGCTTGTGTCGCTTTTACCTCGCGACGGTGCAGCAATTCAGCGGTGATTCAGCCGGAGCCACCGCACAGTTCGGCGAGGTGGCCGCCGAGGCCGAGGCGGCTCACGACGAGATGTGGAGGGTGACCAGCCTCGCGGGTCAGAGCTTTGCACTCGCACGCCAGGGCGAGGCGACCGCGGCCCGGGCGGCGGCCGAGGCGGTCCTTGAGGGCGGAGCGGGGCTTGGCGGAAGGTACGCGGCGTTCGGGCACCTGGTGTCTGGATTCGCGGCCCTGGCCGCCGGGGATTTCGCGGCGGCGCACGAGGCGCGCGAGGCCGCCCTCCAGTGTCCGATTGTCGTGAGCGGTGGCTCGGCGGCATTGCAGCGCATCTGGAATGCCGAGGCTGCGCTAATAGACCGAGATCTCGCTGCCGCCCGTCGTTGGGCCGACGAGGCGGCGTCGACAACGACCGGCTGGTGGCTGATGTCGGCGCTGAGCACGCGCGCCCGGGTGGCCATCGCGCAGGGTGAGCCGGATCAGGCTGAGCGTGACGCCCACGACGCGCTAGCGTGTGCCGCCGAACTTGGGGCACAACTCAGCGTTTCAGACGTGCTCGAATGCCTCGCCATTCTGGCGGGGGACAGCGCCAGTCACCGTGAAGCCGCCCGCCTCTTAGGTGCGGCCAGCGCCATTCGGCAAGGCACGGGCGAGGTCCGCTTTAAGGCCTGGGATGCCGGCTACGCAGCGTTGGCGGCGGCGCTGCGAAATACGTTAGGTAGCAAGGACTTTGAATCCGCGTGGGCAGAGGGTGCCGCCCTGTCCGCCGAGGAGGCGATCGCCTACGCACGGCGCGGCCGCGGCCAACGCAAACGGCCCACCAGCGGCTGGGGTTCACTCACGCCGACCGAACGCGACGTCGTGCGACTGGTCAGCGAAGGACTGGCCAACAACGACATCGCCGCAAGGCTTTTCATCTCACCGCGCACCGTGCAAACCCACCTCACGCACGTCTACACCAAGCTGGGGCTCACAAGCCGAGTGCAGCTCGCCCAGGAAGCAGGACGGCATTAACCCGCTTGCTCCGCGAGTTCGCGGCGATCGAAACTGTTGTGCGACACCCGCCACGACGCAAACCCATCGCCTGCGACATGCAGCGTGATGCGTGCATCGCAGCCGCATTCCTCAACGTGGTGCGGCTGAAGATCGTCGATCGGAACGATGTGGATTTCACGGGGCCCGATCCAACCGGTCCACCAGCGGTTGCCGGGACAGTCACAGCCGATCTCGGTGCAGTGGACGGGCTCGATGACCATGCCGATCATCCCCCAGCTACGGCCGCGGCCACGCGTCGATGAACTGGTCCATGACGGCGTCCCATTGCATGGCCCGGATCTCGTCATCGGCGGCGCGGGCTTGCTCGAGGTGCTCGCGCACGAACATCAGGCAGCGCCCGATTCGGGTGGTATCCGTGAGTGTGGTTGCCATATCTGACCTCCCTCGACGCGGGAAAGAAAGACCGGTTGGCGTCATTGGCGCTCGGCCAGTCCCCGCATCGTCGCACGAAATGCATGGACTCCGCTCTCCGACACACGAGCGGCTCCTAACCGATGTGCAGCGGGTCGATCTGGACGCGGACCGGTTCGTGGGTTTGCCGGGCACTGACCACGGCGACACCGCGCCGCAGTTCGCCCGCCAGCTCCAGGCCCTGCTCGCGGCGCACCCGCACCAGCATGCGGGTCACCGGCGCGTCGGCCGTCATTCCCGGGGGTCGACGCGCACCGGGTGGCAACGGCACCGGGCCGAGCAGCTCAGCGCTATCGGGCAGGTGGAGTTCGTCGAGCAACGCCGTCACTGCTTCGGCCGCACCGTCCAGTGCGGCCATGTGCACGCTGGGCGGCAGAGCGACGTCGGTGCGAGCCGCCAGTTCCGCCTCCGCGTGGCCGACGGGATCCCAGCGGATGAGCGATTGCACGGTCGGGACGGATGATTCGGCAACCACAATCACTACGCCGCCGCCATCGCGGGCGCGGACCAACGCCGCCGCGGCCATCCATCGCCGCAGCGCGTCCTCGGCGGCGCGCAGATCTTCGCGGCCCAGCAGCGCCCAGGTGTCCAACAGCAGCGCCGCCCCGTATCCACCCGCCGCACGAGGTTCCGCGCCCGGCGTGGCCACCACCAGCGCCGGGCGGTCGGCGACCTCGGCCACCATCGCTTCGCCCGCCGAGGTGATCACCGCCGTACCCGGGAACGCGCGGCCCAGTTCCTCGGCGGTGCGCCGGGCGCCCACCACCACGGCGCGCACCGCGTCCGACCCGCAGCGTGCGCATCGCAGCGCGGCGTCGGCCCGACCGCACCACCGGCACACCGGAGCCGTCTCGTTGCGGTCGTCCAAGGACAGTGGGCCGGTGCAGTGCCGGCATCGGGCAATCGCCCGGCAACGCCCGCACGCCAGCGAGGGAACGTAGCCGCGCCGCGGTACCTGCACTAGCACCGGCGCCTCGGCCTGCAGCGCCGAGCGGGCGGCACGCAACGCAACCGACGGCAGCCGCGCCGTGCGAGCCGCCGGATCGCGTTCGTCGGCGTATCCGCCGTCGTCGAGCGCCACCACCCGCGGGGTACGGGCGCGCACCACCGGACGCGCGGCGACCACGTCATGCGCCCAACCGCTGCGCACCAGCGCGTGGGCCTCAGCGGTGCGGGCGTATCCCCCGATCAATGCGGCGCAACGCCTTTGGTGTGCACGCAACATCGCGACCTCGCGCGCATGCGGGTACGGCGCCCGCGGCTCGGCCAGCGTGTCGTCGCCGTCGTCCCACACCATGATCAGACCGAGGTCGCTTACCGGCGCGAACACCGCGCTGCGGGTGCCGATCACCAACCGTGCGCTGCCCCGCAGCGCGGCCAGCCACCGCCGGTAACGCGCCGCCGGACCCAGGCCCGCCGACAACGCCACAACCGAGGACTCGCCGAAAAGTGCCGTCGCAGCCGACCACAACGCGTCCACGTCCCGCTGATCCGGAACGATCGCCAGCGCCGCGCGACCGGACTGCACGGTCTGTGCGGCGGCCTCGGCGAAGCGAACCGGCCACAGCTCGCCCGGCAGCGCCTGCCACACCGCGCGGGCGGCGCGCGACTCGGCGAGCGCCGTCAGGAACTGCCCGCCGCGGCTATACGATTCCCAGCCCGCCGGATCGATCGAAGCGACATCGGAACGCGTTGACGGCGTTGATATTTCGCGTTCTACCTTGGCGTGACGGGGCGGCACCGCCAGCCGCAGCACGTCGGCGCGGGTGCCGGCGTAACGCGCGGCGACAGCGTCGACAAGACGACGGATCTCCGGGGTGAGCACCGCCTCGGCGGACACCACCCGGTCGAGCCAGGCCAGCTTGCCGACGTGATCGGTTTCGGTGCGGCGCTCCAGGATGAACCCGTCGACCAGCCTGCCGTGGAAGCGCAGTCGCACCCGCACACCGGGCTGGGCGTCGTCGGATTGCTCAGCGGACACCAAGTAGTCGAAGTCGCGATCCAGGTGCGGCACCGACAGCATCGGCAGCACCCGTGCGATCGGCTCGAATGCGGCGGGCTGCCGGGTCCGCGTGGTCACTCGCCAGGTGTAGCAGGGTTCGCCGACACTCGACCGAAGAAAAAGCCCGCGGTGATCAAGATCTGCGCGGCAGCATACGTCCACCAGATCGGCACCGCCAGCGCCTCGCTGCCCAGCACGAACCGCCCGATGCCGATCATCGCGTCCGACCCGGCGAACAGCAGCGCACCGGCCGCCGTCCAGACCGTGGGCAGCCCGGCCAGCAGCGCTGCACAGACCATGGCGACCAGCACGGTCATGTACACCGTGACCGGAATGGTCAGCCCGTCATGACCCAGCTGCGGCCAGAACCAGGCCAGCAGCCCGACACATGCCACGCACAAGCCCGCGGCGGCGACCAGCCGACTGCGCGGACGCGCCGCGCCGCGTGCCAGCGGCACCAATGCGCCCAGAAAACACAAGTGCGCCAACAGGAACGAGCCCAGCCCCAGGACGAACGACGGCGGCCACCACGGAATCGCCAGCAGCCCGTCACCGACGGCCGAGAACAGCAACGCCGGCATCAGCCAGCGCCGCTCGCGAACAATCGGATGGGCGGCCGCCGCCACTACCAGCATCAGCGCCATCGACGCCTTGAACAGCGGCTGCGCGCCAAATTCCCCGGTGAGGTCGGCACCGGGCGGCAAACGCAAGGCCAGAATGGTCAAGAACAACCCGTAGGCGACACCGGCCCACCCGGCGGCGACCCAGGCGCCGAGCATCACCCTCGGTGCGTACGGTGTCTGCATGGCAGGCGTCGACTCTGGATCTGCGATCGATCCCATTCTGCTGAAGGTACTGGACGCCGTTCCGTTCCGGCTATCCGCCGACGGCGGGGTCGCCACGGCGCGCCGGCAACTACGCGATCTACCGCGCCGCACTTTCCATCCGGAGCTCCGGGTGCAAGACCGCTGCATCGACGGGCCCGACGGACCGATCAACATCCGGATCTACTGGCCGCCAACCGATCACGCCGCGCCACCGGCGGTGGTGTTCTTCCACGGCGGCGGCTTCGTCGTCGGCGACCTGGACACCCACGACGGGACCTGTCGCCAGCACGCCGTCGGCGCCTCTGCGGTGGTGGTGTCGGTCGAATACCGCCTGGCGCCTGAGCATCCCTACCCTGCCGCCGTCGACGACGCCTGGGCTGCAACGCAATGGGTGGCCACACACGGCGACGAGATCGGCGCCGACGCGAGCCGCCTTGCAGTGACCGGAGACTCGGCGGGCGGCAATCTGGCCGCTGTCGTCGCGCAGCGGGCCCGTGACAATGCTGGACCGCCAATTACGTTCCAGCTGCTGTGGTATCCGGCCACGCTGTGGGACGCGTCGCTGCCCTCGTTCGCCGAGAACGCCGACGCTCCCGTCCTGGACCGTGCGGCCGTCGCCGCGTTCACCCGCTGGTACGCCGGTGCCATCGACCTGTCCGATCCCCCACCCGGTATGGCACCCGGCCGGGCCGAGAATCTCGCCGATCTGCCCGCCGCCTACATCGCCGTCGCCGGGCACGACCCGCTGCGCGACGACGGAAGCCGATACGGCGAATTACTGGCCGCCGCCGGGGTTCCCGTCGAGGTGCACAACGCCGAGACGCTGGTGCACGGGTACCTGGGCTACGCCGGAGTGGTGCCCGCGGCCACGGCCGCAATGGACCGCGGGCTGGACGCGCTGCGGGCCGCACTGCACGTACGGTAGGTCCATGACGGAACCGACCACCGCCCGCCCGCAGATCGACCCGACGCTGAAAGCGCTGGTCGACGCGTTCCCGCTGACGTTCAAGGCCGCCGATGGCGTCGAGACCGCACGCGCCAAGCTACGCCAGCTCAAGATGCCGCCGGAGATGTTGCCGGATCTGCGCATCGAGAATCGAACCATCGGACACGGCGACGTCAGCGACATCCCGGTCCGCATCTACTGGCCGCCGGCCGCTGAGCTGAGCAACCTGCCGGTCGTCGTCTTCTATCACGGCGGGGGTTTTGCGCTCGGTGATCTCGACACCCACGACCCGGTCGCTCGCGCGCACGCCGTCGGCGCCGATGCCATCGTGGTGTCCGTCGACTACCGGCTGGCCCCCGAGCATCCGTTCCCGGCCGGCGTGGACGACTGCTGGGCCGCGCTGCGGTGGGTCAGCGAACACGCCGCCGAGTTGGGCGGCGACCCTGACCGGATCGCCGTCGCCGGCGACTCCGCCGGCGCCAACCTCGCCGCGGTGATGACGCACTTGGCACGTGACACGAGTGCACTCGAGCTGGCGTTCCAGCTGCTCTGGTATCCGACCATCACCGCGGACCTGTCGCTGCCGTCGTTCACCGAGAACGCCGACGCCCCGATCCTGGACCGCGACGTCATTGACGCCTTCTTGAACTGGTACATCCCCGGGATCGACATCAGCGACCCGAAAGCGCTGCCGCCGGCTCTCGCGCCGTCCAACTACGGCAACTTCACGGGCCTGCCCCCCGCCTTCATCGGCAGTGCCGAGCACGATCCGCTGCGCGACGACGCGGCCCTCTACGCCTCGCTGCTCAACGCCTCCGGTGTGTCCGCCGAGCTGAGCAATGAGCCCACCCTGGTGCACGGCTATGTCAGCTTCGCGATGATCATTCCGGCCGCCGCCGAGGCGACCAATCGTGGCCTCGCGGCGCTGAAGGCGGCACTGCAGTAATGGCGGACAGCGACCGGCCCGACTACCACTGCCTGATCGTCGGCGCGGGGTTCTCGGGTATCGGCGCCGCGATCAAGCTCGATCAAGAAGGCTTCGGCGACTACCTCATCGTCGAGGCCGGCGGCGAGGTCGGTGGAACGTGGTATTGGAACACGTATCCCGGTATCGCCGTTGACATTCCGTCGGCGTCGTATCAGTTCTCGTTCGAGCAGCGGCCGGACTGGTCGCGCACCTACGCGCGCGGCGGCGAGCTGAAGGCCTACGCCGAACACTGCACCGACAAGTACGGGATCCGTCCGAAAATCCGGTTCAACACCAAAGTGCTCGCCGCCGAGTTCGACGACGAGCGGTCGCTGTGGCGGGTCCAGCTCGACCCGGGCGGAGAAGTCACGGCCCGATTCGTGTTCAACGCCAGCGGTGTATTGACCGTGCCCAAGCCGCCCGACATCGACGGCGTCGACTCCTTCGGCGGTGCCGCCGTGCACACCGCGCGCTGGGACCACACCCTCGACCTGGCCGGTAAACGAGTCGCCGTAGTCGGCACCGGCGCCTCGGCGGTGCAGCTGATCCCCCAGATCGCTCCAATTGTCAATAAGCTCACGGTATTTCAGCGCACACCGATCTGGTGCTTTCCGAAGTTTGACGTGCCGCTGCCCAAGCCGGCGCACTGGGCGTTGCGCCTGCCGGGCGCCAAGACCTTGCAGCGGCTGATCACCCAGACCTATGTCGAGGTGACCTTCCCGCTGCCGGCCCAGTACTTCACGGTCTACCCGCTGGCCAGATGGATGGAGTCACTCGGCCGCGCGTACCTGCGCCTGAAGGTGCGTGATCCAGTGGTGCGCCGACAGCTCACCCCGAGTTACGCGATCGGCTGCAAACGGCCCGGTTTTCACAACAGCTACCTATCGACGTACAACCGCGACAATGTCCGGCTGGTCACGCAACCGATCGACAAGATCACGCCGTCGTCGGTGGCCACCACGGACGGCACCAACCACGAGATCGATGTGCTGGTGCTGGCCACCGGCTTTCACGTCTTCGACCCCGACAACACGCCGACCTTTGCGGTCACCGGCAGCGGCGGCCAGTCGCTGACCCGGTTCTGGGAGGAGAACCGGGCACAGGCCTACGAGGGAACCACCATTCCCGGCTTTCCTAATTTCTTTTCCACGATGGGACCGTACGGCTACGTCGGGTCGTCCTACTTCGCATTGATCGAGGCGCAGACGCACCACATGGTGCGCTGCATGAAGCGAGCCCAACAGCGCAACGCCACCCGCGTCGAGATCAGCGAGGAAGCCAACGCCCACTACTTCGCCGAGCAGTTGAGCCGCCGGCACCGCCAGGTGTTCTGGCAGGACAGCTGCCAGGCCGCCAACAGCTACTACTTCGACAAGAACGGGGATGTGGCGCTGCGACCCGCGACCACCTTCGAAGTGTATTGGCGTAGTAGACGTTTCAATATCGACGATTACCGGTTCACCGGCTAGTCCGCCCGCAAAGCTAGATGGCGCGCTTGAGGTCGTCGACCTTGTCCAGGCGCTCCCACGGCAGGTCGATGTCGGTGCGGCCGAAGTGGCCGTACGCGGCGGTCTGCGCGTAGATCGGACGCAGCAAGTCCAGGTCGCGGACGATCGCGCCGGGCCGAAGGTCGAACACCTCGGGCACGATCTTCTCGATCTTGACCGGGTCGACGATCGCGGTGCCGAACGTCTCGACGAACAGGCCAACCGGGGCGGCCTTGCCGATGGCGTAGGCCACCTGCACCTCGACGCGCTCCGCCAGGCCGGCCGCGACGATGTTCTTGGCCACCCAGCGCATTGCGTACGCCGCCGACCGGTCCACCTTCGACGGGTCCTTGCCGGAGAAGGCGCCGCCGCCGTGGCGGGCCCAGCCGCCGTAGGTGTCGACGATGATCTTGCGGCCGGTCAGACCGGCGTCACCCATCGGGCCGCCGACGACGAACTTTCCGGTCGGGTTGACCAGCACCCGCGTCGACGAGGAGTCCAGCGTCTCGTGTGCCAGTTCCTTGAGCACGGTCTCGAGGACGTGCTTGCGGATGTCGGGATCCAGCGTCTTTTCCAGGTCGATGCCGTCGGCGTGCTGGGTGGAGACCACCACGGTGTCCAGTCGCGTCGGGACGTTGTCCTCGTCGTACTCGATGGTGACCTGCGTCTTGCCGTCCGGGCGCAGGTAGGGCAGCGTGCCGTTCTTGCGAACCTCGGTCAGCCGCCGCGCCAGCCGGTGGGCCAGCGCGATCGGCAGCGGCATCAGCTCCGGGGTGTCGTTGATCGCGTAGCCGAACATCAGGCCCTGGTCGCCGGCGCCCTGCGAGTCCAGCGGGTCCGCCGCGCCCTCGACGCGCGTCTCGTGCGCGGTGTCGACGCCCTGGGCGATGTCGGGCGACTGTCGGCCGATGCCGATGTTGACGCCACACGTCTCCCCGTCGAAGCCCTTGTCCGAGTGGTCGTAGCCGATGTCCAGGATGCGTTCGCGAACGGTGTTGGTGATGTCGGCGAAGGCCTCCTTGGCCGACGTCGTCACCTCGCCGACCACGTGAACCTGCCCGGTGGTCACCAGCGTCTCGACGGCGACACGTGAGCGCGGATCTCCCGCCAGCAGCGCGTCGAGCACCGAGTCGCTGATCGCGTCGCAGATCTTGTCTGGATGCCCCTCGGTCACCGATTCGCTGGTGAACAAACGACCGTTTTCGCTCACACCCTCACCCTTCCAAGTCCACGTCGAAAATGTTAGTTAGACAAATTATGCCTGTCGGCCGGTACATGTTACCGGCCGGTCGACGATGCTACGGATGCTAGCTGGGGCTAGCTGGTGTCCTCGCCGCCCCCGTGTAGGAACGTGACGATCGCATCCACAATACGGCTCGCCATCAGCGTCTTCGAGCCGTGCTGCAGCGCCGACTCGGTGCCGTCGGCGGCCAGCAACCAGCCGTCGTTGTTGTCTACCTCGAACGCCTTGCCGTCGCCGACGGCGTTGACCACCAGCAGGTCACATCCCTTGCGCCGCAGCTTGGCCCGGGCATGAAAGAGCACGTCGCCGTTCGCGTCGCCGGTCTCGGCGGCGAAGCCGACGATGGCCCGCATGTTCGGAAGCTGGCCGGCGGTGCGGGCCTGCACGGCCGCTGCGAGCACGTCGTCGTTGCGGACCAAGTCGATAACCGGTGCTGAGTCTTCTGTGGCGCCCTTTTTAATCTTGGCGGTTGCGACGTGTGCGGGCCGGAAATCGGCCACGGCGGCCGCCATCGCCAGCACGTGCACGTCGGGCGCATGCTTGGACACCGCGTCCCGCAGCTGCTGGGCCGAGCTGACGTGCACCACCTCGACGCCGGCCGGGTCGATCAACCCTGCGGTGTGCCCGGCTATCAGGGTGACCTCAGCGCCGCGCTGAGCCGCAACCCGTGCCAGCGCGTAGCCCTGCTTGCCGGAGCTGCGGTTGCCGATGAAGCGGACCGGGTCGATCGGCTCGCGGGTGCCGCCCGCGGTCACCAGCAGCTTGACGCCGTGCAGGTCGAACGGCATCGCGTCGTGCCGTTCCAGCAGCAACTGGGCGAAGGTGGTGATCTCTTCTGCTTCGGGCAGCCGGCCTGCGCCGCTGTCCGCCCCGGTCAGGCGTCCGGACGCCGGTTCGAGCACCACGGCGCCGCGGCGGCGCAGCGTGGCTACGTTGTCGACGGTCGCGGGGTGCTGCCACATCTCGGTGTGCATCGCCGGCGCGAACAGCACAGGACATCGCGCGGTGAGCAGTGTCGCGGTCAACAGGTCGTCGGCCCTGCCGATCGCGGCGCGGGCCAGCAGGTCGGCGGTAGCGGGCGCGACGACGACCAGGTCGGCGTGCTGGCCGATCGCGACGTGTGGCACCTGCGGGACGTCTTCGAAGACACCGGTCTGCACCGGCTCGCCGGACAGCGCCTCGAAGGTGGCGGCGCCGATGAAGCGCAGCGCCGATTCGGTGGGGATGACGCGGACCTGATGGCCCGCCTCGGTGAGCTGGCGGACGACCGTGGCGGCCTTGTAGGCGGCGATGCCCCCGGATACGCCGACGACGACCCGCTTACGGTCCGTCCGCGGTTCGCCCGCCTGGCGCCCGGAGCCGATCACAGCAAGTCCGCCTCGATCCCGCTATTCGCCTTCGGTGTGCTCGAGCAGGTCGCCGTGAATCTCGCGCATCGCGATCGACAGCGGCTTCTCCTGCAGTCCCGGCTCGACCAGCGGGCCGACATACTCGAGGATGCCTTCACCGAGCTGGTTGTAGTAGTCGTTGATCTGACGGGCACGCTTGGCCGCGTAGATCACCAGGGCGTACTTGCTGGACACCCGCTGGAGCAGCTCGTCGATGGGCGGATTGGTGATACCCAGCGGCGTGTCGTAGGCGCCGATGCCACCCGCCGACGGGTCGAACTGATCGGGGACGGCGGTCAACGACGCGTCGGTGTGTGAGCTGCTCACGTAAGTATTCTCCTGGCGGCCTAGAGCGATATGCGGCTAACGCTGAAATGAGTTTGAATGGGTCACGCCGGGTCCGGCGCAGTTCCAACCAGCAATGATACCAATTCTGAGCATGCAGTATCCAATCGACTGTTCACCACGACCTCGTCGAAGTCGTCCTGAGCCGCTAATTCGATGCGCGCAGTGGCCAGTCGGCGCTCGATCACCTCAGGTGTTTCGGTTCCTCGACCGATCAGGCGGGCCTGCAGCGCTTCCCAATTCGGCGGGGCCAGGAACACTGTGATCGCTTCTGGCATCGCCTGCTTGACCGCGCGTGCCCCGGCCAGATCGACCTCGATCAAGACTGGATGTCCGGCTTTGACGGCCTCGCGGACCGGGTGGGCGACGGTGCCCGAGCGATGCAGGCCACCGTGGATGTCCGCCCACTCCAGCAGGGCTCCGTCGTCGATCAACTCTTGGAAGCGGCCCGGCGTCACGAAGTGATAGTCCACCCCGTCCGTTTCCCCGGGCCGGGGGTCTCGAGTTGTCGCCGAGACGCTGAAATGCAGGTCCGGTATCCGCTCACGCAGACACCGGACCAGCGTCGACTTACCTACCGCGGATGGACCGGACAGCACGACGACGCGTCCGGCGGCCTGACCTGTCGGCTCAGCCGCAAGACTGCGGTCGTGGTCACCGTCCGGTCCCCCGTCGGCGCTCAACGACCTTTCCTAGGAAAAGTCGAACTTCTCCAACAGTGCTTTGCGCTGACGATCACCGAGGCCGCGCAGACGGCGCGTCGGGGCGATCTCGAGCTCGGTCATGATTTCCTGCGCCTTGACCTTGCCCACCTTCGGCAGGGCCTCCAGCAACGCGGAAACCTTCATCTTGCCCAAGACCTCGTTGGTCTCAGCATCCTTGAGCACCTGCTGGAGATTGGTGCCGCCGCGCTTCAGCCGGTCTTTGAGCTCGGCTCGCGCACGGCGTGCGGCGGCAGCCTTCTGCAACGCTGCCGCGCGCTGCTCGTCGGTCAACTGGGGAAGGGCCACGATTCCTCCGTATTAATGATCAACAGATATCGATCTTTGTTTGTCTCGGCCGGGTACTCCAGCCAGCGGTGACGACCGTACCCACGCCACCTGACGAAATCTAACCCGCCCCCCTGGTTAAAGCGATAAAGGCCCAGCTTGTGGGGTCAGGTGGCGGAGTCCCGCGACCCCGCTGACGGCGCCGCTTTCCTTGTCCCGGAGTGGCAGGCACGAGAGCCCGAAAATGGGCTCTACCTGGGATTTCCTGTCGATTACCGAAGCTAATCGATGGGCCTGGCGACGGCACCGCGGCCCGTCGCAAACCGCCTCAAAATCCGATTCTGCGCTGATTGCGAGTGTCGCGGCGTGTCGCGCGTGTCGGCCCACCCGGTCTGCGTGGCTCGGACATCCGACCTGGCAGCGCCCCGCCGATGTATTACGCCGCGTAGTAGCTGCTCAGGACCTGTTCGGCGATCACTCAACCGGCCAGATAAGCCACAGCGTCGCGCATCCGCTCGCCGGCGGCCCGCAGCGCCGCGACATCCGGACCGGCCCGCAGCACCTCGCGGGACACCGCGGGTAGCAGTTGCCCCGGGGTGGCCCCGCCCAGGCCGAGCAGGGCGTCGGGCTGCCCACCCTGGGCGCCGACGCCGGGTACCAGCACCGGGCCGCCAAGATCGCTGACGTCGGGCACCTCGGTCAGTGTCGCGCCCACCACGACGCCGACGAAGCCGGGCCCGGGACCCGACGCGCGGTTGACCGCAGCGGCCTGATCGACGATCGACTGAGCCACCGGGCGACCGCAGGTCTCGGCACGCTGCACGCTCGCACCCTCTGGGTTCGACGTCGCCGCCAACACGAACACTCCCCGGTCGTGGGCGGCAGCGGTGTCCAGCAGTGGCTGCAGCGAACCGAAACCCAAATAGGGCGAGGCCGTCACAGCATCCGCGGCCAGCGGCGAATCCCCCGCCCAGGCGGTCGCGTAGGCCGCCATCGTCGATCCGATATCGCCGCGTTTGGCGTCCGCAAGCACCAGCACACCGATGTCGCGCAACGCGGCAATGGTCCGCTCCAGCACGACATAGCCTGCGGCACCGTAGGATTCGAAGAACGCGACCTGCGGCTTGACGACGGCGAAGCCGGCGTAGGCCTGCACGCAGGTCTCGCAGAACGCCGCCAGACCGTCCGGGTCGACCGGTAGGCCCCAGGCCCGCAGCAGTTCGGGATGCGGGTCGATGCCCAGGCACAGCGGCCCGCGGCGCGATACCGCGTCGGCCAACCGGGCACCGAACCCGGGCATCGCTAGTGGCCGCCGTTGTTCAGGGTGCTGTGCAGTTCTTGCAGGGAGCGCACGCCGATTTCGCCGCGGATTCCCGCCTCGATGCCCTGAACGGCCGCCGAGGCGCCCTGCACGGTTGTGACACAGGGAATGTTGACTCCCACTGCGGCCGCACGGATTTCGTAGCCGTCGATGCGCGGTCCGGAGTTTCCGTAGGGGGTGTTGATGACCAAGTCGACCTCACCGGCGCGGATCGCGTCGACCGCTGACTCGGCGGGGCGTCCGGGCTGCGCCTCTTCGAAATGCTTACGAACCTCGTCACACGGAATTCCGTTGCGGCGCAGCATCTCCGCGGTTCCCTCGGTCGCCAGCACCCGAAAGCCCAGATCGGCCAACCGCTTCACCGGGAACACCAGCGATCGCTTGTCCCGGTTGGCCACCGACACGAACACTGTTCCCTCGGCCGGCAGCGATCCGTAGGCCGCGGTCTGGCTCTTGGCGAACGCGCTGCCGAAATCGCGGTCGATGCCCATCACCTCGCCCGTCGACTTCATCTCGGGCCCGAGCAGGGAATCCACGCTGCGAGCCGTCGGCCTTACGGAACCGGTGGAACGGCAACACGGCTTCCTTGACTGCGATCGGCGCATCGGGCGACACGCTGGCGCCGTCCCCGGTGGCCGCCAGCATGCCTTCATCGCGCAGCTGAGAGATTTTGGCGCCCAACATGATCCGGGCGCACGCCTTGGCCAGCGGTATCGCCGTCGCCTTGGAGACGAATGGCACCGTGCGGCTGGCACGTGGGTTGGCCTCCAGCACGTAGAGCACGTCGTCCTTGAGGGCGTACTGCACGTTGAGCAGACCGATCACACCGATGCCGCGCGCGATCAACTCGGTCGCCCGGCGCACGTTCTCGATGTCGCTGCGGCCCAGTGTCACCGGCGGCAGCGCACACGCCGAGTCGCCGGAGTGGATACCGGCCTCTTCGATGTGCTCCATGATGCCGCCGATGTAGACCTCGTCGCCGTCGCAGAGCGCGTCCACGTCGATCTCGATCGCGTCCTCCAGGAAACGGTCGACCAGCACCGGATGTTCGGGGGACAGTTCGGTGGCGCGGACGATGTAGCCCTGCAGCGTCTCGTCGTCGTAGACGATCTCCATACCGCGACCGCCCAACACGTAGGACGGCCGGACCAGCACCGGGTAACCGATGTCGGCAGCGATCCGCCGCGCCTGCGCGAACGTCGTCGCCATGCCGTACCGCGGGGCCGGCAGGCCCGCTGCCGCCAGCAGGTCGCCGAACGCGCCACGGTTCTCGGCCAGATCGATGGCCTCCGGCGGGGTGCCGACGATCGGCACGCCCGCATCGGCGAGCCGCTGCGCGAGCCCGAGCGGCGTCTGACCGCCCAGCTGCACGATCACCCCGACGACGCCCGGGCCGTTCGCCCCGGACAGCTGCTCGGCGTGGAACACCTCCAGAACGTCTTCGAACGTCAGCGGCTCGAAGTACAGCCGGTCGGCGGTGTCATAGTCGGTGGACACCGTCTCCGGGTTGCAGTTGACCATGACGGTTTCAAAACCGGCCTGCGACAACGTCGTTGCGGCGTGCACGCAGCTGTAGTCGAATTCGATACCCTGGCCGATCCGGTTGGGTCCCGAGCCGAGGATCAGCACTTTGGGCTTCTCGGTTTGCGGCGCGACTTCGGTCTCGGCGGCCGGGTCCAGCTCGTAGCTGCTGTAGTGATACGGCGTCTTGGCCTCGAACTCCGCGGCGCAGGTGTCCACGGTCTTGTACACCGGGTGGATGCCCAGCCTTCGCCGCAACGAACGCACACCGTCCTCGCCGGCCAACTCCGGTCGCAGAGCGGCGATCTGCCGGTCCGACAATCCGCTGTGCTTACTTCGACGCAGCAGGTCCGCGTCGAGCACGGGCGCGTCGCTCACATCGTGTCGTAACGTCAGGAGTTCGGCGATCTGCGCGACGAACCACGGGTCGATGCCGGAGGCTTCGGCCACCCGGTCGATCGACGCGCCCAGGCGCAGCGCCAGTTCGACGTCGTAGAGCCGACCCTCGGTCGGTGTCCGCAGCCGCTCCAGCGCGTCCTCGGCCGTGCCTTCGGTATCCGGCTTGGTCCAGAATCCGGCACGGCTGGTCTCCAGCGACCGCATCACCTTGCCGAGTGCCTCGATGAAGTTGCGGCCCAACGACATCGCCTCGCCCACCGACTTCATCGTGGTGGTCAACGTGGCATCGGCGCCGGGGAATTTCTCGAACGCGAACCGCGGCGCCTTGACCACCACATAGTCCAGCGTCGGTTCGAAGCAGGCCGGGGTTTCCTTGGTGATGTCGTTGAGGATCTCGTCGAGGGTATAGCCGACGGCAAGTTTGGCCGCGATCTTGGCGATCGGGAAACCGGTGGCCTTGGACGCCAACGCACTTGACCGCGACACCCGTGGGTTCATCTCGATGACGATCAGGCGGCCGTCGCGCGGATCGACGGCGAACTGGATGTTGCAGCCGCCGGTGTCGACGCCGACCTCGCGCAGGATGTCGATGCCCAGATCCCGCATACGCTGGTATTCCCGGTCGGTCAGCGTCATCGCCGGGGCCACGGTCACCGAGTCGCCGGTGTGCACACCCATCGGGTCGACGTTCTCGATCGAGCACACGACGACCACGTTGTCTTTGCCGTCGCGCATCAGCTCGAGCTCGAATTCCTTCCAGCCGTAGATCGATTCCTCGATCAGCACGTTGGCGCTCGGTGATGCGGCCAGCCCGGCGCCGGCCATCCGGTCGACCTCGTCGGCGGTGTGCGCCAGGCCCGAGCCCAGTCCGCCCATGGTGAACGACGGCCGGACCACCACCGGCAATCCGAGTTCACCAACGGTCTCGCGGACCTCGTCCATGGTGAAACACACCCGGCTGCGGGCTGATTCGCCGCCGACCTTGGCGACGATGTCCTTGAACATCTGCCGGTCCTCGCCGCGCTGGATGGCGTTGAAGTCGGCGCCGATCAGCTCGACGCCGTGGCGTTCCAGCGCGCCGTTCTCGTACAGTGCGACCGCGGTGTTGAGCGCGGTCTGGCCACCCAGGGTGGCCAGCAGCGCGTCGATCTTGTTGCCACGCTCGGCCTGCTGGGCGATGACCTTCTCCACGAAGGCGGCCGTGATGGGCTCGACATAGGTGTGGTCGGCGTATTCCGGGTCGGTCATGATCGTCGCGGGATTGGAGTTGACCAGGCTGACCTCTAAGCCCTCGGCACGCAACACCCGACACGCCTGGGTCCCGGAATAGTCGAATTCGCACGCCTGTCCGATGACGATCGGCCCGGAGCCGATCACCAGGACGTGATGCAGATCGGTGCGACGTGGCATTACCCGTTCTCCCCCGTCATCAGCTCGACGAATTGGTCGAACAAATACTCTGCGTCGTGCGGACCCGCCGCGGCCTCCGGATGGTATTGCACCGAAAACGCCCTTCCGTCAACGAGTTTCACACCCTCGACGACGCCGTCGTTGGCGCAGGTGTGGCTGACCACCGCCTGGCCGAACGGTGTGTCGAACCGCTGACCCGCCTCGCCTTCCAGCGCGAAGCCGTGGTTCTGCGCGGTGACCGCGACCCGCCCGGTCGCGTGATCCATCACCGGGATGTTGATCCCGCGGTGGCCGAACACCATCTTGTAGGTGGACAGGCCCAGCGCGCGGCCCAGGATCTGGTTGCCGAAACAGATGCCGAACAGCGGGATACCGGCGCCGAGCACCGCACGGGTCACCTCGACGATGTGGTCGGCGGTCGCCGGGTCGCCGGGGCCGTTGGACAGGAACACCCCGTCCGGTTTGAGTTCGGAGATCTGCTCGAAGGTCGCCGATGACGGCAGCACACGGGTGCGCACTCCGCGCCGGGCGAAGTTGCGCGGGGTGTTGGTCTTGATGCCCAGATCGATAGCGGCCACCGTGAACCGTTGTGGTCCTTCGGGTTCCACGATGTAGGCGTCGGCGGTGCTGACCTGGCCGGCCAGGTCGGCACCCAGCATCGATTGTTGGCCGCGCACCCGTTCCGCAAGCTCTTCGGGCGCCGCCAGCGCCTCACCGGAGAACACGCCGGCTTTCATCGAGCCGCGGCTGCGCAGGTGTCGCACCACCGCGCGGGTGTCGATGCCGGCGATTCCGACGATGCTCTGCCGTTTCAGTTCGCCTTCCAGCGTTCCGGTGGCACGCCAGTTCGAGACCCGCGGCGAAGGATCACGCACCGCGTAGCCGGCCACCCAGATCTTGTCGCCGCGGCTTTCGCCGTCCTCGCCGTTCCACCCGGTGTTGCCGATCTGCGGGGCGGTGGCCACCACGATCTGGCGGTGATAGCTGGGGTCGGTCAGCGTCTCCTGATATCCCGACATTCCGGTGGAAAACACTGCCTCGCCGAGGGTCTGGCCGATCGCGCCGAACGCGGTGCCGGTGAAGGTGCGGCCGTCTTCGAGAACCAGCATCGCTTTCACAGCGCAACCCCTTCCGGCCAGCTCTGCAGCCAGCCCTCGTACTCGTCGCGGTTGTCAGCCCGAAATCCGGTGTCGATCTTCACGCCTGACGGAAGACGCCATCGGATCGCCAGGATGCCGTCCCGGGCGCCGATTTTTCCGGCGATACCGTGCTCGGTGCGGATACCGGAGATCGACTCCCGCGGAATCCAGATCGGCTGTGCGCGAACACGTTGCACCAGGATGCCCTCGGGATGGCGGGTCAGCACCGCTTTGCCGCGGAAGCCGAGGTCGCCGGCGGTGATCCGCTGGCTCCAGGCCGGAGCCATGGTGCAGCCGACGTAGACGCCCGGGGTGGTGATGGCCGCGGAGCCGACCTGGCTCGGGATGTCGGGCAGCGTGCCGAGCGATTCGGCCTGCTGTCGCGAGCGCTCGCGCCAGCCGCGCATCATCAGCTGAATGATGAAGGCGATCACCAGCGCCAGCACCCCGGCCAGGATCAGCGAAGCGACCAGCGTTCCGAGTTCATGAGCGCCGCTCCTCTCATCGCTTCGCTCTGCATCGTCGCCGGCGCGGTTCATGCCGGACTCTTTCCGTCGCGGGCGGTGATCTTGCCGCGCAGCAGCGTTGCCGTCACGGCCGCGGGCAACGTCATGGCCTGATACGGAGTGTTGGCCGACCGACTGGCCAATTCGCCGCCGTCCACGGTCCAGGTGGCGTCCGGATCCACCACCGTCAGGTTGGCCGGCTCGCCGATTTCCAGGGGCCGACCCTGGTCGGGCAGCCCGGCGATGCGGGCCGGGTTCTCGCTCATCACCCGTGCGACGCCACGCCAGGTCAGCAGCCCGGGGTTGACCATCGTCTGCACCACCGCCGACAACGCGGTCTGCAAACCGAGCATGCCCGGCAACGCGGCGGCGAACTCGACGCACTTCTCGTGTTCGGCATGCGGAGCGTGATCGGTGGCCACGCAGTCGATCACCCCGTCGGCCAGCGCCTGACGCAGCGCGACCGCGTCGCCGGCCTCACGCAGCGGCGGATTGACCCGGTTCACGCCGTCGTAGCTGACCAGTCGGCTGTCATCGAGCAGCAGATGATGCGGCGTGACCTCGGCGGTGATCGAAATACCTTGGTCCTTGGCCCATCTGACGATCTCGACCGTGCCCGCGGTGGAGGCGTGGCAGATGTGCACCCGCGCTCCGGCGTCGCGGGCCAGCAGGGCGTCGCGGGCGACGATCGACTCCTCGGCGGCCCTCGGCCAGCCCGACAGTCCCAGCTTGGCGGCGTTCGGGCCCTCGTGCGCGACGGCGCCGACGGTCAGCCGGGGCTCTTCGGCGTGCTGGGCGATCAGGACGCCCAGGCCGGTGGCGTATTCCAGTGCGCGCCGCATGACCAGCGGGTCGTGCACGCACTTGCCGTCGTCGGAGAACATCCGCACCTGCGCGACGCCGGCGGCCATCATGCCCATCTCGGTGAGCTGAGTGCCGGCCAGCCCGACGGTGACCGCGCCGACCGGGTGCACGTCGACCAATCCGACCTGCTGCCCGCGGTGCCAGACGTGGTCGGTGACCACCGGGCTGTCGGCGACCGGGTTGGTGTTGGCCATCGCGAACACCGCGGTGTACCCACCGAGAGCCGCAGCGGCCGAGCCGGTTTCGATGTCCTCGGCGTATTCCCGGCCGGGCTCGCGCAGGTGGGTGTGCAGATCGACGAACCCGGGCAGCAGCACCTGCCCGGTGGCGTCGATGACGTCGGCATCATCGGGAATCGCAAGCCCGGCGCCGATGTCGGCGATCTGGCCGTCGTCGACCAGCACGTCGACCCGGTCCCCCTCGCCGTAGAGCCGCACCCCGCGCAGCAACACGCTCATGCCACAATCCCTTTTCCGCCGAGCCCTTCGGCTGCCGCCTCGGTGCCCACCAGCAGATGGAACAGCACCGCCATCCGTACGTGGACCCCGTTGGAAACCTGTTGCAGCACAGCCGATTGTGTCGAGTCTGCGACAGACGAGGAGATCTCCATGCCGCGCAGCATCGGGCCGGGATGCAGGACGACCGCATGACCGGGCAGCAGCGCCTGCCGGCGATCGGACATCCCGTACAGCACCGAATACTCCCGCGAGGAAGGAAAGAAGCCGCCGTTCATCCGCTCGGCCTGCACGCGCAACATCAGCACCGCATCGGCGGCCGGCAGTTCGGCGTCCAGGTCGTGCGAGACCGTCACCGGCCAGTCGGCGACCCCGACCGGCAGCAGCGTGGGCGGCGCCACCAGCACCACCTCGGCACCCAGCGTGGCCAGCAGCATGACGTTGGAGCGGGCGACCCGGCTGTGCAGGATGTCGCCGACGATGACGACGCGGCGACCCTCGATGTCGCCAAGACGCTGCCGGATGGTCAGCGCGTCCAGCAGCGCCTGCGTCGGGTGTTCGTGGGTGCCGTCGCCGGCGTTGATCACCGAGGTCCGCCCTCGGCAGTGGCGGTCCAGTCGGCGAGCCGTTGTGCCGCACCGGAAGCCGGGTGCCGGATGATCAGAGCGTCGGCGCCGGCGGCGCGCAGCGTCAGGGCGGTGTCGCGCAGCGATTCACCTTTGCCCACCGACGATCCGGCGGCGCTGACGTTGATCACGTCGGCGCTCATCCATTTGCCGGCGACCTCGAACGACACCCGGGTGCGGGTGGAGTTCTCGTAGAACATGGTGATCACCGTGCGACCGCGCAGCGTCGGCAGCTTGCGGACCTCGCGACCCACCAGGGCCTGTGCGAACCGGTCGGCGTCGTCGAGGATCGCGGTGGCGTCGTCGCGGGACAGGTCGCCGGCGGCCAGCAGATGCCTGCTCATGAGGCGTCCTCCCGGGCGATGACCACGGCGTCACGGCCGTCCTGCTCGGCGAGAAGGACGTGCACGCTCTCGCTGCGCGAGGTGGGGACGTTCTTGCCCACGTAGTCGGCGCGCAGCGGCAGTTCGCGGTGGCCGCGGTCGACCAGCACGGCCAACTGCACTGCGCGCGGGCGGCCCACGTCGCGCAGGGCGTCCAGCGCGGAGCGCACCGAGCGACCGGAATACAGCACGTCGTCGACGAGGATCACCAGCGCATCATCGATGCCGCCGACCGGTATCGACGTGGTCTCCAGCGGACGCGGCGGCTTCGTCATCAGATCGTCGCGGTAGAGCGTGATGTCCAGCGCACCGTGCGCGACCTCGGCGCCGGAGAATTCGGCGATGTTGACGGCGAGCCGGTCGGCCAAAGTGACACCGCGGGTAGGGATTCCCAACAACACCACCCGCGGCGCGTCGGCGCCGTCCAGAGCGGTCTTTTCGATGATCTGATGCGCAATGCGCGAAATGGTACGACCCACGTCGGCCGCCGACATCAATTCGCGGCCGGTGGCGGCGTCACCCGCGGCACCCATGCGAGATCTTGACCTCCTTCTCCGCCTCTCTGGACGGATCGTTAAAGGATGTCGACTGCCGGGCAGCGTAGCATCGCGAGCCACCATGGCGAAAATGACAGGCTCTTTTCCCGGTTCTTGATTTCGATGCCCCTGTCAGGCGAAAATCGCTAGGACCATCCGGCGGGTCAAAGCCATCGCGGAGCCTGCCGGAACGCGATCATCAGCCTTTCGCACCCGTGCCCCGACGAGCGTTGAGGACGAGTGTTCATTAAATTACCAACGGGCCGAAGTCGCCGCGGCATGACTTCCCCAGCTATTCGAGGATCGGATGAGTGACAAATCCGACGGCCTGGCCCGTCCACTGATCGGGTACATCACCCGCGAAAACACCCCGCAGATCACCCCGGCACCGATTAGCCGGGCATGGATGCCAGAAATGTCACAGTCGAGCGTAGGTTGGCCTACTCGGTGTTTGCCGATGCTCATCGCTAACCAAAGCGGCTGGGAACTGCGCAATCGGTGCGGGTTCACCGCTATGTGGGTGGCTGAGAAAAATGGCATGGACGTCATGGTCCAACCCGACAAGCGCGGCACCGATGAGTTCCTTCCCATCAGCCATTTCGGTGACGGCATCCTGACCTGGCCTCTGCCGTTCCTGTTTCGCACTCCGCCGGGCTACAACCTGTTGGTCCGCGGACCGGCGAACTATCCGAAGGATGGCGTGTGTGCGCTAGAGGGCATCGTCGAAACCGACTGGGCAAGCTCGACTTTCACCATGAACTGGAAGCTCACCCGCAAACTGATGCCGGTGCGATTCGAGGTCGACGAGCCGATCTGCATGATCGTCCCGCAGCGCCGAGCCGAGCTTGAAGAGTTCGCCCCTGAACTCAGGCGCATCGAGTCTGATGAAGATCTACAGCGCAAGTATGAGTTCTTTCTTCGCTCACGTGACGCGGCAAAGCAGGTCGAGCAGATAGCGAGGGTCGCCGCGGGTGAGCAAGTGGAGTGGCAAGGCGACTACCAGCGAGGCAGACACGCCGACGGCGAGGAAGGGACACCGGATCACCAGACTCGCCGGCATCTTCGCTCATTTGTTCAGCCAGAACATGCGGAACGGCAATAGGACCCGGAGTAGGTGGTTGTCGCGCCCGCCGCTCGACGGCGAGCTGCGTTCGCCGGCGAAATCCTGCGGCCATCTCCGGCGGGTCGACGCCATCGCGGAGCTGGCCAGAACGCGCTGATCAGCCTTTCGCTGCGCCGGGGTGGCATCGCACCGACCCTGCAAAGACCGTCACCACCATCCCCCGACGAACGTTGAGTAAGCTCGTGTCGTTACTAATGGGCCGAAGCCGCCGAAGCAATGACGTGCGCCATGTTTCTGGGGGAAGGCCAACGTCCGTGGCAACAGGTGTCCCAAGTTAATCGAGGATCGGATGAGCGACCAGTCCAATAGGCCGGCCCGGCCCCTGATCGGATTCATCACCGGTGATAACGCGCCACCGATCATCCCGGCACCGATTAGCCGGGCGTGGATGTCAGAGATGGCGGAGACGCGTAAAGGTTGGCCTAACCGGTGTTTGCCGATGCTCATCGCTAACCAAAGCGGCTGGGAGCTGCGCAACCCGTGCGCGTTCACCGCTACGTGGTTCGGTGATGAAAACGGCGTGGATGTGATGATCGCCCCCGCTAAGCGCGACGCCGATCAGTTCCTGCCCTCCAGCCACTTCGGTAACGGCATCCTGACCTGGCATCTGCCGATGCTGTTTCGCACTCCGCCGGGCTACAACCTGTTGGTCCGCGGACCGGCGAACTATCCGAAGGACGCCGCGTGCCCGTTAGAGGGCATCATCGAAACCGACTGGGCAAGCGCGAGTTTCAGCATGAGCTGGAAAATCACCCGCAAATTGATGCCGGTGCGATTCGAGGTCGACGAGCCGATCTGCATGATCGTCCCGCAGCTCCGAGCCGACCTTGAAGAGTTCGTCCCCGAACTCATGCGCATCGAGTCTGATGAAGATCTACAGCGCAAGCACGAGTCCTTTCTTGACGCACGCAACGAGATCGGGCGAATCCAGGCAGCGACGAACGTCGCCGCAGGAGAACGAGTCGAGTGGCAAGGCGACTACACGCGGGGTAAACATGTCGACGGCGAGGCCGGGGCAGAAGATCACCAGACTCGCCGTCATCTTCGTCCATTTGTTCAGCCACAACGTGAGAAGCGCCGATAGGACTGCCGGGTTCGGACCTGCTATGTCCGGGCCCGAGGGCACTAGCTAACCTGATCCGGGTGAATCTCGACGGCAACCAGGCCTCCATCCGCGAAGCTTGCGACGCAGGCCTACTCGCCGGTGCGGTGACTATCGTGTGGCAGCACGGAAAAATGCTGCAGGTCAACGAGATCGGCTACCGCGATGTCGACGCCAAGCTGCCCATGCAGCGCGACACCCTGTTTCGCATCGCGTCGATGACCAAGCCGGTCACCGTCGCTGCCGTGATGAGCCTGGTCGATCGAGGGCAAGCTCGCACTGCGCGACCCGATCGTGCGCTGGCTGCCTGAATTCGCCGACGTGCGGGTGCTGGACGACCCGGACGGACCGCTGGATCGGACTCATGCGGCCCAACGGGCAATCCTGGTCGAGGATCTGCTCACCCACACCAGCGGCCTTGGCTACGGATTCTCCGTGGGTGGCCCCATTTCCCGGGCCTATGTCCGTCTGCCGTTCGGTCGCGGTCCTGACGCTTGGCTGGCCGCACTCGCCGAGTTGCCACTGGTGCATCAGCCGGGCGACCGTCTGACCTACGGGCACTCCACCGACGTTGCCGGCATGCTGGCGTCTCGTGTCGAAGGAAAGCCGTTCCACGAGGTGCTCGACGAACGGATCCTGCGGCCACTGGGCATGAGCGACACCGGCTTCCATGTGACCCGTCGAGGGTCGACGGCGCGCCGCGACGATGTACCGGCTCGACGGCAACGATCAACTCCAGCACGATGCGATGGGCCAACCGCACCTCACCCCGCCCGACTTTCCCAATGCCGGCGGCGGCCTGTGGTCGAGCGCGGACGACTACCTGCGATTCGTCGAAATGCTTTTGGGCGGCGGAACTCTGGATGGTGTGCGGGTGCTCTCACCGGAATCGGTGCGGCTGATGCGCACCGATCGGCTCACCGACGAGCAGAAGCGACACCCGTTCCTCGGATCGCCGTTCTGGATCGGCCGCGGTTTCGGGCTCAACCTGTCGGTGGTCACCGACCCGGCCAGATCGGCACCGTTGTTCGGGCCGGGCGGTGTCGGGACCTTCAGTTGGCCGGGCGCATACGGGACATGGTGGCAGGCCGACCCGACCGCCGAGCTGATCCTGCTGTACCTGATCCAGAACATGCCCGAATTCTCGGCCGACGCTGCCGCTGCAGTCGCGGGCAACACGTCGCGCGCGAAACTGCAAGCGGTGCAACCGAAATTCGTGCACCGCACTTATCGCGCCCTGAGCCTTTGATGGCTGAGTTCACACCCGAACGCATTGAAGGGCCGCGACTGCTGCTGCGGCCGCCGGTGATCGACGACGCCGGGCTGCTGTTTCAGAGAATCGGCCGCGATCCTCAGGTCACGAAATATCTGCTGTGGACACCGCACCCCGACGTGGCGGCGACGCAGCGAGTGATCACCGACCGAATGAATGTCGATGCGCACGTACGGACCTGGGTGATGGTGCTGCAGCACAGCGACGAGATCGTCGGGATGATGAGCTGCAGCCGGCCGGTGCGGCATTCCGCCGAAATCGGCTACTGCGTCGGCCGACGTTGGTGGGGCAAGGGTTTGATGTCCGACGCGCTCGACACGCTGATGGCCACCCTGCACGCCGATGCCGACGTCTACCGCGTGTGGGCCACCTGCAATGTCGACAACGAGCGTTCGGTGCGACTGCTGGAGCGCGCCGCTTTCAGCTGCGAAGGTCGGCTGGCCCGTCACGCGATCTACCCCAACCTCGGGCCCGAACCACGCGACAGTCTCCTCTACGCAAAAGCGCTGCGCTAAACCATCGCGAACGGTGAGACTTTGGCGCCGATCTCCAGCGCGCCGGCCAACTCACGGCTGACGTCGTAGTCGAATACCACATGCCCGGAAATCACATCCACGTCGCGCTTCGCGCGCTGTAGCGGATTGTTCAGAAACTGTGCGCTCGCCCCGGATGACTCGAGCAGATCGGCGATGACCGAGCGGGATTCGTGCACTACGTGTGCCGCGGCAGCACGCACGCCGGCACGCGCCGCGCGGCCCACATGCTGCCCGCTGCTGACCCTGGCCTGAATATCCTCGGCGGCGGCCTCGGCCAGCGCGCGCACGGCGCGCAGTCGCACCCGGGCGTCGCCAAGTCGCACCTGGGCCGCGGGCTGGTCCTTCTGCGCCGCACCGGAATACGCGAGGACCCGTTCGCTGAGCCTCGACGCGAACAGGTCAGCGACCCGCTCGGCGGTGCCCAGCGCGGGCATCGCCGCAACGAGCGCAAGCGCGGGCACCATCGGCCAGCGGTAGACCGGCGCGTCGTGGAATGCCGCGCCCGGTGCCGTGCCGCCGTAGATGTCGGCCACCATCACCAATCGATGCTCGGGCACCCACACCTGCTCGACGATGACGTCGTTGGAACCGGTCGCGCACATACCGGCGGTGTGCCAGACGTCCTCGACGCGAACGTCGTTGGCGGGCAACAACGCCAACGCCGGATAAGGCGCATCGTCGGGCCCGCAGATCGCGCCGACCAGGACCCAGTCGGCGTCCATCACCCCGGTGGCCCACGACCACCGCCCGGTCAGCGTGACACCGCCGTCGACCGGCGTGCCGCGCCCGGTCGGCGCCAGCGGCGCAGGACACAGCACCGGGCCGTCAGCGAAGACTTCGTCTTGGGCCTGTGCACCGAGCAGCGCGAGCATCCAGTTATGCAGCGTGTAGAAGCCCAGCGTCCACGCGCTTGACGCGCAGCCGTGTGCCATTTGGCGTACTAATCCGAGGATTTCGGGGAATTCGGCCTGCTGGCCGCCGTAGCGCGCGGGCAGCAGCAGCCCGGCCAATCCGGATTGCCGATAGTCGTCGATGGTGGCTTGCGGCAGCCGACGCAGCTTCTCCGCCTCGCCCGCACGGTCCGCCAAGCGCGCAACGAAATCGGCGTCGACCATGGGCAGAACGTACCATACCTTTTGGTATGGTCTTGGGCGCTGCGTCAGTGCCGCAGCATCACCTCGAGGAATTTCTCCCGACGTCCGGCCGCTTGCGGGCTGGGTCGCGAACCCGACAGGTGCAGAAAGCCGATGCCGGCAGCGAACGTGGCGTTGGCGCGAATGTCGGCCTGCTCGGGATCGAAGCCGTCGTCGAGAAAAGCCTGCCGAACCGCGGCGATCACCCGGCGGTCCGACGCCCGTACCGCGGCGGCGACCGCGGCCTCTGATCGCGCCCATTCCCGCATGGCCCGCTCCAGCATCCAGTGCCGGGGTCCGACCAGTGCGGTCATCATGCGCGACAGTCGTTGCCGTGGCGATTCGCCGGCCAGGTCGGCGAAGTAGCCTCGATCCTCATCGCGCACGGCGGCCCAGGTGTCGATCAGCGCCGTGCGGTAGGCACTCATGTCGGTGAAATGCCAGTAGAAGCTGCCTTTGGTCACCTTCAGCCGGGTGCACAGCCGGCCGAGTGTCAGAGCCTTCAGTCCGTCCTCTGCCAGGACCCGGAAACCCTCCTGCACCCAGTCGTCCACGGAGAGCCGCGAATTGGCCGGGCGGCCCGACGTCGCCATGGGCGGTAAGCCTAGCGACGACGAGCCAGATTCGTCAGCGGTGGACGGCGGCGATGTCGGACGGCCCCGCCGCGGTGATCCGCTTCAACGCGGCCTCGGTGAACACCGACAACCCCAGATCAGGGTTGTAACCGTGGATTTCCTTGACGTCGAGTTGGGCGAGGAAATACAGGATCTGCTTGGACACCACCTGCCCGGGCACCAGCACCGGGAAACCCGGCGGATAAGGCACCACGAATCCGGTGGACACCAGGGTCTTTCCGTCGGCAATCCGCCGTCCGGCTTCCCCGATCATGACGTGTTCGCGATCGAGGTCTTCGTATCCGGCGTAGAACGCCGAACGCATATCGCCGAACGAGCTGGCGTCGTCCGGCTTGAATGCGCTGTCGAATTCGCTGAAGTCCGGCAGCGGCGGGAGGTCCTCGGTGATCTCCTCGACCCGCCGTCGGTGCAGTGCGCGGTCATCTCGGCTGGCCGCGTCCTCGGTGCTATCGAAGTCGGTGGCTATCCGGCGCAGGACGTCGAGCAGATAGTGCACACTCGACCACGTCACGCCGATCGTGAAGATCAGCAGCACGCTGTTTATCGACGTCTTGTTGATCTGGATGCCGAACTGGTCCATCAGGACCTTCTCGCGGAAGTCGTATCCGTTCATGCCCGTCTGACCGACGTACAACGTGACCCGGGTGGGGTCGAGGACGAATTGGTCAGACCGCCACGCCTCGTTCCACTGCTCCAGCGCACCCTGGCGAACCTGGCGGTAAGAGCTCACCGCGGAGAGCCTGAATTGGTCTGGCACCAAGTCGGATTCGTCAAGGATGCGGAACCACTTGCTGATCAACCGGTCTTTACGGACGCGGTGACGGAAGACCAGCGCCATGTCGTAGACGTAGCGCACCATCTCGAAGCCCTCGATGTCGACCTGCCTGCGGGCCAAATCCAGCGAGGCGAGCAGTTGTTGGTTGGGTGAGGTCGAGGTGTGGGTCAGGAACGCCTCACCGAACGCGTCGCGGGACAGCGCTTTGAAATCCTGGTCGTGGATGTGGATCATCGACGCCTGCCGTAGTGCCGACAGCGACTTGTGCGTCGAGTGGGTGGCGTAGACGCGGACGCGGGCGCGGGCGGGATCGGGCAGCAGCCGGTGCTCGACCCATTGCGACCGGTCGATCCCCTGTATCGACTCGCGCCACTGCTGATACTCCTGGGCGTAGGTCGGCGACGACAGCATCGATCGGAGTTGCCCGGCGGCGATCATCGCGGTGCGCTGCCGCGCCCACGGCACCGCGGTGGCGAAGGCGTACCACGCCTCGTCCCAGAGGAAGCAGATGTCGGGCTTGATCGCCAGCACCTCTTCCATCACCCGCCGCGGGTTGTAGACGATGCCGTCGAACGTGCAGTTGGTCAGCAGCAGCATGCGCACGCGGCCCAACTGCCCGGCGGCCTCGAGGTCGAGCAGCGCCTTCTTGATGGTCTGCAACGACACGGCGCCGTAGATGGCGAACGGCTGCAAGTCGTAAGCATCGAGATAGAGCGGGTACGCCCCGGCCAGCACCAGGCCGTAGTGGTGCGACTTATGGCAGTTGCGGTCGATCAACACGATGTCGCCCGGTCGGGTCAGCGACTGCACGACGATCTTGTTTGCGGTGGACGTTCCGTTGGTGACGAAGTATGTCTGATGGGACTTCCAGGTTTTGGCGGCTTTGTCCATCGCCTTCTTGATGTTGCCGTGCGGGTCCAGCAGCGAATCCAAACCGCCTGAGGTGGTGGAGGTCTCGGCCATGAAGATGTTGCGGCCGTAAAACTCCCCCATGTCGTGCAGTGTCTTGGAGTTGAAGATGCTGGCGCCACGCGCGACGGGAAGGGCGTGGAACTGGCCGGCCGGCCGTGCCGCGTAAGCCCGCAGCGCATCGAAAAACGGTGTGGAATAACGATTCCGGATGCCGGCCAGCACGGTGGTGTGCAGGTCGGTGACGTCGTTGAGCCGGTAGAAGGTGCGGTCGTAGACGTTGGACTCGTCCTCGGTCTCGGCGGCGATCGATTCGTCGGTGAGTAGGTAGAGGTCGATGTGCGGCCGCAGCTCGCGGATCCACTCGCCGCATTCCACCCAGTCGTGAGTGCGGTCGGTGGCCACCACCTCGTCGTTCGGGCCCAGCAGCGTGTTCATCAGCGGCACCCGGTCGTGGGACCGCAGCGGGATGTCGTGGCGGATGATCGCCGCCTGGATCTCGCCGTTCAACGCGACCGCGGTGATAGCGTCCTCGACGCTGGTGACGACCAGCAGCTCGAACTGCACGGGGTCGCCGGGATCGCGAATCGCGCGCAGGCTTTCGGCCAACCCTTCCGGAGCGGTGACCGGAGCGTCATCGGCGAGCAGCACGGTGTAGAACTGCTGCTCTTTTGCCCGGGCCACCAGTTCCTGATCGGCCAACGACGTCGAGGTGTCGAACAACGCTGCGCGGTCGCCGTATTCGGACAGCAGCCGCACGGCCAGCGACACCTGTTCGGCCAGGCTGACCGTGGCGAGTTGGTCCAGATAACCGCAGTAGGTCGCCAGGTTGTCCGGGCCCGGGTAGATCCAGTAGCGCTCGTAGGCGCTGAGGCGGTTGAGCAGCCGCCGCACCCGGGCGGTTTCGTGGCTGGTGTCCAGCCCTGCGCGGTCGACGACGGCGAGCTGATGGCATGCGTCGTCAAGTAGATTCCACGTGTCGATGCGCGAGTACGACGGGTTCGCTACCGCTGCTAACGCGGAGACTCGAAGCCGCCTCGGGCGCCTGCCGTCTCGGTCCATATCGCCAGTGTGTCCCTCTCGCCAGCGACGTGCGGGCATTTTGCCGACGCTGTCTGTTTACCCGCGCGACGCCACACCGGCCACAGCCGTCTCGCGGCGCAGTGACCGCCGATGTGCACGCCTCTGAGCGTCTAGCCGTCGAACTCGTCGTCGTAGTCATGTCCGCGACGACCGCGGGTGATCGGCTTCCACCGCAGGACCGGCAGTTCGCGGCGCGGTGGTTCGACTTCGGTGGCGTCGGACAGCGACCGCACCACGGCCTGCGTCAGCGCCATGATCGCGGCCATCACCGGGAACAACGGGCGGAGCGGTGTTGCCGCCGAACGCACCGTGTCGATGCGCCGCGCCAGCACGAGTCGTTCGATGGAGTGGTACAGCCAGGCGCCGACGCCCAGCGCATAGATCGCCAATGCCGCGGCGATCGCCGCCTGACCGTAGGCCGCGCAGAGCACCGCGCCCAGCACCACCGTCGCGGCCAGGATCGCGGCGATCACAACACGCAGTTCCAGCCGGGTCATGACTCCGCGGTGGGTTCGCGTACAGCGTCGGCTGCAGCCCGGATGTGCGGTGTCACCAACATGACCTGCCCCAGCACCCCGTTGACGAAACCCGGTGAGTCGTCGGTGGACAGCTCCTTGGCCAGTTCCACCGCCTCGTCGACGGCGACCGGCTCCGGCACGTCGTCGGCGTGCAACAACTCCCACACCGCGACCCGCAAGATCGCCCGGTCCACAGCGGGCAGCCGATCCAGCGTCCAGCCCTGCAGATGCGACGCAATCAGGTCGTCGATGTGTGTGGTGTGCGCGCTGACGCCGCGAGCCACGGTGACCGTGTACGGATGCAACGGCGCAACGTCGGGATTGGCCGCCGCCAGTTCGGTTCGGGCGTCAGCCGCCGCGGCCGGTGTCAGTCCGCGGGCCTCGGCTTCGAACAACAGGTCGACGGCACGCTTGCGAGCCTGGTGCCGTCCTTTAACGGTGCGCGCAGGACGGGGCCGGCTCACGCGTTGACACGTCCCAGGTAGCTGCCGTCGCGCGAATCGACCTTGAGCTTGTCGCCAGTGTTGATGAACAGCGGCACCTGGAGCTCCGCGCCGGTCTCCACGGTCGCGGGCTTGGTGCCCGCGCTGGAGCGGTCGCCTTGCAGACCCGGCTCGGTGTGAGTGACCACGAGTTCCACGGTCACCGGGAGCTCGAGATACAGCGGGGCGCCGTTGTGGAACGCCACCTGCACCGGCAAGCCCTCCAGCAGGAATTTGGCGGCGTCGCCGACCAGCGAGTCCGGCAGCGGATGCTGCTCGTAGTCCTGGCTGTCCATGAACACGAAGTCCGAGCCGTCGCGGTAGAGATAGGTGGCATCGCGGCGGTCCACCGTCGCGGTCTCCACCTTCACCCCGGCGTTGTAGGTCTTGTCGACCACCTTCCCGGAGAGCACGTTCTTCAGCTTCGTGCGCACAAAGGCCGGGCCCTTGCCGGGTTTGACGTGCTGGAACTCGACGATCTGCCACAGCTGGCCGTCGATCACCAGCACGAGTCCGTTCTTGAAATCGGCAGTGCTTGCCACAGTCGGTGAATCTCCTACGGGATCGCCAGGTTCTTCTCGATGTAAGCGTCCATCATCTCACCGGACCTCCCGAGGGTGGGACTCGCCATCGAGTCTGCCCGCCGGCCGACTCAGCAGTCCTCATATGTAGTTCCGTCAATTGGTGGGCTGCGGCCAGCGGATGTGATCTTGGTCGATGGTGAAGGTGTGGGTGTGTTCCATGAGGCCGTCATGGATGACGATGGCGTCGCCGAGATGCGCACGGTCGGTGGTGGCGGCGTCGTGGGTGTGCGTGAGCGTGTCAGGGTCGTGGCGCGGCCAGATCAGCAGCGCGGTGACCGCGCCTGCGGTGGCGATCACCCCGAGGACGGTCCAGGTTGCGGTAAAGCCGACCAGGGTGGCACCCCAGCCTGCGACGGGGTAGGTCAGCAGCCAGCACAGGTGGGACAGCGAGAACTGCGCGGCGAACACTGCGGGCCGATCGGCCAGGGTCGATGAGCGGCGCAATACCCGCCCCACGGGGGTGAGTACCAGGCTCATTCCGGCTCCGATGAGCAGCCAAATCGCCAGGGCGGCATCCCATCTCCGGTCGCTGCTGGTCGTCGAGAGAGCGATCGCGCTGGTGGCACCGATGAGCAGCAGCGCCCCTCCGATCAACATGACGGTCCGCTCGGGCACTCGGCGCAGGATTGGCGGCAGCACCAGCGCGACGAGCATCGTGCCGGTTCCGGAGGCGGCGAGCAGCCACGCGACATCGGCTTGGGTGCGGTCTAGGACGTCCCGGACGTAGTTGACCGTGTTGACCATGACGATCGACCCGCACCCGGCCACAACGAGATCGAGCGCCAGCAGACCGCGCAGTCGCGGGGTGGCGGCGAAAATTCGTGTCCCGGCGACGGTCCGCTCCCACGCGCTATTCCGCGGGTTGGGTATGGCATCAGGGATGCGCGTGCTGACTACCAGAGCCGCCGAGATTAGGAACCCGATCACTGTGCCCACGAATAGCCAATGGAAACTCATCACCATTAGCGCCAACGCGGCCAGCACCGGGCTGAGCAAGCTTTCCATCGTGGAGGCAAGCTGGGAAGCCGACAGCGCCTTGGTGTAGTCGGATTCATCGGAGACCACATCCGGGATGACCGCCTGAAACGTCGGCGTGAACGCCGCTGATGCCGATTGCAGAACCGCGATGAGTACGTAGATCTGCCAGACCTGGTCGATGAATGGCAACGCCACCACGACCGTGGCGCGGGTGAGATCGAGACCTACGAGCATCAGCCGACGTGGAACACGATCGGCATGCGCCGCAGCGATCGGGGCCACCGTCACGTAGGCGATCATCTTGATCGCCAATGCGGTGCCGAGCACAGCGGCGGCGTCAGCACCGGCCAACTGGTAGGCCAGCAGTCCCAGTGCCACCGTCGTCAGACCAGTCCCGAACAGCGCAACCACCTGCGCTGCAAACAGATGCCGGTAATCGCGGTAGCTGAATAACGACATGCCGATCCTTCTTGCTGTCGCGTAGGCCTCCGGCCACACCGCCACGGGGCCCGTTCCTACACCTACATACCTGCATTGATACGCAGATAATAGAGGGTGCGGAGGGTGGGTGCAACGCCGCCGTCTCGCGGCGGATTAGCTCATCCTCATACCCGCGCTCAGATACAGACCCTTACCACCGAACTGATCCGAGACGGCAACGCAGGGATGAGCACGTCCTCGACCCGGCCTGTCTGACTGACGGCGGGTTAGGCGCTCGAGCGAATCAGCGTGAATTCACCTTCGGTGCGGTTTGGGTCACCGCCCACCTCGTTCACAATCCGACGGATGATATCGACGGGGCCACCGAATTTGTGGGCGCAGCCGTCCGGGCATGGAACGGCCCACCAATTGACTGAACCCCACTCGTCGCGCGGAGGCCAGGGCTGTTTCACGCCTTCGCGGGGCCAATATTCAATGACGGTGGAATTCGACTTTTGCCGAAGGTGCCCGATGTGGTGCTGCGCTGTCGAGCACCAGAGTTTCACCTCGCCGCCGAGGTGGTGAACGTCGACGCTGACGTCACCGTGCGTGAGGGTCGTGTGCACGCTTGCTGCTTCCGGTCAATCGATGGTCCCGGCTCCCCCGCCGAGGGCGTCCTGTTGGACCCCGAGTCGACGGTATCTCCGCACCCCTACGTAACCCCAGCGTTACACGCCGCGTGCGGTTAAATGACCACCGGCTGTTCAACTTGTACGGTTTTTCGTTTCCCGGCGTTCATCTAACGGTCCGACCGCCGACACCGCCAGCTAGCCCAGAACGGCCAGTTCCTTCGGGAACCGGGTGAGCAATTCCGGCGCGTGTCCGAGAGTCTCGCCTGCCACGACCAGCGTGTCCTCGATGCGGACACCACCGCGGCCGGGCAAATAGACGCCGGGCTCCACAGTCACGACAGACCCCGGACGTAGTGTCCCGGCGGCGGTGGCGTTGATCCCCGGCGCTTCATGGATCTGCAGGCCCACACCGTGGCCGAGCCCGTGACCGAAGTGGGCGCCGTGCCCGGCGTCGGTGATGACGTCGCGGGCGGCTCCGTCGACGTCGGCCAGGTTTGCACCGGCTTCCAGCGCGTGCCGGCCCGCCCGCTGCGCGGCGCTGACCAGCTCGTAAATCTCCCGCTGCCAGTCGGCGGCCTTGCCCAGCACAAAGGTGCGGGTCATGTCCGAGTGATAGCCGCCGACCAGCGCGCCGAAGTCGATTTTGACGAAGTCGCCGGCGGCCAGCTCCGCGTCGGTGGGCCGGTGATGCGGGATCGCCGAGTTCGCTCCGGTGGCCACGATCGTCTCGAACGACACCCCATCGGCGCCGTGATCCAGCATCAACGCCTCCAGCTCACGACCGACCTCGCGTTCGGTCCGGCCCGGCCGCAGCCCGCCGAGGGCGACCAGGTCGGCCAGCGCGGCATCGGCCGCCTCGCAGGCCAACCGCAGCAGCGCCACTTCGCCGGCGTCTTTGATCTCCCGCAGCGCTTCCACGGTCTGCGAAGCGCGGACCAGCTCCGTGCTGCCTGCCTCCAACACGGCGGCGAGCGCGGCGTGGCCGTCCACGGTGACCACATGGCTCTCGAAGCCCAGCCGCCGCACGCCCGCCGCGGCGGCGCGCTCGGCCAGATGCCGTCCGCAGGCCCGCTCGATGGCGACGTCCACGTCGGGTGCCTGCTGGGCGGCCTGGGTGCGGTAGCGGCCGTCGGTGGCCAGCACCGCGCCGCGGTCGTCGGCGAATACCAGCAATGCCGCGTTCGACCCGGTGAAACCGGATAGGTAGCGCACGTTGACCAGATCGGTGACCAGCATCGCGTCCAGGTCCGCAGCGCGAATTCTGGCACCGAGTGCGGCGCGGCGCTGGGAATGTGTCACGTGAGATGACGCTACTCGCTACGCTGTGGCCCCATGAGTAACTGGATGCTGCGTGGCCTGGTCTTCGGTGGCGCGATGGTCGTCGTCCGCCTGTTCCAGGGCACGCTGATCAACGTGTGGCAGACGCAGGCGGCACTGATCAGCATCGTGCTGCTGCTTTTGTTCATCATCGGCGTGGTTGTCTGGGGTGTCCTGGACGGCCGCGAAGATGCCGCGTCCAACCCCGACCCGGACCGTCGCCAGGACCTGGCCATGACGTGGCTGCTGGCCGGCCTGGTCGCCGGGCTGCTCAGCGGCGCGGTGACGTGGCTGATCTCGGTGTTCTACAAGTCGCTGTACGTCGGTGGACTGATCAACGAACTCACCACGTTCGCCGCGTTCACCGCGCTGGTCGTGTTTGTCGGCGCGATCTGCGGCGTGACCGTGGGCCGCTGGCGGATCGACCGCACCGAGGCCTACAAGCCGCAGAGCAAGGGCGGCGGCGACGAGGATCGGGCCGACACCGACGTGTTCGCCGCGGTCCGCTCGGACCAGGCCGCCACCGAGGGCGCCGAGTGGCCGCAGGAGCAGTCGACCGCCGTGGCGACGGCCGAGCGCGACGAGCACGAGACACCGACCGAGGCCGTCAGTGAAGCCAAGACCGAGAAGACCGAGGCGCTGACGCCGCACGAATCCGCCGAGCCCACCGAGCACATCAAGACTCAGGGCGATTCGGACAAGCACTAGCCCTAGCGGCCGGCCAGGTAACGCAGGGCCAGCGCGTAGCCCTGCACGCCGCAGCCCACGATGACCCCGGTGGCGACCGGGCTCAGATATGAATGGTGCCGGAACTCTTCGCGGGCAAACACATTGGAGATGTGCACCTCGATCAAGGGTGCGGTCAGCTCGGCGCAGGCATCCCGCAGCGCGACCGAGGTGTGCGTCAGCCCGCCGGCGTTGAGAATGACCGGCTCCTTGGCGTCGGCCGCCAGATGAATCCAGTCCAGCAGCTGCGCTTCGCTGTCGCTCTGCCGCACAACGACTTTCAAGCCGAGCTCGGCAGCCTCGCGTTCGATCAAGGCAACCAGGTCATCGTGGGTGGTGTCGCCATAGACCTCGGGTTCGCGGCGGCCCAGCCGGCCGAGGTTGGGTCCGTTGATGACGTTGATCATCGGGTGCCCACCTCCGCGTAAGCCGCCGTCAGCAGCGCCGGGTCCGGGCCCTCCAGGCGACCGGGCTTAGCCAGCCCGTCGAGCACCACGAAGCGCAGCACCCCGGAACGAGTCTTCTTGTCTCCGGCCATGAGCTCCAGCAGCTGCGGCAACGCGTCGGCGTCGTAGTCGATCGGCAATCCCAGTGACGTCAGGATGTTTCGGTGGCGCTCGGCGGTGGCGTCGTCGAGACGCCCGGCCAGCCGGCCCAATTCGGCGGCGAACACCAGTCCCACCGATACCGCGGCGCCGTGACGCCATTTGTAGCGTTCCCGTCGCTCGATCGCGTGGCCCAATGTGTGGCCGTAGTTCAGGATTTCGCGCAGCGCCGATTCCTTCTCATCGGCGGCGACCACCTCGGCTTTGACGGCGATCGCGCGCCGGATCAACTCCGGCAGCACCTCCCCCGTGGGGTCCAGCGCCGCCTGCGGGTCCGCCTCGATCAGGTCCAGGATCACCGGGTCGGCGATGAAGCCGGCCTTGACGACCTCAGCCATGCCGGCCGCGATTTCGTTGTGCGGCAACGTCTGCAGCGTCGCGAGGTCGACCAGGACCGCACTCGGCTGGTGAAAGGCGCCAACCAGGTTCTTGCCGGCGTCGGTGTTGATGCCGGTCTTGCCGCCGACCGCCGCGTCGACCATCGCCAGCAGCGTGGTGGGCACGTGCACGATCGAGACGCCGCGCAGCCAGGTCGCCGCGGCGAAGCCCGCGACGTCGGTAGCGGCTCCGCCGCCCAGGCTGACCAGAGCGTCTTTGCGGTCGATGCCGATGCGGCCCAGCACTTCCCAGATGAAGCCGACGACGGGTAGGTCCTTGCCCGCCTCGGCGTCCGGAATCTCGATGCGGTGTGCGTCGATCCCCTTGTCGGCCAGATGGTTTCGGATCGCCTCCGCGGTCTGCGTGAGCACCGGCTGATGCAGGATGGCAACACGGTGCCGACCGGCGAGCGCATCGCTGAGCTCGCTGAGCAACCCGGTGCCGATGACCACCGGGTACGGCGGGTCGACGGCCACCTCGATGGTGACCGGTTCGGGGTATCGCGTCATTTGCCTGCCTCGGCGCGGCGGGCCGCGGCCAGCGCGGCCGGTGTGGCGGGGGTGGGCGGCGGGCCGGTCCGCGGCTCAGGGACAGCCGACGCCTGCGGGGCGGGTCCGCGGCGCCACGGCGGCCGGCGGCGGTTACGCGCGGCGCTGCCGGGTTTGGGGTCTTGCAGGCGGCAGACGATGTGACGCACGACGGCCCCGGGGTTGCGGCGGTTGGTATTGACCCGGATGGTGGCAACCTCCCGGTACAGCGGTACCCGCTGGGCCATCAGCGCGCGAAACTTCTCGGCGCGGTCCGGCCCGGCCAGCAGCGGCCGCACCGCGTTGCCGCCGGTACGCCGAATCCCTTCGGCCGCACTGATTTCCAAGTAGACGACGGTGTGGCCGGCCAATGCGTCGCGCACGCCGGGAGTGGTGACGGCGCCGCCGCCGAGCGACAGGACGCCGTCATGGTCGGCCAGTGCCGCCCGGATCACGCCTTCTTCGATGCGCCGGAATTCCTGCTCGCCGTCGGCAGCGAAGATGTCGGCGATGCGGCGTCCGGTCTGCTGCTCGATCGCCGCGTCGGAGTCGAGCATGCCGATGTCGAGCGCCTTGGCCAGGCGCCGGCCGATGGTGGACTTACCGGATCCCGGCAGTCCCACCAGCACGGCTTTCGGTGCCATCACGATTACCCGGATGCCCGAACTTCGCTGACCGGCTGCCGCTCGGCCACCGACCGCAGGTACGACTCGATGTTGCGCCGGGTCTCGGTCAGCGAATCGCCGCCGAACTTCTCCAGTGCCGCACGCGCCAGCACCAGCGCCACCATGGTCTCGACGACGACACCGGCGGCCGGTACCGCGCAGACATCGGAGCGCTGGTTGATCGCGACGGCTTCCTCGCCGGTGCTCATGTCCACGGTGGCCAGCGCGCGCGGCACGGTGGAGATCGGCTTCATCGCGGCGCGGACCCGCAGCGGCTGGCCGTTGGTCATACCGCCCTCCAGGCCACCGGCCCGATTGGTCGAGCGAACAACACCGTCGGGGCCGGGGTACATCTCGTCGTGGGCGCGGCTGCCGCGCCGGCGTGCGGTGGTGAAGCCGTCGCCGATCTCGACACCCTTGATGGCCTGAATGCCCATCACCGCCGCGGCGAGCTGGCTGTCGAGCCGGTGGTCGCCGCTGATGAACGACCCGAGCCCGACCGGCAGACCCACCGCGACCGCTTCGACGACGCCGCCGAGGGTGTCGCCGTCTTTCTTGGCCGCCTCGATCTCGGCGATCATCGACGCCTCGGCCGCCTTGTCGAAGGCCCGCACCGGGCTGTCGTCGATCGCCGCCAAGTCGCCGGCCTGCGGCGGCGGACCGTCGTACGGCGTCGACTCCCCGATCGAGATGACGTGGGAGAGCACCTCTACGCCCAGGGCTTGCCGCAGGAACTGCCGGGCGACGGTGCCGGCCGCGACGCGGGCCGCGGTCTCGCGGGCACTGGCCCGCTCGAGCACCGGGCGGGCGTCGTCGAACTCGTATTTGAGCATGCCGGCGTAGTCGGCGTGGCCGGGTCGTGGCCGGGTCAGCGGCGCATTGCGCGCTACCTCCAGTTCGGCAGCGTCGACCGGGTCCGGGGCCATCACGGTTTCCCACTTCGGCCATTCGGTGTTACCGATCTCAATGGCGATCGGCCCGCCCAGGGTGACGCCGTGGCGCAGCCCGGCCAGCACGGTGACCTGGTCGCGCTCGAACTTCATCCGGGCGCCGCGGCCGTAGCCGAGGCGACGACGGGCCAGCTGGTCGGCGATGTCGTCGGACGTGACGGTCAGCCCGGCGACCATGCCTTCGACCACGGCCACCAAGGCGCGGCCGTGGGATTCACCAGCAGTGGTCCATCGCAACACGAGTCCCATCTTCCCATGACCGGCGTCGACGAGGAAAAAGCCTCGATGTCGGTTTACTTACTGCTGGGTAGGGTAGCCACTTCGTGACCACGCTCACAGCAGCGCACAGGCGCGGAAAACGAAAGGCGGTCCATGACTACGCCCTTGAAGAATTTGGTGCGTTGGGCCAGATCCCCTGCTAGAGATGTGGACTCCGCCTCGGGCTCGTGGGTGAACATGGTTCGTGGGTTGGCCGCGCGGGCGACGACGCCGCTGCTGCCCGATGACTATCTGTCGTTGCTCAATCCACTGTGGTCGGCTCGCGAACTGCGTGGCGAGATCGTGGCGGTCAAGCCCGAAACCGACGACACCGCTACTGTCGTCATCCGGCCGGGCTGGGGCTTCTCTGGCGACTACCGCCCAGGGCAGTACGTGGGCATTGGTCTACGTGTCGACGGCAAATGGCATTGGCGGTCGTATTCGTTGACCTCGGTTCCCGAACGTGGCGACGAGAACATCTCGATCACCGTGAAGGCCACCCCCGAGGGCTTCTTGTCGGCCCATCTGGTCAACGGCGTCGAACCCGGCACCATCATTCGCCTGCAGTCCGCCAAAGGCGACTTCGCGCTTCCGAACCCTCCCCCCGAGGCGCTCTTGTTCATCACCGCCGGCAGTGGCATCACACCCATCATGGGCATGCTGCGATCGTTGCGGACCCGCGGCCAGTTCCCCGACATCGTGCACCTGCACACCGCTCCGTCGGAGGACGCCGTCATCTTCTACGACGAACTGCGAGAGATTGAAAAGGAGGAGCGGGGCTACCGACTGCATCTGCAGCTCACCGAGACGCACGGCAAAGTCGACTTCGACGAGCTGGACGACATCGTCGCCGACTGGCGGGATCGTTCGGCGTGGGCCTGCGGGCCCGCGGGCATGCTCGACGCGGTCGAAAAAGTCTGGCAGGACAACGACGTCGAAGACGCGCTGCACATGGAACGGTTCAACATCGCCGCGACCGACAAAGGCGGCGAAGGCGGCACGGTGACGTTCGCCATTTCCGACAAGACGATCGAGATCGACGGCGCGACATCCATTCTGGAGGCCGGGGAGAAAGAAGGCATCCAGATGCCGTTCGGCTGCCGAATGGGAATTTGTCAGACGTGCGTCCTGCCGCTGGAAGAAGGCCACGTGCGCGACGTTCGCTCGGGTCAAGAGCATGGCGCCGGCGATCGGATACAGACATGCATTTCAACCGCATCCGGCAACTGCACCATCAAGGTTTGAGAGGAAACCGGTCACATGGCTATCACTGACATCAAGGCGTACGCCCACCTGAGTCCGCAGGACGTCGAGGATCTGGCTGCGGAGCTCGACGCTATCCGTGCCGACATCGAAGAATCGCGGGGCGAACGCGACGCCCAATACATCCGCCGCGCAATCCAATTGCAGCGCGGCCTTGCGGCATTCGGCCGCCTGGCGCTGTTCGCCAGCAGCAGCAGAATCGCCCGCCTCGCGGGTATCACAACCCTGGCCAGCGCCAAGATCATCGAGAACATGGAGTTGGGCCACAACATCATTCACGGCCAGTGGGACTGGATGAACGATCCCGAAGTCCACTCCACCGAGTGGGAATGGGACACCGCGTGCCCCTCATCGCAATGGAAGCACTCGCACAATTTCGTGCACCACAAATACACCAACGTCGTCGGCCTGGACGCCGACGTTGGTTACGGCATCATGCGCGTCACGCGGGACGAACCCTGGGCGCCGTGGATGATCGGCAACCCCGTGTACAACCTGCTACTGGGCACCCTGTTCCAGTGGGGCGTCGCGCTACACCACGTTGAGTCCGCGAAGATCAGGAAGAAAGAAAAATCCTGGGCTGAGGCGCGAAAAGATCTGCGCATCATGGGCACGAAGATGGGCAAACAGGCGGGCAAGGATTACATCGTCTACCCGGCCCTGGCCGGCAGTAACTGGAAGCACACGCTCAAGGCGAACGCTATCGCGAACTTGATCCGGAATTACTGGGCGTACATGGTCATCTTCTGCGGGCACTTCCCCGACGGCGCCGAGAAATTCACCCTCGAGAGTTTCGAAGAGGAAACCCGCGGCGAGTGGTATCTGCGCCAGATGCTGGGCTCGGCCAACTTCAACGCCGGCCCGATCATGGCGTTCATGAGCGGGAACCTGTGCTATCAAATCGAACACCACCTGTTCCCCGACCTACCCAGTAACCGGTATGCCGAGATCAGTGTTCGTGTCCGCGAAGTCTGCGAAAAGTACGACCTGCCCTACACGACCGGGCCGCTGCTGCGCCAATATTGGCAATCGTTCTGGACCATCCTCAAACTCGCTGTGCCGAACAACTGGCTGCGTGGGACACCCGACGACGCACCGGAAACCCATTCCGAGAAGAAGTTTCCCGACGGAGAGCCACAGGAAATCCAGGGCAAGCGTTACGGATTGCGCAGCGCGCTGAAAGGCCGCAGCGTCGCGGCCTAGCGCCGCCGCAAAGCGGCGAATTGCCACACGCCGAGCACCAGCATGACCGCTGCTGCGTCGGCCAGTGCCCAGTTGCCCGCGGCGCTCAATCCCAGCCAGTCGAACCAGGCCGCCGCCGCGGTGAGCGGTGCCAGCAGGAAGTTGGTCACCACGAAGCTGGCCACCAGCCCGCGCGACACCGGGCGCATGCGGTAGAGGCCGAGCAGCAGGAGCGGCCCGAGAACGGCGAAGGCCAACCCGACGTCGAGCAGCACTGCGCGGGGCACCTGCCACCAGTGAGCCAGTGGTCCGCTGAGTGCGGCGACGACCGCACCAGCGGCGGTCCAGAAGACGAGGTCGGCGCGGATGGATCGGCGGCGCGCGGAGTCGGTGTGGCGTGAAATCGTTGTGCTTGTCATGCCCTGATCGTCCGGCCGGACCCGCTGCCGACTCCAGTAACGGCACTGCCAGACGCTGCCAGTTGGGTTACGGCAACAGGGCCACCCCCAGAGCGACGACGCTGGCCAGACACATCGACGGACCGTGCGGCACCGACGGACCCGAGCGGCGCAGCACGGCGACCACCGCCGTCGCCCCGGTCAGCAGCGGCGCACCGAGTGCGGCCAGCAGCCACACGTCGCCGCCGAAGCAACCGGTCAAGGCGCCCAGACCGAGCGCGAGCTTCACGTCACCGGCACCCATCGCTGTCGGCGACACCAGGTGCACCAGCAGGTAGACGGCGCTCAGGGCCCCGGCACCCAGCGCTGCGGCTGCACCACGACCCGAGGCACTGGCGACGAGCAGGACCACCGCGAACCCCGGGAGGGTGAGCCAGTTGGGCAATCGGCGGTGGCGGATGTCGTAGGCACTGAGCGCGATCATCCACAACAGCGCAGCCGCAATCCGCATGCGCGCAAAGCTATTGCAGCGCAGCCGTCATCGCCGCTCGCGGAGCCGGTAGCCCTGTGAATTGTTCGACTTGCGCGAACGCCTGATGCAGCAGCATCTGCAGACCGCTGATGACCCGGCCGCCGGCCGCGGCGACCGCGGCGGCCAGCGGCGTGGGCCACGGGTCGTAGATCGCGTCCAGCAGCACCGGCGCGCGCCCGAAGACCTCGGCGTAACCCGCTGCGACATCGGCGGGCAGCGTGCTGACCAGAACTCCCGCCGCAGCGACGGCGTCGCTCACCGCGTCACCGTTGAGATCGCAGAACCGGGCCGCGACGCCGACCCGGCCGGCCAGCTCGATCAGACCGGCGGCCTTGTCCGGGTTGCGTGCGGCGATGGTGATGTCGGTGACGCCCAGTTCGGCCAGACCGACGATTGCGGCCGGCGCGGTACCGCCCGACCCTGACACCACCGCGGCGCCGGTCACCAAGCCTTCTGAGCCCAATGCCCCCGCGACTCCGTCGACGTCGGTGTTGTCGGCACGCCAACCGTCCGGTGTCCGCAGCAACGTGTTGGCCGCCCCGATCAACTCGGCCCGGTCGGTGCGCATGTCGGCGAATCGTAGCGCGGCGAATTTGCCCGGCATCGTCACCGACACCCCAACCCATTCCGGCCCGAAACCACTGACCACGCCAGGCAGGTCCTCGGCGCCGCATTCGATCCGCTCGTAGGTCCAGTCGGTCAGGCCCAGGGCCCGGTAGGCGGCCAGATGCAGTTGCGGTGAGCGCGAATGGGCGATCGGCGAGCCGAGGACCGCCGCCTTTTTCGGGCTACGCCTACCTTGCGCTGTCAAGGACACCGTTGCGCTTGGCCAACTCGATGTTCGCCAGATGCTGCTGATAGTCGCGGGTGAACAGCGTCGTACCCTGCGCGTCGATCGTGACGAAGTACAGCCAGTCGCCGTCTTCGGGATGCTCGGCCGCTTTGAGCGCATCGATGCCCGGCGAACAGATCGGCGTCGCGGGCAGGCCCTCGGAGACGTAGGTGTTCCACGGCGTTGTCTGCCCGCGGTCGCCATCGGTGGTGGCCACCTCGCGGCGGTCCAGCGGATAGTTCACCGTCGAGTCGAACTCCAGCTTGCGGTGCTCGGCCAGCCGGTTGTAGATGACCCGCGCCACCTTCGGGAAGTCCTGCGGCTTGGCCTCCCGCTGCACCAGCGACGCGACGACCAGGACGTTGTACGGCGACATGTTCATCGCCGTCGCGGTCTCCAGCAGACCCGACTTCACGTACTGCTCGGTGCTGGCGCTGATCAGCGACTCCAGAATCGTCTGCGGGTCCGCCGAGGGGTTGACGTTGAATGTTCCGGGCGCGATCAAACCTTCGAGCCGGCGATGATCCTCACCCATCGCGGTCGCCGAGCCGACGGCCCAGGTCGGCACGGAAAGCGAAGGCAGCAGGGTCTTTTCGGCCGCGGTGCGCAGATCGGCCGCGGCGACACAGTGCTTGTTCCCGTCCAATTCGACGCAGCTCGCCTTCGAGATCATGGTGAAGATACCGGGAGTGGTGTCGTTGGTCTTGACGTCAGTGGTGTCATCGAGCTGCTGGCCTTCCGGGATCACCACCTTGCCGACCCGGTTCTGCGGGTCGGCCAGCCGCTTCACCGCCGAGTCCGCCGGGATCTCGGTGCGCAATCGGTAATAACCGGGCTGGATCGCCGAAATCGCCTCGTTGCCCTGGGCGGCCTCGAGGAACACCTTGACGGTCTTGATGACGTCCTGCTTGTGCAACGTCTCGCCGATCGCCGTGGTCGAATCGCCGGAGTGGACCTGGACCACCAAGTCCTTCTTGCCGTCGCCGGCGTAGTCGTTCTGCGAGCTCAAGCTGTGCCACATCTTCGAGCCGACGAACACCACCGCCAGGACCACGGCGATGAGGAAGCCGACGGCGAATCCCCGGATCATCCGCTTCCGCCGGCGGCCCCGCTCGGCACGAAGCCGCTCGGCGCGCGAGCGCCCCCGCCGCGACGGCCCGACAGAGACCGGTTGAGCCCGCTCCCGGCCGTCAGACACCGTTGACCTCCCCGGGCGACGTGGCACGGCGTTCATCGAGCCATCCCTGGAGGATCGCCACCGCCGCTGCCTGGTCGATGACCCTACGCTGGCCTTTGGCCCGGACACCGGCCTGGCGCAGCGAGCGCTGCGCGCTGACGGTGGTCAGCCGCTCGTCGGCCAGCCGCACCGGAATCGGCGCGATGCGGCCGGCCAGCGCCTCGGCCAGCTCGATCGCGTCCACGGCTGACGGGCCGATGCGGTCGGCCAGGGTGCGAGGCAGGCCGACGACCACCTCGACGGCATGCATCTCCGCGACCAGCGCGGCCAGTCGCCGCAGATGCCTGCCGGATCTCTCGCGGCGGACCGTCTCGACCGGGGTGGCCAGGATGCCGTCCGGGTCGCTGCTCGCCACGCCGATGCGCACGGTGCCGACGTCGATGCCAAGCCGCCGCCCGGGTCCCGGATCGTCTCCACCGGGCCGATCCGGTACGCGGTGCGAGGAGTCCACTCAGCTGACCCGCGCAATCTCAGCTCGTAAGGCGTTCAGCGCCACGTCGATGCCGGAGGAATCCTTCCCTGAGCCCTGCGCGAGGTCGGCCTTTCCGCCGCCACGGCCGTCGACCGCGCCGGCGAGTTGCTTGACCAAGTCGTTGGCCCGCAGGCCCAGGTCTTGGGCGGCGGGGTTGGCGGCGACCGCGTACGGCACGGCGCCGCCGTCACCTTCGGCGATCAGCGCGACCACCGCCGGGTCGTTGCCGAGCTTTCCGCGGATGTCGCCGACCAGCGAACGCAGATCGGCGGCCGTCATTCCGGCTGACATCCGCTGCGCCACCACCCGGACGTTACCGATGTGCTGGGCTCCTGCGGCCGCGTTTGCCGCGCCGGCCCGCGCGTTCGCCAACCGGTTACGTTCGATTTCCTTTTCCGCGGCTTTCAACCGCTCCACCAGGTTCGCCACCCGGGCCGGCACCTCGTCGGACGGCACCTTCAGCGACGAGGCCAGCCCAGCCATCAGTGCGCGCTCCTTGGCCAGGTGTTTGAACGACTCCAGCCCGACGTAGGCCTCGACTCGCCGCACGCCGGACCCCACCGACGACTCGCCGAGCAGGGTGACCGGCCCGATCTGCGCCGAGTTGTGCACATGCGTGCCACCGCAGAGTTCCAGGGAGAACGGGCCGCCGATCTCCACGACCCGTACCTCTTCGGGGTAGCTCTCGCCGAACAGCGCCATCGCGCCCATCGCCTTGGCCTTCTCGAACTCCTCGACGAAGGTGTGCACCTCATAGTCGGCCTGCACCGCCTGGTTGGTCACCTCTTCGATGTCGGCGCGCTGCTGCTCGCTCAGTGGACCCTGCCAGTTGAAGTCGAACCGCAGATACCCCGGCCTGTTCAGCGAACCCGCCTGAACAGCGTTGGGCCCCAACACTTGCCGCAAGGCGGCGTGCACCATGTGGGTCCCCGAATGTCCCTGCGTGGCGCCTTGACGCCAGCCCGCATCGACGGCGGCGACGACGGCGTCGCCCTCGACGAACTCGCCCGATTCCACGTTCACCCGATGCACGTACAGGCTTTTGGCGATCTTCTGCACGTCGGTCACCGCGGCCCGGGCGCTCTCGCCGGACCCGGTCCCGGTGATGGTGCCCACGTCGGCCAGCTGGCCACCGGACTCGGCGTACAGCGGGGTGCGGTCCAGCACCAGCTCCACCCGGTCGGCGATGGCGGCCTCCCCATGGGCGGCGTGCGCGACCACCGGTACCCGCTTGCCGTCCACGAAGATCCCGAGAATCCTTGCCTCGGAGGCTAATTCGTCAAAACCGGTGAACTCGGTGGGGCCGGCATCGACCAGTTCACGGTAGGCGGTGAGGTCGGCGTGGGCGTGCTTGCGCGCGGCGGCATCGGCCTTCGCACGCTGCCGCTGCTGCAACATCAACTCGTGAAAGCCGGCCCGGTCGACAGTCAGACCTTCCTCGGCGGCCATCTCCAGGGTGAGCTCGATCGGGAACCCGTAGGTGTCGTGCAGCGTGAAGGCGTCCGAGCCGGAAACCACCGATGCCCCCGACGATCTGGTGGCGCCGGCGACGTCCTCGAACAGTTTGGAGCCCGAGGCCAGCGTGCGGTTGAACGCCGTCTCCTCGGCGACCGCGATGCGGTTGATCCGGTCGAAGTCGACGACCAACTCCGGATACGACGGGCCCATCGCGTCGCGGACGGTGGCCATCAAATCCCCGACGATCGGCTCGTCGATGCCCAGCAGCTTGGCCGACCGGATGACCCGGCGCAGCAGACGGCGCAGCACGTAGCCGCGGCCGTCGTTGCCGGGGCTCACCCCGTCGCCGATCAGGATCGCGGCGGTGCGGCTGTGGTCGGCGATGATGCGGTAGCGCACGTCGTCGGCGTGGTTGCCGACGTCATACCGGCGCGGGGCACGCGTCTCGACCAAGTCGATGACGGGCCGCAGCAGGTCGGTCTCGTAGACGTTGTGCACGTTCTGCAGCACCAACGCGATCCGCTCCACGCCCATGCCGGTGTCGATGTTCTTGCGCGGCAACGCACCCTTTATCTCGTAGTCGTCCTTGCCGGTCCCCTCGCCGCGCTCGTTCTGCATGAACACGAGGTTCCAGACCTCGAGGTAGCGGTCCTCGTTGGCAACGGGACCGCCGTCGACCCCGAATCCGGGTCCGCGGTCGTAATAGATCTCCGAGGACGGGCCGCAGGGGCCGGGAATGCCCATCGACCAGTAGTTGTCGGCCATCCCGCGCCGCTGAATACGCTCGACCGGCAGGCCGGCGATCTCGCGCCAGAGGGCTATGGCTTCGTCATCGTCCAAATACACTGTGGCCCAGAGCTTTTCCGGGTCCAGCCCGTAACCGCCGTCCTCGACTTTATTGGTCAGCAGTGTCCAGGCCAATTCAATGGCATCGCGCTTGAAGTAGTCGCCGAACGAGAAATTGCCGGCCATCTGAAAGAAAGTGTTGTGCCGGGTGGTGATCCCGACTTCGTCGATGTCGGGCGTCCGGATGCATTTCTGGATGCTGGTTGCCGTCGGATACGGCGGCGTGCGCTGGCCGAGGAAGAACGGCACGAACTGCACCATGCCGGCGTTGACGAACAGCAAGTTCGGGTCGTCGAGAATCACCGAGGCACTCGGTACCTCGGTGTGGCCCGCGTTCACGAAATGATCCAGGAACCTCTTCCTGATCTCGTGTGTCTGCACTTTTCCGCTTCCCCTTGAGCAGCCTATTTAGACCGCATTACAGTACCGGTCCGGTTGTCGCGTCTGAACACTCGACGAACGCCGGTCGCGGATCAACCCTGGATGAAAGTCAATCGCACCGAGCGCCGCGGATTGTCCCGGTTCAAGTCGACCAGCACGACGCTCTGCCAAGTGCCCAGTAGCGGCTCACCCGCCTGGACCGGCACGGTGACCGACGGAGCGACGATCGCGGGCAGCACATGATCGGCACCGTGGCCGAAGGATCCGTGTGCGTGCCGGTAGCGGTCGTCGCGCGGCAGCAGCCGCTCCAAGGTGTCGATGAGGTCGTCGTCAGAACCGGCGCCGGTCTCGATGATCGCCACCCCGGCCGTCGCGTGCGGGACGAAGACATTGCACAGGCCGTCGCCCAGCGGGAAGCAGAACGCGCGCACTGCCTCGGTCAGATCGACGGTACGGCGACGCGCGGTGTCGACATCCAGCACATCGGTATCCACCTGACCAGCCTACGTATTTGCCCATTGTCATGGCGAATCCAACGGAGGAAGGTGTGGGTAGGACCGGCGGCGCCGCCGGGGCGCCGCCCCCGAGCCGGGAGGGCTTGCTCATGTACGCGCGCTCCACCACTATCCACGCGCAGCCGTCGTCCATCGACGCCGGAATAGCGCACGTTCGCGACGTCGTCATGCCCGGACTCACCCAGGTCGACGGCTGCGTCGGGCTGTCGCTGTTGGTCGACCGTGATTCCGGTCGCTGCATCGCGACCACCGCATGGGAAAGCGAAGCGGCGATGCACGCCAGTGCCGATTACACGCGTCCGGTGCGCGATCAGGCGGCGCAGTTGTTCGGCAGGCAGCCCAACGATCGACGAGTGGGAAATCGCGGTACTGCATCGCGATCACCGCTCCGGTCCGGCGCCTGTGTGCGCGCCACCTGGCTCAGGGTGCGGCCCGAGCAGTTCGATCGGGCAATCGAGTTCTACCGGGGGTCGGTGTTGCCCGCGATCGAGGAGCTTGACGGATTCTGCAGTGCCAGCCTGATGATCGACCGCGCCTCGTGGCGGGCGGTGTCCTCGTCGACGTTCGACAGCCTCGAGGCGATGCAGCGCAATGAGGAGCGGGCCCGTTCACTGCGGACGGCTCGGCTGCGCGACCTCGGCGCCGACCAGCACGACGTCGGCGAGTTCGAGTTGGCGGTGGCACACCTGCGGGTGCCCGAGCTGGTTTAGCGGGCTAGGGCAGCGAGTCCCCGGGGAATCCGAGACAGGAATGCACGTCGTAGGTGAAGACGCCCGCTGCGACTCCGGGGTCGTCGCCCATGATTGCGGTGGTCTCGTCGACGGTGGCTGCAAACACGGCGATGCCGCAGACCTCAGAACCGTCGGTGACCGGCAGGACCACCGCTAGCACCCCGTCGTCGCGTAACCCGAAGTTGCGCCGACCGTGTTCCCAGACGATGCCGGTGTCGTATCGTCGGCGAACTTCGGGCCCCTGTTTGAGGATGACGACGCTGTAGGTCTTGGCGGAGGGCAACAGTTGGCGCCATCTCTTCGTCGGTGAAGGTTTTCATTGGTCCCCCTTCATTGCCGACGATCGCGCGCTTGATCTAGCCTCCGTCAGCGATCAGCGCAGCACGCTCCAGGGTGGCCTCGGCCATCTTGACGTGGGCCGCATCGACCAGCACGCCGTTGACACCGACCGCGCCCAGGCCCTTCCGCTCGCCTTCGCGGTAGGCGGCGACGTTGCGCTCGGCCAGCGCGATCTCCTCGTCCGTCGGTGCGTAAACCCGGTTGGCGACGGCGATCTGGCTCGGGTGGATGGCCCACTTGCCGGTGTAACCCATCAGCGCGGCCCGTCGCGCGTCACGCTCGTAGCCCTCGAGGTTGCCGTAGTCGGGATAGGGCGCGTCGATCGCGTCGATGCCGGCGATGCGGGCCGCGACGATCACCTTGTTGCGGGCGTAGGCCCAGAAGTCGCCGGGGTAATCGCCGAGCGGGTCGAAGTTGGTGTCCACCCGCGCACCTTGGGACAGCGAGAAGTCGCCGACGCCGAAGATCAGCGCGTCCAGTCGCGGGCTCGCCGTGGCGATCTCCTCGGCGTTGGCCAGGCCCTCGACCTCTTCGATGAGCACCTCGAGCCGAATCCGGCGCGACAGGCCGAGCTTGGCCTCCAGCTGGGTGAGCAACACGTCGACCCACCAAACATCGCGTGCCCGTAGTGCTTTCGGGATGATGATGGTCTCGAGGTTCTCCCGGGCCCCGGTGACGACCTCGACGACGTCGTCGTGGCACCACTGGGTGTCCAGGCCGTTGATCCGGATCGCCCGCACGGTGCGTCCCCAGTCGAGTTCGTTGAGGCCCTTGACGACTTTCGCGCGGGCCGCCTCCTTGTGCGCGGGCGCGGTGGCGTCTTCCAGGTCGAGGAACACCAGGTCGGCTTCCGATGCGGCGGCCTTGGCGAACATGTGGTCGTTGGCCGCGGGCACCGCCAGTTCGGAGCGGCGCAGCAGTGACGTCATGAAAGCAGTCCTCTCACAGCACACCTCGGGCATGCAGGTCGTCGATGTCGGCGCCGTTGAGGCCGAGCAGTTGGCCGTAGACCTCGGCGTTGTGTTCGCCGATCCGCGGGCCCAGGTGCTGTACGCGGCCCGTCGCGCCGGAGAACCGGGGCACCGGCGCCTGCACCGTCATCGCGCCGAGTTCGTCGTCGCCGACTTTGACGAAGACCTCGCGGTGCGCCAGTTGCTCGTCGGCGACGAGATCGGTGATGTCGTACACCGGAGCGGCGGCCACCTCGGCGGCGTCGAAGATGTCCATCGCTTCGGCCAGCGTCTTGGTGGCCACCCAGTCGGCGACCACCTGGTCCACCTCGCGGGCGCGGGCCAGCCGTCGCTGCGGATCGGAGAAGTCGGCGTCGTCGACCAGGTCGGCGCGCCCGATCGCGCGAAACACCCTCAGCGCCAACGTCGGTGAGCTGCCCGACATCGCCAGCCATTTGTCGTCGGCGGTGCGGTAGGTGTTGCGCGGCGCCGAGATGTCCCAGCGGTTACCCGACCTGGTGGGCACCAGGCCGAGCTGGTCGTAGCCGAGCAGCGTCTGCTCCAGCAGCCGCGCCAGCGGGTCGATCAGGTTGATGTCGATCAACTGCCCCGACGCGCCGTGCACGTCGCGGTGATACAGCGCCATCATCACCGCGTAGGCGGCGTTGAGCGACGCCACCCCGTCGGCCAACATGAACGGCGGCAGCGTCGGTGGGCCGCCGACCTCGCCCGTGATGTTGGCGAAGCCGCTCATCGCCTCGCCGAGTGTGCCGAAGCCGGGCCGTTCACTTTTCGGCCCGGTCAGCCCGTAGCCGGTGATGTGCAGCATGACGATCTTGTCGTTGACGGCCCGCAGCGCCGGGTAATCCAGCCCCCACTTGCGCAGGGTCGCCGGCCGGGTATTGACGATCACCACGTCGGCGTGTTCGACCAGTTGCCGCAGCAGCGCCTGGCCTTCGGCGACGCGCAGGTTGAGGGTGATCGAACGCTTGTTGCGCGCCAACGACTTCCACATCAGCCCGACGCCGTCGACCTGGTTCCCCCAGGTGCGGATCGGGTCGCCGCCATCGGGCTGCTCGATCTTGATGACGTCGGCGCCGAATTCACCGAGGTACGTGGCGGCCAGCGGAGCGGCGGCCAACGTCGCGACGTCGAGAACCCGGATGCCTTCGAGCATCATGCTCCGACGGGTGCGCAGACCGGCCGTTGTGGCCCGAGGTGATCGCGCAACGTCGACCCGCTGTAAGAGTCGCGGAACAGGCCGCGGTGCTGCAGTTCCGGGACCACCATCCGCGTGACGTCTTCGAACGCCCCGGGCAGATGCGTTGCGGCCAAGACGAACCCATCGCAGGCCCCGCCGTGGAACCACTCCTCCATCTGATCGGCGACCTGCGTCCCGGTGCCCACGAACCGTGGACCCTGCAGCAGGGTGGCCCGGTGGCCGGCCAGGTCGCGCAGCGTGATCTTGTCGCCGATGTGGGCGCGCAGGTTCTGCACCAGGCCGCGAATTCCCGACACCGAATCGATGAGCTCATCGGTGATCGGGTCGTCGAGGTCGTGTTTGGCGAAGTCGTAGTTCATCAGCTCTGAGAGTAGGGTCAGCGACGCCATCGGATGCACCAGGTCGTTGAGGAAGACCTGTTCGCGCTCCTTGGCGTGATCCTCCGTCTCGCCGACCACGGCATATGCCATCGGGCAGATCTTAACGGACTGCGGGTCGCGGCCTACGGCGTCGATGCGCTCCTTCTGGTCGGCGTAGTGGTTGCGGGCCACCTCGATACCCGGGTCGCCGGTGAAGATCAAATCGGCCCACCGCGAGGCGAATTCACGCCCGCGACCCGACGAGCCGGCCTGGATGAGCACCGGCCTTCCCTGCGGGGTGCGCGGCACCGTCAGCGGCCCCCGCACCGAGAAGAACTCGCCGACATGATTCAGCTCGTGCACCTTGTCCGGGTCGGCGTAGATGCCGTTGACCCGGTCGTGCAACACGGCCCCGTCTTCCCAGGTGTCCCACAACCCGACAGCCACTTCGAGGAATTCCTCGGCGCGATCGTAGCGGGCGTCGTGGCCCAAATGCGTTTCCAGGCCGAAGTTTTGCGCCTCGCTGTCGTTGACCGAGGTGACGATATTCCACGCCGCCCGGCCGCCGGACAGGTGGTCGAGGGTCGCGAAGGTGCGCGCCACGTGGAACGGCGTGTAGTAGGTGGTGGAGCAGGTCGCCCCGAGACCGATGTGCGACGTCGCTTGCGCGAGCACGCCCAGCACGATCGACAGGTCCAGCTTCACCGGGCGCGCGCCGTATTTGACGGCATCGGCAACCGAGCCGCCGTAGATGCCTGGCATCGCGAGGCGGTCGTCGAAGAACATCAGGTCGAAGCAACCTTCTTCGAGTTGCCTGCCGATCTTGGCGTAGTAGGAGGCGTCGAGGTAGCCGTGCTCGGTGGCGGGGTGACGCCACGAGCCCGCGTACACCGACGTGCTGCCGGCTTGCATGAAGGCGACGAGTGTCATTTGTCGTGTGGTCATTATTGATGTCTAACATCTGATATATTAGATTTCAAGTGCCAGCCCATCCGACTGCCTTAGGGTCCCGCCATGGTTCTGAACGACGGCGTTGACATCGCCGGGACGGTGCGCGAGCGCGCCGCCCGCGAGCTACGCGACCGCATTCTGACCGGCGCGCTGCCCGCCGGCACCCGGCTCGACCTGGACGCGATCACCAAAGAGTTCGCCACCAGCCGCACCCCGGTGCGCGAAGCCCTGCTCGAGTTGTCCTACGACGGCCTGGTCCGCGTCGCGCCCCGCAGCGGCATCACGGTGATCGGGATGAGCCCCGAGGACGTGGTCGACAGCTTCACGATCCTGGGAGTCCTGACCGGTCAGGCCGCCGCGTGGGCAGCGCGGCGGGTCACCGACGACGGCATTGAGCGATTGCGCGAACTGGCCACCGATGTCGAGGCACACGCCGGCGAAGGCGGCATCGTCGACGCGAACTGGCAGTTCCACCGGGAGATTCATCGGGCATCGCATTCACGGCGGCTCATGGCGCAGATTCGTCAGGCCGTCCGCGTGGTCCCGTCGAATTATTTCGCGATGTTTCCCGAGCATGAGCACAACGCGCTCGAGGAGCATGAGGCACTCGTAGCGGCGCTGGCCGATCGCGACGTCGACAAAGCCCGTCACATCGCCGAGCGGCATGTGCTGGACGCGGGTCGGTCGCTGGCCGAATGGCTGGAGCAGGCGGATCCCGACAGCACCACGAACCACAGCAGCCACTGATGGCAGGGATAGACACCTTTCTGAAATCGCATCGCGGGCGATATCAATGCCTCGAGCACGTCCGCGAGTGATATCGCATACGCGTCGTCTACGAAAAACGTCTCACGGCGCTCTGCCGGTGCTGATGTGACCGGTGTTGCGAACGCGCTCAGCGCCGACGCCGGATGATCGCCCGCAACTTGTCCAGCCGGCTGCTGATTTCCCGCTCAGCCCCGTGGCTGGTCGGCCGGTAGTAGTCGACGCCGACCAGCTCGTCGGGCGGATACTGTTGCGGCACAACGCCATCCGGATCGTCATGGGCGTACTTGTAGCCCTGGGCGTTACCCAGCGCCGCGGCACCCGAATAGTGGCCGTCGCGCAGATGCGGCGGGACCAGGCCGGCCTTGCCGGCACTGATGTCCTGCATCGCAGCCCCGATCGCGGTGGTGACGGCGTTCGACTTCGGCGCGGTGGCCAGGTGGACGGTGGCGTGCGCCAAGGTCAGCTTGGCCTCGGGCATGCCGATCAGCGCGACCGTCTGCGCCGCGGCGACCGCGGTCAGCAGCGCCATCGGGTCGGCCATGCCGATGTCCTCGCTGGCCAGGATCAGTAATCGTCGCGCGATGAATCGCGGATCCTCGCCGGCCACCAGCATCCGGGCCAGGTAGTGCAGCGCGGCGTCGACGTCGGAGCCGCGTACCGACTTGATGAACGCGCTGATCACGTCATAGTGCTGATCGCCGTCGCGGTCGTAGCGGACCGCGGCCTTGTCCAGCGACTGCTCGATGACCTCGACGGTGACCCGCTCCCCCGCTTCGGCCGCCACCTCCAGCGCGGTCAACGCGCGGCGGGCATCGCCGGCGGCCAGCCGGACCATCAGGTCGACGGCCTCCGGCGTCACCTGGACCCGACCGGCCAGACCGCGCTCGTCGTCGATTGCGCGCTGCACCACGGCGCGGATGTCATCGGAGGACAGCGGCTGCAGCTGCAGGATCAGCGACCGCGACAGCAACGGCGCCACGACGGAGAACGACGGATTCTCGGTCGTCGCCGCGACCAGCAACACGACCCGGTTCTCCACGGCGGACAGCAGCGCGTCCTGCTGGGTCTTGGAGAACCGGTGCACCTCGTCGATGAACAGCACGGTCTGCTCGCCGTGCGCGGCGGCGCGACGTGCCACATCGATGACGGCGCGGACTTCCTTGACCCCCGCCGACAACGCCGACAGCGCCTCGAAACGGCGCCCGGTGGCCTGCGAGATCAGCGACGCCAGCGTCGTCTTACCGCTGCCGGGCGGACCGTAGAGGATCGCCGACGCCATGCCCGATCCCTCGACCAGACGCCGCAGCGGTGAGCCGGGCTGCAAGAGGTGATCCTGACCGACGACCTCGTCGAGACTGGCCGGGCGCATCCGTACGGCCAACGGCGCGGCGGCCGAACCGAATTGCTCGCGCTCGCCACGGTCGGTCTCGTCGGGGACGTCGAACAGACCGTCGGACACGGTGTCAGGCATACCACGTCAACACGACACGTCGGCGCGCAGTGTGAGGTCGCAGCGGCGCCGTTGAATACTTGCTAAGTTCGCGGAGCACGCCTGCACAACTCCCCGACGACGACGCAGGAGCGGTCATGAGCCAACCTCCGGAGTATCCCGGCAACCCGAGCGAGCCGTGGAGCGACAACCCGCACCCGGGCAACTACCCGCCACCCGGGTACGGGCCTCCCCCAGGACCGCCGCCCTACGGACCACCGCCAGGGCCGCCGCCGGGCTACGGACCACCGCCAGGGCCGCCGCCGGGCTACGGTGGTCCACCCCCTCAGCCCGGCTACGGACCGCCGCCGGGATATCCCCCGCCGCCCGGGTACGGGCCGCCTCAACCTGGCTACGGACCTCCGCCGGGGTACGGACCGCCGCCCGGACAGGGCTTCGACATCGGTCAGGCATTCAGCTGGGCGTGGAATAAGTTCACTCAGAATCTTGGCCCGCTGATCCTGGCCACGCTGGTCTACGGAGTCATCGGGATCGTCGTGCACGGTTTGGTTTTCGTCTTGCTGGGCGGCGCCACGGCCGATGTCCCGAGCACCGACGGCGATTACGGCGCAGCATTCGCAGCGGGCCTGGGCACCGTCGGCACGCTGGTCCTGTCGATCGTGTCGTTCGTGTTCGGCATCTTCGTACAGGCTGCATTCCTGTCCGGCGGTCTCGATCTCGCCGACGGAAGGCCGGTCAGCGTCGGGTCGTTCTTCAAGCCGCGCAACTTCGGCGCCGTGGTCCTGGCCGGCGCACTGCTCAGCGTCATCAGCGCCGTCCTGGACCTGCCGTCGCTGGCGCCCAGCTTCCTGTTCGCGCTGTTGTCGTTCGTGGCGATCATCGTCTTCACGTTCTTCGCGCTGTTCACGATCGCGTTCGCGACAGACCGCGGCTTGCCGCCGATCGATGCGCTGAAAGCCAGCGTCAGCACCGTCAGGTCGCACATCGGCGAAACGCTGATCTCGTTCCTGGTTCAGGGTTTGGTGATTTTCGTGGGCTTCCTGGCCTGCGGTGTCGGCATCATCGTCGCCGCCCCGGTCGCGCTGCTGATCCAGGTCTACACCTACCGGAAACTGTCCGGCGGCCCCGTAGTTCCCTAGACCACGTGGCAGGTCACGGCTGGGTGACGAAGTCGATCAGCTCTTCGACCCGGCCGATCAACGCGGCGTCAAGGTCGGTCCAGTCGCGGACCCGGCCGCGGATGCGGCGCCACGCCGCGGCGATGTCGGCCTGGTCGGCGTGCGGCCAGCCCAGGGCGTCGCAGATCCCGTGCTTCCACTCCGTTCCGCGCGGGATGACCGGCCACTCGCGCAGACCCAGCCGGGCCGGTTTGACGGCCTGCCAGATGTCGACGAACGGGTGCCCGACGACCAGCGTGTCCGCACCGCCCGGACCCCGGCGCACCGCGTCGGCCAGCCGCGATTCCTTCGAGCCCGGCACCAGATGATCGACGAGTACGCCCAATCGCCGCTGCGGGCCCGGCCGGAACTCCTTGACGATGCCGACGAGATCGTCGACGCCACCGAGGTATTCGACCACCACGCCCTCGATTCGCAGATCGTCGCCCCATACCTGCTCGACGAGCTCGGCGTCATGGCGGCCCTCGACGTAAATCCGTCCGGTCCGGGCCACCCGGGCACGTGCCCCGGTCACCGCCACCGAGCCCGACGCCGTGCGGGCAGCGGCCGTGGGGGCTTGACGGCGCGGCGCGGTCAGAATGACCGGTTTGCCGTCGACCAGGTACCCCGGGCCGACCGGAAACGCCTTGGTGGCACCGCGGCGGTCCTCGAGCTCCATCCGCCCGTATTCGACGCGCACCACCGCGCCGACATAGCCGGTTTGCGCGTCTTCGACGACCATGCCGAGTTCTATTGGCAATTCGATTGATCGGGCCTTGCGCGAGCCGTGCGGATCGCGTGCCAGTACGTCCGAGCCGTAACGATCGTCCACCCGAGCGATCCTAGGAACAGCCGGCCACAAAACCCGGTTACGCCACTCCGGCCACCCTGAGCGTTGCCGCGCTGCGGCACTCAGGCTGGCGTGATGAGATGGGCGGTTATGACCATCAAAGTTGCGCTGGAGCACCGCACCAGCTACACCTTTGACCGGCCGGTCCGGGTTTTCCCGCACGTCGTGCGGCTGCGCCCGGCGCCTCACTCACGCACGCCGATCGAGGCTTACTCGCTGCGGGTCGAGCCGGCCGACCATTTCGTCAACTGGCAGCAGGACGCGGTCGGCAACTTCGTCTCCCGGCTGACCTTCCCGAATCCGACCAGCCAATTGACCATCACCGTCGGCCTCATCGCCGACCTCAAGGTGATCAACCCCTTCGACTTCTTCATCGAGGACTGGGCCGAGACGTGGCCGTCGTCCGGCGGGTTCAGCTACCCTGAGCCGCTGGCCGAAGACCTCAAGCCGTATCTGCGGCCCGTCGACGAGGAAGGCCCCGGGTCCGGGCCCGGCGAACTCGTGCAGGCGTGGGTGCGTAACTTCGCGGTGCCGGAGGGCACCCGCACGATCAACTTCCTGGTGGAGCTCAACAGGCGAATCAACCACGACCTCAGTTACAGCGTGCGGATGGAACACGGCGTCCAGACGCCGGACTTCACGTTGCGGACCGGCGTCGGCTCCTGCCGCGACTTCGCCTGGCTGCTGGTGTCCGTCGCGCGACAGATGGGGCTGGCCGCCCGATTCGTCTCCGGCTACCTGGTCCAGCTGACCTCCGACGTCAAGGCGCTCGACGGGCCGTCGGGCCCAGTGGCCGACTTCACCGACCTGCACGCCTGGGCCGAGGTGTACATCCCGGGTGCGGGCTGGATCGGGCTGGACCCGACGTCGGGTCTGTTCGCCGGCGAGGGCCACATCCCGCTGGCGGCCACCCCGCATCCGTCGGGCGCTGCGCCGATCACCGGCGGGATCGAGCCGTGCGAGTCGGTGCTCGAGTTCTCCAACACCGTCACCCGGATCCACGAAGACCCCCGCGTGACGCTGCCTTACACCGACGAGGCGTGGGCGACCATCCAGGACGTCGCCCGCGGTGTCGACGAGCGCCTGACCGCCGCCGACGTCCGGCTCACCGTCGGCGGTGAACCCACCTTCGTATCGGTGGACAACCAGGTCGACGACGAGTGGACCACCGACGCCGACGGTCCGCACAAGCGTCAACGGGCATCCGATCTGGCTGCGCGACTCAAAGCGCAGTGGGCCCCGCATGGGCTGGTGCACCGTGGGCAGGGTCGTTGGTATCCCGGAGAACCGTTGCCGCGCTGGCAGATTGGACTGTATTGGCGCACCGACGGCCAGCCCCTGTGGCCGGATGCCAAGCTGCTCGCCGACCCGTGGGACGTCGACGCGGCCGGGCCACCGGCGCCCGACTCCGCCGCCCACGACTTGCTGGCCGCCATCGCCGACGGGCTGGGCCTGCCGCTGTCGCAGGTGCGGCCCGCTTACGAAGATCCACTGTCACGGCTGGCCGCCAAAGCCCGTCTGCCCAAAGGCGACCCGGTGGCACCTGATGCCGACCTGGACTCTGAGACCGGCGGGGACACCGCCGCGGGCCGCGCAGCGTTATTGGCGCGCCTCGACGAATCCACCGAGGACCCAGCGGCATTCGTCTTGCCGTTGCATCGGCGCGCCGATGACAGCGGCTGGGCCAGCGCCGACTGGCGGCTGCGCCGCGGCCGCATCGTGCTGGTGGACGGCGACTCGCCGGCGGGTCTTCGGCTGCCGCTGGACGCGATCAGCTGGAAACCGCCGCGGCCGACCTTCGACACCGACCCGACCACCGTGGGCGACGAACTGCACCCGTCATCGGCGGAGGCGGACGTCGACGACGATGAAACCGCACCGACCACCGCGATGGTCGCCGAGGTCCGCGACGGGCTGCTCTACGTGTTCATGCCGCCGTCGGAGGCGCTGGACCATTTCGTCGACCTGATCGGCCGAGTCCATGACGCGGCCGCGGCGATCGGCTGTCCAGTCGTCATCGAAGGTTACGAACCGCCGCCGGACCCGCGGCTGACGTCGACGACGATCACCCCAGACCCCGGCGTCATCGAAGTCAACGTCGCGCCGACCGCCAGTTTCGCCGAGCAGAGTCGGCAACTCGAAACCCTTTACGAGCAAGCCAGATTGGCCCGGCTGTCCACCGAGTCGTTCGACGTCGACGGCAGCCACGGCGGGACCGGCGGCGGTAACCACATCACGCTGGGCGGCGTCACCCCGAAGGATTCGCCGCTGCTGCGCCGGCCCGACCTGCTGGTGTCGCTGTTGACCTATTGGCAGCGCCACCCGTCGTTGTCCTATCTGTTCGCCGGCCGATTCGTCGGCACCACCTCGCAGGCGCCGCGGGTGGACGAGGGCCGCGCCGAGGCGCTCTACGAACTCGAGATCGCATTCGCCGAAATCGACCGGCTCACTTCGCTGTCCGAGGGCGCCGACGCCAAACCATGGCTGACCGATCGGGCTCTTCGGCATCTGCTCACCGACATCACCGGGAACACGCACCGCGCCGAGTTCTGCATCGACAAGCTCTACAGCCCGGACAGCCCACGCGGCAGGCTCGGACTGTTGGAGTTGCGCGGCTTCGAGATGCCACCGCATCTGCGGATGGCGATGGTGCAGTCACTACTGGTGCGTTCGCTGGTGGCGTGGTTCTGGGACGAGCCGCTGCGGGCTCCACTGATCCGGCACGGATCCAACCTGCACGGTCGATATCTGTTGCCGCACTTCCTGATCCACGACATCGCCGACGTCGCCGCGGACCTGCGCGCGCATGGGATCGCCTTTGAGACCAACTGGCTGGATCCCTTCACCGAATTCCGGTTCCCGCGCATCGGCACCGCGGTGTTCGACGGCGTCGAGATCGAGCTTCGCGGCGCGATCGAGCCGTGGAACACCCTCGGCGAGCAGTCCACCGCCACCGGCACGGCCCGCTACGTCGACTCGTCGGTCGAGCGCCTCCAGGTGCGCATCATCGGCGCCGACCGCCACCGTTACCTCTTGACGTGCAACGGCTTCCCGGTGCCGCTGCTGGCCACCGACAACCCCGACGTGCACGTCGGCGGCGTGCGGTTCCGGGCGTGGCAACCGCCCAGCGCGCTGCACCCGAGCATCACCGTCGACGGCCCGCTGCAATTCGAGCTCGTCGACCTCACTACGTCGACGTCGCGCGGCGGCTGCACCTACCACATCGCCCACCCCGGCGGGCGCGCCTACGAAGAGCCTCCTGTCAACGCCATCGAAGCCGAGTCACGTCGCGCCCGCCGCTTCGAGGCCACCGGATTCACCTCGGGCAAACTCGACCTGTCCGATGTCCGCGAAATGCAAGCGCGAATTTCCACAGACGTCGGCGCGCCGGGCATCCTCGATCTGCGACGCGTGCGTACCGTCCTGCGGTAATGGCTTCGGCAGAAATGACTTGAAAGTGACTCTGGACTCCAGCGAGTCGTCGGCGGCTGCGCACCACCGCACCGACGTCGACCAGCTGCTGGCCGGGTACCGCGCCGCACGGTCCCAGGAAGCACTGTTCGATCTGCGCCCACCCGGTCTGCGGGGGCCGGTCAGCGGTTACGACGAATTCGTCGACCGGGCCGGAAACGTGCAGCCCGGGTGGACCGAGTTGGCCGACATCGTCGGCGACCGCGGACGGGCCGGGCTGAACCGGCTGAGCTCTGCGGTACGCCAACTGGTGGACAACGACGACATCACCTATACCGGCGTCGATCCCGGCAAGGAACCCCACGGCGAGCCGCGACCGTGGCGCCTGGACCCGCTGCCGCTGGTGGTGTCGGCTTCTGATTGGGACGTGCTCGAAGCCGGCCTGGTGCAGCGGTCACGGGTGCTCAACGCGGTGCTCGCCGACCTGTACGGCAGCCGTCGCGCGCTCACCGAAGGCCTGCTGCCGCCGGAACTGCTGTTCGCCCACCCCGGCTACGTACGGGCGGCCAACGGAATCGAGGTACCGGGCCACCATCAACTGTTCATGCACGCCTGCGATGTCAGCCGGTTGCCCGACGGCGGTTTCCAGGTCAACGCCGACTGGACGCAGGCCCCGTCGGGGGCCGGGTACGCGCTGGCCGACCGCCGGGTTCTCACGCAGGCCCTCCCCGACCTCTACGAGCGGGTCGGGCCACGGCCGACGACACCGTTCGCACAGGCCCTGCGGTTGGCGCTGATCGACGCGGCAGCCGACGGCGTCCAGGACCCGGTCGTGGTCGTGCTCAGTCCCGGCATCTACTCCGAGACCGCGTTCGATCAGGCCTACCTCGCGACGCTGCTGGGTTTCCCGCTGGTGGAGAGCGCTGACCTGGTGGTGCGCGACGGCAAGCTGTGGATGCGTTCGCTGGGCACCCTCAAACGCGTCGATGTGGTGTTCCGTCGCGTCGACGCGAACTATACCGATCCACTGGATCTGCGCGCCGATTCGCGGCTCGGGGTGGCCGGCCTGGTGGAGGCGCAGCGCCGCGGGACGGTCACCGTGGTCAACACCGTCGGCAGTGGAATCTTGGAAAGCGCCGGGCTGCAACGATTCCTGCCCGAACTGGCCAAGCGGTTGCTCGGCGAGGCGCCGCTACTGGCCGGCGCGCCGAGCTACTGGGGTGGCATCGACAGCGAACGGTCCCATCTGCTGGCGAACCTCTCGTCGTTGTTGATCCGGCCGACCATCGGCGGCCAAACCCTTGTCGGCCCGGCACTGTCGTCAGCGCGGCTGGCCGAACTCGCAGCGTGCATCGAGGCGATGCCGTGGCAGTGGGTCGGCCAGGAGCTGCCGCAGTTCTCGTCGGCGCCCACCAGCTACGGCGGCGAATTCTCCCCCGGCGGCGTGGGCATGCGGTTGTTCACGGTGGCACAGCGCGGCGGCTACGCGCCGATGCTGGGTGGTCTGGGCTACGTGCTCGCGTCGGGGCCATCCGCCTACACGTTGAAAACTACTGCGGCCAAAGATGTCTGGGTACGTCCCACGGAGCGCTCGCGCACCCAGACGGTGACCCTGCCGACACCCGAGACGCCCGCGAAGACCGGTGCGGGCACGCTGGGCGTCAGCTCGCCACGGGTGCTGTCCGACCTGTTCTGGATGGGACGCTACGGCGAACGGGCCGAGAACATGGCCCGGTTGTTGATCGTGACCCGCAGGCGTTACTACGAATTCCGGCATCGCCAGGAGACATCGGAAAGCGAGTGCGTGCCGGTCCTGATGGCCGCCCTCGGCCGGATCACCGGGACCGACGTCCAGGCCGGCGATGCGGCGGAGACCATTGCGATCGCGCCGTCGACGCTGTGGTCGCTGACCATGGACCGCGAGCGTCCCGGTTCATTGGTGCAGTCCGTGGACCGGCTGGCGCTGGCCGCTCGAGCGGTGCGTGACCAGTTGTCCAGCGACACCTGGGTGGTGCTAGCGGGAGTCGAACGTGCGTTGGCGCACAAATCGGAGCCGCCGGACTCGCTGGCCGAGGCCGACGCCGTGCTCGCGACGGCCCAGTCACAGACCCTGGTCGGGATGCTCACCCTGGCCGGAGTGGCCGGTGAGTCGATGGTGCAGGACGTCGGCTGGACCCTGATGGACATCGGCAAGCGGATCGAGCGTGGGCTCTGGCTGACCGCGTTACTCAACGCCACGCTGACCACCGTGCGGGACCCGGCCGCCGAGCGGACCGTCATCGAATCGACGCTCACCGCAGCCGAATCCGCGGTGATCTACCGCCGCCGCACCGCGGGCATGGTGAGCGTGGCGGCGCTGGCCGAGTTGATGCTCTTCGACCCGACGAACCCGCGGTCGCTGGTGTACCAGCTGGAGCGGCTGCGGACCGACCTCGGCGACCTGCCCGGTTCGTCGGGGTCGTCACGACCGGAACGAATGGTCGCCGAGATGAGCACCCTGCTGCGGCGATCGCATCCCGCCGAAGTCGAAGAGGTCGCCAGCGGCCGCCGCCGGCGGCTGGCTGGCCTGTTGACCTCCGTGCACGCCGCGCTGCGCGAGCTGGCCGAGGTGATCGCCGCGACTCAGCTCGCGCTGCCCAGCGATATGCAACCGCTGTGGGGACCCGGCGAGAGCCGGGTGATGCCGTGACGACGAGTGCGCCTAGGCGCGCACCGGATCACGCTTGCCGCTGAGCGCGGTCACCTCGTCGACGACGTTGTGGATGAACTTCATCTTCTCCAGCACCGCGACCGGCAGGACGAACGGATAGAGGTCGTCGTGACCCATCGACCGGTTCACCATGTTCAGCGACCACGACACCGGTAGCCACATGTCGATGATGGTGTGAAAAGCGCTGGGTCCCAACACCGGCCGGTCGAAGGTCGCCGTCGCCGGCGCGAAGCCCGACCACGCCGCGGTGTCCAGAGTGTCGCGGATGTGCAGATAGTGCGCGAACGTCTCGGCCCAGTCTTCGGCCGGATGCATGGTCGCATACGACGACACAAAGGTCTTTTCCCAGCCCTCCGGCGCACCTTCGCTGTAATGGCGGTCCAGCGCCTCCTGGTAGTCGGCGCTCGCGTCACCGAACAGCTCGTTGAACTTGGCCAGGTACTCGTTGGACGGGGTGATCAACCGGTAGTAGTAATAATGCCCGATCTCGTGGCGGAAGTGTCCGAGCAGGGTGCGGTACGGCTCGTCCATCTCGACCCGCAACTGCTCGCGGTGCACATCATCGCCCTCAGCCAGATCGATTGTGATGACACCGTTTTCGTGTCCGGTCATCACCTTCTCGTGCGCGCTGGACAGCAACCGGAACGCCAACCCGTAATCGGGGTCCTCCTGACGTCCGACGATCGGCAGCTTCAGCTCGTGCAGTTCGACGACGAGTCGACGCTTGGCCGCCTCGGCGCTGGCGAACTCCGCAAGACCCCCTTTGTCGGCGTCGTTGGGCCGTTCGATCGTCAGCTGACAGGACTCGCACAGCTTGCCGGACATGATGGGCACCAGCCAATTGCATTCGGCGACATAGCGGTTGGCGCACAGCTCGTAATCCTTCGCGCTGACGAAGCCGGCGTGGTCGGCGTCGTCGCCGGTGGTGATCACCAGCAACGCCATCTCGGCAAGGGAGAATCCCAGCGCGCTGCCGCAGGCCAGGCAGGTCGAATTCTCGAAGGTGAGGCGCTGACCGCAGTTGGGGCAATGGAAGTCACGCATCGAGTTCGCCACCTTCATACGGCACGACGTCGACGGCGACATCGATCTTGCTCTTCTTGGAATTGGTGTAGATGATTCCGCGCAACGGTGGCACGTCCGCATAGTCGCGGCCCCGCCCGACGATGACGTACCGCTCGTCGACCATCTGATCGTTGGTCGGATCCAAACCGAGCCATTCGAACTGGCCGGGCGGTTGCGGTGTCCACACCGCGGCCCAGGCGTGGGTTGCGTCGATACCGATCATGCGGTCCTTTCCGGGGGGCGGATCGGTGGCCAAGTACCCGGATACGTAGCTGGCCGCCAAACCGTTGGCGCGCAAGCAAGCTACCGCCAGCCGCGCGAAGTCCTGACATACCCCTTCACGGGCCGTCAGAACCTCATTGACGCCGGTGGATACCGTGGTCGATCCGGACCGATAGGTGAAGTCGGTGTAGATCCGCGACGTAAGGTCGCGCAGCACCTCGACCAGCGGACGTTCAGGAACGAAACTCGGCGCGGCGTAGTCGCGTACCGCGTCGGTGATCTCGGGCGGATTCAGGTCAAGGGTGAACTCGGTGGCCAGTGCGCCACGGACTCCCGTCGGCCGGGCGTGCTCCCATGGTGCGAGCGCCGGTCCGGCGCCCCAGCGTTCCGGCGGCGACGGATACACCTCGACGACCGACTCGCTGGTGACGGTGAGCGTCCGGTGCGGCTCGGTGACATGGAAGTAGGAGCTGGTGTTGCCGTAGGAGTCGCGGCTCGTCGAGCGGTCCGCCGGCGCAGGCGTGATTCGCAGCTCGTGGAACAGACAGCGTTGCCGCAGCAGATCGCGCGGGGTCAGAAACCCCCGACCGTAAGAACTGGTGACCACGTCCGAGTACTGGTATTCGGTGCGGTGGGTGATCCGGTAACGGGCCCCCGGCCCCGGTGGCTGCTGCTGGTCCGGTGACCGCGGCTCCGGCTCGCTGGCCTGGGTCGACGACGTCACGCTGCAACACTAGTGAGCCGCAACATCGCGCGCAGCGGCGCAGCGTGATCGAGACCGAACCGCGCCGCGGAAGAGCACAATGAATCATGGCCACGTGGGACGACGTCGCCAGCCTCGTCGGAGAGCTTCCGCTCGGCGAGGAGCGCTCGCCGCGCGAATGGCGGGTCGGCAAGAAGCTGATCGCGTGGGAACGCCCGCTGCGCAAGTCTGATCACGAGGCGCTCAGCGCCCGCGGGATCGAACCTCCCCAGGGCGACATCCTGGGCGTCCGGGTATCCGACGAAGGCGTCAAGTTCGCGCTGATCGCCGACGAACCGCAGGTGTACTTCACCACCCCCCATTTCGACGGCTATCCGGCCGTGCTGGTCAGGCTCGCGGAGATCGACGAGTCCGAACTACGGGAGCTGATCGTCGAGGCGTGGTTGACGCAGGCCCCAAAACGCCTGGTCCAGGAGTATCGCGACCAGGCGAAGTGATCCTCCAAGAGCGCCTTGCCTGCGCAACATATATCACTTGAGTAACAGCAGTCACATCAGTCACTCTAATTAACTCGATCACGCCTAGATAACTTCATTCACTTATCTCACTTCTATATAAAACTGCATCACTAGGCTAATTTTTTAACTCCAATTAGCTTTAGCAACATTAAGCGCGGCCTTACCAATAATCTCACTAAATTGCTAATACCCCACGCATTGACTCGTTTCACTTTGGTTTGTTAGAAGTGTTAAATGAGTCATTTAGGTGGACTACTGAGCACGATGTGCAAGCACCTGGTGATAGCCGCATTCGTCGTCCTGGGCATGACACTCGTCATATCTCCGACCACCGGAGTGGCCTATGCGGACGGCATGGACTGGGACGCCGTCGCGCAGTGCGAATCAGGTGGCAACTGGCACGCCAATACCGGCAATGGGTTCTACGGCGGATTGCAGTTCAAGCCGTCAACCTGGGCGGCCAACGGCGGTGTCGGCGACCCGGCCACCGCTCCGCGGGAAGAGCAGATCGCGGTGGCGAACCGGGTCCTTGCGACGCAAGGCCCGGGCGCCTGGCCCAAGTGCGGCGGCAACGGCCAGCTCTTCCCGATCCAGATCGTCAACATCCTGCTGCACCCTGTCCGCGGGACGTTCCAGACGCTGTGGGCGCTGGTCCCGCATTAACCACATCGCGGACGCTGAAATCACCTCGTGATGCGTGACGTGATTGGCCCGTGATCCCGTGCAGCGACCGGCCGGTCGCCGGTCGAGCTAACCCGTCGGCTGCAGCTCGAAGACGGGTATGACCCGGGTCGTTTTCGCCTGATATTCGGCGAAGCCGGGGGCGGCCGCGGTGATCTTGCCGAACAGCTCGTCGCGTTCGTCGGACGGCAATTCCCGCGCGGTGACATCCGACGACTCGTTGCCGATCTCGACCTGCGCCGAGGGATGGGCGCGCAGGTTGTGCACCCAGGCCGGATTGACGTCGGCGCCGGCGAACGATCCGATGATGATCAACTTGCCGTCGACGCGAAAGTAGGCCAGCGGCGAGACTCGCGGCTGACCGGACTTGGCGCCGGTGGTAGTCATCAGGAGCAGGTCAGCGCCCTCGAACTGGCCGCCGACTCTGCCGTCGTTGGAGCGGAACTCGTCGGTGATGGCCTCGTTGAACGCTTTGAGGGACTCGGTGTCAGGCATCTGTTGCGACATGCCTGGCTCAACCTCGGCCGGTCGGCGGCCTATTCCGCTTCGGCGGAAGCGGGCTTGCGACGTGCATCCTCGGGCTTCGCGTCGATGCCCGATTCCTTGCGCTGCTGCGCGGTGATCGGCGCCGGAGCGTCGGTCAGCGGATCAACGCCGCCGCCGGACTTCGGGAACGCGATCACTTCGCGGATCGAGTCGGCCCCGGCCAGTAGCTGGACGATGCGGTCCCAGCCGAACGCGATGCCGCCGTGGGGCGGCGCGCCAAAAGTGAACGCGTCCAGCAGGAAACCGAACTTCTCCTGGGCCTCGGCCGCACCGATTCCCATCATCGCGAACACGCGTTCTTGAATGTCGCGGCGGTGGATACGAATCGAGCCACCACCGATTTCGTTGCCGTTGCAGACGATGTCGTAGGCGTCGGCCAGTGCGTTGCCCGGGTCGCTGTCGAAGGTGGCTTCCGACTCGGCCCTGGGCGAGGTGAACGCGTGGTGCACCGCGGTCCATGCGCCGCTGCCCAGTGCGACGTCACCGGCGGCGGTGGCCTCATCGGCCGGCTCGAACAGCGGGAAGTCCACCACCCAGGTGAACGCCCAGGCATCGGGGTCGATCAGGTCGAGTCGACGGGCGATTTCGACGCGGGCAGCACCCAGCAGCGCGCGCGACGCCTTCGCCGGCCCGGCCGAGAAGAAGATGCAGTCACCAGGCTGGGCACCCACATGCGCGGCCAGGCCCGCGCGCTCGGTGTCGGACAGATTCTTGGCGACGGGCCCGCTCAGCGTGCCGTCGTCACCGACCAGCACGTACGCCAGGCCCCGGTGGCCGCGCTGTTTGGCCCATTCCTGCCAGCCGTCCAGAGTCCGGCGCGGCTGCGACGCCCCACCGGACATCACCACCGCGCCGACGTACGGCGCCTGGAACACCCGAAAAGTGGTGTCGGAGAAGAACTCTGCACACTCGACGAGCTCCAACCCGAACCGCAGATCGGGCCGATCCGTGCCGAACCGCGCCATCGCCTCGGCGTAGGTGATGCGCGGCACCGGCAGCGGCAGGTCATAGCCGATCAACGCCCACACCGCCTTGAGCACCTGCTCAGAGACCGCGATGACGTCCTCGGCGTCGACGAAGCTCAGCTCCATGTCGAGCTGAGTGAATTCCGGCTGACGGTCGGCGCGGAAATCCTCGTCGCGATAACAGCGGGCGATCTGGTAGTAACGCTCCATCCCGGCCACCATCAGCAGCTGTTTGAACAGCTGCGGGCTTTGCGGCAACGCGTAAAACGAGCCGGGCTGCAGACGGGCCGGCACCAGAAAGTCGCGTGCGCCTTCCGGTGTCGACCGCGTCATCGTCGGCGTCTCGATCTCGACGAAGTCGTGCGCGGCCAGCACGCCGCGGGCGGCGGCGTTGACCTTGGAGCGCAACCGAATCGCTCCGCCGGGGCCCTCGCGGCGCAGGTCGAGATAGCGGTAGCGCAGCCGGGTCTCCTCACCGGCGGGCTCGTCGAGCTGGAACGGCAGCGGCGCGCACTCCCCCAGCACCGTCAGCGATGTCGCGTTGACTTCGATCTCGCCGGTGGCGATCTCCGCATTGGCGTTGCCCTCCGGCCGGATCTCCACCACGCCCTCGACGGCAACGCAGAATTCGGAGCGCAGGCGATGAGCCTGGGCAAGCACGTCATCGGCGCGGAACACCACCTGGGACACCCCCGAGGCGTCGCGCAGGTCGATGAAGATCACCCCACCATGGTCGCGCCTACGCGCGACCCAGCCGGCCAGCGTCACCTGTTGGCCGGCGTCGGCGGCCCGCAACGAACCCGCGACGTGACTGCGCAGCACCAAATACTCCTCGCAAACAGTGGAAAGGACAGCCCAGTCTAGAGGCGGGTATTTTCGTGAGTCGTTATGGATATCGTCACGGACATTGCAGTGGTCGGTCCTGGAGCTGTCGGTACGACGGCCGCCGCGTATCTATCCGCCGCCGGCAACCGGGTGCTGGTCTGCGGGCGAACACCGAGACCGCGGATCGAATTGCGGCCCGATGATGCCGATCCGATCGTGGTCGCGGGCCCGGTACGCACCGATCCCGCCGACATCACCAAGCCCGTCGCGGTGGTGTTGCTTGCGGTCAAAACGACCCAGAATGCGGACGCGGCCCGGTGGCTGGCCCGGTTGTGCGATGAACGCACCATCGTCGTCGTGCTGCAGAACGGCGTCGAGCAGGTCGAGATGGTGCAGCCACTATGCCCGTCGTCGACCGTCATTCCTGGCATTGTCTGGTTTTCCGCCGAGACCCAGCCCGACGGCTGGGTGCGACTGCGCGGCGAAGCCCGGCTGGCGCTGCCGACCGGGCCTGCGGCGACCACGTTCGCCAACCTGTGGCGCGATGCCGGCGGCACTGCCGACTGCGACCCCGACTTCATCACGGCCGCGTGGCGCAAGTTGTTGGTCAACGCGGTCGCCGGTCTGATGGTGCTCACCGGCAGGCGATCCGGCATGTTCCGCCGCGACGACATGGCCGAGCTGGCCCGGCGCTATGCCGCCGAATGTCTCGAGGTCGCCCGCGCCGAGGGAGCCCGGCTGGGCGACGACGTCGCCGACGGCACAGTGCAGATGTTCCGTTCGGCGCCAACCGATATGGGCACGTCCATGCTCGCCGACCGGCAGGCGTCGCGCCCGTTGGAGTGGGACATCCGCAACGGTGTCATCGTCCGTAAGGCGCGCGCACACGGGATCGCCACGCCGATCAGCGACATCCTCGTGCCGTTGTTGGCAGCGGCCGGCGACGGCCCAGGTTAGGAGAGCCCAGCGCCGATCAGGTCACCGAGCAGGACGATCTGGTGCGGGATGATGTCGACGTCAAGGAACGCCAGCGCACTGTCCAACCTGCGCCGCTACACCGATAAGCGGTTCGCGGTTACGCCGCAGAGCTAGCGACGGCCTACAGAGCTCCCCCGCCCGCGATGACGGTGAACAGATCGTTGAAGAGGCCCGCCGCGGCGTCGAACGACGGCGGGAGGCTGATGTCGCCCAGCGGAGTCACCAACGTCTCCGCGATGACATCGTGGCCGGCTGTTGCCGAGGCGATGTCGGAGTAGACACTTTCGAATCCGTAGCCGAAGTTGACGATCTCGAACTCCGAGCCCGCCGGTAGAAGGGCTGAATCCGTCGAGGAGGTAACCAGTATGGTCTCGGTGGAGTCGTTGAACTCGTCCAACGTGTTGGTGACGTCGGCGGTGAAAGACCCCGTCGTCGCGCCGTCGGTGAAGTTGAAGTCCTGCCCGCCTTGCACGCCGACGTCCACCGGCGGAAGTCCGTTGATCCCAGTGAAATTCAAGCCATCGGTAGGAGTAAGGGTCATACCGTTTCCGAACGTGACCGGCGAATCGCTGATCGTTTCGACCTTGGCCGCGTCGAAGCTGATGGGGATGACGAAGTTACCCAGGCCGGTCTCGACGGTGTCCGTGTAGTGGTTCCCGCCCGCTGTGACGAGGTCGGAGTACACGTTGTTGGTGCCGAAGAAGTCGATGGTGTTGTAGATCGATCCGACCGCCGGGATGTCCGCCGCGGTGGTGCCGACCGTGCCGTCGATGTCCTTGGTCACCAGGACGGCCTCGGTGTAGGTGCCGGCGGCGTCCGTCGTGGTCGTGTCGACCGTGCCAACCGTGCCGATGGACGTCCCGCCTGAATCGAAGAACTTGAAATCCTGGGTGCCCTGCAGGGCTACGGCCAGCGGGGGGATGCCATTGATCGACGTAACGTCTTGTGAGCCGACAGCCTGCATGGTGCCGCTGTTGCCGATGATGATCCGATCGGCGTAAACGGCCGGCCCGTCGGCGGCGTCGAATGTGGTGGGAATGTTGATGTCCCCGGTCGGGGTGACCAATGTATCTGTGACGGTGGCCGTCCCGTCGCCGTTCGGAATCGCAGAGTACAGGTTGGTGCCAGCGCCGTAGCCGAAGCTGTATGAGTCGAAGACCGACCCGACGGGTGGCTGGCCGGTGTAGTCGACCCCGCTGTATGGATTGCCCACCTCCGTGGGAACTGAGGCGACGTAGACGTGGGTGTTGATGTCACCGAAGCCATCGTTTGAGGTGCTCTCTAATCCGTAGAACGTCCCCGTAGCGTTGGTCGTGGTGTCGGTGTAGGTGAAGAGTTGCTCGCCCTGAATACTTCCAGTCACCGCGGGCGCGGCGGCGTCGACGCCGTCGAATCCGTGCCCGTAGAGGCCGGTGATCGTTTCGATGGAAGCAGTGTCGGGCGAAATCGTGTAGTCATCGGCGTTGGCGACCGCCAACGGGAGCAACGCCAGCCCCAGCAGTCCGCAGGCCGCGGCTCCAATATTGCGCACGGTCCGACGCCGACTCGACGCGGACGTCGCCTGGCCCGCAGCCAAGCGGAGTCGCACGTCGAAAGGTGTGGGCGTCGAACGCTCTTGCCCACTCTGCGTTGAGTACTTACCCATAGTTTTTCAGGCTTTCACGCGTGAGATTCTGGGATTTCGGCTGCTGAAGCCGAAGCATGAGGGGGTTTGCTCGACAAGCCGTAGGCGTCGTAGACGAAGCCGAGGTCTGCACGTATGCGCTCGGGGTCGAGTCCGAATTTGTCGGGCGAGTGTTGGTGACGGCTGGTGTAACCACGTTGCTTCTCGGCCTGTTGCCGCACTTCCTCTTCGAACTCGGCGCTGGGCTTGATTTCGATGAAGTCGAGGATTCGCTCCATAGTGGGCTCGAGGTTCTGTAGTAGATCCTCATAGCGAACCACGCACACGTTCTTTTCCGGGATGCGTCCGGCGACCTCGGCCTCACGGAAGAAGCGAAGCATAGCCCGGGAGGCTTGGTAGAGGTTTTCCAGCCATTTGTCCTGGTCTTCTTTGCTGGTGCGGTTCCAGATGTCGAAACCGTTCTCCAGCACGCTGGCTAGCAGCGACATTCCCGACGGAATCACCTCGACCGGATCGCGGACGACGTACACCAACCGGGCGTCGGGATAGCGCCGCAGCAGCGCGTCCAGACGGAACGTCAGCATGCTCGACTTCACCAGGATCCGGTTCGCGCCCTTGGCGGTCAGGTTCCGTCGCCAGATCGCTTCGTAGTACTTGAAGAACCGGTTCTCTTCCTTCTCCGACACGCCGTCGATCCCGAAGTTGCGCCGGGAGAACTCACTCCCCCACGTGTCGCGCCAAGCCAGGAAATACGCCCACGCGAACGGGCCGTCCATTGTGCGGAAAAACCATGCCACGTCGTCGGTTTCGATGCCGCGCAAGCTGGTGTCATGCACGTCCGACGGGTGATATTGCGCAGGGTTGAGTTTGTCCAGCCGCGGGACGATGCCGCCGAGCAGCTTGCGCGCAGTGATCGCGGGAAACAGCATCTCCCACAACTCCAACGCCGCCATGTCGCCGGCCCCCAGCAGGAAGCGATGCAGGAATGTCGTGCCACTCCGCGGGTTGCCGATGATGAAGATCGGGCGGTCGATCGCCTGCTTACGGTGCCGCGGAAAGAAGATGTGGTCGAGCCCCAGCGTCGTCGCCGAGATGACCTGCCGCACCTGCAAGAGCGTGAACGCGCCCAAAGGCTTGAACCACGACCCGAACGTCTTGCCGATCACCGCATAGACGCGCAGGTAACGACCCATTAGCTCTCCCAGACTGCAGAGGCACACACGATCGTGAAGCCGGATGCTGCACTTGCGATGACGAGCTTGTCACCGTTGTTGACGGTCCCGTGCTTCAGACGGTGGTTGAGTGCGACCGCCCACGAGGTGCTGGCGGTGTTCCCATACAGCGAGTGGGTGTGCACGCACGCCTCGGGCCGCGCGCCGATTGCGTCGAAGACGCGCTCCATGATCGCCTGGCTCGGCTGGTGGAAAACGTAGTGGTCGACGTCTTCGGCCGACCAGCCCGCGGACGCAAGAAGGCGCTGAAGCTCCCCGGGGACGTGAACCGCGAGTGCGAACAGCTCTTTCGAGCGCGACACGAAGTGGCCGTCAACCGGCGCCGTGCACAGGTCGTAATACTCGGCCAGCGTCTTGTGCTGGAAACCCACCAGCCGCGCGCTGCCCGCCGGCAGAGCCTTGCGAGTCACCAGGAATGCGGCGGCGGCGTTGCCCAGTGTCAGGCCGGCGGCCAGGTTTGCCACGTCTTCGAGTGACTGCAAGTCATAGCTGACACGGTCACGCCAGAGTTCGCCGGCGCAGACCAGCGCCGTCTCGATCTCGGGATGCAGGGCGAAGTAGCCGGCGACCACGTGCAGCGCCTCGATAAGTCCGGCGCAGGCACATGTCACGTCGAACGCGTGAAGTGGTGTCGCTCCCAGCCGTCCCGCGACCTCGGCTGCGGTCGCAGGCTCGAAGTTCTCACGAGCGATGCCCCCGTAAATCAGAAGGTCCACCTCAGACGCTTCGACGCCATTCTCGAACAGACAAGCGGTCGCCGCACGCGACGCGAACTCGCCGGGCGAGAGCGTCTGGTCGGGATCGATGTAGCGAACCTGGGTATTGCACCGGCCGAGCACGTACTCGACGCCTTGCGCGACCGAGTCCCACTCTGATGCCGGGCCGCGGAAGTTTTCACGGACCCGCGACAGGACCGCCTCGTTGTCCAGTGCGGTCTCTGGAATGACGACCGCAGGCCTGGACAGATACATACACGGAAGCTGAGAGTTCTCACCCGATTTCTGAGACACGACGGAACTTCCCTCCCGTTAGAACCAGCCTGAGGCAAACTTCTTTAGTGCCCCAAAGTACGCCCTGCAATGTATTTCTTCCACTTATATTGGCCAAAAAGTTAATTTTCGTTGACCTCAGCCGAAACTTAGCTTGGGTCAAACGATCTCGTGCCAGGCCGATCGCCGTGCCGCGTCCGGATCTGTACTGACGGCATCCGCAACTGACCTGATGACGCGAGTCAACCGCTGCGGGATTTCGTAGCGGGGCCAATCATTTGACCATGCGTGGTCATTCGACACACGAGTAGTAGCGAAGTCCACCCAAGTTCGCTGCATCCGGCGGCCCACCGCGGGCGTCAGCCATGTGCCCAAGGGGTGCAGCCGTCGTCCCAAATGCGAGTCGTAGCTATGCAACACGTGAATAATTTCGCTGCCATGCACCGCGCCCAGACCCGTCGCCCGCAGCGTGCACGACGTGTGATCGAACCGATAGACATACGTCGGCGAGTGGGCGCTGTAGGCGTCAGCAAACGCCCACGCGGGTGCCACGAACATCGCGTCGCCACCAACAGCTTCCCGTGCCCGACGGCGCGGGTAGCCGGGATACGCCTGCATCATGCGCGCTCGTGAATTCGGCGCCACCCGTGCGAAATAGCTGTCGATACTCGCCGGCGTCGTCGGCAACATCGGCGGCTTGTCCCGGGCGAACAGTGCGGCCTCGTGCCGATTTGTGCCGAGGATCAACGGAATTCGGGCCGTCGCGCCCAGTTGTGCCGCTTCGATCGGATGCCATGGCAACAGATCGACTCCGTAGGTCAACCCGTGTGCCAACACCGGCGTCGATGCAATGCTCGCAAGTTGCAATTCCCCTGCGGCACGACGTAATTGGCGCTGCGGCAGTTCCTTGAGTAGATGCGCCTCCGCGGCGCTCACGCCGAGTCGACGCAGGAAATCACGGGACTGTTCGGCACGCGTAACGCGGTCGGCGATCAACGGCAGTGCCGGGCTTTGCGCAATCGCCCGGGTGAACAACCCCGTGGCGGCCGGACTGGCCATCAGAGCCAAAACCGAAGTGGCGCCAGCCGATTCGCCGAATACCGTCACCCGGTTGGCGTCGCCGCCGAACGCGGCGATGTTGTCACGTACCCAGGTCAGCGCGGCGATCTGGTCGCGCAGACACAGGTTGTCGTCGAAGCCGTCGCCGAGGTCACCCAGCTCGAAGCCGCCGAACACCCCGACCCGGTAGGTGACGTTGACGACGACGACATTGCCGTTGGCCGCCAATCTGGCACCGTTGTAGAGCTGGAGCTGGCCGGCGCCGTTGAGAAATGCTCCCCCGGGAATCCACACCATCACCGGCAGCGAGCCGGACCTATCCGGCGACCACACCGTCACCGTCAGACAGGCTTCGTCACGGACCTTGGGGTCCCTGCGGTCGCCTGCCACCATCGAGCGACTCTGCAACGGCAACGGCGCGTGTTCGACGGCGTCGCGCACACCCGTCCACGGCAACAGCGGCGCGGGTGCCGCGAAACGACGCCGGCCGACCGGTTGCTCCGCGTACGGAATCCCACGCCACACCGCGACGCCGCCCTCGACGGTGCCGCGCAGATCGCCCGCCGCCGTCCGCGCGAGAGCAGGAACTTCGGCAACCCCGGGCACGCCTGAATCGTAGTGTGAAAAGCTGATCTCGCCGGGCCGGCAGCCGCGACATACACGCAACGGAGAGCGCGATGACCTTCAACGAGGGTATGCAGATCGACACCAGCACGACGTCGGCGTCCGGCGGCGGACGGGGGATCGCGATCGGCGGTGGGCTCGGCGGTCTGCTGTTTCTCGTCGTAGCCCTACTGCTCGGGGTCGACCCCGGCAAGGTGGTGAATCAGCTCCCGACGAACACCACCCAGGACGTCGCACCCGGGTTCGATCTCAGCAAGTGCAAGACCGGCGCGGACGCCAACCAGTACGCCCAGTGCCGTGTCATCGCCACCGGTAACTCGGTGGACGCGGTGTGGAAGCAGCTGATGCACGGATACACCCGCCCGCACGTCCGGTTGTTCAGCGGTCAGGTCAGCACCGGCTGCGGACCGGCCAGCACCGAGGTCGGGCCCTTCTACTGCCCGGTGGATCAGACCGCCTACTTCGACACCGGCTTCTTCGATGTGCTGCGTACCCAATTCGGCTCCAGCGGCGGACCGTTGGCTCAGGAATACGTGGTCGCCCACGAGTTCGGTCACCACGTGCAGGATCTGCAGGGATCGCTGGGCCGGGCTCAACAGGGTGCCCAAGGCGCGGGCGGCAACGGCGTGCGCACCGAGCTGCAGGCCGACTGCTACGCCGGGGTGTGGGCGCACTACGCCTCGACGACCAAGCAGGAAAGCACGGGGGTTCCCTTCCTCGAACCGCTGAGCGACAAGGACATCGCCGACGCGCTGTCGGCGGCGGCATCGGTGGGCGATGATCGCATCCAGAAGGCCGCCACCGGCCACACCAATCCCGAGTCGTGGACGCACGGATCGTCGGAGCAGCGCCAGCACTGGTTTACCGTCGGCTATCAGACCGGTGATCCCAACCAGTGCGACACCTTCGGCGATCCGAACCTGCATTAGCTCAAAACAGCATCGGCTGACGCGTTTCGGCGACTCGCTGAGGCGGCGCGGTGCCGAATCGCCGCTCATCGCCGGCGAGCCGGTACTTGGAGATGAGCGGTGCCGCCCGCATCCTGAGTTCTTCTCGGTATGACGGCGGCAAATACGCTCCACGCCGGTACAACTCGCGGTACGGGCCCACCAACCGAGGGTGGGCCCGGCTCAGCCACGACATGAACCAGCCTCGCGTCGACCCCCGCAGATGCAGGCCGAACACCGTGACGCCGCTGGCTCCG